>JAEWUC010000006.1 GCA_023397505.1 Bacteroidota bacterium | reverse complement strand
TTATCCCTTGAATATATTTCAGCCAATCTAAAATATGCTTCGGCATTATTTTCATATTTTCCCGAATCTTTGTAATTATCTATCGCTTTTGCCGTATCTCCTTTGCTTAATGCTAAGATTGCCTGATTATAGTAATTTTGCTTTGTCTCGCTCATTTGAGCGGTAATAATTGATGATAAAAACAGTCCAAGAACTACTATTTTTTTTCGCAACAGGTTCCCCTTTATTTTATGTTATTTAGATATTCATCCCAAATTTTATAAAGTTCGTAAGTAGCCCTTACGTCTTCGCCGCAGTAAACGGCTATCTCTTTCACCTTGCCGGCTTTGTATAATTCTTTAACTTCCATCCCCGTAATGCCCTTGGATTTAGGTGATTCAATTCCGAATGCATGACAATAAAAATCAAGATTGAATTTTTTTGTGATTCCGTAAAAAGTAAATTGTTCAAGTAAATCAATATGCGAAGACGAATCATACCTGTTTTTAATAAAGTTTTTCGACGGTTTTATTTTGTGCATTGCCGAACGAATCATTAAAAACGGTATATCGAAATTTCGTCCGTTGAAAGAAATAATCTTATCGGCTTTGGCTGCATATAGCCAAAAATTCTTCAGCATCTCCTCTTCGCTCATTTGCTTGTACTTTGTATTCTTTTCTTCGATAAGAATATTTTCATCCAATTCGCCTTCATACATTACCATTTCTTTTTCCGTATCGGTATTCAACAATGCTATCGCAATAACTTTTGCCGTAAGAGGATAAAGACTTAAATAACGCTTAGCCTCTTCCTCGGCTTCAATTCTTTTTTCTGAATCTTTTTCTTGTTCTGCATAACGCAGCAGGTATTCTTGCTGGGATTCGGAGAGTGTTTCGAATTCGAATCCGGCAGTTTCGATATCGAAAACCAAATTCATTTTATACCCCGATTATTTTTTGTGCCGAAGGAATCTAATAAATTTTTATTTTAATAAACAGATAGTAAAATCGGTACGGTTCTATAATTTAATTGAGTAATAAACATTTATTTTCGATTTTTGATCAACTTTTTATAGGATATATGGCTGACAACAAAAACCGCGCACAGTTTATTGACATGCTTAAAGGACTTGCACTTCTTGTAATGATAGAAGTTCATGTTGTAAACGTCTTTTTAAGTCCGGTCATCAAATCCCAAAGTTGGTTTGAAATAATAAATTTTATCAACGGTTTGGTTGCCCCTGCATTTACTTTTACTTCCGGTATGGTTTTCGTTCTCTCTTTTCAAAAAGGATTGGATGAATTACGAAAGTTCGGCACAAAATTTTGGAAAAAACTCGGCAGACTTATAATAATTTTTCTTGCCGGGTACAGTATTCACATGCCTGTATTTTCTTTTAGTAAAATTATCGATCCGCGCTATCCGCACATGATTAAAGATTTTTTAGTAGTGGATATTTTGCAATGTATAGCTGTTGGACTATTAATCTTACTGATGTTAAGAATATTTATAAAATCAGATAGGCTATTTTATTCGTTACTGATTCTTCTAAATATTTTTGT
Source organism: Bacteroidota bacterium (assembly GCA_023397505.1). Classification (GTDB taxonomy): domain Bacteria; phylum Bacteroidota; class Ignavibacteria; order Ignavibacteriales; family Melioribacteraceae; genus JAEWUC01. Next base: position 83,291 of record JAEWUC010000006.1, on the reverse strand, counting down.
TTTAGCTTACGGACCAATTGCATGGCAGACGGATTACGCATTGTTCATGCCTTTGCCGATAGCTAATTATTTCAATCGAATAAACGGCTCACTATTCCCGATCTTTCCGTGGGTTGCATTCATTTTAACGGGCGCACTTGTCGGTAAATTATATGCCGATGCAAAACAAAATGGTAAAGAGAAAATATTCATTCAACAAATTACATGGACAGGATTATTTTTCTTTGTAATCTGCTTTTTATTACTGGACATAATTTTTCCGGAAAACTGGGTAAGTGTAAAACCGAATTACTTTTTCTTTATTGAGCGGCTTGGTGCATTGCTTTTTCTGCTCGGAGTACTCTGGTTTTATATAAATAGATTTAATAATTATCAATCTTTTATTCTTGATGTAAGTCGCGAATCCCTTCTAGTATATTGGCTGCACTTGAAACTATTGTACTTAATTATTTGGAATGATAAAAATATAATTGAGCTTTTCGGCAGCAATTTGAATTTATTGGAGTGTGTTATTATAACATTGGTATTGGTGCTTTTAATGATTCTTGTCGCCAAAGTTTGGGGCTATTTGAAAATGAAATATCCGGTTATCGTTTCAAGATTCGTAACTGTATCTGTAACTGCTGCAGTAATTATTTTCTTTCTGTTTTGAAATAATAAAAAATATTATGAAACAATTTCCTCAATAATTTTTACAGCTTCGTTTATTTGTTCAATTGAAACATCCATGTGCGTAACTGCTCTTATTACACCGACTTTTCCCGTTCCAAGAAGCAAACCATTCTCTTTGCACTTTAATAAAAAATTCTCAACCGAAATATTTTTTACGGAAAACATCACAATGTTGGTTTGAACAATGCTCAAATCGATTTGGAGTTTATCAAGTTTTGAAATACTGTTCGCAAGTTCTTTAGCTTTTAAATGATCTTCTTTCAAACGAGGTATATTATTTTTTAAAGCAAACAAACCTGCAGCGGCTAAAATACCAACCTGCCGCATTCCCCCGCCCCATGCTTTACGCACACGGAATGCTTCTTTTATAAAATCTTTTGTACCTGCTATAATCGAACCGGCCGGCGCGCCCAATCCCTTTGAAAGACAGCATGAAATTGAATCGAAATGCGATGCATATTCTGCGGGTGAAATTCCTGTTTCGACAGAAGCGTTCCAAATTCTTGCACCGTCGAGATGATAAAGTAAATTGTACTTTTTAGAGAGCGCTGCAATTGATTTTATATTTTCAATCGGGTTGATCGTACCGCCTGCACGGTTATGAGTATTTTCAATTTCTATAACTTTTGTGCGAGCCATGTAATACGCACTTTCCGGGCGAATCAAAGGTTCTACTTGGTCGGCAGTAAAAATACCGTTTACTCCATCAACCAGACTTAATTGCAATCCGCTTAATGCAGCAGGCGAACCGGATTCATATTGAAAAATGTGCGCGTCTTTTTCGCAAATCACTTCATCGCTGGGTTGCGTTAAAACATTTAAACAAATTTGATTACCCATTACACCGCTCGGTACATAAAGCGCGGCTTCTTTGCCGAGCAATTCAGCCGCATACTTTTCAAGTTCGTTAACAGTTGGATCTTCTTTATAAACATCGTCGCCAACTTCGGCATCGAACATTGCCTTGCGCATATCTTTAGAAGGTTTTGTAACGGTATCGCTTCTTAAATCAATCATTGTTTTCTTGCTCTCTTATTAAATTTTTGTGAAAGTTTATTGTATATAAAAAACATTATTGTTGCTAAAGCAAATGCCGAACATAACAAAGGAATTATTAATGGAAAACGAGTGTAAAAAGTTTTCTCTGAATTCAACGGTACATCAGCTACCAAAAATGTCTTTGTAAAAAGATCAGTTTGATTTACAATTTTTCCCATCGGATCAATTAAACAACTGATTCCTCCGTTTGCGGCGCGAACAACTGATCTTCTGTTTTCAACTGCACGAAGAACTGCAATATCTTTATGCTGAAATGGTCCGCTTGAGTACCCATACCAACTGTCATTGGTAACAACCGCAATTAGTTCTGCGCCTTTATCAACAAACCTCGAAACAAAATCTGGGTAGATGGATTCAATACAAATTACTCCGCCTATTTTTATATCATTCATTTTAAAAACAGTTTTTTCTTTACCAACATTCCAACTCGAAATTCCCACCTGCCATTTAATTAAATCTCCAAGGAATGGAAGTTCTTCAACGAAAGGAACTTTCTCGCCGAAAGGAACAAGCATCATTTTTCCGTACTTATCTATTTGTTTCGCTTCGGGTTTGAAAAATAATAATGAATTATACGAAGTATAAAAAACTCCGGATTTGGTTTTTTTCGCTTCTTTTGGAATATCGGTTGAGTTGAAATAAAAATTAATATCAGGCATTCCCGTTAAAAGAAAAATTTTATTAGCATCAACAAAATTTTGAATTCTTTCCACCTCGGCCGGATAATTTCCAGATAAAAGATAAACAGGCAAAGCAGATTCAGGCCAAACAATTAATTCAGCATCTTGTTCAACCGCCTTGCGTGATAATTCAAAATATAAATCCATTTGTTCATTGATATCGCCGCCGCTCCATTTATCCCAAGGATTTAAGTTCGGCTGTATTAATCCAACTTTTATTTTTTTATCAGCTTCGGAATAGTTTATGCTTTTGTAAACACCATAAAAAATAGGTATTATAAAAATTAGTATAGCTATTCTAAAATATCTTACTGATAACTTTCTATCTCTTTTAATCTCCATAAAGGCGAGATAAATAAAAATATTTATATAGAGAATTATCAGGGTCAATCCATTTGCGCCAATTATATCCACAATTTGAATAAACAAATTAAAATTAGGCAGACTATTCCCAAGAGTAAGCCAGGGAAAACGAAGGTCCGTTAAAGTGTAGACATATTCGAAAGCGCCCCAGAACAAAGGAAGCAAAAACAAAGCTGTTCTTCTGTTGAATAATTTTTGTGCAAAATAGTATAATGTACTTGGTATAAGGTATAAGGCAGGATTAACAAACATCAACAAAACGCCCGAAACCATTAAGAATGGATCCGCTTCCTTTGTCCAGCTTCCAACCCAATATAAAGTTACAAGTGTAAATACAAATGTTGTCAAGTATGTTACGCGACTTATTGATGCAAGCGTTCCCCTTTTTTGCAATACAAATAAATACGGGATGAACGCAATGAATATTAAATATGGAAGAGGAAACGGCGGGAAAGAAATTCCCATAATTATTCCGCTAAGGATACACAGCAATTGCTGTTTTCTCTTTTCCCTTTTTTCTTCCGGCGTTGCCGGAATCGAAAATATTTTTAAAAATTTCATAATAACTTTTTCTTCTTCAGAAGATATCTTATGATGAAGTATGCTATCACAATTATTGTTACAATTAAAATAATATTTGAATAGGCGCTTAAATATTTATCTATCATATCAAGATTATTACCGAGAAATATTCCAAGTAAAATTAAAATTGCATTCCAAACAAGTGAACTTAAACCGGCGAACAGAAAAGTTTCTACACGTTTTAGGCCATGTACTCCTGAAAAAAAACTTATAACAGCTCTAGTCCCGGGCATAAAACGATTTATAAGAATTAACTTATATCCGTATTTGTGAAACCATATATCTGCTTTTTCAAGTGATTCTTTCTTAATAAATTTTAGCCGTCCTTTCCGCAGAAGTTTTTCACCAAGATATGCGCCGATAAAATACATAACTATAAAACCGATAGTGCTTCCAACAGTAGTAACGGCAAGTATTGGGGTAAATTCTATTGAATCATGAGCAATTAAAGTAGCAACAAAAACAACAACAAAATCGCTTGGCGAAGGCGGGAAAATATTTTCTGCAAAAGCAAAACAGAACAGCACAAGATAAATCAGTGCCGGGTCGAGTGTATTAATAAACGAAATAATTTCCTGGAGCATTAATTCTCTTTTTTAATAAGTAGAACAACTGCATGCGCGGCACATCCTTCGCCCTTACCTACATAACCCATACCTTCGTTTGTAGTTGCTTTAATTGAGATTTGTTCAAGTCCAATTTTTAAATTCTCAGCAATTACTTTGCGCATTTGTTGAACATAATTAATCAATTTCGGCTTTTCAAGAATTACTGTTGAATCAATATTATTTATAATGTATCCGTTCGCGGCAATTAATTCATTAACTCTTATAAGCAATTCTTTGCTGTCGGCATCTTTATATGACGGATCGGTATTAGGAAAATGTTTTCCGATATCGCCCAATGCAAGCGCACCAAGCATAGCGTCGCAAATTGCATGAAGTAAAACATCGGCATCCGAGTGACCGAGCAAACCTTTTTCAAAAGGGATTTCGATTCCTCCTAAAATTAACTTTCTGTCTTCAGCAAATTTATGAACGTCGTAGCCAAATCCAATTCTAAATTGTGTACTCAATATCTCACCTCAAACCTTTTGAACTCGTTTTTAAATTCACCCCATATAACCGATGCATTTTTAACATCTGCATACGGCGGTCCAATTTTCAATTTGTTGTAAAGTTCTTCAATTAGAATTTTTTCGCCTTCAACTATTGTAAGAACTTCGCCGCTGTATAAATTTTTAGTATATCCTTTTAATCCAAGTTTTTCGGCATTCCGAACAACAAAATAACGGAATCCAACGCCCTGTACCAAACCGTTTACCAAAATTTCTGCTCTATCCATTAAGCTCAACCTCTTTAGACATTTCAGGATTTAAAGTCATCGATAAAATTAATCCGAGAAATATTAAAGAGCATCCGACCCAGCCAAACATACTGATTTTTTCACCGAGTAAAAAGAACGCAAATACGGCGGCAAATATCGGTTCTAACGAATAAATTATTCCTGCTTGAGTAGGAGAAACATTTTTTTGAAATTTTGTTTGAAGTCCGATTGTTACAAGTGTTGTAAATATTGACGTATAAAATAATCCGAACAAAAGGTAATTTGAAAAATTTACACGCAGTACCTCAAGCTTTATACCCGCGAACAATAGGGCTGTTAAAAAAGATAAAATTCCTACTGTAATAAGTTGCGTTAACAACAAAATCCATGTATCGTGTATTGGTGAAAGTTTGTCAATATATATAATATGAAATGCATAAAAGAACGCACAGCCGAGCGTCAGTGCATCACCGATATTAAAATTTTTACCGAATTGTTCAAAGAAACCGGTTATCGAATTTCCACCGCTCGATAAAAAAACAATGCCGACAAAAACTAAAATTGTCCCCAGAACTGCACTGCGTGCAGGTTTCTTTTTTTGAATAAAAAATTGAAGGAAAGGAACTATAACAACTGCTGAGCCAGTGATGAAACCGGAATTTGTTGCCGTTGTGTATTTTAATCCTATTGTTTGCGAAATAAAACTTAAGTAAAGAAATATTCCAAGATATATCCCCGGTGCAACAGCTTCTTTAACAAATTTTTTCTTTTTGAGAAGCAGAATAAAAAAAAGTATGACTGCCGCAATTCCAAACCGAGTTGCTACAAACAGCATTGATGAAATATCGTGCAGTGATTCTTTTACAATTACAAATGTTGCGCCCCACAGCAAGGTCATGAAAAGGAGTGCACTTTGGGATTTAACTTTTGATGGTGCTGATTCAGAGAAATTAGTCATCGGATTTCGTATATCCAAAATTTCTGAGCATGTTAGGATCTGACCGCCATTTTTCTTTGACTTTAACAAAAAGTTCGAGAAAAACTTCTCTCTGTAAAAATTCTTCAATTCCTTTCCGCGCAGCCTGTCCAAGTTTTTTTATTGAAGCACCTTTTGCACCTAATAGAATAGGTTTTTGCGAATCTCTTTCAACAACAATAGCAGCACGTATATAATCTTTACTATTCTCGCGCTCTTTAAACTCTTCGATTAGTACTTCCGTACTGAAAGGAACTTCTTCACGGTATTGTTCAAATATTTTTTCGCGTATTATTTCAGAAACAAAAAAGCGTTCGTTCTCATCACTGGTTTGGTCGTCTGGATAATATTTAGGATGTTCCGGCAATAGCTCTATTATAGAATCCAAAACCGATTCTATATTAAACTTTTTATATGCAGAAATTGGAATAATCTTTTCGAGTATTTTACTGTCTGCATAGTCTGATACAATTTTTTCTATGATATTTTGATTCGATAGATCAATCTTATTAACAACAAGTATTTTTTTAATTTTAGAATAGCCAAGAATTTCTTTTACTTTATCATCGTTAAATGTTTTTGAACAATCCGGATCGGCATGTGCATCCACCATAATTAGAATTACGTCTGAATCTTTGGCGGATGAAAAAACATAGTTAAGCATTCTTTCCTGCAACAAATATTCAGGGTCCAATATTCCCGGCGTGTCTAAAAAAATAATCTGGTAATCTTCTTCGGATAGAATTCCCAAAATTCTTTTCCTAGTGGTCTGCGGTTTATTAGTAATAATCGAAAGTTTTTCGCCCAGCAAAGCATTCATCAATGTAGATTTACCCACATTAGGTTTACCAACTATCGAAACATACCCGGATTTTATTGCCATTAGTTTTCTTCTTCAATTATTTGAAACAAAAGTATTCATATTTTTTATTCTGTAAAACGAAATTATCTAATGAATGCAATAAAGACAAATAAACAATTTTGTGTTTCTAATCCAGTTAATATTTCATAATTATGACTACTAATAAAATATACTTTTTCATACATTACAACCGCTTCTAATCATACTAAAGTGATTTTATTTTTTAGGATTATATAAATAAGAAAAGGAGATTGAATGTGAAAATGTCACTTAAGAAATCACCGGATGGTAATTATGTTATTATGAAGATGATTGGGAATATTGATAGAGTTATCGCGATGAAGAATAATATTAAAGCTCATAAGTATGCAAGTAAATACGGAATAAATTGTTTTTTGCTTGATCTAACGGAATGCAGAAATAATGAAAGCATAATCGATAATCATAAATTTGCATACAAAGATATGAATGTACCGGATATTAATAAGCTGGCGCGTATTGCAATGCTTGTTGACCCGGAAGATCATTCCCACGATTTTATTGAAGTTGTAACTCGAAACTCAGGTCTGAACGTAAAGAAGTTCATAAGTTTAGAAGAAGCTGTTCGTTTTCTATCCGAAAGTATTAAATAAAATATTCACATTTCTATTTAGTTGGAAATACTTTTCAGCTTATTCTTGAAATTTTTGTGTGTATCAATAATTATCAAAGTACTGAGAAGTAGAATTACTGCCAGCAAACCTCCGGCAAATAAAAACTGATTATTATTAAATAATCCGCCTAAAAAACTTACATTTTTGTCAATAAAACTTTCAGTTGATTCCAAAATTCCGCTATTATTTAATGGAGGATTAGTTTTAGCTACCAATATTATAGCTGCAATAAATACTGATGCAATTACAATTCCAAATACAGAAACAATACCGGCAAAAAACAAGTTAATCTTAGGTTTTATGAATTTAGCATGTTTGAAAACTAATTCCATCATTCTATCCGGAAAATCGTGCGGTGCTTCAAACACTTCCAAATTATGTAAAGATTCATCAACTATTTTCAGTGCTTTTAATTTATTCAATGAATCAGGATCGTTACCGATACTTTCCTTGAGTTCGTTTATCGAAGACGTATCTAATTGATTATCTATATAATCGTTTAATAATTCATCTGTTATTTTTTTCATAACATTTCCTCCTGGTAATTATGTTTTAAGAGAAGATCTCTTAAAGCATTTCTTGACCTGTGCAATAAAACTTTTGTGTTTACTAGCGATGTACCGAGTACTTGACTGATCTCAATCAGAGACAATCCGTCAACGTAAAAGAGAATTACAACGAGTGCGTTGCGTACCGGAAGCATATCAACAATTTTTAAAACATATGCTCTAGCATTTTCTGATGTAGCATAAATTTCGTTGTCATCATCCGCCGCGAGTTCAAAATGCTCATCAATCGATGTCATTTCTTGTTCTAATTTTCTTTTATTCGACGCAATTAAAGTTAAGCCGGTATTATAAACGATTTTATAAAACCATGTTGAAAATTTAGCATCTTGCCTAAAATCTTTTAACGCATTGAATGCTTTCATAAAACAATCTTGCAATGCTTCTTCTGCATCCATCTCGTTTTTTAATAATCTTTTCAATAAAGAAAAAGCGCGATCCTGATATCTCTTAATCAAAAGAGAAAAATCAGCTGTGTTTCCCCGCTTAACGGATTCGATAATTTCTATGTCGCTTAAATGCTTCATCATGGGTTTCGACTACATTATCTATTTAAAGGTTACACACTAATAAAAAGTAATTTTTGTAACCTGTGCAAAGCGCCTTAAGTCAAAAGAAGTGATGAAAATTTTCAATAAGCAAAATAACAGAACACGACAAAAAACAAAGTAATTTCTTGTAACCTATTGTAAAAGTTTATAGTCGAAAGTAGTAAATAAATAAGGAGGTATATCATGGAAAAGGTAATAGCAGTTTTTATTCCTATAATAATAACGTTGGTTATTGGACTTGTACTTATAAGTTCATTCTATTTCCGTTCAAAAGAAAAGCAGATGATGCTGGATAAAGGACTTTCTTATGATCAAATGATGGAATTATTAAAAGTTAAGACAGATCATTTGTTCACACTAAAAGCAGGAATTATAATAGCATTTTTCGGTGTGGGATTAGGTTTAGGATTTTTATTTAGAGATTGGTCATATAACGATGAGTGGATGGGCTTTACAATTATAACTATGATAGGTCTTGGATTTATTACAGCTTATTTTGTTGCACGCAAAGTACAAAAGCAAAACTAATAGTTTATATTGTAGATTAAAGAGACGCTGCCGAATACAGCGTCTCTTTTTATTTATGCTAGTTCATGTTCTTCTAGCCATCTTTGTGCATCAAGTGCTGCCATACAACCCGTTCCCGCAGCAGTAATAGCTTGTCTATAAATTTTATCTGAAACGTCGCCAGCGGCAAAAACTCCTTCGATATTTGTATGCGTTGAACCTGGTTTTACTTTTAAATATCCGGTTTCATCCATGTCGAGTTTGCCTTCAAATATTTTAGTGTTGGGTTGATGACCGATTGCCATAAAAATTCCATCCGCTTCAATATTGTATGTTGAGCCGTCTTTGGTATTCTGAAGGACAGCGCCGGTTACCAATTTCTTTCCGTCTTCTTCTTTTCCAATAATCTCTTTAATAACTGCATTCGTAATAAATTTTATTTTAGGATTTTTTTGAGCGCGTTCAATCATAATTTTTGATGCTCTAAATTCATCTCGGCGATGAACAATTGAAACTTCCGAAGCGAATTTTGTAAGATATGTTGCTTCTTCCATTGCAGTGTCGCCGCCGCCGACTACAAGTACTTTAAGTCCGCGATAGAAAAATCCGTCGCATGTAGCGCAAGCAGAAACACCGTAACCCATAAATTTCTTTTCACTTTCGATATTAAGAAGTTTTGCAGATGCTCCGGTAGCAACTATCACCGACTCTGCTGTGTGTACTTCATTTTCAACTTTTATAGTAAAAGGACGCTTAGAAAAATCAACTTCATCAACATATTTAAAAAACGGTTTGGCACCAAAACGAACCGCCTGTTTTCTCATTACATCCATTAATTCCGGTCCTTGAATACCATGCTCAAATCCGGGATAATTTTCGACCTCTGTTGTAATTGTCAACTGCCCGCCCGGCTGCATCCCTTCAAATATTACAGGATTAAGATTAGCCCTGCTAGCGTAAATTGCAGCGGTTAAACCTGCAGGTCCCGATCCTATTATTGCCACTTTATGATGATTTTCCGACATCATTTTTCTCCAAAAATTTTATTCTGTTTTAAGTTGTGGTTTAAATTTACTGAAATATTAGATGGAATTTTTACAGTTTGGATTCAAAAACTATTTACCCGAATTTGCTTCATCAATCAAAAATTTAGCATTCCTTTGCATGCCTTTTAATTTTGCCCGTTTAATGGGGCTTTCTTCAAATCTAATTTTAAAATCCTCTTCTTCCATCTTCATAACACTTTCCAAATTTATTTCTTTGTTCTTCTTTGATTTGAAATCATTAACAACAGTTTCCTCCGAGAAGCTCTTATTCCACGGGCAAACGTTCTGGCAAATATCGCAGCCGAAAATCCATCCGTCAAATTGATTTTTGAATTCATCAGAAATTTCACCTTTGTTTTCAATTGTTAAATATGAAATACATTTGTTAGCATCTACAACATAATTTTGAATGATTGCGTTTGTCGGACAAGCGTCAATGCATGCTGTGCAAGTTCCGCAAAAATCATTCGAAGGTTTGTTGTATTCGAATTCATAATTTGTAATAATCGTTGCAAGAAAAATCCAACTTCCTATTTCGCGATTTATTACGTTTGAGTGTTTACCCATCCAGCCTATTCCAGATTTAACCGCCCATGCTTTGTCCATAACCGGACCCGTATCGACATAACTTTTACATTCAAAATCCGGGTCTATTTTTTTCAATTCATCTTCAAGTTGTTCAAGCATGTCCCAAATTATAAGATGATAATCCTTTCCCCACGCGTATCGCGATACTTTTCCATATCCATTTTTTTCTTCATGATATTCTTTTGTAAAATAATTTACAGCAAGAGATATTACACTTTTTGCCCCCGGTAAAATATTTTTTACATCAAATCGTTTTTCTAAATTACGTTCCATGTATTGCATGCCCGCATTTAAACCCAATGCAAGCCATTGTTTTAAGCGGTTGGTTTCCTCATTTAGTAAATCTACACGGGAAAAACCGATTAAACTAAACCCAAGTTCTTTTGCTTTTTCTATTACTATTTTATTTGTGATTCTCATTTGCACAAGTGTTTTGTGCAAAGTTACAAATTATTTTTAAAGTATAATTGATGGCTTAATAAGGTCGCTTTGCCAAATTGAGGTACATTCAACAGAATTGAATTTAGAGTCAAAATATTGTTACCAGTTTAATTCTTTCTTAAAAACTTTTACATAAACATTATCATCGATTATTAAAGTCTCGTATGAAGTTAGTCCCCTTCTTCCACCGGCGAGGTTTCCGGTTTTAAGATCGAACATCCACCCGTGCACTGGACAACCAACCATACCTTTTTCAATAAATCCTTCATGCATTAAATGTGTTTTTTGATGAGTGCAGATGTTGCTAAGTGCAAATACTTCACCGCTTACCTTAAATAGAGCAATTTCAATATCATCGACAAAAAACTGCCTACCGACTTCCTCTTTCAAATCGGAAAGTATGCAAATTTTAACAAATCCTTCAGGAATTTTATTCATGGTAGTTTTGTAAAAAGTTCTTTGGCCATAAAACCTTTATCGTTTCTAGAGATTTTTGCGCCTTCGTAAAACGGATCGTGTTCAAAAATCAGAGTCCATTCATTCTCTGTAGCTTCAGAAAGTATTTTTTTCTTCTCTTCAATAGTTACAAGCGGCTGCAAATCATAACCCATTACATAAGGAATTGGAATATGTGATGAAAACGGAAACAAATCCGCACAGTAAAGAATTGTATTTGAAGAATCCGAGATTTTAACCATTTGTTGTGAAAAAGTATGCCCGTTAATCGGAATTAACTCCAACTCGTCGTCAAAAAATTCTCGACCGTCAAAAAATTTTATTAATCCCTCCTCGTATAAAGGATTAAATCTATTGTACACAAAACTTGCGCGGTCTTTTTCGGATGGTTTTCTTGCCCAATCGTGATGTTTCTTCTGTACATAAAACTTTGCGTTTGGAAATGCAGGAACCCATTTTCCATCAATCAGTTTTGTGGAACCTCCCGTATGATCGAAATGAAGATGAGTTAGTATAACATCTGTTATTTCATCATGTCTTATGCTTAGTTTTTCTAATTCAGACGTAAGAGAAAACTTTGTATAATCTACACTGTAAATACGGTTAAATTTCTCATCCCAAAACTCACCAATTCCTGTATCGATTAATATTTTCTTTATATCGCTTATTAAAAGCAAATTACGGGTAGTTAATTCAACACGATTCATTTCATCAGGAGGATTACTTAAGCCCCACAATGGTTTAGGAATAATTCCGAACATGGCCCCGCCGTCCAATCCAAACGAGCCTGTTTGAATTGCGTGTATTTCGTATTTGCCTATTTTCATTTTTTATCGATATGTTTATTGAAGAATATTTGGATTACATTAACTTAACAATAATATTTGGTTAAAGTTCATGACACACTATCATCGAGCAGTAATCGCAAAACTTAAGCGAATAATATTTTTTTCACTATTATTATGCTTTGTATCAAGTTGTTCAACTCAAGACCAGTTAAAAAATACTGATGATAATTCACTCTATCAAGCAAAGGTAATGACATTTAACATTCGTTACGGTTCAGCCGAAGATGGGGAAAACAGCTGGAACTACCGCAAACAAATCTTATTTGATGTTATTAGTGATTTTAATCCCGATCTGCTTGGAATGCAGGAAGTTTTGAAATTCCAGCTTGATGAATTACTAGATGTTATGCCGAATTATTCTTACGTCGGGGTCGGCAGGGATGATGGAAAAACAACCGGAGAGTTTGCCCCTATTTTCTATTCTAGGGACAGATATATTCAAGATACAACCGAAACATTCTGGTTTTCCGATACGCCTAATATTCCGGGATCGAAAAGTTGGGGTAATAATATTACTCGTATCTGCACTTGGGCAAAATTATTCGATAAATTTGCGGGTAAAACATTTTATTTCATGAATGTTCATTTGGATCATCAGGTCCCGGAATCACGAATAAAAAGTGCTCAGGCTATTGTTGAAAAAATAAAAAGTTTTAATGATGATTTGCCCATTGTTTTAACAGGTGATTTTAACACAGGCGAAGATGAACAAACAATTAAAATAATTTTGGATTCAGGATTGATCGATAGTTACAGAATATTAAATGCAAAATCTGCAAATGAAGGAACGTTCAACAGTTTTATCGGCGAGGATACAAAAGATAAAATAGATTTTATTTTCGTTTCAAAACATTTTAAGCCGAGACATTCATTAATAATAAAAACAAATAGAAATGGAAAATATCCTTCAGATCACTTTCCGGTAACAGCAGTAATTGAGTTTATCAAATGATTATAATCTGAAAATTACTACTCATAATCATATAGATTTTTATGAAAATTGTATTGTTATCTATTGCGTTTACTTTTACATTATATTCGCAAACAGTAAAAATTATTGAAGTAATTGATGCAAATCTATTTAAGCTTCAGGACGGAAGACTTGTAAAACTTGCAGGTATTGATTGTCCTCAACTTTCGCATCCTTCAATTTATTTTCAATCCATGGCTAAAGATGCCGTTGATTATTCAAGAACCGAACTTCTCGACAGAATGGTTTTAGTTGAACCGGTTTCAAAACCCAACGATAAAGATTATGAATTTGTTATAATGTATAAAAAATATCTTCTTTCTCAGTCAAATATTAATTCCAAATTTTTAATGAATGGATTCGGAAAATTTTATGATAACGTAAACTTGGCTACCAAGCAGGAGTTATTGGATTCAGAAAGTGATGCAATCAAAAACAAAAGAGGAATTTGGTTTTATGGAAACAATCTGACAAGCTATGATACTTTAGATGCCGACTTTATACAAAATCCTTCTTCTCGTTATATATCGAGCTACGATTTCTTTAAATACAAAACTTCTCCCCAACAGTCATTATACTTTCAAATACCGGCGGAAATCCTTGCGGGTTTTGGTGTTTCTTTCGTTGCTTCATTGGCATCGGGATTGATAGTTTATTCGCTTGAAGACAAACACGGAGAATTTTCCGGGTTATCTTCTGCGCTTTATGGTATAATGATTGGCTACACAATTGGTTTTCCAACCGGCGTTTATTTAGTTGCGAAATCTCAAAACGATGAATTATCTCTTCCACTTACAATAGTTAGTAGTGTTGGTAGTTCGATAGTATTTTTAGCGTTGAATCATGCTGTTAATGAAAAAAATAGTAACAACTGGTTCACGGTTGTTACTGCTTTATCACCCGTTATAGGTTCTTTATTTTATACACATGTAATAGAGGCAAATCCAACAATTAATTATAAAGATCAAACCGGTTTAAGTCATAAAGATTTTTATAATTCACAGCAGATGTTTAGAGTAAATCTATTACGAATTAATTTTTGATAAACATCCACTAAATAAAATGTTATTCAACCGGCAGCCCGTTTGCGCGCATAATTTCCAATGCGTTTGTCGATGGGCATGGCCCTTCACGTAATGTGTAGTCAAAAATCATCCTGCCGCCGGAAATTTCTTCTTTAAAGTGAAAATTCTTTATAGAGGGATTTTCTTCTGCCAGATGAATCAATTCTAAATCGTGAGTAGAAATCAACCCCGCTCCTTTTTTATCCACAAGTGCCTTTATCATTGAACGGCTTCCAATTAACCTTTCGCGATTATTCGTTCCTTTAAATATTTCATCAATAAGAAAAAGTACCGGGTATTTATTTTCATTTTCCAACAATAAAACTAATTGTTTTAAGCGCTGAACTTCCGCATAGAAATACGAAATGCCATCAACTATCGAATCGCTCACTTTTATACAGGTAAAAAGATTCATCATCCCTAACGACATATATTTTGCATCCACGGGCGCGCCGGTATATGCAAGACAAACATTTATTCCGACTGTACGTAAAAATGTGCTTTTGCCCGACATGTTTGAACCAGTTATTATTGATATGCTTCCGTTTGAATGAAGTTCGTAATTATTCTTTTTCTTTTGATCGAATGGAATGAGTGGATGACCCAACTGCTCCGCCTTAAAATGAATTTGATTACTGCCTTCAATTATTTCTGGATAAAAATTATCAGGATTCAGGTATGCATAGTTTGCGAGTGAAATAAATACTTCTAATTTGTTGCGTACCGTAAGCCATTCCGGAAATAGTTCTATCAATTGCGATTTATAGATTTCTATACGATATGCTAAATAATAATCGAGCGGAAAAATCAATATTGCAAAATTCCAGATAACCGGATTATTCCTGAATGATAAAGCGGTTATAACATTATTGATTTTTTTCAAACTGGTAGATGGACTTGTTTGTTTATTTGTTAAAGGTGAGCATAACTCGGAAATATTTTTGTTTTTACCGAAATCATAATTTTCTACAAATTCAAAAACCCGAATTACTTTTTTTAACTCATCGTTTAGAATATCAGACTCAGTTGCAAGGGATTTTACAATTTTCTGGTTGAGAAGATAAAATCCGGTATATGTGATTAAAGTAATCCCCCATAATCCGTTCACTACATCAAATAGAGCTAAGGCAATTAACAATAGATTGATAAAGCAAAGCGGAATTAAAGTTAAAAGTTTTTTCTTTATCTGCAACGATTTATTTGATTTTGATAACCACTCAAGAAAAGTACCCGCTTCAATTTCTTTATTTGACGACAGATTACTTTCTAAAACAAATCGCTCTCGGAAATGTGAAAGTTGTAAAAGTTCTTTTATAATATTTTGTCTTAAAAATATATCTTCTTTTGAAATATTGTGGTTGACAAAAAAGTCATTTAACAACATACTACCGTCATAAGATTTCGACAAATCAATCAACCTATGTAACGACCTTTCGCCGTTCAAATCCAGATCAATTTCCAGCGGAGAATTATTGGATCTGGCATTTAATTTCTCGGAAGGGATTTCATCCCAATTTAATTTGGCCCTTGCAAGATTATTTTGCTTAAGCAGAATCCATGTTTTTTGCTTTTTAATGATTTTTAGAATTTTATTTTGTCTTATTGATACAATAATAAAAACTATAGAAAATGGTATTAATGCAATTATCGCTTCGGTTTCGAGAGAAAGGAAAAAAAGTAAAAGGAAAATAAATACTCCAATTGCAAAGACATAAAAACGTATCCATGCTATTTGAGAACTGAGTTTTTCGGTTTTTTTCAGAAGTAAAGAATTTTTTAAAATGTTTTTTTCAATTTCAAAAATTCTGGATTTATGTTGGTCGGATATCATAATATTCAATAGGTATAATAAAAAAGGGCATCTTCGTGATGCCCCGAAAAAAAATATAAATGCGGTTTTTCTATCTTCCTAAACCGTCAAGATAATCCTTTCTTTTAAGAAGAGTATCTTTATCCTCAACATGTTTGGGATCAGGCACACAACAGTCAACCGGGCAAACAGCCGCGCATTGTGGTTCATCGTGAAATCCGACACACTCGGTACATTTATCAGGTACGATATAGAAAAAATCGCTTGAGAAAAATCCGGAAGCACCCGAAGGAGCTGCATCATTTTCGCCATAAGTTTTTCCGCCCAAAGACCATTCGGCTCCGCCTTCATAAATAGCAGTATTGGGGCATTCAGGTTCACAGGCACCGCAATTGATGCATTCGTCAGTAATCATTATCGCCATGGCAAATCTCCTTTTTTTGAAAATTTTAGAATTGTGTTTTTATTCTTGGTATCTTATTAACATCAATTTTTAATTTAGAATTTGATAAGAAATTTTCTATATCGTTCAAAAGTAATTCGATATCATTCAATAAACTTTTTACATCTATATCTTTGTAGGAAGGCAAATAGTTTTTCAGTTTGATTTTTCCTTTTAAAAGTTGACTATATGCTCCATTAAAATTACCGCAGATTAGATGATAACAGCCCACTGAAATTTGTACTAACCCCTGCATGAAAAGTTTTTCGGCTCTCTCACTTTCCGTCCACAATTCTTCAAAAAAATCGTGTGCAGAAAAGAAATCACCTTCATTAAATAAACGGATTCCTTCTAAAAGCTCTTTCAATCTGTGTGAAATAATACTAAAAGAAGCTTTTAACTGCAAGCATGTGGGAATAATAATATTAATAGGATTTAATATCTTTTACCAACTTCCGCTTGAACCGCCTCCGCCAAAACCACCACCACCACCGGAAAAACCTCCAAAACCGCCTCCAAATCCACTTCCACCACCCCAGCCGCCGCTTTTTCGTCCACCACCCATCATAGAGCCAATTAACAAATAAGGCAAAATATTTCCCGAACCTTTACCACGGCCACCTCGCGAAGAAAGAATTATGAAAATAATTATCATAATAATAACGCCAAAGGGAAATTTAATTTCATCACCTTCTTCGTCGCGATTTTCGTTGGTATATTCACCAACCGAGGCAAGCATAATTGCGTTTAATCCTGCTGAAATTCCTGAATAATAATCTCCTCTTTTAAAGTAGGGACGTACTTCATTACGAAGAATTGAACTCGTGAGTGCATCGGGAAGCGCGCCTTCAAGTCCGTACCCGACTTCGATTCGCATTTTACGGTCGTCCTTTGCTACAAAGAAAAGTACACCGTTATTATTTTTAGCGGTGCCGATTTTATTTTTAGCGGCAACTTCGTAAGTGTACATTTCGAGAGGATAATCGTTTAGCGATTGAATCATCAAGAAAACAACTTGGTTTGATGTTGAATCTTCGAAACTTTTTAAGGCAGAATTAAGAGTGGAGAGTTCGGAACTTGATAAAGTAGATGTGAAATCATTTGCATATTTATCCAATGCCGGAAATTCTGTTTGTGCATTTATGGTTATAATGTGAATTAGTATCAATAATAAAAGTTTTTTCATCATCGTCCTATAATATTAATTACTCTATGTTCAAAACTCTACACTCTCACTGTTTTTTAGAATTGAACTTTCGGAGCTTCATTAGCGCCTGCAGCAGCTTTAAAATATTGTTTCTCGCCAAATCCCGTCATACCGGCAATAATTGTGGCCGGGAATCTTTTGATTTGTGTATTGTAATCCTGAACAATCTGGTTAAATTTCATGCGTTCAACTGAAATTCTATTTTCTGTTCCTTCAAGTTGTGCCTGAAGCTGCAAAAAGTTTTCGTTGGCTTTTAATTGCGGGTAATTTTCTGAAACTACAAGTAATCTTGATAATGCACTGCTCAACCCATCCTGTGCCTGTTGGAATTTTTGAAATGCTTGAGGATCGGCTAATTGTTCTGAACTCAATTTAATTTGTCCGACTTTAGCGCGAGCTTCAGTAACAGCTGTAAAGGTTTCTTTTTCAAATTCGGCAACTCCCTTAACAGTTGAAACTAAATTTGGAATAAGGTCATATCTTCTTTGGTATTGGTTTTCAACCTGGCTCCACGATTGGTTAACACCTTCGTTTAAGCTAACCAAATTGTTATAAACTCCAACACCCCAACTAATTAGAGCAATAACTATAATTACTATAAAAGCAACTACTCCAAGAGTAATGAGTAATCCCTTTTTCATTAGACCTCCTTAAAATGAAATAAAATTTTTTAATTAGATGTTTATTCAACTTAATTAGTTCGTCAAACTTCTCATTGGTGCAGGAATTTTTCCTCCTCGCTCTACAAATCCCGCACTGCTAATTGTTCTCACTTCCATAATTGGCGCTTTGCCGAGTAAGCCGCCGTAATCAACAAAATCACCAACTTTCTTTCCGTATGCAGGTATAATTCTTACAGCAGTAGTCTTATCATTAATGACTCCGATAGCCGCTTCATCTGCGATTATTCCGGCTAATGTTGTTGCCGGAGTGTCGCCGGGAACTGCAATCATATCGAGTCCTACAGAACAAACAGCCGTCATCGCTTCCAATTTTTCAAGAGAAAGATTTCCAGCTTGCACAGCTCTAATCATACCCATATCCTCGCTGACAGGAATAAAAGCGCCGCTCATTCCTCCCACGGAAGAACTTGCCATTAATCCCGCTTTCTTAACTGAATCATTCAACATAGCCAAAGCCGCGGTTGTTCCGGGTGCGCCAACATCCTCAACGCCCATTGCTTTTAAAATATCTGCAATACTGTCACCTTCAGCCGGAGTAGGAGCTAAGGAAATATCAACAATTCCAAAAGGAATTCCGTGCTTTTCCGCAACGTTTCTTCCTATTAATTCGCCTGCACGAGTAATTTTAAATATTGTTTTTTTTATTACTTCAGCCAACTGCTGCAAATCAACTCTTCCGGCTTCTTTAATTGCTTGAAGAACTACGCCTGGCCCGCTGATACCAACATTTAAAACAACTTCAGGTTCAGTAACTCCATGGAATGCGCCGGCAACAAAAGGATTATCTTCAACTGCATTTGCAAATACAACAAGTTTCGCACAACCAATCGAATCCTTGTCTTTAGTTTTTTCCGCTGTTGATTTTATAACTTCAGCCATCATCATAATAGCGTCCATATTTATTCCGGCTTTTGTAGAAGCAATATTAACGCTGGAACAAACATGTTTTGTTTGGGCAAGTGCGGAAGGAATTGATTTTATTAATTCGCGCTCCCCGTTTGTCATTCCTTTTTGAACAAGAGCAGAAAATCCGGCAAGGTAATCTATTCCAATTTCATCAGCTGCATTATCAAGTGTTTTGGCTATTTCAACAAATTCTTCTTCGGAAAAAGAATCAAACGGGATCGATACCGGTGTAACGGATATCCTTTTATTAGCTATTGATATTCCATATTGCGATTCGACTTCCTTTGCCAATTTTACATGATTCCTGCCGTACTTAAGAATCTTATCGTGAATTTTTTGTTTAGTTATTTCAATATTCCGGTCGTGGCAATCGCGCAGACTTATGCCAAGCGTAACAGTTCGGATATCGAAATGCTCTATTTCCGTCATTCTTATTGTTTCGAGTATTTCTTCAAAGTCGTATTGCATGTTTGATAGTTTTCAATAGTTTGTTGTAAAAATTTTTTTCAAATCCTGTGCATATATCTAAAAACATTTTCGTGTTGTAGATAGATTTTAACTTTTAATTCTTCCGCAATTCTACTCATTTGCTCTTGAATTTCCTTCAAATCTTTCGGTGAAGCCGATATATCTATAATCATTATCATTGTAAAAAAATCGCCCATAATTCTTTGACTTAAATCTTGAATATCGCACTCGGAATCACCAAGAGCTTTTGTAACACCGGCAACTATTCCCGGTTTATTTAACCCAAACGCTGTTAAAATAACCCGGCCGGAAGTTATCTCGCCTTTTTCAAAATGATATTCGCCGCCGCTCATTGTTTCAACTTTTTTGCGGACAGCTTCTTTTACATTTTCCGGCGTAGCTTTATCGCCCAATTCACTTATAACTTGGAAAGTAATTTTTCTTATTTCATCTTCGGAAAGTTTCACGGTTTTAATCCCTGATAATTATTTTGTAGATACCGCAATGTTTTATTAGCAACGTCAATATTTTTTTCGACGGCAAATTTTTCAGCGTTTTGAATATTGCCTCTATAAAATCTTAGCCATAGCAAAAGCCCGGTTGCCGCTCCATCGAATGCCCTATCTTCAATAAATGAATTTACACTCAGATAACCGAACAAAGCATTATAACCCAATGACAAAAGCCCGGATAAATACTGTCCCGTATAAATTTGTCCCGCGCCCGGCAAAATATAAGAAATAACCTTTGCAAAAGTAACCGAAACCTTTTCCTTTTCAACACGGTCGCAAAGTAACTTTAACTCGTGATAACTGTTAATTTTCGCAAAGAATTCGGATGCGGATTTCCAATCATCGGCAAACATATAAGCCCAGCCGCGCCAATAGTTTATTGAATCTTTAACGGCAATGTTTTCGCTCTCAATTTCGTTTAGCAATTGAATCGCGCGGTCGGTTGTTCTTCTCAAAATATTTGCTTTGATAATCTCAATTTTAGCAGAATATTTTTGTTGATCGGTTGAAGAATTTAATTCCGCAATTGCAAAATACTTTACTGCTTCATCAAACTTTGCACCGGCTTTATAAGCTTCGCCGATTTTATAATTTGCAGAAAAAGAATACTCATTTTGAGTGTCGAAGAAAAGTAATCGCTTGTACTCAGTTATCGAATCGAAATACAACCTGGATTTGAAAAGCGTGTTTGCATACTCAAATTGAATGGCGAGATGATTCTGTGCATTTATATTGTATGCAAAGAATATTATGAATATCATAAAATACTTTTTCATAATAATCATTTCAGCCAGTTCTCATTTGGTAAAAGGTAATTCCTTTGTTCAAAATAGAATTTTACATCTTTATCAAAATTGAATTTTATACCGGCGTTGTAAATTTGGGCGGAAGCCGCCGACCCGTAAATATTTCCGGCATAACTTAATGCCGCCATTCCCGCGAAAAGCCATCCCCGGAATTTATGATCATGGTTAAAATTATTAATTGAAAGATACGTTAATAAACCAGTTGCAACGAAAGCAGTGATCCCGTCCCCTATTTCTTCCGTATAAATTTTACCGAGGCCCGGAATTGCAGCAGATAACAACGCCGCTGTCATTGGATTTTTTTTCTTGGGATATTTTTTCATGAAATAAAATTTACGAATCTCAGTTTTATTGGAATCTTCAAACTGAATAAAAAATTTATTTGTATCCGGCAGAACTGAATCATCAAAAAAATGCGAAACTAATTGAAGACGGATTACATCTTTCTCATATTTTACAGGGAGATAACTGCCTTCATTTACTTCATCCCGGAAAATTTTATAGTCATTTTGAAAGAAAACAGATTTATAAAAACCAAGTCGAGCAGCATCCGAAAGAGGTGAATGGAAAAACAAACTTTTATAATTCTCTGCGGCTTCCTTGTAACGTCCGATTCTAAAAAAGCATTCCGAAAATTTGTAGCGGATCGTATCGTTATCCTCAGTTTTTAAATAAGCCTTGAATTCATCCAAAGCGCGCAAATAATCTTTTTCTTCAAACAAATAGTTGCCGAATTTTAGTCTGTTTGCGGGTGAAGCAAGACTAGCATCATTTATTGTTGTTTGAGCAAAAGTAAATTCTAATCGAAGAATTAAACAGAATATTATTATCCCAAAAGCGCTTGTTTTATTTTTAAGATTTAATAAAAGCATATTATCTGGCAGGATTATCGGAAGTTTGAAAAATTATTTTGTTTTGATCCAAAGTATAATTTACAGCGGGGTCAAAGAATTTATTACTGGAATATTTTGGATATTCGTTAAATCCTTTGAAAAAATTAATGTCTCGTGTAAATCTATCAATAAACATTAAAGTACCTTTTAGAAGATTCGTTTCGCCCACAGCGTCGGCATAAAACTGGGAACATGACGGATGAAACGGACAATTATCACCATCCAAATCCGAAAACATTGTTTTATAAACAACTTTAGCAGCGTTTACAATTTTTGCAGTAATTCCGGCAACATTTGCTTGAACTGTGTTTCCCGGATTCTTTTTTATTTCATACGAAATTTGTTTTGCTTCCCATTTAACCCAATCGGTTTGAGCTTGGGTAACTGAAACGAAAAATATTAAAGCACACAAAAAATATTTCAAGATATTAGTCCTTTAAAAGCTCACGGGCAATTACAATCCGTTGTATTTCGGAAGTGCCTTCGTAAATCTCGGTAATTTTTGCGTCACGTAAAAATCTTTCTACATGATATTCGCGAACGTACCCGTACCCGCCGTGAATTTGAATTGCTTCGAGCGCACAATCTACTGCAATTTGCGAAGCATATAATTTTGCAGCCGCGGCTTCTTTGGAATACTTTTTCCCGCTATCCTTTAGTGCGGCGGCTTTAAGAGTTAATAATTTGGCGGCTTCTACTTTGACCGACATATCGGCAATTTTAAACTGAATTGCCTGATGGTTTTTTATTTCCGTGCCAAACGCTTTTCGTGTCTTTGAATAATTTACAGCCGCATTTAAGGAAGCTTCTGCGATTCCGCATGCTTGAGCGGCAATTCCAATGCGTCCGCCGTTTAAAGTATTCATAGCAAAATTAAATCCTTTGCCCACTTCCCAAACTATATTTTCTTCGGGCACTCGGCAGTTTTCAAAAGTTAATGAACATGTATCGCTGCTGCGAATGCCGAGTTTATCTTCTTTAATGCCGTGGCCAAAACCGGGAGTACCTTTCTCAACAACAAAACAGGTTATACCATGATGCGCTTTTTCTTTATCTGTCTGCGCAAACACAAGAAAATAATCCGCGTTTATACCGTTAGTTATCCAGTTTTTTATTCCGTTAATTATCCAATAACCTCCTTCCTTAACTGCATAAGTGTGTTGCTGAGTAGCATCGCTGCCGGCTTCAGGTTCCGAAAGAGCAAATGCACCAAGTTTTTCACCGCGGGCTAATGGTTTTAAATATTTTTCTTTTACAAATTCAGATCCCCATTTTTCTATTCCATAACAAACCAAGGAATTATTAACCGACATGATAACGCCGATACTTGCATCAACTTTAGAAATTTCCATAACAGCCAAAGCATAACTAACGGTATCGAGCCCAGCACCGTCATATTGCGGTGAGACCATCATACCCATAAAACCGAGCTCACCGAGTTTTTTAACTATCTCATATGGAAATTGTGCATCTATATCGCGCCGGATAACCGACGATGCTATTTCAGATTCGGCAAACTCTCGTGAAGTCTGCTGAATTAATAACTGATCATCGCTAAAATCAAAATTCATAATGCCTCTATTATGAATTGCAGATTAGTTGCTTGTGATTCAAAACTAAAGAAAGCCCTTTGAAATAGCAATTAAGTTTCACTGCTTAAAACCTACATCTCCCGGACATGCTTGTATTATTCTAAATCAAACAAGCAATAAAACTCACACAGCATTTTAGAACGAGACTGTATATATTTACCGCCCAAATGGAGACGAAAAAGAAAATACAATTAAAAGGATTAACGCTTGCGGAACTCGAAGAGTTTTGCATTTCAATCGGAGAACCAAAATTCCGCGGTCAACAACTTTTCAATTGGATTTACAACCACATCAGTTTTGATTTTAACACGATGCAGAATTTGTCGAAGGAACTTCGCAATAAACTTGCCGAAAGCTGTGAATTAAAAACATTGTCATTAACGGACACACAAAACTCACCATCGACCGGGACAAAAAAATACTTATTTACAACCCACGATAATAGGAAGATAGAGTCGGTCTTAATTCCTGAAAAAGACAGAAACACATTATGCATTTCCACACAAGTCGGCTGCCCGCTCGATTGCAAATTCTGTGCAACCGGATTGATGGGTTATAAAAGAAATTTAACTTCGGGTGAAATTGTTGATCAATATCTTTTAGCAGCTAAGGAAAACGGGAAAGAAAAAATTACAAACATAGTTTATATGGGAATGGGCGAACCTTTGTTAAATTATGAAAATACATTAAAATCGATCGAAATTTTTACACACGAATTAACAAAAGGATTGAGCAGAAACCGGATAACCGTTTCAACTGCCGGAATAGCACATAAAATTAAGGAGCTTGCCGAAAGTCCCTTCAGAGTAAAGCTTGCATTCTCACTTCATTCTGCATTTGAAGATATCCGTACGAAAATAATGCCTATTAATAAAAAGTATTCTCTAAAAGAAAATATTGACTCAATTAAATATTATACACAAAAAACCAAAACACGGATTACGTTTGAATACACTATGCTGAAGGGATTAAATGACAGAGATGAAGATGTAAAAGAATTGACAAAATTGTGCTCAAAACTTCCATCAAAAATAAATGTTATACCTTTCAATAGTATTAAACACATGAACCCCGGTGGAATTTCCGCCGAACTTGACCCTACCCCGTATGACGATATTATGAGATTTGTTGATAAACTACGAAACAATAACATAACGGTTATGGTTCGCGAAACACAAGGCGACGATATCGCCGCTGCATGCGGACAGCTTGCTGTTAAAGCAATGTAGCACGATATTTTTACATTGCGGTAATTTTCATCAAGTCTTATTATTTATCAACATTTTACGGGGGTATAATGAAACCTAGCAATGTTTTATCAGTGTTCCTTCTGTTAACTGTATTTATTACTACATTTGCTCAAGATGGAATAAAATCACAAAAGAAAGAATACTCTGTAATTGTACTTCCTTTCTTGGAAAACGAGCGCTATCCTTATGTAATTGATACATTTCGTGAATCGGTGATGAATGCATTTTTATCAAAGGGATATAATGTGATCAAAGACGACTCTGTATGGGCGGATATTCTAAGTTTGGATTTTGATCTCGCAAATTCAACAAATGAACAAGTTCGCTTGATTGCAGATAAAATTGATGTTGATTTAATAATTGCAGGTAAAGTTGAATCCGTTCACCAAAATAAAATTGACGATTCTCCTTATTCAAACACAGTTGATATGAAACCGGTTGCACTGAAAGTCTTCGATGCCCGTAAAAAGTCTTTGTTAATCCACCAAAGAGAAGCTGATTTAATAAAGTGGGGACTTAATGCTCAGCCGAATTCAATTTATAATGTGGCAGAAAAAACAATAGAAAAATTGATTATGATCGGGTATTAATTGTGAGCTAAATAATTTAGTTTACGAAGGTGATTTTTAGTCTTGTGTTACTTTTTTCGGATATAATCTTATTTAATAAATTTCAAATGGAATTTTAAAATGAAGAATTATATTCGAACACTTGTATGTATTATTTTCGGGATATTAATTTTTAATTCATGTGGAGAGGGAACTTCACCTGAAATTAAAGCTGCACTTTATCAAATACCGGGTTGCAAAGGTAATTCGCTTTCTAAATCATTTAATGCACAAATTGATTCTTGTTTTCACTATTCATTCACTGAAAAATTGGAAATAGAGTTTTGTGTTTCAGGCAATTGCTGTCCGGATGAGAACAGATTTTTGACAACATCAAAAGTTTTAAATGATTCAATAATAATTGCAGTTACAGATACCGCCGATAATCTGTGCAAATGCATATGCAATTATATTATCCACGGTGAATTTGAATCTCTGCCTTTGAATAAATACACTATTAAATGTATTATGAAATCGGAAAATGAAAGCGATGTTTTATACTTAGTGGAAGCAGAAAGATGAATCAAACAATTAAAGTCCGGCGAAGAAGTAAGCATTTCCAATTTGAAAGCAAGCATGAACCGCTTTTAACAAGTAAATTGTTTCTTAAAAGATTTTTTTCACACTTTTTTCTAGGACTTTATTTAATCATTTTTTCGTTATTGATTGGCATCCTGGGATATCGCTTTACAGAAGGTTTAGGATGGATTGATTCACTGCTTAATGCATCAATGATACTTGGCGGTATGGGACCAGTTGATCAATTAACAACTGATTCCGGTAAAATATTTGCTTCATTTTATTCCTTGTTTTGTGGAGTTGTATTCTTAGTTACAGTTGGTGTTGTATTTGCGCCGGTTATTCACCGCTTTCTTCATAAACTGCATATAAAAGAAAAAGAATGAATTGAATTTAGAGTTGCATCGTATCACTGATAATTTTGTTTCTTAATAGTTACTTTTTTGTGCGACAAGAGAAATAGACTTCTTTTCATTATTTTTCCACCCAATTAAAAAAAAATTTCTTGAGAATGTAAAATGGCTTGGATGTATATTTTAATTGCCTCAATATTCGAAATATCTTGGGCAGTCGGCTTAAAATACAGCAACGGTTTTACAGAAACCAAAGCAAGTATTTTTACAGTTGTAACAATGATATTGAGTTATATATTTCTATCAATGGGTGTTAAAAATCTTCCCATTGGAACAGCTTATGCAGTCTGGACGGGCATTGGCGCGGTAGGCACTGCAATTTACGGAATGATCTTTTTCAATGAACCAAAAGAATTAATAAGAATATTTTTCATATTTCTGATTGTAATAGGAATTATCGGATTAAAAATATCCTACCGGACAACTTGATGAAAAAATTAACTCACGATGAAATTTCGCAAAACAGAAGCACACTTGAAACAATTGACAATGTTAAAAAACTTCCTGTTTATGTTTTATTGAACAGTATACGAAGCAGCTACAACGTCGGGTCAATTTTTAGAACATCTGACGGCGCAATGATTGAAAAACTTTTTTTGTGCGGATATACACCAACCCCGGAAAAGAAAGAAGTATTAAAAACTGCGCTTGGTTCTCAGAACAGTGTTAATTGGGAATATGTTAAGGATGCTAAAAATGTTGTTAATTCATTAAAAGAAAAAGGTTATAAAATTTGCGCTCTGGAATTGACAAATAAAAGCAAACCTTATTACGAAATTACAAAGGTTGATTTTCCACTTTGTTTAATAGTTGGAAATGAAATTACAGGTGTTTCGCAGGAGTTAATTGATCTTTGCGATTTTTCAATTGAGATACCGCAATACGGAATAAAACAGTCCTTAAATGTTGCTGTTGCTTACGGTATTTCAATATTTGATTTGCGAAGAATTTTTGATAATAAGATTTAATACAAAATAAAATTTCAAACTAATACTTTAACCCGCATACGAAAAATAATTCTCACCGTTATCTTTAACATGAATAAGCAACAGATTTGCCCTAACCAATTTTATTAAAGTTCTCGATGCTCTTCGCTCGGATATATTGGCCAATTTACTCAAGTCCTTTACATTAATTATTTCATTTTTATCGAGATACTCAAAAACAATCTTTTCATTTTTCCCGACTTCGTAATTTGTTAAAGATTTACCCGATGTTTTTGTTTGCATAAGTTTAATCATTTCCTTGCCGGCTAATACGCTTTTATCATTAACACGCACATAAACATCTGCAGAATTAAGGTCTAGTTCACTTTTGTAATCTTGAATTCGATGGGGCTTTTTTGATGATTCGGGAATTTCTATCAAAAGAATTTCGTGTTTCTTGAATTCGAACAACTCAATTCTATAATCGACGGGCGGTTCACAATACTTTTCGGCAGTAGTTTTAATTAATTCTAAATCGCTTTTTTCACTTTCGATTCCGTAGATTGATTTATCGTCGTCAACGCCGAGTAAAATGCAGCCGCCGCGGGTATTTGCAAAAGCGATCATTTCTTTTGCAAATTTTTCGTAGGATGGAAATCGCTGCTTGAATTCAACGGTTAAACTTTCACCAAGTTCAATCATATCCAAAACTTTTTTCCGGTTCATAAGTTATTACCGTAAAAATATTATTCGAGCAATGGATTTTTATTTGTTGAGTCAGGCTTGATAGTTTCAGTTTTCTTGCGAAATGCTTCTTTCCTGCTATCTTCTTTTGTATCAATAGAATCTTTTTTTATCCCGCCTTCTTCGGGAATCAACTTGTTGTTCTTTTCCTCGAATGGTTTTTGTTTGATCTTGCTGGAATCCAAATCTTTTATACCAGTGGGTCTTTTTACTTTATCTTTTTCCAATCCGTCGTTCAATTTTTTCTCAATTAAGGAAGAATCGGGTACGGTCATGGCGGAATCCGTAACAATATTAACTTTTTCTAACTTCAGTTTTTCTTTAACTTCTTTCTGCTTTTCGGCTTCCTCCGCATCTTTTAATGCTTTGTATTCGCTAAACTTAGCTAAAACTGCTTTGCCATATGGAGTATCGGAATATTCTTTTGATGAAAGAATGGCGTAATAAACAGCTGCGGAATCATAATCTTTTAATTTTTCCTCATAAATCAATCCAATAAAATACAGCGCCTTTTGCATGAATTGAGATTTAGGATAACCGAGATAAACTTTTGTTAAACCGTTAATAGCTTCGCGATAATTGCCTTCGTAGTAATTATTCTCGGCTTTGATATACTCTTCTTGTGCGGGGTCAGAACCGGCAGCAATGACTTTCTTTTCATCCCTTTTAATTTTGCCAAGTTTAATACCTGCTTCTTCATATAAAGGATCATTTTTATATTCTTCGTAAATAATTGAAAACATGCTATCGGCTTTTTCTTTTTGATCTGTTGTTTCGTAATATGTGCCGAGCGCAAAAAGAGTCGGTGCAGTTACAGACTTTCCATAAAAGTTTTTAAGAATTATGTTAAAATAATAATAAGCAGAATCGGGCACTTCAAGTTCGGAAAAAAATAAACTTCCTAAATTATAATACTCTCTGCTCAATAAAGTTTTTACCGAGTCTTCTTTAATAACAGGCATTTGTGGTTTTGAAACTTTGCCCTGGACAATTAATTCTTTTAATGTCGGTTTATAATCCTTGCGGCGGTAGTAAGAATTTTTAACAGCCGCTTGCTGCATTAAACTTTGCACTTGTTGTTCGTACATTTTTTTCTGGTTTTCAGTTACGACCTGCGTTGCCTGGGCATTTGTAACAATAGAATCTACTTTGTATTTGACATCTTCCATATAATCTTTATGTGCCAGTTCATAATCAATTGAATCCTGCATAAATCTTGTCGGTTCCGATAAATAAAGGAAGCTCTTTTCATAGCCTGATAATGTTTTCTTTAATGTAAAATATTTGTCAATATTTCTCACGTAAGAACCCGCATCAACTTTTACGTCGTATGGCGCCGAAGAAACAACGGTTTTATTGTAATACTTATAAGCGCTGTCGTAAATACCGAATTGCTTTTCGTAAATAGTAGCAATCATAAAACTTGCAGTGCCCGAAGCCTGTGTATTTTTATAAGTAGTATCTACTTCAATAAATGTATCTATGGCTTTATCATTATCGCCTTTTTGATAGTAAATAGTTCCAAGTTCAACTAGAATACGTCCTGTTTCATTTTTAAATTTTCCGCTTTCAAGAAGTAAATTAAATTCATCTTCGCTTTCATCAAGTCGATCAAGTTCCTTTAATAAAAGTGCATGCTGCAAACGGCTTTCAAATTCAATCTCAAATGTTGGCGAGAAATCAAGAACCGAAGAAAAAGCATTAAGAGCGCTTTCCTCGTCACCTTGTTTCATATAAATTTTACCCATTTGATAGTTAACCAAAGCAGCTATTTCGTCGTCGTCGATGTTTTTCAACAGATTTTGGCTTTCATTAATTGCGTTAGTATATTCTTCCCGGTAAACTAAAAAACCGATTTTGAAAATAGATGCTGATTGGAAAAGTTCTTCTTCATCATTTGCCAGAGCGTCTTCTTTAACTTTTTCAATAAGGGCTAACCCTTCATCAAAACTTCTAAGCTGCAAGTATGTTTTTGCGAGCCACAATTTATTTTCAAGTGCATAATCACTTTCGGGAAGTGCTTCGAGTTCAAAAAATTTTCTTTGCGCGCGCGCATACTCGCCTTGATAGTAAAACGCTTTACCAGTCATGAATAGTGCGTCGTCAAAAAAAGAAGATTCCTGTTCAAACTGCAAAATCTTCGAGCACTTCTCAATTACTTTCGTTAAGTCCTGGTTTATTTGGGCAGGCGTGCCCGCTTGAGTTCTTTGAATACCCGCAGTTTGCGTGATATTCGTTTGAGTAGTTTGTCTTACGTTTTGCTGGGTATTAACTACCGATCCCGGTAATTGATTAGGTTGATCTTCACGAAATACAAAGGGGTCATTTTTCTGCAAAAGGATTGCTTTTTCGGTTTCATCAAACAGAGTACGAGCGTTATAATAAGTATTGAAGTAGGTGGTAAAATCCGTCCAAACGCCGCAGCTTGTTAAAAGGATTGAAATAAAAAACAGAATTGCCGGCGCAAATAGTTTTTGTGTTCTTTTAGCTTTCATAACCGTCTGAATTAAATTAATAATAAAACGTAAAAACTATTATGCGTCCACCTTTATTTATTTAAAAATTATAGTGCGTCTGGTCCGGATTCGTCGGTACGAATTCTGATGGCGTCTGTAATTTCGGAAATAAAAATTTTGCCGTCGCCTACCTGTCCGGTTTTTGCAGTTCTTAAAATTGCATCCACTGCTTTTTCAGCCAATGAATCGTCAACAACTATTTCTATTTTAATCTTAGGAACAAATTCAATTTGATATTCGCTTCCGCGGAAAGTTTCTTTATGCCCTTTTTGTCTTCCATATCCGCGCACTTCAATAATCGTTAGCCCATGAATTCCTTCTTCAAGAAGCGCTTCTTTTACATCATCAAGTTTGAACGGTCTTATTATAGCTTCAATTTTTTTCATACTTATCCAATTTAGGAATTTTTGCCACAGCAATTTTTGTATTTCTTTCCGCTTCCGCAAGGGCAAGGATCGTTCCTACCTATTTTTTCCTCTACTCGAACAGGTTGATGTTTACCTCTTTGCGCTGCTTCGGGCGCTTGGGCTTTTAATCCTAAATTATCGGTTTCATCTTTAATAGCACTCATTCTCTGAACAGGGGTTGCTCTTCTACCCTGAACTTCTGCCGGAGCTTGAGGCCAAAACTTAAAACAAAATGATACAACTTCGTTTCGAATAGTATCCAATAATTGAACAAATAATCTGTAAGCCTCGGCTTTGTATTCTAGGAGCGGGTCTTTTTGACCGTATGCACGCAATCCAATTCCTTCTTTCAAGTCGTCCATTTCACGCAAATGTTCTTTCCATTTGTCATCAATAACCGAAAGCACAGCATATCTTTCCAACCTGGCCATTAATTCGGAACCGATCATTTCTTCTTTTCTTTTATAGAAATCTTTCGCCGCTTCAATTATTTTTTCGGTATATCCGTCTTTTCCCAGCTTATCAATTATTTCAGGTTCAACTTTCATATCAACTATCAGATGCTGGAGCAATTCATCGTGGATAATTTCCCAATTCCCTTCTTCGTAATTTTTATCAACAAGGTTCTGTATATATTCTTCTAGGTATTCAAAAACTTCGCCTTTTAATCTTTCACCTTCAAGGGCCTGTTTTCTTCTAGCATAAATAACTTCGCGTTGTTGATTCATTACGTTATCATATTCAAGAAGTCTTTTGCGAATAGCAAAGTTATTTTCTTCAACTTTCTTTTGAGCGCGTTCAACGGATTTGCTAATTAAAGGGTGTTGAATTGCTTCACCGTCTTCCATACCCAAACGACCCATTACATTTGTAATTCTGTCTCCGCCAAAGAGGCGCATAAGATCATCTTCGAGTGAAATATAAAATTTGGAAGTACCGGGATCACCTTGTCGGCCTGAACGACCGCGTAACTGTCTATCAATTCGCCGCGATTCGTGACGTTCAGTTCCAAGAATATACAAACCGCCGGAATCCTTAACGCCTGCGCCAAGTTTAATATCTGTTCCGCGTCCCGCCATATTAGTTGCAATTGTAACGGCTCCCGGCTGTCCGGCAAATGCTACAATTTCAGCTTCGCGCTGGTGTTGTTTGGCGTTCAAAACATTATGAGCAACGCCCTGACGTTTTAACATTCTGCTTAAAGTTTCGGAGACTTCAACGCTTGTTGTACCAACTAAAACGGGTCGTTTCTCTTCCTTCAAAGATTTTATTTTCTCAATTACAGCGTTAAGTTTTTCACGTTTGGTTCTAAAAATTGCATCGTCTTCATCGTCTCTTGTTACCGGTTTATTTGTAGGAATAACAACAACTTCCAATTTATAAATCTCGTAAAACTCTCCTTCCTCTGTTTCGGCAGTACCCGTCATACCTGCAAGTTTTTTATAAAGCCGGAAATAATTTTGCAACGTAATTGTAGCAAGAGTTTGCGTATCGCGCTCAACTTTAACATTTTCCTTAGCTTCAATAGCTTGATGGAGCCCGTCGGAATATCTTCTGCCAGGCAGTACTCTTCCGGTAAATTCATCTACAATTGCAATTTTGCCTTCTTCGGTAATTACATATTCATCATCTTTTTCGAAAAGAGTGTATGCTTTAAGAAGCTGGTTAATAGTATGAATCGTATCAGATCTTTCAGAATATAAATGATAAAGCGCATCTTTGCTCTTTATTCTATCTTCTTCGGAAAGAGAAGCATTGTTTTCAATTTTGCTTATTTCTGTACCGAGATCGGGTATAACAAAAAATTGTTTCCCCTCGCTCGAACCCATTGCAAGTTCTTCTCTTCCTTTTTCGGTTAGATCAATCTGGTTTAATCTCTCGTCAATTGCGTAATAAAGTTCTTCATCTATTTCCGGCATTCGCTTGGCGTTTTCTCTAAGAAATTCCATCTCTGTCTGCTGCATCAATTTTTTATAGTCGGGTTCCGAAAACAATTTCATCAATGATTTATTTTTAGGAAACCCCCTGTGTGCACGAAGTAATAAAACGCCTGCATGTTCTCTATCTTTTGGATCGCTGTTTTTAATCAGTTCTTCTGCTTCCTTTACTATTGATGCAACAAAAGCAGACTGTTTTCTAAAAAGTCTTTCAACGCGGGGTTTCATCTCATCATATTTGTGTTCAGCTTTATCAACCGGCCCGGAAATAATGAGTGGTGTTCTAGCTTCATCAATCAATACGGAATCCACTTCATCAACAATTGCGTAATTGTGTCCTCGTTGAACACAATGTGTTTTGTCAACCGCCATGTTATCGCGGAGATAATCGAAACCGAATTCATTGTTGGTTCCGTAAGTAATATCGTTGCCGTACATTTTAACGCGCTGTTCATTATCCATTGTATTAATTATACAACCAACTGTTAACCCGTGGAATTTGTAAATTTCACCCATCCATTCGCTATCGCGTTTAGCCAGGTAATCGTTTACGGTAACGAGATGTACACCTCTGCCGGTTAAAGCATTCAAAAAAATCGGGAGAGAAGCAACGAGTGTTTTACCTTCCCCCGTAGCCATTTCTGCAATTTTACCATTGTGTAAAATCATCCCGCCGATTAACTGAACATCGTAAGGAATCATATCCCAGGTAATTTTATTCCCGGCAACATCCCATGATTTACCAACAAGACGGCGGCATGTATCTTTAACAATCGCAAAAGCTTCGGGCAGAATATCATCCAAAACTTCTTCATATTTAATATCAAGGTCTTTGTCTAATTTCTCTATTTCATCATAAAGTTCATGTTTTTCTTCGGCTGACTGGACTTCATGCAGCTTAGTTTTATATTCTTCAATCTTATTTCTGATTTCGGCAGTTTCATCTTGTATTTTTTGTTTAAGTCCGGTTGTTTTATTTCGAAGTTCATCATCCGGCAAATTTTTAAGACTTTCATAAATTGAATTAATTTCCTCAACAATGGGCCATAATTCTCTTGTAGCTTTTTCATTTTTATCGCCAAAAAATTTTTTCAGCAAACCACTTAACATTTATTCTCCAGTTTTTCGGGTGTGAAAGTTAAATAAATGAGGTCTGAAATACAATGTAAGTGCACTTCCTATTGGACTATCAGCATTAAAATTGCGGTAAAAGAAAATTTACTAAGATTCTTTATGTTTATAATTAATTATTATTTTTGACACAATTAAATGAGACTGATTGAGTGCCGAAAAACAGTTTTACATTTTCGCAAAACTTTATTAATAAGCTTGTCGAAATCACAAGCGGTTCCATCCCGCCGGATGAATTTGAAAAATTAATTGATGCACTTCAAAAAGAATCTGACAAGTATTTTTTTAATGATTCTTCCGAAGCCAACCTGCTTAGAATTTTTTCGGCTGTTTACGATAAAACCCTTTTTATTTCGGATATGTCGCGTTACCCGCACCATATAGAAATATTAACTGCACTTTCGGCAAACAGCAATTATTTAACCGATATTGTTGTTCGGAATCCCGAATATCTTTACCAGCTTTTCGATCAAAATTATTTAACGCAAAAATTAAATTCCGATATTGTTCAATTAGAGATTGGTAAAGGGCTGGGACAATTCAAGTCATTCCAGGCGAAACTAAATTACCTTAGGCAAATCAAAAAACGATATACGCTTAAAATCGGATTGACCGACATTCTCGGTATGGAAGACTTAAAATCAACAACCGAGCAATTATCGGTTCTCGCAAAAGCAATCAATGCTAAATTATTCGATCTTTCCTTCGATGAAATTTTACTCAAATACAAAATCAATTATCCCAATTCCAATTTCTGTTTGTGTTCACTCGGCAAACTCGGCGGTAATGAACTCAATTACAGTTCCGATGTAGATCTTATTTTATTCTTTGATAAAAATTATCATATAAAAGAAATTCGAAAGGAATACCACGAGATACTTTCCGAAACCGCGTTATTGTTCATAAAATCCTCTACTCAAATTACAGACAGGGGTTACATTTACAGAGTTGATTTCCGCTTACGACCCGACGGTAAATTTTCGCCGTTGTGCAAAACTCTTGCGGATTATACAAAATATTATGAAATCCGCGGCGAGGATTGGGAAAGACAAATGTTGATTAAACTCGACTTCGTTTGCGGAAGCAGCAAATTATACAAGCAGTTTACCGATTTCCTTCAGCCGTACGTTTATCCCGCCACTTTTTCTTCGTCATTAAAAGATCAAGTAAAAAAGATGAAATCTAACATTGAACGGCAAAATAAAGAGAAAGGCGATGTTAAACTTTTTGCCGGTGGAATTAGGGATATTGAATTTTCTGTACAAGCGTTGCAATTGCTAAACGGCGGCAAGAATAAAGATTTACAAACCAGTAATACACTTGAAGCGATTCAAAAACTTACTGCCAAAGATCTTTTAAAAGTTGATGAGAAAAAAATTTATGAAGAGGCCTATGTTTTCTACAGGAGGATCGAACATTATTTGCAATTGATGAACGACACTCAGACGCATCTCATTCCATCAGACGGCGAGTTGCTGAATAAACTTTCAAGTTATCTGGGTTTTGATAATCCTGATGATTTTAAAATACAACTTGAACAGTATCGTACATCAGTACGAAATATTTACAATGATATTTTGTTTACAGGTCAAACAGCAGACGATTTATCAACCGGGATAAATTTCGGCGATAAACAAAAAGCACACAAAAATTTAACGTACCTTCGTAACGGTTTAGGTATTTCTGACCAAAAAGAATTTGATGCAAGAACAATTAATCTTTTTAATAAAATTGAACCAACCCTGGTCGAATATCTTGAGCAAAGTTTAAACCCGGATAGAGTTCTTGAAAATTTTGTCAAAACAATTAGAACAGCAACTTTTCAATCGATCTGGTATAATGAATTCATAAACGATAAATTCTTTAATCTTTTTTTGCGAATATGCGAGTTTTCTCAAAAAGCCGTCGATCTTATTTCTTCCGATAAAATGCTTGAGGAGTTTTTTCTCACGCGAAGAGTTTTTGTTAAAGAACCGGACGATGATTTTTCTATATTGACAACAAATCAAATACTCTTTATGCTGTCTGTTCAGTACACTTTACGATTAATTGACACATCAAAGATTTCAGAAATTTTGAGCAGATATGTTGCTATAAAAATTAACAATGCATTATCCAGATTAGGATTGGAACAGATATTTTTTGTCGGGGCGCTCGGGAGCTGCGGTTCGCGGGCAATGAATTTTAATTCGGATATCGACCTTATAATTGTTGTAGATGACGTGAATAAATACAACAATCTTCAGGAAGATTTTCAGAAGTTCATCCAGATAATTCAAAAAGAACTAAAACCTTTCGAAGTTGATTTCCGCCTACGGCCGGAGGGGAAAAAATCTCCAGTTGTTACCGACATAAATAATTATGAAAAATATTTGAATGAACGCGCCAGAACGTGGGAATTGCAAACTCTGCTAAAGTTGAATTTTACGGCAGGCGATGAAAAATTATTTAAACAATTCAAGGAAATGCACTTAAAGCGAATCAAATCAATTAATGTTTCATCCGTAAAATCAGAAATAAACCAAATGTTGAACACCGTGCAAAAAGAAATTAATGCCGGCGGACAACTCAATATTAAAAAGCAAACTGGCGGTTTGCAGACAATAGATTTTATTCTGCAAGCAATTATACTATCTAATCCCAAATATTCCGATAACTGTATTGGTAAAAATATTGTAGAAATTATTGAATACCTTCGCGAAGATAATTTTGAAGATCTAAATGAGTTAAAAAAGAATTACCTTAAATTAAGAGATATTGAATTCACGATTCAGAATACATTGAATGCGAACAATGCAGCGTTACCTAAAAACAAAGAACAAATTACGCTTCTTGAAAAGGTTCTAAATGCAGAGAGTCAATTGGATATAATTCTTGACGGGATAATAGAATCGAATAAAAATTTCTTGGAAAAATATCTTGCTTAATCAATTATTTCTTTTCAAACGTTACTCGGCTGTTTTTACCGCATTATGTGTGTTTATAATTTATCTTTTTACACTCGCACCTTCCGTAACCCAGATTGATTCCGGTGAACTTGCCTCGGTTCAAAAAACTTTAGGAATTGCGCATCCAACCGGTTATCCTTTGTTTACAATTATCGGTTATTTATTTCTAAAGATTCCGTTCCCGGCTACGGATATTTATAAAGCAAATCTCCTTGCCGCAATATGGTGTTCGCTCG
Source organism: Bacteroidota bacterium (assembly GCA_023397505.1). GTDB lineage: Bacteria > Bacteroidota > Ignavibacteria > Ignavibacteriales > Melioribacteraceae > JAEWUC01. Next base: position 46,127 of record JAEWUC010000006.1, on the reverse strand, counting down.
GTGTTTATTTATTTATTAAAACAGCACAGTTTTTACTTACTGGCATTTCAAGTTTAATTGTAAATAATAAATTAAAGAATAAAAATATTGCTGAAGAACAGAAACAAAGAATTGAAACAATAAAAATAATCTTGCCCTCAGTTTTGGGCGGAATTGTTTTAGCTTTCAGTAAAACATTTTGGCTGCAGTCAACTTCTGTTGAAGTATATTCTTTGCAGATTTTCTTATTCATATCAATAATTTACACAACATTACAAGCATACTTTTCAAAAGACAACAATATATTTTGGTGGATTTGGACGGCAATTGCACTCGCTTTTGGATTTGCAAATCATATGACTACGATTCTTATTCTTCCAATGATTGCAATTCTTTTCTTCGCAAAAAATAAATTAACAGTTCCAGCATTTAAAAGAATTGTCGTAATGCTAACTGTTTTTTTCCCCTTGCTAATTTTATTGTATTCATACTTACCAATACGTGCCTCTGCAAATCCGGAAATTAATTGGGGAAATGTTGTTAATCTCGAAAATTTTTGGCGACATTTTACCGGCAAACAATACCAGGTTTGGCTTTTTGAATCTTTCGATTCTGCAAAAAAGCAATTTATTTATTATGTAGAAAACCTTCCTTCCGAAATTTTTATTGTTAATCTTGGAATTATACTTTTAGGAATTATTTCTTCATATAAATTTTCTAAAATCATTTTCCATAGCTTCATTATTACTTTTATTTTTTCAGTACTTTATTCAATCAATTACGATATAGTTGATATCGATTCATATTTTTTGCTTTCCTTTATAATATTATGTTTTTTTTCAGTAATTGGATTTCAAAGAATTTTATCGGGAAAGCAGAAATATCTTAATTACGCCATTGCTGTTATTCTTCTTTCATTGACAGCTGCATTTCAACTTTTGCTTAATTATAACAAAACCGATCAAAGCGATATTTACACTTTTGAAGATTATACTCTGTCGATTTTAAAAAATACCGATCCGAATTCCATAATATTTTCGTATCAATGGGATTATTTTATTTCGCCTTCGTACTATTTTCAATTTGCAGAAGGAATAAGAAAAGACATTGCCGTAATTGACAAAGAATTACTTCGACGATCTTGGTATTACAATCAAATAAATCGCAGTTATCCAGATGTTATAAAGAATATTAAGCCTGATATTAAATTATTTTTAGAAGCGCTCCGTCCGTTTGAACGCGATGAAAATTTCGATCCTAATCTTTTAGAAAAATACTTCCGTACAATTATGACAAAATTAGTTTCGGAAAATGCCGGAACCAGAAGTTTTTATATCGGCTTGGAATTAATTCAAAATGAAATGCAAAGCGGTGAATTTTCTCTGCCGCCGGGCTATCAAATTGTGCCGGATTTATTGATGTTTAAGGTTGTGAAAGGAAACGATTATGTTCCGGCTAAAGACCCGGATTTTAGAATTCGAATTCCGGTTAATGGAAATAAATATACTGAGAATATAAAAAGACTCGTTTGTACAGTATTGTTGTACCGTGTTAATTACGAATTGTTTTTTGGTAAGAACGAGCGAGCAGCTTTATACATTAATAAGATCAAAAACGATTTTCCGGATTTTCAAATACCGCACGAAATTTTGGCTAGAATAAATTAGTTTTATTCAAGCTCATCCATTAAATCTTCATATTTATCCTGGTGTACTTCACGCCGAGTTAAGAAAGATTGAAGAAGAACGTCAACCTGTTGAATCAATTTCTTTTTATAAAACTTAGGTGCATAGATCGAGGCATCAAGCATATAAAGACGTTTTGTTGGCTCATCATAAAAAACATAATTAATAAATGGGCCGCCCATTGAACCGTCGCTCATGCGCCATAAACCTTGAGTAGACAACGCATACCTATCAAGAAAATTAACTTCGCGTGTTGTTTTATAATCGTTCGATATTTCAATATAGCTTGAATCGTCTGATGATCTTAAATATTTATTCGTTAATTTGTTTCTTAATACAGAAACAGAATCCCTGTTTAACATTTCAGGAGAAGCATTGTCAATCCAATGTACAAAGATCCAACGTTCTAAATCGCTGCCGGGGGTTCGACGCAGCCAAACAAAATTATTGGTGGAATCATCCTTCGCAAGCATATAATCAGTTTGCACATAAATCATCCAGCCATGCTTTTTTAAAATCTGCGCTTCAATTTTCTTTTGCTCGTATGTGGAGTTGTATAAACTCTGTTTTAAACGATCATCAGATATTCGTTGAAAATAATGAATAAGATCATCGCTGCGGTCCAAAATACTTTTATTAAGTTTTTGCATATCCGGTGCAGTCAGAACCATTACCAGTTGATCGTTAGCCCACAAACTTTTTTTATTTACGACCGTAACCGAATCCTCATTTACCAAATTCTTCACATTTTGATCGAGCATATTATTTATAAACTTGGCAACATCTGAGCTCGAATTCAGAGGCGCAACAAAAACTATGTTTTTTCTGTTTTTATATTCTTCGAATTCGGAAATATTTTTTCTTGTTAGATTAAAAAGAATTTCGGGCTGCGGGGTATATATTAATTTGCTGAATACAGTTAATAACGAACTTTCCAGATCATAGAATTCGGTAGAATCGGCAAACACAATTATTTCATCCTCAAGTCCTATTGCAGATTTTTTTCCGTCACATGAAAAAAACAAAAACGATGCCGATATGGTAATTATAAAAAATGTTGCAACACTTTTTATTTTTGTGTAAGTAATTTTGTTGTTCATTTTACAGCTCATTTTTTTGCTTATACTTTTAGCAATCATCTATTGTTTCAATTTAATTAGGAACGTTCGGAAGAATAAGCGGCATGTGCGGGAGTAAAAGCGCGTAAAGGATCCACATAGTTATTCCGATAGTTACCGGGATTGTGAGGTTATCATCCGCCCATCCGGAAGAGATATTTTCAGCAATCGCGCCAACGCCGACCGAAAAAAAGCCGATCATAAACTCCATCATATTACCTTCAATTTTCGGAGTAAACAGAATTACAATGCATGAAAATACAAAGAATGCTAAGGTTCCTTCAAGACTTTTGAAAAGGAATGGAGTTCGACCAAACTTGCGGCCAATGAGTGCCGCCGCAATATCACCTATAATTAAAACCGAGAAAGCAGTTATTACAAAAACTTTGGGAAAAAGCGCAACAACTATAACCGCGGAAATTAAAACATAAGTAGCGCCGTTAAGATTTTTTTTCTTTTCATCTTTCTCGTGCCTGCGTAAAAGGAAGCCGAAAATTTTATAAAATACTTCGCTAAGAGGTTTGAAATAATAACGGCTTAAATCCATAACCAATGAAAAAACTGTTAAGGGGAGTAAAATTGCGAGCGCCAATTCTCTTGTAATAAAGTAATATACAACCGGAATCGAAAGAGAACAAAGATGAATAGTTTTTCTTAAAACTTCACTTTGATAATCTATTGTTGCGCGTTCAGCTGATACCATCTGTTTTTTCGGAAGATTTTTCAGTTTGTCTCTGTTTTTTTTCATCAATTAATTTTTGAACATGGTCAGGTACTTCTACGCTGTTTGTTTTATCCGATTCCGCGCCGTTACGTTTAACCGGGGGTAAAGTTTCTCCCTTAATGATTTTATCAATTTCATCGGAATCAAGAATTTCACGCTCTAAAAGTTCCATCGAAAGTTTATGAAGCACTTCGGTATTTTCCGAAAGAATTTTTTCAGCTCGGGTCATGCAACCGACAATTATATTTTTCAATTCCGAATCAATATCTTGGGCAGTCTGCTCGCTAAAATCTTTATGTTTTGTAATTTCACGGCCTAGAAATATTTCTTCTTCTTTTGCGCCGTAAGCAAGCGGTCCGAGTTTTTCACTCATACCCCATTCACAAACCATTTTACGAGCTATTCCGGTAGCTTTTTCAATATCATTTCCCGCACCGGTTGTATAACGGTTGAAAATTAATTTTTCAGCAGCACGTCCGCCCAAAGCATAAGTAATCATTGCTTCAAGATACTCTTTTGAGTATGTGTGCTTTTCATCAACTGGTAAATAAGTAGTAACACCAAGCGCTCTTCCCCGCGGAATAATTGTAACTTTATGAACCGGATCAGCTTCGGGAATCATTCTTGCAACAAGCACATGACCAATTTCATGATAAGCGGTGACTTTCTTTTCTTCTTCACTAATTATCATACTTTTGCGTTCCATACCCATCATAACTTTATCTTTGGCTTCTTCAAAATCCGCCATCTCAACTTTCTTTTTGTTTTTTCTTGCGGCAAGAAGAGCTGCTTCGTTAACCATATTTGCCAACTCTGCACCAGCCAAACCGGGTGTGCCTTTTGCTAAAGTTTCCAATTCAACATCAGTATCTAAAGGAATTTTTCTTGTATGAACTTTCAATATTCCTTCGCGGCCTTTTACATCGGGGCGGTCGACAACAACTTGCCTATCAAAACGGCCTGGACGCAACAACGCAGGGTCGAGAACGTCCGGGCGGTTTGTTGCTGCAATAATTATTACACCGCTGTTCTGTTCAAAACCGTCCATCTCAACAAGTAATTGATTTAAAGTTTGTTCTCGCTCGTCGTGTCCGCCGCCTAAACCGGCACCGCGATGACGACCCACAGCGTCTATTTCATCAATAAAAATAATACATGGGGCGCTTTTCTTTCCTTGTTCAAAAAGATCGCGTACACGGCTTGCACCGACACCAACAAACATCTCTACGAAATCCGCGCCGGAAATTGAGAAGAAAGGCACGCCAGCTTCGCCTGCTACCGCACGAGCCAATAATGTTTTACCTGTTCCCGGAGGGCCCAACAACAAAACACCTCGCGGAATTTTTCCGCCAAGTTTCTGAAATTTACCCGGTTCGCGTAAAAATTCTATAATCTCTTCAAGTTCCTGTTTTGCTTCATCGGCTCCGGCAACATCTTTAAATGTAACCTTAATTGCGGATTCGGAAATTAGTTTCGCCCTGCTTTTTCCGAAATTAAAAATTCCTCTTGTACCACCGGCACCGCCGCCTTGCATTCTTCTAAAAAAGAAAATGTATATGGCTAATAATAAAATCCACGGAATAAAACCGAGTAAAACAGTCATCCATTCATTTGATTCTTTTACGAATGAATACTTAATTCCTTTTTCATCCCAAATTTTATATTGATCTTGAATCACAGACTCAACGAGTGTAACTGAAAAAGTTTTTACTTCAACCGGTGTACCGTTAACATTGATTGTTTCTTTTTGCTTTAGCGTACCTTCCAATCTGTAATCGTTAATATCCGTTTTATAAATTTTTGCTTCGGCAATTTTATCGCTGTTAAGTACATCCCTGTAAGTAACATAAGGGACTTCAACAGAGTTGGTATTTCCGGAACGCATAAATTGCATAATAATTACCGCCGCAATTATCACGGCACCCCAGCTGAAAACGGTGCGTATTATTTTCGACCAATCGAAATCTCCGTCGGGTTTTTGAGATCCGCCGCCGAGAGGTTTTTTTCTGTTTTGATTATTATCCGGTTCTGCCATATATAATTTCTTTATTGGTTCAAACATTATTTTATTTAATCTCCATTATTCGCTTAAAACATAAATTGAGCTCAAGTTTCTATACTTTTGAGCATAATCCAACCCGTATCCTATCACAAATTTATTGGGAATTTTGAAGCCAATATAATCAATTTTGATGTCATATTTCAGACTGTCCGGCTTCATTAAAAGCGATACAACCTTAACGCTCGCCGGTTGATGACCTTCAATTAATTCTTCAATATATTTTATTGATAGACCGGTATCTACTATATCCTCTACTACTATTAAATGCCTGTCTTTTATATCGGCGTTTAATTCTTTTAGAAGTTTTACTCTTCCCGCGGAAATTTTCTCATCGCCGTAACTCGATAATTTGAAGAAATCCATTTCGCAATTAATTGTTATGTTTTTCATTAAATCGGCCATAAACATAAATGAACCGTTTAATACCCCGATGAAAATGGGAAGTTTGGTTTTATACTCTTCGGAAATTTCTTTGCCGAGTTCTGCAATCCGCTTTTGGATTTCCTGCTCGGTCAGGTAAGGAATAAATTTTTCCGTCCCGACACAAATCTCATCTTTTCCGTTTTGAATTACTTCATCCATATTTTGTATACTTTTTTAGTTTTCGAATTAATTTTATAACGATTGTCGATTCTTAAACCGACAACCCAAACTATATTGTTCCCGTTCTCTAAAACAAAATTACTCTTTCTTTCAGACGTTTCAATCTTCATATCTGTTAGAAAATCCGAAACATTTTTTTTGTTTTTCATACCGAGCGGAAAAAACTTATCACCGGTTTTCCACTTACGAAATATAAAAATATCGTTTAATTTATCTGCGTCAACATATTCAACTTTGCCGCCCGGCTCAAATTTAATATCCTTTTTATCAACTTGTTCTATACTTAATGTTTTACCGCCGACTTTTAATTTGCTGCCCGGTTTTATCTCATATTCAACATCTTCCTCCTCTTTTTGGTTCAGAACCAAAATAGAATCTTTTTCTCTAATACATATAAATTTGGAAGAAAGTTGAACTGATTTTCCTTTTTGATTTTTAACAAGAGATTTGATTTTTAGAAAACTACCATAATCAAATTGATAATTGAATTTTTTATGCAAAACTTTTTTTATAACCTCTCCTATAATCCAGTCATCATAAGATTCAAAAAGTGAAATTTTGATTCGAAGAGTATCCTTTTTTTCTAAAATAAATTTTCCACTCAATTCTTTAACTAAATCATTTATTAGATGTACAGCTTTTTCGAGACTTTTTGATGATCTATAAATCGCATCGTCAAGGGAAGGATTAATTTTACTTTTAAGATGCGGAATAATTTTATTACGAAGGAAATTCCTTTTATAATCATTCTCTTTATTTGATGAATCGATCCGGAAAGGAATTTTTTGTGATTTTAAGTAATCCAGTATTTCCTGTTTGGTTAGACACATTATCGGCCTAATTATTCTGCCTCTCCGAACCGGAATGCCCGTAAAGCCTGAATAACCGGTTCCTGTAAAAAAATTTAACAGAACTGTTTCTGTATTATCGTTTATATTGTGTGCCGTTACAATTTTATCACAATCAAAATCGAGGCGAATCTCTTCAAGATTTTTGTACCTTAATATTCGCGCTGCTTCTTCAATTGATACTTTTTGAAGTTTGGCAAATGTTTTAACATCAAGTTGAACAGCATAGAAAGGGATGTTTAATTTCTCGCATAATTCCTCGCAGAATAATTCGTCTTTATCAGACTCTTTACCGCGGAGATTGTGGTTGAAATGAACAGCCGTGATGCTAATCTTATATTTTCTGGAATACTTAGAAAAAAAATTTATAGCAAAAACAGAATCGGGCCCGCCGCTTAAAGCAATTAAAACCTTATCTCCTGGTTCGATTAATTTTTCCCGGTCGATAAATCCAATTACTTTTTGCTCAGTCCGTTTCATGTGGTTTTATAAATTCTTTAATCAACTTAAAATTTCTTCAAATGAGTACGCTGATTTTTAGATAAATAATGATTTAACATAAAAATCATATTTAATCCGCGCTCCTATAAACTTTTAACTGCTGTTTATCTTCTAACCAATTTAAGAAGAGCGTCTTCCCCGACCTTATCCATATCTTTAATGCAATAACTAAATGCTTTCTGAATTGATTTAATTCCCAAGCCATCAGCCAAAGGAATACCGTTTCCTAGAATTTTGGGACCGATAAAAATTAAAATCTCATCGTCGAGTTTTGCTTTAATAAAAGAAGAAAAAACTTTTCCGCCTCCTTCAACCAAAACGGAGATTATATTTTTTCCGCCAATTTTTTTTAACGCATTTACAAGATCAACTCGTCCGTCTTTTTCTTCGGGAACAAAAATAACTTCAACTCCGTGATTTAATAATTTTTGAAGCTTGCGTTTTTTTGTCTTATTCTTTTTTGACGTAATAACAATTACGTTATTATCTTTATTTGCTTTAATGACTTTAAATTCAGGATCAATTTCAAGTTTTGAATCAATTACAATTCTTTTAGGATTTCTTCCTTCAACTAATCTAACATCTAATTTTGGATTATCCGCTTTAACTGTTTTTATTCCAACAAGCACCGCATCATAACTGCTTCTTAACTCATGGACTAAACTACGCGACTCAACCGAGGTTATCCATTTAGAATTATAATCCGAATCGGCGATTTTTCCATCTATTGTTACTGCCATTTTCATAGTTACATAAGGAACAGAATTAGTACAATGCTTGAAATAAAATTTATTCAATTCTATACATTCTTTTTCGAGAACTCCGGTCTTAACTTCAATGCCGGCTCTTTTAAGTTTTTTAACCGCCATTCCACCGAATGACGGATGCGGATTGACGGAACCGATAACTACCTTTTTAATTTTGGACTGAATTATATAATCAATACAAGCTATATCTTTTTGGCACGTTGTACACGGCTCTAAGTTTGTATATAAAAAGGAATCCTCAACGGATTCCTTTGAATTTTTTATTGCTAAAATTTCTGCGGGCTCTTCGTGCTGGTTGCTTCTATAAGCGGCACCGATAATTTTATTGTTTTTAACATACACTGCCCCTGCCATCGGTAAAGGACTAACTAATCCCTTGCCTTTCTTGGCAAGTTCTAAAGCAATTTGTATGTAAGATACATCAGTCAAAACTAATCCAATTCGAGAATCTGAAATTTTATTATTCCAGCCGGTACTTTAGCTTCCACAGTTTGACCTGGCTTCACACCCATTAACGCTTGTCCAACCGGTGAAGTAATAGATATTTTTCCTTTATCAAGATCGGCTTCTTCCGGCGAAACAAGAATGTATTTGTAAGTTTTTTTATTGTTCAAATTTTTTACCGTTAGATTAGATAGAATATGCGATTGATCTTTCGGCATATTTGAAGTATCAATGATAGTAGCACGCGAAAGCAGTTCATCAAGTTTGCTGATTTTTAATTCGAGCAAACCCTGTTCTTCTTTTGCTGCGTCGTATTCAGCATTTTCAGATAAATCGCCGTGCGAACGTGCTTCGGCAATTCTTTCAGCCATGTGTTTACGACCGTTGGTTTTTAATTCTGCCAATTCTTTTTCCAATTCACGAATTCTCTCTTTGCTCAAGTACACAAAGTTGGACACGATAAATACTCCTTCTTTATTTAAAAATGTAAACAGCCGCTGCTTTTAACCAAAAACATTTAACAGGTTAAAAATCGCGGCTAATCCAATAAATGAAAACGCCAACATCTTAACATGGTTGGCGACTCTCACATTATACAAAAAAATTGCCACCGCACTCGGCAGTGGCATCGAAAAAATAAGAAGTTTAGCTATTGTTTGCAACTATATTCGTACTATAATCAAGATCTTTAAATTAGAGCAATAGGTATCAATAAATTAAATGCTTTCCTGAATTCTGCATATCGGCTTGAATTGACAATATCGGCAAATAAGCTGCTCGCGGTTTTCATGAGGTGATAAACCAAACTTACCTTGCGAAATCTGTTCAACATATTTTTTTATCTTTTCAAGTGTGTTTTCAACTAACTGATCTATTGTTTTAATTTCTTCTTCCTTGTTTCTGCCGATAGACACAACGGATTTGCCGAATTCATCGAGCGTATATTTTAATGAATAGATTATCATTTCATTCGGCGAATACTTTTTACCAAATTTCTTTTTTAGCAGCTCGGCGGCGGCGAAAAGATATACAGGTAGTTGAAGCGATATACCTTCTTTAAGTTCTTTAAATGTCGGTTTTTTACCGCTTAATTTATAATCTACAATGTTGAATGCATTTTCATTTTCAGAAATCTCAAGCCGGTCAATCTTGCCTCTTAATTTAATTCCATCAATTTGTACCGGTTCTTTATTGCTTAAAAATTTATCCGAACCGTCATCTTTTATTTTTCCAAAACTAACTTCAAAGTGTTTTGGAATAAATCCGCTTACATCTTCTCTTTCTTCTTCTAAAAAACGGTTAAGTATTGATTCTTTCTTGTTGCCGTTGATACCTGTAATCTTTTCTTTTTCGTAAAAAGTCAGCGGCGATTTGAATGCCGTTTTTACCAATTCTTTTTCAGCAATACTAAAAATTATTTCTTTTGCTTTTTCGAAAGTCTTTTCATCGCAACCGGAAATAACAACATTATCATCTCTAATCTTCGAGTAAAATTCGTAAAGCACTGAATGAAGCATTCTTCCCATCTCGATTGCTTCAATATCTTCTGTCGGTTCTTCAACCTTTTCGATGCCAAGAACTCTCTCCGTAAAAAACTTAAACGGGCATTTGGCGTACATTTCAAGCTGAGAAATTGAATATTGTTTTAAAGCAAATGTTTTAGACAATTCAGCCGCTTTAGTACCCGATAAATCGCCGCAATACGTAGAAGAAGCTAACGGATTTTCACTGCGCATCTTTTCTATTTCTATTGCCTTATTAATCCGATCAACATCTAAATTTTGTTTTATGTAGAAAGGGATTTTATCAAAACTGTTTTTGCCTGCGCATATTTGTACGCTCTCTTCGGAATAAATAGTCTTTGAATAATCAATTTCATTTTTTGCATCAATATCGAAAAGCACTTCAAAATCATTTAAGAAAGTAGATTGAACCGTTTCCCGCCCGCCATCTGTCTTAGGATACGAAAGGAATAATTTTTTATCCCAGCAGCACAAAGCTTGATAAAATAAATTTCTTTCTTCTGTTTGATGTGTGAATGCCTGCTTTTTGAATGAACCTGAATAAAATATTTCCGGTCTATAGCGTGTCGGCAAATCGCCGTCGCACAAGCCGCCGACAAATAAATAATCAAATTGAAGTCCGCGTATTTCTTCAAGCGTTGTAACTTGTACACCGTAATTGGATTTCTCCTTTATATTAAATCGTGCCCATCCGCACGCTGTGCGTAATTGATCTGTAAAAAACGACAACGCAAATTTTTGATCGCTTCCAAATTCTTCTTCGAGAAGCCGGAATATTTCCGTTACAGTATCAAGAAACTCAGCAAAACCACGGATATTTTTTTCTGCTGAATCGTTACTCCCTGTTCTCAATAATTTTAATGGAAGCTGGGATTGATAAATTAAATCGAAAAGCCGTTTATGAAATTCTGGAATGGAAATTTTCCCTTCGAACGGAGTTAGCATTTCTGCAATTGTGCGAATATCCGAAAGAGCTTTTGTGTAAATCTTATTCAAAGATTTTATTTCGTCATCGTCCTCTTCACCTTTAAACTTGAGATTTGATATTTCATCCTGAATTGTATTAATCCAGTTTTCCTTTCCGGAAACAATTTTAAGAGCTGAAGAGACTTTAAAAAGATTTGCAGAATCAATTTCTCCCGAGTTAAAAAAGCCGCCGCTTAATCCGCGGAAAACATTATTGAAATAAAAATCATTTTCAACAATTTCTAAAAGATTAACAACAGATGTTACTGGATTGGAATTATCAAGCGAGATTCTATCAGACAAATTATACGGCAGACTGTTTTTATTAAACACATCCCGAACAATTGAGGAATAATTTTGTATCAGATTAAATGCTACACATATTTTATGCGGCTCAACATTCTGTTCAACAATTAATTCTTTAATCTCGCGTGAAATGATTTCTACTTCTTTGTCTCGGTCGTACGCGGTTAATTTTGTTATGCTGTTTTTATAGTCAAATTTTTGAGAAGCTTTAAATGTTCGAAAAAGTTTTTCGCGTATGATTTTCTGAAATTGATTTGATTCATTCCTTGAAATTTCTTTTATCTTATTAAAACCATATTCTTCAAAGCGACTGTACGTTTTATCTAAATGCGAAAACAAAAACTTGTTTGCACCGTAATAATCAAAATGTATAAAAAGTTTATACTGAGATAAATTCGATAGTAGTTCCAGGAATTTGATTTCGGGCATTGCAAACTCATCGAATCCGCTGACAACTACAAAATTAACGTCCGCGAAAAGTTTTCTATAATTTTGTTCAAACTCTTTTTCAGAGAGTTCAAGAATTTTAGAATATACATCACCAGTTTCATAAGCATTTAAATCATAACATTTTGATAAATACTTTTCATAAATATCGGCTATATCAAGAGCTTTCAACTTTTCGGATTTATCAAGTTTTTCGGCCTCTTCTCTCAAAGCAGCGGGATTAATGCCGTGGCGTTTGTATTCGGATATTACATTTTTAATCTTGTCGAGAGTGCCGAAAGGTATTTCAACTTTTCCTTTTATCGACTGACCTGAATAAACCGAAAAATAGCGCAGTTTAATTTCTGCGGCGCTTTGTTTAATAAACACAACCGATGCAGCTTCGCTTAAATTTATGAACGGTTTGCTCAACTTCAGTAATTTTGTAGTGAGCGTTCCGATTGTTTCAATATTTATACCGGCGGTTGCTGTGCCCGGCATCTTCGATATAATTTCTTTTTTAAGATTTCTCGCTTTTCGATTTGTTGGAACAATCAACAAAAGCTCATTGATCTTTCCGGAAGAAATATTATCTTCAACCAATTCGTCAATATTTAACGATTTTATATTTTCTTTGGTAAGAATCATTTTCTTAAAAGATTGCGATAAGAAGATTTAATTTGCTTTGATATGTCTAAATTCAACAACCTAATTACTTTGTCAAATTCAGCCGATGCCGATTTCTTGTCTTTTACAACAACTGTTTCCAATTCCAGAAACGAGCCGAGGGATTTAACTTCATCAATGTGGATGCGCGTGTTTTTGTACAAATATAATTTTCTTTTTTTCTCAACTACCGCTTCTACTTTCAATATTCCCGAAAGAAATTTTTCAACATCTTTACCTTCGAGTTTTAGAATTTCGTAATCGCTCCACCTCTTTTTTATCTCATCGCGGGAATACTTTATAAGATTATATGAACCTTTTTCAATTCTTAATTTTAGAATTCCCTTATCATTTTGGAAATAAATGTCTTTTTGAACGAGCAATCCTTTATAAACTGCTTTAATATTTTTGACTGTTTTTTCCAACTTTGCTTTGGAATTGATTTTTATTTTTAATTCAAGATTTGTGGGCATGATGCAACCTTTTTCCGTTTAAGCGTGTTTAATTTTCAAAAAAATACCGACATTTATCAGGTTGATTTTTAACATAATATGAATATCTTTCAATAGAAGGTTAGTAAAAGGAATATAAAAATGAAAGCGCGAACAATAATTTTAATGATTTTACTACCGCTTAGTTTTATAAGTGCACAAAGAATAGGACAAATAGCGCCGGAAAAGCCGCCGGAAGTTTTTCCCGATAATTCATGGGGCGGAGATATTATGTTCGGCGAAGGCGGATTTGGACTCGGAACTTTTTTTAGAAAATCCTTTTCGCAGAATGTTACCGGGTTTATAGACTTTTCAATCTCCGAAGCTAAGGACGAGCGCGAAATTGAGTACATTGATTATTACGGCAATACATTTATACTTAATAAAAAGAACAGGGTTTTCCTTATCCCGTTAAACGTTGGAGTACAGTACCGGCTGTTTACAAATACTCTAACAGATTCTTTCCGACCTTATGTTACTGTTGGCGTCGGTCCTACATTTGTTGTGACAACTCCATACGAGCGTGAGTTTTTTGAAGCAATCGGCTATGCTAAAAATCATTATGCGTTAGGCGGATATTTTGGTCTCGGCGCAAATATCGGTTCAAGTAAAAGCAGTCTTATGGGCTTAAACGTTAGGTATTATTACACTCACCTTTTCAACGACGGTGTAGAAAACAGGATCGGCAGTTTTCAAAAAGACATTGGCGGAGTATTCTTATCGTTAAGTATCGGAATGATGTATTGATAATAACTTACCGGAATTAATTATTTAGCAGGAATATTACGAATTCAAAAAAGATTGTCATGCTGGCAGAAGCTGGCATCCGTAATTTTGGAATATATTAGTTGAAACCTCTGAAAAATATCGTTTGTCATTTCGACTGAAGGGAGAAATCTTTAATTATGATAAGATTTCTCAGTCGCTCCCGCTTCGACTCGAGATCTAATCGAGGCGAGTCGCTCCTTCGAAATGACATTTTTGAATTTTTCAGAAGTCTCTAGTTGTTATTTTCTAATTCACACAACGGTTTTATTTAATTACTATCATTTTTTTTGCAGCTGAAAAATTGCCGGCTGATAGTTTGTAGAAATAAACTCCGCTTGAAAGATTTAAGCCGTTAGTTGAAAATTGAATTTGATATTTGCCTGCTTGTTTATATTCGTTTACAAGTACTGCTATTTCATTTCCAAGAATATCATAAATTTTTAGTGAAACATAACCGGCAGCAGGCAACCGATAACCAATCACTGTTTCAGGATTAAATGGGTTCGGATAATTTTGCTCTAAAACATAATCCGTAAATATTGCGTCTTCATTTTCCTTAAAAACATTTGTTATTAAACCGCCGTTGTTATTTGTATAGAATACTTTCCCGCTGTCGCACAGAAGCCAGCCGTGTTTATTATCTGTAAAAACAATATCGCGCCCAAGTAAATTGTCTTCCGTTATTTTATGTTCTGTCCAATTAAGACCCATATCACTGCTGTAAAAAAGACCATAGCTGTTTGTAAACCAAACCTTGTTGGAATCACCCGGTAAAAATTCGAAATCACAGGGCCAGGGTCCAAAGACATTGTTTGATTCTGTCCATGTTTGGCATCCATCTGTTGTTAAAAAGATTCTAAAATTTCTTATGCCTGTATCTATGGGATAAGTAGCAACCAATCCTATATTCTCATTATAAAATTTAAGAAGCAAAATTTCACCGGGTGGATTTAACTTTGTCCATATTATTCCCCCGTCAGTTGTTTTATATAATCCCGCTAATTCGCCTGATGAACGAAAGTAACCGATATTGGGATTTATAAAATCAATCCTGCGCCATGTATCGCCGGATATACGTCCTATCTTGGTGCCATTAGATGAAATTATCTCAGACCATGCAATGCCGTATGTACCCGAAGAAAGAATAGCAGGGCGATCTGCCCATGGATTTTGTGTTGAAATGCAATCCCCTATAGCAATACCATGAATTTCACCGAAAAATTCTATGTAGTCAATAAAATTTGTTAAATAACTATTTCCATAAACAGCTTTCCAATTTATGCCGCCGTCGGAAGATCTATAAATATTTCCGCCGCTTGTACCATACACAATATTCTGCGGAGTTACCATTTCAATATCTATAATATCGCCGGCAGGTATTATCCTTGGATTCCATGTTTTTCCGCCGTCTTTTGTGATAAATAAGCCCTGTCTCTGATAAGCATCCAGAATTCCATAAAATACTGCATTGAGAGAATCGTAAGCGTCAATTGCCCATGCAGGCCCCCAAACAGGTAGATAATCTTTTTGTTGTATCCATTGAGGAAATAAATTTGAAAGCGGGAAAATGAAATAAACTGATAACAATATTATTAAGTTTTTTAACATACTTCTTAAATTTGTTATGAAAGTACTTAATAATACTTTTAAAAACAATCACACAATTCTTGGATGCCAAACCTAATATCAAAGTTACTTTATAACATTTATTTCCATTTAATCGTACAGCCGATTGTAAATGTTTCGGGAACAGAAATGGGTTTACCGGCAATAGTTTCTTCAATTGCGCTGCGTAAATATCTTGATTTAACGTTTTTTTCATCCTGCCAGTTATCGTCAATCTTGCCGTGAAATATTAAACACCTGCTTTTGTCAAACAGAAAAATTTCGGGTGTATGTGTTGCACCGAACGCTTTTGCAACATCTTGAGTTTCATCATACAAATAAGGGAAGTTAAATTGTTTTTGAATTGCGCGTTTTTTCATTTCATCAAAAGAATCTTCTGGATATTTTACTGCATCGTTTGAACTTATTGCAACAACATTCAAATTTTCTTTATAATCATTTTGTATTTGCTTTATTCTTTCTTCGTACGCCTGAACATAAGGACAGTGATTACAGCTAAACATAACTATTAATAAATCTTTATCGTTGAACGAATCGACGGAGTACTTCCTGCCGTCGGTACCGGGTAATTCAAACTTCGGAATTTTTGATCCTATCTTTAACATATCTGTTGCCATAATTCCTCCAGAAATATTCTTCTTTAATAATTGATAAACACGGCTTAAATTTGCGGCAATCAAGTTTTAAAATCAAATCGGCAGAAATATTTTACCTTTTCTGCCAAAACTGGAAAAAGAATTATGCACAAAATTTTATTTGATAAGTACAATGACTATTTGGAGAATTCCGTTTCATCAGAAAGAATTACACATAAAGAAGTTCTAAAATTCACGGAAAAAATTAAACATACCGGTAAATTTATTGTTAAAGGACTTGGCAGTTCAATTGAAGGAAGAGATATAAATTTAATAACAATCGGTAGCGGCAAAACCAAAATACTTGCGTGGTCGCAAATGCATGGTGACGAACCTACTGCAACTGCGGCTGTTTTTGATGTGTTGAATTTTCTTGCCGCGGATGACGAATTTAACAGCTTCCGGAAATTTTTGATTTCAAACCTGCAGATAAATTTTATACCCATGCTTAACCCCGACGGCGCTGAAAAACACAGACGCGAGAATTTTATTAATGTTGATATTAACAGGGATGCTTTGCGAAGTGAGACTCCGGAAGCTAAAGTTCTATTAAACGCCGCAAATGAAATAAAGCCGGATTTTGGTTTCAATCTTCACGATCAAAATAGTTATTACACAGCGGGAAAAGTCAATAAAACCGCGGCTGTTTCGCTGCTCGCCCCATCAATAAATTACAATAAGGAAATAAACGGCACGCGCGAACGAAGCATGAAATTGATTTGCGAGATTTCGGAAATTCTTTCCAATTATATTCCCGGACAAATTGCACGTTACAACGATGATTTTGAGCCCCGTGCATTCGGCGATAATTTTACGAAAATGGGTATTAGTTCTATTCTTATCGAATCTGGTTTTTTCATCGATGACAATAATAAATCTTTCTTGAGAAAATTAAATTTTATCGCCCTGCTTTCGGCATTCAATTCAATTGCTGGAAAGAATTATGAAAGATATAGTCCAAAAGATTATTTCAATATTCCCGAAAACGAATCACTTTTGTTTGATGTACTTTTGAGAAATTTAACCCTTAAAACAAACGGTAATAATTTTAAAATAGATATCGGTATAAACCGCGAGAAATGCTTCGATGAAAAAACTACTTCGTTTTACTATAAAGGAAAGATTGAACAAGTTGGTGATCTATCTATTTATTACGGACTTGAAGAATATGATTTAACAAATAATACAGTTTCGCTGCCGGCTAACGGACCTAAGAGTATGAATAAGCGTGAAATAGATAAACTCGATTTCAAAAATTTATATGCTTCGGAAATAACATGCATTCGAATAGAGGATGATAAATCAATCGATACATTTACTAATATGCCCATAAATATTACTTATAACGAACATTCTGATATTGTGGAACTTCGCGGAGAGGAACCGGCAAATCTAATTATTAAAGATAAAGGCACCGTAAAATATGTTGTTGTCAACGGATTTTTTTACGATTTGACAAATAGTACGAATTCAATATATAATGGTTTGGTAATTAATTAAATTAGTCATGTAATTTATAAGAAGAAGAAAGTTTATTTCTTGATGCGAGAGATTGAAAATAAAATAGACGAAAAGGAACTTCGGCAGCGTTACGTTGATTTCGAAAAAGAAGCGATACCGCACATGGATGCGCTGTATAATTTTGCCCTGCGTATGACAGGCGACGAAGACGATGCAGATGATCTTGTTCAAGAAACTTTTTTAAAAGCATTCCGGTTCTTTGATAAATTTGAAAAAGGCACTAATTGCAAAGCTTGGTTGTTTAGAATTCTGAAGAATTCATATATAAACGATTACAGAAAAACTACGAAAGAGCCCGATAAAGTTGATTACGAAGATGTGCAGAATTTTTATGAGAATATAAAATCTGATGAAGTTGATTCCAGGCATTATGAGATGGACGCGTTTAATAATTTATTGGATGACGAAATTTCAACCGCTATTACTTCATTACCCGAGGATTTTAGAACTGTAATTATTCTCAGTGATATTGAAGGTTTCACTTACGAGGAAATTGCGGACTTTGTCGATATCCCGGTTGGAACAGTGCGTTCACGGCTTCATAGAGCACGAAAAATGTTATACGCTCAATTATACGATTATGCAAAGGGAAAAGGTTTTGTTGATAAGAAGGAAAATCAAAAAGTAAAGAACACAAATAAGAACCAATGGAATTAATTGACGAAATAGTATTGCTTGTTGACGATAAATTAAGAGATTCAACTGTTGCACTTCGCCTTCAAAAAATAATTAATGATGACAAAGAATTGAGGCAGGAATATATTATCCAAAAATCCATTAAAAATTTATTGAGTGAACGTTTGGCCGGCTGCAAGTCCCCCGTTTGTACATGCGCAAAATTAAGAACACGTATTGAATGCGAAATCAAAAATTCATCATCAAATAAAAAGCTATTATAATATGCTAAACATTAAAAATATTATTGTACCAACCGATTTCAGCAAACTATCCTTTTCAGCATTTGAATACGCAAAAGAACTTGCCGAAAAAATGGATGCAGCAATTCATCTGGTTTATGTTCTCGAAAAAACTCCGCCGTTTCTTGCCGTTCGCTCGCTTGATGTTTCCGAAGAAGAAGTAATGAAAACAATGGAAGAGCAGGCGCACAAGCAATTAGCCGATACAGCCGCGGTATTTAGAGATGAAACGCGCGTTAAAATTGTTGAAGTCTGCCGCAAAGGAATTGATTACGAGGAAATTGTAAATTATTCCAAAGAAATTAAAAGTGAAATGATAGTGATTGCAACACACGGGCGTACAGGAATTTTGCACACATTGCTCGGCAGTGTTGCCGAAAAAGTGATAAGATTTGCAAAATGCCCTGTTCTTGTAATTACACCGGAAGAAGAGGAATAAGGTAGAAACATTTGACAAAACATTACCAAATACCTATGTTTGAACGCTAAATTTTATAAACATATAAGGCAGGTGATAGTAAGTGATAGGTATTACCGTTCAAGAGAACGAAAATATTGATAAAGCGCTTAAGCGTTTTAAGAAAAAATATGAGCGTTCGGGTATTCTTAAAGAATACAAGAAAAGAACCTTTTTCGTAAAGCCGAGTATCGAGAAAAGAATGGATGCTATAAAAGCTAGACGGAGAGCTTCGCGCGAACAAGCTTTGAAAGATAAAAAAGCTTAATCATTAAAAATCCCGTTTTAACGGGATTTTTTTTTGTTTCTCATTTTATTGTTCAAAAAATATTTTTCAAAATGTGTTTTCATCTTATTAAAAGCATCATCAACGGAATTACTGAACTCGAATAATTTCAAATCATCTTTGCTGATTGTGCCGTGTTCAATCAACGCATCGAAATTTATTACTTCTTTCCAATAAGCTTCATCGTATATAATAATTTTTAATTTCTTTGTAACTTTTTTCGTTTGAACCAACGTGAGTACTTCCATCAATTCATCTAAAGTACCAAATCCTCCCGGGAATACAATCAACGCCTTTGAAAGATAGACAAACCATAATTTGCGCATAAAAAAGTAATGAAACTCAAAGGCCATTTTGGGATCAACATACTTATTTACAAACTGCTCGAATGGGATACTGATATTTAAACCTACGGAATTTCCGCCCGCAAGATATGCGCCTTTGTTTGCGGCTTCCATAATTCCGGGTCCCCCGCCGGTACAAATAATAAACCTGTTGCCATCACCATTAAGCGACATTGACCATTCAGTTAATTTTTTAGAAAGCTCCACGGCATCTTCATAATATTTGGACATTTCAAGAGTTTTAACTGCCCGCTCAAAATTCTTTTTAGCCGAGGGAGATTTTTCTTTCTTTGCGTTCTCAACCATCTTCAACGCGTCTTTTCTCGACTTAATTCTTGCGGAGCCGAAAAACACAATTGTATCGACAATCTTATTTCTCGCAAAACGAGCTTTTGGTTCATAGTATTCCGAAAGTATTCTTAAAGTTCGCGCATCGGCGGAATTTAAAAATTCCAGATTTTTATATGCTTTAACTGGCGGAGTATGCTTGGCCATAATATAACCTCAAAAGAAAATATTTAATATAAAGATAGGCATAGATTAGAAACCCCTTCTACTGGAAGGGGTTATCATAAAATTATTTTTGAGCTGGTTGTTGAGTGGATTGTTGCTGCGGTAAAACCGGTGCCTGCGGAACTGCCTGTTGATTTCCGCTCTGAATAATACTTTCTCTTTGATCACCGGTTGTTGCGCCGGGTAAAAAGAAAAGATTTATTACTAAAGTTAAAACCAGCAATGCGCCGGCTAACCACCATGTAGCTCTGCTTAAAAAATCGGCTGTTCTTCTTGTACCGAATACGGTTCCGAACTGACCGCCGCCGCCGAATGTACCGGCTAATCCGCCGCCTTTACTTGATTGCAATAAAACAACTACCACAAGTAAAACAGATATTAAAACCGCTAATGTTATTAATAATGGATACATTTTTTACTCTCCAAATAAATTGTAGCGAGGGAGGGATTCGAACCCCCGACACATGGATTATGATTCCATTGCTCTAACCGACTGAGCTACCTCGCCATTAACCCGCAAAAACCGGGCATCAAATATACATTTTCGAGTTTCAAACTTCAAGAACTTCTAAAAAATACGGTGGATGGTCATTTTAGTTTATCTATAATATTTCTTTTGTAAGAATCCTTAAAAATCCCATCACCGGTATCTTTATATGTTTTTAAACTGATTCCAAGCTCAGAAATACGTTTTTCCGTAGTTTCAATACGATTTAACGGATCAGGATGTGTTGATAAAAATGTAGTTATACCGCCTCCACCGTGCGATACTTTTCCATCATCGCGCATTTTTTCAAAGAAAAATTTTACACTGCCTGGATAAAACCGCGTTGTTCTTAAATATTTAATAGAATATTCATCGCTTTCATCTTCATCTGCTCTACTATTTGCGAGCAAAGCCAAACCTCCAAATAAATTAGCTACCATTTCGGCAGTCTTTGTCGGGCTTCCGCCCAAAGCAGTATTAATAACTAATTGCAAACCGTATGTTGCAGTAATTCTTTGTGTTGCGTGCCTTCTTTCAACATGTGCAATTTCATGACCAATAACTCCCGCAAGAGCTGCTTCCGAATCAAGGTATTTTAATAATCCGGTGTAGATATAAACGTAACCGCCGGGAACGGCAAAAGCATTCAGCATTGTATCGTTTTCAATGATTTCCATTTGATAATTATACACTCCGCTTTTTTTTACTTCAGAGGAATTTAAAATTTCACGGAAAATGTTTTTTTCAATATATGATTTAACAAATGGCTCATCTTTGTAGATAGGGTATTCTTTCCCGTTCTTTTTAATCTCATCATCAAATTGTTTACCTAATTGAAGTTCATCGCTATCAGAATAAAGGTTTATTCCGGTTGAACAGGCAACGAGAACAAGAGTTAGAAATGTCGTCCATATCTTTCTTCTAAAGATTTTCATTTCATTCTCTCCTAATTAATTACTTTAAATCTTTTTCTTAATAAATATATGAAAACCGGTGCACCGATTAAAGCAGTAACTGCCCCGACAGGCAATTCAGCCGGAGAAATTAAACTACGTGCAATTGTATCGGCAAACGTTAAATATGCTGCCCCAATAAAAAATGAAGCCGGCACAACAACCCTGTTGTCAACTCCAAAAATCATACGACAAACATGCGGTACCAACAATCCTACAAAACCAATTATACCGCTTACCGATACAAGAACACCAATCATTAAACTTGTTAAAATATATGTTGAGTTACGCACAAAAGTTGTATTTAAACCGAGCTGTTTTGCGTTTTCAATACCAAGACTTAGTATATTATATTTATTCGATTGAAGAATCAAAATTATTGAAACAATTATCGTTACCGGAACAACATAAACTATACTGTTTTTATCGGCGATTGATAAATTACCAATCAACCAAAAAACTGCTGTACGAAGTGAATTGTTCAATAAACCCATCATTAATAGAATTGCTGCCGAAAAGAATGCGCCGACCATTACTCCCGAAAGAAGCAAAACATTCGGTTCAAGTTCTCCGAATCTTTTTCCTAAAATGAAAACCAACATCATCACGCATAAAGCTCCGGCAAATGCAAACAACTGCGTTGTAAAAAGAGAAGCTCCGATTAAAAAGGAAAGCACAGCTCCGAAAGTACCACCGCTTGAAATTCCAAGAATATATGGTTCAGCCAAAGGATTCATCAACAATGCCTGGAAAACTGCACCGGCAATCGATAAACCACCGCCGACAGCAATAGCATATAGAACACGCGGTAAGCGAATGTCAAAAATTATTTGTGAAATTGCTTCATTGCCTTGAGATGTAAAAACCGCAGAATAGAATTCCGAAAAACCTATATTTACCGGTCCAATCAGCAAACCGGCAATAGCGGTAATTACTGTTATTGATAGAAGTAAAGTTATTCTTATTATATATGAAGATACGGTTAATCTTGAAGATTCTGCCATAACTCATCTAATAAATCTTGCAATCCGTTTTTAGTTGCCGAAGAGAACACCAGCACTTTGCCTGTGTAACCTGCAATTTTTTTCTTTTGATATTTTTTTATTTCGGATGGTTCAATTAAATCTGATTTGGATAAAGCCAATATTTTTTTCTTTTTACTCAACACTTTAGAATATTTGTTTAATTCACCGACTAATGTTTTATAATCAGCACTGTAATCTTCCGAAGTAATATCAATCATTATCAATAAAATTTTTGTCCGCTCTATGTGTCGTAAAAATTTTAGACCGAGTCCTTTTCCAAGATGAGCGCCTTCTATAATTCCAGGAATGTCTGCTACTGTAATTGCTTTGTAGTCTTTATATCTAACAATACCGAGATTCGGCTCTAAAGTTGTGAATGGATAATCTGCAATTTTTGGTTTTGCATCGGAGATAACGGAAATAAGAGTTGATTTACCCGCGTTCGGAAAACCTACAAGTCCAACATCAGCAATTAATTTTAATTCGAGAATAACAGTACGCTCTTCTCCAGGCCTACCTGGTTCGGCATATCGCGGAGTTTGATTGGTAGGAGTAGCGAAATTGCTATTACCTTTGCCGCCTTTACCACCTTTACAAGCTATAAATTGTTTTCCTTCTTCATCTAAATCGCAAATAACTTCATCAGTAATTTCATCTTTTATAGTTGTACCAATGGGCACTCTGATAACAATATCCTTTCCGGTTTTACCGTCTTTAAGAGAGTTTGCGCCGGCATCACCATCTGGAGCCAAGTATTGTCGCTTGTATTGAAAATCCAAAAGAGTTGAAAGATTTCGATCGGCAATAAAAATAACATTTCCGCCGTTGCCGCCGTTGCCGCCGGAAGGACCGCCTTTGGGTACATATTTTTCGCGGCGAAAAGTTACAGCTCCGTTGCCGCCGTCGCCGGATTTAATAAATATTTTTGCGTAGTCAATAAACATAATTTATTTGCGGTTGAAAAAACCCGATATGATTTGTTTGAATAATTCCGCTTCTTTTGATTTGCGGCTGATGCCATGCTGTTTAAGTGTTTTTGTTATCATCGCCAAAGCGTCGTCGAGAGTATCACAATCCATAATATCTTCCAAAGTTCCGGAAAATTCTTCGATGTCGTAATCGAAAACGACTTCAATAATTTTTGTCATCTCTTTATGTTCAAGAAGTTCGGTAAGATTCATTTTGCGCGAATCATTGGCAGATTGCTTTGTGTTTCGATTACTATTTTTTTTCCCGGAGATTTCATCATCTTCTTTATTATTATAAAGAATATTTTTAAGCATACTTTCGCTTTCTTCTTCGTCGTCCACGTTTAATTTGTCTTCAATCTCTTTCAAAGTTTTGTCTGCCGATTCATAAATATCTTTAACTTCATTGTCTTCTAGAAATTCATCATATGTACTTTTATCATAACTTAAAATTGATTCCGCTTGTTCGGCTGCTTTATCAAATTCATTCTCCTCAACTTGTTCTTCTTCAACATTCTTTACTTCTTCGTCGTTATCTATTACTACATTTTCTTGAACATCATCAATCTGGGGAATTGGTGTTTCATCTTCTATATCTTCAACTATATTTTCCTCGAAGCTGCCGAAGATATCGTTTTCTTCTTCCAGCAATTTTTCTTCTTCAGCCATTTCTTTATGTGTTTCATCAACAAGGTCTTCTATAATTTTTTCAATCTCATTATTTTCTTTTACTTTAATTCTAATCTTAACCGGTTTATGTTCGGTTTGTATTTCTTCCGAAACAGATTCTTTTTCAGCTTCTCCCTTAGTTTCATTTTCTTCATCCGATAAATTTTCAATTTTATCAACTTCTTCAATATTCTTTTCGTCCGATTGCGGTTCTATTTCCGCTTCATCCTGCATTTCAATATCATGCTGCTCAACAATTACGGGTTCAAAAAGATCGCCGCTTCCAATTTCAGGTACAAATTCTTCTTTTACAGGAACAATGGAATCAAATACTTTTTGATACTCAGCGAGACTGTATTTTGCATTTAAATCTTCTCCGAACAACGAATGAATTTTGTCAACATGTTTTTGTAAATGCTTTTCTTCCAAAAAAGTCTGAACGGCTATTAATGGGATTTTATTTTTCTGCACTTCACCGATGTTGAAAAACTCCGCCATCGATTTTAAAGAGCCCGACAGCACACTTTGCAAATACGTTTCAACGCCAAGATTATCAACTTTATCTAGTAGAGTTGTGAACTCCTCGGAATTCATCGAAATTATTTTTTTTGTATTTATATATGAAACCAGGATCGATTTAAGATGTTTGTAGTAATAAAGATAATTTAGAATCTGTTTTATTTCGGATGTTGTTTTATGCTCGCCCTCGTCAAATACAAATTTTACAAGCGTCCATTTTGGGCGGACTAAAAAATTAATTGTGAACGAAGAAGCATGAAGAATCAATTTCGATACATATTCAATTGAGAATCTTTTTGTACGTTTTACCTCATCGCCCATTTGAATAAAAAGCTGATTAATCTTTTCGCCGGAATAATCAAAAACAGAGTTGCGAAGAAGTTTTTGCCGGTCTTCGAAAATAAGATAATCTATTTCAGCGGAAATGTAATGAAGTATAGCCGGATTAATATCTGATAACAACAATTGCTCGTAAGTGAAATAAGGACCAAGTTTATTGACCTTATTTAAATTGAAATCATAAATAAATTTTATTTCTCTTTCGAACATGCGCCCTTCTGATTTTTTGTGCGATATTGATACTCTGCGGCTGATTTTTTGCCACAAAACTACAAAGGCACTAAGCGATTATACGAAAAAAGGAGCATAAAAATCCCGGCAATAAGCCGGGATAAAAAACCATTCCTTACAAAATCTGTGACTGCGTGTATGCCGTCTCTACATTTATTTGACGTTTGCCATAAAAAAATCGCGATTCATACGCGCAATATTTTTTACTGAAATTCCTTTTGGGCATTCGGCTTCGCATGCGTATGTGTTTGAACATGAGCCGAAACCGAGTTCATCCATTTTCTTTACCATTGTTTCTACCCTATTATAACGTTCCGGTTGTCCTTGGGGCAGTAAAGCAAATTGAGAAACTTTCGCACTTACAAATAACATTGCCGAAGCATTTTTACATGCCGCAACGCATGCACCGCAGCCGATACATGATGCTGCGTCCATCGCTTCGGATGCAACTTCCTTTGCAATCGGAATTGCGTTTCCATCCGGGACACTTCCAGTATTAACTGAGATAAAACCACCGGCTTCCATGATTCGATCAAATGCCGAGCGATCGACCATTAAATCTTTTATTACCGGAAATGCTTTTGCCCGGAAAGGTTCAATCCAAATTGTGTCGCTATCTTTAAAATTTCTCATATGAAGTTGACAAGTTGCAACTCGTGGAACCGGGCCGTGCGGCTGACCGTTAATTACGAGTCCGCATGTTCCGCAAATTCCTTCGCGGCAATCGCTTTCAAATACTATCGGTTCCATATTTTTACTTTCGAGTTCGTTATTCACATCATCAAGCATTTCAAGAAAAGACGAATCGGGTGAAACTGAGATTTTATATTCAACAAAACTTCCGGCAGATTTAGGGCCTGGCTGCCGCCATATTTTTAAAGTTAAGTTTAATTTTTCTCCATTCATTTTTATCACCTTTTATTTCAAAACTTTTAATAAATATTCTGCATTCTTATTTATAACTTCTTGTGGCAAGATGAATATTTTCAAAAACGAGCGGTTCCTTGTTCAATTCCCATTCGCCGATATTTTTGAATTCCCAGCCTGCTACATAAGCATAATCATTATCATTTCGAAGTGCTTCGCCTTCTTCTGTTTGATATTCTTCGCGGAAATGCCCGCCGCAAGATTCATTTCTGTGCAAAGCATCAACCGCCATTAATTCGCCA
Organism: Bacteroidota bacterium; assembly: GCA_023397505.1. Taxonomy (GTDB): domain Bacteria; phylum Bacteroidota; class Ignavibacteria; order Ignavibacteriales; family Melioribacteraceae; genus JAEWUC01. Next base: position 19,591 of record JAEWUC010000006.1, on the reverse strand, counting down.
AGTTCAAGATAATCGGCAACACGCCCGGCTCTTTCCAAACATTGATTAACATCTCTCCCATTCCCCACAACGTTTACGTTTTTCCAAAATTCTTCGCGCAATTCTTTAATCTCACCGATAACTTCTTTCAATCCTTTTTCATTCCGCGCCATACCTACTTTATTCCACATTAATCTGCCGAGTTGTTTGTGAATATCATCCACAGTTCGTTTTCCTTTTACAGCTAAAAGTTTATTTGTTATTTCATTAATTTTGATTTCGGCTTTGTTAAATTCGTCATGATCCGTTTTAACAAGAGCTGGTTTATCACTTGCAAGATAATTTCCGATAGTGTACGGAATAACAAAATATCCGTCGGCTAAACCCTGCATAAGCGCACTTGCGCCCAACCGGTTTGCGCCGTGATCTGAAAAGTTTGCCTCTCCTGCAACAAACAAACCGGGTATTGTACTCATTAAATTATAATCAACCCACAGCCCGCCCATTGTATAGTGGGGCGCAGGGTAAATTTTCATTGGTATTTCGTACGGATTTTCACCCGTAATAGTTTCATACATTTCGAACAAATTTCCGTAGCGTTCTTCAATAACACTTTTACCGAGACGGTTGATCGCATCTTTAAAATCGAGATAAACAGCTTCCTGACCTTGAGCGCCGCGTTTATCATCAAATGCTTCTTTTGCCGCGCGAGATGAAATATCGCGGGGACTTAAATTTCCATAACTGGGATATTTTCTTTCAAGATAGTAGTCGCGTTCTTCTTCAGGAATATCGTTTGGTTTACGCATATCGTTTTTCAATTTTGAAACCCAGATGCGTCCGTCGTTTCGCAAACTCTCACTCATTAAAGTAAGTTTAGATTGATTTTCTCCGTGAACCGGCAAACATGTAGGATGAATTTGTGTATAACACGGGTTTGCAAATATGGCTCCTTTTTTATGGGCGCGCCAAATTGCAGTTGCGTTGCTGTTCATCGCGTTTGTAGAAAGGAAAAATACGTTTGCATATCCACCGGTTGCCAACACGACTGCTTGGGCCGAATGCTTTTCAATCTCACCGGTCAATAAATTTCTAACTATAATTCCCTTTGCAATTCCATCAACTAAAACAACATCAAGCATTTCGCGGCGGGTAAAAAGTTTAACCTTTCCCAAATTGATTTGCCTATTCATTGCCGTGTAAGCACCGAGTAAAAGTTGTTGACCAGTCTGTCCTTTTGCATAAAATGTTCTTGATACTTGTGCCCCACCGAACGAGCGGTTATCTAATAAACCGCCGTATTCGCGGGCAAAGGGAACACCTTGAGCTACGCATTGATCTATGATATTGCTGCTCACTTCCGCAAGCCGGTAAACATTCGCTTCGCGCGCACGGAAGTCGCCGCCTTTAATTGTATCATAAAATAATCTATAAATAGAATCGCCGTCGTTCTGATAGTTTTTAGCTGCGTTAATACCGCCTTGTGCCGCGATACTATGCGCCCGACGTGCGCTATCATGAAATGTAAATGCCTTAACATTGTATCCCAATTCGCCGAGCGATGCCGCAGCGGATGCACCTGCTAATCCTGTTCCCACAACAATAATTTCGTACTTCCTTTTATTTGACGGATTAACAAGCTTCATATTGAATTTGTGTTCAGTCCATTTATCTTTTAATTGTCCGGCCGGTACTTTCGAATCTAACTTTATCATATGCTGCCTCCGTAGAAAAATAAAAAGTAAACCGGTATTGAAGTGAAGCCGATTGCCATAATAAGTGAATAGAGTAAACCAAGTTTTTTAATTAATGGAAAATATTTTTTATTGTTCCATCCAAAAGTTTGGAATGCACTTTGGAAACCATGATACAAATGGAATCCAAGTAAAATCATAGCAATTATATAAAGTCCGGAGTAAATTGGACTTTGAAATGCCGCTACAACTATTTGATAATAATTGTGGCTTTCTGCTAATGGATGACCGAGATTAAATGCAACCCAGAATGTATTTAAGTGAACAATCAAAAAGATAAAAACTATGCTTCCGCTCCAAATCATTGTGCGGGAAAACAAGTCCGAGTTTTTAGAAGAACCGTTAACAGCATATTTAATTGGGCGCGCTTTTCTGTTTTTAAACTCCAACCCAACAACGCCTTGAAAAATGTGGAATATGAAAATAAGTAGTAGAACAACTTCTATTATTCTGATAAGAGGTTTTATACTCTCAAGGTTTTTTACAACGGAATTAAAAATATCCGGACCGGCGAATAAAGTAAGGTTGTTAAATAAATGGATTACAAGAAAAAGTATTAAACAAATTCCAGTAACAGCCATAACAAATTTTTTACCGATCGAGGAGTTTAATGCTCTTAAAAACCAGCTCATTAAATTTCTCCTATTTTAAGAATTTTGATTTGTGATTTTGATTTTTTGATGAAGTTTAATTTAAACAAGAGACATGAATATTCAGTTTTAGAAATCACTATAGTTCACCGAATTATTTATTAGCTAAATACAAGATAAGTGTATTATGTATCTTTTTCAAAGCCGGAAATGTTTAATAAATAAATTGTTGTTAAAATAGAGAGGATGAATAACTAAAAAATAATTTTATGTCTATTGTAAGAATATAATTTTTATTAGCTTTGCTTTCGTAATCAAAAATTTGCGGTGTTTTTCAAACTCAATAGGGAAACCGGTTAAATTCCGGTGCTGCCCCGCAACTGTGAAAGACATAATAAGTCGTTTGACATTTTGCCACTGGGAAATAAACGTAGAGTGAAGAATGTAGAATGAAGAGTGTTAATATTAATACTCTAAACTCTACACTCATCGTTCTATACTTAATACCGGGAAGGCGTTAAACGATGTCTTAAGCCAGGAGACCTGCCGCGGATTTATAAATAACTAACATGCAAACCATTAAAGGTTTGTAAACCTTCGCGGGATGAGGTTTTGGTTAACGAATTAAATATTTCTTTTCGTTTCGAACCGGCTTATTGCACATTTGTTTTTTGTGCTTATTCAAGCTGCATCAACCCACGAAGTTACATCTTTTAACCATGTAATGATTTTTCATTACAGCCCTTTCGGGTATTTTAAAAAGGAGTAACTTCTATGTTCAATCGCATTTTTTTTATCGCCGTATTTTTATTACCAATTCTTTTATTCGCTCAAAACGATACTTTAAAAACAACATTATCCGAAGTTGTTGTATCGGCAACAAAAACACAAACCCCTTATTATGCAATCGGGAGTTCCGTTTCTATAATTACATCTGAAGAAATTTCTAAAAAACAGTTTACGAATGTAATTGATTTATTAAAGGAAATTCCCGGATTATCCGTATTTCAACTCGGTGGTCCTGGAATGCTTGCGTATGTTAATATGCGAGGAACAAATACAAATCACGTTCTTGTTTTAATTAACGGCGCAGAGATGAATGATCCCTCATCGGTGAGCAACGCATTTGATTTCTCATCTTTAAATACAAATGATATTGATAGAATTGAAATTGTCCGCGGACCGCAAAGCACATTATACGGTTCGGATGCAATTGCAGGCGTAATAAATATTTTTACAAAACAAGGCGATGTAAAGTCACAATATTCATTTTCAGGCGAAGGCGGTTCAAATAATTTTTACCGTGGGAATTTTTCAGTCAGTGGAAAACAGAATCTTGTAGGATATTTTATTACTGCAGGCAGAAGCGGCAGCGACGGAATTTCTGCAGCAAATTCCATTTACGGCAACGATGAGAATGATGGGTTTACAAATAATAATATTTCATCGAACATCTATTTTGATTTTACAAATTGGCTGCAATTTAATTTATTTTACAAATACACGAATTTTAAATCGAGTTTGGACCAAAATGAAAAACTCGGCGATGATCCAAATTATTCCTACAAAATGGAAGAACAGTTATTCAAAAGCAGCGCATCCATAAACCTTTTCAACGGCAATTGGGAACAACAAATAAGCACCTCGCTTGTAAAAAGATTCAGCAACACAATAGACGGTACCGACTTATATCATCCGGCTATGTCATCTCTTAATCATACTAACGCACAGCGTATGAAATTTGATTGGCAGCATAATCTTCTATTTATAAATAATAATCTTATAACATTCGGGATTGAGACAGAAACAGAAAAAGCTAATACTAGTTATTACAGCGAAAGTGAATGGGGACCATACGAAAGTGTATTCCCTCAACAATCCATTACTACTACGGGTATTTATATACAAGATCAACTAAATATTGATAATGCTTTTTTTACAACTTTGGGAATAAGATACGACGACAATCAAAAGTTTGGAAACGTAACAACATTCAGATTTGCACCCGCATATTTTATTTCTACAACAGGTACAAAGTTAAAAGGATCATACGGAACAGGTTTTAAAGCGCCATCACTTTACTATATTTTTGACCCGCTGTTCGGCAACCCGGATTTAAAACCCGAAAAAAGCAAAGGTTTTGATTTTGGTGTAGAACAATTTTTTAATGATGGTAATTTTCATTTTGACATAACTTACTTTAATATGAATCTTGAAAACATGTTTGGTTACGATGCAAATTACCGTACAATAAATATTGCAAAAGCTTCAACGAAAGGTTTAGAGATTTCAGCTGTTGTAAAAAATATTTACGGTTTTTCAATAGCAACAAACTATACTTATACAAAGACAAAGGATGAATTCGAAGGCACTGCCGATTTTGATAAACCGTTAATTCGCCGCCCGTCAAATAAATTTTTTATCGGATTGAATTATGAGGGATTCAACAATTTTGTATTAGGTGCACAAATTAAATATTCAGGCGAAAGAGATGATAAAGATTTTTCGAATTACACGACTACAAGAGTCACTTTACCCTCATATACATTGGTCAATCTCAATGCTTCCTACAAACTGTTTGAGTACTTGCAATTAACGGCACGAATTGAAAATTTGTTCAACAAAGAATATGAAGAAGTACTTTACTACGGAACGCTAGGCAGAACTTTTTACGCAGGTATAAATATTAATTTATAGAACTTAAAAACCACGGGTGAAAAACTTGTTGTGGTTTTTATCCGTGGTTTATTTTTTAATATGTATTAAAGTTGGGTTTATAATAAATACTTTTTCTTAAACCATTCGAAAGCAGCATTTATTTCCTTTGTTTTCTTTTCCGCAATATCTATTAATTCTTGTCCCAAATCGGCAACTTTATCCGGATGATACTTTGAAATCTGCTCAAGATATTTTTTTCTTAGTTGGGATTTTGTAATCTGCCCTTTTAATCCAAATAATTCACCAAAGAATTTTGCTTTTTCAAATTCAGTTGCTCTATTATAATCGAATCCTTCGCTCTGATTGTTAAACTGCTTCTCATATTTTTCGTATTTCTCATATTTTTCATAACGTTCATATTTTTCGTAACGCTGATAGTTTTCATTATGTTCCTGACGGTTATGTTTTTTATCTTTTTTATGCTTGGATTTTGAAGAATACGGCCCGATTATTTTACCAATCTCTTTGCAAAAATCGCTTTCTTTATCCTCAACAACCTTTAGATATTCCATAAGATTGATGTTCAATGAAAACCAATCTGTATATTTCAACTTTTTAGCTTCTTTTAAAATCATTTCCTGTAAAGCAGATTCATTTAAATTCGGACGTACTTTCTTTAATCTGTTTTCTTCAACATAGGGAGTACTAATTCTAAGAATATTCGTTATCCATTCCGAAGAAGCCCCGTAAAGAATAAGATTGTATAGAACTAAAAACTCCGCGATTACATTTTGATATAAAATTTTATTTGAGAGAGTGCGGGAAAAACAAATTGCTTGAATTCTACCATAAGTTGAAAAAATAAACTCATTTAATGTTTCATCGGAATCAAGTTCGAAAGTTTTAATAAACACGGCGTTAGCCGCCTGAAGCGAATAGCTCTTCTTAAACTCCATTGAAGCGCTGAAATTTGAAAGATAACCGCTTGAGAATTGATTAAGTCCTTGTTGAATATTTCCAATGGCATGCCAAATTTGACTATGTACAACATCATAAATATCAAACGCGGCTTCATACTTTCCTTGGTCCAAAAGCATATCGGCGGAATCGCGTAAGCTTGAAATATTCGTCATTTGCCCTGGTGTAATTTGTTTATTGGATACCCTAAATTATTATCGTTAAAAACCGAAAAGTTTTGAGTTCAATATCGGTTTTATTTTTTTCTCAATCCATTTATTTCTTCAACAGTTAAAATTCTTACTTCGCCTAACTTTAAATTATTCAAAGAAATGTTTTTTATTCCAACGCGAACTAAACGTAATGTTGGAAATCCAACAGCTGCTGTCATTTTTCTAACCTGCCTATTCCTACCTTCTGTAATTGTTAAACTAATCCATGTTGTAGGAATACTTTTTCTTTCTCTTATTGGCGTAATGCGCTCGTGGAAACCCGGATCGTCAATAATTTTCACTTTAGCAGGCAATGTTTTTTTTCCTTCGATAACTACGCCATCCCTTAATTTTTCCAATGCTTCTTCTGTGGGAATTCCTTCAACCTGTGCAAAATATTCTTTTTCGTGTTTGTATTTCGGATTAAGCAAAAAATCTGTAATCGATTTATCATTCGTAATTAGCAATAATCCTTCACTGTCTTTATCAAGTCTTCCTACAGGGTAAACGGATTTTGGGAATGGACCAAAATCCTTTAAGGTTCTACGCCCTTCACTATCTGTGAATTGCGAAAGAACCCCGTAAGGTTTGTTAATTACAAAATATTTGTATTCCATTCATGTAAAAAGTTTAGAGATAATTTTGTCGGATACCGAATTTCAAATTAAATCATACTATACTATGAAAAGTCTGCAGTTGAAAATGAATTTGTTTATTACTTTTATACCGACTAGTAATAACTTATTTTCCTTTAACGGTATTTATAACAGCATCTAAAGCCGGTTTAGGTTGTAATTTTCTATCAAACAACAATGGATAATTGGTTCTTCCTCTAATAGGAAAATTATTTTTCCACGATTGTCCGTCGTGAACACCCCAGAATGTAATGCGGGAAATTGAATCTTTATATTTATTAAAGAGATTGAAATATTCAACAAATTTGTTTGTTTGAACAACAACCATAGAATCAGTTAATCCGTTCGGAAATGGATTTGATTCGGGTGTCAGTTCAAATCTTTTAGCAACGTCAGCACCTGTATAATTAAACGGATTTGGGAGAATATCCAAATCAAGCTCGGTAACCATTAATTTAAGTCCTGTAGCTGCATATTCCTTCATAGTTTCATCAATTTCATCAATAGTAGGGAAATCAAGCCCCCAGTGCCCCTGCATTCCAATTCCATCAATTCTAATTCCTTTATCCTTAAAAGTACTTACAATGTTAACAATAGTTTTTCTTTTATCTTTGTACCATTCGTTATAATCGTTGTAATATAATTCCGCATCCGGATCTGCTTCATGCGTAAATTGAAAAGCTTTTTCAATATAATCTTCGCCAATAATTTCAAGCCATTTGCTTTTGCGTAAGGTGCCGTCTTCGTTAATTGCTTCATTTACAACATCCCAGCCGTGAACACGTCCTTTATATCTTCCGACAACCGTGTAAATATGTTCCTTCATTCTTTGAAGCAGGAATTCGCGTGTAGCAGGATTTCCTTTTTCATCTTCAAAAACCCATTTAGGGGTTTGACTGTGCCAAACAAGGCAATGACCGATAATAAACATATTATTTTTTTCACCGAAGGAAACAAAACTATCTGCTTGTTCAAAATTATACTTTCCGGGCTGTGGATGAATTGGGCCCCATTTCATTGAATTTTCTGCGGTGATACTGTTAAAGTGTTCTTCAACAATTGCTACTGACTCGGGGTCTTTACCAGTTACATGATTGTTATTCAATGCAACACCAATGTAATAATAATTCTTAAAAACATCTTTTAAACTTGACTGAGCTGTAACTATCTGGCTTCCTACTATTAGTAAAATAATGATACAATGTTTCAACTGTAGAATTGCATTCTTCATTACCTTCTCCTATATATTATTCCAATTTTCTTTTCATATACAAGATAATATTTTTGATAAAAAGAAATGTAAAAACATGTCACAACGTCATCTTAAAAAATAATTTTTTGTAATACTATTTTTATTATCTAAAGAGAAAAGAAATTACCGATAGCCAACCGGGTATTTAAGTCGAAAGATAAAATAATATTTTTTATTACTTGTTTTAGTTATTCTCAATCCCAAGTATTAATTTACTTATTATCTGTTCTAAACGGTGAAGCAGGCAAATCTTCTTTATTATAAAAATTCACAGCTTCGGGATTATCCGCCCATGCATAACGCACTGCTACAGGATTCTTTATTTCATCGTTCCATACAATTACTTTATCGTCTTCAATAACGGCTTGGGCCCACACAAATTTTTTATCAGCCCCGGCAATCGCAAAATGTTTTAATTCTTTTCCATCTTTAGATGTAAGACCGCTGCCAACATGATCAAAAGAAAGTATAATTTTATTTCCATCAGTTTCCATCGATTCATAAATTGGTCCCGATGCTACGACATGGCACTCCCCATAAGCAATTTTACGTGCAAGCAAGAATAATCTGTCGGCTACATTTTTTTTTCTTAGCGGGTGAATATCGTTCCATTCACCGACATCAATGTTTACATTCATGCCTGTGTTTTCGAGAAATAATGTTTTTAACTGCGCTTCTCTTAATTCCGCCCATTGGCTTTCGGATGGTTCGGATATTGCTTTCATAAAATTTGGAAGTTGTGCATAAATAAAAGGCAAAGTTCCTAAATCCCATTTTTTACGCCAATCGTTAATCATTACCGGAAACATTTTTTGATACTCGGCTGCACGGCTAGTGTTTGATTCTCCTTGATACCAAAGAATTCCTTTAATCGCAAAATTCATACACGGAGCTATCATTCCGTTAAATAATCCCGCTGGACCATAATGAATAAATGTCGGTCCGAACAATGGTTTCATAACCGCACCAACTTTATAATTCCACTCACCTTTTAAATCTATCGTTTGATCATCAACAACAACGTTATAAGGTTTTTCTTTTATAAATCCGCCGCGGCCAATATTATTAACAATTCTGACAACAATAATATTTTTACCTTCTTTTAAAACACCTGAGGGAATTTGATAAACTCTGGGCGGGTATTGATATGAAGTTGTACCTACAAACTTGCCGTTAACAAATACGGAATCACTGTCAACGATTGTTCCGAGATTTAATCTTGCTTGTTTACCTGCCATTGAAGCAGGAACTTCAAATACTTTTCTGAACCAGACAGCACCGTTTATGTTTTCCAATCCCTCTTCATCCCAAAAGCTTGGGATAGTCATTGTTGGCCAATCCGCAGTGTTTAACAGCGGGCTATACCAATTAATGCTGCCTGAATAACCTAAATCTTTATTCATCAATTCAGCGTACCAGTCGTCGTTTCTTTTTTTATCGCCTGCAATTATACCGTTAATATAATTTGAATCTTTATACTTATTTAAAATTTCCATTGGCGAAGGGAATTCTTTCAAAACATCTTCACTCATCCATGATTCAATAGGCGTTCCGCCGACACTTGCGTTTATAATTCCTACAGGCACATTATATTTTTCATGAATATTTCTTCCGAAGAAATATGGTATGGCCGCAAATGATAAGACCGAATTAGGATTCGGCGTTTCCCATTTACCACCGGCAACATCATCTAATTGTTTGTTAAAATCATACTGCTGAGGAACAGTAAAATATCTTATATAACTATTTTCGGATGATGCAATTTCATCGGAGTATAAATCTTTAAGACGAGACATTGGCGTTTGCATGTTAGATTGTCCCGAGCAAATCCAAACTTCGCCGATAAAAATATTTTTGAGAACAATTTTATTTGTCCCGGTAATTTCCATATCGAAAGGGCCGCCCGCTTTCATTTCAGCAAGTCCAATCATCCACTTGCCTTGTTCATCTGCTGTGCATGAATATTTTTCTCCGCGGAAATCTATTTTTACATTTTCTCCCGGCGATGCCCAGCCCCATATTTTCACTGGAATATCTCTCTGCAAAACCATTCCATCACTTATTAGTTTTGGAAGTTTTACTTCAGCAATGTTTGTTTGATAGGCAGTAAGTACAAATATTGAAATTGCTGTTAAAAGTTTTTTAGTAATGATTTTCATAACGACTTCTCAATTTTTTTAATCAATAACATTTTCTTTTTTAAGTTAAAGACCCGGCGGTAAATCTATAAAGTATACTCCGATGGAAAGTTTGTGACTGTTTGTTGTAAGTTGGGTTTTATAATTACCGCTTGAATGAATTCATTTACAAGTACTGTTTCATAATTTCCGTTAAATTATAATTGAATTCTGTTCATTTCATAAAAACTTTGAACCGGTAAATTGAAATTAAAACCAATTGATTAATATCGCAAATAATAAAAAAGTCTGTGACTATTATTTTCATATAATCACAGACTTTTAGAAATTATTAGGTACTAATTATTTTAAAAGAAGCATGCGTTTTGATGCTATAAAATCCCTTGTTTCAATTCTATAAAAATAAATTCCACTTGCAAAATTACTTGCATCAAATTGAACTGAATACTCACCTATGCTTTGTGTTTCATTTACAAGTATGACAATTTGCTGACCAAGCAAATTATAAACAGCAAGTTTTACATTTCCTGTTTTAGGAATTGAATAATTAATATTAGTTACAGGATTAAAAGGATTAGGATAATTTTGACTTAATGAATAATTAACCGGCAGTTCTGTTATTTCCTCAACATCGGTGACTAAAATTGTAGGTACGGCGAGATAATCAATATGAATATATCCCCAACTCATTTCCATTTGAACATGGTTGAGACCTTTTGCTAAAACAACATTAAACTTTTTTTCCAGCCATGTATTTACTGCGCCATCAAACATTAATTCTGTAATTCGGTTTCCGTTAACATTAATATATTGCCCCTTAGGCGTGTTATAAGCCAAACGATAACCAACTACCAACTCATAATTCCCTTCATCCATATAATTATAAAATGTCCATGTTATTGTACCATTTTGTGCTTTTACATCTACATAAATTCCATTGCTTGCGACCGGGTCATTTTTTGTAGTAATTCCAGTACCGATGCGAACAGCTTGTTCCGCTTCGTATTTTATAAACTCAGGCGAACCGATAGTAACTTTAACTATTGACGATATACGTTCGTGTCCTTCATTATCAATTGCAACTGCAGTTAATCTATACTCACCGTTAGTAACATTTGTCCATAATATTGAATATGGTGAAGTAACCGATTCTCCAATTTTCAAAGTATCGTTTGCAAAGAACTCTACTTTCGCAATTGAACCATCGGCATCGGAAGCTTCGGCGGTAATTGTAATTTCAGGATTGTTGGGAAATTTCACACCGTCGGTTGGACTTGTAATACTAACAGTAGGCCAATCACCACCTATTCCCAAAATGTCCACATCTTGTTTGTAACTATCCCAAATACTTTTTAGCGAAGCAAGAATATCTTCTTTTGAAGTTTTGTCATTATCCGTCCACGACCAAGCCCATGCACCGGCGTAACCATTATTATAAGCCGATGAGTATAATTGATTTACGGGAACCCCGAAAGTTGTCTTAAGATGAAATTCACCAACAACAATTGGCTTGTCAAGATTCCATGTTGAAACATTTTTACTGAAGGGTGAAAGTTCGTTACCCTGCCAATCGTAGTAATGAAAAGAATAAAAATCCAATTTACCGTCGGTGTCGCCGCCTGCTGCAATCAATCTTTCATCGGAATAATAATTATAACTAGTAGCATTGATTTGAAATTGTGTAATTAATTCATCGGCTGTTTGTTTGAAACCATATTTGGAAAAGAAAGCTTCTTCCATTTCTATTTTTTGCTGAGCAGAATACTGAGAAAGAATATTCGCGGCTTTACCCAAGGGCGGTGCAGCAACATCGGTAATAAAACTAACACTGACTGAACCGTTTGTAACATAAGCATCGGGATCCGCGCGGTGTATTGCGCCCGCACATAAATTAACAAATCTCTGAATTGCATTAATATTTACTTTTCCGACATCACTCCATGATAAAAGAGTTGTCATTCCTTCGGGTTCGTTAAAAATTTCCCAAGCAATAATTGCCGGATGATCTTTTAAGGAATCTACCATTGGTATTAAAGCTTTATTAATATATTCTCTTGTGTATGAAGTGTCGGTTAATAAAAGATTATTTCTATAAAGAACATCAGCCGGTTTATTATTCCTCATCATATCAAACGACCACAAACACAAAACAACACCTACTTCTCTTTCCCATGCTAAATCCAAGGCTTTTTTTAATTCTTGAATTGTAGTAGTGCTGGGACCAATTACTTTGCCAAGATTATCAAATTGTGGACTGGCAGTGCCGTCTGTATGAATCCACCATCGCAATGAATTACCGCCGCTATCATGAATCTGCAGAAGTACATCGGCAAAAGTTTTATAATCCATTTTGCCGGCGCCGATATCGTTTGCAAAACTCAGCCATGCTAAATTTGTTCCGTTTAAAAATAAATTTTGATTGTTATATGTAATACGGTTTAACTGAGGGTAAATTGTTTGCGATGTTATTAAAATAGATAAGAACAATACTTTTATACCGATTCGCATTTGAACCTCTCAAATTATTTAACCAATCGGAAATAGTGAATAAAAATTCTTTAGATTAATTGAAAAGTCAGCAACTAAATTAACCGCTCAAATTTAAGATTTTTGCACTAGTTTTTTATTCACTTCGTATCGGCAATCGGTCTACCGGGTATTAATTTAAATTTGAGTGCTTTACCGTTATCTTCAGTTCTATCAATCACAAAGGCATAGTTTTTATCAAATGAAATATTCATCGCCAGCCATTCATCTTTTGTTTTAACCAAACCTTCATTTTGTATTACCTGGATATCGATATCACAAAAGTCTCTCCATAATCTTGCGGGAAATACTTCGTGAACATTGAAATACCCGTAGTTTGTTCCTCCGTCATAAATGCTGTAAAGAGAATCTCCTTGCAAATACAAAATGTTGTACCCATAATTTCTTCTCATACTTTCAAAATACTCCAGAACCGCGTTGGAATTTTCTATTGTTTCGTAAAAGAAAGCTTTATTCTCTAGTTTAATATCTGGGAATAAACATGTTTTAATAATCTCTTCCCTGTCCCATAGATTAGTTAATGTTGCAAAGTCGCCATTTACTTTTATGTATTCGCTTAATTCGTTAATCATGTCTACTATTTTCGTTAGTTCTTGCGGAAGAGTTAAGCCGGATTCAAATTTTATTTTTTTGATTCCATCTTTAAATGTGAATTTTAGTTCGCAAGAAAATCCATCCTTCACCGGGTAATCGGGTTTATACTCATCTTGTAACTCATTAATCTTATTTGCATTGATTACAGAATTTATACCGCTTAGTTGTTCCTTTGTGAGCTTTAGGATGATGATATATTTTCTGCCCCTAAAATAATGTATGAATTCAGATTTGCAGTCGGCGTAAATAATCGTCTCTTCGTTAATACCGGCAAAGCCGCCGGTAACTTTATATTCAAGTTTTGTGAATGCGGGAAATTCAACGGGATTAATCGATGTTTCTTTACAACCGGTTATAAATAGCAGAATTAATAAAACAGCATTTTTATAATTAACTTTCGTTCTTTATTGCACTCAGGATAAAATTTTACATATTAAAACGCAATTATTTAATAAGTATCATTTTCTTTGTTTGGATAAAATCTCCCGCTTGAATTCTGTAGAAATATACTCCGCCTGGGAAACTACTTGCATCAAAGTTTATTTCATGATAACCGGCTTCCAATTCTTTATTGATCAATGTTTGTATTTCTCTTCCAAGAAGATCATAAATAATCAATTTAGTTTGCGAGTTCTGCAGCAATGCAAACTTTATTTTTGTCGAAGGATTAAAAGGATTCGGGTAGTTCTGGAAAAGTAGATAATTATTCGGAATCGATTGTTCATTTTGACGAATACCCGTGATAATGCCATAATTTATTTTATTTATAATACATCCTACCAATTGTCGAGAACTTTGAAGCCAATCCCTCCAACTAAGTGCGTATAAATCAAAATAGCCAATACTGTCACTAATAGAGATACCTTCGTAATCATTGTAAAATAAAAAATATGTCAAAACTCTCTTTCCGAAAATGTCTTTTTCTTCAATATTAACTTTACCATAGATTCCATTAAGTTCTGAATTAGGGTATTGTTAGTCCAATCATAATTGAGCAATGTATCGCTTGGAAATTTGTAAAGGATATTCTTTTCTTCACGTAAGTAACGAAAACCAATGGTTCTTTCCCAAGTAGAATCCTTTTTATCAAATCTATCAATACGTGAATACAATTTACCATCGGGCATTAATGTATCACCTATTACTTCAAGACATGTTCGGATTGTACTATCAATAGTTGGAACCCAAGAATAAAGCCAAACATTCCCTTTATCTAATGGAAAATGTGAATCTTTGGATTGTGCATTGAGTGCAATGGAAATAAATATTATCACAACTATTATATATTTTTTCATTTTTCTTAAACGTATAACGGTCTTGTGCCTAGCGCGCTGCCCAAAACAACTATGCCGTACTATTAACTAATATTTATAATTTAGTAGTCGGTACATAACTTTAATTGTGCGCACTGGCTGCCTCTAATTTACATTTTGCGATACATTAAAAGAGAAACTCGTTAAAAAGAACAAACTATAAAACACAAAATATGCCACAATGAAAACGCGGTCGGCTTGGAAAACTTGTTAGTTGCCTTTTATTTTAAATACATCATTTTCTTTGCTGAGCTATAAGTATTACCTACTGTAAGTCTATAAATATAAAATCCACTAGAAATATTATTCGCGTTGAATATAACTGAATATTCTCCTTGCTTTTGCTGATCATTAACAAGAACAGCAACTTCTTCACCCAGAGAATTATAGATATTTAATTTAACAAAATTATCTACTTTTATTGAATATAGAATTTCTGTTGATGGATTAAACGGATTAGGATAGTTTTGGCTCAACTTGAAAAAATATGGAATTTCTTCTTCGACTGATGTAAGTATTTGCTTGACTGATGCAAGGAAATTCGTAAGATTCATGTATTGAGGTGGGCCATTATAATTAACATTTTCAATCAATCCAATAACAGTATCATTTTTTACTTTCATATAATATTCTCCACAGCCGGATATATTATAATCACCTTCTTTTTCATCTGGATGTCTAAAGTAACCTTCGCTTTGACTTTTGAATAAAGACAATACCCAAATACTGTCACTTTGAAACCATTTAAGATATGGACGGCATAGCACCCCAGTATCTCCCCATACTTTAACGATCTTTCTATTATCATCACCCTTTAAAAGCTCTATTATTTCTACTTCCATTGACATTGGCATGTCCCCAGAGAATGAACCGTAGTTTTTAATTTTTACTAACGCGACGAGATCCGTACTTTTAGCTACTTTAAAAAATGGACCATTCCATTCACAACTGCAAGCATAAATATTTGTATTAAGTGACATAAAGAATAGAATTATCAAAAGCAATAATATCTTTTTTATAATCGTCTCTAATAAATTGGCAACTAACGGTGTTGCAACTAAAGCGCTGCCCAACACAACAATGCAACGCTGAAAAGCCAACGCCATAAATTATTTATAAATTAATTTTGCTCACTACATTCAAAGAGCAATTTACTTTTGCAACGAAACAATCTAATTACATAAATGCCGCACAATTTAAAGCGGTCGGCCTTAAAGAACTTGTTAGACACTTTCAATAATAGTCTGGCAAGTGCGATTCATACACATAAATTAATGCATCATATTGATCTTTAAGAATCATTATTTCATCTGTTACACCAAAAGATTTTGCTTTCATTTTGTTAAACATCCAGGAATTGCCAGAGTTCATTTGCTGGTTTTTCATATCAACAAATGCATAAGCGTAGTTCGAATAATATAAAACGGCTTCAATATTTTCGGAAGTGGATGACGTTACATTTAATGGATTTCTAAAATTATCGGCAACTTGCCCTTTATACGTATAGAAACCAATTGTATATATTTCGTCTGGATAATCTTTCTTAATAACACTTCCCATAGAAACTGCACCACCATACAAAGGACTTTCTATATTCTGTGAATTATAACTTACATGAAAATTGTGAGCCCATACCATAACCTTTTTATCTCTATATATATTCTTTAATAAGTAATCAAGATTATAAGCCATGCTACTATCTCTTTCCTCAATATATTCTTTGTTCATGAATTTATTGTTGTAATAAATCTCATTCACAAATTTGATACTTGATCGAATTGCTAATTTTGCAATTTGGGGAATTGGAGAATTATTTCCATAAGCCATAGTCAATTTTCCCCAGTTATTTTCCAATACCGCTAAATATTTTTCATATTCAGAAACTAAGTAATCCTTTTTATCTAGAATGGAATTAAAATTGCTCTTGTTTGCATCCTTAAAATTTATTGATAGGAAATAGTCGTCAAACATGTAAAAATCACTTGCAGTTTTTGTGTCAATTTTATCAAATACCTCTTTTAAAAATGTAGGTCTGCTTTTATTTCCATCTACAATTGGTTGTATATCAATACCAGCGAGAATTAATGGATTGCTCGAATTCTGAGTTTTTATTATGTAATTAAACAAATCAACAATTTCGTTTGTGCGCCATGCTTTAAATAAAGAATTATTGATTGAAGCAACAGCACCATTTGCTAAACCATAATTATAATTGTAAAAGCAATCATAAATGGAACTTTCAAATGCTATTACGTTATATCCGAGTTTTTCATGAAGGTATTTTATAAGAGCTACCTTAATTAAGTTATATTCTTTTACTCCATGACTAGATTCGCCAAGTTGAACTATTCTTTTAGTAGCTAATAACGATTTTAGAAAACTGAAATTTTTATTTCCATCATTATTATCAATTTTTATTTCATAACAGTTTTTAACAATCCAGTCCTTCCATTCCGCTTTTATTGCAGGCACATCTGGTTCAACAATTCCATTTTTATCGCCGCAACTAATCAGGAGATACATGAATATTAATAAAGCTAATTTTGGAATATATCTTTTCATATTTTATCCAGTAATGGCTCAAGTGTATAACGACGTTGCGCCTAACGCGCCGCCTAGAATATAATGACGGTTTTGTCAGACCAACTTTTAATTTATAAATCAGTTTAAAGAACTAAATCAACTTTACACAACAAACTTAGGCTGAAAAGCGAAACCCTATTGCGACTCAATTAGACCGCATCGAAGACGCGGTCGCTGTTGAGGCGCTTGTTATACACATTTTATCTAAACTCATTAAAGGTTTTTAATAATTTCATTGTAGAATCATAATTAAGTTCAGCACCTTCATAATTCAACCTATATAGACCTTGGAGATTTGAAGGAAGAACAATTGATTTTTCACATAAAAGAATAAACTTTTTATCGTAGAGGGCAATTGCTGCCCCAATTTCAATCAAAACATTATCATTTATTTTTTTCGTTTTGTTTCCTTCAGAATCCATTAGTTCTTGTTCACCCTCAACATGAATTACTCCAAAATTACATTGACGCATATCTTGAAATACTTTTTCTGGAACTGGAATTGCCGTAGTTTCTTTTTCAATCGATACGATAGGATCAAATTGACCAAATTTCAGAATCTCTTTTAATTGTTCAACTATTTTTTTGTTTTTACCGTGAGATATAAAAACTTTTGGTTTACCTTCTGGTTTTGGAGGGATATTGCTTTTATCAGATTTAGATAAATTTAATTTTTCAATTAATTCATCAGGAAGTTCATTCTCAGCGTTTTCATCAGCAGAGTCTTCGTCAGGATTAGTCTGAGAATTTTCAAGACGCTGAGGTTGATCAATAAGTAAAAAATCGCCAGTCTTACCTTTTTTCAAAACACCAGCATATTCAGCATTTTCTTTTATCAATTTTAGGGTGGTTTCTAATTTATCCTTCGGCACTCCAAGCTGTTCTAAAACATTTAACGCAATTCTATCCGCTGGGAATTTAGATTTATTGTATTTAGTGTAAAATTGATTAAGAATTTTCGGTTTTAAAATAGCCTCCGCGATTGCGGCTATATCTTCTTTTTCATCAGTAGGCTTATGAATTTTTCTCGATAATTCAAGTGGTTCAATTTTTTCAGAATTGTATCCGCCTTTCGTTAAACCATAAGCAATGTTTGAGCCACATTTATCACGAAAGTTAGAACTTTGTGGACCGATTTCTAAAGCCAAGGCAACTTCTAAAGGTGTCGTCGGATCGCCAGCATAACCATCGAAAATAGCTTTTGAGATCGTTAACGAATCTTTAAGATTGTATAAAGGAATATCTTGTTGGCTTGCTCTCTTTTGATTATCCTTTGCCATTTAACATCCAAATTATTTCTATGTGTATAACGACGTTGCCGCTAAGCCGCCGCCCCAAACGGCAATACAGCTTGAAAAACTTACGCCAATAATTTTATAAAAACTTTCTTATTACAACCAACTTTAAAGAGCAACTAACATTTACAACGCAACTAAATAATTACACAAATGTCCAACAGTTTAAAGCTGTCGGCTTGGAAAACTGGTTATACACATTTCTTCATTTTAGAACTTTTGAATTAGATCTTAAAAACCCATGATGTGGAAGAATAAAACTAATTTCTTTTTGTTCAAAGAACTTATCAATCGGACGATCAAATACTAAATAGGTATTAGGTTCTAGAATATAATATTTTATCATACTGGTGTTGCACCAATATAACAATCCGGACTCAGGTTTATCAGTCCATTCTTCATCATCATTTTTACACTGAGGTCTAAGATCATCTAGCTCTGAAGAACCAATCCATATCAGTTCATTTGTAGTATTTATCAAATACACATAAACACTTTTGTGTTTATAATTATTATAATCAACATAAATATATTTATCATTTTTGTTTATTGGGACTCGATTTAGTATTTGGGATATAGGAATTCCGTACTTATTTGTACAATGCTCTTTTAAAAATAAAGTTATATCAACATTCTCTAAACCATTTAAAATAACCGAATCAATAAATATTTTCTCATAACATATTGATGTTGAGGATATTGAATAGATACAAGGCGGTAGATCATTAAAAATAAACTTCCCTAAACTATCAGTAAAGACATAATGGTTTAATGGCTCAATTATTAACATTAGTTCTGTTATTGGACGATTGATATATTTTTCAAGCGCACTTCCAGAGATAGAACCAAATTTATTATTAGTTTTGATTTGGTTGTTTTGAGCTATACAGGAAGATGCTATGAAAAAAGTAGTTAATATGAATATTCTAATAGGCATATAATGTATCTAATTGTGTATAACGGCGTCGCCAATAAGCGGTCGCCCCAAAACAGCGATGCTACTTATTAAACAACAGCCAATATTTTTGAAACATTTATTTAACAGAACTACCTTACAAAGCAACATTACACGGAAGAACAAATC
>JAEWUC010000002.1 GCA_023397505.1 Bacteroidota bacterium | reverse complement strand
TTATGGAAGAAAGGTTGGAATCATTTCTTCGATTGTAGTTTTTATTCTGGTCTCACCGGCTCCGTATATTCTAATGATAGGGAGTTTGATACAACTAATATTTGGAATTGATCTTTTAATTTCTCTTATAATATCAGTTCTACTTTCATCACTTTATCTTATTAAAGGAGGATATAAAGCCGATCTTTATACTGATGTAATTCAATTCTTTATAATGTTTATAGGTTTTATAATAATAGTTTTTGTTTCATTTAATAATGTCGGTGGTTTTTCATTTCTTGCAGATAATTTACCGAGTGATCATCTGAAAATTACCGGTAGTGCTTCTCCTATTTATATAATAGTATGGTTCTTTATTGCCTTATGGACATTTGCCGATCCAGGTTTTCATCAAAGATGTTATGCCGCAAAGAATGAAAATACAGCAAAGTACGGAATATTAATTTCGATTTTCTTATGGATGTTCTTTGATTTCTTAACTACTACAACCGGGCTATTTTCAAGAGCAGTCTTGAAAGAAGTTGATAATCCGGTACTGGCTTTCCCGCTTTATGCAGAAAAAATATTAGGAAGCGGTTTAAAAGGAATTTTTTATGCAGCACTTTTTGCAACAATAATATCGACAGCAAATAGTTTTTTATTCTTAAGTGCAACAACTTTCGGTAGAGATTTTGTTTACATGATTAAAAAGGGAAGTAATGAATCTCGTATCATTATTTATACACGCGTTGGCTTGCTTGTTTCTTCCATAATAGCTGTTTTACTCGCTTATACAATTCAATCTGTAATTTCTTTATGGTATATGATTGGCAGTATATGCATCCCGGCAATTATTTTTTTGATTTTCGGGGCGTATTATGAAAAATTAAGAATCTCAAAAAAACTCGCGGTTGTTGAAATGTTGTTTTCAATTCTCGGAAGTTTAATTTGGTTGTTTATTAGGGGAAACATCATAAATAATTGGCTGTCAGAAATTGAACCAATGATTATCGGATTAATCATTGGTTCATTAATTCATCTATACGGAATTATAAAGTCAAACAGTTTCTTTTTTCCTAAAAATCAGAGATAGAATTACCGAAGAAATCAGACATAAAACTATAAATGTTAATGATAATAAGGTGGGAATTGCATAAAAGTCAGAGATAAGCATTTTAACACCAACATAAGCTAGAATTATAGCCACTCCATATTTAAGATAAATAAACAGATCAACTATTCCTGCAAGTGCAAAATATAAAGCTCGTAAACCAAGTATTGCAAAAACATTTGATGTAATCACAATAAATGGATCGTGTGTAATTGCAATTACGGCCGGTATTGAATCTACAGCGAATACAAGGTCGGAAGATTCTATCAAAAGAAATGTTAGAAATAGAGGTGTTAAAAATAATTTTCCATTTCTAATTACAAAAAAATGATTCCCATCATAACGTTTTAATAACTTGAATTTTTTACTAACGAATTTAATTATGAGATTATTCTCATAATCAATTTTTTGTTCGCCTCCGAAAGCCATTTTATAAGCAGCATAAAACAAAAGTAATCCAAACACATAAATGATTGGGTGGAAGTATTCTATTAACGCAACTCCCGCGAGTATGAAGATAATTCTCATCACAATAGCGCTTAAAATACCCCATTTAAGAACATGCGGCTGATTTTCTTCTTTTACGTTCATCACGCTGAAAATCATAAGAAATACAAAAAGATTATCCACCGAAAGAGATTTTTCAATTAGATAGCCGGCTAAAAACTCCAATGCCTTTTGCTTGCCATCTTCGAGAAAAATATAAATAAGAAGGTTGAATATCAGAGCGGCAGTTATCCACACACCGCTCCATATCAAACTAGATTTGATTTTAATTTTGCCGGTTCTATGGCTTGTTGCATACAAATCTATATAAAACATTACTGCAACAATAATCGAAAATGCGATCCAGAATAAAAAATGATTATGTATCATACGCGTTATGGTAGAAGAATTCCGACAGCAATTACTGTCGTCCAAAGTCCATTTTTATCACCTTGAGCAGATTGCGTAATATTGAAAGAACGAACAATCTTACCGGACATCTTATAAACTTGTTCGCGTTCGTTCCAAGCTTTTTCTGCATCAAAACCAACACCTAAAGTGGTTGCCAACATTGTAGCGGCTAAATCCTCAGCATAATCTCCGGCAACTTTTTCGGTTTCACCGAAGGGATGGTGTTCGGAAAGATATCCGTACATGTTTTTATCGGCTGGAATTGCAACGCCAAGTGATGATGCAATTAATCTGTTAGGTTCGTTTGTGGCATTACGCGCCATAACACAATGTGTTATTTGACCGGGCTGCAGTGTTTTTAAACCTTGTGAACGAGTAATTATTTTAGCACCCACAGGAAAAATACTACTGACTGATACTAAGTTACAAATTTCAATACCGGCTCCGCGCAATGCAAGCTCGAACGATGCAAGATATTCTTTGTGTTTACCTACACCTTTGGTGAAAAATATTCTTTTAGGAACGTACAATTCGGTTTCCTCCGTTGGTTAATCATTGAATTAGTTTAATAAAGTTTCGTTTTCCTACTTTTAAAATTTTTGGCGAATCAAGAACAATAGAATATTTAATGTCAGATATCTTCTCACCGTCAATTGTTACACCGCCTTGCTGAACTAAACGACGGGCTTCACTTTTTGTGGGAGCAAAATTAACTGCAACAATTAAATCCAATATATCCATAACAGAAGTTACTTTATATTCAGGTACTTCATCGGGCAGACCTTTTTTCACAAATATATTATCGAATTCTCTTTCAGATTCCTGAGCGGCTTCTTCAGAATGGTACATGGATACAAGTTTTTTTGCCAAGGTTCTTTTTATATCTCTTGGGTTAATTGCTGGATTTTCAAGGTCTTGCTTGAATGATTTAAGCTGTTCATTTGATATATCTGTTGCTAATTCAAAATATGAATAGATTAGCGAATCTGGAATAGAAAGAGTTTTACCAAAAATATCTTTTGCTGTTTCGTTAATGCCGATATAATTATCCATCGACTTACTCATTTTTTCAACACCGTCGGTTCCAATTAATAAGGGCATCGTTAAAATAACCTGTGGAGCAATGTTGAATTCCCGTTGAATATCTCTGCCTACCAAAAGATTAAATTTCTGATCCGTTCCGCCGAGTTCAACATCACTTTCAATCGCTACTGAGTCCATAGCTTGAGCAAGGGGGTAAAGAATTTCATGCATACTAATCGGAATACCGCCTTTATACCGTTTCGTGAAATCGTCTCTTTCGAGCATTCGTGCAACGGTATATTTTGATGCTAACTTTATAACATCTGCAAAACTCATTTTACCAAGCCATTCTGAGTTATGAACAATCCTTGTTTTTTCGGGATGAAGAATTTTAGATGCCTGCTCGAAATATGATTTCCCATTTTCGCGGGCTTCTTCAAAAGTAAGCGGAGGACGAGCTGAATTTCTTCCGGATGGATCGCCAATCATACCGGTAAAATCACCAATTATTAAAATTGCTTGATGACCTAATTCCTGAAACTGTGCAAGTTTTCTTAAAACAACTGAATGGCCAAGGTGCAAATCGGGGCGTGTTGGATCACATCCTAATTTAATTTTAAGATGTTTGTTTTCTTTTATTGATTTTTCAATTTTCTGTACTAGTACTTCTTCAGGTACTATTTCCGAAGTTCCGCGTTTGATGATGTCCATTTGTTCATTAAGTGGCGGAAAGAGTAGTTTTTTCTCCAATATTTTCTCCGTAGTTATTTCAGCTTACGCCGCATTTCTCTATTTAAATCCCTTTTGGCAATATCTTCTCGTTTATCATATTGTCTTTTGCCGCTCGCAATAGCCAGTTCAACTTTAACTTTGCCGCCGCTAAAATACAATCTTAACGGTATTAAAGTATTTCCTTTTTCCGATACTGCTTTGTTTAACTTTCTTATTTCACTCCTATTTAACAGTAGTTTCCTTTTTCTTAAAGGATCATGGTTGTTATAACTTGCCTGGTCATAAACAGAAATATTTGCGTTAATCAGCCAAACTTCTCCATTTGTTATTGTAGCAAAACTATCGATAAGATTAGCTCTATTTAATCTTAATGCCTTAATTTCAGTCCCAACAAGCACAATTCCGGCTTCAAATGTTTGTTGAATAAAATAATCGTGACTGGCTTTACGGTTAACTGTAATATTCTTTTCTGATTGCTTTTCGATCATTTTCCTAAAATCACGTACAAAATTTATTTTTAATGCTAAATAAATGCAAGAAATAACCCGATATCAAATTTTTAACAGATTATTTTGAACTTCTTTTTCTGTATACAAAAGATTGCTTAAATTTTCATAACAGAAAATGAAAGTTATTTATGGCTGAAAAACATTTTTACGAGCAAAAAGAATTCACTAAGAATTATCTACTCCCGTATTTCCAGAAGAATATACCTAATTTTCATAAATGTAAAGTATTGGAAGTCGGATGTGCGGAGGGTGGTTTGTTGGAAACATTGCAAGATTTGGGAATGTACACGGTTGGTGTGGAATTAAGTGATGAGCGTGTAAATATTGCTAAAGAAAAAAATCCTGGTTTGAACATTTTTGTAGGTGATGTTACT
This sequence comes from Bacteroidota bacterium, assembly GCA_023397505.1. Taxonomy (GTDB): domain Bacteria; phylum Bacteroidota; class Ignavibacteria; order Ignavibacteriales; family Melioribacteraceae; genus JAEWUC01. Next base: position 476,180 of record JAEWUC010000002.1, on the reverse strand, counting down.
GATCAGAATTTACCTAAAATACTAAACGAGAAATTTGATGTGATAATCATGCGTGAAGTGATTGAACATGTTCCGAATAAAAAGGCGGCTTTCAATAATCTAAATAGTTTGTTATTTGATAGTGGTTACTTGTTCATAAGTTTTCCGCCTAAATATTCCCCGTTTGCAGGGCATCAGCAAATTGCAAAAAGTTTTTTGAAAATTTTCCCTTATCTCCATTTGATCCCCAAGCCAATATTAAAACCATTAGCTGATTCACTCGGCGAAAAAGATGATTATGTAGACGAAATAAAACATCATTACAGCACCGGTTGCAGTATCAAAGAGTTTGAACTTCAATCGTTGTTTCAAAACTTCATTGAAGTTAAAAAAGATTTATACTTATTCAGACCCATTTATAACTTAAGATTCGGATTGCCTACAATTAAAATTCCAGAGATACCTTTGTTAAGAGAATTTGTTTCGCTTGGATGTGAATGTTTATTAAAAAAGGAAGCACTAAAATGATAAGTTTTAATAAATCAAAATTGTTTTTTACTCTGTTTATACTAATGTTTTTTTCGATACAAACTTACGGTCAGTTGGAGGTTGAGTTTAATGAAATAAAAGGATTGCTGAGTTTAGGTGATAAGTATTCAAAAGACTTTGGCCGATATGACGGTTTTGAAATCCCCTTATACGAAGGTGAGTTGGTCAATTTTATTGTTTATTCAGAAAAATTTTTTCCAAAAATTATTTTTGTAAATCCTTCGGGAAAAATATACAAACAAAGTATAGAAGCTGCTTCAAGTGTTGCAAGCATGGTAACTTCTGTTGATGAAGCCGGTGATTGGATTTTATATGTTGTTGGTGATTCTGCCGCAGTCGGAGACTATGTTTTTCAATATGCATTCGCATCAAAAAATGCATTGGAGTATAATGAAAGCACCGACTTTTGTACATCGCTGAATTTTATAACAACTCATGCAAAGGCATATTTTTTATTGATACAAAATGTTATTGTACCAAACGGAACATTCGTAAAATTAAAAGATGCCGTCGATGCTTTTATTGACGAATCGGACGGTTCGTATTCTGCCCAAATGTACGAAGGTAATAGTTTGTCGGAAGCAGAAAAAATATACAACAATTATTCTTCTCAAATAACAAAATGTCTTGGTAATAATTATAGTAAAAAAACTGAATCTTGGGTTAATATTGAGGATTACAAAATTAAATCGACTTTGTTAACTGAGAATGTAAAAGAGAAAGAAAGATTGGTGCTTGTGTCTATTAAAGATGTTTCAAAATCCAAACTTAAATTTACCGGCAATTATGTTGTGCAGATTTTAGTAAGCAGAAAAAACTAAATTGAGATAAAGTGAAACAAAAGATATCCGTAAATGTAAGTTGAGTATCTAATCCCAAAAATAATTATTTTCATTTCCAAAATAAGAAGATACGATGCCCAAATCTAAAACCTCAAAACGTAAAAGCGACCACATCAGATTATGCTTAACAAAAGATGTAGGTTTTAAAAATAAAACTAGCGGTTTTGAGAATTATGAGTTTGAACATTGTGCCGTAACGGAAGTGAGTTATAATAAAATTGATTTATCAACAGAATTCTTCTCTAAAAAAATCAATCTGCCTTTTTTTATTTCATGCATGACAGGCGGAACATCGGAAGCTGAAAAAATCAACGAACGACTTGCAATTGCTGCGAATGAATTAAATATTCCGATCGGTGTCGGAAGCCAGCGGCAAGCCTTGGAAAACAAAAAATATCATACCTCATATAAGACTATTAGGAAAAATGCAGGCAATGTACCTGTGCTTGGAAACATTGGGGCAGCTCAAGTTGCTGCATCCAAGAACATTGTAGATGAAGTAAAATTTTTAGTAGATTTAATAGAAGCCGACGCGATGGTAATTCACATTAATCCTTTGCAGGAGTTACTACAAAAGGAAGGCGATACTAATTTTACAGGACTTCTAAACAAAATTGAAAAGATTGCTACAGGAATTAAAACTCCATTGATTGCAAAAGAAGTTGGTTCGGGAATAAGTAAAAGAAGCACAATGAAATTATTGGATGCAGGAATTAAAGGAATTGATGTAGCCGGTACCGGCGGAACAAGCTGGGCAGGTGTTGAACTTTTACGTGATAAAAAAAAATCTAATATAGAACTTTGGGATTGGGGCTTGCCTACTTCATATTGTTTGCGTACAACTAACGAATTAAAGCGAAATAAAAAATTTGTTCTAATCTCTTCGGGAGGAATTGCAAGCGGTGTTGAAATTGCCAAATCTTTAGCTTTAGGCGCCGATTTAACTGCTTCGGCTAGGCCAATATTGATTTCAGTTATCAAACATGATGTAAACGGAGTTGTTGAATTGATTAATTCTTGGTTTACGTCCGTTAAAAATATTATGTATTTAACAGGAATTTCTAAGATAAAAGATTTTAAAAATGTTGGTCTAATTCGCAAAGCGGAGTTGTTTTGATGGATTACAATAACGGGGAACTGTTTTCTAAAATTTATAAGCAAGAACTTTTGAGAATTGAATCGAGATTAAAAAATTTATTAAAATCAAGAGAACCTAAATCACTGTATGATCCGTGTTCGTATGTATTGGAAGCGGGTGGAAAAAGATTAAGACCTTTCCTCGTTATGCTTTCAGCAAAAGCAGTAAATTCTAATCCTAAAGATGTTACAAACGCTGCCTTGGCAGTAGAACTTTTACACAACTTCACCCTTGTTCATGATGATATAATGGATAACTCGGATAAACGCAGAGGCCGCTTAACTCTTCATAAAAAGTATGATATGAGTACGGCAATACTCGCGGGGGATAATCTAATTGCGTTAGCTTATGAATGCCTTTTAAGAGATTGCAAAGATGATGCAAAAAAAGTTATCTCAACTTTTAATCATGGAATAATTGAAGTTTGCGAAGGTCAAAGTCTTGATAAAGAATTCGAGATACGATCGAATGTTACTTTGCCAGAATATTTAGGAATGATTTATAAAAAAACAGCGGCTCTCGCCGAGATGTGCTGTTCAATAGGCGCTCAATTAGGAGGCGGTTCAAAGGAACAGGTTAAAGCACTTTCAAACTTTGGTAAAAACTTGGGAATGGCTTTTCAGATTCAAGATGATTTGCTGGATATAACAGCCGAAGAAAATGAATTCGGTAAACCCGTCGGCGGCGATTTGGTTGAAGGCAAGAAAACATTTTTATTTCTTACTGCAATGAATATTGCAAAAGGAAAAGAGAAACAGATGTTAATGAATGTAATTAAGAATAAAGGTATCAAAAAAGAAGATGTATACAAATACAAAGAATTATATGAGCAATTAGGGATTTTAGCAAATGCAAAGAAAGAAATTATTAGATACACAAAATTGGCAGTAAACAACTTAAAAAAATTACAAAACAACGAAGGCATGCAGATGCTGAACCAGCTTGCCGTTTCATTAACCGGTAGAAATAAATGATAGAGAAAACAATAACGATAGTTAACAATGCTGGTCTTCACACACGTCCGGCTGCTACAATTGTAAAACTTGCTTCAAAATATAAATGTGAATTTTACCTGAGCAAAGACGGGTTAAAAATAAACGGTAAAAGTATTATAGGTGTAATGACACTTGCTGCAGAAAAAGGCTCCGATTTGGTTTTAACATTCGACGGTGAAGACGAGCAAGATGCGGCAAACGAAATAATTGATTATTTTAACAGAGGATTCGACGAGATGTAAAATGGATAAATCGCACGGAAACATATTGAAAGGAATTGCCGCAGCTCCAGGAATCGCAATTTCACCGGCATTTCTTTATTCAAAGGAAAAAGAAGAAATTAATGATGATTTTATTTCCGATATTGATGAGGCAATTCATATTCTTGATATTGCCCTTGAGCAATCAAAAAAAGAATTGAGAAAAATATTTAACCTTGCTGTAGATAAACTGGGTGAAAAAAGAGCGGCTATATTCGAAGCTCAAATTATGATTCTTGATGATCCCATCCTTATCTCAACATTAAAAAACAGAATTAAGAATGAAAAAAGATTTCCGGAATATGTTGTTGAAACTGAAATTTCCAAATACACTAAGCTGATGAATGAATCGAGCGAACTTTATATGAAAGAGCGCTCACATGATATCGAGGATATTAAAAACAGAATCATACGAAACCTTAAAAAGAAAAAGTGGAAATCGAAAATTGTTAGCGATGTAATTGTTGTTACACATAATCTATCGCCTTCGGATACTGTTTTATTCTCAAGAGCAAATGTTAAAGGATATGTTACCGATCTCGGCGGATTAACATCACATGCCGCAATTGTTGCCCGTTCACTAAATATTCCCGCTGTTGTCGGACTTCACGAAGTAACCAGTAAAATTAATGATGATGACCCCATTATAATTGACGGATATCAGGGTATAGTAATTATTGATCCGGACGAAGAACAGATTAAACAGTACAAAAAGAAACTTGAAAGATTAAATAAGCAGGGTGAAGAATTATTAAAAATGCGTGGCTTGCCTTCCGTAACAACCGACGGTAAAGAGATTCAACTAATGGCAAATCTCGACTTAACGGAAGAGATGGATTTTATTATTAATAATTGCGCCTTAGGAATTGGACTTGTAAGAACTGAGCAGTTGTTTGAGGAATATGAGGCTTTCCCCGATGAAGAAGAACAATACCAAGTATATAAAAAAATTGCAGAACAGATTTATCCAAACTCGGTGATAATTAGAGCATTTGACATCGGCGGGGATAAAGTTCTACCGGTAGATCTTCACGAACCGAACCCAATGTTGGGTTGGCGCGGAATAAGACTGCTTTTGGACAATCCGAAATTATTCAAAATACAAATACGTGCGGTTTTGAGAGCAAGCGCTCACAAAAATATTCAATTTATGATTCCGATGATTACATCGATAGACGAGATTCTTGCTTCAAAAGTATTAATTAAGGAATGCAAAAAAGAATTGCATGATGAAGGCAAACATTTTGATAAAGAAATTAAAGTCGGAATTATGATTGAAGTTCCTTCTGCCGCAATGATGGCTGAAGAATTCGCAGAAGAGGCCGATTTTATAAGCATAGGTACAAACGATTTAATACAATATTCGCTTGCCGTAGATAGAGGCAACGATATTATTTCCGGATTATACCAGGAATTTCATCCCGCGGTTGTGCGGCTTCTTAGCTCAATAATCAAAGCCGGGAAAAAATGCGGCAAATCCGTAAGCATGTGCGGTGAAATGGCTGCCGATCCTTTTGCCGTACCGCTTCTGATAGGTCTTGGTCTTGAATCTTTAAGCACCTCTGCTTCAACAATTCCTTTGTTGAAAAAGGTAATAAGGAGTCTCAACTACAATGATTTAAAATCATTGGCAGATGAGTGCTTACTGCTTCGAACCGAAAAAGAAATAAATAAAAAATTACATACATACTTTAATGATAATATTCACGACCAGATTAAACATTTGTTTTAGTTGATTTGGTAGAAAAGAATAAAAAAAGTATAATATTTTTTACATTGCTTAAAAGTTTTCTAAAAGAGAAATTGAATCCGCGTTAAAACAAAATCATAAAATCACAGCATCAATAAATTTTGAATCGAAAGGTTTAATGTTGATGATAAATTGGCGGATGTTTTTATTAATAATAATTTTTATTCCCCAGATTATTTCCGCACAATTTTATTTCTTTGGCCGCAATAAAGTTCACTACGATAAATTTGAATGGAAAGTTCTTAAAACGGAACACTTCAATATTTATTACTATGATGATTTTAGCGAACTTGCTGAAATAGGAGCCAAATATGCCGAAGATTCATTCGACAGTTTGAAAATAAAATTCAACCATTACGTTACAAATAAAATCCCGCTTATTTTTTATAACACACATTTGCATTTTCAACAGACAAACACAACGCCAAGTTTTATTCCTGAAGGCGTTGGAGGCTTCTTTGAGTTTATGAAAGGCCGCGTTGTAATTCCATATCTCGGTTCGCTCGCGCAATTTAAACATGTAATACGCCACGAACTTGTTCATGTTTTTATGACGAGTAAAATATTTAATGTACTCACCGATCATAGGATTGACAGCGGAAGATTACCGCCTTTGTGGTTTACCGAAGGACTTGCCGAATACTGGTCAACACATTGGGATACGCAAGCCGAAATGATTATGAGGGATTTAATTATTAACGGAAATTTTGTGCGTCTCGAAGACCTCGATGCTGTTTATGGATTTATAATTTATAAAGAAGGACAGAACTTTCTGCAATTTGTATCGGAGAATTACGGCGAGGATAAAATCCTATTATTGATGGAGAATTTTTGGAGATTCAACAAATTCAAAGATATTCTTGAATATACTATCGGAGAGAAATTTGAAACGATTGACGACAAGTGGTTTCATTCATTGAAGAGAAAATATTTCCCGCTTTATAAAGACAAATATCCGCATTTCATAAACGCAAAAAAATTAACTGATGAAGGCTTCAATTTCGATCCGGCTTACTATGAATTCGATGGTAAAAAAGAGATATATTTTATTGGGAATTATAACGGGTACACTTCCGTATTTAAAATGAATTACAACCCGGGTAGTGATGAATATGAAGAACCGACAGTTGTAATTGAAGGAGAAAGGGAAGCGGAGTTTGAATCATTCCATCTTCTCGAAAATACAATGGATGTTTCTTCTAACGGTAACATCGCTTTTGTTACAAAATCGTTAGCGACCGATGTAATTCATATCTATTCAACAAAAGAAGAAAAAATAATTGAAACTATACGCTTTGATGGAGTAATAAGAATCAAATCGCCGAGTTTTTCAAAGGATGCTGACAAATTAGTTTTTACCGGTTCCGACTCAAAAGGTTTTATTGATATTTATGCTTATGATTTTAACAGCGATGTATTAACTAGATTGACAAATGACTATTACGAAGAAATTGATCCGATATTTAATAAAGATAATTCATCAATCATTTTTGCATCAGATAGAACTACGGGAATTTATAGACAATACTATAATTTGTTTGAATATAAATTTGACGATCATTCAATTAACTATTTAACGTACATAAACGCCAACACATCAACTCCGAAATTTTCTCCGGATTTTTCACATATTTACTTTACATGTGATCATGACAGTACTTACAATATTTGGAGAATCCCTTATGGTAACAATGCCCCGGAAAGTATGACACAAGTAACTAAATTTCTTACGAGTGTCTATGGATTTTCTTTTGTTGATAGTACAACAATTGTAACATCAGCGTTCGAGAATTTCTCATTTCAATTTTATAATCTGAATATTGATAACATTTCAACCGAAGAAAATGTATTTGTTAAATATGACTTTGAAGGAACAAGTAAGGCATGGAAGGAAAGCAGTATTTCAATAGAAGCGGAAACTGACCGGCTTAATTATGAAAAAACATATCAACTTGATTATGCAGCGGGACAACTAGTTACTGATCCGGTTTACGGCTCGCGCGGTGGTGCTTTATTCTCATTAAGCGATATGCTCGGTGACGATCGATATCTTTTTTATTTTTATAATAGCGCCGAGGTGCAAAGCGAAATTTTAAAAAACTTTAATGTTGCAATATCGCGGGTTAGTTTAAAGGAAAGATCAAATTACGGATTTGGTATTTTTAATTATGCCGGAAGACGTTACGATATACGCGAATCCGATGAATATTTTTACGAAAGGGTTTACGGCGGATATTTTGCACTGTATTATCCATTTTCAAGTTTTCAACGTCTTGAAATCGAAACAAGCGCCGCTAATTCCGACAAAGAATTAATCGGCGATCTTATAACGCGAAAATCTTTACTCCTTACAAACACAATTTCTTTTGTACATGATAATTCAATTTGGGCTTTTACGGGACCGATAGACGGCTCGCGTCTGCGAATACTTCTCGGCTATACAAGCGATGTAAAATACAGCAATGTAAATTATTACTCATTTATTTTTGATTACCGCTACTATTACCGGTTAAGCTTACGAAGTGCCGTAGCTCTGCGCGGTGCATTGTTCGTGAATCATGGTAAAGAAGCACGAAGATATTTTGCGGGCGGAAGCTGGGATTTACGCGGCTGGCCGCGCTGGTCGGTTCGCGGCGAAAAGCTTTGGCTTTCATCTGTCGAATTAAGGTTTCCATTAATCGATAGAATTGCAGTGAACTTCCCGTTTTTCGGATTAAGTTTTTTCAATCTCCGCGGCGCTCTTTTTATGGATGCCGGTTCGGCATGGGATACAAATTATCGTCAAACTATCGGAAGTGTCGGTTTCGGATTTAGATTAAACTTATTCAACATAATTGCTTTACGTTATGATATGGGTAAAAAAATCGAAAAGAATTTTTCAAGTTTTCAACCGAAACTATTTTATCAGTTCTTCTTTGGCTGGGATTTTTAATGAAAAAATATTTTTTGATTGCCGCATATACAATTTTATTATTCGCTTTTAATAATTGCACTCAACCAATAGCATTAAAAAATATGTCAATGGATGAACCGGGATATTTCATGTACGGTAAAATCCCGCAAAGAACTTTTTATGAAGATGTTCAAATCGGTGAAATTGTAGAAAAGTGGAATAACGAAACTGCAGGAAGTCATTCAAATTCCTCTGTAATAATTTTTAACAATACGGTTTTTGTCTCGGATCTTTCGGGAAGAATTTATGCGTTCGACAAAACAAACGGTAAAATGTTAGGATATGAAAAATTTAACGGCTCTATTGAAACAACACCAATTGTATATAAGTTAAGATTAATCTTTGTCCTTAATGAAAAACTTGAGAACTATTCTACATTAGTTGTTTTTGATTTTATGAACGGAAAGATTCTGAATGAAACTAAAATTTATGGCGGTGTTTCAAATCAATTGTTACGTCTTGAAGACGGTATTATCGCCTTAACAGATAATGGGGAGTTAATAAAATTTGATTTTACCGGGAATGAAGTGTGGTCGGTTAAAACTTTTTCTTACACATCAACTTCACCCGCCTCTGATGGAAACATAATTATTTTCGGAAATCAAAAAGGCGAACTAATAATTGTTTCGGCAGATGGAGAAATAAAGTCAAAAATTAATTTTAAACATGCTTTAACAAGCGGAATGATTATTGAAAACACAAGTCTTTATTTTGCAAATAATACGGGAGTATTATATTCGTTTGATTTAAATGAAGAGAAAATAAACTGGTCATTTGGAACCGGCTATAAAATTCTATCAACTCCAGCTTTGGATAAAGAAAATGTTTATGCCGGTAATCTGAACGGCGATTTTTTTTCACTAGATAAAAACACCGGCAAATTAAACTGGCAAATACGGACAAATGGAATAATCAACACCACACCTTTAATAACAAATGATTTTATTGTGCAGCCGAATGTTGATAAAAAAGTTATGTTTATTAACCCTTCGAACGGGACTATTGAAAATACAATTGAATTTGATAGACGCACTAAACTTACACCGGTTTTGTATGACAGTTTATTATTTCTTGGCTCCGACAGGGGAATCTTACATGCTTATAAAATTTACGGTATGAATTGATGAAAAATATTTTCATACATATTGCTGTATTAATGTTTATTTTTTCTACAAATGCATATTCACAAGATTGCAATACCTTATTATCAATTAATACATCCGAAAGCAATTCCCTTATTTATATTGATGATGTTTTTATTGGAAAAGGAAATGAAGATGTAAAAATTGAATTAGGTAAACATATTCTTAAAGTAAAAGAATCACTTACAAAATGGAACGCCGAAGTTATAACTGATACAATAGATATTTCGGAATGCGGCAAAAAATATATTTTCAAATATGATTTTTATGAGAATGTATTAGTTGATACCCGTCCTCAAAATGCAGAAATAATTTATAAGGATTCAATAATAGGTTTCACACCGGGATATGTTGAAGTTAAATCACTAAATGATATTAAATTTAAAATCGGGTCGACGGTATTTCAAGCCGATTATGAATTATTGCGTAAAAATAAAATTCAACAACTTAATTTTGAGCAGGTTACGGGAAAAACCAGTTTTACAAATTCAGATTTGTTCAAAGTATTGATTGGTAGCGCTGTTGTCTTCGGTGGTGCGGCTGCATATTTTAAAATTCAGGCCGATAAAAAATATGATGATTATCTTATTTCAAAAGATAAATCTGCATTAAATGAAATCGACAAACTTGATTTGTACAGCGGTATTTCACTTGGACTTCTTCAAATCAATATCGGTTATTTGATTTACAGATTTCTAACTGATTAATGAGCATCAAGCCAATTATCGCCAACACCCGATTCCACAATTACAGGTACATTTAGCGGAAGGGCAGACTCCATTAATTCTTTAATCATCGGCAATAAATCATCCACTTCATCTTTGTGTGCATCGAATACCAATTCGTCGTGAACCTGAAGAACCATTTTAGTTTTTGATTTTCTTTTTTCAAGTTCTCTAAAAATTTTTATCATGGCTAATTTAATCATATCAGCAGCTGTACCCTGAATGGGCATATTAATGGCAACGCGTTCTTCAAATTGTCGTACAACCCTGTTATTGCTGTTTATGTTTTTTAGAAATCTTCTTCTTCCGTACAAAGTTTCGGCAAAACCTTTTTTCTGTGCGTTCTTAACCGAATCGGTCATAAATTTTTTGATATTCTTAAAGCTGTTGAAATAACTGTCGATAATATTTTTTGCTTCGGTTTGAGTAATACCAAGTCGTGATTTCAAGCCGAAAGGACCCAGACCGTATAGAATTCCGAAATTAACTTCTTTGGCTTTTCTCCGCATATCGGCATTTACATCTTTGGGATCAACTTGAAAAACCAACGCAGCAGTTCGCCTATGAATGTCTTCGCCTTCGATAAAAGCTTTCGTTAAATTTTCATCGCCGCAAATACTTGCCATTATTCGCAATTCAATTTGACTATAATCGGCGCTAAGTATTACATGATTTTTATCCCGCGGCACAAACGCTTTTCGGATTTCTTTACCGAGTTCGGAACGAATCGGAATGTTTTGCAGGTTCGGATCGTTACTTGACAGTCTCCCTGTTGATGCCGCAGTTTGGTTGAATGTTGTGTGAATTCTTCCGGTTTTTCGGTTAATTAGGTCAGGCAGGGCATCGGCATAAGTAGATTTTAGTTTTGTAATCTGTCTGTAATTCATAATCACATCAATAATTTCGTGCGAACCTTTCAATGTTTCAAGCGCCCGGACATCAGTAGAATACCCCGTTTTTGTTTTTGAAGAAGGAGTCAGTTTTAATTTATCGAAAAGTATTTTCTGTAATTGCTGCGTGGAGTTAATATTAAATGTTTCTCCCGCATGTTTGAAAATCTCGCTTGAATAATTATCAATCAAAATTTGCAAATCCTTGCTAAAAGCATTCAGACTTTTAACATCAATTTTAACGCCGGTTCTTTCCATATCTTCTAAGACTTCAACAAGAGGAAATTCAATTTCATAGGCAATACGTTCAAGGTTTTCTTTTTCTAATTCTTTCTTAAAAAGTTTATATAACCGGAATGTTATGTCGGCATCCTCGCATGAATAATCCGAAAGCCGATTTGGATCAGTCTCAAATATTTTTTCGGGTGTTTTTTTTGAACCAATCAAATCAATTAAAGGAATAGGTTTATAATTTAAATACTTTTCCGAAAGGTCATCCATTCCGTGCTTTTGATCTGGATCTATTACATAACTTGCAAGCATTGTATCAAAGTAGAAATTCTTAACATCAACATTATAATGTTTCATAACTGCGATATCGTACTTACCGTTTTGGCAGACTTTCTTTATGTTTTCATTTTCAAAAACAGATTTGAAAATTTTAATAAAATCTTGTACCGGAAGACGATCGGAAAGATCGGCTGAGAAAAGTCCGCTTGTCTCTTTGGAAGGATTAACTGCAACAAAAAATGCCTCTTTCGGTTTTGTAGAAAAAGCACATCCTGCAAGGTTAACATTTAATGTATCAAGTGAATCTGTCTCGGTATCAAAAACAAATAATTCGGATTTCGAAAGACTAACAGCTAAATCATTGGCTTCTTTTAATGTTGTAACCAGTTTGTATTTAACTTTGCTTTTATCAAAGACTGTTGATGTTTCTTCAACAATTATTTCTTTTTCAACTATGGGCTCTTCATTTTTTATTTCATCAACAAAGAGTTTTTTAAGTTTGCCCGCAAAAGATTTGAAATCAAGCTCTGAAAATATTTTTAGCAGGTTTTCAAGATTTGGCTTTTCAAATTTCGCTTCGGCAAAATTCATTTCGAAAGGAACACTTGTATGGATTGTAGCCAATTCTTTTGAGAGGAAAGCGTTTTCCTTATTATCGGTTAATTTATTAACGATTCCTTGTTTTTCAATACTGTCAATGTTTTTATAAATATTTTCAAGGGTTTTAAATTTTTGAATAAGCGGTACTGCTGTTTTAGGACCAATACCCGCCACGCCGGGTATATCATCCGATGCATCGCCGACAAGCGCCAGGTAATCAATCATCTGTTTTGGTTCAAACCCGAATTCCTCACGAACTTTGTTTTCATCAACAATTACAATTTCATCAGTTGATTTTCCCGGCTTAACTACTTTTACATTTTCTGTAATCAATTGTATATAATCTTTATCAGGTGTTACGGCATAAGATAAAAATCCTTCTGCTTCAGCTTTTTTTACGGCGGTACCAATTAAATCATCGGCTTCATAACCTGGCAAAATATAAAGGGGGATGTTAAACGCATTTATTATTTCTTTAATTCTCTGAATTTGAGGAATCATATCTTCAGGCATTGCTTCGCGCGAGGATTTGTAATTCTCATATTTTTCATGCCGAAAAGTTTTTTCTTTTGAATCAAAAGCAACGGCAAGGTAATCAGGTTTTGTGTCTTCAATAATTTTAAATAACTGATTTAGAAATCCGAATACCGCCGAAGTTGGTTCTCCCTTTGAATTAGTTAATGGGCGGGTTATAAAAGCGTAATATCCTTTATAAGCTAACGCCATTGCATCGATAATAACAAATTTATTCTTTTCGTTTTTCATGCTTTCTTTCTTCATGTACCTTAATTGTTTATATTCTAATCAGAAAATAATTATTAACAGACATAATAACCATAAACAATATGAGAAAATTAATTTTAATTAAGGCACTGTTAGTTACTATTCCATTTTTTACAGCGAATAATCTATTCGCTCAAGAATTCAAACTATCCGACACATTATACATTGCAACATGGAATGTTGAAAATCTTTTCGACACAGATGATGACTCACTAACAAATGATTCCGAGTTTTTACCAGGCAGTGAGAAAGATTGGACGGAAGAACGTCTTGAAATTAAATTGAAAAATTTAACCCATGTAATTAACTATATAAATAACGGCTGCGGACCTGATGTGATATGTTTCCAGGAAGTTGAAAATATAATTGTGCTTAAAAGATTGATGTATAAAATGCCATCTCGAGATTACATTATTGCACATCGCGATTCTCCGGATGAAAGGGGAATTGACGCTTGCTTAATGTACGATAGAAATGTTTTTGATATAGAAGAAATTATTCCTATCGAAGTTAAGATTCCAAGCGGCTACAAAACACGAGATATTCTACATGTTGTTTTAATTCATAGAGAAAGTGAAACAAAGCTTCATTTTTTTGTTAACCATTGGCCATCGAGAAGAGGAGGAGAGGTTGAATCGGAAAAAAACAGAATTGCCGCAGCGCAGATTTTGAGAACCAATGTTGATTCTCTTTTGCAAAATGAAGATGATAAACAAATAATAATACTTGGAGATTTTAATGATGAGCCGGACAGTAAATCGATTGATAGCGTATTAAAAGCAAAAGATTACTTATGTGACGAAAATATATCCGATAAAAGCGAGTTGCTAAACTTATCATATAAATTATTTTCAGAAGGTTTTGGAACGTACCAGTATAGAGGCGATTGGAATATGCTTGACCAGATAATCGTTTCGCAAAATTTTATTGATTATGGTAATCTGAAATATAAATGCGGAAGTTTTGAAATTGTAAAACCGGATTTTATGTTAATAAAAACAGGAAGTAAGAAAGGAGCTCCTTCTGGAACGTACGGCGGTAATAAATATTATGGAGGTTATAGCGATCATTTTCCAGTTGGAATTAAAATTTATAATAAATCGGATGAAAATTAGTGAAGAAGATTTTTATTCTCATCGGTGCAACAGGAAATCTTGGCAACGATGCGGTTAAGTATTTCGCTCAAAAAGATTACGATAAATTTTATTTTGTTGCAAGAAATGATTTTATGGTTGAAGCATCAATCAATGATTTCGTAAAAATTATATGCGGGGATTTATCTGTCGAATCGAATGTTGAAGAAGTTTTCTCAAAAATAGCTAAAGAACCTGAAGCGGAATATTATCTATTCAATACAATCGGAGGTTTTGCAGGAGGATATAAAATCTGGGAAACCGACTATGAAGTGTTGAATAGAATGATTAACATTAATCTTATCTCGGCGTTTCTAATTGCAAAACATTTTGCAAATCTTGTGAAAAACTCAAAGGGCGGATCAATTTGCTTTATGAGTGCCGAATCCTCATTTAAATATGAAATAGATAAGTACGCATATGGAATGACAAAAAATGCCGTAAATTATTTAATCAAATCTCTTGCAGTTGAAGGAAAAGAAATCAATTTAACAGCAAATGGAATTGCACCATTTGCAATTAATACTGTTGAGAATAGAGAATGGATAAATGACTATACAAAGTTAGTTACAACTCAAAATATATGTTGCAAAGCATATGAACTTCTCGCCGGATATCCAGAAATTAGTGGTGAAATAATACCTCTTTAGTAATCGTTAATTTTTGAGCAGTTTATGAATAAAAGACAAAAAAGTAAAAAATTATTTATTGACTTTTTTTCGCAGTTTGTTTAATGTTACCGCACTTATTTTTAGAAAAAGAAAGAAATTTTTACATAACATATAATTAATAATAACTCGGAGGTTGTCTCTTATGCAAATCGCAGAGATCACAGGATTTATATCTTTCGTCTTGGCTCAGGTTCAAGATCAAAGTATGGTTACTTATTTACAAACAAAATTCATCGAAGGTGGCGCGTTCATGTGGCCGATTCTTGCTTGTTTGGTTATCGGTTTAGGTTTTGCCATTGAAAGAATGTGGACTTTATCAAGAGCTACAGTTAATACAAAGAAATTTATTGTTCAAGTAAAAGACGCTTTGAAAAAAGGCGGCGTTGACGAAGCAATAAAACTTTGCGAAAACTCACGCGGTTCTATCGCTTCTGTTTTTCATGCCGGACTTTTAAGAGCAAGTGAAGGATTGGAAGCTTCTGAAAAAGCTATCATGGCTTACGGTGCAATCGAAATGGGATTCCTTGAAAAAGGAATGATCTGGATTTCTACTTTTATCGCTTTGGCACCTATGCTTGGTTTTACAGGTACTGTACAAGGTATGATCGAAGCTTTCGACGCTATTAAAGAGGCTGCTCAAATTTCTCCAGGCGTTGTTGCTGGCGGTATCTCCGTTGCGTTATTAACAACTCTTTTCGGTCTTGTAGTTGCTATGATTCTACAAGTATTTTACAACTACTTTATTTCACGTATCGATAAAATTGTTGCAGATATGGAAGAAAGTTCTATCGAATTGATTGATGCTTTATACGAAATGAAATCTAAAAAATAATTTTGTTGAAAAATATTTGAGATAATAAAATGGTTAAACTAAAAAAACGAAAACGTCCGGAACCGGAAATTCCAACTGCTTCAATGTCGGATATTTCGTTTTTGCTTTTGTTGTTCTTTCTTGTATCAACCGTTATAGACGTTGATACGGGTATTGGTATTGTTCTTCCTGAATTTGTTGAAAATCAAGAAACAGTTCCTATATCTAAAGAAAGACTCGCGGCTGTATTAGTAAATGAGAACGGTGATGTTTTATTGAATAATGAAGTTATTGCCGTTCCTCAAATTGCTAAAACACTTAAACCGAGAATCGAAAGCAAAATTGAATTACCGGCTAATAAAAAATTGGTTGTTTCGGTTAAAACAGATCGAAAAACAAACTATAATTTATACATTCAAACTCTCGATCAAATTAAAGAAGCATATACTGAAGTTAAAGACGAATATGCTCGTAATAAATTTGGAAAACGACTAATTGATATTGCTGAAAAAAGTCCGGAAATGGAAGAAATAAAAACAAAGATTCCTTATTCGGTAAGTATTGCTGAACCGGAAGCTATAAAAAAATAATTGAGGTAAACAGAATGACATTCGAGAAAAAAAGAGTTAACAATAAACCAAATATTCCTACTGCATCAATGTCTGATATTGTGTTTATTCTTTTGTTATTTTTTATGGTTACCACGACACTAAGAGAAATTGATGTTCTTGTGAATTTCAAACTGCCTGAAGCAAAAGCAATTGAAAAAATAGAGAATAAACGTTTGATTTCTTATATCTGGGTTGGCAATGACGGAAAGATACAATTGAACGACAGCATTACAAGACTTGAAGAAATACAAAAAATCATGTATGCAAAAAGAGTTGCGCTGCCGAATGTAATTGTTTCTTTACGTATCGATAAAAATTCCGATATGGGTCAAGTAACGGATATACAGCAGGAGTTAAGAAAAGCATCATGTTTAAGAATAAATTACTCCGCGATGCTTAAAATATAGTTAGTTAACAATTTGCAATTGAAGGCAGGTTATTCTAAAATGGCCTGCCTTTTTTTTTGAGGTAATTATGAATTTTATAGATAAAATCAACAACGATTTAAAAGAAGCTATGAAAGCCGGCGATCAAATAAGATTACTGACAATCAGATCTATCCGTGCACAAATTCTTGAATTTCAAAAAAGCGGAAGCGGTAAAGAATTTAATGATGAAGAAGCCTTAAAGATTCTTACTGCCGCTGCCAAAAAACGAAAAGAATCCATAGAGCAATTCCAAAAAGCAAACAGGCTTGAATTAGTTGAAAAAGAACAAGCCGAGTTGAAAGTGATTGAAGAATATCTACCAAAGCAATTAACTAGCGAAGAAATATTTTCTGAGATTTCAAAAATAGCTGTTGAAGTTAACGCAAAATCTAAAGAAGATTTTCCCAAACTTATGCCTGCTGTTGTTAAAGCCTTAAAAGGCAAGGCCGACGGGAAAATTATAAAGGAACTTGTTGAAAAATATTTGAGCTCCAATTGAATTATCTTGATTATATAATTCTAATCATTGTTGTAGTAGGATTTTTGCTTGGTTTTAAAGATGGTCTTATAAGAAAAATTATAGGGTTAATAGGACTTGTTGCTGGAATTGGTTTAGCTTTTGAGTTCTCCGATAGTTTAGGAAAGATAATTACGCCGTTTTTTAACGACGATTCTTATCTTGCTAATATAATTTCCGGTATTTTAATTTTTTTAGTAATTGTACTTATCGCTTCGATTATTAAGCGTATTGTACACCCGCTCGATAAAGTAAATAAATTTTTGAATCAAATAGTCGGCGGAATAATAGGTATTATTCAAATTGTATTTTTTTTAAGCGGCATAATGTTATTCCTAGATATATTTTCATTTCCTGCGAAAGAATCAAAAGATGAATCATTGCTTTACAATAAAGTGCACGACATAATTCCTGCTTCATTCGATTTGATTGTTGGACATAAATCAAAAGTATCCGACATGATAAAAGATTTTATCAACAGTAAAGAAAACACACCCATAACACCCGAAGAAACAATTCAAGAAAAAGCGAAATGATTACCAACGACACCTTAGAAAAATTAGAATTCCAAAAAGTAATTACTCACATTTCCAAATATTGCACTACCGATAACGGAAAGGAAAGAGTGCTGATTTTACGTCCTTTAGAAAATAGGGAAGACGTGCTTTTAGAAGGAGTAAAAGTAAACGAAGCAAAGGAAATACTTATTAAAAATGATGATCCGCCGATTGAATATTTGCCTGATTTAAACGAACCGCTTTCACGAAGCAGAATAGCCGGTACTATTCTTTCCATTCGTCATATTGTTGACATACTTAAACTTGCCGAAACTTCAAGAAAACTTTATCAATATTTTAAGAGCAAGGAGGATTCGGCTAAGCAATTAAATTCAATCCTGAACAATCTTTTTGTTGATAAAGTATTTGAACATCACTTTTCGAAAATATTTACCGAAAGCGGTGAAATACGCGACGATGCCAGCGTAAAATTAAGAGCAATAAGAATTGAGATAAGAGAAAAAGAAGCTTCATTGAGAAAAATGGTTAATAGAATGTTGAAGCAGCTTAGCGAATCTTATCTTGTCCAGGAAGAATACATAACGCAACGCGACGGACGAATAGTTTTACCGGTTAAAGTTGAACACAAAAGACATGTTCGCGGATTTGTGCATTCGGAATCGGCAACAGGGCAAACTGTATATATTGAACCTGAAGAAACTCTTGAACTTAATAATGAAATATTGTCGCTCGGTTTTGCAGAGAAACGAGAAATTGAAAAAATATTAAGAACTCTAACCGAAAAAATCGGTGAGCATAGTTTCGCTCTTAAAGAATCTTTAAATGCTATTTCAGAATTGGACTCTGTTTTTGCACGCGCTAAATATTCAATGGAAATTATTGGTTCTTTCCCGTCCTTTGAAGAAAATAAACCTTTTGATATTATCGATGCAAGGCATCCGTTGTTAATAAAAAAAATCGGCAGGTCGAATACTATACCGCTTAATTTAAAAATGGATGAAAATACTATTGTGCTTATTACCGGGCCAAACGCGGGAGGCAAAACCGTAACTTTAAAGACAATGGGATTAGTAGTATTGTTGGCACAATCAGGAATTCATGTACCTATTCAACCGGATTCCAATTTTCATTTCTTCGAAAAAGTTTTGGTTGATATTGGCGATGCCCAATCAATAGAAGATGATTTAAGCACATTCAGTTCACATCTGACAAATATTAAGAACATCCTCGAAAATGCTTCAACAAAAACATTGGTTTTATTAGATGAAATCGGAACCGGTACCGATCCAGCGGAAGGCGCTGCAATTGCAACAGCAGTCCTAGTAGCATTGAGAGATAAAGGCTCTAATGTTTTTGCTACAACGCATCACGGCAGTTTAAAAATTATTGCTAATCAAACTGAAAAATTTCAAAACGCTTCGATGGAGTTTGATACTGATCTTTTAAAACCAACTTATAAATTCAATCAAGGAATTCCGGGTTCAAGCTACGCATTTGAAGTTGCAAGCCGTATAGGTTTAAATGATGAATTTATTGAGCTTGCTAAAAAATATCTCGATACCGACAAAAATAAGATTGAAGATTTCCTAGTAAATCTTGAAAAAAAATCTAAGGATTTGCGAGACCAGCTAAATAAACTAGAATTGGAAAATATACGATTGAAAAGTCTGGCGAATCTTTATCAGGATAAGATTGAAAAGCTGGAAAAGCAGAAGAAAGAAATTCTTGCAGATACCAAGGAAAAAGCGCAGCTATATTTAAGCGATATCAATAAAAAAATTGAAACAGCTATTAAAAACATAAAAGAATCCAACGCAAGCAAGGAAGTAATCAAAAAGGAAAAGGAAGTAATTGCATCTGTAAAAAAGGAAGCAGAAATTGCATTCAAAAAAGAAACACCCAATATTTCAAAGCAGATTGAATTGAAAGTTGGAGATTATGCTGCTATAAAGGACACAACTTCTATCGGCATTATTGAAGGGATAGACAAATCTAAAAACAAAGCATTGTTGACTGTCGGTACTTTAAAGATAAAAGCAAAGTTTTCTGATCTTGTTCACGCTAAAAAATCCGAACATGATAAAACGCATTATCTTAAAAACGAAACAATATTAAACGATGCAAGTTACCGTTTGGATATCCGCGGTAAAAGAGCAGATGAAGCAGAATACGAGATTATTCGATTTTTAGATAATTCCAACATGAATGGTATAGACAGAGTGGAGATACTCCACGGAAAGGGAACCGGAGCGCTTAAACTACTTGTTCAGCAAATATTAAAAGGTTACGTTCACGTAAAAAATTATTATTTTGCAAACATTGAAAGCGGCGGCGACGGAATAACAATTGTCGAATTCAAATAAATTATTTAATAAAATATTAATTGCAAACCGCGGCGAAATTGCTGTAAGAATAATTAAAGCTTGCCGCGAGTTGAATATCACTTCTGCGGCAGTCTATTCTGAAGCCGATAAAAATTCATTACATATTAGATTAGCAGACGAATCATATTTAATAGGACCCGCACCTTCAACTGAATCTTACCTTAACAAAAGCAAAATTATTGATTTAGCAAAAAGCATAAATGCAGATGCTGTACATCCGGGATATGGTTTTTTATCTGAAAATTATGAGTTCATCAAAATGGTTGAAGATTCCGGCTTATGTTTTATTGGACCTTCATTTCAATCTGTAAAGTTAATGGGAAATAAAACATCTGCACGTCGTTTAATGAGCATGAATAATGTTCCAATCGTACCGGGCACTACTGAACCTGTAAAAAATATATTAGTCGGGAAAACAATTGCTAATGAAATTGGTTACCCTGTTATGATTAAAGCTTCATCGGGCGGCGGCGGAAAAGGAATGAGAAAAGTTTATTCTGAAAAAGAATTTGAAGAATCTTTTGAAAGAGCAGCCAACGAAGCACAAAAGTATTTCAGTAATCCGGATGTTTATATTGAAAAATTAATTGAATATCCGAAACATATCGAAGTACAAATTCTTGCCGATAAACATGGGAATTATGTCCATCTTTTTGAGAGAGAATGTTCTATTCAAAGAAGGCATCAAAAAGTAATTGAAGAAGCCCCGTCAATTTTTGTCGATGATGAAACAAGAAATAAAATTACAAATGCGGCTATCGATGCTGCCAAAGCATGTAATTATTACAATGCCGGCACTATTGAATTTTTGATGGATCAAAACAAGAATTTTTACTTTCTTGAAATGAATACACGTTTGCAAGTAGAACACCCGGTTACAGAATTAATTACAGGTGTTGATTTGGTTAAGCAGCAAATTAAAATTGCTTCCGGCTGTGAACTTGAGTTTGTCCAAAATGATATTAAAATTAACGGGCATGCTATTGAATGCAGAATTTACGCTGAAGATGTGGATAATAATTTTGCACCGTCAACGGGAAAAATTACACATCACCGATTACCGTCCGGTCCCGGAATTAGAGTTGACAGAGGAATAGATTTATTAAGCGAAGTACCCATTTATTATGATCCGTTATTATCAAAAGTTAGCGCTTGGGGTAAAACTCGAGAAGAATCTTTGGCTAGAATTAAAATAGCTTTGAGTGTTTATCAAATTGGCGGAGTTCTTACAAACATTCCCGCATTCAACTGGCTGCTGAACCAAGAATCATTTCTAAATGGAGAATTCGATATAAATTTTCTGGAAAAGGAGTTTATTCCGTTAATACCTGACAAATGGAAAAATCAAGCATCAATAGAATTGGAAGAAGTTGCCGCAATTTTAAGCGCTTTACTTAAAAAAAACGATTCGGAATTCATTGTTACTAAAAATGAAATCTCGGGATCAAATCATTGGAAAAAACAACAATGATGAATGAATTTACTATCACATTAAATAATAGAAAACATTCCGTTAAAATATTTGATCCCTTCAAAGTAGAAATAAACGGAAAGATAATGCAAGTCGAGCTTTCGGTACTAAATAACAATTCATGCTTATTAAAATATGGCAATAAATTATATGAAATAACGATGGACAGAATTGGAAACAAAAGATTTGGATTGTTAATCAATGGATGGTATTTCGATATAACTGTAAGAACGAAACTTGAGGAAACAGTCAATGATTTAATGAAGAAAAAAGATTTCTCTAAAAAATTAATTGAAATTCATGCACCGATGCCCGGACTAATATTAAAAATATTAAAATCTGTTGGTGAAGAAGTAAAGAAAGGTGAGCCGATGTTGATTTTCGAAGCTATGAAAATGGAAAATGAATTGCGTTCGAGTGTTGATGGAACTATCAAAAATATTTTGATTAAAGAAGGAGATACTGTCGAGAAAAACATTCTTCTTGTAATAATTGAATAAAACATATTTGCTTTTAATCAGCAAATGGTTATTTTTTCTGCCGAATTTCACTAATCAAGAGGAGGTTGTGTGAAGAAACTAGTTATACTAGCTGTTATTGGTATGTTCGCTTATTCAAACGCCTTTGCAAGCGGTTTCCAATTGAATGAACAGGGTGCTCGCGCATTAGCAATGGGCGGTGCTTTTGCAGGTCTCGCTAATGATCCGTCGGCTCTTTATTTTAACCCTGCAGGTATTACGCAATTAAGAGGAACAAATTTTTATTTTGGTACAACTTTAATTATGCCCCTTGGTACTTACAAAACTCCGGGTGCAACTGAAGCAAACTATGAGCAAAAAGCTCAAACATTTACTCCAATCAATTTTTATTTGACCCATTCTTTTACCGATGATTTTGCAGTGGGCTTAAGCGTTAACAATCAATATGGTCTTGGAACAAAATGGGATTCAAACTGGCCCGGTAGACACCTTGCAATTAATACCGATTTAAAAACTTTCCAAGGCACTTTGGCTGTTGCATATAAAGTTTTAGATAATTTATCAATCAGCGCCGGCGGTATGTTTGGATTAACTGACGTTACAATTGAAAGAAAAAGCCCTACAGGATTAGCTTCTCCAAAGGAATTTCTGGTATCATTAAAAGGTGATGGAACTGCTATCGGTTTTACAGCCGGTGTATTATATAAACCATTAAAAGAATTACAACTTGGTTTAAGTTACCGCAGCGAAATGTCTTATGATCTTGAAGGAACTGCTGCAAGTGAACCGTCTGGATTTACTCATCCGTTGCTCAGCGCATATATTCCTTTCCCGAATGGCGATATTACGGCACCGATTACAACACCACAAAATATTACTTTCGGTTTAGCATATATGCCGCAAGATAATTTAACATTCACTGCAGATTTTCAATATGTCGGTTGGTCGAGTTATGACAAACTTGAAGTAACATTTGCAAATTATGATTTAGACGCTAAAACTGCTGGGGTACAAAATGTTCAATCTGCCGTACGTGATTATGAAAACTCATTTATTGTACGTGCAGGGTTTGAATATACTTCCAGTGATTTATTAACATTAAGAGGCGGAGTTCTTTACGATAAAAATCCTGTTAAAAACGAATTAGTTGAACCAACATTACCTGACGCCGATAGAATTGGTTTAAATATCGGTTATGGTGCAAAAATTACAGAACATCTTGGTGTCGACATTGCTTATTTCTTATTGCTATTCTCGGATAGAAGCATTGGTAAATCCCAATTTGGTTTCAACGGGCAGTATTCAACAACTGCACATTTATTCGGTGTTAACATTTCTTACAGTTTATAATTCTCTTTTAAATATTTACGAAGGGATGGTATATTCTTCCATCCCTTCTTTATTTTTGGCAAATGAAAATGAAAATCAAAAATGTTTTATTTATAGCTTTCAGTATTATCCTAACTGCTTGCAGTGCTACTCAAGAAATTTCAGAAACAGATAAGAGCAGTGAACCCGAAATATATGTTTTTGATGATGTTGATAAAATCGATTCTGTTTCCACCAAACAAGATTCTTCAACAATAAACAATATTAACCCTATTCCGCCTGAAGAGAAATTACCGCCTTCAACGACAAATGATAAAGAACAAAAAATTACAGCAAAATATATTGTACAAGTTGGTGCGTTTTCTTCAAAAGAAAGAGCGCAAAGATTTGTAAATGAAAATCAATACAGAACTAATCATAAAATGAATATTTCATTTAACAATCAAACAAATCTATTTGTTGTTCAATTACCTTCATTTAATACGCGCGAGGAAGCTGAGGAAGTACGAAACTCTATTTGGGATATCCCGGTTTTTAAGGATGCCTTCATTATAACGGTAGAAGAATGAAATGAGTCCTTTGATTCAGAATATTTTAGTTACAATGATCGGCATAGTATACGTTTTTTCAGTTGTCGGCATAATGGATTTTGCTGTGAAGAAAGGTTTTTCACAGGATATTTCACGCAAAGTTGTTCATATTGCCGCCGGATCGTGGTTAATTTTTTGGCCTTTGTATGATCAATCCGAATGGAGTAAATATTTAAATATTACACCTGCATTTATTTGGACAATCTTACTTTTAATAAAAGGACTCTCAGCATCACCGGAAGATAAAGCAGTTAAAACTATGACACGCACCGGCGATCGAAGCGAACTTTTGAAAGGTCCTTTATACTTTACTCTTATTATGAATATTATGGGTACATTTTATTTCTATTCACCTGTTGCATTAACCTCTATGGGATTCTTAGGTTGGGGAGACGGTCTTGCGCCTGTTTTTGGTAAAAAATTTGGAAACCACAAGTACAAAATACTTGTTGAAAAAAGCGTCGAAGGCAGCATTGCGTTTTTTATTTTCGGATTTCTGGCTTCTTTACTTTTTAGTTTTATTTTTTTTAGGCAAATAGATATACAATTAATTTTCATTTGTGCCATGCTAACTACAATTATAGAAGCAATTAGCCCGAAAGACATGGACAATATTTTGATACCTTTATGTTGTCTAATAGTATATTTTCTATTTGGTAATATTTAATCATGAAAACATAATTTGTTTGTTGGGAAATTCATTTAATAATTTTAAATTATAACCGAAATATCAATAAAAAGAGGAATCAATGGCATTTTCGCTTAATAAGATTATGTTAATAGGTAATTTAGGTAACGATGCTGAAACTCGTTTTACTACTAATAATACTTCCGTTACAACTTTTTCGCTTGCAACTACAAATAGTTACAAAGGCAAAGACGGCAACTGGGTTAACGAAACAACCTGGCATAATGTTGTTTCATGGAGTTTGCCGGACTTTTATAAAGAAGCGTTAAAAAAAGGCAAGAAGTTTTATGTTGAAGGACGCTTAACAAAAAGAGATTATACTGATAAGGAAGGGATTAAAAGATACGTCACCGAAGTAATAAGTGAGAAACTTATTCCCCTGGAAGGAAGAGAAGGCGGCTCAGATTCGTATTCCGAAAAGAGTTCTTCCTATGATGCACCTGTTAATACATCTGCCCCTGAAGACGACGATTTACCATTTTAAATGATATGTTGAACTAGTTGGGACAAATACTATTTGGATATTGATTGGATTTTTAGAATTGCTGGATTGTTTTTTTGCTTGATTGTTTCAGCATTCTTCTCCGGTTCCGAAGTTGCACTATTTTCTTTCGATAAGAAAAAAATACGTGATTTTAAGAAAAGCCATAAGATTATCGGGAGTTATATTCAAACTCTACTTGATAATCCTCGCAGATTATTGGTAACAATTCTTCTTGGCAATACAATTGTAAACGTTTCGGCTTCAATTATCGGTGTAATAATAGCATTAGATTCTGCGAATGTTTTTGGAATCTCGGAAGAAGTTGCTGTTTTAATCCAGATAGTAATATTGACAGCATTGATTCTATTAATTGGTGAAATAACCCCTAAACTTTGGGCAAACAAGTATCCAGAAAAATTTGCAAGATTAGCCGCTATACCCTTGTATTGGATTAGTATTGTCTTCTATCCAATTTCAAAATTTTTAGCCGATGTACTTAGGATAACTACTTCAAAAATTAACAAATACAAATCCAGAACAATATTAAAGGATTCCGAGATTAGTGAACTTGCTGATTTAGGAATTGAAAAAGGTACATTGGAAGAAGGCGAACACGAGCTAATTCAAGGCATAGTTTCATTCAAAACTGTTACAGCCCGCGAAGTTATGACGCCAAGAGTAGATATCACTGCTGTTTCAGTCGATGCAAATTTTGAAGAACTCATGAATATCATTACTTCATCGGGACACAGTAGAATTCCATTGTACGAAAATAATTTAGATAAAATAGTCGGTGTCATTTTCGCTAAAGATTTGCTTCCGTATCTTAAAAACGAAATGATGAGAAAAAGTTTATCACTAAGAAAAATAGCGCGGGAGGCAATGTTTGTTCCGGAATCAATATTGATAAATAATCTTCTTCATGATTTCCAGGAGAAAAACATGCATCTTGGAATTGTTGTTGACGAATATGGAGGAACTGCCGGTTTGGTTTCTTTAGAAGATATTCTCGAAGAAATTGTCGGCGACATCCGTGATGAATTTGACAAAGAAGAAAACCCGGTTACAGTATTGAATGACAATTCTTATCTCGTACTTGGGAAAATTTCAATAGATGAATTGAATGAATTGCTGGATCATGATTTTTCTTCTGAAAATGAAGATTACGACACCGTGGGCGGTTTTATCCTTAATCATGCAGGTATGATTCCTTCACAGGGCTTCCAATTCGTTCAAAACAATTTTAGATTTACGGTTAAAGACGTTCTTAATAAAAGAATTAATAAAATTCTTATCGAAAAACTTTCGGACATCGGTTTAGAATGAAGCGGGGATGTTTTTTTAGCGGTATAATTTTTCTTACTATTACTATTGGAGTGGCTTTTTATTTATATAAAACTTATTCGCACGAAATAAAAAATTTCGGCAAAGAAAAAATTGTTAATGTCATGCTTGATGAAATTAACGGGAAAATTGATTCGATTTCGCAATCAACTTATAAAGATTCGATTAGAACTTTACTTTCGGAACAAGCTGAATTAACAAAACATGAAGACTTTGAAAAAGCAATGGAAAAATTCGGAAATATTGTAAAACAAGCCGATTATTTCATTAAAGACAACTCAATCGATTCAATTGAATTTATAGCATTAAAAAATATGGCAATTGTAAAATGAAAGACCAAAGAAAAACTGAAATAAAAGTCGGCATTACAGTATTGATCGGTATAATAATTTTATTATGGGTATTCGGCTGGGCTAAAAATTTCACGGTAGATTCCGGCCGCAAAGAAATAAAGGTTGAATTTAATTCTGTTGCCGGTCTCGAAATTGGCGATCAAGTAACGATTAACGGTGTAAGAAAAGGTTATGTAGATGATATAAAAGTTGAAGGTCCAAGTGTTTTCGTTTTATTAAATCTCGATAGCGATGTTTCTTTGAAAGAGGATGCAAAATTCTCAATCATGATGCTTGATTTGATGGGCGGTAAAAAAGTTGAAATAAATCCGGGCTTTACAGAAAGGGAATTAAATTATTCTTTGTCTCAAAAGGGCGAAACATTGGGCGATATCGCCTCGGCTATGGCTGTGTTTGGAAGGGTACAGGACGATTTAATCGATGTTGTTAAAGAAGTAAAAATCTCTCTGTCATATTTAAATAAAACTTTTGCCGATGAAAAATTTGAGACGGATTTAAAAACATCTGTTAATAATCTTAAAATTCTTACAAAAAATTTAAATTCTGTTCTTTTAGCTAATAAAGATGAAATCAATAAACTTTTAAAAACCGGGAACGAGCTTGCTTTATCGGTTAATTCATTCATGGTTGAAAATAAAGATTCCATTAAACAAACTATTTCTACTCTAAAAGAAACACTTGACCGTTCGAAAATTCTGATTAATAATGTTAATGAATTCTTAACTAAAATCGACAGGGGTGAAAATAATCTTGGCAAAGCTATTAATGACAAAGAAATGATGGATGATTTGAAAACATCGGTTAAAAATCTAAAAAACCTTTCTGAGCTTTTGCTTGATCAACTCAAGAAAGAAGGAATAAAAGTAGATGCCGATATTAATCTTTTCTAAAATGTAAAATGAGAGATCGTGATGGTTTTAGGCATCGGCATTGACATAATCGAAATTGAACGTATTAAGAAAAGTGTTGATGAATTTGGTGAAAAATTTTTGAGCAAAGTTTTTACAAGAACCGAAATCGAATATTCTATTTCTAAAAAAAATAAATACCAGCATTTTGCCGCAAGGTTTGCCGCTAAAGAAGCAATTTATAAAGCACTTTCTTCAGATACGGATACTGTTTACAGTTGGCAGGATATTGAGATTTATAACGAAGTAAACGGACTTCCAAAAGCAAAATTATTCGGGGCATTAAAAGACTATCTTAATGAAGATAAAGAGTTAAAAATTTCTATGAGTCATTCGGATAATTATGTAGCTTGTGTTGCAATTCTGCATTCCACAAAAAATTCAATCAATTCAAAATCATAACAAGTCTAAAATTTTTCAAAACAAAACTAAATCCATATATTTGCTGTTAAAGGATTAATAGTCTTAATAAGAAAGGCGATTTTGAACGAAAAACGAGTAATAGTTGCAATGAGCGGTGGTGTAGATTCATCAGTTGCTGCTGCACTTTTGCACAAACAAGGGTACGAAGTAATTGGCATTACGATGAAAACTTGGGGATTTATGGAAGTCGGCGGTGCGCCCAAACATGAATCTGGCTGTTGTTCTCTCGATGCAATTTTCGATGCTAAAAATGTTGCCATGTCTTTCGGCATTCCGCATTATACTGTTGATTTCACAAAGGCATTTGAAGAAGCAGTTATTGATAATTTTGTTGAAGAATACTTAAACGGACGTACTCCCAATCCATGCGTTGTTTGTAACCGCAAAATAAAATGGGAAGAACTTCTTAAAAAAGCCGACTCACTCGATGCAAAATATGTTGCGACAGGTCATTATGCAATTGTGGAATTTAACGAAACATTAAACCGTTATTCGCTTCGTTATTCGAAAGATAACCGCAAAGACCAGACCTACGCATTGTGGGGATTAACACAGGAAAGTTTGAGCAGAACATTATTCCCGCTCGGTAACTTAGATAAAATTGAAGTCAGAAAACTTGCGGAAGAATTCGGTTTGAAAACAGCATCCAAACCCGATAGCCAGGAAATATGTTTTGTTGCCGATGATAATTATGAAAGATTTTTACGCGAAAGAATTCCTGATGTAATAGATAAAATTGAAGGTGGTGATATTGTTTATCATGGAAAGAAAGTCGGGAATCATAGAGGAATTCCATTTTATACTGTCGGACAAAGACGCGGACTTGGAATTTCGCTTGGCACCCCGGTTTATGTAAAAAGCATTGATGACAAAAATAACGTTGTTGAAATTGCAGATAAGGATGAATTACTGGAAAATATGGTTTTTGCAAACGATATAAATTATGTAAGCAAAGACGAATTGAAAAAAGGTGAAATTGTTTTTTGTAAGATTCGTTATTCAGATAAAGCCACTTCGGCTGAAGTTATAGAAGCTAACGAGAATGAAGTTATAATTAAATTTTTAGAACCAAAAAATGCAGTAACTCCGGGTCAATCTTTAGTTCTTTACGATGAGATGGGCTATGTTTTATGCGGCGGAATTATTTCAAAAAGAAAAGATTAGCTCTTTCATTAAATAATTTTAATTGCGATATTTGCATCAACTCGAAAGGGTAATGATATAAAATCTTTATTTTACAAGGGATTTCATTTGGGAGGTAAGTCTTCGAAAGGAAGTTTTCTACAAACGGATCGCTTAACGCAAAAGTTCTTCTACTCAATCAAAGCTACGAACCATTAACTATCTGCAATGTTAAAAAAGCAATTGTATTGATAATTCTCGGCAAAGCTGAGCTTGTTGTTGATAACCAAAAGAAAAAAATCCATACCGTTAAATCGTCTTTCGAATGGCCAAGTGTAATAAGGTTAAATGATTATATCAAAGTACCGTATAAAAAAATAATTCTTACAAGAAGAAATATTTTAAAACGAGATGGTCATAAATGCGCTTATTGCGGTCGTGCCGATTTACCTTTAACTATCGACCATATAATCCCAAAATCAAAAGGCGGGGATGACAGCTGGGATAATCTTGTAGCGGCATGTTTGCCGTGTAATAACCGCAAAGGCGACAGAACTTTGGAAGAAGCTAATTTTAAACTTAGAATCAAGCCGTACACGCCAAATCATATTTTATTCATTAAATCTACCGTCGGGAGACTGGAGGACACATGGAAACCATATTTATTCCACTAGTAAAACCACTTCAAAGCGGATGTAACTGAATTTTTCATTATTTTTGCACCGTTCAATAACCGGAAATATATTCTATTATGAAAAAACGTATTTTAAGCGGAATGCGCCCTACAGGCAAGCTTCATATTGGTCACTATGTCGGCGCTCTCGAAAACTGGATTAAACTTCAGGATGTGTATGAAAGCTATCATTTAATTGCGGATTATCATGTTTTAACCACGGATTTATCTACAGATCAAATTTACAACAACACAATCGATATGGTAATTGATTGGCTCGCTACAGGATTGGATCCAAATAAATCACCGTTTTTCAGACAATCACAGATAAAAGAGCACGCGGAATTATTCTTAATTTTTTCGATGCTGATTACAAAAGCAAGACTTGAAAGAAATCCAACGCTTAAAGAACAAGTCCGCGATCTTAATATTGAAAATGTTATTTATGGACATCTTGGTTATCCTGTGCTTCAGGCAGCAGATATTTTATTGTATAAAGGGCAAGCCGTTCCTGTCGGCGAAGACCAGGTTCCTCATGTTGAAATAACACGCGAAGTAGCCCGTAAATTTAACAATCAATACGGCGATGTTTTCCCGGAACCGGATGCTTTATTAACAAACTTTGCAAGATTACCCGGTTTGGACGGCGACGCTAAGATGAGCAAATCATTGGGTAACACAATTTTATTATCCGATGAACCGGAAATTGTGAATCAGAAGTTAAGAAAAGCCGTTACCGATCCGCAGAAATTAAGAAAGAATGATCCCGGCAGACCCGAAGTATGTTTGGTCTTTACTTATCACAAAAAATTTAATCCGGAAGAAATTCCTCAGATTGAAACCGACTGCCGAAGCGGTGTACTCGGTTGTGTTGCGTGTAAAACAAACTGTGCTGAAAAAATGAATAAATTCCTTGCACCGATAATTGATAGAAGAAAACATTACGAAAATAATATTGATGAAGTAAAACAAATATTAGCAGAAGGCGAAAAACAGGCGAAGGAAGTTGCAGTTATTACGATGAATGAAGTTCACAACAAAATGAAGTTGGGTTAATGTACAAGATCCATCTTTCTCAATTCGAAGGTCCGCTCGATTTATTACTCTTTTTTATCAAGAGAGATGAATTGGATATTTATGATATTCCAATTTCGAAGATTACGCGGGAATTTATGGAATACATGCAGCTTCTTGAACAGCTCGATTTGGAAGTTGCAGGCGATTTTATTTTGATGGCTGCAACTTTAATGCAGATTAAAGTGAAAATGCTTTTGCCGAAGGAAGTTGATGAAAAGGGAGAAGAGATTGATCCGCGCGCAGATCTAGTTAAAGCTCTACTTGAATACAAGCGGTATAAAGAAATGTCGGAAGAAATGAGTTTTATGGAATCCAACATGCGCAATTATAATTACCGCGGGAATTTTGAAGAAGATGCAAAACAAGCTACTCATGATTTGGGTGTGCTGTTAAAAAACATTACGATTTACGATTTGATAAAAGCATTCAAAAAAGTAATGATGGAAAAGCCCGCCGAACCGGTTCATCAAATCAAGAAATTCAATGTAACAATTGACGAGCAGATGGATTATATAACTTCGAAACTCGAAGGTAAAGACCACATAAATTTTATAGAATTGATGACAGATATAATCGACAAATTTAAAATTGTAGTTACATTTATAGCAATGCTTGAACTTGTTAAAGCAGGTAAAATCGGCTTGCGTGAATCGCACACATTAAATGATTTCACTATTTACGGATTACAGAATGGATAACATATATATCTCGGTAATAGAAGCTTTGATATTCGCTTCGGACGATCCGTTGCCGCCAAAAGAAATATTGACGGCTATAAAAGGTATTGACGGAAACGATGTTGATATTAACGAAAAAGAAATAGAAAACACGGTTGACGAACTTAATTCAAAATATGAACAAAACGGAAATGCTTTTACTATTCTTAAAATTGCCGGCGGTTTTATCTATGCTACAAAACCCGACAATGCAAAATATGTTGGATATCTTTCTACCGAAAAAAGCAAACGTCGTTTAAGTCAGGCAGCGCTGGAAACCCTTGCTATTATTGCTTATAAGCAGCCTTTAACAAAACCTGAACTTGAAACTATCCGTGGTGTAAATTCGGATTATACATTAAATACTTTGCTCGAAAAAAATCTTATAACTATACAAGGCAGGGCGGATACCGTAGGAAGACCACTGCTATATATTACTACAGATGAATTTCTAAAGTATTTTGGTTTAAGAAATATCACCGATCTGCCGAAACCGCGCGAAATTGATGAAATTATGAAAGACGAAGATTTCTTAGAACAGAAAAGAAGAATTATGATGATCGGCATGGAAGAAAAAATGGAAGAGGAAATAGCTGAGAATGAAGAAGGCAATCCGGAAATGATTGAAGAAAATAATATGGATGACGAAAGTGAAAACAAGGCTGAATAAATTTTTATCTGAAAGCGGAATTGCTTCGCGAAGAAAATCCGAAGAATTTATTACTACGGGAAGAGTTTCGGTTAACAACAAAACTGTTTCCGAATTATCGTTTGTAGTTGATGACGAGACTGATACTGTAAAAGTCGACGGCGAGAAAATTAAGCCGCAGAAAAAAGTTTATTTCGTTCTTAACAAACCCAAAGGTTACGTTACAACGACAGATGACGAAAAAGGAAGAAAAACTGTAACCGATCTTATAAAAGTTCATCAAAAAATATTTCCCGTCGGGCGTTTGGATTACGATACAACCGGAGTTTTATTATTAACAAACGACGGTGATTTTACGAACTTTTTTACTCATCCTAAAAATCATGTTCCGCGTGAATATGTAGCCACTTTGAATAGAGACCTTGAAGAAGAAGATAAATTGAAATTCTTAAAAGGTATATTCTTAGATAAAAGAAGAAGTAAATTTGTCTCAATTACTTTTGTACATAAAAAAGTTAAGAACAAAGTCAGGGTAGTAGTTGTTGAAGGCAGAAACCATTTTGTAAAAAGAATGTTTGTTACACTTGGATATTTTGTGAACCATTTGGAACGTGAAAATTTCGGTGGTATAAATGTTAAAGGCATACCTCCAGGTGGATATAGAAAGTTAGCTTTTTCCGAAATTGAAAAAATTTATAAAGAATATGGTCAATAGAATTGTAATAATCTTTTTAATAACTGCCGGTTTCATTTTCCCGCAAAAAGACTCAACTTTGGAACGCAAGGCGCAACAGAATTTATTTTCGTTGAATGAGCTGCGTAACCAACTGGATGATTCATTTAACGATCAGAATTTTAGCAGTGCAATCTGGGGTGTTTTTATAAAGTCATTAAAAACAGGCGAAGTAATTTACAAACGCAATGCAGATAAACTATTCATTCCTGCTTCTAATATGAAGTTGTTCACATCTGCTGCGGCTTTGATTTTATTAGGTCCGGATTACTCATACCAAACTAATATACTTGCAAACGGTGAAATTAAAAACGGCATTCTTAACGGGGATTTAATAATTCAGGGTTCGGGCGATCCTACAATATCAAATAGATTTTACTCAGGCGAACCCACAAAATTATTTGAAGAATGGGCTGATACATTGTCTTCATATGGGATAAAAGAAATTACCGGCAATATTTACGGCGATGATTCTATATTTGATAACATGGGGTATGGCAAAGGCTGGCTTTCCGATTATGAATGGAGTTGGTTTTCAGCTCCATCAGGCGCGCTTAGTTTTAATGATAATTCTATTGAAATTAAAATTGAGCCGGGAGAATTAAATTTTCCGGCAAAGATTTCAACTACGCCTAATACCCAGTATATATCACTAGTATCAAAAGTTATTACAGTTGATCAAAATACTCCACAATCTATTTCTGTTTCTAGAACACAAGGAACAAATTTGATCTTGGTATCAGGTAGAATAAGAACAAACAGTAAGCCGTATATTGAGCATGTTTCAATTTCCGATCCGACAATGTTCTTTCTGAGTGTGTTTAAAGAGACTTTGATTAGCAAAGGGATTGCAATAAAAGGTAGAATTGGAAATATAGAGAGTGCTGATCGAACCATTATAAATGAAGATTTAACTCCGCTTCACAGACATGAATCGGTTCCGCTTTCTCTTATACTAAAAGAAGTAAATAAAAACAGCAATAATTTTTATGCTGAACAGATATTAAAAACTATCGGTTATGAAGAATACGGATACGGCACATCACTCAACGGAGTTCGGGCTTGCGGAAATATTTTAAACACAATGGGCATTAATCCAAACAATATGGTAATGGTTGACGGCTCAGGTTTATCAAGGTTAAATTTGGTTTCACCGCGCCAAATTGTTAATCTATTATCGTATATGCATAAAAGCGACGATTACCAAAGATTCTATGATTCACTTCCTATCGGCGGTGTTGACGGAACATTGGCCGAGCGGATGAAAAAATCCAGCGCCCAAAACAACGTACGCGCTAAAGCCGGTTATAATGAGAATGTGTCGTCTCTTTCGGGATATTTAAAAACAATATCTGGGGAACAGATTGTTTTTTCGATTATTGTAAATAACTTTCTCGCTCCCGGCAGTTTGGCAAATTATATAGAAGATAATGTCTGTAACAGGCTTGTAAATTTTGTTAGAAATTAATTGGAGGAAATTTTGGAAAACCAAAATCAAGAACTTGATTTAAATGCATTGATGCATCGGAGACACGAAGAACTTAACGAACTGATTAAAAAAGGCGTTCAGCCTTTTGCATACAGTTACGATGTTGATAATTATTCGCTGAATATAAAAAACAATTTCGAACAACTTGAAGGCAAAGATGTTAAAATTGCGGGACGCATTATGGCAATACGCAGAATGGGTAAAGCATCTTTCGCACATATTCAGGATAGAGACGGAAGAATTCAAATATATATAAAGAAAGATGATGTCGGTGAATCATACGATGTTTTTAAACTTCTTGATATCGGCGATATAATTGGTGTTGAAGGTTTTGTATTTAAAACTAAAACCGGCGAAACATCTGTTCATGCAAAATCTTTCCAACTCTTATCTAAATCATTAAGACCAATTCCTATTGCAAAAGAAACAACGGACGAACAAGGCAACAAAATTATTCACGATCAATTTGCCGATAAGGAATTACGCTACAGGCAGCGTTACGTAGATTTAATAGTAAATCCCGAAGTGAAAGATGTATTTATTAAACGATCAAAAATTACCACCGAATTAAGAAGATTTTTAGACAGCAACAATATTATTGAAGTTGAAACTCCCATTTTGCAGCCGTTGTACGGCGGCGCTGCGGCACGGCCGTTCATTACGCACCATAACACTTTAGATATTGAGCTGTATTTAAGAATCGCGGACGAACTTTATCTGAAAAGATTGATTGTCGGAGGGTTCGACGGCGTTTATGAAATCTCGAAAGATTTTAGAAATGAAGGAATGGATAGAACACATAATCCCGAATTTACAATGCTCGAAGTTTATGTGGCATATAAAGACTATGAATGGATGATGAAATTTGTTGAAGAAATGTTTGCCTCGGTTTGTAAAAATGTTTTCGGCAAAACAGAATTTGAAATTGAAGGCAACCAAGTAAGTTTCAATCCGCCTTGGAAAAGAATATCGATGGTTGACGAATTGAAAAATAAAACCGGCATTGATGTTTTAACTGCATCAAGCGATGAGATTATAAAATTATTAAAGCCAAAAGGAGTTGATTTGGAAGGCGTTGAAAGCAAAGCCAAACTTATCGATTTGTTATTTGAAGTTACTGTCCAATCATCTTTAATCCAGCCGACATTTGTTACGGATTATCCTGTTGAACTTTCGCCTTTGGCAAAAAAACACAGGACAAAAGAAGGACTCGTGGAAAGATTCGAGGGCTTTGTTCTCGGGCGTGAAATATGCAACGCTTTCAGCGAGTTAAACGACCCGATAGATCAAAAAAATCGTTTTGAAGATCAAACCAAAATGCGCGAAGAGGGCGATGAAGAAGCTCACCAAATTGATGAGGATTTTGTGCGTGCGCTTGAATTCGGTATGCCGCCGACTGCGGGACTCGGGGTAGGAATTGACCGTTTGACAATGCTTTTAACAAATCAACCGTCAATAAGAGATGTTATTTTGTTTCCGCAAATGCGTCCGCTTCCTAAAGTGTAAGTATTAATCAAAATAAGGTTTTGATGAAAAATTATTTAAAGCAATTACCGACGATTATACTCGTATTAATGTTTGGAATCTTTATAGGAATTAAGTACAGCGACATCGTTATTTTTTCCGGCAATAAAGAAGAAATAAAAAAGATAAGTGATGTTCTCAACAAAACAGAAAAGTATTATGTGGATTCCGTCGATTCGAAAAAATTGGTTGAAGATGCAATTAACGGCATGTTCAGCGAACTTGATCCGCACACAGTTTATATTTCTCAAACAGAACAAACGGCTTCCGAAGAACAATTCCGCGGTAATTTTGAAGGGATCGGAGTTGAATTCCAAATTATAAATGATACTATTACTGTGGCTTCTCCAATTACAGGCGGACCAAGTGAAGTTGCCGGAATAATTTCCGGCGATAGAATTGTAAAGATAAACGGTAAAAGCAGCGTAGGCTTTACAAACGAAAAAGTTATTAAATCTTTACGTGGTAAAAAGGGAACAAGCGTAAAACTAACAATATTCCGTCCCTCGACGAAAAAAGAAACAAATTATAACATCATCCGAAACACGATTAATTTATATTCGGTAGATGTTGCTCTTATGTATGATCGTGAAATTGGATACATAAATGTTACACGTTTTTCCGAAACAACAACAGATGAACTACAAAATGCGTTGAATGATTTATCCAAGAAAGGGATGAAAAAGTTAGTCCTCGATTTGCGCAATAACCCCGGCGGTTATCTTGATCAAGCTCGGTCTGTTACCGATCTGTTTCTTTCCGAAAATAAACTTATAGTTTCAACACGCGGAAGAGGTAATGAATTATTGGAACAATTAATTGCCGAAACTAAAGGCGCATATGAAAATATTCCGCTAATAGTTTTAGTTAACAGGGGCAGTGCTTCGGCAAGCGAGATAGTTGCAGGAGCTGTACAGGATTGGGACCGCGGTTTGATAGTGGGGGAAACCACTTTCGGCAAGGGACTTGTTCAACGTCCAATTTTATTAAACGATAATTCAGCTGTTAGAATTACTATTGCACGATATTATACTCCTTCCGGCAGAACTATACAAAGAGATTACAAGGATAAGAAAAAGTATGTTGAAGAATTAATGAATCAAAATGATGTTGAAATAAATAATATCAATCACGATGTAGAAAAGGATTCGAATAATCAAAAATATAAAACAAAGTTCGGAAGGACAGTTTACGGAAACGGAGGAATTACACCTGACTATATTATCGAAGCCGGATTTTCGACCGAATACTCAAACGAATTGAGAAAGAATAATATTTATTATCAATTCGTTCGGAATTATTTAGATAAAAACGGCGTTGAGGTAAGAAAAAAATACGCAAATAATCTTAATAAATTTATTAATGAATTTGGTTTCAATGAAAAGGATATGAAAGATATGATCAAATTTGCTGAAATTAATAAAGTTAAATTTGTTCAAACAGATTATGTTAAAGATAAAGAACTAATTAAAACAAGATTAAAAGCTTTCGTAGCAAGAGATTTATTTAACGATGTTGGTTGGTATGCTGTTTTATTAAGAACTGATAATCAATTTATAAAATCATCAAAGTTGTTTGATGAAGCAGTTAAATTACCGGGATTTGGGAAATAGGGTTGAAAGGATTTTATGAAAGGTTATGAAAATATGCTTGAATATCCCAAAGAGATAAAATTATTTCCATACAAAGAATATTTCCCAAAATTGCATAAAACAGTATTCCTAGCTTCCGGTGTAAAAATTATTGGCGAAGTCGAAATTGGCGAGCAATCTTCGGTTTGGTATAATACTGTAATCCGGGGCGATGTTAATTACGTTAAAATTGGCAGCATGACAAACATTCAAGATTGCTCAATGCTTCATGTTACAAACAACAAATTCCCATTAATAATCGGCGATCAAATAACAGTTGGGCACAGCGTAACATTACATGGCTGCATTCTCAAAAATAAATGTTTAATTGGAATGGGTGCTGTTATTCTCGATGGCGCTGTTGTTGAAGAGTATTCTATGGTAGCAGCCGGCGCAGTTGTTAAACCTGGTTTTATTGTGCCCTCAGGTAAATTAGTTGCCGGTGTTCCCGCAAAAGTTGTACGCGACTTAACAGATGAAGAAAAATCCGATATAGGAAATTCATCAAAGCGATATTGTGAATACACTAAAATTACAATCGAATCTTTGGTCAAAAATAAATATCAGGTAGAATGGTGAAATGGCATTAAAAGGATTATATATAAATCTTGAAAGCGGTATTAAG
Organism: Bacteroidota bacterium; assembly: GCA_023397505.1. GTDB lineage: Bacteria > Bacteroidota > Ignavibacteria > Ignavibacteriales > Melioribacteraceae > JAEWUC01. The sequence continues at coordinate 437,683 of JAEWUC010000002.1, read as the reverse complement.
ATTAAAAAAAAATCTGTTCATAATGCTGTTAAAATCATTAAAAAAGCATTGAATAAGAGTATTTCATCACTCGATGTAAATTTTGTTGGAACTGAAACTATTTATTTTGTTAATCAAAAGTTTTTAGGTCATAAATACACCACAGATGTAATTGGTTTTGATTATTCAAACGAAAGTAATAGTTTTGACGGCGAAATTTTTATATGTGTTGATGTTGCAAAAGAAAACAGTAAACGATTTCAAGTTACGTTCGATAATGAACTTAAAAGGTTGGTGATTCATGGTTTACTTCATTTTTCCAATTTTGACGATAAAACCGTAGCGCAAAAGAAAAAAATGAAGTCGGCAGAAGACAATTTATTGAAATTAATAAAGCAAATAAATTTTATATAAAATTATGAAACCAAAGATTGTAGAAGTATTGGCTAAAATATTGGAAAGCCTAAGCACAAATTCTTCTTTGGAAGAAGTGAATAAAATACTTTTAAAAAGCAACGAATACGATGAACAAACTTTAAGTATAGCTTTTAGTTTGGTGTATGATAAAATATTATTAAAAAGAATGCATACCTCAGGTGTAGAAGAAAAAGTAGTATCAGGAATAAGATTTTTAACAAATGAGGAAAAAGATATTCTAGGAGTTGAGAACTATAACTATCTAGTTCACTTAACAAATGTCGGATTGATAGATATAAACCATTTGGAAGCAATTCTTGAGCAAGTTACATATTATCCTGAAAGCAAAATAACAAAGAAGGATTTGAATTGGCTCGTTCTTCTGTCGTTGGTGGATTTCGATTCGGATGTCCCGCTCGGAAGCCGTGTTCTTTTGTATACTTCGGATTCAGTCAATTAAAGGAAAGTAATGAGTAAGGATCTTATTCTCGTCGAGTCTCCCTCGAAAGCAAAAACTATTAATAAGTATGTCGGTAAAAATTATGTAGTGGAAGCTACTGTCGGACATATTAAAAATCTTCCTAAAACAAAATTAGGTATTGATTTAGAGAACAATTTCAAACCAAGTCTTGTAACTATTCGCGGCAAAAGTGATGTTGTTAAAAAGATAAAATCACTTGCTGTAAAATCTGATAATATCTATATCGCAACCGATCCTGACCGCGAAGGCGAAGCCATTGCGCAGGATGTTCTTGATATTCTTGATGATAAAAGCAAGGAAAAAGTTCAGCGGGTTTTATTTAATGAAATAACAAAGAAAGCAGTTAACGCCGCATTAGAAAAACCTATAAAGATTGATGATCATCTTGTAGTTTCGCAGCGCGCAAGACGCATAATGGATAGAATTATTGGTTATAAAGTCAGCCCGTTTTTATGGAAGGCTGTTCTTGATCAATATGGAAGTTCTTTATCGGCGGGAAGAGTTCAATCAGTTGCATTACGTTTAATTTGTGAACGTGAAGAGGAAATAGATAAGTTTATTGCTACCGAATACTGGTCAATGGTTGCAATTTTCAAAACAGATAAAGGCGAAGAAATTCGTGCTAAGCTTTATGAAGTAAACGGAAAGCAAATCAAAGTTCCACCCAAACCAAATATGACTCAAGGGGAATGGGATGAATTTTTCAAAACAAATTTTGCTATTAGCACAGAGGATGTTGCAAAAAAGATTTTCGAAAGTATCCAATCAAAAAATTTATTTTCGATATCTGATTTAACAAAAAAAGAATCTAAGAGAAATCCGTTTCCCCCATTTATTACAAGTTCACTACAAGTTGAAGCTTCGCGTAAATTGAAATACAGACCGCGCAGAACAATGATGCTTGCACAACAGCTTTATGAGGGGATTGAACTTGGAGAAGAGGGTGTAACCGGTCTAATTACTTACATGAGAACTGATTCAACAAGATTAAGTGATGATATTGTTAGCGATGCAAGAAATTTCATAGGCGATAAATACGGCAATAATTATATGCCGGAAAAACCGCGTGTATTTGATCAAAAAAACAAAAAGAATATACAGGACGCTCACGAAGCTGTAAGACCAACATCATTAAAATATACACCTGAATTTGTAAAACCTTTTTTAGATGAAGCGCAGTTTAAATTGTATGAATTAATTTGGAAAAGATTCATCGCTTCGCAGATGGAATCCGCGCGTTTAGAAACTACAACAGTAAGTATAAAAGCTGATGAATTTGTTTTTAGAAGTTCCGGAACTACAATTTTATTTGACGGCTTTTTAACATTATATGATGAAACAACTGAAGACTCTTCCGATGAAAACGGCAACGGTGGTAAAATACCGGCCGGTCTGGTAGTTGATCAAAAAGTTTCTTTGGAAGAATTAGTTAAAAATCAGCATTTTACAAAACCGCCGCCGCGTTTTACGGAAAGCTCTTTGATAAAAGAACTTGAGAGCAACGGCATTGGAAGACCGAGTACTTATGCTATGATTATGGGAACAATCATCGATAGGAAATATGTAGAACAGATTGAACGTAAATTAGTACCAACGGCGCTCGGTAAAAAGGTTAGTGGAATACTTGTTCAGAATTTTCCAAACATCTTTAATGTTAACTTTACAGCTAAAATGGAAGATGAATTAGATCTAATTGCCGAAGGCGAAATAGATTATATACAAGTACTCAATGATTTTTACGGTCCATTCGCAAAATCGCTTATTGAAGTTGAATCTACTCTTGAAAAAATAAAATGCGATAAGTGCGGTTCCGATATGGATATCAAAATAGGTCGTTACGGCAAATTTTTAGCATGTACAAACTATCCCGAATGTAAAAACATAAAATCGCTTAAAGAGATTAGCACTGGAAGTAATGAACCGGAATTCACAGGTGAAACTTGTCCGAAGTGCGGATCGCGAACCGTTTACCGCGAAGGTAAATTCGGAAAATTTATCGGCTGCGAAAAATATCCCGATTGTGATTTTACAAAGATTATTACACTTGGTTTAAAATGTCCCAAATGCAGCGAAGGCGAAGTGATTACAAGAAGAACAAAGCGCGGTAAAATTTTCTATGGATGTAACCGATATCCCGATTGTGATTTCGCTAGCTGGACAATGCCCAAACCAGCCGAAGAGGAAACTGCTTCTGAAGAAGAAGAGTATTGATTATTTTAACGAGGTTTCATGAAAACAAATGACCTCAAAGATATTATAGAGATGATGCTTACCGAGCTATCAGGAGTAAGCAGGGCTTCAATCAATACTATAGAAGCATACCGCCATGATTTATATCAATTTCTTGAATTCTGCCATACTAAAAATAATTACGATATAGTATCGATCTCCGAAAAAGTTATACGTCATTTTATAATGAAGTTAAGTGAAGAAGGATTGGATAAAAGTTCAATCTCCCGCAAACTTTCGGCATTAAGAAGGTTATTTAATTTTGCTATAAGAAATGATATAATTGAGATAAATCCGATTGCAAAAATATCCAATCCAAAATCGCAGAGAAAATTACCTGAAACTATAAACCTTGATTCTTTTTTGGAAATTTTTACATTGATAGATAAAGAAAACGATATTAATGTAATTAAGCGCGATAAAGCTGTTTTTGAACTTTTATACGGTTGTGCGCTTCGTGTTTCGGAATTATGCGGATTAAATAATGGTGATGTTGACTTTAAGAAAATGAATGTTAGGGTGTTTGGTAAAGGTTCAAAAGTTAGAATTGTGCCGCTGGGGCATAAATCTTTACAAATCGTGAAAGATTATTGCGAGCATACAAATGAACGGGCATTGAATGAACCGTTTTTTATTGATAAAAAAAATCAAAGAATCAGTCGTCAATTGGTTTATAAAATTGTTAATAAATATATTGCAGGTGTTTCGGATATTAAAAAGAAAAGTCCGCACGCTTTACGTCATAGCGCGGCTACACATATGCTGGATAACGGTGCAGATATAATGGCAGTAAAAGAAATATTAGGCCATGAAAATTTATCAACTACACAAATTTATACGCATATTAGTATTGAACGATTAAAAAACTCATACAAGAAAGCACACCCCAAATCATAAAGGAGTCCTTATGAACATACAAATTACAGCCCGAAAATTCAGAGCAAAAGATTCCTTAAAAGATTTTATCCGCCAGGAAATAAAATCTTTGGAAAAATTTAACGACCAAATAATTGATGCAAGCGTTGTTTTAAGTTACACACATTTAAAAGACAGTATAAAGGATGTAGAAATAGTTTTACAGATTCCGGGAAAGGTGTTAACCGTAAACGAATCAAGCGATGAATTTGAAAAATCCGTAAGCGGCGCTGTTGAAAAATTATCTCGCCAACTCAAAAAATTTAAAACAAAACGTATTGTGAGAAAGAAGATAGAGGTAGATAATACGGATGAAGATTGACGAAAAAAACATTTCGAAGAAAGAAAGCATAACTGTTGAATTTTTCTTCGAAAAAACAAAGGACCGTTTTAAATTAAGCCTTCTTAATAAAAAAGACGGGTTTGATCGACTGATAAAGGATCAGAATTTGCATCGTCCAGGATTACCACTTGCGGGTTTTCTGGATTTATTTTCTTTCAACCGCGTGCAGATTTTCGGCAATACGGAGATGAGCTATCTTCGAAATCTTTTAAAAGAAGAAAGAATCATCTCACTCGAAAGAATATTTAAATATAATATTCCGTGTTTGGTTATCACAGACAACAACAAACCGACAGAAGAATTGATTGAACTTGCCGACAATCATAACATACCGGTATTCGGCTCAAAGTATTCAACTACTAAATTAACATACTTGCTTTCGGATTTTTTGGATGATCAATTTGCACCTCGTTTATCAATCCATGGTTCTTTTGTTGATGTGTATGGAGTGGGAATGATGTTTGTTGGTAATTCCGGAATCGGCAAAAGTGAAGTAGCTTTAGATTTGGTTGAAAGGGGACATCGGCTTGTAGCGGATGATGTTGTAATTCTTACCAAAAAGGGTGAAGGAATTCTTATGGGTTCCGGTACCAACTTGGTAAAACACTTTATGGAATTGAGAGGAATTGGAATAATTGACATTCGCAGCATGTTTGGAGTAAGAGCAATCAGGTATCAAAAGCGTCTTGAAGTTATAATCGAGCTTGAGGTTTGGAATGATAAATCGGAATACACGCGCACTGGTTTAGATAGTTCGTTTTTAACACTTCTTGATGTCGAAATTCCCCATATCAAACTTCCGATCATCCCGGGCAAAAACATAACCGTTATCTCTGAAATTATTGCACTGAATTATTTACTTAAACACTATGGGTATGACGCTGCAAAAGTTCTGCAATCGCGAATTACGCAGAAAATTCAACAAAAAACCGTAGAAATGGATAGAGCAATTGACTATTTTGAGCATGATTTTGAGTAGAAACATATCTTTATTAAACCTTGACACCAGCGAGTCGTTTTATTATTTTCGCAACACAATTATATGAAGAAATTTTACTACTTTTCAAAATCGAAGCTAAAGTTTGTAGAAATTAAGAACTTCTATAAAAAGTTCGTGTTTCTATTACTTTTCTTTTCAATTCTTACCACATTTTTTGTGTTTGGAACATTTATTGTTTTTAATGAATTTATTAATCCAAACTCAGAATTGAAAAAGCTGAAGAAAATTAATTCTCAATTAACCACAAAGCTTAATGGTTATTCAGAACATTTTAGAACTTTAGAAGAACGAATTAAGATACTTTCCGAAAAAAGTCATGATTTAAGATTAACCGCAAACTTAGAAGTAGATTCTACAAATGAATCAGATTACGGCATAGGCGGCTCTAATTTTACCCCGATAGTAGCTTCAAATCCATCAAACTTAGATGACCTTATTAAAGAAATGGATGAATATGTTAACAGCGTTTCGTTAAAAGTAAAATATGAAAGAAAGAATTATGCAGAAATTGAAAAAGCATTTAATGATAATGAAAGAATGTATGTTTCTATTCCTGCAATTAAACCTTGTTCAGGTACGCTACTTCCTGATTTCGGATTACGACTTCATCCGATTTTGAAGATTAGAAGAATGCATAATGGTGTTGATATAATTACCGATTCAGGTACAAAAGTTTATGCTACGGGTGGTGGTAAAGTTGATTTTATCGGTTGGCGGGGCGGTTTTGGTTTAACTGTCGAAGTAGATCATGGTTTTGGTTATAGAACAATCTTTGCACATTTATCAGCTGCAAAAGTTAAACAAGGTCAGCAAGTTAATAGAGGAGATTTGATAGCATTAACCGGTAGTTCAGGATCCTTATCTACCGGACCCCACTTGCATTATGAAGTAAGACATAACGGGATCCCGCTTAATCCACAAAATTTCATATACGACGACGTAGATTTATTCGAAATTGTCAAAAAATAACAAACATATTCAGGAGAGTTGACAATGATCTGGACCGTCGAATTAGCTTCCTATTTAGATGATGCTCCATGGCCGGCTACAAAAGAAGAACTTATAGATTACGCCGAAAGAATTGGCGCACCGTTAGAAGTGGTTGAGAATCTGCAAGAACTGGAAGAATCTGAAGACCCATATGAATCTATTGAAGATATATGGCCGGACTATCCAAGCGATGAAGATTTCTTTTATAACGATGACGATGAATTCAAATCTTAGTTTTAGGTTATTCAATAATGAATCAATTATGGGAAGAAGTTTACGAACAGAATAACGCAAAAGAAATTCTAAATAATATTTACAAATCGAGGCGTGTACCACACGCCTTTCTTTTTTATGGACCCGAAGGTGTCGGCAAATATTATACTGCTTTGCAGTTTGCCAAACTTATTTATAATGAATCACAATTTGAAAACAGTGAAATTATAATTAAGAAAATCGGACAACTTCAAGAACCATATATTAAGCTAATATTTTCACTTCCAAGAGGTAAAGGGGAGTCCGGCGATGATTCATCAACTGAAAAATTGAGTAAAGATCAACTGGAAGCTATGTATGGTGAAATGGAGAACAAAATTCAAAATCCATATCATAAAATCATACTTGAAAATGCAAATACAATTAAGATAAACAGCATTAGGGATATAAAAAAATTTATTGAATTAAGTTTTGAAGAAATCCCATATAGATTTGTAATTATTCTTGATGCAGACTTAATGAACGACCAAGCACAAAATGCGCTTTTAAAAAGTCTTGAAGAACCTCCTGAAGGAATTATTTTTATAATTACTACTGCAAACAAAGATAAATTACTTCCGACTATACAATCGCGTTGTTGGCCGATTTATTTCGAACCATTGGCAAACCATTCTATTACAGATATTTTAGTAAATCATTTCAAAATAGATGAACACCTCGCTGAAAGATCAGCATTCTTCTCAAACGGCTCAGTTACTCGTGCGTTTTATCTATCGAATAAGAATTTTGAAAATCTTTTAGAAAGCACTGTTAATTTCTTAAGATATGCGATTGGAAAAAAATATCAATCTGCATATAAAGAACTATTAACTATTATGCAGGAACAAACCGAAGAAGATTATAAACTGGCAATCAGTTTGATAAAAAGCTGGTTAAATGATGTAATTAGAATCCGTCACTCGTTCAATAATTTTTATTACGAAGATTATAAAGAGACATTTACTAAGTTCAATCAGAAATTTCAGCATAGCAATATTGAGAAGATAGTAACTAACTTGGAAATGCTAGAGGATTATTATAATAGAAATCTCAACTTGAATGTCTTAATTCTTAACATTATATTTGAATTAGCTACTTTGTCGTCAAGGAATTAACAGTGTACCATATAGATTTGACTCATCTTGGTTCCAATACTCTTGTAGAGGTTGATCGAAAAGAATTTGAATATGCCTCTAACAATCGCTTCGAATCGCTTGTTGTATCGAAATTACTAAAGCAAAACTCTAATAAAAGCAGCTGTTTTCTCTGCAATCATCAAGTTGAAGTTCAAATCCCAATCGATAAAAGAAATATAATTGAAGCTATATGTAACGGTTTACTTGGCTGCCATTATTGTGAGATTCCAGATGACTTGGTCAATCAATTATATCCCGGCGACTACATACTGGTTAAATGTGAAGAAAGTTTGGAAGTTGCCCAAGTTAGATTAATTGGAGATATAGTAAGAATAAAACGTTATTCTATGGGTTTATACGGAGAAGAACTTCCAATTGTATTACGAAAAGCAAATGATGAAGACATAGAAAAGGTAAGAAAGAATTTTTTAGATGAAGAAAGAGCTGTTACTGTATTTAAAAATGCTGTTGCAAAACATGCTTTGATAATGAAATTAGTTAATATTCACTATCAATTTGATCGTAAAAAAATGTATTTCTTCTATACTGCCGATGGGCGTGTTGATTTTAGAGAGCTTGCAAAAGACTTAGCCGCCGAATTTAAGACTAGGATTGAACTTCGACAAATAGGCGTAAGGGACGAAGCAAAAAAAGTGGGTGGAATGGGCACCTGCGGAAGGGAATACTGTTGTTTATCTTTTTTAGGTAGTTTTAAGAGGATTACAACACAACTAGCCAATGATCAAAATCTCCTTTCAAATATGGGTAAATTAAGCGGTCCCTGTGGAAAGCTTAAGTGTTGTATCTCTTTTGAATGCGAATAAAATAAATTTTTCACCTACCTTTTTTCGGATTAATTTTCTTTGTTTAAAAATGTTTAGGAAGAGTTTATGAAAATAAATAGAGTCGCTATTATTGGTGCAGGTACTATGGGTAATGGAATTGCACATGTTTTTGCTCAATCCGGTTATAAAACATTTCTTTGTGATACAAACGTCGAAATTTTAAACGGAGCAATGCAAAAAATCTCTAATAATTTAGATAGACAAATTAAAAAAGGCATGTTATCTGATGATGAGAAGTCAGATATCATACAAAATATCATTACAATAGACAAAATTGAATCTATTCCGACTAATATTGATTTAGCTATAGAGGCGATCCCCGAGGTCAAATTACTTAAGATAAATCTTTTTAAGGAATTAGATAAAAGAATTAACCCTGAATGTGTATTTGCATCTAATACATCATCAATTTCAATAACGGAACTGGCAGCTACAAACAGAGCTGAAAAATTTATCGGTATGCATTTCATGAATCCGGTGCCAGTAATGAAGCTCGTGGAGATAATCAAAGGTCATAAAACAACACAACTAACGACTGATACAATTAAAAAAGTTTGTGAATTATTAAATAGAGTACCAATTGAAGTTGAAGATTATCCAGGATTTATTTCAAATAGAATATTGATGCCGATGATTAATGAAGCAATATTCGCACTTTATGAACATGTGGCAAGTGCCGAAGATATCGATAAAATAATGAAGCTTGGAATGAGTCATCCTATGGGACCGCTGGAATTAGCAGATTTTATAGGTTTGGATGTATGTTTAAATATTATGAACATATTGACAGAGGGCTTCAATGATTCGAAATACAGACCGTGTCCATTATTAAGGAAAATGGTTGCAGCTGGATTATTAGGGGAAAAAAGCGGAAAAGGATTTTATGATTATAGCGTCAATTATACATAATGTATATTATGTCAACTATACCATAATAATCTTATAAATATCCTCTAAATCGTAGGTATAGATAAAGTACAACTACAACTAATAATAACCAATATATTGGATTTCTCTTCTTCCGTTTTGCATGGCGCGCAGATCTAAATCCTAATCGTTTTTTCCTTCGTTCTTCGGGATCGGTCTCTGGATTATAAAATCGTGGAGTATAATCAAATTGTTTTGCCTTTGGTTTTTTAAGTAACATGGCTCAGTTCCCGCTCATATTTTATTCAAAAATAGCATTTGTAAACGTCTCGGCATCAAAATCTTGTAAATCCTCAATTCCTTCGCCTACACCGATATATCTGATAGGAATATTTTTTTCTGAACAGATTTGAAAAACAATTCCTCCTTTTGCAGTACCATCTAATTTAGTTATTATCAAACCTGTTATTTCTGCAATCTTTTGAAATTCATTTAATTGATAAACAGCATTTTGACCGGAGTTTCCATCAATTACCAAAAAAACTTCATTCGGAGCATGAGTAATATTATTGGAAATAACCTTCTTTAATTTTGAAAGCTCCTCCATAAGATTTTTTTGAGTATGGAGACGTCCAGCAGTATCAATCAAAACTACATCAGAATTTCTTTTTTTTGCTGCTTGTAAGGTGTCGAATGCGACAGCTGAAGGATCATTAGAATTGCTTTCAATTATCGAAACACCGGCACGCTGAGCCCAAATTTCAAGTTGATCATTTGCTGCAGCTCTAAAAGTATCCGCCGAACCGATTACTACATCTAAACCGGACTTTTTGAAATTATATGCAAGCTTACCTATTGAAGTTGTTTTCCCTGAACCATTTACTCCTATAACAAGAATTACAAATGGTTTATATCCATTAATATCATATTCATTTGATGTATTTGATTTAGAAATTAAGTTTACTAATTCTTGCTTAATGATTCTTTTTATATTCCCAACTGATCTATCGGATTCTTTCAATAATTGTGTCTTAACTTTTTCAATAATTTTTTCTGTAGTTTCAAATCCCATATCACTTGAAATCAGTATTTCTTCAAGTTCCTCTATGGTTGATACATCAACCTTTGCTTTACGCGTAATTGTTTCAGTAATCTTATTGACAAAGGTATTTCTTGTTTTAGAAAGCCCTTCTTTGAGTTTGTCAAAATTAAAATTCTTAAATAAGCCCATTATTTATTATTCCATTTTAAAGCTTCATATCCCCTTAATGCATATGCAATTACTGAAGCAAAACTTAGAATTACACTTATATAAAAAAAGAATCTGTAGAAAAAATTTGTTGGATCTAGTCCGAAAAGTATGGAAAGTATATACATCCCAATAGAAAATACGGTCATTTTTCCTAATAGATTTGAAGGTAAAACTTTATTGAGTTTTTTGCTTAATAGAATACCACCAGTAAAGATTACAACATCTCTAAAGACTATGATTAATAAATATATACCTGGGATTTCCCCTAATAAATAAAGCTTAGTAACAATTAGAATAACAAGAGTTTTGTCCGCTAATGGGTCAATGATCTTACCAAACTCTGTAATTTGATTCATTTTTCTTGCAAAATATCCATCCATTAAATCGGTTAAAAATGCTAGTAAAACTAATCCTATAACTATATATCTGTTATTGTCATTTAACTGAGATAAAGCAAAGAGTAATGGCACAGCCAGTAATAATCTAAAAAAACTAATTGAGTTAGGAAGGTTGAACATTCCCGCAAAAAAGTTATTACGGTTATTTTGCATTTTAATTAGTCTTCATAAATTTCTTTTGTGATACCTCTTGAAACAGGGACAGGATAAATTCCGGAGAAACATGCAGTACAAAAATTTTCAGGTTTATGATCTACCATTGCTTCAAGCATTTCATCGATCGTTAGGTACTCTAAAGTATCCACTTCTAAATAATTTTTAATTTCTTCAATATTGCGATTAAATTTGTTTGCAATTAATTCTGCTTCCGAAGGGAAATCCATACCGTAATAACATGGGGAAATTATGGGCGGTGAAGAAATTCTAAGATGAATTTCTTTTGGATTTGCTTCTCTAAGAAGTTTCACAAGTTGCTTTGAAGTTGTTCCTCGTACAATCGAATCATCGATTAAAACAACTGTTTTATTTTCAAGAACTCCTTTAACTGTATTGAATTTAACCCTGACACCGATTTCCCTCGCTTTTTGGCCAGGCAAAATAAATGTTCTTCCAATATAATGACTTCTAATTAAACCAATCTCAAGTCTAGAAGGTACTCCCTGCTTTGATAGCTGGGTTTGAAATCCGATAGCTGCAGTGTTAGAACTATCCGGTACACTAATAACAATAACCTTTTCACCATCTTTATCAACAACAGGATGTTTTTGAGCTAATACTTTCCCTAATTTTCTTCGCATTTTATCTACGTTTGCACCAAAGATTTTGCTATCCGGTCTAGAAAAATAGATATATTCAAAGACACAATGTTTAATATCTTTTTTAGTATCGTAAATACTGGTTGATAAAATCTTATCAGAAGATGATGTGTTGGAATCTATAATTACGAGCTCACCAGGTTCAACATCTCGAACATATTGTGCAGAATTAATATCCAAAGCGCAAGTCTCAGAAGTAACTATGTATGAACCATTTTGTTTTCCAATACATAAAGGTCTGAAACCGTGTGGATCTCGAGCACCAATTAATTTATCGTTTGTCAAAATGACTATGCTGTAAGAACCTTCAACTTGACGCAGGGCTTCTTTAATCTGATCTATTTGATTTTCAAGCTTACTTCGGGCTATTAAATGAAGTATTACTTCTGTATCGCTCGTTGTCTGAAAAATTGCCCCGTCATTTACAAGATATTCTCTTAAATACTTAGCATTCGTAAGATTTCCGTTATGAGCTATTGCTAAATTTCCAAGTCTATAATTAACTACAAACGGTTGTACATTTTTTACTGAATCTGATGCCCCTGTTGTAGAATAACGGTTATGGCCAATCGCCGCAGTACCAGGTAGTACTTTTTCAAAAATATCTTTCTGATCGAAAACTTCGGATACAAGTCCAAAATTTTTATGAATATTGAAAACTATTTTGCCTTTTTCATTTTGAAAAGAAGAAACTATACCGGCGGCTTCCTGTCCCCTATGTTGAAGAGCAAGTAATCCATAATAAGTACTTACAGAAGCTTCTTTGGAAGAAAAAATTCCGAAGACACCACAATAACATTTTGGTTTATCAGACATAATATTATTTTTTTTGGGGGGAAATATAAATGAAGAAATTTACAATTCAAATGAACAATTGTCGGAACGGCGGGATTTGAACCCGCGACCCCTTGAACCCCATTCAAGTACGCTACCGGACTGCGCTACGTTCCGTTAAAGTGAAGAATGTAACTGTGCCAAAAAACTTTTTATATCTTCTAGATCCTTTTTAATAGATCTGGGTTTTGAAACATCAACTTCAGTTTCAAGTTTATTCTCGTGAATTAAATTTGTAGTAGATGTCTCAAAGTTGAAATCAACTAAAATCTTCTTTGCACCTTCAATAGTATATTTTTCTTCACGTAATAATTTCTTTATTTGTAAAATTAATTTTATGTCTTTATTTGTATAAATACGATTCCCAGCACGATTCTTACCGGGTTTAAGCTGTTCAAATTCAGTTTCCCAATAACGAAGTATATACTGTTCTAAGCTGGTTAATTTACTCACTTCGCTAATTGAGTAATATAATTTTCTTAAACCAAAGTCTTTCATAGAGTTATCCAAATTCTACGAGAATAAAATACACGTTATCAATCTAATTAGCAATATTACAGTATGTTATTATGGATAAATTCTAAAATTAAAATCTATTTAATTACAAATACTAAGTCATTTCGACTTATTTATCAATTCTCTCAAAGTAAAGATTGCTGATAAATATCCAATTTCCTTAAAACCAGATATATAACCATCACAATTAGAAGTAGTTAAATTTATATTCCTAAATTGCTCCCTCTTCGTAAGATTTGAAAGATGAACTTCAATTTTGGGTAATTTGCATATTTCCAATGCATCTTTGATACCAATACTTGTGTGTGTGTATGCTCCAGGATTAATAACCAAACCATCAAAATCTGAATCAGCACTATGTATCTTCGATATTATATCTCCTTCGATGTTTGATGCAAAGAAAACACACTCAATATCTGGAAATTTTTCATGAATTAAATTTTGAATTGACAAAAGGTCAAAATCTCCATAATGATCACGACTACGCGATAAAATTAAATTTAGATTAGGTCCGTTAATTATTAAAATTTTCATAATTTGCGTCGAATTCTTCAATTAATTCTCTAATTCTAGGTTGAACATATATTTCATCAAGTCCAAGCTCTTTTAATGCTGTAGCTAAAATAATAACCTTCCTTTGAAGATTTGAAAGTTTATTTATGACTATGATTTTATCTTTTTTAATAACACAATATCCACCCTTGAAATCACCCCTTTCAAATCGAACTTTTGCTCCAATTTGTGATGCTAATTGTTTCAATTCTTCAAGAATACTTTCAAATTCCTTCTCTTTTATTTTCATGTCTTAATTTTTCGTAAAGGTTTGAAAACACTTAAGAATATAATACTAATAAAGCTTAATATTTCAATCAATGAAAAGCTATTGAAAATTGTCAGTCTTTCATAAATAATTTTCATAATGACAGATGGATCAAAATTACCGGAGTAAATATTTTTCGAAATTTCTATATCCTTTAATAATAAAAATATTTCAAAGGGGGCGCAAATTACTATAATTAGAATGGAAATGAAAAACCACCCTTCATTTTTCATATTTATTTTTGAATTGACAATAAACGCAATTAAGAACAATATAAAACCTGCATAAGTGATTATATTAAAAACAAATACGGGCAGTATTGTGATCAATATTTCATTTAAATTTTGAGAATTGTAAATAGATTTTAGAGCTAAATTTTCAGGCTCAAAAAACTGATAAATTATGGCTTGACGCAGAATATAACCGCCCAACCAAAGTGTAAAAAATAAAACAGTGATAGATAGAAATATTTTCGAGAGTTTAGTTAAATTTTGCATAAGAAAATTTTTTTGACAAAAATATAAAAAAAAAATGATTATTGCTTCCATCGATATCGGTTCGAATACTGTTCTATTATTGATTTCCGAGATTGATTTCCAATCAAAAAAAATTAAAACCATAAAAAATATTTATCGATCACCACGAATTTCTAAAGATTTGACGTATGGAAAACCAATATCTGAATTCAGGATCTCAATGTTAGTGGAAGTTTTGAATGAATATAAAAGGATCTGCACGCAATATAATGTTGAGAAAGTACTTATTGTCGCAACAAATGCTTTTAGAATTGCAAATAATTCTGAAGAAATTATTAAGAAAGTTAAAAATGAAATTGGCTTCGATATTGAAATAATTGATGGTGATACAGAAGCGCGTTTATCATTTTGGGGTTCTATTTATTCATCAATAAACAGCCATACTCAAACTGTGATAGATATCGGCGGCGGCAGTACGGAAATCATATATGGAGATATTAAAAATATAATATATAAAAACAGTTTTCAGATAGGGGTTGTTTCATTAACCGAAAAGATATTTAACAACTCAATCGTATCATCCAATGAATTAAGAATCGCAGAAGAATATTCATCCAAAATATTTGGTTCAAATCAAATTCCGATTCCAAAAGGAATTGATGCTATTTCAGTAGCCGGTACACCCACTACCCTTTCCTGTATAAAACAAAAAATTAAAATATATAACGAAGAACTTGTTGATGGTTCACAAATTACATTTAACGAACTTTGCAATATGATTGATGAAATATCCCAACTTAATCCGGAACAAATAAAAGATAATTATGGCCAAGTTGTTGAAGGCAGAGAAGATGTTTTATTAGCTGGTTCAATAATTCTAAAAGTATTGATGAAAAAATTAGCATTAGAAAAAATAACTGTCAGCAGCAAAGGTTTAAGATACGGAGTGATTATAGATTTTATGATGAATCAAAACTAATAAATAAGTTTAGCCAATAAATATGTACCTGTAAACAGAACAATGCTGACACCCAGCCCAATAAATACCGAGTACAACTTGTTTTTTGTTTGCGCGTAAGTAGATGTTATCAGTAATATCAAACTCCATAAATAAAATAATCCTTCTAGAAAAATCATCACATAAGCCGCCATGGGTTTAAAAAGAATAGGTGAAGGATTAAACGAAAACCAATATATTCCAAATAAGGCTAATTGTATGGGCGATAAAATCATTAGCGTAAGTACAATAGGAAGAAACGAATAAGAGTATATCGAAAGATTATCTTTAAAACGGTTATCAATTCCAAATATTTTATTTAATGAAGTAATTGCATATGATACTGCAAAAAGTAGTATTACAAAGAAAATTGTGCATATAATAATAAAGTTCAATGAGCTTAGAATTTCTTCATCAAATAGAAAAAACGCATTCGAAACTGCTAAGAGTGAAATACCTATTTTTATTCCTGCCAGGATTAATATAGTTATTGTAAAATTTTTGTGCTCGGATTGAATTAGTGTTTCAGCAGTTTTTACCGGGGATTCGAGCAGTTTCCATAAAGTATCCCACAAATCTATGTTTACAATTTTTGCCCTCAAAAAGGCATTACAAGATTTGCAGTTTATGGAATAAAAAGAATTCTCTGTTTTACAGCTTCCGCAAACTTGTACTTTTTTCATTTCACTTAATCCAATATTTAATTGATAGATTCATCGTTCCAAATTGTTTGTTTTCTTCGACCGAAAAATCAAACAATTGTGCGTCAACATATGCGTCAACAAGCTGCAATAAATATGTTAAACCGATATAAACTGCAAATGTATTTCTTTGATCTCTATAAAATTCTCTGAGTTTATAATACGTTTCATTCCACTCTTCTTTATCGGAAGTTAAACTTCCAGAAAATAAATTGCTGTATTGTTTATATAAATTGTTCTGGTCGTTCCATACGTAAATAAAATATCCGAGGAATCCCCAAACCACCGGTACTTTCCAATATGATTCGTTATAAAACTGCCCGAAACCAGGAATTACCGCACTTCTAAGTACAGCTCCCCAAGGCGATTTTTGCATGACAAATTTAGTTGTATCGGTTTGGACGAAGTTGGTTGAGTCCGGTTCCGTTTGAGAATAAACGAACGAAGTACATACTAATAAAAGTATGAATAAGATGAGTATATTTTTTTTAGGATTTGCCAATGATTTCAAAAAGCTCAAATAATCTTTCAAGTTCGTCGTGGGAATAAAATTCTATCACAAGTTCGCCTGTGCCGTTTTTCTTGAGTTTACAGTGAACTTTTGTTGCAAGAATCCCCTGCAATCTTTCTTCAAGATTTCTTTGCGATATTTTGGACAAATCCGAAGGAATATGCTGCGACGGTGTTTTTTTCTTGATATTCCTTGCTTCGGTAATTTTTCTTACAATCTCCTCAACTTTGCGGACGGATAAATTCTCTTTCAAAATCCTTTCAAGTATTTCGAGTTGAACAACATCATTGGGCAGATTTATTAATGCCCGCGCATGTCCTGCGCTTATTTCGTCCTTAATTATACTTTGTTGAATTTTTTCGGGAAGTTTTAGCAGTCTAATTGCATTTGTTATTGTTGTCCTATCTTTACCAACACGTTCGGCAATTTCTTCTTGAGATAAACTACACTCTTCCATCAAACGCTTATATGCAGTACCGACTTCAATTGCATTTAATTTTTCTCTCTGGATATTTTCTATAAGAGAAAGAGCCAGCATTGCTTCTTTTGTATCAACTTTGATTATATATGCAGGAATTTCTTTGATGCCGATATCTTTGCATGCCCGTAATCTTCTTTCACCGGAGATTAATTCAAACCTATTATCTTTTCTTCGAACCGTTATTGGTTGAATTAACCCGTTCTGCAGTATAGATTTTTTTAGTTCTTCTAATGGTTCTTGTTCGAAAGTCAATCTTGGTTGATAAGGATTTGGGGATATTAAACCGACGGGTATTTTAACTAAAATATCGTACGATTTACCGTCGTCTTTTTGAATATCCTTTGCCTGAACTGCAACTGGTGCATCTATTTTATCTTTGATCTGGGGATTAATTAATGCATCTAATCCCCTTCCCAAAACAGATTTTGGTTTTGAATTATCCATTAATTTTAGATCCCATATTACTTCTTTGTAATATTTCCGACGCCAGTGAAATATAATTCTGTGCGCCAACAGAACTTGCATCGTAAAGAATTACGGGCTTAGCGTAACTTGGCGCTTCGGAAAGTCGAACGTTTCTTTGAATAATGGTTTTATAAACTTTTTCGCCGAAATATTTTTTTACTTCTTCTACAACCTGGTTTGATAATCTTAATCGTTTATCGTACATAGTTAAAAGAACACCTTCTATTGCCAGTTCCTCGTTTAGATTTTTTTTAACTATGTTAATTGTGTTTAATAATTGTCCTAATCCTTCAAGAGCAAAGTACTCGCATTGGACCGGAATTAGTACAGAGTTTGCACAAGTAAGCGCGTTTAATGTTAAAAGACTTAACGAGGGCGGACAATCAATAAACACAAAATCATATTTATCTTCTATTGATTCCAGCGCACTTTTAAGGAGATATTCTCGGTTATCCATGGAGACTAATTCAACTTCAGCACCAACAAGATTTATTGTTGAAGGAAGAATATCAAGAAAAGGCATGTAAGTATTAACAATAGATTCTTCAGCACTTTTGAGTCCAACAAGTACCTGATATACCGTATTTTCGGAATTCTCTATACCCAATCCTGATGTTGAATTAGCTTGGGGATCGATATCAATTAATAAAGTTTTGTATTCAGCAGCGGCAATTGAAGCGGAAAGGTTTATTGCCGTTGTGGTTTTACCAACACCACCTTTTTGATTTGCTATAACTATTTTTTTTGCCATATATGAGTTTTTATATTTCTAATTCCTGACCGAATTTCATTACTATACATTTTTTACCAAGTTTTTCAACACCTTTTTTGAATTCATTTGGATCCGAGTTTATAACTGAAAATGTATTAAAATGCATCGGTATTGCAATCTTAGGATTAGCAAGTTCAATTGCTTTAATTGCATCTGTAATTCCCATCGTAAAATTATCTCCGATCGGCAAAAGCATATAATCGATTAAATTCATTTCACCGATTAATTTCATATCATAAAATAATCCGGTATCACCGGTATGATAAATAACTTTTTCCTCAATCGATAGAAGAACACCAGCCGGTTCCCCGGCGTACTGATTATCGGGTGTCATTGAACCGTGATGGGCAATAGTAAATTTTACCCTCCCGAAATCAAAATTCCAACTTCCACCAATATGCATATTATGTGCTTTAAATCCTTTTGCGGCACAATAATTTGCAAGTTCATTAACACAAATAAAAGTCGAACCGCATCTTTTAGCAATCTTAAAAGCATCGCCAATATGATCGCCGTGAGCGTGTGTTAAAACTATATATTCCGCTGATACTTCATCGGATTTAACCGGTGAAGTTGGATTTCCATCTAAAAATGGATCAATTAAAATTTTGATACCATCTGTCGTAGTAATTTGAAAAGCCGAATGAGAGAAATATTTAATTTTCATGTTTTTCTCCTTTTCAAATTATTATTAGATTTTGCCTGAAATTTAAGCAATTCCTATTAATTAATGATTATAAATAATTTTTACGCGCACAATATTATTTTATGGAGTCTTTTCTAAGGCTGTTAATTAAAGCTTTGAATCCTTTTTCCTTATTTGTCCTTAAACTTGCGCTTAAATATTTACGAAGAGCGTCTTTTGATAGGCCCCGTCTTAATTTTCCATTTTCGGCAATTGAAATACTGCCGGATTCTTCTGAAACTATAACACACACCACATCTGCTTGTTCTGAAATCCCAATTCCTGCGCGATGCCTCATACCAAGGGCGATCCCGTCCATTGATGTTTCAGTAGACAAAGGCAAAGTACATCTTGCTGCTTCTATAATATCATTTTTGATTATTACTGCACCGTCATGCAACGGTGATCTTGGGAAAAATATTGAACGCAACAAATTTTTAGTAACCTTTGAATTAATAATTTCCCCGGTTTCAACAACGCCTCTTATTCCAACCGCTTTCACAACAACTATTAATGCTCCATGCTGCTGCTGGGCTAATTCGTAAGCTGCTTCGGTAATTGTATCAACCAAATTATTTTTAACGCCCTTCAAAAAATATTTAATGAACGGACTGCGCCCAACCAAAACCAAAAGTCTTCTTATTTCAGGCTGAAATAAAATTATAAATGCGATAACCCAAATATCGGAGAGTAGTTTTAATAACCATCCTAAAGCTTTAAAATTTGCCGCTTGTGTAACAAATGAGAGAAATAGAACAATTAACAATCCGTAAAATATTTGTGCAGCAATTGTTCCGCGGATTACTGAATACAGCTTATAGAATATGAATGAAACTAGCGCTATATCAACAATATCTAGGAATGAAACTGATAAAAAACCTATTTTGAAAATTTCAAACATTATTTAGCGATTCCGGGTTTTCTATAAAATAATTTATTTTAGATGCGAAAGCAGCATTTTTTACATCATGTGTTCGAATAATTCTTGCACCGTTTTTTATTGCCAAAGTTTCGGCGGCTAATGTAGGTTCACTTCTTTCATCAACATTTAAATCGAGCGGTTTTCCTAAAAATGTTTTTTTGCTTAAACCAATCAATATTGGATAACCGACACCTTTGAACTCGTTCAACCTTTTAATCAATTCATAATTATCAAAAACTCTTTTACCGAATCCAATTCCGGGATCAATAATAATATTTTTTACACCGGATTTTTTTGCTGTTTCGCACTTTGCTAATAAATAATCATAAATTTCAGAAACAACATCTTCATACGAAGGTGAATTCTGCATATTCTTAGGAGTTCCTTTCATATGCATTAAAACTAGAGTTGCATCAAATTCTTTTACAACATCTAGCATTGTTTCATCGGAAAAAGAACTTATATCATTAACAATCCGAGCTCCTTTTGCCAATGCTTCTTTAGCAACTAACGGTTTAGAAGTATCAATCGAAATAACAGCATTTGGTTTATAATTAAGCAGTATTTCGATAACCGGAATTACACGATTTAATTCTTCATCCAGAGATACTGATTCAGCGCCGGGACGCGTAGATTCTCCGCCGACATCAATAATATCGGCGCCTTGTTCAATTAATCTAATACCATGATTTACCGCGGCTTCTTTAGAAATATATTTGCCGCCGTCTGAAAAAGAATCCGGGGTTACATTCAAAATACCCATTATATAAGCTTTATTCATTGAGTAATTCAGGTTTGCGATCCGGAATGCCCGGTTTTCATATTCCGTAATATTTTGTATAACGTGCGAAACTTTGAAACCGGTATCTTCATTACCTATTGCGATAATTTCTTTTGAAAGCTCTTTAAATATTCCGAATGAACCAAGGGCTAGCAGATCATCCTGACCTGTATTTTTGTTTGAGTGTAAATAGCAAATCTCTTTATTCGATAAAATAATCTTCTTTATTTTATTTGCAAGTTTTTGATTAATCGCACGGATTTCGAGTCCCATTAAATCCTTTTCATACAAATCACGGAAGATGTTATACTTCGAACTGTATCTTTTGAAAACGTTGGGATAGTATATATCTACAAGTTGGATTATCAAATGAGCCTCTACAGAATTTGGTGCTAACTAAATAATAATAAAAACGACACTTCGATGAAGAGATTTAAAAATATATTTTCAACGAAATTATTTTGTAAGAATATTTCTCAACTCAACAGTAGCAGCTGTAATATTATCGCTTCCATAAATTGAATTGCCGATTACAAAAACGTTACAGCCTGCATCGGAGGCACTTTTTAAATTATCTTTATTTATTCCACCGTCAACTTCAATCAAAAATTTATATCCCATCTTTTCACGGATTGAAGATAATTCTTTAATCTTATTTACAGAATTCTCTATAAACTTTTGTCCGCCGAATCCGGGATTAACCGACATAATCAAAATCATATCAACCAACTCAAAGACTTCTTTCAAGGTTTCAACCGGAGTTGAAGGATTTAATGCTACACCGGCTTTTGCGCCAAGTTCTTTTATTGTTATTAATGTTCTATTCAGATGGATATTATCTTCCTGGTGTACAGTAATATAATCAGCCCCGGCACTTACAAATTCATTAATTAGATTATCGGGTTTCTTTATCATAAGATGAACATCAAGCGGTAGTTTAGTTGCTTTTCTTATCGATGCAACTACCATTGGTCCAAAAGTAAGATTCGGAACAAACTGCCCGTCCATTATATCGCAGTGTATCCAATCAGCTCCACCCGTTTCTACAAAACGAATTTGCTGAGCAAGATTTGTAAAGTCTGCATTTAATATCGATGGTGCTAAAATTTTAGTTTCTTTCATCTTAATTGGATTGAGTTAATACAACATTAATACTATCGTTTACCGGAACTAAACTGCCTTCGCTGGGTTGTTGATCCACAACTGTATTCGGAAGCATTGTTGAAGATGTTATATAAGTTCTTAAACCAATGCTTAAAGAATTCGTTTTTAATATTTTTTCTGCTTCATTTAATGTTTTACCAAGAATTCCAGGGACACGTATCATTCCAATTTGGGGACCTAAACTAATAGAAATACCAACAGTACTTCCTTTTGGTATTTCTCTTCCTTCTAAAAACTCTTGATCGCAAACAATACCAACCGGGAATTCTGATTCAATACTGTCTATTTTACCAGTTAATAGACCAATTCTTTCAAGTGTAATTTGAGCATCGCGAATAGTTTTATTAATAAGATTCGGAATCGTAACCATCTGCTCGCCGCCGCTAATTGTAAGATAAATCCTTCTACCCTCTTTCACTTTTGCATTTGGTAAAGGCTTTTGGAATATAACTTCATCTTTTCCGAATTTTTCATCAAATCGCGATGTAGTTACAATTGGGCTTAAACTCATATCTTTCAATAGCTTAATGGCTTCATCCTTGTTCATTCCGACTACTTTTGGAACAGTATATTCATCAGAATTAACATATAAAGGTAAAACAATTACATCTAAAACAATCAGAATAACTGCTATCGATAAGATGAACACTGATGGTATTATAAATATTTTTTTACTTGGCATTTTCATATCTGTAATATATTAAACTCGAATCTATTCACAAAATATCAAATGAGATTTGTAGCGTTTACTTATGACATATTAGGTTACACCAAATATCTGGTTACCCGCCATAAGGGTATTCAATTAGTTTTCATTTTGCATAGAATATCTTTTAATCAATTTTGCGAAGTGTGGATTTTTTTAATTAATTTGCCCGTAAGAACAAACCATTTATGTTATTATGAAAAATACTATTTGTTTATTCGAGGATGCGAATGTAATCAATCTGCATCCTCTTGTTTATTTACGCCCGGTTTACGATTTACGATGCGGAATTTTGACTTTAAGGGAAAAGATATCATTAAGATTTCCGAAATCTAAACTTATACTTCATTGCCGGAGTTTTTTAGCCGATGCTATAAAGGAAAGATATCCGCAATATTCCCGAGATTTTACTACTTCTGATTCTATTTTATTTATAAACGGCAGAATAGTTTTTTCTGATGCTTTTTATAAGGTTCTTCAAAAACAAAGAGACGATTTCATTGTAAGAAATGGAGATTCTGTAATAGCAGCAAGACTTTCAAAAGAAAATATTGATAAGGTTCAAGGTCTTTCCGATGATTATTTATCTTTCGATAATGTAAATGATATTCAACAAATCGAAACAGACGAGAAGTTGATTAGCTACCCATGGGATTTAGTTAACCGAAACGGAAAAGAAATTGAAAATGATTTTGTGTTATTGACCAAAAAGAAAAAGACAACCATTAAAAAATTCAAATCGGTTGAACTGATAAATAAAAAAAATATTTTTATTGAAAAAGACGTTCAGTTAGATCCGTTTTCGGTTTTGGATGCAAGTAACGGTCCAATTTATATAGGCAGAAATGTTAGAATAATGTCGCATGCCGTTATACAAGGACCGGCATTTATAGGTGAAGGCAGTACAATTAAAATGCACGCAGCAATTTATCACAACACAAGCATCGGCGAAGTTTGTAAAGTCGGCGGTGAAGTTGAAGAATCAATTATTCATTCATATTCAAACAAACAGCACGAGGGATTTTTAGGTCATGCTTATCTCGGCAGTTGGGTAAACATAGGCGCAAGCACAAACAACAGCGATCTAAAAAATAATTACGCAAATGTTGATGTTTACATAAACGGCAAGCACATGGATAGCGGATCTCGGTTTGTCGGTTTAATTATGGGCGACCATTCAAAAACGGCAATAAATACAATGTTCAACACGGGTACAGTCGTTGGCGTATCTTGTAATATTTTCGGCGCTGGTTTCCCGGCAAAGTATATCCCATCTTTTGCCTGGGGAGGTTCCGATTTTTTGAGAACATATCATATTACAAAATCACTCGAAGTAGCAAAAATAGTTATGAAGAGAAGGAATATTGAATTGACTGAAACTGAAGAAAAACTTCTGGAAAAAGTATTTGAGCTAACCGAATCTGAACGCACTTCGCGTAACATGCATTAAATGATAAGACATGTTTAAAAATTATTTCTATTTATTACGATGTGTAAAAGATTTATCGAAATTAGTAAACGGTAAAAGAATTGCTGAAATTTACACCCAAGAAAGAGATAAAATATTTTTAAGACTTTCATCTGTAGAGAATCAGAACTTTCATATAATCATTTCTACAAATCCGCAAATGCCTTTTATTACTGTTAAAGAAGATCATCATAAAGCTAAAAAGAATGTTAAAAATTTCTTCAATGATTCTTTACCAGACTCAATTCAAAATATACAAATAGCTCTCGGTGATAGAATTATAAGAATCACCTTAGAAAATTCGGAGTTGTATTTTGTTGTTAAAGGAGCGGCGACAAATCTTTATTTAGTCGGCAACAATTCCAAATTACAATATTTCAAGAAAATTGAAGACAAGAATATCGAACAAATAATAAATGATATTCGAGCATCGGAATATATAAGTAATCCCGACCCGATCATTCAAGTTCTTCAAAATAAATCAAAAGAAGAAATTCTAAATGCTTATAAGTTTGTTGATAAGGATTCGATTAGAGAAACAGAAAGTCGTACAGGCAATTGGCAAAACAACATGATAAAAGTTATTGAAGAAATCTACTACGAAGATATTTCTGTTGTTCTGAATGACATTATGCCGAAGCCACGATTTATCCCGGTTACTTTTAGGGATTCCGATTCACAAAATGTTTTTGGTGATTATTTCTCAGCTTTAAATAAATATTTTACACTTTATTATTCGGTTGGTAAAGACAAACTTTTAAAAACTGAACTTGAAAAGTATTTAGAGAAAGAGATTGAAAAGTCGGCTAACAAGCTTAACAATATTAAATCACGTATTGATTCAGGCAGCAAAGATGTAGAATACACTGAAACAGCAAAGCTATTGTTAGCCAATATTTACAATATCAAGAAAGGGATGAAAGAAATTAAAGTCGAAGATTCAAATTCCGGTATAATTAAAATCAAACTAGATGAAAAACTTTCACCTCAAAAGAATATTGATACTCTTTTTGATAAAGCAAGGGCGGAAAAAATAAATTTTCAAAAATCAAAAGAACTTTTTGAAATAGCTGAAAGAGATTATCTTAGATTAATCTCTGTTCAAAAACGTATATCAGAAGTTTTATCTTACGAACAGCTTTTAGCAATTAAAAAAGAATTAAAAATAAAAATGGATACACAAAAACACGATAACGATAAAGAGCGGCTTTTTAATTTCCGCCACTTTGTAATTGACGGTAAATATCATCTTTATGTTGGCAAAGACAGCAAGAACAACGATTTGCTAACTACAAAATTTGCAAAACAAAATGATTTCTGGTTTCATGCACGCTCAGTTTCCGGTTCACATGCCGTTTTAAGAATTGATAATACAAAAGAAGCAGTACCGAAAAATATCATTAAAAAAGCAGCTTCGGTTGCCGCATTTTACAGCAAGTCTAAAACTTCCAAAATTGCGCCTGTGAGTTATACTTTCAAAAAGTTTGTCGTGAAGAAAAAAGATTTGGATCCCGGGCAGGTAATTCTTCTTAAAGAAAGTGTTATACTTGTTCCGCCTGAAATTCCCGACGGCTGCGAAATGATTGGGGAAGATTAATTCCTTCCCCTAAAAGTTTTCATACTTTTATTCACTCCGAGTAACTGTGCCATTTTTTGAAACAGATAATCAGGCAATATTCCGCGCAAAATAATTGCTAATCTTAAAGTCTTTGGTCTTCTTACAGCATATTTTCCTTTTATGATTGCGTCAGAAACAATTGCTCTCGCAATTACATCATGACTTTTAACATTTGGAGTAATCAATCTGCCGAGCAAACCAAGTTTAGCGCCTTCGAACATTCCCGTTGCAATAAACATAGGATGAATCGATGAAAATTTTACATCGTGTTTTCCTTTGTTCCAAGCCTCGTGGCGCATGGATTCTGTAAATCCCCAAACCGCCCACTTAGTAGCAGCGTAAACAGATAAATCCGGCACACCGAGCAATCCTGCCGCGGAGGAAATATTAACAACATGCCCGTGATTTTTTTCATGCATGTACGGAAGAATTGCATGTGTTGTGTTAATTATAGCGTTGAAGTTTACATCTACAGTTCTCTCCCAAGTTTTAACAGGGTTTGATAAAAACTCTCCGGCTTTAACGTAACCGGCATTATTAATTAGTATGTCTATCGAACCCATTTCATTGATAGCAATTTTCGTCAACTCAGCTATTC
This sequence comes from Bacteroidota bacterium, assembly GCA_023397505.1. Classification (GTDB taxonomy): domain Bacteria; phylum Bacteroidota; class Ignavibacteria; order Ignavibacteriales; family Melioribacteraceae; genus JAEWUC01. The sequence continues at coordinate 411,249 of JAEWUC010000002.1, read as the reverse complement.
TTTCATAGTTGGTTACATCGCAAAGATGAGTAAAAATTTTTCCGCCTATACTTTCGAGAGTCTTCTTAGCATTACTCATTTCGGTTTCATTGATATCCCAAATAGTAACAATCGCTCCTTCCTTGATAAGAATTTTACAAGTCTCAAGGCCAATTCCCATAGCGCCGCCCGTTACAACTGCGGTTTTACCTTTTAATTTCATTACACCCTCGCCCGTTTGATGATGCCTTTAATTTTTGTAATTTAGTTTTGTAAATCGTTCGAAAGAAATCTAAACAAAAAATTATTTACAAAGTAGAATTTATTGTGATTGATAAAAAATCTGTAAAAAAAATACTCGTTATAAAACTCCGCGGTATTGGTGATGTTGTTCTTTCTACAATTATTTTAGATAATTTAAAAGCGGATTTCCCCGACGCTCAAATAGATTATTTAACCGATCCCCCTTCAAAACCCGGCTTGGAAGGACTATCTTATATCCACAGTGTGATTACTTTTCCACGGAATAGCACTTTTGAAAGAGTAAAACTGATATTGAAAATAAGAAGTAATAAATATGATCTTATCTTGGATTTTTTCACTAATCCAAGTACTGCTTTAATCACTTTTTTGAGCGGAGCAAAATTCAGAGTCGGCTTCCCTTATAAAGGCAGAAAATATGCATATAATTATTTCGGACCGGAAGAAAGAAGTAAGTACCATTCTGCCCTTTTGCATTTGATTACCTTGGAAAAACTCTCTCTTACTCATGACAAACAGAATCTTTATTTTAAAATTGATGGTGCGGCTAAATCGTTTGCAAAGAAGAATTTAACAAACAACAGTTTATCAAATTCTTTCATTGTCGGAATTTCACCTTCGGGTGGCTGGCCATCAAAGAAATGCGACCCTGAAAAATTTGCCGAAATTGGAAATGAAATAGTGAATAAATACAGTGCAAAGATTTTAATACTTTGGGGAAGTTCGGATAAAGATGATGCGGAGAAAATTCACAACCTCGTGCCTAATTCATTTATTGCTCCTCCTACAACAATTACCGAAATGGCTGCTTTTATAAAAAATTGTGATTTACTAATTGCAAACGACAGTGGGCCAATGCACATTTCTACTGCTGTCGGTACACCGGTTTTAAGCTTACACGGACCAACTGATCCCAAATTACAGGGACCGTTTGGAGATAAACACGAGTGGATTAACCTTGAAGCTCTGAATTGCATAATTTGTAATTTACTTGAGTGCCCTCGCAATCATGAATGTTTTAGAGATTTGCCGCTTGAAAAGATAATGAATAAAATTGACTTGCTGATTCGTAAAAATAATTTACTAGTACAGTGAAAAAATTAGAAATTGCAATCCGCAGATTTTTTCTATACTTACTTTTAGCTTTTTCTAAAAAGCCGAAAACGTTACCCATTGATCAAATGCCGGCTCAGTCAAAGATACTATTTATGCGACTTAACCGAATCGGTGATGCTCTTGTGAGTACTCCCCTATTAAAAAATATTAAGCAGAATAAAGATCATAAAATTTACGTACTCGCATCTAAAAGCAATTATTTTATATTCAACAATAAAGAAATCTGCGATGAAGTAATAGTTTACGACAAGAAGAGAAACGGAATCTTATCTTTGATCAGACTTCTCAACTCTAAAACATTTGATGTTGTTGTCGATCTCCATGTTGATATTTCGAGTACTGTAAGTTATGTAGTCGCGTTTTCGAAATGTGCTTATAAATTTGGTTTGAAGAAAGGAACTGAGAAATTATATACTCATACTATTGAGAAGCTAAATCCGGCAGAAAATCATATAGTTGATAGGGTAAATAATTTTACAAAATTATTCGGGATAACTACACGAAATGAAAACACAAACATAGTATTCAATGCAGGAACTGAGGCTGAAAAGAGTATCGAAGAATTCATAACCCAACATTTTAGTCATGAAAGATTTTTGATTGGAATAAATATTTCAGCCGGAAGTGAAGCACGGTTCTGGGGAGTTGGTAATTATAAAAGACTTATTAACGAACTAAATAACTACGATGTTAATATTTTATTTATGTGTATTGAGAAAGATATTAATTATGCGACTGCTATTGCCGGAATTTCGTACCCTGTTTTCTATAATTCTTCTTTCAATATATTTTCAGCCATGATCGCTAAAGTGAATTTACTCTTCACACCGGATACTTCAATAATTCACATCGGCTCGGCGTACAAAAAACCAATATTTGGCTTGTATGTAAAATACAATACAAAAGACATGATTTGGTCGCCTTATAAATCCCCTTTCGATTGCGTAATTACCGAAGAACCGACTCTAAAAAATGTTAAATTTGAAACCGTAAAAGAAAAATTTTTGCCATTCTTTGAGAAATATTATTATGAATACTCAACAAAACACGACTGATATAAAAATACCGGGCTGCAAAAATTTTAACGGTTACAAACCATGCTTTCCCGGTCATGATTGTTTAACCGACGGCTGCAAAGATAATAAACCGTTCGGCACAAAAATCTTGATTGTCAATCTCGATGCTATGGGAGATGTTTTGATGACAACCGCGCGGCTTCCTGAAATTAAAAGGAAGTACCCGGTTTCAACAATTTATTGGATTACATTAAAGAATGCCGTGGGACTCTTGCACAACAATCCATTCATCGATAAGGTTTTGCAGTTTGATTTTGAAAGCATTCTTGTTCTTAACGAAATGGAATTTGATTTAATAATGAATGTTGATAAATCAACACGCTCCGGCGCATTAACAATGCAGTTAAAAGCAAAAGAAAAACTTGGATTTGGTATAAACACTAACGGGCAGATTATACCGCTAAACAAAGGCGCAGAATACAATTATCGTTTGGGAATGGATGATAATCTAAAATTTAAAATCAATCAACGCACAGGCGAAGATTATCTTGCCGAAACTTTTAATCTCGATTACAAGCGAGATGATTACGTTTTTCATTTTACGCGTGATGAATTGATTTTTATCGATGATTATAAAAAGCAAATTGAAATTAACAACAACGATGAAGTAATTGGTTTCAATACAGGCTGCTCTCTCCTCTTCCCAAATAAAAAAATGACAATCGAACAGCACGTTGCATTAATTGATAAGTTTTTATCATATAACCGCTTTAAAATATTATTGCTCGGCGGACCGGAAGATGAAGAAAGAAACAAAATTATTGCCGACAATTTTCCAGGCAAAGTTATTAACACTCCAACAAAAGACGGCGTTCGCAAAGGCGCATGTTACGAAAGTATTCCGCAATTAATTATAACCGGCGATTCATTTGGAATGCATCTCGCAATAGCATTAAAAAAATATGTAATTGCATGGTTCGGTTTAAGCTGCTGGACTGAGATTGATCTATTCGACCGAGGCGTTAAACTATTCCCCGAAGGATTATTCTGCGCTCCGTGCTGGAAAAAAGTTTGTCCTCACAATCTCGAATGTATTCAAATGATTGATCTCGAAAGAATTATAAAAGAAACGATAGACTATTTCGATAAAAGAAAAAGTGCAAAGTAAAAGTAATAGATTAGCTTTGTTGGAAAAATACAAAGGACTAAAACGCCCGCTAATTCTTGACGGCGCGATGGGAAGTCTTCTTCAACAAAAAGGAATTCCCGGTGATAAGCATCTCTGGTTTTCAAAATTAAATATTGATAATCCTAAACTAGTAATAGAAATTCATAAAGAATACATAGATGCCGGTGCTGATATTATTACAACTAATACATTCAGAACAAATCCTGCTTCTTTAAAAGCATCAAACTATTCTTTCGATCAAAGTAAATTTGTTTTTAGAAGTGTTCAAATAGCAATTGAAGCACGTGAGGATAAAGAAATAATTATCGCCGGCTCAAATGCTCCCGCCGAAGATTGTTATCATAAAGAAAGAACTATCTCGAAGTATGAATTGGATTATAATCACAAGAAACATATCGAGCTATTATGGGAAAACGGAGTTGATGTTTTATGGCATGAAACTCAAAGTCATTGGGATGAAATAGAAATTATTTCAAAATTTTGCTCGTACAATTCACTCCCTTTCGTTATGAATTTTTATTTTAATGATGATTTGAAATTATTAAGCGGTGAACCTCTTTCTGAAGCTGTCGATTTTGCGAAAGAATTTAGTCCCGTAGCCATAGGTTTTAATTGCATTAAACCGGATATTTTTAGAAAATATTTTGAGAAACATGAGATTGGATATAACTGGGGATTTTATTTCAACTGCGGTGCGGGAAATGTTTCCGATAATTATATTCATTGCGGAATCGATCCTACCAAATATACTGAGATAATTAGACAGTACCTTAATTATAAGCCGGTTTTTATTGGTTCATGCTGCGGTTCATCTCCACTACATACACAAACAATTAAGGACTTTTTCGATGAAATATATTGAAATGAAAGCGCCCGCTAAAATTAATATCGGTTTGTTTATTACTTCCAAAAGGATAGACGGCTATCATAATTTGAATACTTTGTTCTACCCTGTCAACGATTTATTCGATATTCTTACCTTTGAACCGGCAGATAAATTCGAATTCAATTGCGACGACGAATCAATCCCGAACGATGAGAATAATCTTGTTGTTAAAGCTGTACGTGTCTTGGAAAAAATCAAGGGTACAACGATTAAAGTAAAGATTAATTTACAGAAAAGAATTCCATCGCAAGCCGGACTCGGCGGCGGCAGTTCCGATGCGGCAGCAACTTTAATTTCGTTAAATGAAATGGCAAGATTAAATCTTAAATATGATCAATTGATTGATATTGCTCTGCAGCTTGGCTCGGATGTTCCGTTCTTTATTAAAGCTAAACCGGCAATTGGAAAATCACGGGGAGAAATACTTGAATTTGTTGAACTTGATATCGATAACCCAATATTAATTGTTAACCCGTTAATTAATATTTCAACCCGTGAAGCTTTCCAAAATATTAAACCCCAAGAAAAAATATTTGATTTTAAAACTGCTATTAAAGATGGCAAATTGAATTTCAGCGTTTTAAGAACACAAGTAGTTAATGATTTCGAACAATTTGTATTTTCGAAATACGACGAGATAAAATCAATAAAAGAAAATATGTATATAAATGGCGCTGAATTTGCTTTAATGTCCGGAAGCGGTTCTACGGTTTATGGAATCTTTTCGGATTTGGAAAGTGCAGAAAAAGCAAAATCATCAATGCCTAAAAAATATTTTACATGGATAAGCAAACCTGAAGAATGATTTTATCTGTAACATTAGGATATCATAAGTGGATAAGACACAGAATCATTACCATCATAAAAACTTGCCTGCGGCAGGCAGGTTTGCGTTCCGTTTGTTCTTTATTGAAGAAATATTATACTTTTCTTAATGTTTTTTTCCATTTCACACAACTGTTCAAATATACATTTGAATATATTGCATCAAATCTAAATTGAGTTTTTATCTGATAAGTATTCCTCGTCGTTGACTTCAAAAATATCATATTGACTTTGCTTAAGAATATACGGAAGCGTAATTAAAATTGTTGTCCCGGGTTTGTCCACTTCGGATATTCTGGATGGACTTTCAATTTGTATTTCCCCGTTTAGCTTCTCAATTATTTCTTTAACCAAAGACAGGCCCAAACCGGAACCTTCGTGAATTGCTTTGTTGATATTTGATGCACGGTAAAACTGTTCGAATACTTTTTTTATTTCCTCGCGCGGAATTCCAATACCGTTATCGGATATTTCTAAAAGCACATTTTTATCTTCTTCAGTAATGATAAAATCAATCCTTCCATCTTGATTAACATATTTAATCGCGTTTGTCAATATGTTCGCGAGCGCTAATTCAAGCAAAATTCTATCCGATTTCAACAATCTGTTTTCGCACCTGTTGTCAGCAAAATTAAATTTTATGTTTTTTTCTTGAAACGATTCCACAAGTCCATCTATTATCATAGAAACGAGCAGCCGTAGATCAACATCTTCCGTAGTTTTAATATCGAGCATCTTCAATTTCGAAATGCGGAGGACATTATTAATCAGCTCCAACGCATCGGCGGTTCTCCTTTCTGCACGTATAATTTTTTCGTCAACTTCCGAACTAATTGGACCAATATACTTGTGATGAATTAATTCGAGTATTGACATTACTGCATTTATCGGTGTTTTAATCTCGTGCACAATCCCGATTGTATATTTTTGTTTCGCTATTTCAGATTCATTCAACTTTTCAAGCGATTCTCTTAAATGAAATTCCATTTTGTAAAGCTGGTGTGCAATTTTATTGGCAATGTAAACCGAGCAGAAAAGCATAAACGCAAAGACAAGAATAAATATTACGTCGTGCGATAAAGTATGAATACTATCGCCAATAAATATTCCTGCAATCAAATGATTGTTTAAGACACCGCTTCTAACCAATAAAATCAATGCTGAAAACACTACGCTTATTATTCCGGCAATAAAATATACAACCGCGCCGGGAAGAATTAAACTCCCTATTATCATGTGGAAAATAAAAAGCATATAAAGCGGAGAATTTATCGTCCCGGTAAAGTAAACAAGTATCATAAGAGCGATTAAATCGCAAACCATTTGAATCAGCGAAATATGAAGACAATTAAATTTCTTCGGATCGCAGCCGGCAATACTGCGTAATTTGTAAACTATATAATTATAAAAAAGAATTGATGACGAAATTATAACTATTGATTGTATTTGTGTTGAAGATAAATTGAATTGAAAAATATACTGCCCGGCTAAAAGAAATCCTAACAATATAATTACAGCGGCATACCTTAAGCGTATAAACCATAAATTTCGTGTGCGTATTGACCGCCAAAACTCGCCGTAATGACTTGCCCATTCCGGAACGAGAGTAAGCATATAATTTATCTACATTATTTAATGAACTCTTTTGATGATTCCATCAATAAGATAAAAAACGCTTTTAAAAAAGTAAATCTATTTTAGAGGAAGATAGACTTTAAATTCAGTACCCGGTCTCTCATTATTTCCTAATCTTGAAGGACTTTTTAATTCAATTCTACCACTATGATTTTCTATAACTTGTTTTACAACTGATAGACCAATACCAGCGCCTTCTTTTTTGTTTGAATTAGACGCCCTGTAATAATCATCAAATATTTTTTCTTGCTCATCTTTTGGAATACCGATTCCGTTATCAATAATTTCAACTATTCTAAAGTCATTCTCATCTTTAATATTAATCCATACAGTTCCATCTACTTGAGTATATTTTACAGCATTACCAATTAAATTTGATAATGCAAGATCGAGAAGCACGCTATCGGCAGCGATTTTCATATTTGGATTTTCTTCATTTGTAAATTTTATTGAGACACTATTCTTTTCAGCAATGCTTGAAAGAATATTTATGCGCGATGAAATAATTGGCGCTAATAATATTTCTTCTTTCTGAATGTCATTGAATAACTTGAATTTCGAGATATGCAAAATGTTATTTATCATTTCAATAGCGCCTGATGCCCTCTCTTTTGCAGTTTGAACTTTACTCCGTACATTTTCATTGATTTCTCCGACAAAATTTCCGAGTACCAATTCCATTTGCGACATAGAAGCAACAATCGGCGATTTTAATTCATGCACAACCGCCATAACATATTTCTGTTTGGATTTTTCAGCTTCGTTCAATTCATCGAGCGCTTTTTTAAGATGCTTCTCCCTACCGTATAATTCCGACGATATTTTACTTGTCAACATGACTGTTATAATTGCAACTGATGCGAATATGGTCAACACTCCAATCATATAAACGAAATTATTATAAAGCGGAAACGGAAGAAGTCCGCTAATCGCATAATGCGGAATTACTTTATAATATTCAAATATGCTGAACAAAGAAAATATTATAATTAAAACTCCGGCTATTGAATACATTATAAATGCCGGTAAAATCAAGCTCCCGATTATCATGTGAAAAATGTAAAACAAAAATATCGGCGATTCCAATCCGCCCGAGACATAAACAACAAAACTTAAACACAACAAATCCATTAATATTTGGAACAGTGAAAATTCAAGCTGATTCTTGTTTGATTTGTTGTTTTCGTTTTTAAGAATTTTATAAAACAAATAATTATATGAAACAATTAGTACAGAATTTAAAATCATAATTGAGAATTGAATAGGCAAAAGTTTAAATCCAAAAACAAACTCGATGGCAAACCAATAAATTAGAAGCGCCGCCGAGGCAAACCATCTTAATTTAACAAACCAGATGTTGTATGAATATATTGACTGCCAGTATTCATCGTAGGCATGTGCGGATTTTGGTAGAAGTTTCATATTCGTGATTTTATTTTGATATGAATATACGAAGGAGATTTTAGATTTTTGAATGCAGATAGCAGAAATTTTATATAAAGGAGACGCGTTTTACAACGCCTCCCAATTTAATATATTTATTTAATTATGAAACCTCTATCAAAATAATATGTAAATCCTACCATAATATTTTTGTAGTTAGTTATATTTTTTTGATCACCAGAATATTTTCTATGCGTGTAATCCCATGATGCATTCGCATTCAAGGATATATTGTCTTCAATGAAATAGTTAAAATTAACATTCAGATTGTTATTAATGTTGCGTTTTATATACGTACTGTTTCTAAAGTTAGTTCCAAGGAAATCTTCTACAGAAACTACCAACCTATCCGTTAATTCATAATCATATCTTGCTGAAATATTTACATAATAACTTTGTTTTGAATAAGCATTCTCAATAATATTTGGACCGCCGCTTAGCGATAAATCAAAACTTAGCTGGGAATTCAAATTTATCTGTTTACTGAAATTCAAGTATGCCTCGCCCAAAATGTTAAACTCTTCAATAACTTTTGATGGGTAATAACCTTGTGAAGAATAACTATTTAAGTAATCAAATCTAACAATTATACCATAAATAAGACCTTCGTTTCGTATAAAGCTTATTTCATTTGGTATTTCTCGTAAATATGAATTGCCGTACTGGTTAATACCATCAATCGAAACATTATTTTTATTGAGAGTCTTTTCCATATCATCCCAAAAGTATTTATCAGGTCGATTATATACTGAAGAATAATAACCCTGTCTTGAAAACTGCTTTGCTATTTCCGTAATTGCGTTTTCATTCAAATCATCATTTATTATGCTTAATTGTTTTAGTTTTTGCTGTAATCGGATAGCCGAAACAACTGGTGTTACATCTCTTATTCTTCCATAGCCGATACCAAATGAAAGAGAATAATTTTGCGTTTTTGTACCCAAATAGGGATCGGAATAATTGTTTGCAGAATAATCTGTTCTTGTTTCTTCAAATGAAAACCGCATCTCGGGTCTCAAAGAATAAAATAAATCACTTTGATCGAAGTAATTTCTTTGTAATCCGTATAAATTAATTCTCAACTTATTGTTATCGGTTTTCCGGTCATCCACTCCGTCGTTTTCATAGACTTGTTTTCCATGTGCCGCATTGATATCAAAATTAAGAAATAAATATCTGTCGTCTCTTTCATGTCGAAAGATGTAATTTGGTGATAAAGATGAATTAAATTCACTCTGAAAATTTTTAGAATCTTGCCATAATGGATTAATATACTCACTTCGATTTTCAGTGTAAGAAAGATTAGTATTTATCCACAAGGAGCTTAGCTTGGTCTCAGGTACACGGTATTTTGAAAATACAGAAGGATCGGTATTGCCTAGTCCGTAGTTTTGAGCCTCTGTGTATTGCGAAAATGATAAGACAATAATTACAACTGCAATCAGTTTTTTCATAGGAGAACCCCGTTTTTTATGATGAAATGAATTTATTTGTATCGATCATTCTTAGGCACAAGTACTTATTATTTTCTTCTACCGAATTAAATATTAAACAATATCATCAACAAATACTGTAGTCCGATAAAATAGATTTTTAGAAAAATCCTATGCACTAGATCTTTTATTTTCCAAAATAAAGAAAGGTAAAATTATTTCTCTTTATAAGCCCCTCTCCATATTTAGGAGAGGGGTTGGGGAGAAGTTAAGCTATATATCTTCCACGTTTTGTATAATGAGTATGAAGTAGTTCGTGGGATAGATGTCCGCACGGTCCTTCCGTCAAGAACTCCTCGTAAATCTTTGCAACATGAGGATTATCGTGTGATTTGCGAATTTCGAGAGATTCGTCTTCGGCATAAATTGCCTCAGCGCGTTTCTGTCTAATTTCCGGTGTGGTTGGAATCGGTTGACCGCCGCCGCCTAAACATCCGCCGGGACAAGCCATGAATTCTATAAAATGACATTCGGAGAATTTGCCGCCTGCTTTAATATCATCCATAATTTTCTTTGCGTTTGCCGTTCCATGCGCAACTGCAACTTTTAGCGTCGCACCTTTGAGCCAATCCCAATTAGGAACAAGATGTTTGATTAAATCTGGAACAGGACCTACTTTATCACCCAAAGGCAATTCGACGTATTTAACACCCTCAAAACCACGGACAGGAATTACGTTAGCTTTTTCAAATATGTCTTCAGCTTTTTTGCCGAGTACAAATTCAACAATAGATCTTATCGCAGCTTCCATAACGCCGCCGGTAGCGCCGAAAATTAATCCCGCGCCCGAAGCTTCCCCGAACGGAGAGTCGAAATCGCTCTTAGGCATTTCCGGTAAATTGATACCTGCTTCTTTAATCATGCGCGCCATTTCGCGTGTAGTTAATCCGTAATCTACATCTTTAAATCCGCTGTCGTTCATTTCTGGACGGTTACACTCAAACTTTTTAGCCGAACAAGGCATAACGGCAACCGAAACTATATCTTCCGGTTTAACGCCTGCTTTTTTTGCGTAGAAAGTTTTTATCAATGCACCGAACATTTGCTGCGGCGATTTTGCAGATGAAAGATTATCAAGATATTCCGGGTAATAATGTTCAATAAATTTTACCCATCCCGGCGAACACGAAGTAAACTGCGGTAAAGCAACTTGTTCTTTTTGAACGAGCGCTTTGTATAAACGAATTATTAGCTCTGTACCTTCTTCTATTATTGTTAAATCGGCTGTAAAGTTTGTATCGAATACCTTATCAAAACCGATTCTGCGTAAAGCAGTATTAAGTTCGCGCGTCATTGAATTACCCGCCGGTAAACCGAATTCCTCGCCGATTGCAGCACGAGGCGAAGGAGCAGTTTGAATTACCACATGTTTCGTAGGATCGTCAATTGCCGCCCATATTTCATCCGAAGGATCGTTTGCGCGAAGAGCTGCAGTGGGACAGCGATTTATACACTGACCGCAATTAATACAAATAACATCGGAAAGCTGTTTATCCATAAATGTTCCGATATGTGTTTTATCGCCGCGTCCAATTGCTTCTAAAACACCAACTTCCTGCAAATCAATGCAAGTTCTTACGCAGCGTTTGCAAAGAATACATTTGCTCATATCCCGGATAACCGAATAGGAAGAATTATCAGTTTCATATGTCGGTTTGTCAACATGGCCGAATGTATAGTTATCTACTCCGTATTCTTTAGCAAGTTTTTGAAGTTCACAATTTCCGTTGCGGTGGCATGAATAACATTCGCCGCAATGTTCGCTTAGCATCAAATCAATGATATGACGGCGAGCTTTACGAACCATTGGAGTAGAAGTTTTGATTTTCAACGGCGAAGTTATCGGGAATGCGCATGATGCTTGTAAAGTTCTCATTCCTTCAACTTCAACAACGCAAACTCGGCAAACGCCCGCTACGCATAAATCTTCATGGTGGCAAAGTGTGGGAATTGAAATTCCTGCTTGCTTGCAAGCATCAAGAATTGTTGTGCCGAGTGGAACAGTTAATTTCTTTTCATTTATTTCAACGGTAATAGTTCCGCCTATTCCCGATGAGTCTTTAGGTTTTTCAACAATATGAGATTGCTGGCTAACCGGGGCTCTTTTATTTTCCATGATTACCTCCTTTACCGTTGTTGCTTCTGCTTACAAAAATTTCATCTTTGAAATTTTCCAGAATTGATATGAATGAGTTCGGACTTGATTGACCCAGTCCGCACTTTGAAGCGACTTGCATCGTTTTACCAAGTTCTTTTAATTGGTTGATGTAACCGAACGTAAACTCGCCTCTTTCAATCATTTCAACGCCTTCAAGGAGTTTTGTGTTACCTATTCTGCAAGGAGTGCATTGCCCGCAAGATTCTTCAACAAAAAATTCCATAAAGTTTTTCAGCACATGAAGCATATCGCGGCTTTCGTTAAATATCATAATTGAACCGCCCGTTGCTGCATCTTCATAAGCTAAAGTTCTATTGAATTGCGATTTTGGAAGACAAACGCCTGAAGCTCCACCGACCTGAACTGCTTTAGTATTTTTTGCTCCGACAAGTTCAAGTAGTTCGGAAATTTTTGTCCCCCAAGGCAATTCGTAAACACCTGTCTTCTCACAATCGCCGGAAACAGAAAATAATTTCGATCCGGTTGATTTATCAGTACCATGTTTAGCAAACCAAATTCCGCCTTTAGCAACAATGTGCGGAACTGAAGCCAATGTTTCAACATTGTTTACAACTGTCGGGAAGCCGTTAAAACCGGTATTCACCGGGTAAGGAGGACGATTGCGGGCTTCACCGCGATTTCCTTCCAGCGATTCAATTAAGGCTGTTTCTTCGCCGCATACATAAGCGCCGGAACCAAGACGGATATCAATATCAAAATCAAATCCTTTCTTTCCTAGAATATCTTTACCAAGCAAATTATCTTTACGCATAACTTCAAGATAATCTTCAAGCGATTTCAACATATATTCATATTCACCGCGGAGGTAAACTATTCCTTTTGTGGCGCCAATAACATAACCGGCAATTACCATTCCGTCAAAAACCAATTCGGGATATTCGAGAAGAAGTACTCTGTCTTTGAATGTTCCGGGTTCGCCTTCATCGGCATTGCAGATTATATATTTTTGAGGGGAATTTGCAGCGGCAACAATTGTCCATTTTGTAGCAGTTGGAAATCCGGCACCGCCTCTTCCCTTTAATTTCGATTCGCGAAGTTCGAATAAAATATCTTCTCGGTGTCCTGCCAAAGCTTTTCTAATCGATTCGCCGCGGGTGTAATTAGAAAATAATACTTCACCTTTTCTTTTTATCTTTTCCATGGTTCACCTCACTTTATCCCGTTTAGAATTTCAACTGCTTTTTCGGGAGTGAGCTTGCAGAATACACGCTCGTTAACTATCATAGCCGGACCTTGATCGCACATGCCGAGGCAGTTTGCGTATTCAAGCGTAAATTTATTGTCTTTTGTTGTTTCGCCGAATTTAATACCGAGTTCGCGTTCAACGGCTTTTGCAACATCTGCTTTGCCGTGCATATCGCATGTAATCGTTTGGCAAAGGCGTACAATGTTTCTTCCTTTGGGTTCTGTATTGAGGAAAGCATAAAAACTTATTACGCTATAAACTTCAACGGGGTGAATATCGAGTACACGTGCAATTTCCTGTTGTGCAAAATCGGAAATTTGTTTGTGTTTACGCTGAATATCCTGAAGCATCGGCATCAAAGAAGAACGGCTGCGTCCGTATTTTTCAACAAGTTGTTCAATCTCTTCAGTCATTGCATTTTTTTCGAGTACAAGCATTTTACTTCACCTCCTTAACTTTCAAAAGGTTGTTAACCTTAGCGATAAGTTCATCAGGTGAAATCGGTTTTTCAACAAAATCATCAACCGGAACCATTTCATTTTTCCCGAAATCAAGTCCGATAGCTTTTGAAACCGAAGTGTACATTAATATCGGAGTAGTGATACCGTCTTTACGAAATTTCTGTGCTAAATAAAATCCGTCGTCGGGCTCATCCATCATAACATCAAGGATAATTAGATTTGGTTTTTTTTCGGTGACAACCTTATAGGCGTCAGTCGGATTGGTAGCTGTAACTACGTCAAATCCCTTAGATTTCAACACCAAGCTGCTGGCATCAAGAATATCAGGATCGTCATCGATAATAGCGATTAGGGCCATACCGCTCTCCTTTTGTTTAGTTTATATTTATAGGTAAACTGATTGTAAACGTTGTCCCTTCTCCGTAAGTGGAATCAACATCAATTTTACCGTAATAAGAATCGACTATCCTTTTGACAATTGTTAAACCGAGGCCTGTACCGCTTATGCCCCGCGTTCTTTCGTTTTTTGCTCTGTAGAATTCGTTAAACATTCTATCCTTTTCATCGGGTTTTAATCCAATACCAGAGTCAGCAACTTTTATCCTTAGATAATTTGATGATGTCGATACTTCAACTAAAATTTTTCCATTTTCCTTGTTGTATTTTATGGCATTGCTAAGAAGATTTGTGAGTAGCCGTGTTATTTCATTTTGATCAGCTTTAATTGTTGGTAAGTTTTGCTCTATATTTTTTTCAATAATTATTCCTTTTTTTGAAATTTCGAATTCGAGGAATTGTAATGTGCTTATTATAATTTCTTCTATATGAATTGTTTCAAGTTCTCGTTGTTTCGTTTTTAATTCCATCCTCGATATGTCAAGAAGATCGTTCACCAAATCTGTAAGTCCTTTTAACCTTACTACCGAACGAACCATGTAATCTCTCTTTGTATCTTCGGTAAGTTCAAGATTTTTGTCGAGGAAAATATTTAGAAAACCCTGTACGGCAGCGAGTGGAGTTTTTAACTCGTGAGCAACCATAGAGATGAATTGATTTTTAATCAGTTCGATTTTTTTGAATTCCGTAATATTGCCTATGATCACAACAACGCCAGCAAGAGAACCGTCAGGGTGCGAAATTGGAGTACATCCGGCTTCAATAACCAATTCATGATTCGGCTTAATTTCAATTTGTGTTGTAATTGTCTTTAGAGAAAATTTTTCTTTTTCTAAAATATTTGTAATGATATCTGAAATTTTATCGGGGAGTTTATGAAGAACCGGTTCGCTTATTTTTAGATCTGAAATATTTAAAAACTTGAGTGCAGCGTAATTGAAATATGCAATCTCGCCGATGCGATTAATTATTAATACACCTTCGTTGATTGATTTTATGATTGCGTTGAGCCGGGATTTTTCGAAAGCTAATTCAAGAAGATTTGCCTCACGTTCTTTTTTTAAGCGTTCGGCTTCAATAATTAATTCGCGCTGTTTTATTCCCTGTTCAACTTGATAGATTAATTCTTCGGGAGTGAATGGTTTTGGAATGTACCCGAAGGCACCGAGACGCGTGGCTTGAATTGCAGTATCGTAACTAGCGTAGGCAGTTGCGATAAAACAAATAGTATTGGGATGAACGGTGATGATTTCTTTAAGCACATCCATCCCGTCAATGTCGGGCATTTTTAGGTCGATAAGTGCAACATCAAATTCCTTTGATGTCCCGAGACGAATTCCTTCTTCCCCGTTCTCGGCAGTATCAACCGAGTAACCTTCGTCTTCCAATAACCTTTGCGTGCCGTATCTTAATCCTTTCTCGTCGTCAATGATTAAGATATTTGCCTTTTTTTCATTCACACTTTATGTGTACTTACTTTGTTATCCCTGTAAAACTTTCAAGTTTGGATATCAATTCTTCCACTACAACCGGTTTGTTCAAAACGCCGTCGCATTTAATCCATTCGCGTTCTTCTGCAGTCGATGCGCTGAATTTAAATCCGGTATCGTATGTTGCCGAAGTTAAAATGTAAACCGGTATTTTTTTACCATGCTCTGTTTTTTTAATTCGATGAGCCAAAACAAAACCGGCATCCATCTGTTCCATAATCAAATCTAATATTGCCGCATCCGGATTTTCTTTTTGAAACAACTTCCATCCATCCTCGCCGCTTTCAGCAGTAACAACATTAAAGCCGCGGGATACCAATAAAGTCTTGTTTTGTTCAAGTAAATCAATGTCGTCGTCAACCAACAATATTTTTTTGAATTTTTCTTGTATCATTTCTTTCCTCTTTAACCTTTAGGTCAATTCAGTATAGGATTAATTGTGTTATGTTTTAGCGGTAGTGTAATAGTAAAATCGGTACCATCACCCACCGTGCTTTTTACTTTAATATCGCCTTTGTGCATTTTAATAATGCCGTAACTTATAGCTAAACCGAGTCCCGTTCCTTTTCCAATTTTTTTTGTCGTAAAGAACGGCGTAAATATTTTATTAAGATTTTCAGCAGGGATGCCGCATCCGGTATCGATTAAATCAATAATTAAATTTTCATCCTTCTTAGAAATACTAATTGTAACTTGCTTAATATCACTCGATTCAACTGCTTCACATGAATTGTTAAATAAATTTATGAATACCTGTTTAAGTTGATCTGCATCTCCTTCTATTATCGTATTCGAATCATGACAATCAATATTAAATATAATTTCAGAAAATTGCGGATTAAGCTTTTGTATCTTTATTATATTTGTCAACAGTTCATGAACGTCAACATTGCCCACTCTTACCTTTCCCTGCCGAGCAAAATTCAATAAGTTTGCAACAATATTTTTACATCTATTTGCTTCTTCTATAATTAATTTTAGATCTTCAGAGTTCTGCTCATCCGCGCATTGGGATTTTTCCATTTTTCTTTTCATCATAGAAGCATAAAGCATAATTGTCCCAAGAGGATTATTAATCTCGTGAGCAACTCCGGCTGCAAGTTGTCCTATTGATGCTAATTTTTCAGCGCTGTGCAATTGTTCTTCAGTATCCTGCAATTCTTTGTATGCTATTTCAAGTTTTTCAATCAAGTAAGGAAGACACATATCGTCTTCAGCCAAATCTTTTGCAATTGCCACCGCGTATTCCCTGCAAGACGGATACCCGCACGATCCGCAATTTAATTCATCGCTCTTATTAAGTTTATTAGTTCTCGCTAATATTTCTTTTATTTCACCTTCGCTCGGCATAGGTTTGCGTTGACTTTTATTCGAGAACTTTCTTTTAAGATTCAGATCCCTGCTGTTGTAAATATTGCTTTTCCATTCAAGTTTATCGAAGCTGTTAATATTATCATGAATGTAATTCACAACTTTTTCGCGCCTTACATAATAACTTAAATCGGTATCAATTGCCGGACCGTTAATACAACCTTCGCAAAAAAGTACATCAACAAATTTCGATTTTAATTTTCCTTCGGCAATTTCGTACATCAAATCTACAACCCTATTCTTTCCTTCGACTATTATCGTTTCCTTTTGTAAAATATCGCTGGATACTTCCGCTGTTTTTAAAAGTCCGCCGGTTATTGAAAAAGATTTACCGAGGAACGCATGTGGCGGATCAAGTTCTTCTTCCTTCTTTTCATCAATGTTTGCATCCAATATTTGAAATATATCTTTCAACTCAGTAAAAGTTAGAACAGCATCAACGGCATCATCAACTTCGTAATCTACATATTCGCTTTTCTTTGCAACACATGGGCCTATGAATACAACTTTAGAATTGGAGCCGTAATTCTTTTTCAAATAACGTCCCATTGCAATCATCGGAGAAACAATTTCTGCAAGTTGAGATACAAGACCGGCATGATATTTTTCTATCAAGTTATAAACTGCCGGGCACGGACTGCTGATAATTGTCTTTTCTGGAAATTTTTCGAAATAATTTTTATAGTGTTCGCTCACAAGGTCTGCGCCGAAAGCTGCCTCAGTTACTTTTTTGAAGCCAATTGATTTAAGAGCAGAATAAAGCTTATCGTAGTTTTGCGGGAAAGCAGCCGGGAAAGATGGTGCAAGCATCGCTATCGCATTTCCGGATGGTAAATAATCTCGCAGTACTTTTTCGATATCGCTTTGTATTTGTTTTGCATGCTGTGAACATACCTTTACGCAGTGACCGCAGCTAATGCAACGCTCACCAATAACCACTGCCTGCCCGTTTAATACACGGATTGCCCGCGCAGGGCATTCGCGTACGCACGAGTAACATCTTTTGCAGCGCTGTCCGATTGTCGATACTATTCCCAGCGACATTATTTATCTAATCAATTTGTAAAAGAGCAAATTATTGTAACAGCGCAGATTGCGAATCTGCGCTACTAGTTATGCGTTTTCTAAAATCTTTTTACGGTCAACATACGAAGTATGTAATATCTCATGAGCAATGTGGCCGTTTGGTTCGCCTAAAAATTCTTTATAAAGCTTAATTACAGATTCATTTTCGTGCGAACGTCTTGTTTTCATTTTTTCATCAATTTCATAAAGAACTTGAACACGTTTTCTAACTTTATCCGGTTTTTGATGAATTGGCTGTCCGCCGCCGTTTATACATCCGCCTGGACAAGCCATAACTTCAATAAAATGATATTTCGATTCGCCTTTTTCTATTTCGTCTAAAATTGGTCCAACATTTCCAATTCCATTTACAATTGCAACATTAACTTCCAAACCATCAATCGGAATTGTTGCTGACTTAATTCCATCCAATCCTCTAACTGCCTTTAGTTCAAGATTGTCCAACTCACGACCGGAAATCTTTGCATAAGCAGTTCTTAACGCAGCTTCCATAACACCGCCAGTAGTACCAAATATTGCCGCAGCGCCTGTTGATTCTCCAAGCGGATTATCAAATTCGTCTTCTGGTAAATCGTTAAAATCTATTCCAGCCATTTTGAACATTCGTACTAATTCGCGAGTTGTTAAAACCGCATCAACATCCTGCATATGTTCTTCGCTCAATTCAGGTCGCACTGATTCAAATTTCTTTACTGTACAAGGCATGATTGAAACCACAAAAATATCTTTAGGATCAAGACCCATTTTCTTTGCGTAATAGGTTTTGATAACTGCGCCTTCCATTTCGTGCGGGGATTTGCATGTTGAAACGTGACCGAGCAATTGCGGTCGGTTTTGTTCAATATATTTAACCCAGCCGGGGCAGCAGCTTGTAAACATCGGCAAAGTTTTGTTGTTGGTAACACGGTTTATTAATTCGGTGGCTTCTTCCATAATTGTTAAGTCTGCGGCAAAGTTTGTATCGAAAACTTTTTTGAATCCGAGTCTTCTTAAACCTGTAACAAGCTGACCAGTAGCGTTTGTACCGAGAGGAAAATTATATTCTTCACCAATTGATGCACGCACAGCCGGAGCCACTTGAACAACAGTAAATTTCTTTTTATCTGTAAGCGCATTCATAACTTCTTTTGAGTGACTCTTTTCTCTTAAAGCTGCAGTAGGGCAAACAAGAATACACTGACCGCATAAAATACAATCGCTAACATTTAGGCCTTTATTGAAAGGAGTTGTTACGTTGCTTTTGAATCCTCGGTTTGTAAAATCAATTGCGCCGATTTTTTGAATTTCGCCGCATGTACGAACGCATCTTCCGCACAAAATACATTTTGCAGGATCGCGTTCCATCGATGCGCTTGAAATATCAATTGCATGATCTTTCTTTTCTCCGCAGTAACGATGTTCGCGTATGTTATATCTTTCCGAAAGATCCTGCAGTTCGCAATTTTTATTTCGTACACATACCAAACAATCCTGCGGATGATTTTCAATTAGCAGTTCCACAATTGTTTTTCTTGCAATCCTAACACGCGGAGAGTTTGTTGTTACCTTCATTCCATGCATAACCGGGTAGGCGCAAGAAGGAGTTAAACCTCTCATCCCGTCGATTTCCACAACGCAAATTCTGCATGCACCGGTCGGGAATAAATCTTTCATGTGGCAGAGTGTTGGAATATGTATGCCTACTGATTTAGCTGCATCAAGAATTGTCATTCCTTCTTCGGCATTTACTTTTATATCGTTTATTGTTAATTCAACCATGATTATTCTCCAAAGTCAAAATCAGTTAATTATGATAGAGCCAAACCGGCAAGTTTCAACGCACATTCCGCATTTAATACATTTTTCTTGAATAATGTAATGCGGCATTTTTTTATCGCCTACAATCGCTTCTACAGAACATTTTTTAGCGCACAAACCGCATCCTTCGCAAGTTTCATTGTCAATCGTATATGTTAATAAAGGTTTGCAAACTTTTGATGCGCATTTTCTTTCGTATAAATGCTCTTCGTATTCTTCTTTAAAATATCTCAAACCAGATAAAATTGGATTAGGAGCGCTTTGCCCGAGTCCGCATAAAGAAGTATCGCGAATAACATCGGCTAATCTTTGCAAGTGAACAATGCCTTTAAATCTTTGAAGCTGTTCTAGTTTATTTTCGTCGTTAGAATATCTTACGGGGATTCTTTCAATAATTTCCAACATTCTTTTTGTACCTTCGCGGCACGGAACGCATTTTCCGCAAGATTCATCTTTAATAAATGTTAAGAAAAATTTTGCAACATCAACCATACAAGTATCTTCATCCATAACAACAAATCCGCCGGAACCCATCATAGCCCCGACAGTCTTTAAAGATTCATAATCAACTTGAGTATCTAAAACGGAGTCTGGTAAACATCCGCCTGAAGGTCCGCCGATTTGAACAGCTTTAAATTTTTTCTGATCGGGAATTCCGCCGCCGATATCGAAAACGATTTCGCGTAAAGTTATGCCCATAGGAATTTCAACGAGCCCGCTGTATGTGATCTTACCGCTGAGTGCAAATACTTTTGTGCCTTTACTGGATTGTGTTCCAATAGAAGAAAACCAATTTGCACCGCGGTTAATTACAACAGGTACATTTGCGAATGTCTCAACATTATTTATTACAGTGGGTTTACCGAAGAGGCCTTTATCAGCTGGATAAGGCGGACGCGGTTTAGGCATTCCTCTTTTCCCTTCGATTGAAGCAAGAAGCGCAGTTTCTTCGCCGCATACAAAAGCGCCTGCACCTTTTTTAATTTTTAGATTAAACTCAAATCCACTTCCTAAAATATTTTTACCAAGCAAGCCATATTCTTTACATTTATCAATAGCGCGTAACAATCTCGCAATAGCCAACGGATATTCAGCGCGGCAATAAATATATCCGTTCGAAGCTCCGATAGCGAAAGCTCCTATTGTCATTCCTTCGATCAATCTATAAGGATCACTTTCAAGAACTGAGCGGTCCATAAACGCACCCGGATCGCCTTCATCCGCATTACAAACAATATATTTTTGATCGGCTTGTTTTTTATGAGCAAGTTCCCATTTTTTACCGGTTGGGAAACCGGCGCCGCCTCTTCCGCGTAATCCGCTGTCCAAAACTTCTTGAACAACTTTTGCTGGGGAATGAATTCTAAGAGCTTTATCCAAAGCTTTAAATCCACCGGCAGCGATATATTCGTCAATTGATTCCGGATTGATAACGCCGCAGTTTTCGAGCACAACTTTTAACTGGCGTTTAAAAAATGGTACATCCTTCATCGCCGGGAATTCTGCTGTCCCTTCACCATAAGTAGCTAAAAATCTTTTCTTATAAATTCCATTATCAACTATAGTTGATTTTAACATATCCGGAACATCTTTTGCCGTAACTTCACAGTAGGAAACTCTATCTTTGCCGGGTAATTTAATATCAACAATTGGTTCTTTAGCGCAGTATCCAACACATCCGGTAGGAACAATTTCTGCTTTAATATTTTGTTTAAGCAATTCATCTTCAATTGCTTTTTTAACTTTATCTGCGCCGGAAGCCAAGCCGCATGTCCCCATACCAATAAATATAACCGGAACCTCATTACTTGAATATTTCAAAGAATTATTTATGCTCTGAAATTTCTCTTTACATTTATCGTCTTTATGGCAAAGCGGTCCTTCCGTGCAGCATGCGATAAATAGATCGCATGGTTTTTCAACTGAATGCCAGCATTGATCGCAGCATTTTTCAATAAAACTTTTCATTATACACTCGCAAGTTTTTCTGTTTTTGATTTTTCTTCTTTACGGTACTTATTCAATATTTTAGGAATTTCTTTAATCGTAACACGGCCGTAATATTCTTCGTTGATATTTATTACGGGTGCAATACTACATGCGCCAATACAAGCAACAGTTTCAAGAGTAAATACTTTATCGCGTGTTGTAAATCCTGCGCAAATACCAAGTTCGGTTTCTAACGCAGAAAGAATATTTGCCGAATTCTTAACATGACATGCAGTACCTCTACAAACACGAATTACATTCTTTCCGAGTGGCAATAATCTGAATTGGTTATAAAAAGTTGCAACTCCATACACTCCGCTTAAGGGCATGTTTATGTGGTTTGAAATTTCTTTAAGTGCATCTTCGGGCAGATAGCCGTGAATTTCCTGCACATCCTGAAGCAATGGTATTAAATTGCTTCTATCATTCTTTGGATACTTTTCGAATATTTGACTGTACATCTTATTCTCTCTATTTAGGTTTGCGATTTTATAATGCACATAATATGCCAATGCTTTCATTCGTTTTTATCCAATAAACGCATTTATTTTATCTACTAAAACGTTTAATATTTCTTCAATTTCCTATCTATGAGAATATGATTCTTTAATTTTCAAATTAAAATCGGACTTACTTTTTGTGTATCCTATTTAATTGTTCCTTATAAAATGAGTAAGTTTGCTGAAATAATATTGGAGATTAAGGTACAGATGAACGGACTACTTCAGAATGATAAAAAGAAGGCTGCGTGGATTTCGCTAATTATTGGTTTCGGAATGTTCGTTTCAAAAATTACTGCCTATTTTTTAACGGGATCAACTGCAATATTTTCCGACGCTGCCGAATCAGTAGTACATATTGTTGCAACTTCCATTGCATTGTATAGCATTTATCTAAGTTCAAAACCTGCTGATGAAACACATTTGTATGGGCACGGAAACATCGAATATTTTTCTGCAGGCATGGAAGGTTTGTTGATAATTATTGCAGCTATTACAATTATTTATTCTTCTATATTGGATTTGATTAATGGGGTCAATACTCAGCAGCTTGATATCGGTGCTTTTATGATCGGCACTGCTGGTATTGTAAATTTGTTTCTTGGTTTCTATTTGATTAAGAAAGGCAAAGAAACTAATTCGCTTACTTTAGTTGCAGACGGAAAGCATGTTTTAACAGATTCTTATACAAGCATTGGAGTTGTTATTGGACTTGTACTTGTAATAATGACAGGGTATTTAATTTTAGATCCGTTAATTGCTATCGCGGTTGCATTAAATATTTTATTTACAGGATACAAACTTATACGCGAATCTATTGGCGGGCTGATGCACGAAACAGATACAGATACTCTTAATAAGATTATTTTATTGATCAATAAAATTAAAAAAGATTATTGGCTGGATATTCACCATCTGCGATTTTGGAAATCAGGCGATAGGATATTTGTAGATTTCCACATTATACTCCCCTACTATTTTTCGATTAAACAATCGCACGATGAAGAACAATTTATTGAAGCCGAATTATTGAAAATATTTCCGGCTGTAAGTGTCCGCATTCATTCTGATTTTTGTAATTATGATATATGTAAATATTGTGCTAATGCTTCTTGCAAAGAAAGAAAAAGTGAACATACTATTTTCTTTGACTGGAATTCGAACAGACTTTTAGGCGACCCGGTTTATAATGTGATAAAATAATTAAAACGATCCAGCCCCTTAAGATTTAGAAACTTTGTTGTTCAATTCTTTATCTTTTCTTAAGACTTCCAGTTCCATATTTTTTTTATGTTGAACAATCTTTTTCTGAATACTTGAATCGGAAGTTGCGAGAATTTGCATAGCAAGCAACCCTGCGTTTTTAGCTCCATCAATGGCAACACTTGCAACCGGTACGCCACTCGGCATTTGCACAATTGCCAATAAAGCATCCAACCCTTTAAGCGCACCGCTATTAATCGGTACGCCAATAACCGGAAGAGTTGTGAATGCAGCACAAACACCCGGCAGATGTGCTGCTAATCCTGCGCCTGCAATAACAATCTTTATTCCCCTCTTCGAAAGATTTGAAACATAGTCTTTTACATGAGTTGGAACACGATGGGCAGAAAGAATTCTTATCTCGTAACCCACATCAAATTGAGCACAAACATCAGCGGCTTTTTGCATAATTGATAGATCGGAATCACTACCCATCAAAATACTAACGAGAGGTTTTATATTTTTTGCCATTGGATTTATCCCTTTAAATTTTGATTCAAAGATAATAAAAAAGCGGAATCTAATTAAAGACCCCGCTTTGGAATGAGTACCATAAAAAATTATTTTCTTGAGATAGAACCAACTCCGGACACATTTGTATTTGTTTTTTCAGGATTACCGTAATAATCAATTGATCCGACGCCTGATACCGATGCATCAAGGAATTCACTTGCATATACATCTGCACTTGCTGCGCCGCTGACAGATATATATACTCTATCGGCTTTCAATTTCTTAGCATTAATGCTTCCTGCACCGGAAATGTCGGCTCTTACTTTATTTGCACTACCATGTAGTTCAATACTTCCGGCACCGCTTAAATCAACTTCAAAATTTTCCGTATTGATATCTGCAGCGTAAATACTGTTTGCGCCTGAACACTCAATTGATTGCAAATCCGGTGTTGTTATATATATTTTAATCTCTTTTCTGGGAGAAATACTTTTCTTAGTGTCTATTATCAAAGTATTACCTCTTACAGTAGTGCGTATCATTTTTAACAGGTTGTCTTCAGCAGCAATTTTTAAGGAAGATTCCGGACCAACTTTCACTTTAATTGAAAATGCACCCGAAGCATCAATATCCGTAAAATCATCAATTTGTCTAGTTTCTTCTTTAACCCTACCACTGCCCCGCACGCCCCAAAAACCACAACTAGTTATTGCAAAAGTACCAATAATCAAAACCGGTATTAGAATTTTTTTCATGACATGCTCGATTTTTTGTTTTTAGACGCAGAACCGGACTAAAAGGTTTTATAATTTTTACGACAATAGAAATATAATTCTCATTAGTATATCCGTATAGGATTTTTTATTTTCAAACCGTAAATATTGAAAAAGGCCAAAATTATACTTTATGACAAACGATGAGCTGAATAATCTACAGATTGAAGCGTATGATCATCTTTGGAACGGCAGATTTCGTATGGCACTTGCCGCTGCTGAAAAATTATATCAATTTAGACCAAACGACAGCGAAGCCGCCATTTGCCTTGCGTGGGCATATCTTGAAAACGGGCAGCCGTCTAAAGCCATGGAATACGCCAATCTTGCTGTTGAACTTCAAGGTAATCTATCCAAAACAAGATTTTTCCGTGCTTATATACTTACACGAATGAGTATCTTCGAAGGCGCTATTGCAGATATTGATAAAACAATTTCCTCGGAAAAAAATCTTTTAAGCTGGACGTATTTAAATCAAGCTCGTGCTTATGCCGGGTTAAAGAAATTCGATGAGGCAAACAAAGCATTTTCCTACGGACTGTTGCTGCTCGGCGGAGAAAATAAAGAATGGGAAGCAGCACGTATCTGGTTTCAAAAAGCAAATCTTTTGTTAGCTGATAATTATAAATTCAACACATCTAATCTTGAATCCTTAATAAAAGATGCACAAGCAGCATTAAAAGAAAAGGAATATTGGTTCGCCTTATTCATAGCTCAAAAAATTCTTGCAGATCAAAAATTAAAAAAGGAGCATGCCGAAGCAGAACTTATTGAGCTTGAAGCGATGTATCATATGTTTCAATACAGCCCCGCTATTAAAAAAGCCGAAGCAATGAAGGATCGTTTTAGTCAAAATGAAAGATTTAATTTCATCTATAATGCCCTGATTAAATTCATTCATTCGGAAGAAGTTGAATTTGAAAAATCCCGAATTGAACGTGAAGAAAAATTAACTAAGGATATTTTTCAGAATGAACATAGAAAAACAACTGTTTCATCTACAAATTACAGGTTAGATTCGATTTTTTATCCAAATGATTTTGCAGAAGTTTTTTCAATAAAATTATTTGATGCTTCAAATGCCAGTCAAAATTCCGCAAGAACTTATTACAAACAAATTGACCGTAATTTCTTATTTGTCGGCGTGGAAGTTATTTACAATAATCCATTGTTTGGAACGCAGAATGCAAATTATAACTGCTGCACTATTTGGTATTTAAACGATTATGAAATCGGTAAAAACAATTTTCGTTTAAACGTACCGGCGGATTGGGATTCTGTAATTTTTGCGCAAACATTAGGTTCTAAAACAGCCGGGTTTTGGAAAAACGGACAAGCTAAAGTTGAAATTTATATCAACAACTTTAAGGTTGGAGAAAGATATTTTGGTGTAAACAATTCAATTGTTGAAGAAAAAGAATCTCAACATCTTCCTCTAATGCAGAAAAAAGAAATTCCTAAAGAAGAACAATTAAATAAAAAACAAATTTTCGAAGAACCTCGAAGTCTTGAAGAATTACTTAAAGAACTGGATTCATACATTGGTCTTTCTTCAATAAAAAAATCAGTTAGGGATTTTATCTCTTTTCTGGAATTTTTAAAAGAAAGAAAAAAGTTCGGACTAAAAGCAGACGACAAAATTTCTATTAATGCCCTTTTTCTTGGCAACCCCGGAACCGGTAAAACAACGATTGCGAGATTACTCGGTAACATTTTAAAAGCTATGGGAATAATTCAACAAGGCCATGTTGTTGAAGTCGACCGCGCAGGATTAGTTGGTCAATACATTGGTGAAACAGCTCAGAAAACAGAAAAAATAATTAACGATGCTGTTGGCGGAGTATTATTTATTGATGAAGCATATACATTAGTTAAAAAAAGCGGAGCCGGCCAGGATTTCGGCCAGGAAGCAATTGATATTTTATTAAAACGCATGGAAGATCGCAAAGGCGAATTTGTTGTGATTGCTGCAGGTTATCCGGAAGAAATGAATACTTTTCTTGACTCAAACCCAGGCATAAAATCTCGGTTCACTCACACTTTTAATTTTGAAGATTACACTCCGGATGAATTGGGAAAAATTCTCGAACGAAATCTTGAGAAGGAAGAATATAAAATTACCGACGAAGCCAAAAAATTTTTAAATACCTTATTTATAAAATACTACCGTGGAAGAGATAAAACTTTCGGTAATGCACGTATTGTTAGAAATGTTTTGGAAGACGCAAAAATCAATTTAGGTAAACGAGTTGTTTCCTTACCAGAAAAGCAAAGGACAAAAGAAGTACTTAATACAATTACTATCAATGACGTAGCCGGGTTAATTGAAAAAGAAAAATCTGTGCGTTATAAAATTGGTATCAATGAAGAAACTCTTGCAGAATCATTGAAGGAACTTGATAACTTAGTTGGGTTATCATCTGTTAAAAAAGAAATCTCAGATTTAATTAAACTAGCCCGTTATTACTTTGAACAAGGCGAAGATATTTCAGAAAAATTCGGATCGCATTATTTATTTCTTGGTAATCCCGGTACAGGCAAAACAACTGTCGCCCGTGTGTTTAGCAAAATATTTTCTGCTCTTGGTATTTTAACTAAAGGACATCTTGTTGAAACAGATCGGCAGGGATTGGTAGCGGGATATATTGGTCAAACTACCGAAAAAACTTCTGCGATGATTGATAAATCTATAGGCGGGACTTTATTTATCGACGAAGCTTATTCATTGATTAAAAAGGACGGTTCTGGCAACGACTTCGGTAAAGAAGCAATTGATATTCTGTTAAAAAGAATGGAAGATGATAGAGGAAAATTCATAACAATAGCAGCCGGTTATACAGATGAAATGAAGGATTTTATTGCAAGCAATCCCGGTATGCAATCGCGTTTTCAAAAAGCATTTACTTTTGAAGATTATAATCCTGAAGAAATGATGGAAATAGTACACCGCACTTTGGTTAAAGATAAAAAGAAAATTTCCAAAGAAGCTGCTGAATTTCTATTAAAACATTTTAACGAACTTTACCGCGAACGCGATAAAAAATTTGGCAACGCTCGGATTGTTAGAAATGTTCTTGAATCTGCAAAACAAAAATTGCTGTTGCGTCTTGCAGATATTCCGCAGAATGATAGAACCGACGACAAAATAAATACAATTACTATTGATGATATAAAACAAGTTCTTAATCTAGGCACGGAAGCTAGAGATTACGAAGTTAAAGGCGATCCTCTAAAACTCCAGGAATATATTGATGAACTAAACTCACTCGCCGGTTTAGAAAATGTAAAACAAGGCGTTTATAAATTAATAAGCGGATCAAAGATTGCTCAGCTTCGCAAGGAACGCGGACTTCAAGTTATCGATAAAAATCTTCACGCTGTCTTTATGGGAAATCCCGGTACAGGTAAAACAACTGTCGCTCGTTTATTTAGTAAAATATTAAAAGAACTCGGAGTATTAGAAAAAGGCCATCTTGTTGAAGTTGACCGTTCCGATTTGGTAGCCGGATACCAAGGACAAACTGCTATAAAAACGGAAAAGATAATTCAAGATGCACTTGGCGGTACTCTATTTATTGATGAAGCATACACACTTTCCCGCGGCGGAAATGATTTTGGACAGGAAGCAATAGAGACTCTGCTTAAAAACATGGAAGATCATAAAGGAAATTTAGTTGTTATTGTTGCCGGATATACAAAAGAAATAAATGATTTTATAGAATCAAACCCCGGACTCCGCTCACGGTTCAACAACATTTTTGAGTTTGAGGATTATTCACCGCGTCAACTTTTAGCAATAGCTTACGATATTGCTGAAAACAACGGGTACATTCTTGATGAGGGAGCTCTTCAAATAATGCTTGAATTTTTTGATGAAATTTATGAAAAAAGAGATTCAGCATTTGGCAATGCCAGGACTGCTCGAAATATTTTATACAATGCAATTAGCAACCAGGAAGAAAGAATAACTAATATCGTTAATCCTAGTGATGAAGATCTTAAAACTATTATTCTCGAAGATGTTCAATCTGTAAAAGTTCTAAATAAATAATAGTTGTTTCAATTCCATCACTATCGATCAGATTTGTTTTTATATAAACGCGATGCTATTAAGCCTGCAATAATCACGGTTAATTTTTGAGATACAAATCTTGATGAAAAAGTTAAAAGTTTATTGAATGTACCGTCAACAACACTTGGCTTTTTGCCAAGAGCATTCATCGCAGTTTCAACTACTTGTTTTGTTGTTCTGGGAATAGGACCTGTTTCAGCATCAGCAATTCTTTGAAATTCAGTTTCTGTTCCGCCGGGATTGAGCGACAAAACATCAATATTATATTTCTTTAATTCCCACCAAAGTGAATTACCAAGGAATAAGTTAAATACTTTTGTCGCCGAATAAGCAGCCATCATAGGAGTAGGTTGAAAAGCTGTAACGCTTCCAAGAAAAACTATCGCTCCTTTTCTTCTTTCTTTCATACCTTTTACAAAATGATGAGTTAGTATTGTTGGTGCAAGGCAATTTAATTTTACCATTTTAATTTCATGTTCGGCTTCAACATTTACAAATTCTCCCG
This sequence comes from Bacteroidota bacterium, assembly GCA_023397505.1. Lineage (GTDB taxonomy): Bacteria > Bacteroidota > Ignavibacteria > Ignavibacteriales > Melioribacteraceae > JAEWUC01. Next base: position 381,885 of record JAEWUC010000002.1, on the reverse strand, counting down.
TTGAGCCAATACCTGCATTGTTAACTAATATCCCTATTTCTTTATCATTTGTAATTTCAGAAAGTTTGTTCATAAAATTATCGTCAGTTAAATCTAGTTTGACCGGAATAATTTTTACTTTATAAAGGGACATTAATTCTTGAGCAAGATTATCCAATCTTTCTTTTCTTCGAGCAATAATAATTAGATTGAATCCTTCGGAAGATAATTTTCTTGCAAACTCCTCACCTATTCCGGAAGACGCACCTGTAACAATCGCCCATTTGCCGTACTTATCTACAAGTGTCATAAATACTAGATCATTTCTGAAAGAAGTTCAGGCCGGGGTTTGGGAATTACAACTTTATTTACAAGCAGACCTTTATCGGCAATAATTTTAGCTCCCGAATCTACTGCACTAGTTACTGCTGCAACTTCGCCGGTTAAAGTACAAAATGCTTTTCCGCCGAGAGCCATCGCCAAGCGAATTTCAATAATTTTTACATTTGCGGATTTTACAGCCGCGTCTGCGCCTTCTATTAATGAAGCAACGGAAAAAGATTCAATAATGCCGAGAGCTTCCAGCATGTTTACATTTGAATGACCTGATAATGCGGGGAAAATATCCGGGTGTACATTTGGTATTACGAATGTATCAATTACTGCAAAATCAATTTGATTAACCGCAGCGTCCACAGCGGCTTGAACATCTGCCACTTCTCCGCCGATTAAAACCATATATTTTCCGGAACAGATTGTGCGCGAAAGTATTAATTCCACTTGCGATGTTTTCAACATAATATCTGCTGCCTGCATTCCCGCTGCAATGCTTGTCATTTCTATCAAACCAAGTGAATTCATTTTAATCTCTTCCTTAATAAACTTTACAATAAAAACTAACTACTTTTCATGCAAACATGCATTCCAGTAACGTTAAATTGCATGGTTGCATGAACAATACTATTTACTAATTCTAATAAACTCATCTGTTACATGAGTAACTTTACCGGAAATTGATGCGTGTATTTTTGCGCCAAGTTGATCTTTTCGAATATCGGCAATCAAATCTCCTTCTTTTACAACAGCACCATATTTTACTGTTGGTTCAGCAGCATTACCTACGTGTTGTTTTAGCATAATTTTTACTTGTTGTATTTCCGGTGGGCTTTTTACAAACGGAGCTTCAACATTGTATTTTTCTATATCCATTTTTTTCATAAGCTGTTTTAACGGTACACGCCTTCCCTCTTTTATCGGGTGCACCTTTACAGTTTTAGGTTGGATATATTTCAATCCGTTTTTCTTCATGAATGCTTTACCGTCATCACATGCTTCGCGCGGATACAAATCTTCCGGGCATGAATACAATGAACACAATCCGCACGAACAACACAGGTCTGCATATTGATTCCACACGGCTACACCGGTTGTAGTAAACGCAAGTGACCGCATTACTTTATGCGGTTGAACATCATATCCAAGTAAATAGCGCGGGCAAAATTCGGTACAATAACTGCATTGATCGCAGGCAGATTTACCTATTCTGTTCATATCTTGTTTCGGTCTATTCATCCTATTAACAAGATAATGTTCGGCAGGGAGAATAATAATTCCGGCTGTGGTTTTAGTAACAACACCTGATAAATCAAACGTCAGTTTTCCCATTAGAATGCCGCTGACGAATATTCCATAACTTTTTACTGTTGTACCGCCTACAAAATCGATCAACGCTTGGAAACTTGTTCCAATAGGTACAAAAAAAGATGAAGGATTTTTGACACATCCGGTAACCGTAATGAATTTTTGAATCACAGGTTTATCTTCAACGGCACGGGAAATATTTAAAAATGTTTCCACATTATTAACAACACACCCTACATCCAAAGGTAATCCGTGAGGTGGTATCAATCTTTTAGTTGCGGCATATACAAGTTCATATTCATCGCCGGAAGGATAAAAATCTCCGAGAAGGCATGTTTCAACTTTTCCATTATTAATATTTTTATTTATAGTTTCAACGGCGAGGGAATTTTTTTCTTTAATACCGAAGAATGCTTTTTTTGCAGAAGTTTGCTCAGTCATTAATTCAACGCCCTTCAGTATCTCGGAAGCGAAATTAATCATCAACTCATAATCTTTGTGAATAAGCGGTTCACATTCTGCACCGTTTGCCAAAACATATTCTACTTTGGATTTAGCTTTTATATGCGTCGGGAATCCTGCACCGCCCGCACCGATTACTCCAGCATTAAAAATTTTTTCTTCGAGGTTCATCCTCAATCTTTTCTTTTTATAACAACTAAAGTTTTGTCGTCTTGATAGCTGCTTTCTGTCGTGGAAAATTTTATGACGTCATCAATTATCGTTTGAACAATTTCCTTTGGTGTAAGATGAGCGTTTTTCTTAATAAGTTTTTTTAATCGTTCTTCTTCATAAAATTCATATTTATCGTTTGCAGAATCAATAATTCCATCGGAATAAATTACAAGCACATCTCCGTTATGAAAATTAATACTATCTGTTTCGTATTTAGAATTTGGAGCCGGGCCAAGCAACGGTCCTGTCGGTTGCAGTAATGATATCGTTTCATTTTTCTTACTATAAAACATTGGGGGGTTATGTCCCGCATTTGCATATAAGAACAAACCTTTTTTATCCGATGAAATTTCTCCGTAAAAAAGTGAAGTGAATCTATCATCGCTGAAAATTTTATTAACAAGTTGGTTCATTCTATTCATCATTGGCGAAATTTTTATTTGAAAAGTACTCGCCATTCTTAAAGCCCCTGAAATATACATTGCTTCCGCCGCTGCCGCTAAACCTTTTGAAGCCGCATCGCCCACAACAATACCAAGTCGTTCCTCCTCATCGCCGATTGAAAGATAATCGTAAAAATCACCGGCAACAGTATCGGCAGGAATTGTAATCCCGAAAATGTCATAAAAGTGGAACCTGTATTCGTGATCAGGCAGAATACTTCTTTGCAGCATTTTCGCACGGTCAATATCTGCCATTAAATGCTTTCTAGCCTGGCTTAAGTATCTTTCATTTATTTTTTGAGTAAGAACCGTTGCTACAACATTCAAAGTATCGCGTAAATCATCACCAATCATATCAGTATTTACGGCAAGCAGGTACTCGTAATATTTTTTGTCGTCGATTTTTATTTTTTTCCCAACACCCGATGCCGAGAATTTAAATATTCCTTTACTTATTAAAATTTGATCGGATTCATCGGCAAGAATAGTTCTCTGCTGAGCCACTTTTTCAAATAACGGATAATCTTTCACCTTTAGTGAAAAATCTTTAGGAATATTATGAAGCATCCCGGTTTGGAAAAGAATTCTATAAGCTTTCCGTTTTGAATCAAGTTTCCAAACTCGTCCGCCTCTTAAATTTATTTCTTCGCTCGCAACAATTTGTTTAACAACATCTTCCAATAATTCCTGATCTGTATCAAAATTTTTGGAGGCAACAGTTTCAATAGTCTTTAATAATCTTTTTTGGTCCATAGCCGATTAATTTATTCCGAATAAAAATCTATTAATTTTTGAATAGCTATTTTGCTTACATCATTAAACTCATTTGATGAAAATGAATTCATAATACTGTTAACGGTTGACCGGTAAACGCCTTTACTTACATACCCGCCGCCTTCAAATACGCCAGTCATGTTTTTATATTTTTCATCTTTTGGCGTTGGAACGGGAATATTTTTATCAATTAAATTTTTCCACTTGCTTTCAAAATTAACAAGTGTAGTAATATTTGCTTCCCACGGCTCAACATCCAAAGGATAATAATCAAGATATGTTGAATCGTCGGCATATTCATCCGCAAGCCCGGCAAAACCATGCGCGAATTCATGAACGAATATTTGTTTTGATAAAGTATTATCTGCTGCAGTTGCGTTGTAATAATTATAAATAGCTCCGCCGCCGTATTTATCCGTATTGATTAAAATATAGATTTGATCGTAGGGTGCATTTGCCGCTACATTTTTTACAGCAAAATAATCGGTTGTCATCAAGTATCTTTCGCTGTCGAAAGTATAAAAACGGGAATTGAGCAATGTTTGTTTCCAAATTCCTTTACCGGGAACATCCGTTCCGCTTTCTTGCGATGAAGCGTTAACACCCCAAATATTTATTTTGTTTTCGTTTTCCTTAAAGGGTGAATATTCAAAAAGATATCCCGCAACTCTTTTGCAGTCGTTTTTGAATTTTTCCATTTCATCTTTTTTATAGCCTTCGGGAATTATAACAACATCAAGCTTTTTAGACGGCTCACCTGAATAATGCACTTTAAAATTTTCGTAAGGAGCTAATTTTTCCTGAGTTATGAAATAATCTTCCGGATTAATTACATATTCAAATTTCTTTTGAGGAATATTCTTTTTGTCTTTCCTAAAAATCTCAACAATCACTTTATTCTTTGGGAACGGAAATGAAATAGATCCCATGAAAGAACGGGTTGTAGATTTTGATTCCTCAGTAGTTTGCCATTCTTGATATAATGTGGAAAATCCTCGCGAATAAATTAATTGTTTTGACGATTCATCTATCACCTTAAAAACATAGTAGCCGTAATCAAACTTATCAACCAGGTTGATTTTAGAACCGCTCCACTGCCCTTCTTCAACTAATTTATCAAAAGAAATAGTTTCGTCTAAATTATTCCCTGTATGATAAAAATCCAGCCGCAAAGTTTTATCGATGAAAAAGTCATCAAAATTTATTTGCGAAAAAATTACTACTGGAATTAAAAACATACTCAGTATAAAATTCTTCATAAATCATTATCCTTGAGTAAAAACTATTTAGTGATTTTTCTCGAACCCGGTTTGACTGCAGGAATATTTTGTTTGCACAACGGACATTCATCTTGAGAATATGAAACTACTTCAAGTTGTAGTGTACTGAATTGCGATACACCAAAATTGACCTTATTGTTGCTTCTATCAACTATAAAACCAACGCCTGCAACAATTCCGCCGCTGTTTTTAACAATATCAATGACTTCAAAAACAGAACCGCCGGTTGTAACAACATCTTCGCAAACAAGATATTTTTTCCCTTCTTCAATTTGGAAACCACGGCGCAGGTTTAATGCTTTATCTTCGCGTTCGGCAAAAATAAATTTCTTACCAAGTTGTCTTGCAACTTCCTGCCCGACAACTATACCGCCGATAGCTGGCGCAATTACAACATCAATCTCGAGCGTTTTAAAATGTTCGGCTATCATTGAACAAATTAAAGTATTGTATTCGGGATATTGAAGCACAAGTGCGCATTGAAAATATTGATTGCTGTGCCTGCCGGAGGTTAATAAAAAATGCCCGTTTAAAAGGGCATTTGTTTCCTCAAATAATTCTAAGATTTTTTCGTATTTCATATTTATACTTTGTCTATTAGTTGTGCGAGTTTGAAATCCTTTTGTGTTACTCCGCCTTCACTATGTGTTGATAAAGTGACGGTCACTTTATTCCAACCGTGTAGAAACAAATCGGGGTGATGATCATTTTTTTCGGACTCAAAACCGACCTTTACAACAAATGATACGGCTTCCGAAAAATTTTTCAGCTCGAATATTTTATGGATGGAATTCTTTTCATAATTCCACCCATTAAGGTTTTTTAGATTTTCTAAAATTTGTTGTTCACTCAATATGTTCATATAAAATAGAAAAAAGAATCCTATACTTTTTTCTTTTCTTGATTATCCTGTTCTTCAGGTTCAGCCGATTTATCAAGAGTAAAATAAAGTTCTTCCGCGTTCTTTTTGTGTTTCGCGATTATTTTATCGCCTTCCTTAAAATGCCCCAATAATAATTCTTCGGCAAGAGGATCTTCAACATATTTCTGAATAGCACGCTTCAACGGGCGCGCTCCAAATTTTTGATCGAAACCTTTATCGGCTAAAAATTCAACAGCCGATTTTTGAAGCTCAATACTCATCTTGTTATTGCTGATGTTTTTAATCAAATCTTTCATCTCGATAACAATAATTTTTTTGATATCTTCTTTATCAAGATTTCTAAATACAATTGTCTCATCAATTCTGTTTATGAATTCAGGATTGAATAAGCGTTTCATAGCATCTTCAACAGTATTTTTTAAATTGGCATACTGATCCGTATCGAGTCCCTCACTAAAACCATAACCGCCTGTTGTTTTTATTTCTTTAGTACCGACATTAGAAGTCATAATTATAATCGTATTCTTAAAATCGACTTTGCGGCCTAGACTATCAGTTAAAGTACCGTCGTCAAGAACTTGCAGCATCAAATTAAAAACATCGGGATGAGCTTTTTCAATTTCATCGAACAAAACAACCGAATATGGTTTTCTACGGACTTTCTCAGTTAATTGTCCGCCTTCTTCGTAGCCGACATATCCCGGAGGCGCTCCAACTAAACGTGATACCGCAAATTTCTCCATGTATTCACTCATATCGATTCTAATTAAAGCATCTTCCGAATCGAATAAATATCTCGCGAGTTCTTTGGCTAATTCAGTTTTTCCAACGCCTGTCGGACCGAGGAAAATAAATGTCCCAATCGGTTTTGAAGGACGTTTTAAACCAGCGCGTGTTCTTCTAATAGCTTTCGCAAGTTTTGAAACTGCTTCATCCTGCCCAACAATTCTTCCTTTAACTGCTTCTTCCATCTTCATTAATTTATCGGATTCGGCTTGAACAACGCGAGTTACCGGTATTCCCGTCATCATAGAAACAACCGTAGCTATATCGTCTTCACTAACATCAAAAACTAAATCTTTTGTTTTTGCATCCCATTCGCGTTTTGCGATTTCAAGATCTGACTGAAGTTGTCTTTCTGTATCGCGTAAACGGGCTGCTTCTTCATAATCCTGCTGTTTCACTACTTGAATCTTTAGCTGCTTAATTTTTTCAATATCATCTTCGAGTTTAAGGACTTCTTCTGACACAGTGAAATGTCCCATATGAACGCGCGACCCGGCCTCATCAACAACATCGATAGCTTTATCCGGCAAATGACGATCAGTGATATATCTTTCACTTAAACGAACAGCATTTTCAATTGCTTCTGTTGAATATCGAACATGGTGATGTTCTTCGTATTTGAATTTTATGCTTTCAAGAATTTGTATAGTCTCGTCAACCGAAGGCGGATCTACCATAACTTTTTGGAATCTGCGGTCAAGAGCTCCGTCGGTTTCAATATATTTTCTATACTCATCAAGTGTAGTTGCTCCGATGCACTGTATATCACCGCGTGCCAAAGCAGGCTTGAACATGTTTGAAGCATCGAGTGATCCCGAAGCTCCGCCGGCTCCAACAATAGTGTGTAATTCATCAATGAATAGAATAACATCATCTGCTTTTTCTAATTCGTTCATCAAAGCTTTCATTCGTTCTTCGAATTGACCACGGTATTTTGTTCCGGCAACTAATCCGGCTAAGTCCAATGTAACAACGCGTTTATCCTGAAGAATTCGAGGAACTTTTCGTTGTATAATCTTCAATGCCAAACCTTCTGCGATAGCAGTTTTACCGACGCCTGGCTCACCAATTAGAACCGGGTTATTCTTTTTTCTTCTGCTTAAAACTTGAGCAACTCTCTCAATTTCTTTTTCGCGGCCAATTACGGGATCAAGCTTATCCTCAATTGCAAGTTTAGTAAGATCACGGCCAAAATTATCCAAAACAGGAGTTTTTGTTTTCTCAACTTTCTTAGATGATGGAAATGCGGGCTGGGCCATCGAAGCTTTACCGGGTTCTTTACTGCTTAATATATTATTCAATTCTGCACGTGCGTTATCATATGTTACATTGAATTGGTGAAGAATTTGAGTAGCTATGTTATCTTCATCTCTTAGTAATGAAAGCAAAATATGCTCGGTTCCGATAACGTCCGATTTATAAATCTTCGATTCAATCTGCGTTATTTTTAAAACCTTTTCAGCTTGTTTGGTTAACGGTATATTGCCAATAGTTAAAGTGCCGCCGGAAGTTCTGACCGTATCTTCAATAGCTTTTTTTAACTTTATAAGATCTACATCAAGGTTGCGTAAAATTTTGACCGCTACACCCTGCCCTTCCCTAATAATTCCAAGTAAAAGGTGCTCGGTTCCTATATAATCATGCCCCAAGCGTAAAGCTTCTTCACGGCTTAATCTAATAACTTCCTGCACTCGTTCAGAGAAATTTCCTTCCATATATAAATCCTTTACATTTTATATTCTTAACAGAAAACATGTTCAAATGGTTTCATAAATATAAGTATCGGCTGCCCTCATAGCAAGAAATGAAAACAATCGTTATTTGCATAAATTGTAATAGTTGAACTTAATTGATATCTTGCGCATGGTTAAATAAAATAGAGGATGTAATGGAAGCATTGACGGGTTTTTCTGTTCTAATTATTGTTGTAGCTATAATTTTTCTTTTCATGTTTTTTTATTATGTACCGCTCGGTTTATTCATTACAGCTTATTTTAGCGGCGTTAAAGTGAAAATATTCCGTGATTTGATCGGAATGCGACTTAGAAAAGTGTCCCCTCAGGTTATTGTAAGGAATTTAATTGCTGCAACAAAAGCAGGTATTGAATTAAATTCTTCACTTCTTGAAGCTCATTTTCTTGCGGGCGGAAATGTTACAAATGTAGTTAACGCGCTTATTTCAGCAAACAAAGCAAATTTGGATTTAGGCTTTCCTAAAGCAGCCGCTATCGATTTAGCCGGGCGTGATGTATTAGAAGCTGTAAAAATGTCTGTCAATCCCAAAGTAATTGAAACTCCACTAGTTGCTGCGGTTGCCAAAGACGGTATTCAACTAAAAGCAATTGCGAGAATTACTGTAAGAACAAACCTGGAAAGACTTGTCGGTGGTGCAGGTGAAGCTACAATTTTAGCACGCGTTGGCGAAGGAATTGTTTCAACGATTGGGTCTAGTAATTCTCACAAAGAAGTTTTAGAAAATCCAGACAAAATTTCTAAAGTAGTTTTATCAAAGGGATTGGATTCCGGAACTGCGTATGAGATTTTATCAATTGATATTGCCGATGTTGATGTTGGAACTAACATTGGTGCTATTTTACAGACAAACCAAGCAGAAGCCGACTTGAAAGTTGCACGTGCAAAAGCTGAAGAAAGACGCGCCGCCGCTGTTGCGCTTGAACAGGAAATGAGCGCCGAAGTAGCGAGGATGCGTGCTAAAGTTGTTGAAGCTGAATCTGAAGTTCCAAAAGCGATGGCTGATGCATTTAGAAACGGCAGGCTTGGAGTTATGGATTATTATAACATGAGAAATGTTCAGGCTGATACAGATATGAGAAGCGCTATTGCAAAACCTGAAGAGAAAAAAGATAAAGACCATAATGGATAATATAATTCAAATAATTGTCTTCTTATTTATTATTTATAGCATTCTTGCGCCATTATTTGGGAAAAAGAAACCGCAAAAAAATAGTAAACAAGTTCCTGAGAATTACGGAGGAGATGTTCGCAAAACGCGGACATCTTCCAAACCGACAACGCAGGATATATTGGAAGATTTTCTAGGTTTTAAAATTCCAAAAACTGGGGATGAGTACGAAAATTATTCAAGAAAAACTGAATTAGATTATGTCTCTCCAAAAACTGAAAATTTCGATACAGACTTGAAAATTAATTACAGAGATCTTGAAGCTGAATCTAAATTATTAAATTCGGAATACGATAAATATCCCACTTTAGAATCAGTTCCAATGGGAACATCTTTAACAACAAAAGTTCTTGATGCAGCATTTCCTTTCAGCGATCGTACGTTATTAATAAAAAAATATCTTTATAATAAAAATGAACTTCGAAGTGCTTTTCTCTTTTCAGAAATCATTAATAAACCAAAAGCCCTACGAAGGTAATGACAAAAAAATATATCCTCAAAAGAGTCGGTGAAGTACCGGATCAAAAACCGGTTATTGATGAATCCCGTTTTAAAATTAATTATCAAAATGAACTGAACGTCGCACAATACGAAGCTGTAAGCGCCGTTGAAGGAGCTTATCTTGTAATCGCTGGTGCGGGTAGCGGCAAAACACGAACACTTGTTTACCGCGTCGCCAGATTAACCGAATTGGGCTATGAGCCAAGTTCTATTTTACTTTTAACATTTACACGTAAAGCATCGCGAGAAATGATGGACCGCGCATCACTTCTTCTTGATAACCGCTGTTCAAAAATCAACGGCGGCACTTTTCATTCATTTGCAAACATTACTTTAAGAAAATTTGCAAAGGCAGTCGGACTTGATAACGGATTTACAATTCTTGATCAAAGCGACAGCGAAGATGTTATTAATTTAATCCGGGCGCAATTGAATGTCGCAAAACAAAAAAGATTTCCGAATAAGCAGACTATTTTTAAAGTATTGAGTTTAAGCGTTAATACAGGTAAAACAATTGAAGATATTTTAAATGAAGACTACCCTCACTTTACAGAATATGTAGACAAGTTTGAGGATTTTAGAAAAATATATTCATCTTATAAAAAACAAAACAACCTTTTGGATTACGACGATCTTTTAATTTACCTGAAAGATTTTTTGAATCAGCAAAGTCCTGCATCGAAATCGTTTTTATCAACAATCAAATTTGTAATGGTTGACGAATACCAGGATACAAATAAACTACAAGCCGAATTAATAATTGCATTCACTCAACTTCATAATAATATTATGGTTGTTGGCGATGACTCGCAATCGATATATTCTTTCCGAGGAGCGAATTTTAAAAACATAATGGATTTTCCGAAACTTTTTAGAAATGTGAAAATTATTACTCTCGAAGAAAATTATAGAAGTACTCAAGAGGTTTTAAATTTTTCGAATCACATAATAGAACATGCATATGAAAAATATCCAAAGCATTTGTTCTCAAAGAAAAGCGGAGGTGAATTACCGGGTATTATTTCAGCCGCAAACGAAAATATGCAGTCTCGTTTTATTGTTGAAAAAATTCTCGAACTTCATGAAGAAGGAATTCCTTTAAACGATATAGCAGTTCTCTTCCGTTCTTCATATCACTCTTTTGATCTCGAAATAGAATTAAATAAAGCGAACATTCCTTACGTAAAAATCGGCGGTATGAAATTCATTGAAACAGCTCACGTTAAAGATATTCTTGCATTTCTGCGTATTGCTCTAAATCCAAGCGATTATGTTAGCTGGTACAGAGTTTTGTTGCTGCATGAAGGAATCGGTCCTAAAAAAGCACAAGCAATTATGGATGAATTGGCATTGAATAAGTTATCAATTAGGACAGAACCGGAAAGAAGCGTGAACACAAAATACCCCGATGGAATATTTAATCTGTTCAAACTGCTTCATGAAATTCACATAAAGAATACTTTACCCGCCGATAAAGCCGAAATTGTATTTAATTATTACGAACCGATATTTATGGGAAAGTACGATGACTTCAATAAACGCAAAAAAGATTTGGATATTTTTTTGAACATCGCAGAGAATTACCGGAGTTTGGAAAGTTTTCTTTCTGATATGGCATTGGAACCACCGCGCGATTCTGTTGCAGACATTGATGCACCCGATAAAGAGAATGAATTTGTTACGCTTTCTACTATCCATTCTGCTAAAGGATTGGAATGGCATACAGTTTTTATTATTCACGCGATAGACGGTTTTTTTCCTTCAAGTCAGTCTTTTGAAAAATGGGAATCGCTTGAAGAAGAAAGACGATTAATGTATGTCGCATCGACACGTGCCAAGCAAAATCTTTTTGTGTGTTACCCAATGCACATTTTCGACCGGCATCAAGGAATCACTTTTTCAAAACCTTCAAGATTTATTCAAGATATAAACGAAGACAAAGCAGATGTCTGGCTTCTGGAAGAGAATTAGCAATTTATTATATGACTTAGAATTTTAAATTACGCATCCCGATATGACAAATGGCAAAATCATATTTCACCGGATCGTTTTCGTCAAATTGTTTTAACTTTTCTGTAATCTCTTCAGCCATTTTCCACGAAACATTTTTTCTATTTGTCAATTTCAGTTTCTTACAAATTTGTGCAACATGTGTATCGACTGGAATAATAAGTTTTGAAGTTGGGATTTCATTCCACAAACCGAAATCAAGTTCGTCTTTTCGAATCATCCATCTTAAAAACAAATTCATCCTTTTGCACGCACTGCCCTTCATCGGATCAGGGAACATGAATTTTATTCCATGACTTATTCCCCTTTCCCCTTTTGCAAAATCACATATTTTCTTTGAAAAATCTGAAATTGATTTTTTCATATCACCATTATTTTTATGATAACTTTTTAAGAATATCACTTTCAAGGAATCATTGTTTATAAAAATCTTATTCAAAGCGATAAATAAATGATGGATATCATCGGCTGAATAAAATCTATGCTTAACCTTTTCGAAGTGATTATTTTTATTCGAATAACTCAATACAAAATCGTAAGGTTTATCGTTCATAATTGAATGGATTTTCTGTAGAGTAGAGATAATTTGTTTTACGTTACCATAGGCAAATACTGAGGAAATCAATCCGCTTATTTCAATGTTGTTAGGATCGGAATATCTGTGTAAAAATTCAAGCGGGTCCGGAGATATTTTCGATTTATCAAAGTGCTTATAATGATCATCAAGTTTTTGCTTGAGTAATAATTTATCCAAGTTTTATTCCGGACAAATTATTTATTTGCATTCCGAATAATCGCAATCATTTCTTGAATTGCTTTCTCAACTCCAACATACATCGACCGTGCGATAACTGCATGGCCAATACTCACTTCATCAATATCATTAATTGCAACGAATTCTTTCATATTGTTATAATCCAAACCGTGTCCTGCGTTTACACCAAGTCCGAGTTTTTTAGCATGCTTAACTGCAATACGAACGCGTTCAAGTTCGTCGAAGACGTCGGCTTCATTTACTGCATTTGCATAGTGCCCTGTATGGATTTCTATAAAGTCGGCATTAATTTCAACAGCGGCATCTATCTGATTTATATCAGGTTCAATAAATAATGAAACCGGTACCTCGGCACTGTGCAATCTTTTAATTGTATTTCCTAAATGAACAATGTTATCAATAACATTAATTCCGCCTTCAGTTGTCAATTCCAAACGGCGCTCAGGAACTATTGTAGCTAATTCAGGCTGAACATCGCACGCAATATCAATAATTTCATCTACGGCAGCCATTTCAAGATCAAGTTTTGTTGTAATTAATTCACGCAGCAAACGTAAATCACGCTCGGTTATATGTCTTCTATCTTCACGCAAATGAACAACAATCCCGTCAACACCGTATTGTTCTGCCATCAAAGCATATGTTACAGGATCCGGTTGAGTTTCTTGTCTTGCGTTTCGTAATGTTGCGATATGATCTACATTTATACTGAATCTCATTTTTTAACCTTTCATAATTATGAGAAACAATTTAACAAAATTTCGATTTATTGAAAAATCATCTTATGCTTTATAAAACGGTAATAATCTAGAAATGAATTTAGTCAAGTTCTATCGATCCGACTGAAGATTTTAATGATACTTCAATTGAACTTGCAAACTGTTCGGGAAAAGAATAATCTGCTTGGATTATTTCTTTATTTGAGTTTTCGAAAACCAATTTTATCGAGATTAAGTTTTCTTTTTTGAATTTGAATTGCGTGAATGTAATATTTGATTTTGTAAATCTGCCAACAGTTAAATCGTTGTTCTTATACTTTGCCGAAAGTAAACTTTTATAATAATTCATTACAGAAGATTTTGTTATCGTCGAATCTACAGTTATAACTTTCCCAATACTTAGCACTCCGCCGGTTGAATCGTTGAAAAACAGATAGACAGGTTCGTAAATAAAATTATCTTGTGAATTTTTTATTCCTTTTCGGGCTTCAATCTTTTTTGATAATGATGAAGGCATTAAAATCCAATCCTTTGGCGGTAAAATTTTTATTCCCAAATCTTTATCAACAATCTCAATACCAAGTAACGATTTATCATTTATATAGAAATCTTCATCAGATTGATTCGATCCATCTCCTGAACATTTTACAATTAAAAATAATCCAAGTAGTGAAAACAAAAATTTATGTATGCTTTTATCCATGCGTCTTCAATATAGAAATTTTTTAACCTAATTGAATAATACGATTATCTTATTAAAGAAAAAATATTTTCTTTGTCCGACTGTTTTTATATTAGAGACATGAATACAGGAAAATTATACGTTATTGCAACTCCAATCGGCAACTTAGGCGATATCACTTTCCGCGCGGTTGAAACTCTTAAGCAAGTTGATTTTATTGTTTGCGAAGATACGCGTGTAACGAAAATATTGTTGGAACACTTCCAATTACAAAAACCATTTGTAGTTGCAAATGCCCAAAGTGAAAACAGGAAAATTGACGAGATAATTAAAAAATTGGAATCAGGTGAGAACTGCGGCTTAGTTTCGGATGCAGGCACACCAGCGATTTCAGATCCTGGAGTTCGATTAGTAAATACTGCTATTAAAAATGGAATTGAAATTGTTGGAATACCAGGTGCAAATGCCGCAATTTTAGCATTAAGTATAAGCGGACTTCCGACAGATTCTTTCGTTTTCGAGGGATTCATTCCTCAAAAAAAAGGACGGCAGAAAAAATTGCTTGAACTCGCCGAAGAGAAAAGAACAATAATTTTGTATGAGTCAATTTATAGAATTGAAAAATTACTGAATGAATTAAACGAATACATGCCGGAAAGATTTGTTGTAGTTTGCCGGGAATTAACTAAGAAATTCGAAGAATGCTGGCGCGGATTCCCATCTCAATTAATAGAACAACTCCCCAAAAAAGTTTTAAAGGGTGAATTCGTTGTTATTATCTCTCCAAAAAATTGGATTGTTGATTCCGGGGCTCAGTCTTCTGAATCGTACGAAATTAATGATTGAACATCATACTTATTAAGTTTTTCCCGACCTTTTAGAAAAGTTAACTCGATAATAAAAGAAATTTGAGTCACTTTTGCACCAAGTCGTTCAACAAGCTTACATGCAGCTTCCATAGTTCCGCCTGTCGCTAATAAATCATCATGGAGTAATACTTTATCGGTACTCGTAAGAGCGTCTTTATGAATTTCTATTTTATCAGTCCCGTATTCGAGAGCATACGATTCTTCAATTGTTTCCGCAGGCAATTTACCAGGTTTACGAATTAGGACAAAACCTACACCAAGTTTATAAGCCAAAGCTGCACCCAACACAAAACCGCGTGATTCTATTCCAACTACTTTTGTTATACCCTTATTTTTAGCCAAATTATATAGATGTTCCAAAGTTTGTTCAAAGCCAATTGTATCTTTTAGAAGAGTTGTAATATCACGAAACATAATTCCTTTTTTGGGGAAATTCGGTACTGATCTAACAAGCGATTTTAATTCCATTTCAATCCTCTTTAATATTTTGGTTGATTTCAATTTCTTCCAATCTGTTTAGATTTTCCAAATACTTTAAAAGTGTTTCTTCAATGGGAGCATACTCTAAAAATTTATATAATTCCTGACGAACTTCCTTACTATTTGGCAATCCTTTCAGGTATCCGGCATAGTACTTTCTGAATGGAATTATTGCTGCTCTTTGATCTTTTATTTCAAGATTGTATTTAAGATGTTTTAAAGCAGTGGCAATTCTTTCTTCTTTTGTTAGAATAGTTTTAATACTGCCGAATTCAAAAACTTCTTTTATTTCTCTAAATATCCATGGATGTTCAATTGCCCCGCGAGCAATCATAACAGCATCTGCGTTTGTCTCATTAAAAGCTCGGATAGTATCTTCAGTGGAAAAAATTCCACCGTTTAATGCGACTGGGATTGATACTACTTCTTTAATTTTAGGAATCCATGACCAATCCGGTTCACCGGAATGACCTTGACTTCTTGTGCGACAATGTATTGTTAAAGCCGCAGCACCAGCATCTTCAATTCTTTTTGCGACTTCCAAAATATTAATTGAATCCAAATCCCAGCCAATGCGTGTTTTAACAGTTACGGGAATTTGTACTGCTTTTACAATCTCTTCAACCATAGTTTGCATGTAACATGGGTCTTTTAATAATCCCGCTCCCGCTCCTCTGCCTGCAATTTTCTTTACCCAGCACCCGGCGTTTATATCTATTAGTTCGGGATTTTTTTTCTCTGCGATTCTTGCAGCTTGAATCATCGGTTCAAGATTACCGCCGTATATCTGGATTCCAACAGGGCGTTCTTCTTCTGTAATCTCAAGTTTCTTTTCTGTTTTTTTATTGGCTCGTATTAATCCATCGGAATTAACAAACTCAGTATAAACTACATCGGCGCCAAGTTCCTTGCACAATTTGCGAAACGCAATATCTGTTATATCCTCCATAGGTGCAAGTAAAAGCGCTTTATCGATATTTATTTTATTTACTTTAAACATTTTAGATCGTTTCTGTTGAAGATTTCTTGAGTAAAAAGAACGTCAATATAATTGTAACTAAAGTTAAAGAAGCTCCAGTTAAAAATGGAAATTGATAGCCAAGATAATCATACGAAAAACCGCCCCATAATGGTCCAAGGACTCTTGCAAATGCAGAAAATGATTGACTTACTCCAAGTATAGAACCCTGCTGATTTTCCGGCGAGTATTTCGAAATCATGCTTGGAAGCAATGGTTGTAATATTGCCGAACCAATCGAAAAAACCGAGATGACAATTGCTACTCCTAAAAAATTAATCCCGTAAGGAAACATTGCCAATCCGATCATCATTATGAAACTTGCAGAGATTACAATGATTTTATCGGAAAACCTGGAAGAGATTCTCTTCATTAATCCCGCTTGAATCCCAGCGCTTATAACTCCCGAAATTCCAAACAGCATTCCATTCTGCTTATCTGTAAAATGATAAACTTTGTAACCAAGTATTGCGAAAGTACCGTAAATATTTGCAATCGAAAAAATTATTATTGAGTATAATGATATTAAAATGCCAACTGACGGATAAGATAAAACTTCTTTTATAAAAGGTATGTCAAAAATTTTCAACCTGTAATTTTGAGTAGTTGATTTTTCTTTTAATGATTCCGGTAAATAAAATATTGTATAAATAAAAGCCATGGCTGTAAATGCAGCGCTTCCGTAACCCGCTGCAGCATAACCATATTCCGATAGGAATGCACCAACTAACGGTCCAAATACAAAACCGAGACCAAATGCAGCCCCAATAATTCCCATTCCTTTTGCGCGGTCTTCCTTCGAAGTAATATCAGCAATATAAGCTTGCGCTACACCTATGTTGCTTCCACCGAGTCCGCCCAATATTCGTGAAATAAACAATAATAAAAATGAAGTCGAGAAGCTAAATAACAGGTAAGAAAGTACGGTTAAAATTTGCGTGAAAAGAATTACCGGTCGTCTCCCGATTTTATCTGACAGTTTACCGAGAGCGGGATTGAATAAAAATTGCATCAAAGAATAAACGGCTACTATTGCACCTATCCCTATATCGGAAATACCCAGCTCTTTTGTTGCAAATGCAGGTAACAACGGGATTAGAATTCCGAATCCCATTAAATCTATAAATATTGTAAAGAAAATTGCAGTAAGTGAAGCTTTATTTTTCATTAACGATTTCGAATTTGATTTGGCAAAAATAAGAAAATAAGAATGATTTATGATTATGAATTATATAACAATGGATTGAATAATTTGGTTTACTTAATTAAAAACATTTCACGCGTGTCTTTAAAACTTTCAGCCATCTTTTTAATCTCGTTTTCTGAAATATATGAAGGCAGCGGTTTTATCAAAGCAGTATCGCTCGTAACAATTCTGTAAGTATTTTTTCCGGATATGCTTCCTTTAAAAACCCATGTTGGAATTAATGAAACATCATTTATCCAAAGTGAATCTCTTAAAACATTTTTTGTGATTTCTATTCCGAGAATTGCACCAGCGTCGGAATAACGCCATTGCTGGTTCGAGAAAAAATTTCCTAGGGAATATGCAACCAACCCTTTTGCAAGTTTACCATTATATTTTGTGAAATATTCAATGGGCTGAATTACATGCGGATGACTTGCAATTATAATATCCGCCCCGTATTCAAAAGTTTTGGCTGCGATTTCTTTTTGATAAAGATTGGACTTTCGCGAGTACTCTTCGCCGAAGTGAAAATATATTAATACTAAATCTACTTTTTTGTTTCTGATTTTTTGAATGTCTGTTCGAATTAGCAAAGTATCAATAATGTTAACAAGGTAATTCTTCTCCTTGGGTAAAATGTTTCCGTTAAGTCCATAAGTGTATGAATTAACACCAACTTTTATTCCTTTTACATCTATGATTTTAACCGAATCTTGATCTACTTTTGATAAGTTAGTTCCGAATGGAATCATATTGTACAGTTTAACTTTTTCTATTGTTGAAAGAATTCCTTTTACACCTTTATCCGCGCTGTGATTATTTGATGTGAATAGAAAATCGAAACCGGAAAACTGAAGAGCTTCGAGATATTCTTCGGGAGAATTGAAATTAGGATAACCAGTAAAACCAATTTTACTTCCGCCGATAACAGTTTCCAAATTTCCGAATGTTGCATCGGCATTAGCTAAATATTTTTTAATTTCCTCAAAGTAAGGTTTAAAATCGAAACTATCTTTCTCAATAATAGCATATTCAAATTGCGGAATGTGACACATCAAATCGCCAACAAAATTTAACTTTATTGTTAACAAGGAATCTATTTGTTGCGGAGTTTTTTTGTACGAATGTTTTATATTTAGAATAATTAGGAGAGTACCGAGAATTGCTATAATTAACTGATGATTCTTTTTCATAAATAAAAAAGGGTTGGATTTTTTTATCCAACCCGATTGCAAAAGTTTATTGCACAATTAACTAGGATTCTTCTCAGATTTTCTCTGGGCTTTCATATCTTGAACCTCGTTACGCAAGTCTTGAGCTAATTTTTTTAATTCGCTCAAACCTTTTCTAAGGCGAGTTCCGGCAGCAGACTGCCCTTTGTCGTAAAATTTAACAACATCCCCTTCGAGTGTTTTTAAGAATTCTACTAGGTTTTGGTATTTTTGCATATTTTCCTCCTACTTACGTTTGAGAGATTAGTTGTTTATATGGAGTTTTCGAGTATGATTTCCGCAATATCTTTTACCTGAATCATCTCGGTTTTATTTAAATCTTTTACTCCGTCAGTTAACATTGTTATACAGAATGGGCAGGCAGCCGCAATAGTATCTGCATTTGTTTTTACAGCTTCTTCCGTTCTGTTTACGTTTATTCTTGTACCGGTTGTTTCTTCCAAAAACATTCTTCCGCCGCCGGCACCGCAGCAAAATCCTTTATCGCGGTTTCTTTCCATCTCAATTAATTCTAAACCGTCAATCATTTTTAAGGAATCGCGGGGTGAATCGTAAATATCATTATATCTTCCAAGATAACACGAATCATGGAACGTTACCTTAGAATTTTGTTCGCCTTGCTTTAATTTGATTTTACCTTCATCCAGTAATTCTTCTATCATTTCTGTATGATGAACTACTTCAAAATTGCCGCCGAATTGAGGATATTCATTCTTCAATGAATTATAACAATGCGGACACGCAGTAACAATTTTTTTTACTTTATAATTATTCAGTGTTTCGACATTTTCCTGCATTAACATTTGTGCAAGATATTCATTGCCGAGTCTGCGTGCGGTATCGCCGTTGCATTTTTCTTCAACGCCTAAAATCCTGAAATCTACATTAGCTTTCTGCATCAACTGAGCGAATGATTTTGTAACTTTTTGATAACGTGCATCAAACGAACCGGCACATCCAACCCAGAATAAAATTTCACCGTTTGAATCTTCCGCCAACGTTTTGATATTCATTCCTTCCGCCCAGTTTGCCCTATCCTGCGCATTGAAAGCCCAAGGTGTAAAATTCGTTTCAATATTCTTAAACACAGTATTTAATTCACTCGGAAAACTCGATTCCATCAATACAAGATTTCTTCGCATATCAACTATAGAATCTATATGTTCGATAGAAACCGGGCATTCATAAACACATGCCATACAAGTTGTACAAGCCCAAAGTTCTTCGCCGGTAATGTAATTATTAACCAATGTTTTTTGAATTACTTCGTTATCGTCCGAAAAATTATTTAAAATTAGCGGAGCCTTTTCTTCAGTACGATGACGAATATTAACAATAATATCTCTCGGCGATAATTTTTTACCTGTATTTGCAGCTGGACAAGAAGCAGTGCATCTTCCGCATTCGGTGCACGAAAATCCGTCGAGTATTTGTTTCCATGATAAATGCTCAAAATCAGCAGCACCGTATTGGGAAACATTTTCGTCTTCCAAATTATTTTTTTTTAGAGAATATTTTTGATCGCCTACTTTTGAAAAATATACGTTTGGAATTGAAGTCATCACATGAAAATGTTTTGAATAAGGCAAAAAATTCATAAATACAAAAACAGTCAGTATGTGAATCCACCAGCTTATCTCGTAAGAAATTAATGAAGCATTTCCGGTTTCATAAAAAAAATAAGGACTTAAGAAAGCACTTATCGGACGGATTTCATATTTGCCTAAAACAAAATTATTGTTGGCAACATGTGCTATGTTCTGCCCAAACATTGAAATAACAACAATCAAAATCATGAACAGAATTATGGCTGCATCAAAATTATGACCTTTGCCGAGATCAAGCCGTTTTACTTTTTGAATGAATCTTCTATACAATGCAAAAAGAACAGCAATAACTACTAACAATCCGAAAATATCCTGCACAAAAGTAATAGCAGAGAATATTGGGCCGAGGAATTCTAAAGAAAAATCCGAATAAAATCCTTGAACAATAGATTCTGCGACGGCAAAAAGAAAAAGTATGAATCCCCAGAAAATTAAAAAGTGGATTATCCCCGCAACCGGTTCGCGCAAAAGTTTTGACTGACCAAATGCAATTGTTAAAACATTTTTAATTCTCTTTCCAACATTATCAAAACGGTTTTCAGGCAAACCAAGTTTAATATATGAAATAATACTCCGGAGTTTAAAAAACAGAAATCCGAAAGCAGCTATAAAAACTAAAATGAAGATTATGTTTTTAAGTGTCATGTTTTTTATTCAATAATTAGAAATAACGACACAAATCTATGCCGGCAGTTTAGGATATCTTTTCGAAAAAGCTTTGTAAATACTAACGGCAGCAGAAATTTTAATTAAATCCCAGATAGAAAAAATAAGTGCGCCTGCCAAAAATGCATTCGAAAAATTTCCGTTAAAGAAGAATGCAAGATATAATGAACCTGAAAGTAAAATGAACAATTGTCCTGTTATAAATGATAGAATGATAGAAATTGTATTATTATTTCTTTCCAAAATATAACCTACCAAAAATGCAGCAAACGGAAATGATAAAAGATATCCGCCAGTCGGTCCAAACAATTTTGCAATGCCGAGATCAAATCCGGCAAAAACCGGGAGTCCAATTATTCCAGCGGTTAAATATATAATTTGGCTGTATGCCCCGTTTTTAGAACCGAGGAAAGCCCCGGAAAGTAAAACAATCATTGTTTGTAAAGTAAACGGAACAGGTTGTGTTGGTACAAAAACTTGAGCACCTGCAAATGTTAATATTGAAAAACTAATTATCCAAAAAAGTTGTGATGATTTTGCTTGGGCAGCAATTTTTAAGATAGTACTATTTTTTACGGTTTCTTTTATAAACATAATTTCCTCATTAATTAAAATTATTACTGAAAAAGTTAGATGTTTTATTTAAAAGTTTCTCAAATTTTTCATTAGTGCCGTTAAAAGGATGACTTACATCAAAAGTATGACCTGTGCCAAAAATTTTGTAAAACTCAGTTTTTGATTTATCAGACCAACTATATAATTCTTCAGCTTCCTCTATTTTTACAGCCAAATCCTGATTGCCGTGAGCAATAAGCAAAGGTTTACACAGATTTTTAACTGCTTTTTCAATATTCAAAGAATCATTTGAATTTGTTTCAATATCTTCAAGCAAACTAACATTTAACTTCATTACTTGCTTTGTACGGGTATTTAGTACTTCAAAAACACCATGTTTACGCCATTCTTCTTTTTGTCTTTTTGAATAACGATCTAATCTTGAAATTGAAGCCCAAAGGGCAACCGCATTTACATCATTTCTTTTATAAGCAGTAAGTAAAGAAATTGCACCGCCCCTGCTGTGTCCTATTAAACCAAGTTTCCCTTTTGTGCCAATATCGAAAAAATTTTCTCTAAATGCAGAAATTAATTCATTAAGTTCTTTTATCTCCAGCGAAAATGTGTTTTGTGAGAATTTATGCAATTCTGTGAATTCAGTTGAATTCCCATCAATTCCATTATGAGAAAAATTAAACGTAATCGAAAAAAATCCTTGTCGAGCAAAATAATCAGCCAAATATGGTCCGAATCCCCAATCTTTGAATCCTTTGAACCCATGCACAAAAATGATTGAATTGCCGTTAAAAACGCTTTCGTTAAAATATGTCGTAATGTTAATTTTTTCGTTAGCGGAAGTTGCAAAAATCAAATTTTTCTTCATACGTGGCGAAATATGGCTAATCAATTCTGGAAAGTCAAGAAAATGATTCATTTTCAAATATTTTTCTTCTGATTTTTTCATTCAAAAAATGGTATAAATTGGATTAAACTTTTAGTAGTTCTTTACGATTATTAGTGTAGAAAAAACAATAAAACAAAAATGACAATCGAAGAAAAAGCCAAATGGTTTGATGCCGCATTAAGATTTGCCCTAAAAGGTAAAATTCATCTTGTACAAAAATCGTTTAAAGACGGTGTTGAAAAATGGGCAATTGTTGATACTTCTAATAATACCGTTCTTAATTCCAACTTAGAATGGGAACCAGAATTACCGTTGGCAAAACGAGACGAAAGTTATCTAATCCGTACTCGTTTCGGCTTTGAAGATGCCGTTGCAATGTACACGCAATATAAAATGTTCGCAACAGAAGAAGCCGCTGCATAATTCTTGAAATCATACTAATCTATATTACCCTACTATTATTCCTTTATAAATTTTCTTTTTTGACTTAATTATTTATCTTTTCCATCAGAATCAAAAATAATTCTCACATATTACTTTTCCAGACATTTGGATTACACAAAATTTTTATGATTCGTGATTAACCTAAACCATGGAAACAATTAGAGAGCATTTGATATAAATATTGAATAAAAGTTCAGTGAAATACTAATGGCAAAAATTTTAGTTATACCTTCAATTGATATTATTGACGGAAGAACAGTTAGAATTGTTCAGGGCATTCCGGAATTGGGCTGTTCCGATTATGGAAACGATCCTGTAGAAATGGCAATGATTTGGCGTGCTGAAAATGCAAAATGTATTCATGTTGTGGATTTTAATGCATCGTGGCATCATTCACACACTAATGAAAATGTTATTCGTACAATTTGTGAATCCGTAATAATACCTGTTGAACTCGGCGGCGGAATAAATAGTTTCGACGACGCTAAACTTGCATTCGACCAGGGAGTAGCAAGAATAGTAATCGGTTCTCTCGCAGTTGATAATCCGAAAGAATTTGAGAAGATACTAAATGAATTCACCCCGAATAAAGTTGTAGCGGCTATTGATGTAATAAACGATATTGTTGCAACACACGGCAGAAAACATTTAACAGGTTTAACACCCGAATATTTTGCAAGAATGTTAAGGGCTATGGGCGCCGAAAGATATATTGTTACAGATGTTCGTAAAAACGGAATGCTAACCGGACCGAATATAGAGCTCTCAAAAAAAATTGCAGATATAACTCAAAAAAAAGTTACTCATTCCGGCGGTATCTCAGGATATCAGGATTTAAAAAGACTTCAAACTGAAGCCGATGGTTTTGTTGATTCGGTAATTATAGGCAGAGCTCTTTACGAAAATAAATTTCCATGTCAAAAAATTTGGCGTGTTGCCGAAGCTGGGATATTTTAATATTCATCAGAATATTTTTATTATGTATTAAATCTTTGTTGTATATCTAAGACAGTCTAAATATATTTATTCGTGTTTAAGAATAATTTTCAGTTTAGGAGAATACAATGAAAGATATAAAAAGCACACCTGCTAAAAGTAGTTTTTGGGCAAATCTTTATAAAACTCCGACTGAAATAAGCGATATTGAAGAAGTTCTGCTTTCAATGCCTCCATTTAAAAATTTAAGCAAGAGCAACATAAATTTAATTTTAAAATTAATACACAACAGAGTTTACACAGCTAACGAATATGTATTTTATCAGGGTGATCCTGGAATAGGCTTATACATTGTAATAAAAGGTGAAATTTTAATAACACAGGAATCCGAAGAGGGTGAGAGATTTGATCTTGCAAAACTCAGCCGCGGCGATTTTTTTGGAGAACTTGCTCTTTTAGATGAAGAGAGAAGATCCGCTTCTGCAATAGCGATGAAAGATTCACAGATCGCCGTTATTTTCCGTCCCGATTTAGACGACTTTATTGAATCAAACCCCAAAGAGGGTGTAAAAATTTTACGCGGACTTACTCACATTATTACAACTCGTCTTAGAAATCTTAATCACAATTATTTTGAATTGTATAACAGTACAATAAACAAATAAGAGGTGAATTATGGATATGACACAAGTAATTAATAGGATTTTAGTTCCGATTGATTTTTCGGATTATTCGAAAAATGCTCTTCGTTATGCCGCACAGTTTGCGTTGCAGTTTAAAGCTAAAATTTTCTTGATTTATGTTGTTGAACCGATGATTTACCCGGCTGATTTCAGCATGGGACAAGTTGCAATTCCTTCGGCAGACATTGATTTGCAAAAACGCGGCGAAGAAGAGTTGAATAATCTCGCAAAAGGTTTTATCGATCCTGGAGTTCAAACGGAAATAATTATTAAAACAGGGAAACCATTTGTTGAGATTAACGAAACAGCTTCAGAAAAAGATATAGATTTAATAATTATGGCCACGCACGGACACACAGGTGTTGAACATTTATTGTTTGGAAGCACTGCAGAAAAAGTTGTTCGCAAAGCACCGTGCCCTGTTTTAACTTTACGCGAACCAATTAAAGGTTTTCAATTCAAAACGGTAAAATAATTATCGATGACAAAAATACCCGGCAGTAAAATTCAAAAAATATATTCCGATAAAACTTCGGGAAGCAGTGATATACTTGAAGAATTACACGAGCATTTGCAGCGCGAACAAAAAATGCTCGAAGTATTCCCTGAATTGATTAATGAAATTAAATTTCAATTTAAGCCGTTTCAGTCGGTACAAAGTTATTTGGATGAACTTGAAGGTTATTTAATTCACAAAAAGAAGCTGGATAGTTTTTTCAAAAAATACGATAATCTTCTTGTTAGTGTTTATTCAAAAATATTCGAAAAGAATAAAAAGGCACTGGTAAAATTCGACACCTTCATAACTATCTCCAACAGTAAAACTGTCTACGAAATATTTAAAAAGATTAAACATGAGCGTAAGAATTTAAAAGTTATTGTTTGCGAATCACGCCCAAAATTGGAAGGACGTATTTTAGCCGAGAAATTATCGAAGTTAAAAATTGATGCTGAATTGATAACTGAAGCTGCGATAGCATTAAAGATAAATGAAGCCGGCGCTGCTTTAATTGGAGCGGATATGATCTTAAAAAATGGAAATGTTATTAACAAAACCGGAAGTTTGACACTTGCCACTGTGTGTAAATTTAATTCAATACCCTTTTATGTTGCAGCTGATAAAGCAAAATTTTCGCACAATAATAAATTTGAACAAAAAGAAATGCCGCACAAAGAAATTTGGCGGCATTCAAATTCAAAAATAAAAATCAAGAATTTTTATTTTGAAGAAATAGATAAAAAATTTATTTCAAGAATATTTACGGTTTAGCCCGCTCAATCTCTGTTAACAATTGCTTTGCATCTTCAGCAACTTGTTGACCCGGAAATTTCTTAATAACTTCCTGCAATTGTTTTTTTGCAAGAGACATATTCCCTTTTGCATGAGCAATTATTCCAAGATTATAAACAGCGTATTGATCATTAGGATTAATTGACAACATTCTTCTCGTGTATTCTTCGGACTTGTCAAGATTTCCACCGTTAAAATGTAAGAAAGTTAAATCGAGAAGAACATCCATTCTTTTCGGTCCCTTCTTTAAAATGTCTTCTAAAATAGTAATTGCTTTTTCCGGCTGATGAGCCATCGCAAGCATATCGGAATATTGTTTTGCTTTTGCAGTATCCGAAGGATTTTTTTCATACTCTGAAGCTAATTCCTCCAAACGTTTTTTTGCTTCGCTTTTTACATTTGATGAAGTCGGATCGCCCGTATTCCCCATTCCTTTATGAATATCGTCATCCGGCATTTGCCCAATTGTATCGTGTGGATTTGTTCCCTTTTTATCATCGTTTGTGAAAAGGATAAATGCTGCTATAAAAGCAACAAACACTATTAGATAAATATATATTGGTTTTACTTTCATTATTTCTCCATCAAATTAAGTGAGGCAAAATTAAACTTTTTTTTCTAAAGAAATTGAATTATCAAGAATCCAGTTTAAATGATGGTTATTCGCTAAAATCACTTTATCGTGAACTAATTTTCCTAAATATCAGTTATTGAGATTGTATGTCTATAATTGTCATACACAAAATTAAAGGTAAAGAAATGAAAAAATTAACGGCTAAAGAAGATTTAAAATTAAAGCAAAAATATATCGATTTTGAAAATGAAGCTATTCCACATATAGATGCTCTTAAATCATTTGCACTTAAAATGACAAATGATCTTGATGAAGCCGATGATCTTGTACAAGATACAATGTTAAAAGCATTTCGCTTTTTCGATAAATTTGAGAAAGGTACAAATTGTAAAGCGTGGCTTTTTCAAATTATGAAAAATTCTTTTATTAACAATTACCGGAAGGTTTCGAAAGAACCCAATAAAGTAGATTATGAGGATGTACAAAACTTTTATGAAACTGTAAAACCGGATGAGATTAAATCCCAGCATTTTGAAGGCGATGCATTTAGCAACATTCTTGACGATGAAATCATAAATGCTCTTTCAAAACTACCTGATGATTTTAGAACCATTGTGTTCTTAAGTGATATTGAAGGTTATACTTATGACGAAATAGCTGATTTTATGGATTGCCCCATCGGTACTGTGAGATCACGCCTTCATAGAGCAAGAAAAATGTTGTATTCATTACTTTATTCATATGCTTCGGATAAAGGTATTGTTTCATTTAGCAAAAAATTGCAATCAAACAAAACCGTTAAAAACCGGGAATTTTCTCTATCATAAATAATTTTCACAACTTTTATTGAAAGTTTAAGTCTAATTACCCGTGATTCTGAAAAAAAATGATAGACAATTTCCAAACAATTACATATTTTTGGCGGTGAAATTTAATAGAACATATCATACATCTTCTGCTAAGTATAAAGAGATAGCTCTTTTAAAGCACTTCTCAATAATTAGAAGTAACAAATAAATAGAGAGGCATATAAATTTAGATGATGAGATTATCTCATTAATGGAACTATAATGTATTTAAATCGGTTAAATTTCACAATTAAACTAATATTTTGATAATAATAGAAGGAGTGATGCAGATTTGAAGATAACGAAGCAATTCACAAATCGTGAAAGTAAATCTTTGGATCAGTACCTTCAGGAAATCGGAAAGGTTGACCTTTTAACTCCCGATGAGGAGATCGAATTAGCCATCCGGATTAAAAAAGGTGATAAATTTGCGCTGGATAAATTAACCAAAGCAAATTTAAGATTCGTAGTTAGTGTTGCCAAACAATATCAAAATCAAGGTTTACCCCTTGGAGATTTGATTAACGAAGGAAATCTTGGATTAATCAAAGCAGGTTTACGTTTTGATGAAACCCGCGGATTTAAGTTCATTTCTTACGCAGTTTGGTGGATTCGTCAGTCGATTATGCAGGCAATTGCGGAACAATCAAGAATGGTTCGTTTACCGTTAAACCGTGTTGGTGCTCTCAATAAAATGGGCAAAGCCCTTAGCCAATTGGAACAAGAATATGAGAGACGACCAAGTCCGGAAGAAATAGCCACACAGCTAGATATGGACGTTTCAGACGTTACCTACGCCATGCAAATAGCAGGACGACATGTTTCTATGGATGCCCCGTTTGCACACAGCGAGGACAGCAATAACAGTCTTTTAGACGTTATGCCGAACGAAGATCAGCCGACACCGGATCATTTATTAATGAAAGAATCTTTGAAAGCCGAAATTGAAAGATCGCTCTCCACTTTAACGGAAAGAGAAGCAGAAGTAATCCGTCTTTATTTTGGTCTTGGCAAAGAACATTCATTAACTCTCGAAGAAATCGGTGAAAAGTTGAACCTTACCCGTGAACGCGTAAGACAGATCAAGGAAAAAGCATTGATAAGATTGCGCCATTCTTCACGAAGTAAAAACTTAAAAGCATATTTAGGATAAAACTAAAAGCCGTTCTTAGAACGGCTTTTTTATTACACTTCCCTTCTTTAATTCTATCCCGCTTCATTATATTTGTAAAAAATATTTATGGAATTATGAACGATAAAACAAATCACTTTGAAAAATTTAGAGCCAACATAATCGGCATTGATAAAACATTTCTAAGTCCGTTTGGAGAAAAGAAAATTGTTTATGCTGATTGGATTGCAAGCGGCAGATTATATAAACCGATTGAAGAAACAATGCTGAATAAATTCGGTCCGTTTGTAGGCAACACGCATTCGGAATCTTCCGTAACCGGAACATCAATGACTATTGCTTACAAAGAAGCAAAGAACATTATTAAGAAACATGTGAACGCCGGTGAAAAGGATGTTCTGCTTTTCGCAGGTTTCGGAATGACAGCTGCAGTTAATAAATTTCAAAGAATACTCGGTTTGAAAGTCAGCGAACAGCTTCAAAAATACACAAACATTCCTGCGGATGAGCGCCCTGTTGTGTTTTTAACACATATGGAACATCATTCAAATCATACTTCTTGGCTCGAGACAATTTGTGATGTTGTTGTAATTGAACCAGATGATTCCGGTTTAATAAACATCGAACATTTTGAACAGCTTCTAAAACTTTATCAAAACCGTCATTTGAAAATCGGTTCATTTACCGCTGCATCAAATGTAACAGGAATACAACCGCCGATTTATCTTCTTTCAAAAATGATGCATGCTTACGGCGGGATTTGTTTTGTAGATTATGCAGCCGCCGCACCGTATATAAATATGAATATGCACCCTGCAAATAATGATGAAAAACTCGATGCTATTTTCTTTTCACCGCATAAATTTCTTGGCGGACCCGGTACCTCGGGCGTATTAATTTTTGATTCCAAACTTTATAATAGAGCTGTCCCCGATAATCCCGGCGGTGGTACAGTTAATTGGACAAATCCTTGGGGCGGACATAAATATATTGAAGATATTGAATTGCGAGAAGACGGCGGTACTCCCGGTTTTCTGCAGGCAATTAAAACTGCTTTGTGCATAAAATTAAAAGATGAAATCGGTGTTGAAAATATTCTTCAACGCGAGCATGAACTTCTAGAAATTGCTTTTTCTCGGTTTGAAAAAATTCCTTCGCTTCATATTCTCGCACAGGAAAGCAGAAACCGGCTTGGCGTTATTTCTTTTTATGTAGAAGATATTCATTATAATCTTATGGTAAGAATTTTAAATGACCGTTTCGGAATTCAAATGCGCGGCGGTTGTTCGTGCGCGGGAACTTACGGGCATTACCTTTTGCATGTTGACCCGACCCGTTCAAAAAGAATTACCGATAAAATCAATCACGGCGATCTTTCCGAAAAGCCCGGGTGGGTGCGTTTTTCACTTCACCCGACAATGACACACGACGAACTCGATTTTATTTTAGCCGCAATAGAAGAAGTGATTAAAAATATTAGCGAATGGTCAAAAGATTATACATATTCATCAAAGACAAATGAGTATTACCATAATTCGCAAAACGGCAGCGAGTTTGCGGAAATAAAAAGTTGGTTTGAATTATAGGTTCCAACCATCTTTCCTATATGTTTTATTGAATATTACAAAAAAAACCGAATATAAATTTTCAGCTTTGTTTCCAGGAATGCTTTGTGAAATTAAACAATACCTTTCAGTATTTAATTGTAGATAGCCGAGAAACAATTACTCTGCCCATACAAAATTTAGATCCTAATTATACCTCGGAAACCTCTTGCTGCATAATAAGATTCTGCGCCATTGTGATATGTAAAGACATTGTTATAGCGTCGATCACAAAATATAGCCCCGCCGAGTTTTCTTATATCAG
Organism: Bacteroidota bacterium; assembly: GCA_023397505.1. Lineage (GTDB taxonomy): Bacteria > Bacteroidota > Ignavibacteria > Ignavibacteriales > Melioribacteraceae > JAEWUC01. The sequence continues at coordinate 351,517 of JAEWUC010000002.1, read as the reverse complement.
AAGGTGTTTTTACCCAGCTCGAAGTCTTTAAATCAAATTTTCCAATTTTCTGCAATTCTCTATATTGTTCTTCAGCTAAAATTTCAATTCCCATAGCAGCAGCCATATCAACAGCATTATTTTTTGGTTTATGTTCTTTCCTTGATTCAAGCGCTTCACGGTCGTAACAAATACTCCTGCGGCCGGTAGGACTTTCTGCCGAACAATCAATAAGAATATATTCGCCGGTCTTTTTATCATAACCGGTAACATCCGGTTCACCGCCTGTCTTTTCCATTTCATTTAGCGACCACATTTTTCCAATATTGGCTTCCAACTTTATTTGTACTTTAGCCCATTTAAGATCTTTATGACGGTGCATGTTTTTCTCAAAACGGGTTTTCAAAATTCTGAGTAGTTCTTCGCGTTGCTCTTCCGGCAACTCTTTTTTTGTAATATTTATTTTGCTCATACTTTTGTCTTTCTTTTTATTGGTTTATACTGAATTTGATTGCCTAAAATATTCCTGGTTAATTGATAAATATTGATCTGTTGATCTAATAATTTTTAAAAATTTTATTTAGCGATCTTACTACCGTGTGATGCCCCTTTCAGTTGATTTTCTATTGCTTGGCCGTCAATTAATGCCCAGTGCTCAAATATTTTTCCTTCAATAATTTTATAAAATCTATAACCGGTTGTTTTAATTTCCATTCCAGTTGGTTCAATATTACGCCAAAGCCCGATATGTTTTAGGTCCATTCTAATTTTAATTATACTTTTGTCGCCTTCAGTTACCTGTTCTTCAATTGTTGTTTTATGTTGAAACGAAACTCCTGTTCCTATAATCCATTTCTTCATTCCTTCTATGTCTTTACCAAATGTTGGTGGAAGTGAATTATCCACGAAATCAGGATGCAAAAATTTGGTTAATTTTTCAAAGTTTCTATTATTCCATATTTGTTCTATAAACTCTACTACCAGTTTTGAATTTTCCATTTATTCTGTCCTTTATTTATGATAGACAAAACTAAATGGATTTATTTATTTTTTATTGCGTCAAAAGTCACAAAATATTTTACTTACCACGAATTCTACTCAATGTTTCCCTGCTAATTCCCAAGTATGAAGAAATTTGTGTCAAAGAAACTCTTTGCAAAATGTTTGGTTGATTTAAGATTAAGTTCTCATATCGTTGTGCCGGTGATAATAATTTAAAAGTATCTAAATGCTCTTCTTGTTTTTTAACAATGAGTTCCAATATTTTTCGTCCGAAAGATTCTATTTCTTGTGATTTTTTGTAAGCATCAAGCAACTTAAATTTATCAAATTTGATTACTTCTGAATTTTCACATGCTTTTATAGCATATTTTGATTTTTCTCCATTCTTCAGACTTATGATGTTTGTAAAAAAGTCTTTTTCAAAATAGAATGCTGTATTTATCTCTTTGCCGTCCTTGATGTAAAATGATTTACAAAATCCTGAACTAATAAAAAAAATAGAATTGCAAACTTCATTCTCTTGCAGTAAGAAAACCCCTTTCTTTACAGCTAATTCCGTCAAACAGTCATGAAGAATTAACCAACTTTCCTCTGAAAGATTAGTAAAACTTCGTATAAATTTTTTTAGGTTTTCCATGAGCTTTTATACTTTATGAGGCCGCTATACAGATACACAAATGCCGCATAGTTAAAAACGGCCTGGTTATTATGCATTAAATAATTTCAATATTGGGATTGTATTTTTTTAATTCATCAATAAATAAATCAAAATTATCTGGTGAAACATAAAATTTATTTCTTGGTTTTTCTGTTATTTCCAATCTTTCTAATGATAACGCGTATGAAGAAAGTATATTATTGGTTTTTCTTACTTTAATAATATTTAGGATATTTACATTTTTTCTTAATACCCAGCATTTGATATAAAGCTCACCATTTTCAATTCTATAACTTGTACTATTCCAAAGCCAAACTGAAAGTACAAGACTTAAGACAAATACAACTACCATTGCCGTTGTAAAAACAATAAATAAAAGCGGCAGCATAATTATTGGGAGACTCCATATCACGATTCTATAAACTAAATCTTTCTTTGGTAAGAAATACATTTTTATCTCATCTTTTATTTGTTTTATAACGATGTGGTTTTTCATCCGTTAGCGATGAGCAACCATGCCGCACTGAAAACGCTGTCAATGTTGATCAGTAACCGGTTGTGTGAATTAATTTTATGAAAGAATAGAACACTGATTATTATGATTATTTATGATTTGCACAGATTTGTTTTATCATAACAAATCATAATCATTATTAAAACTCGCCTCGCTAAAGACGCAAGTCGAAGCGGGTCTAAGTTCCTTTGTTCTTTATTAAAATATTATTTTTTTCATAAATGTTTATTGCTAATTCACACAACGGGTTTCTTTAAATATATATATCATCGTTTGGGTTTAGTTTGTGACCAATGAGAACTTATCAGTTTCCAATCCCCTTCAATCAGTTTGTATACTTCAGTTGTATTCCAATATTCTTTGCTGCCATCCTGCATAAATCCAACAAAGTTGAAAGTTAGAATACCGACATCTCCATGCATTTGAACCTGCGGATCAAGCAATTCATAATCCGGAAAGCTGAATGTCCCGTTAAAAGCGGCAATCCATTCTTGAAACTCTTTTTTACCTGTACAGCGTTTTTCCAAGCCGGGATCAAAATATGTTATTTCTTCGGCGGCAGCTTCAATGAATCCTAATGTATCGCCGGTTATCCAACGATCCAGAATTGCCCTTTCTTTTGTAATTATTATTTCATTTGGTAACATTTGTGTTGAATCTCCTATAGAATAGAAATCAGAATTATTTTCTGCCAATGCTTCAGACAAAAGCGCTGCTGCTAATATTAATCAAATTTTTACTACACGTGGCAATATCTTTGCACCACCTACCATCCATGACAATGGAATCACTGCCTTAAAGTCTGATAAACTTTTGCCTAGTGTTTTATAATAAATTTCCATCTCGACTTCCATCTCGGTCATATTTGCAGTGGCTAATTTCTCTAATGTATCATACCCACTTCCGCAGAGATGTTCAACTGTTTTACCTCTCACATATGCCAGCCGCGAAATATCCGCTTTATTTACAAGACTCATAACAAAAGTCAGTGGGATGTCTGTAATATTGGATAACTCTTTTCGTCCCGCTTTATCTCGACCTAAATTAATTATATCAAGATTTGTTACGATCTTGTGCTGTTTTAATGAAGCTAAATATTTCATCTCAATCACATTATCAACATCGATAAACTCGCGTATTGGGGTTTTGAATGGCAAAACCCAGCGTAAAAAGTAATTGAGAGTTTGAACGAGTTGATCAAAATCGAAATCTGTTTTTCGTAGGAAGGTTATACACTGCTCTCGCGTTGCTACTTGACAAACAAGTTTTGAATAATTCTTAATCCCTAGCTTTCCAAAATTTTCGAGATTAACAACTATATTATCGATAAAGACTATCTTGTCTCCTCGATTTTGCAGATAACCGCTACGTATTTTATTTGCATATATCTTGGCTTGTTTAAACGTATGATTATAGTGTTCTTTTACGAAGTCATAGTCGAGAACACTTTGAAGTTTAGCAATTAAGTCTTCATAGTTCCACAGCGTTTGTTTTTTAACTCTACTCCAATCAATTTTCATTTTGTCTCTCAATCTCCACATAACGGCGTTGCGTGAAACTTGCCGTCCTGAACTGCTTCATCAAGTCACCCGCAAATTAATTATTTTAACTCTATTTGAGGCGCATATGGTTTTAATTTAGGGACCCAACGCCGAACATTTTTTTTGTACAATATATACTCATCACCGAACTTTTTTTCTAAATTTGGTTCTTCGTATGCTACAAACCAAACATTATTTATAAAGAAAAATATTATTGCCCATATTGAAATACTTAAGGATAATAAAGCAAGTGATTCTCCTATTAAAACACATAATACTCCCATTATCATAGGATTTCTAACATATCCATACATTCCTTTAATAATTAATTTTATTGTCGGGCTCCAAGGTGCTAGAGTCCCTTTCCCAATTCTTATAAAAGTTGATATGGTCAATATCAATATATACAGTCCTATACATACTAAGAAAAAACCAATTATTGAATAAAATGTAAATCCTATACTAAAATTATTCTCTATAGTTAGGGGAATTAAAATCAAAACCGATATTGGAAGAATTAATGAAAAGAGTTGTTTTAATACACTATTCATATAATTTTTATTTTACCATTATTAGCAGCTAACGGCGTTGCGCCTAAGCCGCCGCCCAGAACAGCAATGCTTAACTTGCAACCAATATTTTGTGTAGCCGCCAGTAAATTACAACACACTGGCGGCGACCCTAATTAACATTTACAATCTGCTTAGAACAAAATGCCGAAGGAAAAACGTAAACTTAAAAACTGCACTCAACTCAATCCGTTTCGGCGGTCGGTCTTGAGCGGCTGGTTATAAACCTATTAATCAAAAAGATCACGAACTGAAACAAAGGGAGAACCGGTTTCAGCGGCTCTCCTTGCCTTAGCTTCTATAATTTTTACAAATGATAATCTTAATCTCAGCATTTCAAAAATGTCAAAACCATCCATACATATTGTACGCTTACCTCTACCAAAAGCTTGAAGTCCTTCACTTGAAAATCCACTACTACTAACAAAAAGACCTCTTGACCAAGATGCCTTTTCTCCAAGCTTTCCTTCAAAAGTATGTAAGTCAGCAACACCAGTTGGAGAATTTTGCCACTTTGCCTCAAGAAGATAAGTATCGTTGTTTACAACAAAACTTCCATCTATTTGTTCACCTACTAGACGAAACGATGCACGCGCTGAGAGACCATAGGCATTAAATAATTGGGTGAGAAACTTTTCGAATTCATACCCACGTTGTTGAGGTCGCAATGATGTAATTTCGAGTAATCTTGCCGAAAGCTGCTGTGATAATTCTTCGCTTAATATATCAGTATTCGATTGCTGATCGGCTCTGTGACCATAAGAAGTATCTCCAAGTTTTGACAAAATACTCTCTAATAGCTTTCGAGAATTTTCAGAAATTGGAGTTTTCGAATATATTTCCCAACCTTCTAGAAGACCTTTAAAAAGCAAAATAAGCTGTTTGTCAGTGGCGAGTTTCCAAAATGAACGCATTCGATTAGCTTTTGAACCAGAGCCATAATCATAACATTGATCGTAAATTTGTACACCTACAACTTCTCTAAAAAAATCCTCAAATGTGCGGTTAGAGAAATCTAATACATAACCACCATGCATACCAAGCTCGTTCTCTAGTTTTTGTTTTTCTATATGTGTTAAATTATTCATATTGGTTTATAACTAATATTTATAACGAAATTAAATTAACAATAGTACTCTTACAATATGTTCTTATTACAACATAAAGCATATAGAATTATAATTCAATCACTTTTTGAGTCGTTAAACTTTAAGTGCAGATATATCACCGTTATAGGTTGGCGGTTCAGCACCCCCGTGCATTTCTTGCGAATGGATGTTAATTACAAAAGTAAACACAACGCAAATAGATAGAAGGAATTGATTTCTAATCTTCATGATACCCCCATTTGATTAGTAAGATTGATGTTGATCTATAAGTGAATAAAAAGCAGCCACATAAATCATAAATGGAGTAAAAACTAATATCTACTTCGATTTCATCGTATGTCTTTCGGCAAGATTATCGATAATTTCTTCAAACTCAATTTCCTGTTCGGCAAGCATAACAAAAAGATGATATATCAAATCCGAGACTTCGTTCACAATTTCTTTTTTATCGCGGTTCTTTGCAGCAATTACTGTTTCAATGGCTTCTTCACCAACTTTCTGGATTATCCTGTTCGCGCCTTCTTTAAACAATTTAGTTGTATAGGATTTATCCGGCATCTCCGCTTTTCTGTTTTTAATCAATTGAAAAAGCTGGTTCAAAAACTTTTGATTGTTCTTTTCAATACCAAAGCACGAATAATTTCCGGTGTGGCATGTATTACCCAAAGGTTTAGCATAAACAATGATTGTATCGTTATCGCAATCGGATTTAATATCTACAAGTTCGAGAAAGTTACCGGAAGTTTCCCCTTTCGTCCATAATTGTTTTCTTGTTCGGCTGTAAAATGTAACTTTGTTTGTATCTATGGTTTTTTGCAGAGATTCATTATTCATAAAACCAAGCATTAAGACCTGGTCGGTTTGCGCGTCAATGATTATTGCCGGGATTAGCCCGTCGAGTTTGTCGCAGTCGAGTTTGTTTATATTAATCATGGCCTAATATTTATTCCGTTTGTTATTAAGAATGTTTTCAGATCGGGTATTGAAAGTTCGCCGTAATGGAAAAGTCCGGCAGCGAGACAAGCATCAACATTTGATTTTCGGAACGCATCTAAGAAATCTTCTTTCGAACCCGCACCGCCGCTGGCAATTACCGGGATTGAGACAATCTCCGTAATTGTCTTCAGCAGACTCAAATCATAACCGCTGCGTGTTCCGTCTTTATCCATCGATGTTAATAAAATTTCGCCTGCACCGAGTTCAAAAACTCTTTTACACCAAGAAACTCCTTCAATATCTGTTTCTTCTTTTCCGCCTTTAACAAAGACTTTAGAAATACCGTTTATGGTTTTAACATCAACAGCGGCAACTACAGCTTGACTGCCGAATCTTTTTGATGCCTCGCTTATGAGGTTGGGATTTCTAACTATAGCAGAATTTAAAGACACTTTATCTGCACCGGCTTTTAATAATGCATCAATATCTTCCAACGCTGAAATGCCTCCGCCGACGGTAAAAGGTATCCTAATTACTTTAGCAACTTCACGCACAAGTTCAATCAATGTTTTTCTTTTTTCTTCGGTTGCAGTAATATCGAGAAAAACTAATTCGTCGGCGCCTTCTTTATAATATCTTTCCGAAAGTTCAACGGCTGAACCCGCATCGCGCAGGTTAATAAAGTTTGTTCCCTTAACAACTCTTCCGTCTTTAACATCCAAACAAGGAATAATTCTTTTAGCTACCAATGTTCGCCAAGTCCTCTAATTTAATTTTGTTTTCATAAATTGCCTTGCCAACGACTGCCGCATAAAGATCGAGTGATTGAAGCATCACAATATCATGCAATGAACTGATTCCGCCAGATGCAATCAATTTAATATCCGGATGCTTTAGCATAATTTTTTCGTACAATGCCGCGTTAGGTCCGCTTAATGTGCCGTCTTTACTTATATCGGTACACAAGAATGTTTTTACATTTAATCCGCTGCAATAATCGATGTGTTCATAAATACTTATGCCGCTGTTTTCAGTCCAGCCCATTGTTAAAATATGTTCTTCGCTCGAATCTATTGCAATAACAAACTTGTCGGCACCGTACTTACAAATAATTTTTTCAAATTCATCTTTTTCCTGAATTGATAATGAACCGATAATAATTCTATCAACGCCGCACTCAAACAATTCGTCAACTTGATTGATGCTTCTAATTCCCCCTCCGAACTGTAAAAGCAACTTTGTTTTATCTTTTATTTCTTTAAGAACCGGCAGTGAACTTATCTTCCCGGTTTTAGCAGCTCTAAGATCAACAACATGAAGCCATTTAAAACCAAGCTCTTCATATTTCAACGCAAGTTCCATCGGAGAATAATTGTAGAAAGTCGGGTTCTCGTACGCGCCTTGAGTTAAACGCACGACCTTGTTATCGAGTAAATCAATTGCAGGTATTATTAACATAGTTCTATAAAGTTTTTAATTAATTGCGTGCCAGCGCTCCCGGATTTTTCTGGGTGGAACTGTACGCCGTAGTAATTATTTTTTTCTATTGCAGAAGATATCTGAATCCCATGTTCCGTTTGCGCAATTGCATATTCATTTAATGGTACATAATACGAATTTGCGAAATAGAAATAAGTATTGCTCTCAATTCCAAAGAACAGTTTCGATTCCTTTGTTATTGATACTTTATTCCAGCCCATGTGCGGGACTTTAACTTGTGTATCATCAAATCTTTTTGATGTAACCGGCAATATTCCAAGACAACAAATATTTCCCTCTTCTGATTTCTCGCAGAACAACTGCATCCCCAAACAAATTCCGAGCAAAGGTTTTTTTGTTACGCGAAGCATCGTCGATAAGTTTTGAAGATGGAGTTTCTTCATGGCAAAGGAAGCTTCGCCAACGCCGGGAAAAATAATTTTATCGGATTTGTTAATATCAAATTCGCGGCTTGTTACTATGTACTCGACACTTAATTCATCCAGTACATTCACAACCGATTGCGTATTACCCGCACCGTAATCAATTACAGCAATCATAAAAGTCCTTTTGTGGTTGGAAGAGAAACACCTGCTCTTTCGTCCATTCTGCACGCTTCATTTAATGACTTTGCAAATACCTTGAACATCGATTCAACTTTATGATGATCATTATCGCCTTTTGCACTTATATAAATATTTGCAAGCATACCGGATGCGAGTCCTCTGAAAAATTCTTTAACCATTTCTGTCGGCATTTCTCCTACATATTCGCGTGTTAATTTACAATTATAATTTAGATAATTCCTTCCGCTTAAATCGATTGCGCAGACGGCAACGGCTTCATCCATCGGTATGAAATAGCCGTAACGCTTAATCCCCTTTTTATTTCCAAGAGCTTTATTAATTGCTTCACCGAGAGCTATCCCTGTATCTTCTATGGTATGATGTTCGTCTATTTCAAGATCGCCTTTTACCTTTATGTTAAGATTTATGTTTGCGTGTCTTGCTATTTGCTCAAGCATATGGTTAAAAAATCCGATGCCGGTTTGAATTTTACTTTTTCCTTCACCATCGAGTTCAAGAACAATTTCTATGTCTGTTTCTTTAGTTTTTCTTTTAATAACAGCCGACCGGTTTTCTTTAATTATGGATTGAACAGCGTTGAGAATATTCTTTATGCCTTTACTTCCAACAATAATTCTTTCTTTTCCTCGCTTACCCTTTTCCAAAATTGCTATTTCATAATTGGAAAGATCATTCTCTGACTTATTCAACTTTATTCCTTCAAGAGATAAAATATTTTTAAGAACGGGATCAATATTATTTTCAATATTGCTATAAATCATAAATGAATTTGAAGATAAATTTTTCAAAGCCGAGACAAGTCCTTCGGATTTTTTGTTCTTCAAATAAAAGAACGCCGGGTCAATAAATACTTTTTTCATAATACTTCATTCAATTTTTGTAAGAATAAATCGTTTTCTTCCTTTGTACCGATAGTAACACGCAAGTACCCTGCGAAGTTGTGCTGTGAACTTCTATCTCGAATTATTATCCCGTTCTTTTCAAGATACTTAAAAATCTTTAACGGTTCCTCCACTTTGAACGAAATAAAATTAGCATCAGAAGGAAGAACATTCAATATTTTTCTATTTGCACGGAGTTCGTCATCAATTCTTTTTCTTTGGTCTAAAATCAAGTTAATATATTCATCGCGTTTGTCAATATTGTCCATCGCATTACAAATTGCGTCCGATGTAAGTTTACCAATATTGTACGGCGCTTTAACACGGAACAAAATATCTATTATTTCTTTAGAAGCAGCACAATATCCGCAGCGGACACCCGCCAGTCCCCACGCTTTAGAAAATGTGCGCATGACAATTAAATTCGGGTAGTTGAGTACTTGTTTTAGAAATCCTTCGTCCTTTGCAAAATCTATATATGCTTCATCGACAACAACAATAACATCTAAAGTATCAATTAAATTTAACACCGCTTCTTTGTTCAATAAATTGGCAGTAGGATTATTTGGTGAACACAGAAAAATAATTTTGGTATTGATATCAGCCGCATTTTTTATTTCAAACAAATTAATATCGAATTCGTTTGTCAGCGGGACATTTTTGACTGCAATATCATTTATATCGCACGCAACTTTATACATGCCGTATGTCGGTTCAGTGACAATTACATTGTCAATCCCGGGACGGCAGAATATTCTAATTACAAGATCAATAATTTCATCCGAACCCACGCCGAAGAATAGATTTTCCACAGCAACGTCATATATTTTATTAATTCCTTCACGTAATTTTTTTTGATAAGGATCGGGATATCTGTTAATTGATGAAGGGACATTTTCCGTTATAACACTGCCGTAACTGTTTTCATTTGCATCGAGTAAAACACCGTTGTGATGCGAATGCCTCGCAGCAGTGTACGGTTTTAATTTTAAAATGTTTGGGCGGACTAATCTTTCAATATTCATTTAGATAACCTTATTTTAACTGCATTAGCATGAGCTTGTAATTTTTCGGTTTCAGCAAGATTAATTACTGCACCGGATATTTTCTTCAATCCTTCTTTTGTCAACGATTGAAATGTAATTCCCTTCATGAAAGCATCAACGCTTACACCGCTGAAAGATTTCGCATAACCATAAGTCGGAAGCGAATGATTTGTACCGGATGCATAATCGCCTACGCTTTCGGGTGAATACTTACCGACAAAAACAGAACCTGCATTAATGATTTTGTTCAAAAATTTTTCTGGCTTCTTTATGTTGATTATCAAATGTTCGGGCGCGTAATTATTACTTATATCCATAGCAGCGTTCAAATCCGGTACAAAGACTGCTAAAGAGTTTCTTAAACATTTTTCCGCAATATTCCTACGCGGTAATAATCTTAACTGCAATTTTATTTCAGTCAATACATCATCAATCAATTTTTTGATAGTCGATAAAAGAATTACTTGCGAATCCGTACCATGCTCAGCTTGAGAAAGCAAATCCGCTGCAACGAATGCCGGATCAGCAGATTCATCTGCTATTATCAAAACTTCGCTTGGTCCGGCGGGCATATCAATCGCGCATCCGTCCGGATCGGCGCTTACGATTGTTTTTGCTGTTGTAACATATTGATTTCCCGGCCCGAAAATTTTATCAACCTTTTTCACCTCTTCGGTTCCGTAAGCCATCATTGCTATTGCCTGTGCACCGCCAACATTGTATACTTCATCAACATTACATTTTAAAATTGCGTATGCGAGGGCGGGTTCAATATCATTTTTCCCTTTCGGTGTTGAAACAATAATTCTTTTGCACCCAGCTGTTTTTGCAGGTATTCCAAGCATCAACATTGTTGAAACGAGAACTGCGCTTCCGCCCGGAATATATAAACCGACATTTTCAATCGGAACAAATTTGCGCGAACATTTTACACCCGGCATAGTTTCAATAGTATAATTTTTCGGCGGCTGTCTTCGGTGAAATTTTTCAATATTCTTTGCAGCCAAATCGATTGCTTTTTTTGTCTCAATAGAAATCTTTTTTGCTGATCTCTCAATTTCTTGTTTAGAAATATACAATGAATCGTTTTTAGATAATCCGTCATACTTAACAGCGTACTTTAAAACAGCTTTTTGTCCTTTCATTTTAATATCAGCCAAAACCGGCTTAACTATGTTCAGAACTTCATCGTTCTTCATAGCCGGCCTACGAATTATATCTTCAAACTTTTTTGAAGATATTTTTTTGAATTCAATAACTTTCATACAATCATGTTCTCAATTGGTAAAAGTAAAATACCCGAAGCGCCAAGTTCTTCGAGTTGTTTGTGAATTGTCCAGAATTTATCTGCCGGAATTACAGCGTGAACGGCAACCATCGCTTCATCAGCCAATGGAACTATGGTAGGGCTTTTAAGCGACGGAATTATTCTTTCAATTTCGAGAAGTGAAACTTTCGGCACGTTCATCATTAAATATTTTGAAGTTTTAGCCCGTAATGCAGAATCAATTCTTACAAGCAGGTTATCTAGAATTGTTTTCTTCTCTGAATCGTTCGCCAGATTTTTATTCGCGATTAAAACGGCTTGTGATGAAAAGACATCGAACGATTTAACAAGCTTGTTTAATTTGAGCGTATTGCCTGTCGAAACCAAATCACAAATATAATCCGCTACGCCCAGCGAAGGAGCAATTTCAACCGAGCCGCTTATTTCAACAATTTTTGCTTTTATACTATTTTTATCTAGAAATGATTTTAAGAGATTAGGAAATGATGTAGCAATTTTCTGTCCTTCCAATTCTTTTATGTCCTTGAGTTCCTTCCCTTCCGGCACAGCGAGCGCAAGTCTGCATTTCCCGTAACCAAGATTGCGGATAACATCAACATCGGATTTACGTTCATAAAGAACATCTTCACCGACAACGCCGATATCTGCAACTCCATCCTGCACATATTCTGGTATATCATCATCGCGAAGGAACAACAAATCAAGTTCAAAATTGCGTGCACTTATTATTAATCTTTCGTTATAATCTTCAATATCCAAACCGCAGTTTCGTAAGAGCTGTAATGTTTTTTCTGTTAATCTTCCTTTTTTTTGAACTGCCAATTTTAAATTTCCGTTTAATATCATTTCTTCTCCATACAACAAAAAACCCCGGCATTCGCCGGGGTTTATATTCAGTTAACTATTTCAAGTTTTTAAAGTTTACCGGCGCCTTATAAAGGATTATTCCAATGATGGTTGTAGTGATGTGCCGAGTAAACTTTTGTGTTCATATTCTTTTCTAATATTTGATTGCAAAAATAATAAACTTTCCAAAAGAATCAATAAATATTTTTAATATTTTACCATATGCATGAATATTTATACAAAATTAGCTAACTAATTTTTGTTTAATATGCTCTTCATTTTTAATGAACGTGCGGCGTCTGTTATTGAATTTATTTTTAGAGCTATTCTAGTTTTAGCTTTTATATCTTCATCGGTTATGATATTTAAATCCAAGAACTTTACAACTTTATAACCGGTGCGAAGATAATTCATTTCCGATAAACACAAACTCCATCCTTCAAACCAAAGTGATAATTTTTCAATATCACATTTAGTTTGGTCTACATAAACGATTAAATTAATATCGCTGCCCGGACCCGAAGAAGCATTTTTTGTGCTTCCGAAAACATATAAACCGAACACACCATGTTTTTCACCATCAAGTTCAGCCGCTATTTTTTCAGCCATTTTCATTCGCCAACGCCAGTGATCGCCAATATGATCGTCGGCTAATTGTTTAATTTCTTTTTCTACAACTTCCTCAACAAAAGGTATCTCAAATATTCCGTAAGCAACATCAAGTTCAGCGTTCATTAAAATTTTCAAAATCATACCGCCGGTTTCCGAAAGAACATCTATTACTTTTACAGTATCGCCGAGTCCGTCAAATTCGGTTGTGAGTTCTGAAATTATATTTTTCGAATTTTTGAAGAACGCATCATTAAAAATATTTTCTTCTTCATCGGGATATAATGGAAGATACCTGATGTTCGCTTCAACAAGATCCTGGAAAAAGTGAGTTCCGAACGAAAGATCGGGTACATAGTTTCCTTTTTTGCGGGCGATTTCAATTAGCATTGCGGTGTTGTTAATATCCGAATATGTTATGTTAACACCGAGTTTAATATCGCCTCGGCTTCCCCATCTCCCCGGCCCCATTAAAATAAATTTCCGCTTTGGCAAAAGTTTATTCAACTTTCCTACCGCACGCCCGACCAATAAAATTTTATCGCGATTTTCAAGCTCGGAATATTTTTGAGGATCAACATAAACGATATGAGTAATTTGGGGTACGCGCCCATTCGAAATATATTTGCTAGCTGTAAAAGCAATTTTTTCTTTCGGTATGTCTTTCGGAATTGTATCAGAGACATTATCGCCCGAATAACTTTGCGGTCGGCATTGCAGCAGGTATAAATCTTTTCCATCACAAACAAATTCAATATCAACAGGGGTTTTCATCTTTGTCTGCAATGTTTTTAAGATTACATCAATTCTCTTCAGGAAATTTGTTTTGTTAATTAAACCATCAAAAGTAACAATGTATTCCTTATTCAATTCATCAAACTCATAAGTCATCGGCTGGCGCAGCATTGTTCCGTGCAAGACTGAAAAAACATTTTCGAACGCCGGGAAATTTTGCGGATGACCTTCAATTAAATTATGAATTGGAATAGTTTCAAACTCATTCGTCTTTAAGTTAATAACATCAATTTTTTTGGGAGAATAACGAATCATTTCTTCGCGGGAAACATTTACTTTTAAACTCGGCTGTCCCGGAGACACAAGCACAGGATAATCATCGCTCAATCGATCTACTGCGCGTGTACCCAAACCGGCTACGAGACGCACAAGTCCGTCTTCTCTTTTAATTCTCGGCGACCATCTAAATTCATTATTGCTGAAAGCAACGCCTGCATACGCCGGAAGAAAATAATCCCCCATTTTCGTACCGATAACTTCCTGGATCATTACTCCCATCTCTTCGTGAAAGTCCAGCAGTCCGCGTTCGGCTCTATATTCAATTGGATCGGGACTGAATGTTGATGCATAAACTTCAGCAATCGCGTCGATCAAAGCAGCGAGTCGTTGGATTTTCGAACCCTGGTTTGCCAGAAATAGACTTTTATATTTTCCAGAGAAAGCAGCGCCCATTTGGTCTTCGAGCAAACTTGAACTGCGGACAACGAGCGGTTTATCGCCGAGATCATCAAGTGCGACCGATAATCCTTTAACCAGATCGGGCGGAAATTCTGAATTTTTAAATAGTTGAACAACGTGAGGATATTCAATTCTGACTTCGTCAATCTCTTTATATTTTTGTTCGAGTACTTCTTCAAGATTATTGTGCTGCATGAAATACAAAACGCAATCCGAAGTTAAATACCATGTTTTGGGTATATTTACATCTTTTAGAATTTCGTCATTCTCGGCTTCCTGCTGAATAATGTGGTAAGCCATAAAAAGTCCGGCGCTTTTACCGCCGAGTTTTCCATGGCTTCCTGGAGGATAAATCATTTTATCGATGAGTCGGTAAAAGTCTGTTAGTTTAACATATTCTTTCGCGATTGAAATAAAGTCAAGTTGATCAGTAAAAAATCTGCGCAAAAGTGAAACACGTAAACCTTTTATTGTAGAAGGCGGAAGTTCAAATTTTTCCGGCGCCATGTGATAATACTTTCTAATGGCGTCAGCAATTTCAGTCAATGAAGTATCCTGGCTGTCAACAACTTTTATGAGCGCGCTTGATTTATCTTCCTGTATCCATTTTTGAATTCGTGTCAATATAATTTCATCGGGTAAATTTTCATCCGCGAGCCGTTGAATTGTTTCAACATAATCATCATAATTAACAATCATTTTCTTTATCGGCTTATTTTCATCGCCATCTTCCTCCGTATCTGAAACACCGCGCCGCGCAATGTTTGCATTCTTCATCAGCATTTCGGCTTCTTCAACACCCTTCCAACATAATAAATACAACATTTTTTTCATCAAGCTCATAAAAAGATTGGGATCGGTTTTGCGAATCATATCCAAGACAATCCGCCATTCTCCTTTGCGCCTGCCGTCAACAGTTTCACGAACATTTTTTAATTCGTTAAAAACATTTTTTAGCTTTTGATGGAGTATAAAATGCCCAAGCCTCTCTGCAATTGTATCAAGAAGTTTTTTTTCACCTTTTAAAAACGGACCGTGATCTGCATGCGAAACTTCTTCTAAATAGTAAACCGACAACTTACCTAGTATTCTTTCTTGAACAATTATATCCGAAGCTAAGACCCATTTTGTTTCTTCAAAATCTTGAATTTGATAAACGATATCACCGTAAACCAATTTTGGCCTGCAAAGATTTGGATATTGAAATCCCTGCGGAATTGCATTTATAACCGTGTGAAATGCTTGGCGCAAGGAAATATCCGAGCGGTTTAGATTCTCTTCAATAATGTAAAGGCAATTTAATTCCTTTGCCCTTTCTTGAAGTTCGAGCACAAGATTTTCTATCGCGGTGTTGTCAACAATTACTTTATCTTTATTGGAATGGATTTCCATATTATTCCTCGCCCGGTTCTGCCGTCTACTTTTATTAAGAGAGAATTTTTTAGTCCCACATGTTTTACGAATATTTTTTCGTTTACAACTTCCTGTTCATTCAGCCAATTCCAATCTATCTTAAACTTTTCGTCATAATTTATTGAAAAATAGCTAACATTAAAACTGTTAATGTTATGGAAAAAATGCGAGCCCTGGCTTAATTCTACATTAATATCAAACAAAGTTGACTCAACAATAACCTTGGCGCCGGATATTTGCCCCCACTCAACCGGTATTCCGAGCCACGGGTCGCTGCTTCCCCATCTTCCAAAGCCGATTAAAATATACGGCTTATTTTCTTCAACAAGTTTTTTATTTAAAGATTCAATTTCTTCTGCAATTTTTGTTGTGTCTCTTTTATCGAATTTATCCGGCTTCACAAATACCACATCAAAGATATTTTGAATTGTTCCATTGCCCATAACTTTAGAACTTTCAACTAGAATATTATTTTTATCATTTTCTTTTTCAACGGCAACAACTTCTGATGAGATTACCATTGGACGCACCTGTAAAAAAGCAAAATTAAGTAATTCGGAATTTTTTGAGATGGTCGCCGCGAATTCAATTTCCACCGGATTATTATAAGCTTCTTCGCAGGTTAATAATATTTTTTTTATTGAAGCGTTAAAACCGAATTTGTTTAGATGAAGCAGCGGAGAAAAATTAATTATTCGCGGACCTTCTCTGTTGATTCCTATTTCGATTCTATCTGATTGCGCGTCATAAGTTGAGGCAATATGCATTAAGTTATTGTCGTAATCAGCATCGCTAAGATTTAACAACGATAGATATTCCGTTTCTTTAGTCGGATCATAATTTCTTATTGGAGTCAGATTCACCGCCCAAAAATTATTTTGAGTTGATTTAAGAATGTCTTTCGGATCGTTAAAAGGCGGAGGCGATTTTGGATATTGCGGAGAATAAATCCACGATATTCCGCCGTCAACAATTGTTTTACCGAGACCCAAAGCCAAGTTAACAACTCCCTGCTCACGTTTTGATTTACCAACCGGGTAAAAATTATAAGAACGCGCTACGCCAGAAATGTTTGGATAAAAACGCATATTATAATTTTGACCGACAACACTCTGAATTATTACAGCCATCCTTTCGTTTTCAATTTTATGCGAAGATGATTTAAAATAATTCTTTGCCGCACGAAAATATGTTGACGCGAAAACAAATTTTACAGCTTCCAAAAGTTTTGTGAACCGGGTATCAACACTCGGCTGATTGTTGGGAATCATCTTGGTTGAATAAACTCCCGCGAACGGTTCATATTTTGCATCTTCGAGCATACTTGATGATCGAACGGCGAGAGGAGTTTTTTCAATTTCAATTAGTGAACGAAGATCGCCCAATATTTCCGCAGGTATATCTGCTTTTAAAAATCTATCTGCTATACGAATATCTGATTGTTCATTGATGGCAAAATTATACAAGTTATTTCTTTCCATAAATGATTCGAATACACCTGAACGTAAAACAATCATCTTAGGAAGTGTCAATTTTATTAAAGGAAATTCATCTTGCTTAAATTTTTGCTGAAGTATTTGACTGATAAACACCAATCCGCTTGCTTTGCCGCCTAAAGAGCCGCTGCCTATTGCGGAGAAATTCTGTTCTTTGAGATTTCTATCAAAATTAGGAACTGAACTATTGGAAATATTTTTTTGCATAATCTCCGAATAAAATTAAAAAGCCGGGAACTGATTTAATCAACTCCCGGCTAAAACTAAGAAAAATGATTGAGATTAACTACAATTTATACATTCTGAAATCAGCAATCATCATTCTGCAATGTATTATACCCAACCTCTATCTTTGCATGCTTGTGCAACACGGCTTACGGAAATTACATAAGCGGCATCGCGCATGTAAAGATTTCTTTTACGAGCAAGTTCGCTTACAGCCAAATAAGCAGATGTCATTTTAACATCCAGTTTGCCAAGTACTTCATCGCGTTCCCAATAATAATTCATGTTGCATTGAACTTGTTCAAAGTAGCTGCAAGTAACTCCGCCTGCGTTTGCAAGAAAATCGGGTATTAAAAATATTCCTTTCTCTTGAATAACTTTGTCAGCTTCAGGCGTTGTTGGACCGTTAGCGCCTTCGGCAATAATTTTAACTTTTGAACTAATCTTTTTAACATTGTCTTCGCGGATCTGATTTTCTAAAGCTGCCGGAATTAAAATTTCAACATCTTGTTCAATCCATGCATCGCCTTCCAAAATTTCGTAACCTAATTCCTTTGCTTTAGCTTTATCAATGCCGCCGAATTTATCTGTGATTTTTAATAATTCATCTTTATCAACGCCGCTTTTTCTTTTGAATGAATATGAACATTGATCTTTTTGATCCCAACTGGAAACGCAAATTACTTTTCCGCCAAGCTGGTTATAAAGATCAATTGCATATTGTGCAACGTTTCCAAAACCCTGAACGCTTGCGGTTGTATCTTCTGTGCGAATTCCCATTTCCTTTAATGCTTCGCGAAGAGTGAATATTACACCGTAACCCGTTGCTTCGGTTCTTCCGAGAGAGCCGCCCATGCCGACAGGTTTACCAGTAATAAATCCAGGGAATTTTCCGCCGTGAATTGTTTCAAATTCATCGAGCATCCACAACATGTGTTGAGCGTTTGTCATTACGTCTGGAGCTGGAACATCGTTTACAGGTCCAACATTTTTTGCAAGCTGACGAACCCAGTTGCGGCAAATTTGTTCTTGTTCTTTCATACTAAGATGATGCGGGTCGCAGATAACCCCGCCTTTACCTCCGCCGAGCGGTATATTAACAACTGCGCATTTCCACGTCATCCACATTGAAAGCGCTTTTACAGTATCAATTGTTTCGTGGGGATGAAAACGGATACCGCCTTTCGATGGTCCGCGTGCATCATTATGTTGTACTCTGAATCCTCTAAATACTTTTGTTGTTCCGTCATCCATTTTAACGGGAATACTAAAATGGTACTCACGTAAAGGATTTCGTAAAATATCACGAGTTGCTTGATCGAGATTTAATATCCCTGCAACTTTGTCAAATTGAGCTTGAGCCATCTCGAAAGGATTGAACTCTTTGCTTTTCATGGTAACCTCTATTCTGAAATTGATTTGTGAATAAAGCCCGAATGTTTAGATCATAAACTTCCGGCAAACATAATGACAAATTGTAATTTTGTCAGATCAAAAATAGACAGCATAAAATACTTTGCCAAACAAAAACGAATCAACTTTTTGGAGCTTCGTTTTTAGCTTAAAAACTTAGGAATTTGTTGGTTCTTGTTTTTATTTGGAAGGTTTTAAGCCCTTTTAGCCGATTTTACATTTTCAAAAAAAATGAATGTTAATTTGAAATTGAGACAAATGAATTCTATTTTAAAAACGGAAGTATCTCGCCGATGTAATTTTTCACTATATAAGGATAGTTACAACATGAAATTATGGAGAACTTTTGTCATTATTCTAGCATGCACATCTTTTGTAATTCCACAAGAAATAAAATACCCGGAAACAAAAAAAATAGACCACTCGGATAATTACCATGGAACAGTTGTAAGCGATCCGTATCGTTGGCTTGAAGACAACAACTCGCAAGAAACCGCAGATTGGGTTAAAGCTCAAAACAAAACAACCGAAGAATACCTTTCCCAAATTGCATACCGTGAAAAATTAAAAAACAGATTAACCGAATTGTGGAATTACGAAAGATATTCCGCTCCATCTAAAGTCGGTGATAATTATATATTCTATAAAAACGACGGTTTACAAGAACAAAGTGTTGTTTATATTCAAAAAGGATTGAACGGAACTCCCGAAGTTTTTATTGATCCGAATAAATTTTCTGATGATGGTTCAATAAGTCTTGCCGGATTAAGTTTTTCAAAAGATAATTCCATGGCAACTTATCTAATTTCCCGCGGCGGCTCGGATTGGCGTGAAATTTTTGTGATGGATGTTGAATCAAAAGAATTAAAAAAGGATGTTATTAAATGGGTAAAGTTTTCCGGTGCTTCATGGTATAAAGACGGCTTTTTTTACAGCCGTTATGACGAAGCCAAGCAAGGCGAAGAATTAAAACAGAGCAATGAATTTCAAAAGTTATACTATCATAAAATCGGTACGGAACAATCCGAGGATGAATTAATTCTTGAAGACAAAGACAATCCTAAACGCGGTTTCAGCGCGGGTGTAACCGAAGATGAAAAATACTTAATCATTAGCGTATGGGAAGGTTCTTCATCAAATAATCTTCTCTATTACAAAGATTTATCAAATGATTCGCCAATTGTAAAGTTGATTGATATTTCGGAAGCGGAATACGAAGTTGTTGATAACATCGGCGACAAATTTTTAATAAAAACAAATCTCGATGCTCCCAACGGCAGATTAATATTGGTTGATTTAAGTAATCCTTCCAAATCAAGTTGGAAAACAATAATTCCCGAATCTAAAAATGTTATGCAAAGTGCTTCTTTGATGTCCGGCAAGTTGATGATTACATACTTAAAAGATGCCAATAATATTGTATCAGTGTTTGATACCGAAGGGAAATATTTGCACGATGTACAATTACCGGCTTTAGGTACAGTTTCAGGATTTTACGGAAAAAGAAATGAAACCGAAACGTTTTTTACTTTTACTTCATTCACATTTCCCTCAACAATTTACAAGTATGATATAGCAAATAATAAATCTGAGCTTTTTAGAAAATCGGAAGTTAAGTTCGATATGGAAGGTTACGAAACAAAACAAATTTTTTATGAAAGTAAGGACGGCACAAAAATTCCATTGTTTATCGTTCATAAAAAAGGATTAAAACTTGACGGTAATAATCCTGCACTGTTATATGCGTATGGCGGATTTAATGTGCCTATGCAGCCGGGTTTCAGCGTAACAAGAATTCCATTGTTAGAAAACGGGGTTGTATATGCAATGGCTTGCCTACGCGGCGGAAGTGAATACGGTGAAGAATGGCACAAAGCCGGAATGCTTGAAAAAAAACAAAATGTTTTTGATGATTTTATTTACGCGGCAGAATGGTTAATAAAAAATAAATATACAAATCCCGATAAACTTGCTTTACAGGGCGGTTCAAACGGAGGTTTGCTTGTTGGAGCTGTAATAAACCAACGACCGGATATTTGCAAAGTCGCCTTCCCTATGGTTGGCGTAATGGATATGCTTCGCTTTCATAAATTTACAATCGGCTGGGCTTGGGTTCCAGAATACGGTTCGAGCGATAATCCAGATCAATTTAAATTCTTATACGAATACTCTCCTCTTCACAACATAAAAAAGAATGTTGATTACCCGGCAACAATGGTAACAACGGCTGATCACGACGACCGTGTTTTCCCCGCACATTCATTTAAGTATGCAGCTACCTTGCAGGAATTAAGCAGTAAAAAGAATCCTGCATTGATTCGAATAGAAACTAAGGTTGGACACGGAGCAGGAACGAGCACTTCAAAATCGATTGAATTGTATTCCGATTTGTGGTCGTTCATGTTTTATAATATGAATTATAATCCGATTTTTAGCGAGTAATATGACATAAATGAAGTAACCTAAAAATTATTCTGCCCATAAAATGGATTAAATATGGAGAAAGCTATAAAACGTATTAAAAGAATTTTTATAGGTGTAATTGGAGCAACAATTTTAGCTATTGGTTTATTATTAATCTTTACGCCCGGCCCTGGCTTACTTGTAATACCAATCGGCTTATCTGTATTGGCTACGGAATTTGAATGTATGAAAAAGATGGAAAACAAATTAAAACTGCAGATGCAAAAAATTAAAAATAAAATTGTGAATAATTAGAATAGTGTACCCCTGATGTATGGTAGTCCTTTATTGTTTCCAAATATTATTGATAATAATATTTTTACTCCCTTAAAAAAACTCTAGGAAATATTTTTGCAAGTCTTGCCAAACCTGAAATTTTGATACTTATACTTTTTCCATACAGCATCATTGGAATACCTGAAAGCCCATCGTATAATTTTTTACCAAACGGATGCCACCATAAATTTTTTCGTAGGAACGGGAAAACATCATTTACGATTACCATTGGCTGCGTCATCTCATCAAAACCAAGTTTACCGTGAGTTCTTCCAATGCCCGATTGTTTAAAGCCTCCCCATGGTGTTTCAGCTAATCCGTGACTCATCAAATGATCATTTATCGTAACAGCGCCGGCTTTAATTTGCCGGCCAATTGCCTGTGCGTGTTTTCTATTTTTAGACCAAACAGAAGCCGTTAGTCCTAAATATGAATCGTTTGCAAGCTCAATAGCTTCTTCATAATTATTGAATTTCATAACGCCTACAACAGGGCCAAATGTTTCATCCTTCATTAGCATCATATTATGATTAACATTTGTTAAAACCATTGCGTGTAAGAAATTTGAGCTATTATCTATTAATGCTTTTGATTCCGCAAATATTACTGCACCTTTTTTCAAAGCGTCATCCACATGAGCTTTCACAATATCACATTGCTTTTTTGTCGTCATACATCCCATATCTACATCAAAACTGTTTCCGTTGCCAATTTTTAGGTTCTCTATTTTGTCTTTAAGAATACCCATGAATTCATCGTATATTTTTTCATGGACATAAATTCTTTCAACTCCTCCGCACGACTGTCCTGCGTTCTGAAAACCCGCCCACAAAGCGCCCATAGCCGCTCTGTATACGTCAGCATCGTGGCATACAATCATTGCATCGTTACCGCCGAGTTCAAGCGATACCGGCGTTAATGTCTCCGAAGCTTTCTTCATCAAATGTTTTCCAATATTCACAGAACCTGTAAAAAATAATTTATCTATCCCGTTTTCCAATAAAGCATCGCCTATAACGCTACCGGGCATATTAACATAATTGAAAACATTTTGCGGAATTCCTGCTGAATCAACTGCTTCTTTTAATATTTTCCCAACCAATAAAGTTTCGGTAGCTGTTTTCAGAATTACAGAGTTGCCGGCAAGCAGCGCCATAATTACTTCCGAAAAAGGAATTGCAAAAGGATAATTCCATGGAGAAATGATCCCGACAACTCCAAACGGAATTCTAACAATTCTACTTCTTTTATATATGAATAAAATATTTCCTGATGAAAGTTTGTCTTCTCTTAAAAACTTTTTAGATTTATTTGAATAATAAGTAGCGGCCATAGCTGCCGGCAAAACCTCGGTAGCAAGCGAATCAATTAGTGTTTTACCATTGTCTATTGTAATAGTCGATGCTATTTTCTCCGCGTTCTCGACAATATAATCGCGGATTTTTAGAATATACTTTTTACGCTCTTTAAGACTAACTTTCTCCCAATTTCTTTGTGCTATCTTTGCCTTTCTTATCATCTCTTTAAGTTCTTCATTAGTGTTCACTTCCGAATAACCAATGACTTCGCCGGTTGCAGGATTAATACTTTTTGTTTGTTCGTGTGTCATTTTTAACTCTTAGATTTGAAAAAATAATTGCCCAACACAAGTTATGAATATTTAATAAATTTGGCTCGGAGGTTTTATGAATTTTACATTATTGGACAAAAGTAATTATTTAAGAGGATTATTAATTTTAATTGGAAAAGACAATAAACTTTCCGAAGATGAAAGAGAAATGTTTATGAAATTAAGTACAGCACTCGGTTTCAGCAGTGATTTTTGTGAAAAAGCAATGAACGAGATACTTGAAAACGAGTATATAAAAGTTGACCCGCCAAAATTTTCCAATATCGAAATAGCTAAAATATTTCTGATCGACGGTATAAAATTGGCAAATGCAGATAATGAGTTGCATTCCAAAGAACTTTCCTGGCTAAACTCCGTTGCAATGGTTAATGAGATAGAATCACCAAAGATTAGTACAAATATAACATACCATTTAGACCCCAAATATGAATTTGAGATTTCCAAACATTTAGATTGAAAGATATGAAAAGATGCTGAATGCAGTAGTGAAAACAAGAATTAAGGATACTTCTTTTGTGTATTTTACTACACCGCAATTGTATTTAGTTAATCTTTTTGCAAGATCTTCAGATGAGCCGTAGTAATAAGTGTTATCTTTTAGTGATTTTAAGATGTATGCGTAAAACATGAGGAGAGAGAGGGATTCTCCCAAAGGGATTCCTTCGGAAGAACCCTCGGTACCCTACGTTATGTTGTTGCTTTTTAACCATCTGTAACCTTCAATGCTCTTAAAAAATAGTTCTCTCTTCCGTGCGTCTGACTTAGTTGAAAATTCTTCATAATGGTGGATAACGTATGGTCTGTGACTTTTCGTATATTTTACTTTACCAAGATTGTGTTCTTTTAACCTTTTCTCGATGTCTTCAGTTGAGCCGTAATAGTAGGTATTGTCTTTATTCGATTTTAATATGTACGCGTAAAACATGAGGAGAGAGAGGGATTCGAACCCTCGGTACCCTTGCAGGTACACTTCCTTTCCAGGGAAGCCAGATCAACCACTCCTGCACCTCTCCATGTCAGCATAAATTTGTACGGCAAATATAAACATTTAACCTTTTCACTAAAAATCTTTTTATGTCTTTTCTTAATACGAAAAAATCTTAACTCTAAAAAAATGGTTATAAATATGATTACGAAAAATTCATTTTCCCTTCGTCATTTATGAAATAAAAATTTAATTTCATAGATTTGCACACGATTTATGAAAGAGATTAACGGAAAGGTGGCAGAGTGGTTGAATGCGGCGGTCTCGAAAACCGTTGTCCGGCTTTCGTCGGACCGGGGGTTCGAATCCCCCCCTTTCCGCTCATTTTATTGAAATACTTATCAGCATATTAATCTGTATTCAGTTTTATCAAATCAATTCCACCGATAGCATTCATCTGCTTCATAATTGTTGACTTACGTCCCAATAAATACCCTGTCGGTCTATTTGGATTGCGTTTTTTAGGATTTGGTAAAATTGCCGCTACAATTGCGGCTTCACCCATATTAATTTTTGCTGCATTCTTCTTAAAATATTTTTCAGATGCAGCTTGAATCCCGTAAATTCCTTTCCCCATTTCGGCAATATTTAAATATTCTTCAATAATTCTTTTTTTGTTCCAAACGACTTCAATTAGAACTGTATAATATACTTCCAGGCCTTTGCGTATCAAGTTCTTTCCAGACCAAAGAAACAAATTCTTTGATAGCTGCATTGTAATTGTACTAGCACCACGGATTCTTTTTCTTCTTGTATTTTCTTTCATTGCCTTTTCAATTTGTTCGAAATCAAATCCAAAATGTTCGAAGAATAATTGATCTTCAGAAGCTATAACAGCAAGTGCCGAATACTTGGACATTTTATCAAACGAAATGGGCTTATGTTTTATGTCTTCGTTTATGAAAAGACTTTGAATAGGGTATTCAATATTAGAATAAATAAATGCCGTTGTGGGCGGATGGACAAACCGGAAAAACAAAAGGAGAAATACAACAAATGCAGAATAAAGTAGAAGTAATTTCAAACCAAATTTAATTAAGGAAAATAATCCGCCAAAAATTCTTTTCATATTTTAATCAAATTTATTTCAGTATAATATTTCGTTATTCGAACTAAAATTCTATTTTCAATGTTGTTAGAGTAACAATTTGAATAATTAGCTGCAAATGGATAATTTTAAAATAAATCATAAACAAAATAATCGAGGTTATTATGGTATCGGATAAAATGGAAAAAGCATTAAACTCGCAGATTAATGCTGAGTTATTTTCTTCTTATTTGTATTTGTCAATGGCTGCATATTTTGAATCACAGAACTGGAGCGGGTTCGCTGTGTGGATGCAAAAACAATCATACGAAGAATACGGTCATGCAATGAAGATTTACAAGTATGTTGTCGAAACCGGCGGAAGAGTATCGCTCGAAGCAATCGAAAAACCAAAATTTGAATGGAAATCATGTCTTGAAATTTTTGAAGAATCCTTAAAACACGAGATTTATATTACGAATAGAATTAACGATCTTGTTAACCTCGCCATTGAGGAAAAAGATCACGCAACAAATATATTTTTACATTGGTTTGTTACTGAACAAGTAGAGGAAGTTGCTGTTGTTGATCAAATTGTGAATAAATTTAAATTAGTAGGCGATAATAAAACTGCTCTTTATATGCTTGATAAAGAACTCGGCAGCCGTCAATAACTAATATCCCTTAAATTTAAAGCGGCTTTTGCCGCTTTTTTTATTTAGGCCCACAAAATATTTTTACAAAATATTTTTGGTTTTTAGTATTTTTTATTAGATTTGGGCTCTAAAATTTGAAAAAAGAGGAATTAAATGGCTCGTAAATGTCAGGTTTCAGGTATCGGTCCGGTGAGCGGTCACAGTATTTCGCATGCACACAATAAGAGCAAGAGAAGATTTTTACCAAATCTTCAAAAGAAAAGAATTTGGGTTAAAGAACTCAATAAATTTGTGACTGTTAAAGTTTCGGCCAGTGCTTTAAGAACAATTTCTAAAAACGGCACATCGGTTCTTGCAAAATTGGTTAAAGAGAAAAAAGTTAAATCTAGATAAATCTGTTTTGATTTTTAAAAAAATCCCGATTTAATCGGGATTTTTTTTGTCGTCCAATAGAAAGTTTTATCGTCTTCTTTCAACATTTCTACTTTCCGATTTACTACTTCTTTCAGTTCTTTTTTCCTGTATTCGCGGACTGTTATTTTCTCTAGTTCTCTCACGACTAATATTTTCTTCCTTACTTTTAGATTCGCTTTCTTTTCTAATATAAGTATTGTCATTTGAATTATTATTTCGAGATTCTCTTTTAATTTCTGTTCGACTGTTTCGATTCTCATTTGTAACCGTGTTATCTTTTCCAATTTGTTCAGGTCTTGTTATTTCTCTATCGCGGTTATTTTCACGAGTATCATTGTTCCTTGTTTCTGATGTCCGACGATTACTATCTCTTCTAGTTGAAACATTTCCTTCCCTACTGGTGACAATTTTATCTCTTTCAATAGAAGTTCTTCTTTCACCTTTTTTGAAATCATATCTTTCAATATTTTTTCCGCTATTCATGTCTCTTTCCGAAGGTCTGTAAGATATAATTTTTTCTCCCCTTGAACTTCTGGATTTTTCATATGAATTATAATCGTTGACTTCATTAATATCCCGTTGCGCAATTCTATATCCGGCTTTTCTTTCAACAAATGCGCGGTCAATTCCGCCGTTTACAATTCTATTTCTATCCATAAAATAATTGGTTCTGTACTTTGTGCGTTCAAAGATTGCATAACTTCTAAGGTTATCAATTATGTAGAAATTCATTCTATGATCACAAAATCTGCGGTATGGTACAAAATTCCAGTATGTATAATGAGACCGCCACGAAATCGAAAAATGTATTCCAATATTAATTCTGAATTGAGCATAAGGCGGTAACGGTGCCCATCCTATATAATCATCATCGTATCTCCATTCTACCCAGGCAGGTCCCCATTCATAATCCGGTATCCAAATCCATCCGTAATAATCATCTAAATACCATCTGCCGTAATGATAAGTTGCCCATCCAAACGGCTCGTAGGAATCCCAATACCAGCCATGACTTGTCCACGACCATCTTCCGTCAGCGTATGGTCGCCAATCTCTAGCTATGTGATTTGGTTTCCATGCATAAACATCAATATCAACTTCAATCCATTCTCCATAAGAACGAAGTGATGAATAAAAAAATCCGAATGATGCATTAACAGATGGCGGTTTGGCTTTCATTTCTATTGCGCCTATGCTTAAAATAAATATCGCTATTAATATTATTCGTTTCATGATACACCTCAATTTTTGATACAATAATTAAAGAACAACTTGTATGCCACAGAAATTGGAATAAAAATGATGTTTTCGCAATGCGTTTATAATTTTTGTTCATTATAAAAAACATGCTATATAGTATTCTATACACGAATCGTCTTAATTATCAGAGCATCTTATAAACAAAATATTGGGAAAAAATGGCAAAGCAATTTTTTTTAGATAAAAGACCACACAATGGTTTATCATATAATCTGTACCTTGATTTATTAAAAGAAAAGATCGATTCGACAGACATATCAACTTTAGATTCAGAACAATTGGATAAACACGAAAAGAGAAAATTGAATTACCAGCGAAGTTCAAGAATTAACAAAACTTATATCGTTAATGAGGAATTAAGTAGAGAATTACAAAAGATTGAAACTCAACAACTATGGATGGTATTAAGCGAGGATTGGTGCGGAGATTCTGCACAAACTATTCCCTACCTGGTAAAAATGGCTGACTTAAATCCAAATATAGAATTAAGAATTTTGTTACGTGACAAAAATCTTGATATAATGGATTTGTACTTAACAGATGGCAATAGAGCTATTCCCAAGTTGGTAGCATTCGATTATATCGGTAATGAATTGTTTACGTGGGGCCCGCGTCCTTATGAAGCCCGGCAATTAGTAAATAAAGCCAAAGCAGAAGGCAAACCGAAAGAACAATTTCTACAAGAACTTCATCTTTGGTACGGAAGAAACAGAGGCAAAAATCTAGAAGTAGAAATACTAAATATTATGAAAAATATGAATCTATAATAAGTAATTGAATGGGAAAATAACAATCACTTTGGAATCTATTTCTTTACCATTTTTCTTAGCCGGTGTAAAAGTAGTTCTCATCAAAGCAGACCCAACAGCTTCATCGCATCCGTAGCCGATTCCTTTAATCACTTTTGTTTCTTTAACAATACCATATTTATCAATTATCGCTTCAATTTCAATTTCACCTTTTAACTTCAATCTTTTTGCCATAAAAGGAACTGCAACATATTTCTCAATACTTTTGATACCGGCTTCAGGGTAAGGGCATACATCAGCATCTTCGCATCTAATTTCAGGTATTTGTCTTATAAGATTTTTATAATAATTATCGACACTACTTTTTTCCGGATTATTTCCATTTATAGAAATATTTGCCTGCTGTATTGATTCAGATATGCCAACAACTTTGTTCAAATTATTTTCATTTAGCAATTTTGAAGTGAGTTCATCTTTACTATATTTTATCAAAGATTGGTCAACAATTCTGAATTCAACATTGATAGTAACATTTGCTTCAACAATTCTGCCGTCTTTTTGGCCAGGGATAAATTTTGTTTTTTTTACCGCCTCTTGTGCTGCTTCATCACACCCTAATCCGAGACGAATTATTACATCAGTATTTATTACATCTCCTTTTGTATCAATCTTTGCAACTAAGGTTACTTTGCCTTCTAATCCATAAAGTAAAGCATGTTCAGGGTAAATTAGATTTTCTTTTATTGTTATTAACCCACCAATCGGCACCGGGCAGATATCAACATCACAAATTAATTCCTGCCGCTTTTTATTCAACAATTCCTGTTGGCGGTTTCCCGCTAGGTAAGCTTCGGGCAGTGCATTGTAATTAGGATCGAGCTCAAAATAATTAGTTTGCTTTCTTGTTCCGTCAGTAAAAACGGAAATTTCTTTCAGAGCACCATTTTCATAGTACAATTTTTGATTACCTTCCTTTATACCATTTTTAACACTGTATTCATATTTCAATAAACCGGATTCATAATATTCCTTAACAATCCCTGAAAGTATTCCATTGCTAAAATGTTTTTCGATGTGAAGATTTCCATTAGGATAAAATTGTAATGCAGTGCCATCGAGTACATTATTAACATAGGAAATTTCAGATCGCGGTGTTCCATCGGCATAATATGTTTTAATTATCCCGTTTTGTGCCTCAATTGATGAGCATAATAAAAGTATGATTAAAATGTATTTCATTGTGAGCCGTTATATTCTTTATCAAAATACATTTTTTTTTGAAATTTTTTAAGTGCAACTATTGTTAAGATATTTTTTAGGATGGAATTTATTTCTACAAATCCGAAGAATTATAAATTAAAAATAACGGTAAATGTCGTGCCCTTGCCTTTTACACTATCTACAAAAATATCGGCATTATTCAATTCGCAATATTTTTTTACAAGAGCTAAACCGAGACCATTGCCTTCATAACTTCTTGTATATCCTTGTTCTTCCTGTGAAAACGGAGAATACATTTGAGGTAGATAATGTTCGGAAATTCCTATCCCGCTATCGGAAATTTTAATAAATAATTTGTTGTTAAAATTACGGTCGATAAATATTTCAATCTTCCCTTCGTTCGTATATTTAATTGCATTATCGATAAGATTAGCAAATATTTGCATAACGCTGTATTCATCGCCTGTAATTTTTGTATTATCCGTATGCCTAATAATATTGAAAATAATATTCTTTCCACGAGCCATCTTTTTATATTCCTGAAAAAGCGGGAATATTATATCTGAATAAACATCAAGCGATTTAGATCTAAAAGAATATGAGCCCGTCTGGAGTTCTGAAATGTTTAACAAAAGGTCAATTGTACGAATGATTCGGTTACCTGCATTTTCCATCCCATCAAATCCATGGAATATCTCCGGATCAATTTTATCGCCAACCATTTCTCGCAATAATTGAGAATAATTAAGAAGCACATTCAAGGGCGATCTGATTTCATGAGATATTTGCGCAAGAAATTCAGATTTCAATCGCTCCGCTTTTTCCGCTTCTTCTTTTGCACGAATTAATTCATTATTTGTTTTTTCACGTTCAATTGCTCTTCCAATTGTTGCGGCGGCGGCAACTAAAATCGATTCTTCACTTTCACTCCATGGTTCTTCACCGTGACAATTATCAAATCCAATAAATCCCCAAAATTGTTTATCGACATATATTGGTACAATTAATAATGAAAGCGTACCATAATGCTGAAGAATTGTTTGGTCGGATTCTGAAAGTTTGTTTGCAACAGCATTAAAAGATTTATTGCCGCTAATGCTTTGTTGAAGCGCAAACTGACTGTTACCCATACTAAAATTATTCATGAATTCGTTATCAAGAGCAATCACATTTTTTTCATTATGCCAAACATACTTAAGATTCATAAACGAATCATTTCGATTAATTGGTTTATAGTTTTCAAAAATATAAACGCGATCGGCTCCCGATCCTTTACCAAGAGCTTTGAGTGTGTTTTGAATAGCAAGTTGAAAATCTTTTTCACTAATAAGTTTTTGAACAGATTCGGAAACACCCTTTAATAATTTTTGGAACTTTAAAAGTTTTTTCTCTTGATTTTTCTTTTCAGTAATATCTTCTTTAACCGCCAGATAATGTGTGATTTCACCGTTTTCATTTTTGATTGGCGAGATTGAAGCTGCCTCCCAAAAGAAATCGCCGTTTTTTTTCTTATTATGAAATTCACCCTTCCATTCTTTTCCAATAGTAATAGTATCCCATAAAAGTTTATACTGGTCATTGCTCATTTCGCCGGATTTAAGAATGCTGGGATTTTTTCCTATTACTTCCGAAGCTAAAAAGCCTGTTGATTCTGTAAATTTTGTATTGACATAAACAATCCTGCCCTGTGTGTCGGTAATTGTTACGGTACTTGCACTTTGCTCAACAGCGCGCGAAAGTTTTCTAATTTCTTCGTAAGCCAATTCTCGTTCCGTAACATCCCGCAATGATCCTTCCATTCCAACAATTTCGCCGTATTTGTTTTTTAATATGTGGGAATTGACAGATACAAAAACCGTTTTACCTTCTTTATGTCTCAACCTTATAATAAAATCCGTTACTTCATTTTTTTCCTGCATCTCTTTCAGTAATTTGAATCTATCCCTAGGAGTTGCGTAAAACGATATTACTTTTTTACCGATTAGTTCTTCAGGTTTATAACCGGAATATCTTTCAATTGAAGGACTTATTGTTGTTATGTCGCCATGC
The DNA here is from genome assembly GCA_023397505.1 of Bacteroidota bacterium. Taxonomy (GTDB): domain Bacteria; phylum Bacteroidota; class Ignavibacteria; order Ignavibacteriales; family Melioribacteraceae; genus JAEWUC01. Next base: position 319,723 of record JAEWUC010000002.1, on the reverse strand, counting down.
AAATCAGTTTGGAAGAAGATATCCTGCACATTCTCAAAAATATTCCGATATTTTTGTTCGCTTTCTTTTAGATCGCGTTCACTTTCTTTTCTATCTTTTATATTTCTTAAAACCAATTGAAAATTAATTAAATTATTATTTTTCAATATTGGGATCGTATTCAATTCAAATGGAATTATTGGACCGTCAACTTTTACTAGTTCTATCTCAAGAATTGATCCGGTCCTATTTTCTGAGATGTTTTGTATTAAGACATTTTTGGAATCGCTTGTAAGAATACCCGAAGTTAAAATATTTCTGCCAATAAGATCGTCTCGCTTCCATCCAATTTCAGTTTCAACAGTTTTATTAATATTAACAATAATGTTTTTTGTATCTATGATAATTATTAAATCGGCTGATTTGTCAAATAAAAATCGATACCGTTCTTCGCTTTCCATAAGTGCATGTTCAGTCACAATACGTACTAAAGCGTTTCCAAACGAATTGCCGGTTGTTCTTAATAATGCAATTTCCGCATCGTTCCATTCTCTTTCATATTTACATTCATCAAAACCTATAAATCCCCAGAACTGATCGTTTATAATAATTGGAGCTATCAATAACGATAATGTTTTTTCAGGTTCAAAAAAATCTTTTATCAAATAAGGTAAATCTTTAACCGCACTATTTATTACGGCATCGGAACTTAATTGACTATACCATCCGGGAAGCTTCTTGTAGCTAAGTTCACGATATATCGGGCTGGACGTTTTCTTGAATACTTTACCGTTTGTCCATTCATATTTTATTTTTACTAGATGTTCATTTGTAATATCCTTTTTAAAGTTCTCATAAATGTATACTCGACTTATGCCTAAATTATTTCCAATTATTTCTGATGCCGAACTAACAGCCGAATCAATACTCTGACACTTCAAAAACTGATGCGTTATTTTTGCAGAGCACTCTAGAAGATCACTTTGTAGTTGTGAAGTTCTTTCAACGTAATTTTTTTCGGTAATATTTTTATATACACCCTGAAAAACATATTCACCTTTCCATTTTGCCCAGTTTACATAAACATCAATATCAATAATATCACCGGATTTTGTTAATCCCTTCATCTCATAGTTTGTTCTAGATGTACTTTTCTTTGTGATATGTTCATACTTTTCGAATATTTTTGGACGACTTGCCGGGGCAACAATTTGCATCACGTCAAATTTATCATCGTAAACTTCCTCTTCGGTATATCCGAACATATCAAGCCATGCTTTGTTTACAAGCAATAATTTTCTGCCTTTTAGCAAATACGTTGCATCCGGTAAAGAATCAATTAATGCTTTAAAAGATTCTTCACTCTCCTTCTTGACTTGATTAATAATTTTATCATCATCCGATGATAATTTATTACTATTCTCAATGAACCCTATTATGTGAGAAGCATCCCCTTTGGCATTCCATTTTAATATCGACAGATGTATATCATATTCATTTATACTTTTATCTGAATGTTTAAATTTTATTCCACAATCCGTAGTCCCGTTATTGCTTCCTTTTATCAGTTGCGATATCTTAGCTTGCAAATCCGTATAGTCATTCTTATCTGAAATTCGGATAAAGAAATTATTGTGATCATCATTAACAATATCTTTATAACCCAGCTTATTATACAAATAACTGTCGAGCAATTTTATTTTTTTTGAACCAACATTATATATAAGTAATCCTAACGGGAATGTGTTTACAAGTGATGAGATTGTTTGTATAGTATAAAATATATTGTTTTTAGGTAATACTGATTTTGAATTGTCTGCAGCGAATAAAATAAATTTTTGTTCTACTATATTAATTCTAAAAGCTATAATAGAAATTGACGTTTTCTTTTTTCCAGCGATAAATAAATCCAATTGATCTTCCCAAGAACCATTAACTTCTAATGCTTTGAGAATTACGGTAGGAAGAACTTTTGTTTCATTAAGTGAAAGATAATCTTCAAAATTTCTATTTGAATCAAAGTTGTCATCTATTTTAAGTAACTTTTGTGCAGTTTTATTTAACGAATGAATATTATAATGTAAATCAGTAACAATAATTGCACAATCAAAAATTTCAAAGATAATAGACTTGGCTGCCTCTGATAGATGAAGAATCGGCAGTAGGCCATCGGAGTAAGAACTCGTATGAGGATTACTGGAATTTTGCATTTGAAATTTACCTGAATATCCGGTCAATATTAATCCAGTATTAGTTAAAACAAATTAAAATATATGCTAAAAAGATTCTTAAGTGCTTTATAAAAGCAAACTATTTTAACTTATTATTGACCGGCAAACGTTTCTGCTAATCCGCATAACAACTGCGAATCGAAAATGAATTATAAAAAAAAAGCCGTCTTAACGGCTAATTTGTGGGGGCTGAAGGATTCGAACCTACGACCCTCTGCTTGTAAGGCAGATGCTCTGAACCAACTGAGCTAAGCCCCCTAACAATAAAATTGAAAATTTGCGCACCAAGTATAGAACTTTTATAAACAAGTTTCAATAAATTCTAAAAAATTTTTACTAATAATTTATTATCGAATAGCCTTCTTTATTTTGAAATAAGCAAGGTCGAGATTCTTCCGAAGAAATGTCTTTGGTGGAACCCGCGACTTGAAATAATATCAGCTAAAATCCTAAAACTCTTAATTCACAAATTCAGTTTGAGCGGGTGACGGGATTCGAACCCGCGACTTTCAGCTTGGGAAGCTGTTACTCTACCAACTGAGTTACACCCGCATATGTACAAAATTATCAACTGATTCTCTCATCGTCAAGAATATTTTCATTATTTTTTGATATCAAAATATCATTTAATATTAATTATTGCTGTGGAAAAAAATAAGCGAAAAAAAATAGAGATGTTGATTCTTGTATCAATTGTAATAATAAGCTTATTACTTTGGAACACAATAATAATTTTTCCAATAAAAATTTTCGTTGTCTTTCTTCACGAAGTTAGCCATGCTATTGCCGCTATATTAACAGGCGGAACTATCATTAAAATGGATATTGGATTAGACTTAGGCGGAAGGTGCGAATTAGAAAACGGTAATACTTTTATTATAGCTTTGGCAGGTTATCTTGGAAGTTTTTTATTCGGTTCTTTCATGTTTTATTCCGCATATTCTAAAAAGTATATCAACCTATCAATTATCTCTATCACTGTTATTGTTGTTTTATTTGCAGTGAATTTAATCACTACAGCCGCTATACAGATTTTAGCAATAACATTTTCCTGCGGTTTGTTGATATCCTTGAAATATGCTCCGGAAATCTTTACTAAATATGTTCTTGCGGTTCTTGGTTTAGTTAGTTGTTTGTATGTTATTTTTGATATTAAAGAAGATATTCTTGATCAAAATGCGGCAAATTCCGACGCAACTATTATTGCGAGTTTAACCGGGATACCGGAAGTATTTTGGGGTTTATTGTGGGTGTGCATTTCTTTAATCGGATTATTTTTACTCTTTAAATCAGCATACAAAAAAACAAAATAAATCTATGCTTCCGCTTGCTTCTCATCTTTAACAAAACCCAGCACCGCTAATCCTACGACAAAAAATATCCCGATTGTAAGAATAGCTATTCTTTGTTGTCCGGTAAAATAACTTACAAATCCAAATACTAATGGACCGAGAATAGCACTGCTTTTTCCGAAGAAGGAATAGAATCCGAAAAATTCTGTCTTACGGTCAAATGGTGTTAGTTTAGACATTAGACTGCGGCTTGTCGATTGCGTGGCGCCCATAACACTTCCAGCTAACAATCCGACAATATAAAACGAATACACCATCATCTCATCTACTGTAATATTAAAATAATTTGCTAAAAATATAATTGAGTTTGATGTTCTATCGCTTGAAAAAAACGCAAATATAATTGTTAATATCCAAACAATTAGTGAAGCGACTAGTGATTTTTTTTGTCCGAAAGTGTCGGCTAATACTCCGAAAACTAACGACCCTATGATTGCAGTGGTTTGAACAATAATAAAAAATATTACTAATTCTTGGAAAGTAAAATTGAGAGTTGTACTTGCATAGTTCCCTGAAAAATAAATTACCGTATTAACACCTTCTATAAAGCAGAAATATGCAAGAAGAAATAGAGTAAGGTTTTTATAATTACGAAGATGACTTAAAGTACTTGTAACCCGCTTAATTCCTATTCTTATTACGCCGGTATCCGCTTCCCTTTCAATTCTTTTATCTTTAATAAAAATGAAAAGTGGTATAGCAAAAATTAGAAATACTAGTGCCGCAAGCGGGAAGGTTTGTTTAATCATTTGATTTTGAATCAAAGGGAACACTACAGCCAGGGTAGTTAAAGAACCAAGATAACCCATTGCAAAGCCATAACCGCTAACTCTTCCATAATTTTTTGGTGTTGTAATTTCAGGTAAAAACGCATCATAAAAAACCAAGCCTGCTTCAAAGCCAATATTGGCAAACACAAAAAGAAATATTCCTAAAAAGATATTTCCTTCATTTACAAAATAAAGTAAGCCCGTTGAGATAATACATAAAAGTGTAAAGAATAAAAGGAATCTTTTCTTCCCGGCAGAATAATCTGCAATTGCACCGAGTACCGGTGAGATAATTGCAGTAATCAGCATTGAAATACTTGTACCAATGCTCCAATAAAAATCACCAATCGGTTTTCCTTCCGCGATTGTTTGTTTAAAATAAACTGCATATAAAAAGGTGACAACAACTATTGAATAAGATGTGTTGGCAAAATCGAATAGCGTCCAGATAAATATTCTGAATCTGTCTTTACTCGTGCTGGGGTTTCTTTGGAAGCGATTCTTCAATAAGTCCTCGGCCGGCTTTATTCAATGTACCGGATTTTTTGAGATCCGACAAAATTGCGTCCAAAATTCCATTAATAAACTTGTTGCTGTTAGAAGTAGAATAGTCCTTTGCAATTTCAATAACTTCATTAATAGTAACTTTAGGCGGTATATCCGTAAAAAACAATAATTCCGTAATTCCTATTCGAAGAAGCAACCTATCGATCAAAGCTATTCTATCCATTTCCCAATTATCAACCCGCTCTTGGATTTCTTTGTCGATTAATTTAGTATTTGCTACAACTTTGTTGATTAATTGTTTTGCGAAATTAATATCTGCTTGCGAGGTTAAATCGGTTAATATACCTTCGGTAAGAGTTGTTAATCCTTCTCCGTTTAGTTCATAAGCATAGAGCGCTTGTAATGTCTTTTCTCTAAGGATTCTTCTATTTGATTTATTCATAGATAAATTCAACCACCAACTAACTGTATTAGAACATACTTACATTTATAAATAACTTTAACTAAAGTTTTAAATTGACGGTACAAAGTTAAAACATTTTTTGTTTATTCCAGTAACATTTTACGAAAATTAAGGCGTATAAATTTTCTTAATACTCCCGATTTTTTGCAATCTTTCTTCCGCCAGATTATTGGAAGCTTCATGAGTCGGAATATTTTGTTTTTTAGAAAGAGAGAATACTCGTTTTACAATATCGTAAATTCCTTCTGCCTGCTTCATCGCTCTATCTTGTCGATATCCTTCCAGTTCATTGGCAACATTTATTAATCCGCCTGAGTTAATAACATAATCCGGAGCATATAACACACCTTTTTCTAGAAGCATTTTACCATGCTTATCTTCATCTTCAAGCTGGTTATTTGCCGCGCCTGCAATAATTTCTGCTTTAATCCTGGGAATAGTATTATCATTTATAATGGATCCAAGCGCGTTCGGAGAGAATATATCAACATCCAAGTCGTAAATTTGATCGGGTTTAACTACGTGCGCTTTGATTGTTTCGAGAACTCTTTTAATCTTATTATCAAGGATATCGGTTATGTAAATTTCAGCGCCTTCGGTATAAAGATGTTCGCACAGATATCTTGCAACATGCCCGGCTCCTTGAACAGCGATTTTTCTTCCTCGCAGAGAATCATTTCCCCATTTTTCGTTGGCACATGCTTTCATGCCTACAAACACTCCGTATGCGCTTACCGGAGATGGATCCCCTGAACCGCCTAAAGCCTTGGATATGCCTGTTACATAACTTGTTTCCATTCTTACATATTCCATGTCAAAAACATCAGTCCCCACATCCTCCGCAGCGATGTATCTCCCACCTAAACCTTCAACAAATTTTCCGAATGTTCTAAAAAGCAGTTCGTTCTTTTGTGTTGTTGAGTCGCCTATAATTACTGCTTTACCCCCGCCCAAATTCAAACCGGCAACAGCGGCTTTGTATGTCATACCTCTTGAAAGTCTTAACACGTCGTTTAACGCAAGCTCTATTGAAGGATAATTCATCATTCTCGTTCCGCCTAATGCAGGGCCCAAAGTTGTATCGTGAATAGCAATAAGTGCTTTAAGTCCAGATTCCGGATTAGAACAATAAACAATTTGTTCGTGACCATATTTTTCCATCAATTCAAAATTTTCCATCGCTTCTCCAAATTTTAGATATTGAAGTAATGCTATATAGCAAAAAACCAAAACAAAAGTAAAGCTACACTTTCTCTTGTTCTATAAAATAATGTTTTCTCAAAAGATAATTTATAATCGGATGAGACACCTGCTGCTTGTACACCAAAAAATTTACAGATTTGAATTGATCGAGATAAATGAAATCCATCGGAAATTATTAATATTTCACTTGGACCTTCTTTGCTGAATAATTCATTTTTTACAAATTTAATCTGTTCAACCGTTGTAGATGTTTCATTCTCAACAATTAATCTATTCGGTTTGACCCCGAGGTTTATCAAATATTTCATAGCAGCTTCTGCTTCTGTAATTTCGCCGGGAGCTTTTCCACCTGTTAATACAAGTTTTTCAATTTTATTAATCTTAGTTAACTCAAATGATTTTCTTATTCTTGCGCTAAAAATAGGACTTGGTTTACCTTTACTATAGACTGCCGCACCGGGTATCAGACCGTATTTAAATGTCTTGTTAATAATTTTTTCTTCGGAAAATGAATTAACATTCCAGACATAAAACAAAGAAAATAAAAACAATATCATAGATGCCATCAATGTTCTTACAAGCGTTCGTAATTCGAACAACTTTTCTATTCCAAAAATAAGACCCCACACATAAATAAGAACATATAAAGATAATAGAATAGAGATTATAAATAAAAATCCCGTAACCGCTTTTTTAAATGCAATATTGAATATATAACCACCGCCATAAAGCAAATCAAACTTAGTTATTATATATGCTGAACTATTGATTATGATGGTAACTATCAGCAAAGTTTTTATAAATATTAATCTTTTTTTATCAATTGCATTTTTAGAAAAACCTAAACCAATACATCCCAATATTATTAAACCGGATATCATGATATTTAAAACATTGCCGATATAATCAAACTTGTAATTGAGTAAAGATAAACCATTTAGATCATACTTTGAATATGATAAAATTACGTATGCTAACAATGCAAGAATACATATTGAAATAACAAAGCCAGTATTTCTATAATGAATTTTCAATTTATAATTCACTTTTGCGGTTCAATTAATACATTAGCCGAATAATTATTTTGAGAAGAAAATACTTCCGCATTTACATTAAAAACTTTTCGAATATTTTCTTTTGTAAAAATTTGTTTTTTATCCCCAATGATTTGAAAAGTCCCACTATTCATAAATACAACCTCATGAGAATAAATTCCTACCATATTCAAATCATGCGATACTGAAAGGACTGTAAGATTATTTTGTTCTGCTAATTTAGCCAACAACTCAAATATTATAATTTGATGCTGGAGATCAAGATGTGAATTAGGTTCATCCAGAAGAATTATATCTGCTTTTTGCGCTAATGCCCGGGCTATAAAAACTCTCTGTAATTCCCCGCCTGAAATTTCATTAATACCTTTATTTCGCATTCCGGTTAATTCCAACAATTCCAAAGCTTCATCAACAATAATGTTGTCCTCTTTTTTTTCAAATCCCATTAAATTCAAGTATGGCGTTCTTCCCATCATTACAATTTCGTGTACGGTAAATGGAAATACAGAAACAACAGATTGCGGTACATAAGAAATATATTTAGAATAATTTTTTCTTTTTATTTCTTCAATTCTTTTACCATTTATAACGATAGAGCCTGAAATGGGAATATGAATACCGGCCAAAAGTTTCAGAAGTGTAGATTTTCCGCAACCATTAGGACCAATAATTGAAACAAACGAGCCTTTGGTTGCACTCCAATTCTTTATGGAAAGTTTGAAATTACTATCACTTCCGTATTGAAAGGATAAGTCATTAATTTCAACAATATTCAATTTATTTAACTCTCTTAAAAACTATTTGCAGTTTCGAATTTTGGCAAAAACTAAGAAATCAACGCGCTAAGATATTAGTTTATTCCATGAACATAAAGTAAACATTAACACCTAATTTTTACATGGGTTCTTTTAGGATGGAAAATAAAAAGCGCTCTAAAAAGAGCGCTTTTTATAATAACTATTGAAGTTTGAAAACAATTGGAATTGAAACCTGTACTTTTACGGCTTTACCTCTTTGCCTACCAGGTTTGAATTGAGTTTGCATAACCGCAGCAACAGCAGCTTCATCGCAACCGGCGCCAATACCTTTTATAACCTCTGCTTTTCTTACAGCTCCTGTCTCGTCAACAAACGCTTTTATAAATACTCTACCTTGAACACCTGCTCTTTTGGCAATTTCAGGATAAACAATTTTTGATTGAATTGCTTCTATTCCACCAATCGGTTCCGGCTGATCTTCAACTGCAACAAAGAATACAGCTTCTTCCTCTTCATCTTTTTTTGTTTCCTGTTTAGGTGGTGGAGGTGGAGCCGAAATTACTTCATCAACATCAAGATCCGTTTCACCAATAGCTATATCTTCCAACACATCATCTGATGGTGCTTCTATCGGTATAGGTGGTTTAGGCGGTGGAGGCGGTGCACTTTCTTGTTTTGTATTAACAACATCTTCTATATTAACCAATTCCTGTGTTGCTTCCATCTTAACTTCTTCCTGATCCAACGTAGGGTAGTACTTGAAAGCAATAATAATAACTAATAACGCAATTACTAAGCTAGTTTCAAATACTCGTTGATAATGCCTTTTTAAATCAGCTTTGGGGTTCTTTTTTAAAGCCACTTTATTCCTCCAGTAATCTCAAAATTCCGTGCAAAACTTATAAAATGATTTGCGAATTGTCAATTAATACTCAAAATTTTACATGATTATTATATAATTGTTCCTTCACAACGATGCAGAAAATCATCCTATTTGTGGTTTAACCGATTTAACAAATAAAAACGTAGAAAAAATACCCAAACCGCCACCAAGTGCATCTGCTATCCAATCAAAAATATCCGCCATACGACCTGGAATAAGCATTTGGTGAAGCTCATCAACTGCACCGTAAATCATAATACAGGAAAATGTTATTAAAACTACATTCCTCTTCAAAAACGGGATTTTTTCCTGAAAATGAAAGGCGAGAAATAGTAATATACTTAAAGCAAAATAAGCTGCAAAGTGCTCAAGTTTATCTTGGACATCAAATAATTTTGGCAGTGTATCAACCGGAATTGTAGTAAATACAAATAGGATTATCCAATAGACTGCTAAAGGTATATAAATTAAATAAACTTTTTTCAAATTAAGAATTATGTATAAACGAGTTAACAATAAATTTAATTGCATATGGAATTTTTTCAATAATTTCTGTGGCTGTAAAACCAAATTCGGTTCTATCTTCAACAAGTAGATCAGCCGCAAGACTGTGAATATAAACTGCAGAAATCAGAACATCTTCAATTTCGCTTGATTGAGAAATGAACGATGCTATGATTCCTGTTAAAACATCACCCGTACCGAATTTTGCCATCCCAGGGTTGCCGTTCGAATTAATAAATGCTTCTCCTTCTGGATTAAAAATGATTGTTGGAGCTCCTTTTAAAACAAGATGACACGAATTACCAGAGGCAAAAGATTTTCCTAAACTCATTAAATTATTTTCTACTTCGCTTAATTCAGATCCAATCATGTCAGCAAATTCTTTATGATGGGGAGTTAGAATTTTTCCTTTTAGATTTATTTTTTTATACTCTCCGCTGCCAAGCGCGAAAATCGCATCGGCATCAATTACAAATTTTTTGTTTTTGTATGTATGAATTATTTCGCGGACAGCTTCAAGAGTTGATTCTGCACGTCCAAGTCCGGGACCGATTGCAATTACATCAGCCCATTCAATTTTTGGTTCCAATTCTTTAATATTTTCGTATGAAAGAAATTCTCTATTCCCATCATTGTATGAATAAACAATTGCCGAATCTAATTTTGTTTGAACGACAGATTTAACTGAATTTGGAAATGCAAGGTAACATGAACCGGCGCCGGATTTTAAAACAGTATTTGTTGTGAAAATAGAAGCTCCCGGCATATTACCAGAACCTGCGATAACTAATACTTTACCTGCCGAGTATTTGTGTAAGTCTAATTCTTTCGTTGGCAATCCGAAAAAAGCATCTTCCGGTTCAATCAAATAATCTGCAATAATTTGCTTTTGATAATATTCATCGCCAATTCCGATACTTCCTTTAATAATATTTCCCGAATGTAAATATCCTTTTCCGTAAAACAGCCCGGTTTTATATTCAGAAAGAGTTATAGTGGAATCGGCATTAAAAATTATTTCACCCGAAGAATTTTCTAAATCCAAACCGGTTGGAAGATCAACCGCAATTCTATAAGCGTTCAACAGATTTAATTTTTCTACTATACTTTTGTATGGTTCACCAAGTTCACCGCGGCTTCCGGTGCCGAGCATTGCGTCAATAATAATCGAACAATCTTCCAGTATAGATAAATCCCTATTGCTTTCATAAATAAGAAGTTTTGATTCCGGATATTCTGCTGTAAGATTTTTAGCGATTCTAAAATTAATCAGCGCATCACCCTTTAATTCTTCTTCGCCGCCTAGGGAAACAATCCTGACATTAAAATTATCATTTAGGAAATGCCGAGCTACAGCAAAACCATCGCCGCCGTTATTCCCTTTTCCGCAAACTATTCCAACATTTTTATTCTCGATTAACTCTGCATATTGCGTTATTGTTTGTTCATAAATGCTGCGTGAGGCGTTTTCCATCAACACAATGCTTGGAATCCCAAGAGTGTTAATTGCGTAAGAATCAGCATTGCGAACTTGTTGTGCTGAATAAAGTGGTATCATTTTATCAACGATGAGTTAATTCTGAAGCAAAATAACAAAGAATATTCTAAATGAAAAATCACATCTTAAGTACCGATGTTATTATATTTAACAATAAGTCCGGTACCAAACCAAATAAGAGAACAAACAAACCGGAAATTATAACTGCCGCAAGCGAATACGGTGAAACTTCTATAATAAATTTCTCTACCGAATCTTTAAAATACATATACACGACAAGACGGATATAAAAATAAACACTGATAACACTCGAAAGTACGCCAATAATTGCAAGCCAAGTTAAATCAGCTTGAATTGCGCCAACAAAGACATAATACTTACCAAAGAAACCGGCTAAAGGCGGAATGCCCGCAAGCGCAAACATGAACAAAGCCATAAACCCGGCAAGAATTGGGTTCTTGGAATTCAATCCAGCGTATGAATCGAGCGAAGTTCTTGAATCATTATTGTCTTCAATTATGGAAATAATTCCAAACGCGCCGATATTCATAAAAGCATAAACGGCTAAGTAAAAAATAATTCCCGCAATACTATAAGCATTTCCGGCAGCCAATCCTATAGCCATATATCCCGCATGCGAAATTGATGAATACGCAAGCATTCTTTTTAAATTTTTCTGTGCAATTGCAACAATGCTTCCAAACAACATGGATGCAACAGCAAGTACAGAGAACAACGGGGCGAAAATATTCGTTTGATTATTAGCAAATATTGCAGTCATTAAAACTATAAGAACACTAAACGCAGCCGCTTTACCGGTTGTGGACATTAACCCGGTTACGGTTGTAGCAGAACCTTGATAAACATCCGGTACCCACATGTGGAAAGGAACAGCCGCAATTTTAAAACTAAACCCAATTAGTAAAATTACAAACCCGGTTACAAAAACTATGTTGGAAGAATATGTTCCAAAATTTTCAACAATATTCTGAATATTTGTTGAACCGCTCGTTCCGTAAATTAAAGCGATTCCATAAACTATAAAACCTGTAGCAAAAGAACCGAGCAAAAAATATTTCATCGAAGCTTCATTGGCGGAAAGTTTTTTACGATTCAAGCCGGCAAGAGCATAAAAACATATCGACATCAATTCCAATCCCATAAAGACAACAAGCAAATCTTTCGCGCTCGCCATTACCATCATACCAAGTACGGATGATTGAATTAGTATATAATACTCGCCGTAATTAGCGCCGTACTTTTTCAAATAGCCCATCGAACTCATTATAATCAACATTGCACCAATATTAAAAATAAAATGGAAGATCGCAGGCTTACCGCCCGCTTCCATCATTCCGCCGAATATAATTGAACTTTGGGCAATAGAATACAATGAATCTGCAGAAGCTATAAGAAAAAGTAATAACGAGAACCAGGGAAGGAACGATTCGCCTTTCCTGGTAAATATCTCTATTAAAACTGAAATAACTATTCCAACGCCGAGAATAATGAACGGCATCAATTGAAAATATTCGTTATTGCTTAATGGCATAATTACTCTATGAACAAAATGTCTTCGTTGGTTTCTTCAATTGTTAATTTATGATTCTTCTGCAAATGGAGAACTACCTTTTTATGATTGCCGAGATCAAAAATGTCTTTCCCGTTTTCCACAACTACAAGTTTGACAGTTTCGAACTTGCTCACAACTTCATCAAGATTGTTGTAATCGTGGAAATAAATTTCGGTAAAATTTTCATGTTTAGTGTAATGTGCGCCTTTGTTTGATAAACTGAAATCGGTAATGATATCATTTTCAATCATACATTTTAATACATCGCAAATAAACGGAAGCAAAACTCTGTTGCCGTAATACAAACCGTCAATTTTATTCTTAATTACTTCATCAAATGTTCTCATTTCAACCTCTTCCGTAAATAAAGATGTACCAAATAATTGCAAAGATTGGAAGCAAAATCGGGATTGAATATTTTATTAAATAACCGAAAAAGCTCGGCATTTTTATTCCCGCACGTTCGCAAATTGATTTAACCATAAAATTGGGACCGTTGCCGATATATGTCATCGCACCGAAAAATACAGCAGCAATCGAAATAGCCTGTACATAATGCGGGTATTGATTTGCGAAATCTGCAACCGCACTTTTGACATTTACATCCAACGCATATTTACCAAGAGCAGCGCTTAAAAAGTTCAGAAATGTCGGAGCGTTATCTAAAAATCCCGAAAGTGTTCCCGTAGCCCAATAAAAAATGCTTGCGTCGAGATGTTGCCCATATTGGCGGGCTTCGTATGAAATTAATTGCAACGCAGGAATCATTGTTGCAAAAATTCCTATAAACAAATACGCAACTTCTTTAATTGGTTCGAAATTAAATTCGTTTGCTTTAAGAATTTCTTCGTCGGCTGTTTTGTATGAAAAATAAACAACACCAAACATTATAATTTCTCTAATACCAAACGGAAGCGGCGCCAACGAGGGGACCCAGCCGATAACATTAGGATCAATGAATACAGAAATTAAGATTATTAATAAATACACTAAATTTTTAGCGCCCTTAAATTCAATCTTGCCGGTATATTCCACAGAATCATTTTGTCCTTCCTTATTTCGAATATCAATAACATAAAACACAGCCATTAAAATCATAATAGTTGGAATCCAAATGTACCAGCTATGAGTTAAAAACCAGAAAAATTCTATACCGCGCAAAAAGCCAAGGAATAACGGCGGATCACCGATTGGTGTTAATGCGCCGCCTATATTGCTTACCGAGAAAATGAAAAATATTACATGATAAGGTTTAATTCGATCTTTATTGATTCTTATAAAAGGACGAATCAACAGCATAGATGCACCGGTAGTGCCTATTACATTTGCAATCACGCTGCCGATAACAAGAATAAGAATGTTGAGTAAAGGTGTAGCTTTGCGGTCAACTTTAATTAATATTCCTCCGGATGCTACAAACAACGAAGCAAGCAACGCGATGAAAGAAATATATTCCGCGGCTGTATGAATCAAACTGTATGTATCGTTCAAGAATATTAAATAATACAAAACAGTAACTGTACCGAGCGCAATTGCAATTTTGGGATAGTTACGTTCCCAAAAATGATGATAAAAAAGCGGACCGGTTGCAATCATTACAAGAAGAATAACAAAAGGTAAAACCATTAATGGTTCGGGTAAAGTGTGAGTTTCCCCGCTCGCAGCCAAAAGATTGCCAAACGGCAAAAGGAAAACTGCTGATATAATTAGAAATAGTTTTTTCATCTTCATCCCAGTTATTTTAGAAAATCAAAAGTATAAGTAGAAACTTGCTGTAATATTGATCGCGAAGCAGATTCAGTCAGTTGTAAAAATGTTGAAGGATAAATTCCAATCCAGACAATAAAAATGAAAATGGGAATTAGAACTATCACTTCCCTTTTATTCAAATCTGTTAATTCATTTTTAAGTTCGGGATTTTTAACTTCGCCGAACACAACTCGTTGATACATCCATAACATATAAACCGCGGCAAATATTACTCCCGTTGCGGCAAAAATTGTAAACCACCAATTATTAAGAACAGAAGATTTAAATGATCCGATTAAAATTAAAAACTCGCCTATGAATCCATTCAATCCCGGTAAACCAATTGATGATAAAGATGCTATCATTAAAGCTGTTGCGTAAACAGGTATTATTTTAGCGATGCCTCCATAAAATGCTATATCGCGTCTGTGAGTTCTTTCGTAAACAACTCCAACTAAAAGAAATAATGCGCCGGTTGATAGGCCGTGATTTATCATTTGAATAACCGCGCCTTGCATGGCTTCTGCAGTCATAGCAAATATACCGAGAACAACAAAACCCAAGTGCGATACAGAAGAATAAGCTACAAGTTTTTTCATGTCGGGTTGAACCATTGCAACCAAAGCTCCGTAAATAATTCCTATTACTGCAAACACGGAAATTATCGGAGCATATTCAACTGCAGATTGCGGGAACAGCGGCAGACAAAAACGAATTAATCCGTATGTTCCCATTTTGAGAAGAACTCCGGCAAGAATTACAGAACCGGCAGTCGGTGCTTCTACGTGAGCATCCGGCAGCCATGTGTGAAGCGGGAACAAAGGTACTTTAATAGCAAAACTTAAAAAGAATGCGCCGAACATCCATGCTTGTATATCGTGCGGTACTTGCGGACCAACTTTGTATAATTCCAAAAGATTCGATGTGAATGTTCCGGTTAATTCAGAAGCGTAAACAACAAGCCATATTATCGCAACAAGCATCAGTAAACTTCCGAACATTGTAAAAATAAAAAACTTAACCGACGCATAAATTCTTCTTTCGCCGCCCCAAATCCCAATAATAAAATACATTGGGATGAGCATCGCTTCCCAAAAAATGTAGAACAAGAAAAGATCAATCGAAATAAAAACGCCGAGCATTCCCGCTTCGAGCATTAACATAGAAAATGTGAACATCTTTACATTTTTTTGAATTGCGTTCCAAGTTGATAACAATGTAAGCGGAGTTAAAAATGTTGTCAGCAAAACAAGAAGCAAAGAAATTCCATCAACGCCAACGGCATAGCTGATGTTTAAACTTTTTATCCAAATGAAATTATGAATAAACTGGAAACTCGAATTTGCAGAATCAAAACCAAAATACACAATTAACGATATTACAAATGCAATCATTGAAACTGCCAATGCGTACCAGCGAATTACTTTTTTATTCTCATTCTTAAAAAAAAGTACGATAATACTTCCGATAATTGGAGTCAGCAGTAAATATGTTAAAAGTAAATTCTGTTCCATATATTTTTAGTAATTCCTTACGGAAAAAATTTTTCTTAAAGCAACAACTTTCAGACGAAATTAAGGATTAACCACAATAATATAATTGCTATACCAGTCATCATTATAACCGCATAAAACTGCGTAATGCCTGTTTGAATTTTTCTTATGCTTCCGGAAATTAATTCTATAAGATGCGCTGAGCCGTTAACAATTCCGTCTATAATTGTTGAGTCTGCAAAGTCCCATAAAACCTTTTCCGATCCTTTTTGAATCGGCTTTATTACTGCTGCTTCGTATGCTTCATCAACAAAATATTTATTCCAAAGTAAATTGTATAATCCTTTGAATTTTTTCGATACATTTTCCGCAATACCCGGTTTCTTCAAATAAATTTTTAATGCAGAGTAAATTGCAGCCAATGCAAGAGCAACTGAAATAACCATTAACAAAATTTCTACAAAATGAGAACCGTGACCGAAATGCGCGAGTTTTAATTTTGCAGGTTCGTAAATAGGTGCAAGCCAATTTTCAAAAAGATTTCCATGTTCTCCAACAAATACAACAGGCATTCCGATATAGCCGCCGATAACAGAAAGTACAGCTAAAATTATTAATGGAACAGTCATTAATGCAGGTGATTCGTGCGGATGAACATGATGATGATCGAATCTTTCTTTGCCGTAAAATGTAAGTGATAATAATCTGAACATATAAAACGCTGTCATCATTGCGGTTAATACGCCGATGAACCAAAATATAAATCCGCCTTTATCGTAGGCGTTCCATAAAATTTCATCTTTGCTGAAGAAACCCGATAGACCCGGAATTCCGGAAATAGCAAGCGTAGCAATTAAAAATGTAGCAAAAGTTTTGGGCATATATTTTTTTAAGCCGCCGTACTTTTGGATATTTTGTTCTTCGTGCATTCCGTGAATAACTGCACCGGCTCCGAGGAATAATAATGCCTTGAAAAATGCGTGGGTCATGACGTGAAAAATCGATGAGCTGAATGCACCGACTCCCGCTGCTAAAAACATATAACCCAACTGGCTTACTGTTGAGTAAGCTAAAACTTTTTTAATATCGTTTTGAACGAGACCGATTGTAGCAGCAAAGAATGCAGTAAGCAAACCGATTATTGCCACGATCATCATAACGGCAGGTGCCGAGGCGAAAATTATTGATGCACGGGAAACCATGTAAACACCTGCTGTAACCATTGTAGCAGCATGTATTAAAGCCGAAACGGGCGTTGGACCAGCCATCGCGTCGGGAAGCCAAACAAATAAAGGTATCTGCGCAGATTTACCTGTAGCGCCGATAAACAAAAATATTGCAATCAATCCGAAAGTTGCTTCCGGAACCGGGAACGATGCCGCTTTCGAAAATACTTCTTTGAAGTTGAGTGAATCAAAAGTTAAGTAGATTAAAAACATTCCGAGTAAAAATCCGAAGTCTCCGATTCTATTAACAACAAAAGCTTTTTTAGCAGCTTGAGATGTTGTACCCTTCTCAAATTTTCTATCGTACCAAAAACCGATTAACAAATAAGAACAAAGCCCAACGCCTTCCCATCCTAAAAATAAAACAACGAAGTTGTCACCGAGAACAAGATTCATCATCGCGAAGATGAAAAGGTTAAGGTATGCAAAAAATCTCCAGAAGCCCTTATCGCCGTGCATGTAGCCGATTGAATAAACATGAATTAAAAATCCAACGCCCGTTACAATTAAGGACATTGTAAGTGAAAGCTGATCAACGAGATAAGCAAACTTTATATTTAATCCAGCAACACTTATCCAAGAAAATAATTCAACGGTATTGGATCTGTTTTCAACCGGTAATCCTAATGTTTCTATAAATGCAAAAACAGAAATAAGGAAAGATAAACCGACGGCGGAACTGCCTATGATTCCAATTATTTTTTCGTTCTTAATTTTTCTTCCAAACAAACCGTTAATCAAAAAACCGATCAGCGGAAAGAGTACTGTTAGATATATGTAATTAATCATTACCATTTGAATATGTTAATCTCGTCAATATTTACGGAAAGTTTATTTCTAAATACTGCAATAATTATCGCCAAACCAACTGCCGCTTCGGCAGCCGCAACCGTCATAACAAAGAAAACAAATATTTGCCCAATAGGATTACCGAGATATGAAGAAAATGTAACAAGTGTAAGATTGGCGGAGTTCAACATTAATTCAATACACATAAATACAACTATTGCGTTTCTTCTGATCAAAACACCGGTAACGCCCACGGAAAACATGAACGCACTAAGTATTAAATAATATTCCATTGGAATTGAAGACATAATTAGTTTCCCCGACCTCCACCTTTATTCCCCTCTTTGAATAATGAGAAGAAGTGGAAAATGGTCAATCAAATTTTTTCTTTGCCAAAACTAAAGCGCCGATTGTTGCGGCGAGTAATAGAAATCCCGCTACTTCAAACGGGATTATGTAATTTGTGTAAAGTTCTCTTCCTATTGTTTGAATTGTTCCCGAGTTAACGCTTGCAGCTTCGCTTGGAGTTAAATCTCTTGATGGATTTTCGTAAAAAATCAAGTACGCTAACTGAACAAAAACAAATGCTGTAATCAAAATTGAGAAAAGTTTTATTCCGCGTTTGCTCGTGAAAAACTTTAATTCACTTTCGGTATTTAAAAGCATTAATACAAAAAGGAACAAAACCATAATTGCGCCGGCGTAAACTATTACCTGAACAACAGCAATAAACTGAGCGTTCAATAAAAGATATAATCCGGCTAAAGCAAAAAAATTAAGAATAAGAAATACAGCGCTAATAACTGCATTGGGACGTGTGATCATCATAACCGATGAAACAGCCGCAATAAGTGCGAGAATTATGAAAAGAATTATTTCCAAATTCATTTATGGTGTATTCCTGTAAATCATTCTTGGAAACGGAATTGCTTCGCGTAAATGTTCGAGTCCGCAAATCCAACTTACGGTTCTTTCCAAACCGAGTCCAAAACCCGAATGAGGAACAGAGCCGAATCTTCTTAAGTCCAAATACCACTCGAAGAATGATTGAGGAAGATTATGTTCTTTAATTCTTTCGAGTAGAAAATCAAGATTATCTTCACGCTGGCTGCCGCCTATAATTTCCCCGTAACCTTCGGGCGCAATAACGTCAACCGCGAGAGCAACTTTCGGATTTTCCGGATCGCGTTTCATATAAAATGCTTTTACTTCCGAAGGATATCTGTGAATCATAACAGGTCTGTCGAATTCTTCGCCGATTACTGTTTCATCAGTTCCGCCTAAATCGTTGCCCCATTGAAAATCAATACCTTTGCGTTTCAAAATTTCGACGGCTTCATCGTAAGAAATTCTTGGGAATGGTCTTTTAACACTTTCAAGTTTAGTAATATCGCGTTCAAGTTCTTGTAATTCTTCTTTTCTGTCCTCTAAAACACATTTAACAATGTACTCCAAAAATTCTTCGGCAAGGTCCATATTGTCATCAAGATCAAAGAAAGCCATTTCTGGTTCAACCATCCAAAATTCAGTTAAGTGTCTTCTGGTTTTGGATTTTTCCGCGCGGAAAGTTGGACCGAATGAATAAACTTTTCCGAGCGCCATCGCACCGCTTTCTTCGTACAATTGTCCCGATTGCGTTAAATATGCTTTACCGAGATCAAAATATTCCATCTCAAAAAGCGTCGAAGTACCTTCGCAGGCGTTTGGTGTAATGATCGGAGGATCAAAAAGTGTAAAGCCACGCTCATCGAAGAAATCGCGAATAGCTTTAACAATTCTATGCCTAATTTTTAATATAGCGACTTGTCTTTTAGAACGAACCCATAAATGACGGTTATCGATAAGAAATTCTATTCCGTGTTCTTTCGGTGTAATTGGATATTCATGTGCAATAGAAATGGTTTTTAAATCAGTAACATCAAGTTCATGCCCGCCGACTGAGCGCGGTTCAACTTTAACTTTTCCTGTTACTTCAAATGATGATTCTTGCGTAAGATGATCGGCTGATTCAAATAGTTCGGGGCTAACATTTCCTTTAAAAACAACACACTGCACATAACCGCTGCCGTCGCGTAAAATTAGAAATTTTAATTTCCCGCTCGATCTTTTATTGTAGAGCCATCCTTTTAGCGTTACTTCCTCGCCAACGTGATCTTTTAGATCTTTGATATAGACTGTAGGTCGCATTATCTTAATTTTTCCGTAAAATGATTTCAAATATAAGGAACGGTATGTAATAAATGCAAAGAAACCGTATCGATTATGGCAAGCAAATAGAATAATAATTTTATTAAGGAAGGGATAAAATCAATTTTTATAGAGATTGGAATGTCTTAAAATTTTACAACAATTTTCTTATTAAAAACTTCTTCGAACAATCCTTTTCTTCGATCCAAATTCCAGAGTTCAATTTCAGGGTTTTCATCTTTTATGACATCCAAAATCAATTCAACTTTATCACTCTTCACTCTGCACTCTATACTCTTTACTATCATTTTATGAGTTCTGTCAAACGAGTCGGCAATACGCAAAATGGCAGAAAGTTTCTTGATTATATTCTGAGTTTTAGCGGGGAGTTCGCCAAAATCGTTATGAGAATTTTTGGGATGACTTTTTCTATGATAGCGGGCAGTATGAGCAATTATATCAATTTCATTTTCATTGAAGCCGAGAAGCTCGCTGTTTTTAATAATATAATAACTATGATGATGATGATTCGATTGTGAAATATGATGCCCAACATCATGCAGAATTGCAGCAGCTTCAAGATATTCTCTGCATTCATTATCTAAATTATGAACATTTACTAATTGGTCGTAAATACTTAAGGCCAAATCTGCTGTATGCCGCGAATGCTCTACATCATTACGGCAAGATTCTGCAAGATGCTTTACACTTTGTTTTCTTATATCTTCAAATGTTGGCGAATTTGTGCCTTCATGTTTTTTTTGAAGTGTATCTATAATCGTACCTTCGCGTAAAGCATACCCCGAAATCGTCATTCGTTCGATGCCGAATAATTCGAAAATTGTACTTAGAATAATTATTCCTGCCGGAATTATATCCGCGCGTTTTTCATCCAAACCCGGAATTTTTTTACGCTTCTCAACCGTTTTACGTGATAAAACTTCCAAGGTAATTTTTTCCAATTCGTATTTGGTAAATTCAAAATTGTTTAAAAGTCCATTGCCGTTTGTTGATTTGTTTCGCATTGCATTTATCATGAATCCCGCAGACATAATAGTACCAGATGAACCTACGCAAATTTGAAAACCTTCATTCTTAACAGATTCGGCAACTTGGTAAAGTTCGCCTTCTACCCATTTTCTACAATCTTTTATTCGCGAATCGTTAATAATAAAATCCGGGAAAAATTTTTGTGTTAAACGTACAGCGCCTATTTTCGTGCTCATTGTATAAAGCGATAGGCCTTTTTTACCAATAATAAATTCTGTGCTTCCACCGCCGATATCAAATACTAAAGATTTTTTGTTGAATATCGGAACAGCTTTTAAAACTCCCAGGTAGATTAAACGAGCTTCTTCGTAACCGCTGATTACTTCAATTTCAATCCCGGTTTTATCAAATACCTCTTTTATAAATTCATTCTTATTGTGGGCTTCGCGAACCGCACTTGTAGCCACAGCTCTAATTGTAGCTCTATGTGAATCGGCTATTCCCTTAAATCTTTTTAAAGAGTTAATTGCCCTTATATAAGCGTCGTGCTTTATAATTTTTATATCTCCGCTGCTGCCCTCGCTTAAACGAATAACTTCTTTTTCGCGATCGATAATTTCGAAGTTACCGTCTTCTTTTATTTGAACAACAATAAGATGAAATGAATTTGTTCCTATATCGATTGCGGCAATATTTTTCTTAGTCTGCTTCATCTAGGGTTACTTCTTTTCAAGAATATATTTACAGAGGTTGAAAACTTCTTCAACTTCAACATCTCCAATTAAATCAGATCTTTTTAAAAAATACTTTTCAACTCCGATTGGCGCCCAGTTAAACGGGTTTGTCGGGCCGAATATCGATATTTGCGGTGTTTTAGTTGCACCGGCTACATGCATAACGCCGGTATCGTTTGTAATAAATAAATCACTTTTCGAAATTAAAGCAGATAATTGAGGAATTGTTTTATTTAAAAAATATCCGGCGTCAAAACCAAGATTGGATTGAATATAATTTATCTCATCTTTATCAGCGTTGGTTCCGGTAAAATAAATTTTTATTGAATGATATTGAGCAAGTAGATATATAAGTTTAATAAATTTTTCAAGAGGCCACCGGTTTGGAGGTTTGCCTGCGCCGATATGAAAACCTATTATGTAATCATTTTGAGAAACATTTATTGTACTTAAAAATTCTTCGGCAGAATCAACATCCTTTTCGTCATACTTAACCGATGTACCGAAATTTTTTGTTTTAATTCCGATAGGGCGAATAATATCGAGTATAAAATCCGAAACATGTGCATCCGGGCATTTTTTCCAGTTCAATACAACGCTTTGATTAAAAAGAAAACTGAATGGATTTTCATTCCCATCAAGCGATTTCGGGCCGATTTTAAATTTAGCATCTGATAGAGCAGCAATGATGCAGCTAGTTTTTGAAATTGCCACGGTCGCCGGCACTATTGCCAAATCAAATTTCTGTTTTAGTATTTTTTTCAGTTTGATAAAATATAACGGGTTAAATATTTTTCTTTTATCGAACACATACAACTCATCGATGAATTCGTTTTTATCAACCGCATAATAATTATCGGGACTTGCAATAAGAGTGATTTTACATTTTGGATAAGTTTCTCTAACGGCACGGAAAAGCGAAACACTGGCTAATAAATCCCCAAATTGATTATGCTGACGAACAATCAAAACTTTGGCCGGTTCAACTGAATTATAAGTTGTCTCTCCGGAAGCTGATAAGATTTTACGAAGAATTTTAGAAGAAATTCTATTAACGAAATTTTGACGGGACATTAGGCGCTGTTTTTTGATTTATCTTTAACCCCGATATCTTCGAATTTTGCTTCGATAATATCATCTTTCTTAATCTCATATTTCATTTTTTTCACACGATCATCTATTTCATCGGATCTGCGATTCTCAGTAAATATTTTCATTAATTTTACTGCAGTTTTATAAATAAAATAAAAAATCAAACTCCAAATAATAATCCTAAAAAATCCCATCGTTAACTTTTAACCTCCGGATTAAAATATTCGATAAATCCCCTATCTTCTCTAAATATTTGAGTATATAATTCATGGAAATCATCTTCGTTATTAACAAAATCTATGTCGGAAGTATTAACAATTAAAAGCGGAGTGTTGTTGTACTTAAAAAAGAAATTATTATAAGCTTCCGAAAGTTCGGCAAGATACCCGCGTGTTAGATTTGATTCAATTTTACGTGCACGTGTTTTTACATTTGTTATTAATCGGTCGGTGTTTGACTGCAAAAAGATAACAAGAT
This sequence comes from Bacteroidota bacterium, assembly GCA_023397505.1. GTDB lineage: Bacteria > Bacteroidota > Ignavibacteria > Ignavibacteriales > Melioribacteraceae > JAEWUC01. The sequence continues at coordinate 296,210 of JAEWUC010000002.1, read as the reverse complement.
CCGGCTTGGGAATATCTCGTTCAAGCAGCGGAAAAATGCTTTCATAAAGTTTAATCTCATCACCTGAAAGATTTAAATATGCAAAGATTCTGTCTTTCTCAAAGATATAATCCGAGACAATAAACTTAGAAAACAATTCCTGCTGGTTTAGCTGGAGCTGCTGCTTATAACGGTTAATTAAAAAGAACATCTGTGTTTGGAATGCAAATCTTCGCCTATCTTCATAAAATTTTTCAAGGAAAGGATTTTCTTCAAATTCTTCAAGAATTAAATTCGCTCCAAGTTTATCGGCAACCTTGTGGGCAAGCGACGTTTTACCGGCGCCAATAACACCTTCAATTGCAATATATCTTAGTTCACTCACGGCAAATACTATATTATTGGATAATCAAATTTACAGATTATATTTTTTTCAACACCGGAAAAATCCATGCCCGATATTTTTTTGCTCGAAACCGGATGTACTAAATCATCGGCAATTTCTTTTAGAGGAACCAACACAAAATCTCTATTCAATATTTCCGGATGAGGTATTATCAAATCATCTTTGTTATAAATTAACTGATTATAAAAAAGAATATCAATATCAATTTCCCGCGGCGCCCATTTAATTTCGGTTTCTTTTCTGCCGAGAAATCGCTCTATAAACTGCGTAAGTTTAAGAAGTTTTTCCGGTGATAGAACAGTCCTTATCAAAATGACAGCGTTAAAATAATTATCTTGATTACCGTTGCTTATTGGTTTCGATTCATAAACTGATGAAGTATTCTCAACAATACATTCGCCGCATTCATTTAATAACTTTACGGCTCTTCTTATTTGATTCAATCTGTTCCCGATATTCGAACCGAGCCCAATATAAACTTTATTTTCCATTCTCTTTAATTATTTCGGCTTCAACACAATCCATAACGCCGCCGACCGGGACATGATGCTTGCGTACACGAACTGATATTTTACTAATGTTTTTATATTTTTTTAATAATTCGTCGGCAATTGTGTAACACAAAGTCTCAATTAAAAAATATTTCTTTTCGTGAACTATTTTATTCATGAATTTATATACTTCGTCATAATTAATTGTTTTTCTTAAATCATCATTAATCACAGCTTCGGAAAAGTCAGTATATATATCAACATCGGCTTCAAATTTACCGCCAATATTTTGTTCTTCCTGCAACGCGCCGTGATAAGCATAAAAACTGGCGTTCTTAATTCTTATAATATTTGTCATGAATATAAATTTTTCTTTTTTGATTCATAATAATTTAAAAGCTGGCGTAAATTAGCAAATAATATCCCAATAAACACCAATAAGCTCCCCATCAATACCTGGAGCGAAAGTTTTTCATCTAAAATTAGCCATCCAAGTATAACCGCCACAACGGGCGTAATAAATGCATTTAAAGAAAGTATAACAATATTCATCTTTTTGATTAGCCAATAATAAATTGTAAATGTCACGACCGTTCCAAATAAGGCCAGATAAATAATTGAACCGACGGCCGTTAAACTAAAATCCCATGAAGATTTGTTTTCAAAGATTAACCCGGCAGGAATCATTATTACTCCACCCAAAAGTAATGGCAAAAAATTCATCGAAAGCGGATGAAGATGTTCTCCGTGTTTTTTAATGATTACAGCTACGAATGCTTGTATCAATGCACTTGATAACGCAGCCAGCATTCCCAAAAAGTATAATGAAAATTCTATTTTTAAATTATCAGAAAAAATTATTACCACGCCGAAAAAACCTATTATCACTCCAATGATTTGATTAGATGTAATCACATTATCTTTTATCAATAAATGCGTAAATAAAATTATACTGAACGGCATTATTGCAAAAAGTATAGATGTTAAACCTGATGGTATATATTGTTCAGCCCAATAAACCAAACCGTATGGAATTGTAAAAGCAAAGAAACCAAGAAAAACGTATAACTTTAAGGAAACAGAATCAGTTTGCAATTTTATTCTTTTTATTTTTATGACTGCCAAGATTATTAAAGAGGCTAATAGGAATCTGATACCAACTGATATTATCGGAGTAAGTGAGTTTAAACCAATTCTTATAACAAGCCAGGTCGATCCCCAAATCAAGCAGATAAGAGTAAAGCCAAAACCAATTTTAATTCTATCGTTTAACATGTTAAGCCTTCATCGTTAGAACACCGAGTGCCCTGCCGGATAAATTTCCGTCCCTCCTGAATGAATGCAGCAAATCTTTTTCACTATAACTGCAAAGCGGAGATACTTCAATTTGGCTATTCGGTATTCCGAATTCCAACAGCATATCAACATTAGCTTGTTTTACATCGAGAAATATTTTATTTGAATTATCATCTGCCTTATGCATTAGTAAATATTTTGTGTCAAATAAAACTGCAACTTCACTACCTACTTCGTAATTTTCCTGCGAAATTGACGGACCGACAAAGCAAAATAATTTTTCCGATTTGGAATTAAAATGATGCGAAAGATTATTTAAAGTTTTCTTGAGAATTTTCTTTTGTGTACTTCGCCATCCAGAATGCACAGCTGCTATAATTTTATTTTCGTTATCGTATATAAAAATCGGAGTACAATCAGCTGAAGAAATTGCAAGACCAATACCTTTTTGTTTTGTGATCATTGCATCACTTTCGCCAATAAAACCGGGCTTTTCCACAAATTTTATAACATCCCCGTGAACTTGTTTTTGAAAAGCAATTTGTCCGGTTGTAATCCCGAAAGTATTAAAAAATGCTTCTCTATTTTCATCTACATTTTTGTGATTATCACCGACATTATGTGAAAGATTAAAGAAGAAAGGTTCTTTACAATTCAATCCAATTTTAGTAGAAAAACCGAAAACTATTTCGGGAAATGTTTTGAATAATTCACTTTGTATAATCTGCATTTTTATCCGGGAAAAAATACTCTTCCGTAAAGAAAGGGTTTGAAGAATTAAATTACTTTTAATGATTCATCAAGATCATAAATAATATCATCTGCATTTTCTAAACCAATGGCGAGGCGGATACCACCGGCATCGATTCTTCTTTCCGCAAGTTTTTCTGGCGGAATAACTGAATGCGTCATAGATGCCGGATGTTCAATTAATGTTCTTGTATGACCAAGACTGACAGCAAGCGTCATTGTGTAAGCGCTATTTGCTACAAAGTCCATAAATTTTCTACCGTTCTCTTTGCTTTCAGCCGGAGTATTTCCTTTTAAAACAAAAAATATCATTCCACCGGGTGCAAAATTGCCGTCGAAATCAATCATCTGCTTTTTAGCAGTTTCGTAATACTTAAAACTTTTTAAACCGGGGTAATTTACAAATTCAACTTTAGGATGTTGGCTTAAAAATTCCGCAATTTTAGTAGCTGAATTAATAATGTGTTTTTGCCGCAGTGCTAAACTCGGCAGCCCGTAAGTTAAAATTGCCCAAGCGCTTTTGGGATTTAATACTGCTCCGAAATCTTTTCTGTAAAGCTGGAGAATATCCTGATATTTTTTCTTGCCTATTACTACTCCGCCCATATCTGTGCCAAAACCGGCTATACCTTTTGTTAAAGAATGCACGACAAAATCGGCACCGAATTCCAACGGACGTTGACAAAATGGTGTAGCAAAAGTATTATCAATCACAATAAATATTTTATTCTGCTCGTTTCTATCTTTATTAATTTCATCAACAACATTTCTAACTTTACCGATATCGATAATCTCCATATTCGGGTTTGCGGGTGTTTCAAAATAAACAACACGTGTTTTTTCATTAACATAGTTAAGAATATTTTTTGAATCAATAAGATTAATTGAATTCCATTTGATGTTATAGCGCGGATACCAATTAGTTAACAGTGAAAGCGTACATCCGTATAAAGTATTATGAGTGATGATTTCATCGCCGGATTTTGTTAAAACACCAAGGACGCCGGAAATCGCGCTCATGCCGCTTGCAAAAGTAACGGCCATTTCACCCCTTTCAACATGTGCAAGGTTTTCTTCCAACATATCCTTATTGGGTTCTCCAAGGCGATCATATATAAAGATTGGGGCTTTGTCTCCAAATTCATCTGTATTTGCAAATTGCATAAACCCCTGAGCGCCGCGCTCAACAGAATCAAGCCGGAATGTTGTGGAAGATGAAATCGGTGCAGTTACATGATGTGAGTAATCCCATTTATCACTTACATTTTTGCCGTAGATGAGATGGGTGTTCATTGAATACGGAGTTTTTTCCGTATCGTTTTGTTTGTTATTATTTTTTTTTGAGTTATCCATTTTTGCCTCTTTTTAATGCCTAAAATTAGGCAAAAATTATTTATTAGAGGCAAACATGTTTTTTGCAAAAGATTAATAATTCTATGAGAATTTTATAAAATTATCGACCCGATATTTTTTCTCGAACAAAATTAACAAGGTCCTTATTTCCAGTTTCAATCGTAATATTATCTGGGATTTCAAAAGCGAACCATTCAACATTCCACACAATTGAATTGCCGTACGCTAATTTCTCGAATTTACCTTGAATTTCAATCTCAATATAATCTTGATTTCTGCTTGTATAGAATATGACTTCACCCTCGCCAACAGCAAATTTATCAGGTTTATTATCTTCATATTTCTTTATAAAAACTTTTTGATCAATCGCGTAGGCAACCCAACCTTCGGAACCGTCACTAATATTTAGACGGTGGTTATCAAGCGATTCTCCTAAATTGGTTTTATACCAAATTATATTGTCTACATTTTCAGTTTCAGCAAGCGGAAAATATTTTTTGCCCTGCTCGCCTTCGCCTTTAGGGAAAAATAACAATCCTCCCTTTTTAGCACGGGTAATTTGCCACGGTGAAAGCGAAATTTCTTTTTCGGTTTCGTTCTTAATTACGAATTCCATATTTATTGAATTCCCGTTACCGGAATTCCGAATAATTTTTGTAAAAGAACAGCCTGTTAATCCGTCTGTTTGACTCTTCATTTCAACAACAGAATCGCTTTCTATTAACGAATATTTTTCCCTATCAATAATTTTTATTGGTGGCCAATTCCATAAAGATTGCGGACTTGGCCAAATTGTTGAGCCAAATGCTTCCAACTTTTCTTCTTTTTGCACAATAAATTCATAACCATCCAGACTAAAAGACGTTATTCTTCCGCCAATATTCGAATCAATTTTTAGTTCCAATGAATTCTTTTTAACGGAACACACGCCATTTGCGCACTTAATTTCGTTCAATTTGTTATATCCACAATAAATATTTGTGAATAAAAGAAACGTCATAAAGAGTATTACACTTTTCATTTTTCTTATGGTTTTTTGTTTTGAAATTTGTTTTTTATATCCCACATTCGCAATAAACCGGCATAAATTGAACCGGATAAATTATGCCAAACACTAAAAATTGCTCCGGGTAATGCTGCCGTGGCGGAAAAATATTTGATCGCCAATGCTACACCAAGTCCTGAATTTTGCATACCGACTTCAATAGCTATTGTTCTGCATGTTTTGTTATCAAATCTTAAAAGCCTTGTTATGTAATAGCCGAGTATAAGTCCGGTTGAATTATGAAGAATTACTGCAAACACCAGTAACAAACTAACTTCACTAATTTTTGTTTTATTGAGCGCTACAATTATAGCAATTATTAAAATAATCGCTAATGCAGAAATCAAGGGAAATATATTTGATATATTTTTGATTTTATTATTCATGAAGGAATTTATTGCCGTTCCCAAAATTACGGGCACAAGAACTATTTGAAGTATATCCAAAAACATTTCCATTGCCGGCACAGGTACAACATGATTCAATAAAACCATAGTGAGAAACGGTGTAAATAATACGGCAGTTATTGTTGAAACTAATGTTAATGTAATTGAAAGAGCTACATTCCCGCCTGCTAAAAAAGTGATGACATTAGATGCTGTACCGCCTGGACTGCAGCCGACTAATACAAGTCCCGCCATTAACATTGGTGATAAATCCAGGATGACTGAAATGAAATAAGCTGAAAACGGCATAATCAAATATTGAAGTGAGAATCCCACCAAAATAGATTTTGGCTTTTTTATAACTTCTCGGAAATTATCCCATGTTAATGTCATACCCATTCCAAACATCACGATAGCAAGAAGCGGGATAATTGCGGATTTTAGAGAGGCGAAATACGAATCGAAGTAATAAGCCATTACAGCAAATAATACTGCCCATACGGGAAAATACTTAATAATTTTTTCAGCCACGTCGTACTTTTATTGGTTTAACTAATGTTTGTTTCATCGCTTAAAATAAAAGATACAATAAACTTTGTTCCTTCATTCAAATGACTTTCGACTTTTATTGTTCCGTTCAACCTGTTCACGAATTCATTTACAAGCATCAAACCAATACCGCTTCCGCGTTCCTTTGCAGTACCCTCGGTAGATTTAAGAACATCGCTTTTAAATAATTTTTCAACTGTATCTTTATCCATTCCAACGCCGTTATCTTCAACAATAACAACAGCATTCTTCCCTTTTGCTGATAAAGAAATCTTAATCTCGCCGTTTTCCTTTGTAAACTTAATTGCATTGGAAGTAAGATTTTGAATTACCGAAAGCAGCATAGTAGAGTTTCCGACAACATAAATACCATCCGGTACTTCGCAAATCATTTTAACATTTTTAGCTTTAGCGTTGTTGTACAAAAACCTATACATTCTATTAACAATTTCACTTAGGTTAATACTTTCGGGATCAAATTGGTATTTATTCAATTGAAGACGCGACCAATCCAATAAATTCTCAAGGAGTATATATTGTTCGTGCAAAAGTTGATTTATATCATTGCCCAAATCTTTTATGGCTTGTTTATCCATCTCGTCAATATCTTCAACTAAAATTTCCGATAAACCGATTACAGCGCCGAAAGGTCCGCGCATATCGTGTGCAAGTATCGAAAAGAATTTATCCTTGCTTAAATTTAATTCCTTCAATTCAATTTCGGATTTTTTCAACTCATCGTTTAATGAAGCAAGATCGGATGTTCTTGCCATAACTTCTTTTTCCAATATTTTTTTCTGTTCTTGAATACCGCTTATTTTTTTGTAGTACACAAAACCAAAAGCAAAAATAACCGCGAAAATGGAAAAAGTAACGAACCACCAAGTTTGCCAAAAAGGAGGAATAATAATAATTGTAAGTTCGGCAACTTTATCGCTCCACAATCCGTCTTTATTTGTACCTCTAACTTTAAAAACATATTTGCCTTGATTAAGATTTGTGTATGTTACTTTCCTATTTTCACTGGGCGGAGACCATTCACTATCGAATCCTTCCAGTTTGTAACTGTATTTGTTTTTTAACGGCGCGGCAAAATCAAGTGCGGCAAACTCAAGTGAAAAAACATTTTCGTTATAATCTAATTCAACTTGTTTGGCGAACTCAATAGATTTTTCGAGCAAAACTCTATTATTTATTTTATCGCCGTTTTTCACAAGTTTATTGAACAACTCAAATTTAGTGAAAACGATACCCGGTTTGTTATTGTTGAAAATGAAGTTATTCGGATCGAAAGAATTAAAGCCGTCAATCCCGCCAAAGTACATAATTCCATCTTTGCTTTTATAGAAAGCATTTGTATTAAATTCATTCGATTGAAGTCCATCGCGCGAATCAAAGTACGCAAATGAATTATCATTTGGATTATACTTGCACAAACCGCTGTTTGTACTCATCCATAAATTTCCATCTTTATCCTCAAGTATTCCATAAACAACATTATTCGGTAATCCTTCTTCTGTTGTAATTCTTTTGAAAATTCCTTTCAAACGGTCGGTCATTAAATTCAAACCGCCGCCGTTTGTTCCTATCCATAATCTTTTTTTACTATCCTCAAAAATGCACTTAACAAAATTATTGCTTAATGTATTTTTATTACCGGGGTCGGAAATAAAACGCCTAAAATTATTTTCGTTTTCATTAAACAAACATAAACCGCTAAGATCGGTTCCTATCCAGAAATTCCCGAAACTATCTTTGTAGATTTGAGAAATACCTTGCGGACTGATGCTTTTGGGATCGTTCGGGTCGGTTCTAAATCGTTTAAACGAGAAATCATTTTTATTAATTATAACTAATTCTAAATGAGTGCCCACCCACAAATAACCGTTACCGTCATCAAAAATTGAAAAAACACCTCTGCCAAAATTTTCCTTTTCCCACAAATTATTTAACGGTGCTTTTTCAACTATTCCGGTTTGTATATCCAACTTATTTAAGCCGCCACCTTCAGTACCTGCCCACAATATTCTATTCGGGAAATCTTTATCCTCTCCTAGAACATAAACAGATGAATTGGAAAAGCCGTTTTTATTTTTATATATGTCCCCAATATTTTTGTAAATGCCGGTAGATAGCTCAATTTTATCAACACCGCCGTACCCGCCAACCCAAAGATTACCATTATTATCCTTGTAAAACGAGCGGATACTTTGAAAAGAAATATTACCTTTAGATTTACTATAAAGTGTAAAATTATTCAAATACGGGTTTAATTTTAAAATGCCGTAACCGTTTGTTCCAAGCCATAGAATTCCGCTTTTATCTACAAACAATTTACTGATTACATTTTCGGGTTTGAATTCGTCTGTTTCCTTATAATAATTAGTAAACGAATTAGTTTGGAAATTGTATTTGGAGATCCCGGAATTTAAAACAGAAATCCATATGTTATTTTCTTTATCAAATTCAAGGTCCATAATTGAATTACCAAGTAGCGTATTTTCATTCCCTTCTTCGGGGCCGAATTCCCAAAAAGTTTTTTGAACGGGATTATATTTATGCAGCCCGTCGAACGTTCCAATCCAAATATTGTTCTCAAAATCTTTTATTAAGGAAGTTATTCCTTTATCGCCTTGTGTTTCGCGTTGCTGCTTATAAATGATTTGTTGAAATGTTTTTTTTGTTTTGTCAAATTTGTACAGTATTCCCCTTGAGTTGCCTACAAAAAGTGTATTGTCGTCATAACCTAAAATGCAATTTACACTGCCGTCAATTTTATACCAATCGCTTGCTTGATATAAATTCATTTTACCCGTTTTGGCATTAAGTTCATACAGTCCCTGTCTGCTGCCAAACCATACTATATTATCTTTACGCGAAACATAAATACAGTAAACAAGATTAGAATAACTAGAATTACGTTCATTCTTAGGCGGCATGTATGATATAAATTTTTGATTTTTTATTAAAAGTTTATTAATTCCTTCGGCAGTTCCTATCCAAAGATTTCCTTCATTATCCTCATCAATACAATTTATATTGTTACTGCTAAGCGAGCTAGGATTATAAATTTCTTTTCTAAAAATTGTAAAAGAATAGCCGTCGTATCTATTCAATCCGTCTTGAGTGGCAAACCATAAAAAACCATTTTTATCTTGGTGTATACATCTAATTGATCCTTGGGAAAGCCCGTCGTTAATTGTAATCCTTTCAAATCTTACGTTTTGAGATTGTGCTTTGATTGTTTGCTGCAGTAAAAAAAGCAGCGGTAAAATCAAAACTATGTACATGATAAAAAAATCATGAATTTTATTTGTGAGAAATATCGAAGAAAAGTGATTTTTTTTCATTTTAATTTATTCATGTTCCCTTTAATAATTCGTTTTTAACAATTCACTATGCAATTTGAATAATATTTCTATAACCTCAAATAATGTGAATCACTCTTATTATAAACTATAATAAATTATTTTTTACGAGCCATTCGTCGTTATAAATTGTAGAAAAATATTTATAACCGCTGTCACAAATTATAGTTACAATATTAGCTTCTCTATCAATTTCCCTTGCAAGTTTTACGGCGCCCCAAATATTTGCACCGCTCGATCCGCCTGAAAGTATTCCTTCTTCGAATGCAAGTTTTTTACTCCATCCAAATGCTTTTTTATCTTCAACTTGATACATATCATCCAACAATTCGAGCCGAGCTGTTTTAATCAGAAATTCATCGCCCATTCCTTCAATCAAGTATTTTGTCGGTGTAATCATTTCCTTATTTTTAAAATAATTATAAAACACCGATCCAATAGGATCTAAACCAATAACTTTTATGTTAGGATTTTTCTCTTTCAAATATTTTCCGGTTCCCGTAATTGTTCCGCCGGTTCCAACTGCGCCAATTAAAAAATCAATATTCCCGTTCATTTGTTCCCAAATCTCAGGTCCGGTTGTCATATAATGTGATTCGTTGTTGTCCAAATTATTATGTTGATCTATATAATAAAGTGTTGGATCTTTTTCACACATGCTTATCGCACAATTATTATATGAATCCGGATGTTCAGGAGGTAAAGACGCATCAACAATTACAATATCAACACCAAGGACTTCAAGCATTTTAAGCTTTTCTTTACTCATTGTATTCCGCACAACAACTTTTAATTTGTATCCTTTATGCCTGCAAACAATTGCTAATCCCAACGCAGTATTGCCGGACGAGTTTTCAATGATTGTATCCCCCGGTTTAATTTTACCTTCGCGCTCGGCTTTCTCAATCATGTATTTTGCAATACGGTCTTTTATGCTTCCGCCCGGATTCATGAATTCAAGTTTAGCATAGATATTAGCTTTTAATCCTTTGGAAATATTTCCAAGTTTAACAATCGGCGTTCTTCCGATTGAATCAAGAATGCTGTCGTAACAAAAATTTCTCATTAAATTTCTCTGGTTTAATTTATTAGCGAATACCCACGTAAAAATTCTTCGGCAGTCATACGCTTTCTGCCTTCGGGTTGAAGTTCCAATATTTGTAAAATTCCGTTTCCGGTTTGAATATAAATTTCATCTTTAAATTGTCGAATTCTATCAATAGACAATTGTTCTCCGGCATTAACCAATTTATCGTTATCATCTAAATTCTCATTCCCTAGTAATTTTGTTTTATAGATTTTAAATATTTTTCCTTTTAACTCAAAAAAAGCCGCCGGATGCGGCGACAATCCTCTAACCAAATTATGAATTTCTACGGCGTTTTTATTCCAATTAATTCTGCAAATCCCTTTTGTAATTTTTGGTGCAGGCGATGCCGTTGAATCATCCTGTTTTTTTAATAAATAGTTTCCATCAGAAATTAAATCGACTGTTTTTAAAACTACATCTGCCCCAAGTATCATCATCTTATCATATAAAGTACCAAGGTTATCATCATCATTAATTGTTATTCTATTCGATAAAATTATGTTGCCTGTATCAACTTTGTCCTCAAGAAAGAAAGTTGTAACACCTGTTTCTTTATCGCCGTTAATAATTGCCCATTGCATAGGTGCCGCACCTCTATATTTAGGAAGCAATGAACCATGCAAATTAAACGATCCAAACTTCGGAATTGTGTAAACTTCTTTTGGCAGAATTCTAAACGCAACAATCACAAATAGGTCGGCTTCAACTTCCTTCAATCGATCGATAAAAACTGTGTCTTTTAATGAATCAGGCGTCAAAACTTCTAAATTATTTTTTAGCGCGAATTCTTTTACTGGCGTGGGACTAACTTTTTTTCCTCGTCCTCTTTCTTTATCCGGTGCGGATACAACTAAAACGACTTTATGATTACTATGTAATAATTTTTCTAGAGATGGGATTGCAAATTCCGGGGTGCCCATAAAAACGATTTTCAAAATTCACTCCGCAGCAAAATTATATATCATTAAAAACTATCCTTTAGAAATGGGATATTCTGTTTCAACTTCGCGGTTTTTAATTAACTCAAGTTCATCTGCTAATTTGATTTTTATTTCTTCGGCTACTCGATCCGGAATCATTTTACCGATAAGATGATCATATTCATGCAAAATTACACGGGCAAACAATTCATCTGCTTCAATTTCTTGCTCCTTTTCATCAGTATCGATGTACCTAATTTTTACTGCTTTGGACCTTTCAACATCGGCGCTTAAACTTGGCAGACTCAAACATCCTTCTTCCATGATTTCTTTTTCATCGGAATGGATGAGGATTTGCGGATTTATAAAAGCCATAGGTTTAGTTTTCTCGTAGCCCTCAACGTTTTGAAGATCAATAACAAACAAAGAATCCCTGAACCCAACTTGATTTGCCGCCAGACCTATTCCGTGTGCGTTATGCATAGTATCAAACATATTTGTAATCTTTTCAATTAATTCATCCGATACGGAATTAACCTGCTGGGCTTTTTGTCTCAATATTTTATCACCATAAATGGTAATCGGTATTATTGCCATATTTTTCCTTACTACTGTACTTCGATATTTAGGATATCTGCGCTCAAATCTTTGTAAAGTGATACTTCGGTTGCGCAAAAAAACATTCTAATAAACAGCCGAAAGATAATTAACATTTGCTGAAGAATAAAGGTTATGATTAACATGTATAATGGCGTTCTCGGGATGCTTAGTTCCAAAACATTATAAACAAGCACACCAAGCGCACCGAGAAACGAAACGAGTACAAAAGTTAAGAAGACCACATAAAAATTATTTTTTACAAAAATTGCCGCGTAATAAACACCGCGAAATATTCTTGTATTGTCTTTAACCGCGAGCGATATTTTTGAGTAATCGGAAAAAAGTGAAATCACGCCAATTAGAAATATCAATATCAGATAACGAAGCGAACGTGCAATGAATTCACCCATAACGCTTTCGGAATTTTTAAATATCCAGGAAATAAAATCCCCGGTATAATCATTAATTAAAAATGCTAAAGCGTATAATAAAACCGAGACGAGTGTAACTTTCATAAATCGGATAAAATATTTCACCCCGCCGTAGAAAAAATCTACTGTATGATTTTTTTTAGGTTGATGAAAAACCGCTACCATTCCGCCGAGAAAAAAAGTTTGAATAACAGTATAAATGACAACCACCGCAATAATGATCAATGGCATTTGATCAAGCTGCATTTCGTAAATGTGACGAAACTGTAAAAACCAGAAATAATCGAATGATGCAGTGAGTTTATCGCTAATTATTGATCTGCTTAAACTATCCGATAGCACACTGTAAATGATTATTGATAAAACCATTGCCGAAGCCGCGTTAAAAACCCAAAACAGCGTCAGGAATTTTATATTATGAAACACTGCTCTAACGCCGAGTAGTAAAACTCTTTTTATATCTTTAATCATCCTATGCTTCCTAAAATCATTAACGCGTTTTGAACCCAAAAAAACCAACGCATAGAAAGTGAAAGCGATGCCCACACTCTAATTGTATATGTATAAGAATTGTTGGCAATATTTATATCGAGCAAGTTTTTTCTCTCCGGATCAACTTCGGCGGCTATTACTTCATTTTGTGTCCGGAACCTAAATACTTTCCAGCGCTCGTTCGAATCCCATTTTTGTTTAAGTGTATCTTTATCAGTGTAAAGAAATATTTCATTTTTAAAAAACCCGTCGCCGAGCCGCTCTGCTGTTACTTCATATTCGTTTTCGGATGTTTTATTTAACGATGTAATAGCGTAATCAAAAATCTTGGCGGAACGATAAAACTCGTTAAAGAACCATTCCATATCTTCGTTACAATTTTTTTGAACAATTTCTATAAAATCATTCCCCTTAGGATGTTTGTATTTAAAAGAATCATAATATTCATTTAAAATCATCATCATCTTCTCATAACCTACATATCTTTCCAAAGTATGAAGCATTAATTCCGGTTTCCCGTAAGAATTAACAACATACGATAATCGCGTTGGAAGTTTATACGAAGTATCGGCAATAGTTCCGATCGTTAAACTGCGGTAATAGTTACTAAGACTTCTTGCGCCCTGTGGAAGTTTAATGTTTGTCATTGAGTAAATTATCGGTATCTCATTGTAGGAAAGAAAATTCAAACCGTAGATTGGAATATATGTAACGAATTTAAAGTGCTCTACAATGCCGGGATAGTATTCATACATAATTTTGGTTGATATGTAGGATGCAAAACCTTCGTCAAGCCAAGCTTCGGATACTTCGTTACTTGCAATTAAGCCATGAAAATATTGATGCGCAAACTCGTGTGTTATTAGATATTCAGGTTGACCGGTTTTTTGAGGCGAAAATAATTCTGCACTCACTGTAAATACTGTCGGGTATTCCATTCCTCCCGAAGCGCTTGTGCGCGGCACATCAACAATCGATATATTTTGATACGGATAAATGCCGATGTTATTTTCAAAAAATTCCAAACAGTTTTTTACAGCTGTAAAATATCTATTGAAATACTTTTCTCTTTCGGGTTGGATATAAGCATTTATAAGAATTTGCGAACCGTCTTTCCGCTTGTATATTTCTTCCCGATGTAATATCTCATCAGTTGCCAGCCATACAAAATCGTGAACTCCGTTTTGAACTACTTCATAGGTATTTATTCCGTTATAATCGCCTTTGTTTTTAACAACTCCTGTAGAAGCCAATACATAATTTCCGGGTATTTTTATTTTAGCATAGTAGTTTCCAAAATCGGAATAAAAATTTAGATATGGATGATATTGATTGCAAACCCATTTACCGTTTTCAAAAACACCGACTTTAGGAAACCATTGAGATACAAAAAAGAAATTCCTTCCGGCGGCATGCCCCATTCTTTTTATCGAACGTGGAATTTTTAAGTAATATTCAAAATATATTTTTACAGAATCACCCGGCTCAATAGTCCTACTAAGATTAACTCTTGCAACTGTACTGTCAAAAGAATTTTCAACATCCGGTTGAATATATTCGAGTGCAGATGGTTTTTCGTCAATATAGAATTTTATAATATCAACGAACGTCCGTGTTTCAGGATCGGATAAATTGTAAGCTTTAGCAAATTCCGTTTTTGTGTTTTTATATGCATTTGGATACAAATGGAACTGAATTTCTTTTGTTGAATATTCTGTTCTATTAATCCATGTAATATTTTCCTTAACATAAATAGTTTTTGAGCCGGCATTAAAATCAATTTCAAAATCATAATTAGCGACGTCTTTGTATTTCAGAGTTTCACTTTTTAGAACACCATTTTCATATTTAGAAAAATTTTGAGCTTGATTTTTTAATGAAGGAATTGAATCGTTTTCGGATATGTACAATATTCCGGCGAAAGCAATGAATAAGATTAATAGAGAAAGTCGTTTCATGGAGGTGAAACTTAAGAACAACGCTGTATTAATTCAATTTTATGTAGAAGTTTTTTATTCATAAAAAGGCGGGTTGATTGCCCGCCTCTTTTCATAACATATGATTAGGAGAGATTATTTTATCTCGATGGTTTTTGGTTTTACTCTTTCGTGTTTGGGAAGTTTTACGTTGAGTATTCCGTTTTCAAGCTTTGCATCAATTTTGGATTCTTCAACACTATCCGAGATTTTGAATCTTCTGTAATAATTCCCGATTTCAGTTTCGTGCAAAACATATTTACGGTTAACGGTTTCATCGTAATTTATTCTTCCCATTAAAATAAGATGCCCTTCCTCAAGCTTGATTTTTATATCTTCCTTTTTAACGCCCGGCATAACGGCTGTAAGGAAATAATCGTCTTTGGTTTCGTAGATATCAACCAACGGCGCTATCCACGATTCTTTTTCAAGGGCTTCATCCCATGATTTGGGTTGAGCAACTTCTAACATTTCTTTTGTTTCAGTCATTTTGTCCTCCATTTATATTTTTTTTATTTTTTTATTTATCGTCAACAACTTCATACGATGCATCTTGAACTTCGCGGTCGTCTTTTTTCTTTTCTTGCTGTGCTTGTTGATTTTGCTGTTGCTGTTGTCCGGCTTCAGGTCCGCCAGGCTGTGGGCCCGCCGGTCCTTGCTGCTGGTACAATTGCTGCGCAATCTCATTCCATACTTTAGTCATTTCATCTGTAGCAGTTTTAATTTTATTGGTATCGTTTGTTTTCAGTGCATCTTCAACTTTTGTTATTTCACTTTCAAGACGGCTCTTTTGTTCGCTTGTTATTTTATCCTTCATTTCTTCAATCTGTTTTTTCGTTTGGAATACAAGACTATCTGCTTGATTTCTAACCTCGGCAGCTTCTTTGCGTTTTTTATCTTCGGCTGCATGTTCCGCCGCTGTTTGCTTCATTTTTTCTACTTCTTCTTTGCTCAGTCCGCTCGATGAAGTTATACGAATACTTTGTTCTTTATTCGTTGCTTTATCCTTAGCTGCCACATGTAAAATTCCGTTTGCGTCAATATCAAAAGTAACTTCAACTTGAGGAATACCGCGCGGTGCAGGTGGAATTCCATCCAAATGGAAACGACCGAGTGTTCTGTTGTCCGCCGCCATCGGGCGTTCGCCCTGAAGAATATGAATTTCTACTGACGGTTGATTGTCTGCTGCAGTAGAGAACACTTCACTCTTGCGTGTTGGAATTGTTGTGTTTGATGGAATTAAAACCGTCATAACACCGCCAAGTGTTTCAATACCGAGAGAAAGCGGGGTAACATCGAGCAACAATACATCTTTAACATCGCCTGCGAGAACACCGCCTTGAATTGCCGCTCCGATTGCAACTACTTCATCAGGATTAACGCCTTTATGCGGTTCTTTACCGAATATTTTTTTAACAAGTTCTTGAACTTTAGGAATACGTGTTGATCCGCCGACTAAAATAACTTCATCAATCTGTGAAGCAGTTACATTTGCATCTTTAATTGCTGCTTCGCAAGGACCGGCAGTTCTTTGAATTAAATCATCAACTAACTGTTCAAATTTAGAACGGCTGATTGTTATGTTTAAGTGTTTTGGTCCATCCTGTGTTGCTGTAATAAATGGCAGATTAACATCTGTCTGCATTGAAGATGATAATTCAATCTTGGCTTTTTCAGCAGCTTCTTTTAATCTTTGCAACGCCATAGGATCTTTTCGTAAATCAATACCTTCCTGTTTATTAAATTCTTCTGCGAGAAAATCAATTAATCTTTGATCGAAATCGTCTCCACCTAAATGCGTATCACCATTTGTTGATTTTACTTCGAATACACCTTCGCCTAATTGTAAAACCGAAATGTCGAAAGTTCCGCCGCCAAGATCATAAACCGCAACAATCTGGTCTTTATGTTTTTTATCCAAACCATAAGCAAGCGCCGCTGCTGTTGGTTCGTTAATAATTCTTCTAACTTTTAATCCAGCAATTTCGCCTGCATCTTTTGTAGCTTGTCTTTGTGCATCATTAAAATATGCAGGGACAGTGATCACAGCTTCTGTTACTTCTTGGCCCAAATAATCTTCGGCAGTTTTTTTCATTTTTTGCAAAACCATTGCAGAGATTTCCGGCGGCGAATAAAGGCGATCTGTAATTTTTACTCTTGCCGAACCGTTTTCACCGGCAACAACTTCATAAGGTACTTCAGTAACTTCTTTATCAACTTCATTTCGAACTCTGCCCATAAAACGTTTTATCGAATAAACAGTATTCTTAGGATTTGTAACAGCTTGTCTTTTAGCGGGTTGACCGACTAGACGTTCGCCGTTTTTTGCAAATCCAATTACAGATGGAGTAGTTCTTCCACCTTCTGAATTTGGTATCACAACCGGTTCATTACCTTCCATTACCGCTACGCACGAATTTGTTGTTCCTAAATCGATGCCTATAATTTTTCCCATTTTCTTTACCTTTTAAGTTTAATAAAAGAATGAGAGCTGAAGATTTACTTCAGCTCAATTATTTTTTCTGTTTTTGTTTTTTCTTCTAATTTTTTCAAAGATACATGAAGCATTCCGTTATCAAATTTGGCGTCAACTTTTTCGGAATCAACTTCAACCGGTAAAGTAAAACTTCTTTTGAATGAACCGTAAGTTCTTTCGCTTCTGTAGTAATTTTTTTCTTTTTCTTCTGTTTCTTTTTTCTTTTCGCCTTCAATTGTTAAAATGTTATCTTGCAATGTAATTTTGATATTATCTTTTTTTACTCCTGGAATTTCAGCTTCAACAATAATATTGTTTTTGTCTTCAGATACATCAATTCTAGGAGAAAAATTATCGGAAACGTTGAATCCATAATTTGAAAAATCGTCAAAGTATCTTTGGATTCTGTCATGTAAAGTTTCCAGTTCACGTAAGGGTTCAAATTTAATGAGTGTCATTTTATCCTCCGATTTATTTATTTGTATTTGGTACTATTTATACAATGACCGTGCCATTCATTAAATATAGCCTTATGTTATTGTATAATAATAAGTTATGAAATAATAACTGCTCGTTTGATAGTTAGGTAAAAATGCCATAACGACGGCTTAAAATTCTATATATATGGTATTATGACATAATACATGTCAAAGTACTGCAATTGAAATTAGGAGGTGATGGTGTTTAACATTGAAGAATTTGATATAAAACTCGATACTGAATTTCTTGGTAGAAATTTTATTTATTGCGATGAAGTTGATTCGACAAACTCTGTCTTACTTACATCAAAGGAATTCAAACAAAATGGAACAGTTTTACTTTCCGAATTTCAAAACAAAGGTAGAGGAAGAAAAGAGAGAACATGGCTTAGTAATGCCGGTCAAAATTTAACTTTCTCTATTCTACTCAAACAGGATTTTGATGAAAGCAACATTAACTTGATAAACTTTGGAGCATCTTTAGCCGTTGCTCAATCAATAGAAAATTTGTTTCAGCTTGACGTAGAATTAAAATGGCCAAATGATGTTTTGGTCGAGAAGAAAAAAATTGCCGGTATCTTGCTTGAATCTACATCTAAGTCCAATAAAATTCATAAAGTTGTTATCGGAATAGGAATCAATGTAAATCAGCCGAACTTCCCGGGGAAATTTGAAATTCAGCCGACTTCAATTCGTCGTGAGTTCAAGTCCACAGTTAATCGTGAAAGATTGTTGAGCGAATTTTTAAATATATATGAATCGATTTTAGAAACAGCCGAAAAACATCCGAAAAAAATATTTAATGATTGGCGCGAACGCTGTAAAATGATCGGTGAAAAAATAAAAATTATTGAGGGTGATAAAATTAAAACCGGTGTGTTTGACGATATTGATGATAACGGTTATTTGATTTTAAAAGTCGGCGATAAAAAAGAGAAAATTCACCACGGAGATGTTAGTTTAAGGTGATAATGAAAGGGATTTTTTGATGCAAGTTTATTTTGATAACGCCGCTACTACTCCGCTGCATCCCAAAGTTTTAGAAAAAATGCTGCCGTTTTTTACAGAGCAATTCGGTAATCCATCATCAATTCATTTATTCGGAAGAAGAGCTCGAGTTGCAATTGAAGAAGCAAGAGAAACAGTTGCAGCTTTTATAAACGCCAATCCAAGCGAAATATATTTTACAAGCGGTGGGACAGAATCAAACAATTTTATTATACGCGGGATTGCTCAAACTGAATTTTTAGAATCTGGTAGAAATAAAATAATAACTTCAAAAACAGAACATTACAGTGCATTGGATTCGGTTTTGTATCTAACAACACAAGGATTTCACTCTAAATTTATTGAAGCAAATTTTGACACATCAATCGAAATAGAATCTTTACAAGATGAGATCGACAACCAGACTTCCCTACTTTCATTTATTCATATAAATAATGAAACCGGAGCCGCAAATCCGATCGATAAAATATCATCATTAATTAAAAGTAAAAATATTTTTCTCCATACAGATGCAGTTCAGAGTTTCGGAAAGATTAATATTGATGTTGCAAAACTTGGTGTTCACTCACTTTCGGCATCAGCGCATAAAATCAACGGACCAAAAGGAACAGGCATAGCTTATGTAAAAAGCGGTACGCCGTTATCATCGCTGATTATTGGAGGGTCGCAGGAAAGGAACCGCCGCGGCGGAACAGAAAATATTGCCGGTATAGTTGGAATGGCTGCAGCAATACAAATTGCAGAAAAAGAAATGAATTATAATTACGAGCATGTGCAAAATTTACGCAATAAATTTATTAATGGGATTAATTCCATTGACAAAAGTAATATTAAAATTAACGGAGGTATAAATTCTTCACCATATATTTTAAGTATAACCTTTCTATCTGATTTTTATAAAAACGATGCCGAGGCTATGCTGATGTATCTTGATATAAACGGTGTTGCAGTTTCCAACGGTGCGGCATGTTCAAGCGGAACATTGAAACCATCGCATGTTATTCTAAGTGCCGGTTACTCTGAAGCAGATGCTTCGGGAACATTTAGGTTTTCATTCGGAGTTCAAAACACTATTCAAGAAGTTGAATATGCTTTAGAAGTTCTAAAAAAGATGGCAATAAAATTTAGAATATAATTTAATTGAGATTATCAGGTCAGATAATCAATCATCAAAGAAATTTTTTCCTTCATCTGTTTTCTACTTACAATAAAATCCAAGAAACCGTTTTCAAGTAAAAACTCCGATCGTTGAAAACCGGGCGGCAAATCTTTACCTATAGTTTGTTTAATTACTCGCGGGCCCGCAAAACCAATCAATGCTTTTGGTTCGGCAATTATTACATCGCCAAGCATAGAATAACTGGCTGTAACTCCGCCGGTTGTGGGGTCGGTTAATACTGAAATGTAGGGAATTCCTGCATCGGCAAGACGAGCTAAGCGTGCGCTTGTTTTAGCCATTTGCATCAATGAATACGCGCCTTCCATCATTCTTGCGCCGCCGCTTTGACTTATAATTATTAATGGAATTTTATTTTCGTAAGCGGCATCAATACAACGTGCAATTTTTTCACCGACTACAGAGCCCATACTTCCGCCAATAAATCCAAAATCCATGCACGACAATGCGGTTTTCTTTCCATCAATTTTACCTATTCCGGTTTTTACTGCATCGTTTAATCCCGATTTTCTAATTGTAGCGGTAATTCTTTCATTATATTTTTTTGTGTCTTCAAATTCAAGCGGATCGCTCGAACGCATTTTTTTATCAAGTTCTTTGAATGTTCCTTTATCAAAAAGAATTTGAATGTATTGTTCACTTCCAATTCTAAAATGATAATTGCATTTAGGGCAAGTCCAAAGATTTACTTCCAACTGTTTAGTGTGAATTATTTCACCGCAATCTTCACATTTGGACCACTGGCCGTCAGGAATGTCGCTCTTCTTACTATCAGGTGATATATTTTCTTTTTTGCGTGTAAACCATGCCATTATTTTTTTCTCTTTTCAATGTTAGCTGAAATTGTAATCGATTGATTGCTTTGTGACGGATCATTACTAAAAAGTGTAACTGTTCTTGTTAATTTACCTTCCCTGTTTGCCGTATCAAGTTCAATTCTTAATGTTCCTCTTTCACCGGGATTTAATTTTTTACTACTCAACAATGCGGCCGTGCATCCGCAGGTTGTTTTTACATCAATAATTTCCAAAACATCTTTACCTGAATTTTTAAAACCAATTTTTGCGTCAACAATTTTACCTTCTTCAACCTTTCCGAAATCAAAGTTATTTTTTTCAATTTCCAACTTTGGCGCTTTTGCTCCTTTTGTATTAGAAAGTTTATCAACAATTACAGCGCTAAAAGATAATTTATACTGCGGTGTTTTCGGGTCGTTAGAAAAAACATAAACTGATTTATTCTGTGGTCCAAATCTTCCCCCAGAATCAAATTCTGCTTTTACTTTTGTGCTTTCACCTGGTTTTAGAAGATTCTTCTCAGGCTCGACTGCAGTGCATCCGCAAGAAGCTCTAACCTTTTCTATTTTGAGATCAGCATTGCCGGTATTTTTTATTTCGAATGAATGGGCAACCACTTGGCCTTCGAGTATTTCGCCGAAATCATGATGGGGTTTAGAAGAAGAAATTATCGGCGCAACTTGCGTAAATAAATCCTGCGCAAAAATTACTTGCGATAATAAAAATATTATAAAGGAATACTTTTTCATCTATTTACCTTCTCTTTCTTTATTCTTTAAAAATGGATTACCAAAATACTCCGGTTCGAGATAATCGTAGTCAAAAGTTAATAAATCCCTGCCAAATAAATAAGCCCAAGTTGCAACTGAAGACGCTTTGAGATGTGCCGGGTTATCAAAACTGTTACCATATAGATTCTTTGTTTCTCCGCAATTTTTTTTCAAATCTTTTTTTTGAATTGATGCAACTTCATTGATTGTGATGATCTTTTGATCAATAATTGAATATTTTGAAAAATATACTTCTTCAACGCTAGCCTTATTCGCAACAACGAATTCAGATCCATCGTGTAAACTATTAGAAATTTGTAGAGCAAGTGCATCGTATGTCGGTACCGGAATAATTGGAATTCCCGCACCAAGTGCTAAACCTTTTGCAACAGAAAATCCTATACGCAGACCGGTAAAAGATCCTGGGCCGCCGGATACTGCTATTGCTTTTATATTGCCAATTTCCAAACCGCTGTTTTTAATCACACTATCAATCATATCAATTATTTTTTTTGAATGAATATGTTTTTGCAGAAAATTCATTTCAACAAACGAATTTCCATCCAATAAAACTGCGGCACTGCACATTTCACCGCTTGTTTCAACAGCCAATATCGGCAGCAAATTATCCATTCTTTTTAATCGAAATATTTCTTGAAGTATCGGACAAATACTCAATTTTAATTTTATAACATTTGTGCGGTAATATTTCAGGGTACATATCCGCCCATTCAATAAGCACGATTGCCTCATCGTTAAGATAATCATTGAAACCGATATCGAGCAATTCCTGGGCTTTCCTAATTCTATAAAAATCAAAATGATAAATACTTTTTGAACCTGAATATTCGTTGACAATGGAGAAGCTCGGACTTGCAGCATTATTAATTTCAAATTCTTTACATAATGCTTTTATGAAAAAAGTTTTTCCTGTTCCCAATTCTCCATCAAACAAAACAACATCACCTTCTTTTAAATGCTTAGAAAATTCTCGAGCAATAGCGGCAGTTTCATCTTCGGAAGTCACATTCAAAGCAAACGGAAATTCCATTATGCTTTACTCTCCATAGTAATAACAGGTAAAATCATTTCCTCCATAGAAATACCGCCGTGCTGGAAACTATCCTTGTAATAACTTAAAAATTTATGATAGTCTGTTGGATATACAAAATAATAATCTTCTTTAGCTATAATATAACTAATAGCCACACCTCTTTTAGGCAGCTTATAATCTTGGGGATTTTTAATGAATATAGCATGGCGGTCATCGACTTTAAGATTACGCCCGAATTTAAAACGTAAATTTGTTGATGCTTCGCGGTCGCCGAGCACTTTAGAACCGCGCATTGCTCTTATACTTCCATGGTCTGTCGTTACAATAATTTTTGCCTTGGGAATAGTTGCAATAGCACGGAAAGCATTAAGTAAATATGAATGCTGAAACCAGCTGTTTGTTAAAGAACGATACGCCGATTCATCCGGTGCAATTTCTTTTAATATTAGCGAATCGGATCTTCCATGCGCAATCATATCCAAAAAATTTACTACCACAGCCACAAAGTGAGATTTTTTATGCGATAAAACATTTTGCTCAAAATTTCTTCCGTAATCGGGATCAATTATTTTTATGTACTTTAAATCATTATTCAACGAGATTTTTTTTCTATTCAACAAAGCCTGAAGTAATTCCTTTTCATATTTGTTCATACTGTTTTCATCATCGTTACCCGAAGACCATAAATCGGGATAATTCTTTTCAATCTCCGATGGATATAATCCTGCAAACAAAGCATTTCTTGCATAAGGGGTAGCTGTCGGAAGTATTGAATAGTAATAATCTTTCTGAATATCGAATAGATTTGTCAAATGTTTTTCCATAACCAGCCACTGATCCAATCGAAGGCAATCTATTACAAAATAAAAAACCGGTCCTTGTGATTTTTCTACATGCGGCAAAACATACTTTTCCGTGATCCCAACAGTAAGTTGGGGAATGTCGTCACTATTATTATTTATCCAATCTTGATATTTCCTTTCAATGAAGCGTGAAAACTCCTGGTTACATTCTTTCTTTTGGTCTATTAAAGATTGGCGTAAATCAACTTCGGGATGAATATCCAATTCCATATCCCAGTTTACAAGTTTTAAATATATATCAATCCAGTCCGAATAATTTGGACTGAGCAAAAGCTGTTTCGATATTTCATTAAAATCATTTAGATAATCTTTAGCAACATACTCGACCGATATTTTTTTGCTTTCAAGAATTTTTTTGCACACCATCAAAACCTGCGAAGGCATAACAGGCTTTATTAAATAGTCTGTTATTTTACTTCCGATAGCATCGTGCATTAATGATTCTTCTTCGCTTTTGGTAATCATAACAACCGGGATGTTGGGATTGATATCTTTAATTCTTGACAAAGTTTCGAGACCGCCCAATCCGGTCATCATTTCGTCGAGAAATATTAAATCGTAATTCTTGTTTTTAACTTCCGAAATTGCGTCTTCGCCATTTGTGGTGGTTTCTACTTCATATCCTTTTTCGTTAAGAAAAATTATATGAGCGCGCAGCAGTTCTATTTCATCATCGACCCAAAGAATTCTATTATTTTTCATTTTTACCTGGTGAAGTTAAATCAATATTATTGAATTGCGATATGAACATCAATACCAGCTTCGTTTGTTGTTGTAGGCGGAATTCTCGAAGCGCCCTCCGGTTCAATAGATGTACGCCTGTAAAATATAGAAAGTGTAACTCTTGAACTCATAACATATTTTATTTTAGGTTCGATAGTTGTATTAGTTTTTCCTTCCTGCGGTTTTCCCTCTTCCTTAAAATTATCCATTTCATAAATAACGCTTGAAGTTTTACCGCTCGTGTATGATAATGAAAACTCAAGATCATTTTTTAGATTTATACCGAAGAAAGGAAATTCGAAACCTGCTAAAGTATAACTTGCCGAAACATTTATATCGCGTGAAAAGGCTTCCGTAATATTAGTCGTTGAAACTCCCAATGAAAATGAACTCTTTGTTGAGTATCTAATATTGCTCGATAAATTTCCACCAAGGAAATCATCTACTTGAACATTTATGCCTGCAAGCGGGCTGAACCCGTAATCTATTCTTTGTTGTTGAACTTCTTTATCACCTTCGGGAGTAATTTTCCATCCTTCGCTGTATGATGAGGAGTAAACGTGTTGAAGTGTAATCCGCTTTGCAAAACTAAAGATGGAATATTTTTCCAACCCGGTCCAATTGATACTCCAATTTGGGCGCGGGATATATTTCATCACTTGTGCAAGAATCGGGATTTTTGATACGAATGAAAAAGTTTCGAACCCTTCAAGGAACGCATTAGATAAATTACCTGTTTTATTCGGTGCGGTTTTATCGTAAAGCTCGCTTACTTTTTTGATACCATTGCCGAGGAAAGAAAACATTAAAGTCGGCGGAAGTGTTAGGAATGATCTGTCAATTGTACCGGTTGAAGTTAAATTTGAAACTATAATATTTCCTTCACCATCTGATGTAAAAGTCGTTGTTTTATTCAAACCCCATCCGGCTTTCCAGGTTAAATCCAATTGAGCACCTTCCCATAATGGTCTCGACGTTTTAAAATCTATATCATTCTTTTGTGTAAAATTATCATTCAAATTACCCCAAGCGCGCGGGCCAAGATCATTTGATAAGCCGATCATGAACAAACGATGCGGACCTTTTGAATAACTTTGATTCCATCCCCAAAAATTATTAAAACCAGTTCCTTGTCCAATCAGACCGCCCCCTGCATAACTTGTACTTTGTGAAAAGTTAATTGATATCTGGTCGTAATCAAGTAAAAGATATTTAATACCCAGTTTTATATATTCAAGCGATACAGCCAAAGTTCCGGGTTTATCCTCTGTAATAAGCGAATCTTCAAGCACATCTGTAATCATTGTGTCTTTAACGGCAACAGAATCTCCAATTGGTTTATTTATATCTTCATTCCTGATTTGTTGCGGCTGCGGTTGTTGCGCACCTCTCGGTTGACTTCTTCTTCCCCCGGTTCTTCCACCCGGTTGTTGCGCGGGTTGAGGCGGAGGGGCAACTTTTGTATCCTGTAAAAATAACGGTGCAAATATAGATTTTAGTTTAACCGTAATGCCTGTTGAAATGCGGTTGCTGTATCCGGCGCTTCTTCCAAGTGTATCCTGCTGAAAATTATTTTGCCAGGAGTACCCAACAGAATAGGAAGCATTTACATTTACATATTTTCCTATATCCCAGATTGACGGGAGTTTTGGATTTAAACGAAGATCCAAATTTTGTTTGTAATTATAGTCTTTTCCAAAACCGGCACCACCGAAAATATCTTTCCATATTTCGCCTTCGCTGCGTTCAATTGCATCTTCAGTTTCAGAAATTCTTGGCAAGGTTAATAAATAAGCAAGTGTTGATTGAATGTCGAAACTATAGTTCAAAGAAAGATTAAATAAACCGCCTTCTGTAATTGCCCAATTAAAACCTGCCCCTCGCGATGCCGTAAAGTCTCGTTGAATATTCGGCTTCACTACAATCGACTGGTTTTGCGAACTTCTGTTTTGTGTAAATGATCTTCTCCGCGAAGTTTGAATACTTGCGTTGAACGACTGCGGCAAGAAATAAACTTTTACGTCTTTATAATCTGTAAAAATTCCGACAACATCGCCAAAGTATGGAATATCCAAAGGTTTGAAGAAAAGATCCCTGCTTGTTGTTAATGCGTAATTTATACTTGCATTCCAAACCCAATTATTTTGCGTTAATATTGTTGGAGACCTTGCAAAAGTTTTATTGTAATTAAATCCAAGTGTTATATTATTTATAAAATCGCGTATGTACCAAATTTCTGTCGGAACTTTGAACCGTACATTTGATACATTCCATGTTTCGGAAACGTTAACAGTTTGAGAATTTCTCTTGATACTGCTTACTTCATTTTCAATCAATTCAGGAGCTACACCTTCTTTTGTAAGACTCTCTCTTTTCAATTCTTGCGAGTTTTCAATTTTAATATCTGTGCCGGGAAGATATATCGGGTTTGTAGAATTTTCCGTTCTTGAATAAGAAACTTTTAAATTACTACCTGCAAGATTTGCGGGAATAAGTTTAAGAACATCGAGATCAACGGAAACACCCCAATTCAATCTATCCTCGCGGCTGCCGAATCTATCAGCAAGTTTATGGAAATACGGATTTGTTTGACTTGCATTTGCGTTGATTGTTATAAGATCTGCAAGATTTATCGAGCCGGATGCACTATAAGCCCAACCGGGAGTATCGTCCGCACCAAGAACGCGAAGTTCATTTACCCATACGGAACCTGAAACTGCCTGACCCGGTGACCCTTTATCGGATGGATTTACAATACCAATTACAAATAATGATACTCTTGTTAAAGTTGGATTACCGCGCACTGCATAGGAATGACCCGGCATATCGGGAACCTCAACGCTGTAAACTCCTTTTATTTGTGTGGAATCTCTTTTTTGTTTAATCGCTGTTAACTCGGAGAATTTCAGACTGATTTCGTTCCAGTTTCTTTGTCCGGGGTCCAAACTTGCTTGAAGCGGCTGGCGGTACTCGTAATAGTTTAGAGTATCGGAACCGAATCTTAAATAAATTTCCGATGAATAATTATTGGCATCCTGGTAATAAGAAACAGATGACGGAAAAATGTAATCATCGTCTGCATGGATATACATTTTCATTTCTTTGTAATTAAAAACATCAAGTGGTTTGTAAAGATATTTTACAATCTCGCGTTTGTCACCGTCTTGAAGTTCGGATAAAATCAAATCGAGTGCTTGTTCATTTTTATAAATTTCGTAATCCGGCTGACTTCTATCCCTTTCGCGCGCAACACCAGGAGGAATGTGATAATCCGGGTTATCTTCAACGTTAATTGTTGAAACAGTTAATACTGTATCATCTCTTGTAACTCTTGGCGGATATAAAATTTTAAGCCATTGATTACCGACAAGATTCATTTCGGCAAAACGAAGATGAACCTGCTCCTGAGTTCCATTAACCCAAAAACGTATAGTTTCAATAACCGATAAACTTGGGCTGCCTACAATACCAACCGTATCTTTCAAAGGAATTCTGAATAAATACCAATTATTAGCTCCGGCGCCTTGTAAAAATTTATTTTGGTATTCCCCACCCGATTTTGTAGTATCTAACGAAACTTCATATTGGAAATAGCTGTCAACATTATCAAGAGTAAAGTTGCGATTTAAATCTTCTGTGTCTGGAAGCTGCCCGCCTGCTTCGGAATTAGTTTTATTACCTTCTGTACCGTTCACTCTTTCATAGTCACCGCGCGAAAAACCAAAATTATCATTGTTCGGATCGGGGTTGCCGGAGTTTGAACCTTCTTGTATATCGGTTATACCGTCGATACCTGTATCTTCACCATTATCGAGTAAGTCGTTGGAGTTTTTATCTTCTGTATCTAGTTTTCCATTCGGAATTACATCTTCACTAATCTGTCCAAGATCGATTCTAAGTTTTGTGCCTGGTTCTGCTTTATCAATGTGAACCCAAAATTCAATGAAATCAATATTTTCTTCAATTAAATTATTTGCCGTAGAAGAAAGCTGCTTCATAAATCCGCCCCAATAACTGCTATTCTGATTAGGGATCAAGCCAGTATTATAATATCCTCTTTCTAAAGGATTATAAACAAAATCCAATACTGTAATTTGATTGTCACTTGGCGAAGCTTGTTTTCTGCTGCCGTAAATATCTTGTACAGTAATATCGGACGGAGTTAAATTAAACCAGTATGTTTTTGCTTTATAATTTAACTGTTCCATTTTAGGCAGATTACCGATGAACGGTAAATTTTTGGGTACGCTAATATCTCTCCAAGAACCATAAGACATTCCCAATGGAATAATTCTTTTAGCGCCTTCAAAATCATCTATGTATGCAATGCTGCTTCCGTTATCGGTTGTAATTGTACTTTTCTTTGTATTGGGATCGGGACTAATATACGCGTACTCGGCATTGAGTGTAAGTTTTGACGGGGTGCTTGTAGAAATAATATTATCAAGTCCGCGCGTAATAAACGGTAATTCAACACTAGTTTTAAAATCAACACCGTAAATAGTATTGTTCATCGGTTCTTCCCCGATGCGCACTTTATCGCTGAGTGTTTGTTGATTAAGATTTAAGAATGAGAAACCAAGAATTGTTTCCCTATTAAAAGTATATTCGCCGCGCAATCCAAGAAGAGTTTTCGAAGCGAGTTGGAATAAGTCGTTCTGTTCGTAAGTAATTTTTAAATCCGCGCCCGGTACTAGAGCATCGTCTTTACGAATTATAATCTGACCGATATTATAATCAACTGCATAATCCGATCCTTCTCTTAAAAGATTTCCGTTCAAATAAACTTTAACCGAGTTTTCGACAACATTGAAACCGATTGAATAAACCGAAGAAACAGATGCGGAATAATCACCTGTTAAAATAAATTTATCTTGAGTTTTTACCTGTTTTGCTGCGCTAACTGTAGTATCATAAATCGCCTGATATTTTAATTCCTCCGGGAGACCGTTTGGAAAATCATTTCCAAATGGTTGAAGAACGGGAAAAATAATTTCACCAGTAGCAACATATATAGTTCTATTCGGAAAGAAGTCGAATGCACCGTCCGGCTGCGTACTCGTACCGCTTTTATCCGTTTTATCGAGGCCAAAAGCTTGAATCAATTTTTGACCGGAATAATCGCTTTGAGGTTCGCCGCCTTCAACAATAAATTTTATATCGAGCGTAAATCCTTCTTCTTTTAGTTGCCTTCCGCCTACGGGATAAATATTTCTGAGTTGTAATTTCCAGGCATCTTCAAATTGAGGTTGAAGGTTTTGCGGTTTAACAAGTTTTAACACAAGCCTGGTTGTAGCACTTGTATCAAGGTCTTTAATAAATTCACCAAAATAAGAATCGCCGGTAGGATCGCCGCCTCTTATTCTAAAGGCGACTGCAATAGCTTCCTGGTCTTGTATTTGCGTTCTGAAAGAAATAAAACCTGTCTCTTCGTGAATATCGAAATCTATTCCTTCTTCAAGTTTTATCCATCTTCTGTCAATTTCTGATTTACCCGGTACTGATTGCTGAGTACTATCACGCCATGATTCTTGATATGGGTCTCTTCCAATTTTTGCAGGTAAATCAATGAATGCGTTTCCTTTTCTTTCGTTTGGGTTATATAAACCTGTTATAGTTTTCCAAACTTCAATTTCTTTAACACGCACTTCCTCCGTTATTTCAGGTGTGGGTTTACTAAAATACCTGTAGAAATAATTCATAACTGGATTAGTATTTGCATACATCTCATCAATAAAGAAGTGATTCAAAGAATAATCGTATGCATGTATTTCATACTTCTGCGCTTTTGAACCGCCGCTTACTGAAACTTCCTGGATTTCACTTTTCTTCTGTGAGGCCAATGCCGTTAATGAAAGAGGACCCATTTTAAATTGGGCCTTAACGCCGAACAATGCTTCACTTCCGCCTACAAGCGGCGATGTTTGCAGCGAAACGTTTCCGGCTTCAACGCTCTGAACAATTTCGTCTTCGTAACCTGTGTATTTTATTTTAAGCTGGTTCTCATATTGAAATTGTCTTTCTGTATTCCAATCGGCTGTTATGTTAAGTTTGTCGCCTATAGTTCCGCTTAAATTAATTTGTACCTGCTGCCTAAAGTCGGGCTCGTTTTTCGTATTTCCAAGAGCGGAAGTTGTAATACCGGTTGTTGTTTCATTCCGCCATGCGCCGTGAATATCCACAGCACCGGAAATTCTTAAATTCATTCCGGGTTTTCCAAAAATGCTTAAAAGCGGACTCGCCGGAAGCGGAATATGTATATTAGTTATGTCTGTAATTAACTGGCTTAAATCTTTTTTATCGCTCTTTAATTCGTAAGCGTAACCAAGTGTTTCCCAACTATCGCGTGTAATTGCACCCAATCTTCTTTCTATATATTCTTCCAAGGGCATTTCTAAAATAATCTTTGCTTCCTTACCGGCAATAGTTTCTTTTATCTGTACTTTTGTTCCGGTAGAATCCATTTGCACTTGTCTTGTCCGTACACCTTCGGATGGTATTACAAAAAATGCGGATTTCTTTTTTGGTCTGAATGGTGTTACGTAATAATCTTCTCTGTCAGCACGGAAATATTTAATTCTTGCCGTAGAATCAGCGGCGAGTGAATCAATTCTTTTTATCGAATCCTGCTTTGCTTTAAATAACATCGAGTCGCGTCTTGATAAAATTGTTTTCGTCGTATCAATAAATTTTGTGGAATCAACAATCTTTGTGGTGTCTTGAATCGTTGATGTTTCAACATCATTAGTATCGGGAATACCAAAATGATTTTCAGGATTATTATTTCCTATAATATTTAAAGGCTCAACTGAATCTGCTGATAATTGCAATTTGCTAATATCTTTTTTAAGAAGATGATTTAAGCACACGTCGAAAAGAATAAAATTTTCACGGTTGGATTTTACATCGTTTGTAAAACCAAATGAAGCAATTATCGAGGTTATGAATATGGGAATCAAAAATAACTTGATTCCGAACTGTAACATATTTTTATGTTCAGGAGAAATGGTAAACCTTCATGTTGTTCATAAAACGTAAAGTGTAACTATAGGACCTCCTTAAATTTTCAAAGCAAAAATCACTAAAAAATAAATCTTATGCAATTCATTTTTATAATAAAAAAGGGTAATTTTTTATATGATATCATTAAGGTGAGTCTTCACTTCAATAGTTTCAATAATCTGGCTTTCGTGCACGATGATTGCGCTAAGTTTGTTGCCGACACAAGCACCGGTGTCAATATATACAGCGTTTGCATCTTCTATCAATGTTATCTCCTGCTGTTTTGTATGCCCTACAATTTGCAGTTTACCCAAATTCAACAGCGGATCGCGCGTCCACAAAATTCCCCGGTCAGTACGCAAATCGTTTCTTATGTAAGGATCAAGAATATCTAGATTCTCCTTAAAATTTTCCGGCAAAAATTTATTATAAACATTCGATACACCGGCGTGTGAAATAAAACAATCCGGTAAATTGAAATACAAAGACGCATTCTTTATAAAATCAATATGCTCAAACATCGATGCTTGCCTGTTTTCGTAAGATTCTAAAGTCGGTTCGCTTCCGTTGAAAAACCATGATTTTGCAAAAATGCTCGTTGGGTCCTTAAAGAAATGATAAAACATATAATCGTGATTACCCGGCGTCATTTGAATATTATTAGCGATAATAAAATCCATTACTTCGCAGCTAAAATTTCCACGGTCAACCATATCTCCGACAGAATAGACAGGAATATTCGAATAACCGTCTATGATTCTTTTAAATAAATCTACCAAAGTATGGTAGCACCCATGAACATCGCCAATAACAGCAACCATTAAAACTCAGATTAAATGTGATAAGTTTTTTTTGCAAACTCCGTTAACTCATCTCTATAAGCAGGATGAGCTATATTTATTAAAGCACGAACTCTTTCTTGAATACTTTTACCGAATAAATAAGCAACGCCAAATTCGGTAGCAACATAGTGAACATCTCCGCGCGAAGTAACAACGCCAGCGCCCGGTTTAAGCATCGGAACAATTTTAGAATATTTCAAATCTTTTGTTGCCGAAGGTAAAGCAATGATTGGTTTACCTCCTTCCGAATGCGCCGCGCCGCGAACAAAATCTACCTGCCCGCCGATACCGCTGAAAAATTTAGTACCAAGCGTATCGGCACAAACTTGACCCGTTAAATCAACTTCAATTGCAGAATTGATAGCAACCATTTTATTGTTCTGAGAAATCAAAAAAGGATTATTCACATATTCCTGCGGATGAAATTCAAATATCGGATTGTTATCAATAAAATTAAAAGAACGTCTTGTTCCGAGAACGAAACCCGCAATAATTTTTCCGGTGTGCAATGTTTTCTTTTCACCGTTAACAACACCCTCTTCGATTAAATCAATCAACCCGTCTGAAAACATTTCAGTATGAACGCCGAGATCTTTTTTATCATGCAAGTAACGAAGAACCGCATCGGGTATAGCTCCGATGCCCATTTGTAATGTTGAACCGTCTTCAATCATTCCGGCAACATGATAACCGATTTTGTCAAACACTTCCAACATTTCAGGAGTAGCGTCAGGATCAACTTGAGGCAATTCTTTTAACGGTTCGTCGACCTCAACAATAAAATCAATTTTATTAACATGAATAAAACTGTTTCCGAGACCGCGCGGCATCTGTTTGTTCACCTGAGCAATTACGCATTTTGCTTTCTCGGCAGGAGTTTTAATATTTCCTACATCAATACCATAGCTGCAAAAGCCGTGCTCATCAGGCGGTGAAACATGAATCAATGCAACATCTGCTTGGATAACTCCGCGTTTAAAAAGCATTGTAACTTCGGAAAGAAAAATCGGAATAAACTCAGCCCTGCCTTCATTTACGGCTGCACGAGCATTCGCACCAATGAAAAAAGCCTTGTGTTTAAAATGTTTTTCCATACCTGGTCGCATGTACGGCAAATCACCAACAACAAGAATATGGTAAATTTCAACATCAAATAATTCTTCTTTCCTTTTAACCATCGAATCAATTAATAATAAAGGAGCTGCGCAGCCAGGCTGTACAATTATTTTATCACCGCTTTTAATAATTTTTACTGCATCTTCGGCACTCAGAACTTTTGAGTTATACTTTTTTACCCAAGGTGCGTTTTGCGGTTTATCTATTTTAATTTGTTCGAGAGTCATTAAAATCTCTAATTAATT
This sequence comes from Bacteroidota bacterium, assembly GCA_023397505.1. GTDB lineage: Bacteria > Bacteroidota > Ignavibacteria > Ignavibacteriales > Melioribacteraceae > JAEWUC01. The sequence goes on along the minus strand of JAEWUC010000002.1, from coordinate 262,526 downwards.
TTTTGAAAAGATATGCAGACGGCGGTATTCGATATTAAACGCCTCGGCAATATTTTCATTTGAACAAAATCCGTTGAATGTACAAACACCTTTTGAAAGTCCGCTGTTTCCTAATAATGCCCTGGTTAAACCGTTTTCAGAAATATCCATTATATATTCGAGAGATGCATTATTAAGTCCATAACTTGCAGTGCGCGAAACGAGTGCAGGCATGTTCGGTACACAATAATGAATTACTCCGTGAAGACTAAAAACCGGGTCGGAATGTGTTGTAGGTCTGCTTGTTTCAATGCATCCGCCCTGGTCAATAGAAACATCAACAATCACAGAACCTTTCTTCATACTTTTAACAACTTCTTCTGAAACAATATGCGGAGTTTTTTCAGCTTTTATTTGAATGGCTCCAATTAATAAATCGGCAAATTTAACGCCGCGGGCAATCGTATAATTATTCGCTGCTACTGTGGTAATGTTTTTAGATATCTGAGTATTTATTCTTCTCAACTTTTGCAAGTCTGTATCAAGAACAATTATATGAGCACCTCGTGAATAAGCAGCATATGCAGCGTTGTAGCCGACAACTCCTGCGCCGACAATTACAACGGCAGCGGGTGCAACCCCAGGAATTCCTCCCATCAAGACACCGCGGCTGTTTGGAAAATCGCTGCTTAAAAATCTTTCACCCGCTTGAACAGCAAGCTGCCCGGCAATCTCACTCATCGATTGAAGTACAGGTAGTTGATCATCTTTTTCAATCAACTCATATGCGATTGCGGTGATTTTTTTCCGTAAAAGTTTTTCAAGAATATTCTTTTTACCGACTGCGAGATAATGAAATGAAAAAACAATTTGTTCGTCCTGAAGCAGATCGATTTCCTGTTCATTTAAAGGAGCAACCTTCACAATCATTTCTGATCTTTGAAAAACCTCTTCGGCACTATATATAATATTAGCTCCAACAGTGCGGTAAAGGTCGTCAGTAAAATGACTATCCAGCCCGGCATTTGATTCAATAAAAACAGTGTGTCCGGCTTTTACAAGCGCATCAACTCCGGCGGGTACAAGTGCAACTCTCTTTTCTTCGCGGAAAACTTCTTTGGGAATACCGATTCGCATAAAGTCCACATTAATTTTTGACGAAAAATAGTTATTAAAACCCGCACTATCAAACAATTAAACTTAAACAGGCGTAATCGGCGGTTTACCTTTAAGTACTTTAACAATATTTTTTACACAAAGGATGGACATGGCTGAACGCGTTTCAATTGTTGCACTTCCGATGTGCGGAAGCAAATATACATTTTCAAGCTTAAGCAATTCAGGATTTACTTTCGGTTCGCCTTCATAAACGTCAAACCCGGCGGCAAATATTTTTTTCTGCTTTAACAATTTTATTAAAAATTTTTCATCGATAACTTCACCGCGGGCAGTATTTATTAATATGGAAGCTTTCTTTACTTGCCCTAAGTTTTCTTTATTAAGAAAATGAAAAGTAGTTGTGTTTAACGGAAGATGAATTGAAATAATATCCGAGTTCTTTAAAAGATTATTTAACGAAACTTTTTTAGCCCCGGTTTCATTTTCAAATTCTGTTTTCCTGCTATTGTTGAAATATATAATTTCTGTACCGAACGCTTTCATTCTTTTTGCAACTGCCTGTCCTATCCTTCCTGCGCCAATCAAACCAAAAGTTTTTTCTTTCAATTCCATACCCAAAAGCAAGCCCGGTTTCCAGCCGGTAAATTTTCTTTCGCGCATCATTTTTTCGGCTTCATAAAAGCGGCGTGCACACGCGAGCACCAAACCAACGGTTATATCTGCGGTTGCATCTGTTAAAATATCAGGAGTATTTGTAACAATAATATTTTTAGATCGTGCATACTCAACATCAATATTGTTAAAACCAACTGCGCAGTTTGCGATAATTTTTAATTTAGGAAGTGCATCAATAATTTCTTTATCAATTTTGTTTGATAAAAGAGAAATTAGTGCATCCGCATCTTTTACTTTCTCAATCAATTCTTCTTTAGAAATATTTTCATTTTTAGAATGGACGGAAACATGAAAACCTTTTTTCCTCAGGAATAATTCAGGTTTGCCTGGAAGTTTATATGTTATAAAAACTTTTTTCATTTTAGCCGAATATTAATCCCACAATAAAAAGAGCAGCAAGTATTCCGGCTATGTCTGCAAGAACTCCCGCTGCAACCGCATGACGCATTTTAGAAATATTAACCGAACCGAAATAAAGTGCGAGTACGTAAAATGTTGTTTCGGTACTTCCCATTATTGTTGAAACTAAAATTCCAATAAACGAATCGGGACCGTGAACACTCATAATTTCCGACATGATGCCGAGCGAGCCGCTGCCGGAAAGCGGACGCATTAAAGCCATCGGCAATGCTTCGGCGGGAAATCCTATTAAATTTGTTAGTGGAGAAATTATTATCGTTAGAAATTCCATCGCTCCTCCCGCTCTAAAAATTCCGATACCAACAAGCATTGCAACGAGAAACGGAATAATACGAACGGCGATATTAAAGCCTTCCTTCGCGCCTTCAACAAACACTTCGTATATCTTGACTTTTTTAATTATACCAAATGAAATAAAAACAAGTATAATTAATGGTATCGCCATTATCGAAATTATTTGTATAACAGATTTTATAGATTCTGTTCCGGAAATATTTAATGAAGAAAAAACTCCCGTTGCTGAAAGTATTATTATTGAAGCAGCAATTGCGAAAAGAATTGCAAAAAATCTCCATCCCGATTTTATATGTTGAATAAAATCTTTGAATGACATCGGGAATTTTTCGAAAGTTTTTGCAGCTGTTATGCCGACTGTTGTTGCGCATAAAGCGCCGAAAAAAGAAGTGCCGATAATTATCGCAGGGTCGCTGCTGCCGGAAGCCGCACGGATTGCAATTGCGGTAGCGGGAATTAAAGTTAAACCTGCAGTATTGATTGCAAGAAAAGTACACATTGCGTTTGAAGCTGTTCCCTTCTGCGGATTTATTTTATCTAGTTCTTCCATTGCTTTTAATCCGAATGGAGTTGCGGCATTTCCTAAACCCAGCATATTCGCTGAAATATTCATTATTATCGAGCCGATTGCAGGGTGATCTTGGGGAACATCTGGAAATAAAAATTTTGTTATCGGTTTTACACTTTTTGCAATTATAGTAATTAATCCTGCCTGTTCGGCAATTTTCATAATACCGAGCCACAATGCCATAATACCGATTAAACCGAGTGCAATCTCCGTGGCTTTGGATGCATAATCGATTGTTGCGCTAGTTACTTCCTTCATCCTCGCAAAAGAAATGTTTTCCAACTGCATCCCGGCTGAATATGTTGTGCTGTCAATTTTTTCTTTTAGAAATATTTTACCGGTTAAGTCATTTTCTCTGCCGGAAACTTTTGCCATTTCTTTCCAAATCTTGGGCGAGTTTTCATTTACGATTAGATAAAATGAATATTTCTTCTCTTCTTCATTAAAAGAAATTTTTATTTTCTCTCTTACTTCAGTTTGGTATTTTGAATCATAAAATTCCGAGAAAGTCTTTCCATCAACTTTAATTTCGGCATCACCGGAAAACTTTGTTTCATTCTTTCCTGCTCGATCTTTAGAAATTGTAATTCCTAATATTTCATCATTCCGATATTTGTTTTGAGTTTGGTCAGAGATGTCGATTGTTATTGCAACCGCAATGCCTAAAGCAATAAGTGCAAGCCAGATATAGTTGAGCATTAGTTTTCTCTTTTCGAATTATGTGTATAGCGCAAATTAAAGATTCTTTTTAAAGAAATGAAAAAAAGCTTTCAGTTGGTTTTAAAGTCGAGGAACATTTTGTAAACCTCGAATAACTTCATTCGGTGGGCTCCAACGACATATTTAAACAATAAGTAGTCCTTGTTCAACTATTCAATCGGATAATTTCTTGTCTTATTTGCTCAACAATTTCCGTATTATATATAATCTTTTTCCCTGATGATGTTTTTGTTGAATAAACGAAGAACACTTTACCACTAAATTCTTTTTCGAATTTTATGTGATTGACTTTGTGCATTTCTATCCATTGGTATTGGTTTAGTGCCTTGCCAGAAGCAATCGGCTTGATTTGAATTCCTATAAATTTGTCATTGATTTGTATAAAGAAATCAACATTGTAGGTTCTATCCCAATTATCTGGTGCAGGTTCAATTTTCCTTTCGACTAATGTTTCTAGTTGGCCGTAAATAGTCTCAATTTCTGTTTTATATCCTTCATATGTTCTATTAAGTACCAGATTATAAGCATAATCAATGCATTCTTCTTCTGTTATAGATAATAATTCATTTTGAACTACTTCAGATAATTTGATATAAAGTGTCTGACCAAGTCCATTGATATAATCCCGTGTAATTTTTAAACCATCTTTTTTCTTTTGCGTAGCTTTGGCAAAATAAAACTCTTCCCATTCTTCGTATTTTGTTGGTGCACAAGCCCTAATTAGTTCTGAGGTTGAACCTACGCTATATGCCTTGTTTAATCCCCATCTATTCATTCCATAATTTAGAAGTGTCTCTCTTTTGAATTTTAAATTTTCCCCTTCTTTACCAACAATCCATTCTTTTTCCATAGCTATCCACCTATTGAATATTTGTAAAACTTGGATAATACAAATTCTCTTCGTTGTTTATTAATTAGTAACTATTTTTCAATTTGATTGGGTAAAAGAGTTTTAAATTTTTTAAGGTATTTGTAATCTGAATTAACGTCAATATTTACTAAACCATTTTTTACTAAATGAGCATTTATAAAAGTTTTATTCTCCAAATATAAATAACAAAGGAGATTATTCTGATTATCATACTTTACATTATCATATTTCAGAAACACTCTTTTACCCTTTGTTTTCTCTAATAAAAATGAAGTTGCTTTTCCATTTACATCTGGGTTTTCTTTTACACCTATTAGTTTTACTGTTAAATCATTACTAAGTTTAATTAGTTCAGGGCTAATGATTTCTTTCACAGTAAAAAGTTCTTCTCGCTTGGTTAAACTGTTATTATCAATTCTTGAACCGAACTGCAATTTTTTAATATCAATTTTCTTGTCCAAAGTATGCGGGTCTTTGAAGATATACGGCAATTTATTTATCTCTTTTTCAAAGTCAATATTAGATTTATTTTGAACTGTAAAATCATAAGAAGTTCCATCCAAATCCTTTTGGTTAACTCCCAATTTTTCCATTATGAATGGAATAAATTCATGATTGATTTCAAAACCAATAGAATTCCTATCTAAATTTTTAGCTGCCAATGCAGTTGTGCCACTACCTAAAAATGGGTCAAGAATATTTTCACCAACAAATGAGAACATTTTTATTAGCCTATTTGGCAGTTCTTCAGGAAACATAGCAATGTGTTTATTTTGTCTTGCACCAGCAAAGTTCCAATGCCCTGCAAAATAGGTATTCCATTCCTCGGCTGTCATTTTGGAAAGTTCTTTTTGTTCTTTTGTTGGCTTTGGTGCATCACCCAATTTTTTAAAAATTAGAATAAATTCATAATCAAGTTTCAAAATACCGTTTCTTGGAAAAGGATATGAACCCATTTGAACGCCACCACCCGTTGTGTTTGAAGTTGTTACTTTTTGCCAGATAACCGCGCCCATATAGTCAAATCCAATATTCTCGCAGAATTTAATAATTTCTTCGCGAATAGGAATAACCTTATAACGACCATAATATACTGCTCTTGCAAATTGGTCACCAATATTTATACATAACCTACAACCATCATGAAGAGTTCTATAGCACTCTTTCCACACTAAGTTTAAATTATTAATATAATTTTCATAGCTATCATGAAATCCGATCTGATTTTCCGTACCATAATCCTTTAATTGCCAATAAGGTGGAGAAGTTATTGCTAAATGAACTGAATTATCAGATAATTCAGTCATACATCTACTATCTCCATTTATAATTTTATGATGAGTTTTCATTTTTTATTCTTATTCCATGCAGTAAAAGTACAAAATTTTATAACTAATCGGGATAATCATTAATAGAAGGAAATAATCAACAATAGAAGAATAACAATTTACCAATTCATCCGTGCTTTAATTTCAGATGAAAGTATGCCGGCAATCTTTATCATTCCACTCACATTTGGGTGCCAATCGCAGCCCCAATCGCTATCAGTTAATACTGCACTTGGAATTTCAACAAAGAAAATATTTTTATCACGTTTTCCTCTTTGATCAAGTTTAATAACTTCTTTTATATAACTTTTGCAAGGTTCGTCAATCATCGGTCCGCAAATGCAAAAGACGGCAACACCGGGGTATAAATTGCGAACACGGTCTATCAAATTTTTGTATGCATTTTGAAAAACATTTTTATCTGGAAAAGGTTGAGTTGAGAAATCATTTGTGCCAAGATTAATTACAACAACTTGCGGGGTCCACTTTGTAAAATCCCATTTTGAAATTGAATCATAGAAGCAAATTCTATCATAAAGCGCAGGCATCGGATCCATTGAAGTTTTGTTGGAATCGCCATAATTGCGCACAACACCTCTTCCCGAATATGAAATTAAATGATAATCTGCATTAAGTCCGCGGGAAGTAATGGCGGCATAAGATAAATTTGCGTTTTCTGTCCCTGGACGAAAATGGCAATCCGGGCTATCACCTTCAACACCGTAGCCGCAAGTAATTGAGTTGCCGATAAATTCTATTCTTCGTTCGGGCCTTTTTTCAGGGGGCAGCAATTTACATCCTTGGTCCAGAATAAAACCTTCAAACTCGCCAACTCCTACAAATGTCTCGGTTCTTTTATGAATTGTAATTGTATGGAGAACCGAATCGCTCAATCCATTTATTATAAATATGTTTTTTGTTGAATCTTTTTGAAGTAGTTTCGGCAATGAATTATCAATAACAACTGCATATTCATTCGAATTATCATTTAGTCTAATAGAAATATTTTCACCAATAAATTTTGCAGATATATAAACACCCGGCCAATCAAATTTTACTTTTTTGGGATTTGAAAAATCGAAACGTCCAACATATTGAATGTATGGATGATCGGCATCGATAATTCCCGCTTGTCCATAATGATTTGTTGTTATTGAAGAGCATGCTGCGAAGTGAAATATCAAAACAACAGTTGAGAATAAAGTTATAAAATATTTTTCCGCCATTGTTTTATCCGTCGTAATTCAAATGCATAAAAAGTACATCGCAATAATAGGATTAAAGAAGGAATCAATACAAATTGATTCTTTAAGAAATACGTTAAGAAGAAATTTGTCTTGCCATTTGCTATTTTGTTTTCAAGAAATTTAAGAGTGTTATGAAAATAGGACTTGCACAATTCGCACCGGAATGGGAAAATCCTCAAAAGAGTATTCATAAAATCGAAACGCTTTTAGACAAGTCGGATAAAGATTTTGACCTTTTAATTTTCCCTGAGCTATCATTAACAGGTTTTACGATGAATTGCGAACGATTTGCCGATGAGATTGACGGAATCGGTACGCAGCTTTTCATGCATATTTCATCAATGCTTGGCACGAATATTTTTGCCGGAATTATTGAGCAAGATGTACATAGATTTTATAATACTCTCGTTCACTTTGACAACGGTTTAATTAAAGCCCGTTATAGAAAAATTCATCCGTTCAGCTTGGGAGATGAGGATAAACATTTTACTTCTTCTCATGAAATCGTGGTGACTGAAATAGATCACATTAAATTCGGTTTGAGTATTTGTTATGATCTTCGCTTTCCTGAGCTTTATAGGTTATATGCTAAAGAAAAAGTTGAAGTGATGGTAAATATAGCAAGTTGGCCGGTTCAAAGAATTGAACATTGGAAAGCATTATTAAAAGCACGCGCAATTGAAAATCAATGTTATATGATTGGAGTTAACCGTGTTGGCGAAGAACCGAATCACAAATACAACGGCTGCAGCGCAATATTCGACCCGATGGGCAATAGTATTTTTATTGCGGAAGACGAAGAGAATATTTTTATCCGCGATATAGATTTAAATTTCGTAAAAGAAACAAGAAATAAACTCCCGTTCTTGAATGATATCAAATTGATTTGATTTATAATTCATGACTTGTGAAATCATTCAAAGTAATTTTTTATTTAATCTGTTGTTGAAAAGTATAGAACACTCCCGCCCGACTCACAGTATCGTGCGAGGCGGGATTATTATGATTGTTTATGATCTGCACAGATTAATTTCATATTACAGCCGCAATTATCATATAGAATTGTTTTAATGCGAAGGCTATAATTAAAGAAAGCACGACCTTTGGAATGGTCGTGCTTCAGGCCCGGTGTTAAAACATGCGCTAAATAAATAGCGCTTTACCGTAAATTTATAATGCACTGTCGCCGGATTCGCCGGTTCTTATACGGATGGCATCCTGCAAATTGTATATAAAGATTTTACCGTCGCCAACTTGACCGGTTTTGGCTGTTTTAATTACAATATCGACAGCTGCTTCTGCCCTATCGTCGGGACAAATTAATTCTATCTTTATTTTGGGAACAAAATTAATGTTGTATTCGGTACCGCGGTAAACTTCCCTATGACCTTTTTGTCTGCCGTAACCGCGAACTTCAGATACTGTTAAACCGTGATATCCGGCTTCGCTAAGCGCGTCCTGAACTTCATCCAATTTATGCGGTCTTATAATCGCTTCAATTTTTTTCATTATTTATACCTCTTTTTGTTTTTATTCAATTATTGAGGAATTATTTACAAAGATATTCCAACAACGTAAAAGATATCTTCCGAAGATGGATTTAATATTACCGAACCCGACAACGGAATACTGAAACTATCTGTTACTTTTATTTCCTTTGTTGCTTTGAACCCTACATTTATCAAACTAAAATCTGTTACACCGTAATATCCCACATCTTCGCCCGGAGTGCCGCCAACAAACAAACTTAAGCCGACATCTTTAACAGATGTACTATAGCCCACTTGAAAATATATTGGATTTTCGGCAACGTTATGAAGGAAGTAATTGAATGATAAAGATATTGGGAAACTCTCCGGTCCCGTATATCCAACATTTAATTCGATGAAATGTGCGCCGGGTCCTTCAGGATCATCGTAATTATTGAAATTACCCCATTTAACTCCACTATTAGGATTTGTATAATCTGTCAATCCCAAACTTAAACTGCCGGATTCGGAAAGATCAAAAGCATAGCTTGCCCAAACATCAATTTCATTTAGCCCGGCAGGATCCGACATTGAATAAGCGCCCCAGAAACCAGCCGAAAAACCACCCGCCGATAAAGTAATATATGGCTGTAAAGAAGGTGTATTGCCGCCGAGATCTAATCCTCTCCAAATATATCTGCTGTAAATATCCGTGCCAAGAGAAAGGTCTTGTGCTTTGGTTTCTGAAAATGTAAAAAAGAGTAAAATAATTGTAAGCGATGAAAAAAATTTTGTAATAGCAGCTTTCATTTTATTCTCCATTCTTGTTAATTTCTTATAGAAAAATATTAAAGATTAACTATACTTACGATACTTTTTCAAAATCCGGATAAGCTTCCATTCCATGCTCGCCAATATCCAATCCTTCAATTTCTTCTTGTTCAGTAACACGAAGTCCCATAGTTTTCTTAATAACAATCCAAATGACTGATGTAACTGCAACGGTAAACGCGCCTACCGAAAGAACACCTACTAATTGATTAATAAATAGTGTAAGTCCGCCTCCGAAGAACAAACCGTTTCCAGTAGTACCGGGCATAAATACATCTTGAGCAAATAGACCAACGGCAAGAGTTCCAAAGACGCCATTTGCCAAATGCACAGCCAATGCACCAACCGGGTCATCAACTTTCATTTTATCAAACCAAATTACTGCAAACACAACAATCACACCCGCAATTGCGCCAATAATCAATGAACTGCCCACACTAATAAATGCACATCCGGCTGTAACGGCAACTAGTCCGGCAAGACAGCCGTTAATTGTCATACTTAGATCCGGTTTACCGAGCACGATCCATGCAATAATTGTAGAACTTAATAATCCGGCAATAGCACCGCTATTAGTAGTAACCGCAATTCTGGCAATCGCTCCAGGATCGGCAGCCATTGTGCTTCCAGGATTAAAACCAAACCATCCAAGCCATAAAATTAAAACACCAATTGTTGCAGACGTCATATTATGACCGGGAATTGGGAAAATTTTTCCATCTTTAAATTTTCCTATTCTAGGACCTAAAATGATAGCACCTGTGAGTGCTGCCCATCCACCAACGGAGTGAACAGCTGTTGAACCAGCAAAATCCCAAAATCCTAATTGGGCCAACCATCCGCCACCCCAAATCCAATGACCGGTGATGGGATAGACTACTGCAACTAGAATAAAAGAAAAAACAATAAAAGAAACATATTTTATTCTTTCTGCAACAGCACCAGAAACAATGGTAGCAGCTGTACCGGCAAAAACCAGTTGGAAGAAGAATTTAGCTAAAAACGGCACACTAGCCCAACTGATTGCGGAATAGACACCGGAATAACTGTCTCCAGTTGCCGGACTATTATCTGCACCACCAAGTGCAAACAATCCTTGCATACCTAAAAATCCGTTACCGTCTCCAAACATCAAACCCCAACCAATAAACCAGAATGCAAGCGAAGAAACTGCGAACACAATAAAGTTCTTCGAAAGAATGTTAACTGCATTTTTGCTTCGTGCAAATCCGGATTCAACCAACGCAAATCCGAGATTCATAAAAAACACCAGAAAAGCAGTAAATAATACCCAAATGGTATCAAGGATTATTTTGTTTTCCATAGAGAGTCCCTCTTTTATTATTTGGTAGTGTAAAAACTTTATGAATTCTTCTGTATTCCATTTAGAAGGGTATTTGCCTGTCAATCATTCGATTTACATGGCATAACCTTATTATATATATTGTTTCATCACAATTACCTTACTAATTAAGGTAATTCCATTTGCAAATATAAATTATTTTGGTTTTTTGTCAAGTATTTTAAAATAATTTTTAAAATATTATTTGAAAGATTGAAAAAGAAGTGAAAACGCAGTTTTTAGAGGTATTATCTTCTGCCGGAGTACATTCCGCCGGATTTTGTCACTTTAAGATCCTGGAGTTCAGGTGCTTTCATTCTAATTTCAAAGCGGTATCCACTATAATAGCCAAGCGGGTTCCAGCTGAAATTCATTTCCCAGCAGTGAAGATCGCGGTATATTGTGATTTGCGGTGCGGCTATTTCTTTTCTGTCAAAATCATAACTGCCGCGTACGGTAAACTTCCAATTTTTTGTTAAACTGAAACTTAAATCCAGCCCAATGTTGGAATAAGATTCCGCACCTGTTGGATTTGTCTTTGAGAGGTTGTAATTGTAATTAAGATTCAAACTCCACGGGATTGTCAAATCCGGAGTTTTGTTGTCTTCGTATAAAGAAGTGTAATTATTTTTTTGCAACTCAATTCCTTCATCATCTTCATTTTGATTCTGCTTCTCTTCTTTTGAATCCGATTTAAATTTTTCCCCGCTTAAATTTGTTGACATCGAAAAACTAAAATTAGTCAAACGGAACAATCCCTTACCTTCCGAAGCTAAAAATCTATTAACTCTTGTATAACTGTTTTCACCTGTTTGTATAAAATCATAAAAAGTATAAGATGATGAACCTGAAAAACTAACCCAATCGCCAATTTGTGTTCTATAACTCAAATTCAACCCGCTTACTTTAAAACTATCAGCCGCAAAATTATAACCGAGACTTGCATTCAAATTCAGTAACTGTATTTTATTCCCGTCACTTCTTTTTGTTGTGTCGTTCGGGTCCTTCATAGTTTTAATTTCAAAAACATTGCCGACGGAAAAACTGATACTTTGACTTTCGCTGCCCGGTACTCCCGTAAAAACTTCCCTGTCGTATTTATCGTACCTGAAAGTTTCACCTTTCGAATTTGTATATGAATCGTAATATCCCCATTTATCCGTAGTGAAATCGGGAGTATAATTGTAGGAAATGGAAGGAGAGATTGTGTGCCTGAAAGCTTCAACTCCGAATGCATTGGGCTGGAACATTCCGTACAATCTTGTGGATGCCGAAACACTCATTTGAAATGTTCTGACAGCATGCAACTCTTTAACATCAGTATATACTAAAGAATCTTTTTGATATGCTTTTCCGTCCGAATCAACTTTATCTAAAACTACGTTGTCAATCTTCGTCCATTTATTATACCATTTTTCAGTATAAGAAAAATTTGGGGAAATACTGAAGTAACTAATTTTCGGCGACGCGTTCAATCCAATATCGTGTTGAATACCGCCGCGGATTTTCAATCCACCGGAATTTTTTCGTCGATTATTTTGAAATCTACCTGAATACGAATAACCAATTAATTCATACCATTTTTGATCGCGCATCGATTCCGCGCCTTCCCGTTTAAACGGATAAGATACCTGCCGCGAGTAACTTAGATTTGGCAATGTTTCATTAATTGTTCCGTCCTGCAAATCCTGGCTGCGCGAATAGTTTATACTTAAGCTGCTGTTGTCATCCCATCTTTTGCTAAAATTTGCACTTGAAAAAACCTGCTGCGAAAGAATATCATTGTAATTAACACTGTTCTGTCTGTCATACTCGCTGGACATGAATTGCAAATTTGCAGCTAAATTCATTGTCGGATCAATCTGCTGATTATGATACCAAACAATTTTCCATTGATCAGTATTTTGTTTATAAACAGCCGGATCGTTATCCTCGCCGATTTTTATTTTCGAAAAACCCGCTTCGATGTTTCCGCTGTAATTATATCTTTTTGTATAGCGATACCTGCTGCGTAAACCGTATCCTCCTTTAAAATAATAATCGCCGGTAAGAGTCAAATCCATATAATCGTTCATGGCCCAAAAGTAGCCAAAGTTATAAAGATAGGAACCGCGGTTGCCTGCATCGCCGAAGGTTGGAATTATTAATCCCGATCTTCTACCCGACTCGTTTGGGAAAACCGCGAACGGCAAGGGAATCGGGATAGGTACACCGCCAATGTGCATAAAAATCCATCGCGCAACAATTTTATCTTTCTGAATTACCTTCATCTGGCTTGCAGTAAAATGCGTATGCGGAGTATCGCTTTCGCAAGTTGTGAACATTCCGTCTTCAATAAAATAAACATTCTTATCAACTTTGTTTACTTTTTCTCCTTCGTAGCGGGAATTATCTTCTCTGTTTTTCGCCATCGAAATAAAGCCGCGCTGGGTTTTAAAATTGTAACGCATCCGTGAACTTTCATAAACTTCCGCGCCTTCTTTTAAAACGGGGGTTTGACGCAGCTTTACCTTTGCAGTATCCGATGTATCTTCAATTCCAAAAGCTTCAAGATCGTTAGTTTGATAATCGACAAATATTTTCCCGCTCTTCAAATCTGTTTCTTTATACCTTAACTCTCCTGAACCGTGCAAATACATTTTTTTTGATTTCACATCGAAGATCAGAGAATCACTCGCTGCAGCATTTACAATTGCATCAATATCGAATTTTTTCTTTGTTTTTGTTGTATCGGTCTTTGTTGTATCGCTGATTTGTACTTTTAATGAATCCGGGAAAGGTTGAACAGAAAGTGAATCATTATTCTGCGCGAATATACTCGAACATAAAGACAAAAATATTATCTGTTTGAGAATTTTCATGCGCGCAGTGAATTGGATTTTATATTTATTATAATGTTAGGATCAGTTTGCAAAATCAATTGAACGTTTTATCGACAATAGTAATCTCTTCCGGGTAAGAAATATTGCCAAGCGGAGTACCGATTACCGGTTTAACAAGCAATTTCAAATTTGATGTAGATTTTTGTACTCCGCCCATATTCAGGGCAAGTTCAATTATGTCATCGATATTTTTTTCTTTTATGTTTTTCATCAAATCAAATGTTACGTCGATTGGAATTACAGTTATCTCACCTTTACCAGGTACGATTATCGGTGCACCAATGTTTCCCGATATAGTTTCGTTTTCGTTTATGAACAAACGCCACGGAAATGATTGGATAGAAATATCTGTCGCCGGGTAGCCGCCGCTTCCATCATTCGGATTTTTAGCTTCAATAAAAAGTGTAAATGTAACGGGAAGCGTTCCCTTCATTGCAGAAGCAGTAATTTTTAATGCTTCTAAAGATTTAAAATCCTTTAATGATTTTTTGTTATCTACTTTTATTCCGGCAACTTTATACTCTTTAGCAGATTGGATTTTGTATTTCAACCGCGAAATATTTTCTATTGTTTTTAACACACTGCAGCCCGAAACAAAAAGTGTAAGAAGAAATAAAAAGCTAATTAACCTTCGCATTAGCTATCGACTCCTCTATTTTTTTAATTATCATTTCAGCCACTCTTAAATTGCGTAAGCCGTCTGCACCGCTAACAACCGGTTTTTCATTATTAATAACTGCGTTAACAAAAAGCTGAAGTTCATGTTTCAACGCGTTTATTTCCTTATGTTCCGGCTGCTCGTACACAACAAGTTTCTTTTTATCGCCGATGCCGATTTCACCAAAATTCATATGGGGAGTTTCGGGAAGTCCATTTGGTTCTGTCAATCTAAAAATTTCCGATGCGCCTGTGTTGAAATCGAGCGAAATGTAAGTATCGCGTTGAAACATCCTCATCTTGCGCATCTTCTTTTGTGATATTCTGCTCGCCGTAACATTTGCAACAGCCCCGTTTTCAAATTCGATGCGTGCGTTTGCAATATCAAGAGTATCGGAAACAACAGCTACTCCGCTAGCGTGAACGTCTTTAACTTCGCTTTTTACTAAGCTTAAAATTATATCGATGTCATGAATCATTAAATCGAGTACAACAGCAACGTCTGTTCCGCGCGGGTTGAATTGTGCAAGCCGGTCTGTTTGTACAAACAAAGGATTTAATTCATACTTTTCAAGAGAAACCAAAGCCGGGTTAAATCTTTCGATATGTCCGACCTGTAAAATCAATTTTTTCTCTTCGGAAATTTTTACGATTTCTTCAGCTTCCCATATTTGTGCTGTTATTGGTTTTTCCACAAACACGTGTTTGTTTTTTTCAAATGCTTTTTTTACAAGATCATAATGAGCACTTGTTGTCGCCACAATATCAACGGCTTCAACAGCGTCAAGGAATTCGCCGAGATTCTCGAATGCTTTTACGCCGAATTCCCCGGCAACTGATTTTGCTATTTCATAATCTTGATCATAAACACCAACGAACTCGCAGCCGTCAACTTCTTTGAATAATTTTGTGTGGATTTTACCAAGATGCCCGGTGCCGATAACACCGGTTTTTAATTTTCCCATTTTTCACCAGATATGATTTTTTTATATGCAATTATTTGATCGTAGCCGCCCTTCTCAGTCGATTCGTAAAACAAAAAAATATGATACTCGTTTTTCGTTTCCCAAAAATTTCCTTCGAGGATATTCCAATTAATGTTTTTTATTTCTCCGTTTATAAAATCGCCGGTCACATATTGATAATCATACGCACCGCGCTTTAGCTGAATTGTAATATTCATCAAACCGTTGTCGTCAAACATTTCGTATTCGGGCAATACTTTCCAACCGGTAAAAGAGCCGACAATAAATATAGGCGATTTAATTTCTTCCGGTGATCTTAATTTAAAATTAACATTTAGGTATTCCGAATTTCGTTCCCTAAAATCGCTTAATTCGGAACTGCCGTTAAAATCATTGAATCGTCTCTTAAAGAAATCCGAAGTTTCAACTCCCGTATGCTGTGCGTTAATTGTACCGGGCGGAAAGAGATTAACATTTCTAAAATCCGTTTGTCTGTATTCATTGCCTGGAAGCAATTGTCGCGCTACAAAAGAAAATGTATTGGAACCGTTCCACTCATAAAATCGATCGAGGCTTCTGTTAACTCTATCAACAATTATCGGCTTATCAATTTTTTGGTTCTCAATAATCTCAACTTTTTTAAGCTGTGATTGAAACATAGAATCCGGCAGAACAATATTAGTTCTTATTGATATAGTTCTTCCAAGAGAAGGTTCATCCGGAACCGCGCCTTCCAATCTTTCTTGTCGTAATCCAACCTTAAGATTTAACTTAGTATTTACTACATAAAATTTCCCTTCGGCAAAGACCTGGTTTTCATTATGAGTATCCACAATAAAATATTTCCATTTACCCGAAAACGGAAAAGTAACATTTTGATTCGGGAAATTTCCTTTATAATGAAAATTTGCGCCGTTTACGCCTGCGGGTAATCTATCATAATATAAATTGAATTCAGTATTATAACCGGGATTTGATAAAAATGCATTATCGTACGGCTGCCAATCGGAATCGCAAAATTTGAAAAGGATTTTTAAATCCGGCAAAGTACTGCTTAAAAGATCAAACTCAATTGTTAATGAATTGCGTGATTGGTCATTTAAATCAATCAAAGGAAATGAAGATTGATGATTGCCTTGATAACATTTCAGAGATCGAATGTAAAAATCTTGTGCGTTCATTTCATAATATGAAATGAAGAATATTAAAATTAGCATTTGGATGTGCAGAAATTTAGTTCTCAAAACATTTCCACACATTTTATTGAAGAGAATGGAACGAATATCTGGTACGTTTGATGATCGCGGGAAGCTTCGAGAAGCAAGCCGTCGTCATATGCGCCGATTAATTTCCCCGTTTTGAAAACTATTTCGTAAAACGTAGGATTGTCTTCTTTAGATTGCCCGTAAACCACACCATAATTTTCATTCATGGTTACGTTTAAGGTTTTTTCTAAGAATTGATTCCAATCTAGTTTCATTTAACTCTCTTATTTATTGATAAGATTCTCATTAACGATGCAAAAAGTAGCCAAAAAATGTTTCTTTTACAATTAAGGTTATGAAAGTCAGGTTGGATTAACAATACAGAAAATTTTCTCGAAAGGATTTTTATATGAGAAGAAAGAGGCGGAATATTTTCAATTCCGCCGTTCTTAAAAATTATCTTTGATCAACTATGATATCGCCGCCGCTGGTTTCAAGATTAAGTTTTTCACCGCCGCCGTTATATTCTGCTTTAAAAGTTCCTCTTTTAACTTTGTTTGTTCTTGAATTCTCAAAATTGCTTTCGATATCGCCGCCGCTGGTTTCAAGATAAACATTTGCTTTAAATGTTGAAGGAAGTTTTGCATGAATTCTTCCGCCGGAGGTTCTTGCTTCAACGCCTTTGTTGGAACCTTCGTAAGATAATTCAATATCACCGCCGGATGTTTTTGCATAAATTTTTCCGTTTGAAGATTCGATATTAATATCTCCACCGGATGTGGATGCTTTTAAATCACCATAAGCTTTGGTTACCGTAATATCTCCGCCTGAGGTTGAAAGATTTGATCTTCCGTTTTGATAATCAAGCTTAATATCTCCACCGGAAGTTTGGACATACAATTCGCCCTCCGTAGAATTTAATTTAACATCACCGCCGGATGTATGAAGATTGTTGTTACCTTTTAATTCCGAAATCACAATATCACCGCCTGATGTTTCTATATCAGTGTTGTAATTTTTAGGAAGCATTACTTCAATTCTAACATCATAATTGCCATTGTTAAAAAAGTTAAACCACGACGAACTTTTTTTCTTCGCTAAAACTTTAACTCCGCTTTCTACCTTTTCAATTTCGAACCGCATCTTGTCTTCTGCCCTGCTGTTTCCAAAAATTTTAACATATGCTTCAGCTTTTTCCCAGGTTTTTACAAATATATCTGCACCCGATGCTTCAACCGTTAATGTTAATCCTTGCTGCGTTTGAATTGATTTCTCTTTAATTAGTTTTCTTCCTGAAGCAAAAATTGTTGTCGCACTCAATAAAACTGCGCTTATAATTAATAAAAAAATTAATTCAATCTTACGTGAATTCATTTCCATTACATAGTCTCCTTGTTTATTCATATTTTTAGACTGCTCTTTTTAAGAAGAAGTTACAAACATTATTTGCTGATTTAGACTTTCCAAAAATTAAAAGGTTGTAAATGAGCGGTTCATTGCTGAAGTATATTATTGTGTTTATCGGCGCGGGCGCGGGCGGAAGTTTAAGGTATTTCATTTCTTCATTGGCTTACAAATTCTTTCCGGCGATATTTCCTTTTGGTACCTTGATAGTAAATTTTCTTGGCAGTTTTTTACTCGGCTTTATAATATTCGGTTTAAGTGACCGTGAATTAATAAGTTCGAACATGAAATTATTCCTAGGCGTTGGATTTTGCGGCGGTTTCACTACGTTTTCCACATTCTCTCTCGAAACAATAAATTTATTGCGAGATTCTCAATTTCTTTTTGCCGGAATAAATATACTAGCAAATGTTTTATTAACTCTGCTCGGTGTTTATGCGGCTTATTTAATTACGAGGTAAAAATGAAACTCCAGGGCGATGCAAAACTATTAAGAATTTTTGTCGGGGAATCAGATAAAATAGGCGGTATTCCTGTTTACGAAAAAATTGTTATGGAAGCACGTCAAAATCATCTTGCAGGTGCTACTGTTTACAAAGGGATTATGGGTTATGGTGCAAACAGCAGAATCCACACTGCTAAAATTTTACGGCTTTCAGAAGATATGCCCTTGGTTATTGAAATAGTTGACGAACAAACAAAGATTGAAAATTTTATTCCGATAGTTGAAGAAATTTTTGAATCATCTGAAAGCGGCGGATTGGTTACTTTGGAAAAAGCCGAAATAATAAAATATACTTTCTAATTCTTATGAGATATACTATTCGAAAACTATATAAATCATCTCTACTAATTTTTGTTTTTATATCTATTTCTTATGCACAGAATAATTTTACGTTCAAGCAATTCGGAAATGAAAGCAGAGATTTTATTAAACAGCCGTTAAATTGGAAAGCTGAAGATTTGGCAAAGTTGGGCATAATTGGTTTATCAACTTTTTTAGTTTCTTACGGAGATGAACCGGTTAGAAATGAGATAATAAAAGACAGATCATTTTATAACAGTTTTCCAATTGAAGCAGGTAGAATTTGGGGTGAAGCATATACAACGGGAATTGTTGCGGGATTATTTGCATTAAGCGGAATAAGTAATAATAATGGTGCTAATAAAAGAATTGCTTTTGAAACCGCTCAGTCTTTTATATATACAGGATTTACAACAGGATTATTGAAAGTATCCTTCGGAAGATCTCGTCCGTATTTGGAAGAAGGCGCAAATCATTTTAAACCGTTAACAATTTATCAATATGACAGAAGCTCATTTCCTTCTAGTCACACTAGTACTGCATTTTCGCTTTCAACAATTTTATCGAAAAATTCAAAGTCGGATTTGATGAAAATTTTAATTTATATTCCAGCTTTTGCAACTGCATTTTCAAGAATGTATCAAGATCAGCATTGGTTATCAGATACTTTCTTTGGTGCTTTCATTGGGTATTTTGTTGCTGAATGGGTATATAAACAACATCATGACAACGACGATTTTCATGGTATTGAAATCCCCGTTCAAACAAACATAATATCAATTACTTTTTAAGAATCGAATTTATTAATAAAAGGTCCTTCTATTTAAGAAAGACCTTTTAACAAATTGCCTATGCAGCAATCATCTCCGAATTACTTATCTTGAATTTGCTGACTAACCCATTCAAATTAAAAGCGAGATTGTTCAGTTCTTCAGAAGCTTTTACTATTTCTTGAACATGCTGCGATGAATCGTTTACAACCCTGCTAATACCGGTAATGTTACTGTTTATTTCTTCGGCCGAAGCAGATTGTTCTTCGCTTGCGGCAGCAACGTTATTAATAACATTAAGCACTTCGTCCGATGCTTGTATTATATCTTTTAGCGCTTTACCGGCCTTGGCCGCAAATAATTTTCCTTGCTCAACTTCTGTTTTCCCGGTGGAGATAGATTCTACAGCAGTGTGAGTTTCCTTTTGGATTTGTTTTATCATCTCGGCAATTTCTTTAGTCGCTTTAGTTGTTCTTTCGGCAAGTTTTCTAACTTCGTCGGCAACTACTGCAAAGCCGCGTCCTTGTTCCCCGGCTCTTGCAGCTTCAATAGCAGCGTTTAGAGCCAGCAGATTTGTTTGATCTGCGATATCGTCAATTACTTGTATTATTTCTCCAATCTGGTCTGAACTTGCACCTAAGTTTTCAACTGTTTCGGCTGCATTAGTAACAACGAGCGCAATTCTATTCATGCCCTCGATTGTTTTTTCAACAATTTTATCGCCGTCCTTTGCAATACTACCAGCCTTATTAGCGGCTTTGGCTGCGAGATTTGCATTTTTGCTTGTATCTAAAATTGTCATTGTCATCTCAGAAATTGCAGATGCAACTTCCGAAGTTTGATGACCTTGTTCTTCAAATCCTGCAGCCATATCACTCGTATTTGTTGTGATATTCCGACTTGCATCAGTAGTAGCATTAATAGTATTGGTTAAAGTATGTACTAATTCTCTAATCGATAGTACGGCAGAATTAAACCCATTATATAATTTGCCAATTTCATCTTGTTTGTTAATTCTTAACTGTACCGTTAAATCGCCTTGTGCAAACTTTTCTATTCCTTTCAGCATAATATCTACACTGCTTGCTAAATATTTATTCTGCTTTTCGGATTCTTCAATAGCAATTTCAATTTTCTTCTCTACGTTCGCTTTCTCTTCTTTAACATTTTGGATCGATTCATTTATCTTAACAACCATTTCGTTAAAAATTTTCGAAAGTGTTCCCAACTCATCTTTTGTATTCACTTCGGCTCTTACGGTCTGTTCACCGTTTGAAAATCTTTTGGCACTTTCGGCCAATTCTTGTATTGAAGATGTTATGTTTTTAATAATCATAATTACAAAAAGTATTGTAAGAATAATAATTGTGAGTACGCTTGCCAATGTGATGTATTTGCTTTTATTAAATCCATCAATTCTCGCCAAAAGAAGACCATCAAGGTCGTCAATAGCTAGATCCCAAAAATTAAAATTTGCCTGTAATGCATTTTTTGCTATTTCTTCGTAGTCAAAAGGTGAAATTGTAATCTTTTCGGTATTCAATATTTTTTCGTTGATTAGATTTAAAAAACTATTTGTTTCATCAGCTGCCTTTTTCAAATCGTTCGATAAAGAAACTTTTAGATTTTGTGCGGGGTTATTGTCAAAAGCAACATGCACTCCATTATATAAAGCTTGTAAGTTCGAGGATAACAATCCTGTTTTTACAATTAACTCGGTCTTCTCATCGGGCGTTAAACTTTTCTTTTCCACAATGTCTTTGCCGTAAGTTAGAATTTGATAAATCAGGTCCATATTTTCAGGAAGTTTTAGAAGAGTAGCATCCATTATGTAGTAGCTATCCAAATCCGGATCTAAAATAAGATTCGATTTATCACCCGCATATGAAATAAGCCCCCTGATTTCCGAAATTAAATCCGAATACTTTTCTTCATCTGATAAATTGTTTTTTAAATTTTCCCATTTAGCCTGAAACTCGCTATACTTATTATCGGTTGATAAATATTGGCTTAAAGAAGAATTTGTTTCCTTCAGTAAATTCATTCTATCTTCAATATCTTCAATAACTTTCAATTGTTCTCCAAGTTTGGATGAATAACCTTTTTAAGTATTGTGCGAGATATGTTTTGCAGCAGGTGCTAGTTCTAAGATTTCTTTTAACGGTCGCAAATATTCATTGCCGTATAATTCTTTTTGCGCGAAATCAATTCTAATATTTTGTTCGGCAGTTAGAAAATATAATAGAACCAAAATCGGCATTAAAAACGCACAAGAAATTAAAGTGAGTTTTACCGAGACCTTAAAATCTCCTAGGATTCTTTTCATTTTACCCTCTATCAATAATTATTTTTAAGTATATATGTGTTATATTTAATGTAATCCTAGTCAGAACATTTCATTGCAAATTATCGGTAATAATGATTTCAAGTTTAGCATAATCTCGTATGGAAATTGAATTCTTTGATATTATTGATGTTCTTTTATAATCAGGTTGCCAACTATTAAATGGTAAAGTAAAATCATTTTAAGTGATGTATATTCGGCAGGGATTATCTATTATGAGGTTTTTCTTTGATGTACAATAATTTTAACTATTCTTTAGTTCGTGTGTAAGTTTTGTTATAGCATCTTTTGCATCACCGAAATACATTAAGGTATTTGGGTAGAAAAATAACTCGTTATCAATACCCGCATAACCGGCATTCATTGATCTTTTATTAATAATAACTGTTTTGGAATAATCAGCATTGAGAATGGGCATTCCATAAATTGGACTATTTTTATCGTGACGAGCTGCGGGATTGACAACATCATTTGCACCAATAATTAGAGCAATATCATTATTTGAGAAGTCATCGTTAATGTCTTCCATCGAAAACATTTTATCGTAAGAAATCTGTGCTTCGGCAAGGAGCACGTTCATATGCCCAGGCATTCTTCCGGCAACGGGATGAATTGCGAATCTCACCTTTTTACCTTTTGTTTCAAGAACATTTACCAAATCTCTTACTGCATGTTGAGCTTGGGCTACTGCCATTCCGTAACCTGGTATAATTATTATGTTCTCGACAGCATTAAATAACATAGCTAACTCCTCAGAATCAATAGACTTAACACTTCCTTTTTGAGATACTGTAGATGATTGAGAAGATGCTTGACCGGCATTTTCCCATCCTCCTAACACAACATTCATCAAAGACCGGTTCATACCTCTACACATAATTAGAGTTAGTATAATACCAGAGGCGCCAACTAGAGCTCCAGCAATAATCAGCTCATTATTTTTTAGAACAAAACCAGTCATTGATCCGGCAATCCCAGAATATGAATTTAATAAAGAAATAGCTACCGGCATATCTGCACCACCAATCGGTAGCACAAGCAGTATTCCAAGCAACAAAGAAATTCCACCTAATGTTAATATCATCCATTCATTTGTAGGTTCACTGACAAAGAATACACCCAAGCCAATTGTTACAAATATTAGAATAAGATTAGTTGCATGTTGGAATGGATATTTAACTACTTTTCCTGTTACAATACCTTGTAATTTACCGAAAGCAATTAATGATCCAGTAAAAGTTATGGCGCCGATTAAAATACTTAAGAATACTGTAATATTTGTTTCTATTGTATAATTCCAATAAGCAAAATTTTTCATTTTATAGTATTCAGAAAGTGCAACAAGTAAAGATGCTCCACCGCCAAAACCATTTAATAAACCTACCATTTGCGGCATTCCTGTCATCGGGGTTTTGTAGGCCATTAGAACACCAATAATACCTCCGACAATCATTCCCAGAAATATCCACTCAAATGTTAAAACATGCTGATCAAACAATGTAACAATTATTGCTATCAACATTCCAAGTGCTGCTAAAAAATTGCCCTTACGTGCAGTTTTGGGTGAAGCTAACTTTTTTATACCAAAGATGAATAAAATTGATGAAATTAAATAACTTACCTCAATTAATATATTCATTATTCACTCACTTCTTTTTGAACATTTTAAGCATGCGATCTGTAACGAGAAAACCTCCCACAACATTTATCGTAGCAAAAATAACAGCGATTAGGCCTAAAATTGTACTTATAGTAAATTCATGTAATCCGGCGCTTAATACTGCCCCAACTATTGTGATACCTGATATTGCATTCGATCCAGACATAAGCGGTGTATGCAATGTTGGCGGAACTTTGGTTATTAATTCGAAACCGACAAAAATTGCCAGAACGAAAACGTAAATAAGCATTAAAATTCCAATCCCTTCCATACTTGCTCCTTTCAAATTTTATAGTTTTATAATTTTATAGTAATACTTTTATTCTTTCTTGAACGATTTCCCCATTTTTAACAATTGTTGCAGCTTTCAATATTTCATCTTCCATATTATGATTGAAATGTCCATCTGAACTGAAATATTCAATCAAATTCTGTAGATTTTTTGAATACATCTCACTTGCATGAAATGGAACTAAAGATGGTAAATTAGGTTCGCCGATAATTGTAACATTATATTTTTCAATTACTTGTCCCACTTCACTTATTTCACAATTTCCACCAAATTCCACTGCCATATCAAGGATTACAGAACCGGTTTTCATCTTTTTAACCATTTCTTCAGTGATTAATACAGGAGCTTTTTTGCCTGGAATTAAAGCCGTTGTAATTACAATATCGGCTTCTGTAATATGTTTGAAAATAAGTTCTTTTTGCTTTCTTAAAAATTCTTCAGATTGCTCTTTTGCATATCCTCCGCCATCTTGCATTGTTGAATCTGTTGAAACTTCAATAAACTTTCCTCCTAAACTTTGCACCTCTTCTTTTACTTGTGGACGAACATCTGATACTTCAACAATTGCTCCCAATCTCTTTGCAGTTCCCAATGCAGATAATCCAGCAACACCTGCACCCATTATTACAACTTTAGCCGGAGAAATTGTACCTGCAGCAGTCATCATTAAAGGAAATATTTTATTAAGATAATTGGCTGATAGAATTACGCTTTTATATCCCGCTATATTTGCCTGTGAACTAAGAGCATCCATTCTTTGTGCAATAGTTGTTCTTGGAATCGAATCCATCGAAATCAAATCAATTCCATGTTGTGCTGCTTTTTGGGCTAATTCCGGATAGAATAATGGATAACAAAAACAAATCAGAATACTTCCCTTTTTCATCAACTCAAGTTCATTTTTTTGATATCCAGAGTGTTCTATTGGTCGCTGTACTTTCAAAACAATATCCGCCGTAGAATATAATTCATTCAAATCGTCAATTATTTTAGCTCCAGCTTTTTCATATTTTTCGTCAGAAAATCCTGATTTAATCCCGGCATCTTTTTCAATTCTTACTTCAAAACCTTTTTTGATTAGCTTCGCAGCCACATCAGGGACTAATGCTACTCTGTCTTCGCTTCTGAATATTTCTTTCGGAACAACAATTATCA
Organism: Bacteroidota bacterium; assembly: GCA_023397505.1. Lineage (GTDB taxonomy): Bacteria > Bacteroidota > Ignavibacteria > Ignavibacteriales > Melioribacteraceae > JAEWUC01. Next base: position 237,524 of record JAEWUC010000002.1, on the reverse strand, counting down.
CCTTGTTCTCCTTTTTATTTCAAATTTGATAATAATCACAATATTCGCAATGCTATATTTTTATTCCAACATAATCCCTAAATAAAAGGTTCAGAAAACGTTTTCTATAAGATTAAAAGTCCATATTTTAGCGGGTAAAATTTTCTTACTCGGAGAATAGATGAGCAAAATCCTCTTGAAAAAGCAACTTTCAAAAGATGTGTTTAAAATGAAAATTCATGCCCCTTTGATTGCTGAAGAAAGATCTGCCGGGCAATTTATAATTTTACAAGTCAATGAAGATTATGGCGAAAGAATTCCATTAACTATTGCCGATGCCAGTATAAGTGATGGTTCAATTACGATTATTTTCCAAGTGGTTGGAAAAACAACACTTGTTTTATCAAAAATGAATGTAGGTGATTCTCTACCTGCTATTGTCGGTCCGTTAGGAAAACCAACTCATATTGAAAATTTTGGCACTGTTGTTTGTGTGGGTGGTGGAATTGGTGTTGCACCGCTCCATCCAATTGCTCAAGCACTAAAAAATGCTGGTAATAAAGTAATTACAATAATAGGAGCCCGCAATAAAGATTTGATAATTCTTGAAGAAGAAATGAAGAATATCGCAGATGAATTTATAGTTTGCACGGATGATGGTTCATATGGAAGAAAATCACTTGTAATTGAACCTCTTAAGGAAATGTGTGAGCGCAATCCTAAACCAGATATGGTTATTGCAATCGGTCCGCCGATAATGATGAAATTCTGTTCGGAAACAACAAGACCATTTGGAGTTTTCACTCAAGTTTCGCTTAATACGATCATGGTTGATGGAACTGGGATGTGCGGCGGATGCAGAGTTAATGTGGGTAAAGAAGTAAAATTTGTGTGCGTCGACGGTCCCGAATTTGACGGTCACCTAGTTGATTTTGATAATATGATTTCAAGATTGAATTCATACAAAGAAATTGAACGCGAACAACATAGTTGTTTTCTTGAGCAGGAAATTAAGGATAAGGAGGCGCTTCAATGAGTCATTATACACCCGAACAATTGGCTGAGGAAGCAAAAAAAATTATTGTTGAATATATTTCTAAAGTTGACGAATTAAAGCCGAAAGAACGTACTAAAATTCCCGCGCAGGAAATGCCCGCACAAGATCCGGCTGTAAGAAATAGAAATTTATATGAGGTAGCCCTCGGCTATACTATTGAACAAGCTCGCATAGAAGCACTACGATGCTTACAGTGCGTAAAAAAAAGTTGTGTAGAGGATTGCCCGGTAAAGATTGACATACCGAGATTCATAAATCATATCGCACACGGAGAATTTCAAAACGCTTCCGATGTAATTAAAGAAGCAAGTTTATTACCTGCAATTTGCGGAAGAGTTTGCCCTCAAGAAACACAGTGCCAATCGAACTGTGCAGTCGGTAAAGCACTTAAAGATGTTGATAAATCAGTAGCAATCGGAAGACTTGAAAGATTTATTGCCGATTGGGAAAGAACAACTGGTAAAATTTCGATTCCGGAAGTAAAACCTGATACCGGTAAAAAAGTTGCAGTTGTCGGGAGCGGCCCGGCAGGATTAGTTGTCGCGGCAGATTGCAGACGCGAAGGTCATCAAGTTACAATCTTCGAAGCATTTCATAAACTAGGCGGTGTTCTTCGATACGGCATACCGGAATTCAGACTACCAAACGACATCATAGATAAAGAAATTGAAACATTAAAAGCCATGGGTGTTGAGTTTAAAACAAATTTCGTTGTAGGACGTACACGCAAACTGACAGATTTAATTGATAAAGATGATTATCATGCAGTATTTATAGGCACAGGTGCAGGACTCCCAATGTTTATGGGAATAGAAGGTGAAAATTTAGTTGGAGTATTTTCTGCGAATGAATACTTGACAAGAGCAAACCTAATGCGCGCTTTCGAAAAAGGTAAAGCAGATACTCCCATATATCCTTCTAAAAATGTCGCCGTATTGGGCGGCGGGAATGTTGCAATGGATTCTGCTCGAATGGCAAAACGGTTAGGTGCTGAAAATGTTTATGTCGTCTACAGAAGAACAGAAGTTGAAATGCCTGCAAGAAAAGAAGAAGTTGCACATGCAAAAGAAGAAGGTATTAATTTTTATTTTCTTCAAAATGCAAAAAGAATTATCGGTGACGAAAAAGGGAAAGTTAAAGCAATGGAATGTTTGAGATATGAACTCGGAGAACCTGATCAGTCCGGCAGAAGAAGACCGGTTGTTATCCCAAATAGTGAATTTATTTTAGAAGTTGACACAATTATTGTAGCAATCGGCAATGGCAGTAACCCGTTAATTAGCCAAACCACTCCGCAAATGAATGTGAATAAATGGGGAAATATTATTGTTGATGAAACACAGAAAACATCTGTTGATAGAATTTTTGCCGGAGGCGATATTGTTCTCGGCGCTGCTACAGTAATACTTGCAATGGGTGAAGGAAGACGCGCGGCGGCTTCAATTAATAAAATGCTTGCCAACGAAATTGAGCTTGAAAAGCATAACAAAATGTAAGGACAAGTAAGGTGGGGTTTCCCTTTAATTAAAACTACGATTGACAAATTGTAATAAGCGTTTTATTTTTGAATTGTAATTCATTAATGTATATTGAATGCGACTTAAAGAAGGAAATAAAGAAAAAGATATTTTAGAAGCTGCGGTAAAAGTTTTTGCAGAAGAAGGTTTTCACAAAGCAAAGATATCTACAATTGCAGAAAGTGCAGGCGTTGCTACCGGAAGTGTTTATCTATATTTTAAAAACAAGGATGATCTACTAAACACAATATTCCAGGGACTATGGGAAAGATTATACGATGAACTAAAAATTATTTCTGATAATAAGGTATTATCCCCTGGTGAGAAGATCGACGCAATGCTTGATCTTGTGTTTGATATTTTTACTGAAAATCCTTCACTGGCCTTAGTATTTGTTAACGAACAGCACAACTTAATGCGTAACAATAAAGAAGGATTCATTAGTTATTATGAAAAATTTTTGGATGAAGGAGAAAAAGTAGTTAACGAAGGAATGGATAAAAACGTTTTTAGCAGTAATTTAGATGTAAAAATATTCCGACATTTTATTTTTGGCGCAATACGAAATATGTTACATCAATGGGCAAGTTCTCCGAAAAGTTTTACTTTAAATAAAATTAGACAAAATGTTAAATACTTGACACGACACGGTATTACTAAAATCTAATTTTTTTTATCGTTTAATGAATTATAATTCATTATTTATATTTTGATTGTTGTTAACGATGATTACGTGAAATTCACATATGATAAAAATGCTTTTTGACAATATTAGATTAGTTCTAATAATAAAAATTTCCTCTTATATTCACATAACCCCCTCTTGAAAAGGCAGTCTTTTCTAATTTATCGGGCTGCCTTTTCATTTATCAAATAATGATTCTTCAAGATTTTCAATAAACATCAATAATTTGTATTCGGAATTATGAGATATCAATAATATCTTTCTGTAAATATCAAAAGCATTTGTTATGTTTTCTTTTAATGCTGAGATATCAAGATCATGCTTTGCGGAAGAAGGTTTAATTTTCTTTACTAAAACATCTGATACATGTTTTACTATACTAATTGTAAATATCCACGAAATAAATTCGTCAAAATTCTCCTTGCTGTAAAACAATGTGCTTTCAAATTCATTTACGCCTATAAATTCTTGCACATCTTTATCTTTTAACAAAGATATAATCCATTCAAAACCAATTTCATTACCAACGTTTCGTTCATCTTTCCTTATCCCCCTTAAAATACTAAACAAAATATCTGTTGAATAAAATATCCTATTTAGGATATTGATAAGAATAACATCTCGATATACTTCATACTCACCTTTCCCTAATCTCTGTAATATTGCTTTCACCGGTTTATCAAGCAGCACTTTTTCAAAATAATTATTCTTATTTATAGAGCCTTCCGTTTCAAACAAATAATTAATTTTGGATATAATTAAGTACAGAAAATACACTACCGTATTTTCGTGGTAATTAGAAATATTGCTTGTTAGTATTACTTTATGAATTTCGGAGTTAATTGAACTTTTCTTTGTGTTAAAAAATGTTTCAAGTAAATCATTGAGTTTTGCGACAGCACAAAGCTCATCTTCAAAACTATTGAGAATAGGTTTTATCTCTTTTTCCAAACCAAAAGCTTTAGTAATTGATTTTAGAACTATATTAAATTTCTTGTTAATAAAAGAAATTTTATTTTTTTCATTATTTCTTTCTTTACATTCAGTAATGCACGTTTTTATAAATCCCTTCATAGATTCTTCATCAAAAAGTTCTTCAAAAGAATTGTGTATCGGCTCAAGATTAAGTTCAGCTAAAGCTCTTGCCATATTCGGGATACCATTACCGTTCAACTTCTTGCATAATTTAGCCCAGTCGCCGTTCTCGTCATAGACTTCTCTAAAATCTATAAAAACCAGATATTTAAACCCATGCAATTCTACATAAAAGCCTTGATCAAATTCTTTCCCGGATTTTATAAATTCAAGATTAGAAATATGTTCGCGAAAAATATAATAATGCTTAGGTGATACATTAATTTGAAGAACATCGGCGATAGTCTTGGTTTGCGGATTTTTATTAACAAGTTTTGGTGTCGATTTGCAAATCTTACCTGAAGTAAAATCATATTTATTATTATAGAACACCAATGCTCTTTCGCCTCTTTCATAATTTGTAAAGGCAAAAACATTTTCATTTATTTGTCCGTATCCATTTATTAAATCAAAAAACCAAAAGTTTGTGACACCGCTAAATAAATATCTTTTTCTAACTAAAGGAAAAATTTCTCTTTCATGTCGGTCGATTAACCATTGATTTGGAGTTTCATGATAATACGCGCGCTGATATTCCATCCCGTATTTTTCAGTGAAACCTTCTATCTGTCCGTGAGCAAACATCGGGAGTCCCGGCAAAGTAACCATTAAAGTACACACGCCAAAATATTTATCATCGGTACCAAATTGTTTTATTGCTGTTTCTTCATCCGGGTTACTCATAAAATTTACATAGCGTTTTAAGATTTCAGGTTCGAATTCAAGTGTATTTGTAATAAGATCGCGGTACTTATCATTTTCTTCCTTCATCATCATATGCATAAAAGCCGAATTATAAACCCTGTGCATTCCCAAAGTGCGCACAAAATATCCTTCCATCAGCCAGAATGCCTCGGCAAGTAGTAATGTTTCAGGCATTTCGACATTAATTCTATCAACAACTTCCCGCCAGAATTCAACTGGGAATAATTCATCGAACTGAGCTTGAGTCATTGAATAATCACTTCGCGAAGGGATATCGCCGCCTTTGCCGGGAGCCGGGTACCACAAACGCGAAAAATGTTTTTTAGCCAATGTCATTGCGGCATCAAAACGGATGATAGAAAACTTGCGGGCAACTTCAAATATTTTTTGAATAACCGCTTCACGAACATCGGCGCGTAGCATATTCAACTGTGCAGTGTCGTTCCAAGGCATGTTCGTGCCGTCGTTACCGTGATAAATATATCTTGTTTCTCCGGTTCTATTATCAACTCTTTGAAAAACAACTGCCGCATCGGAGCGACTCCAGTATCCGTCTTCAATGCGTAATGAAACCGAAGAATCATCGGATAAATCCGGCCCAGTAAATCGATAACTCGGGTACGGCGAATAATTAGATTGAATAAAATAATCAGGCTTTTCGATTACCCATTTAGAAAAAATTCCGGTATGATTTGGAACCATATCGCTTGCAAGACGAATTCCTCTTTTACGCGCGCGAGAATTTAAATTCTGATAAGCTTGTTCTCCGCCGAGATCGTGAGCTATTTGATAATCATATAGCGAATACGCCGATGCTACTGCATCAATATTACCCATTATATGCTTTATCTTTCTAGAAGCATTACTGCGTTCCCAAATTCCAATCAGCCATAAACCGTTGAAACCATTTTGCGTAAGCTGATCCAATTCTTCATCAGGAATTTGATCCAGCGTTTTTATATAACGTCCATATTTTTTTGAAAGCTGGTCCAGCCAAACGTAAGAGTTTTTTGCAAGCACAACAACTTTGGGCATCCAATCAATATCTTTAGTAAAATTTTCCGGTTCATCATATTCTTTCCAAATGTCTTCGGCATATTTGTAACCTGATTTACCGAGTGTCAAAAAATCTGCATCGCTAATTTTGCCTTTATATTTAGGTGCAATCGTCGGGGCACCTCCTCCGCCGCCGAAGCCTCCAAAACTTTCATCTTCACGCATTAAGTCAATACTGCTTAACAAACGATTAATAAATCTATCATCCAGAAGTATTCCCCATTTTTCCCTAATAAATGCGAGCTGCGCTTCGATATTGTTAGGATGTTGAAGAATAGGAGTTTTTAGAAAAGTAAAGAAGTCTTGATTATCCGGTCCGAACTTTTTTTCATCTTTAAAGAAATTTTCGATGTGTGAAATTACATTTTTAAATAGCAATTTTTCGGACAGGTAATTTTGATCAAACAATTCCAGTATATTTTCATTTGCAGGATTGATATTAGCAAATGATAATAAAATCATTTCTTCAAGGGTTATTTCTACATTGGAACGATCTGCCGTATAAGAATTGAGATAATCATAAATACTTGATTTGCCTTTATAAACTTCAACCGGAGGAAAGACTGAAATAAAATCAAATAAAAGTTTGCGGATATTTTCTTCACCTAAATTTTCATTCAAACTTATTAATGTTTTTTTAATTACTCCGGGATTTACCTGCAATTCATAAATCCGGAAAATGTAATGATATATTTCATCAAGCAATCCGGCGGCGTTTACTTCCCCCGGTTTCACTTGTAAATTCTTTGCCCTTTTTTCGTTAATATTTTTTACGAATAAACGTACGACTTGATTGTTTGTAAAAACAACATTGCCTGTAATAGAAAACAACTCATCGGAAATTCCATATTTTAAGCGGATATTTTTAGCAATATGAAATTCATATTTAGGTGTATTTTGAAATGAATCTTCATTATATACTTGGCAGTTAAGTTTTAGTTGAATGTACATTTTCCGCTCAAAAAAGTGAAAATTTTCTTTTCAATATAAACAATGATATAAATGATTTCATAATTGTATTTATTCAATTGTACTTTAAATAATTTCTTCATTTTTCACACGCAAGACTTGCGATCCGATAGTTGATTGATTCAATTTAACCACTTTGCTAAATACAAGCAGTAACTTATTTATTCTTAATAAAAATTGAAGAATTTTTAATCATTCAATGGCATACGAATTGGTGCATATTCCTGAAGTTCTAAAGTACTTATAAAAGGGAAGATATTAATAAAATGACTTTAATAAATGTATCACTTGCAAAAAGAAATTTCATTGATTCAAATGAAAATCGCATCAATCCATTTTGGTTTACAACAGATCACAGCATACATTTAAATTCGAAAGATTGTCGATCGGCATCAGTAATACTGGAAAAATTATCTGAAAGAAGTGTTCTTGAATTGGAAGCCGCATATAAACTTGGATTAGTAATTATTGATAAACCAAATGTTTTTAAACTACCAAGTGTTAGTGATGCGGCTTAAACTTTAACCCCAATGACAAGAAATATCCTGTCGATCTAAGGATTCATTAACAATGCGGTTAATCGTTGGGCCCAATATTTCAAGTTCAGTTTTAGGAATTTTATAATTGTTCTTAATCGAATCGTTACTGAAATTTTTTATTTCCGATTTAATAGCAGCGAGTAAAACAAATGCCGTGTGAGGTGTCATTTCTCGTGCATATTTCATCGCACTGTAAACATCTTCGATAGGCAAACCGTCATCGGAAAGTATTATATCATAAACATCTGTTTCAAGTGCTTCCTTATATTCCTCAGCGTTACTAATACTTTTTACATCACAATGCAATCTTCTTTTTAAAAGTTCTGTTTCAATAAGTTTTGGATCAACATTGCTTTTAAAATGCAGGATTTTAATTGATTTATTCATAATGCCTCCATTTTCTAAAAGATAGAAAAACTATCAAGGAAATTTTACAAGTCCTTTGGAAACAACAAACTTTACTCGAAAGTTTTATTTCACAAGACTTAAATTCCCTTGTAAAAAAGAATCTGGAATTTGATATTCGAATAAGAGCAGAACTGATTTTAACAGTAGTATTTATAGGTGAAAGGAATATTTTCTATTCTTAATACGGTTGAAACGTAATTTATTTTTGCTGAAGAATCAAGTCAATTCAATCTTACCAAAGCAATTTTCATATTGAGCGATACCTGTTTCATTTGCCCTGGTAATTTGTTTCAACGCTATTCAAATCTCATTATCTAATATTAAATATCGTTATTCTAAATAGGAATAGCTTAAAATTGTTATTAGTGCGCTATTCTTGTATATTTTTAGCCCAAATTTAAGCGATTCTTAATGTCCGTTACACCTTTAATGGCCCAGTATACGCGTATCAAAGAAAATTATCCCGATACGGTTCTTTTATTTAGAATGGGAGATTTTTTTGAGACTTTTGAAGAAGATGCAAAAATTGCTTCGAAAGTTTTAGGAATTACTTTAACAAAACGCGCAAATGGAGCCGCAGGCGATGTCCCTCTTGCTGGTTTTCCGCATCATGCAATTGATGCTTATTTGCCAAAACTTGTTCGTGCCGGTTATCGGGTTGCAGTTTGTGAGCAGCTTGAAGATCCAAAACAAGCTAAAGGAATTGTAAAACGTGATGTTGTTGAAGTTGTTACACCGGGCGTAGCTTTTTCCGATAAACTATTGGATCACAAAAAAAATAACTACTTGCTTTCAGTTTTTTTTGAAGATGAAATTGCCGGACTCTCTTTTTGCGATATTTCAACCGGCGAATTTCAAACTTATGAAGTAAACAGGAATGAGTTTAATCAACAAATAGGTTTGATTAACCCTTCTGAAATTTTAATCCCAAAGAAATTTAAGAATGAATTAGAACCGATTCTCCAAAAGATTTCTCCGGGGACAAGAATTACAAGAATAGATGATTGGATTTTCAATTTTGATTTTGCCTCCGAACTTTTAATGAATCACTTTAATACAAAAACTTTAAAAGGTTTCGGAATAGAAAATATGCATGCGGCTATTTGTTCATCCGGCGCTGCATTAAATTATCTTCGCGAAACACAAAAAGCGAATCTTCCGCACATAAATAAAATATCCCGTTACAATCCTTCCGACTATATGATTTTGGATTTTTCAACTAAAAGAAATCTTGAAATCACTTTCACTATGAATGACGGCGAACGCGAAGGATCATTATTTTCAATATTAGACCGCACTGAAACGCCTATGGGCGGACGTATGCTTAAAAAATGGATTACTGCCCCGCTTAAAAAACTTGATCCGATTATAAAAAGACAGCTTTGTGTTGAAGAATTTGTAAATAATAAAACGCTCCGTAAAAATTTAATTAGCGAATTAAAGGAAATCGGCGATCTTGAAAGATTGATTTCAAAAGTATGCACGGGGAGAATTAATCCGCGTGAAATGATTTACTTGAAATCGTCTCTTAAAAAAATTCCTTTGATTAAACAGTTATTAGATCAAAGTACAGTCGAAACTATTTCAACAATAAATGAACGTTTGAATAATCTTGAACAGCTTGTAGATAAGATTGAATTATCTATCACCGATGAACCGCCGCTTTCAATTTCCGACGGCTGGGTTATAAGAACTGGGTACAATCCCGAACTTGACGAATTGCGCGGACTTTCAACAAATGCAAAAGATTGGATTTCTGAACTACAAAAAACCGAAAGAGAAAGAACAAAAATTTCTTCTCTTAAAGTCAGTTTCAATAAAGTATTCGGCTACTATATTGAAATCAGCCACGCGAATAAAGATAAAGTACCTGAGAATTATATTCGTAAACAAACACTCGTTAACAGCGAACGTTTTATTACACCGGAATTAAAAGAATATGAAGATAAAATTTTAAATGCCGAAGAAAACATTTCAAAACTTGAGTTTGAATTGTTCGACCAGATAAGAATTTATGCCGCTTCTTTCGCAAAGGAAATACAGGAGAATGCACAGCTTATTGCAATGCTGGATTGCTATCAATCTCTTGCAGAGTGCGCTGATGAATATAAATATGTTAAACCGGTTCTTGACGAATCAGACATAATAAAAATTACAGACGGGCGCCACCCCGTTGTAGAAAGGATTTTACAACCGGGTGAAAAATTTACGCCAAACAGCTGCGATTTAAGTTCATCAGAAAATCAAATCATAATTTTAACAGGCCCCAACATGGCCGGCAAATCTGTTTATTTGCGCCAGACCGGGTTAATCGTACTTCTCGCACAAATAGGTTCATTCGTGCCGGTTAAAGATGCAAGGATTGGTTTGGTTGATAGAATTTTTACGCGCGTCGGCGCCAGCGATAATATTTCTGCGGGTGAAAGTACGTTTTTAGTTGAAATGCAGGAAGCAGCTAATATTATTAACAATGCCACAGAAAAAAGTCTAATACTTCTTGATGAAATAGGACGCGGTACAAGTACTTTCGATGGAATTTCAATTGCATGGGCAATTACAGAATATCTTCATGAAAATCCAAACATCAACGCAAAAACCTTATTCGCAACACATTACCACGAATTAAACGAGATGGCGGAACTTTTTCCGCGAATAAAAAATTATAAAGTTGAAGTGCGCGAGTACGGCGATAAAGTTATCTTTCTTCATAAAGTAACTTCGGGCGGCGCAGATCATAGCTATGGAATCCAAGTTGCTCAAATGGCAGGACTTCCGCAATTTGTTACAAGCCGCGCCAAGGAAGTTCTTGCAAATCTTGAAAGCAAGGAGTTAACTCCGTACGAAATTAAAAAAGAAAAATTGGCTAAGTTAAAACGGAATGATGATTTCCAAATAAGTTTGTTTGAAATGAAAGATGATGAATTGCGCAAACATATTTCGGATTTAGCAATCGATAATCTTACTCCAATTGAAGCATTGAATAAACTTAATGAATTGAAGAAAAAAGTGGATGAGAAAAAAAATGATAAATAAAACAGTACAACTTGCCCGTGCTTTTATTCTTGCTCTTTTAATAACAGCATGTGGACAAGACTATTCCCCCGAACAAAAAGAATACATTTCAAAAATTGAATTGGAACGGGTTGAAAAGAATAATTGGATGCAAAACGACCCCTCTTCCCCGTTTAATTACAAGGGAAAAGTTGAGTTTCATGAATTAAATTATTTTGATATTGATCCGGACTTTGTGTTTAGAAGTAAATTATACGAACTCAATCCGAAAGATACTGTAACAATTTACGGTACCAAAGGCGAACCGCGTAAAGTTGTACGTTACGGTTATGTAATTATTAGTCATAATAAAAAAGATTACAAGATTAATGTTTATGAAGGCAAAAGTAAGAACGGAGATTTTTATTATTCAATATGGTTCACCGATGAAACAACAAATAATGAATCATATGGCGTCGGCAGATATATAGATTTTGAGAAGCATAGAGATACTTCATACATTTACAACATTGATTTTAATCTTGCATATAATCCTTACTGCGCATACAGCCCGGATTATTCATGTGCAATCCCAACTAAAGAAGATTTTATACCGCTCAAAATAAAAGCGGGCGAAAAAAAGTTTCATAATTAAAACGGAGAATATTGTGGTAGTAATTTTAGCAAACAATGCAACAACCGAGCAAATTGAAAATGTAGTTAAACATCTTGAAGGTTTCGGTTTTCAGGTACATAGATCAACTGGCGCAGAAAGAACAATTATTGGGGCGATTGGAGTAAAACCTAATTTCGACACAAGAAATATCAGCGTTCTTGACGGAGTTGAGGAAGTTTATAGGGTTACAACACCATTTAAACTTGCAAGCAGAAATTTTAAAGAAGAAAAAAGTATTATCAAGATTAAAGATGTTGAAATCGGCGGAGATAAAGTTGTTATGATGGCCGGTCCGTGTTCAATTGAAAGCGAAGAACAAATATTTAATCTTGCCGAAACTGTTTATAAATCCGGCGCTCAAATTTTAAGAGGCGGTGCATTCAAACCCAGATCATCACCTTATTCATTTCAAGGTTTGGGTGTTGAAGGATTAAAAATGATGCGTGCTGCCGCAGACAAATATAACCTTCTCGTTATTTCGGAAGTTATGCAGATAAGCCATATAGAATTGATGGAACCTTTTACGGATATTTTCCAGGTCGGCGCTCGCAATATGCAAAACTTTGCTCTTTTAAAAGAATTAGGCGCAGCGCGGAAAGCAGTAATGTTAAAACGCGGAATTGCATCAACTATTGAAGAATGGTTAATGTCGGCTGAGTATATTCTTGCGGGCGGCAACAAAGATGTTATTCTTTGCGAACGCGGGATTAGAACATTCGAAACTTATACTCGTAATACATTTGATCTTTCTGCAATACCTGTTGTTCATAAAAAAAGCCATTTACCTGTTATAGCCGATCCATCGCACGCAACCGGTTTAAGAGATCAAGTTCCGCCGATGGCACGCGCTGCTGTTGCCGCTGGAGCTGATGGACTCATGATAGAAATTCACGACGATCCTGAAAAGGCATTGTCCGATGGTCCGCAAGCTCTTGTACCGGAGGCATATCTAAAACTTATGAATGAATTAAACCAAATTGCAAAAGCAATCGGCAGGACTTTGTAGTGGAGATAAAAAACATTTCAATAATTGGACTTGGATTAATAGGCGGTTCACTTGCTAAGGCATTTAAGAAAGCGCACCCGGCTTTAATTGTTTCGGCTTTTGATAACGAGCATATTCTTAATAAAGCAGTTGAAGATGAAGTTATTGACAAAAAACTTCTCAACATTAATGATTCACTATACTCCGATATAATTTTTTTGTGTCTTCCTGTTAATGATTCATTAAATGCTTTTAGACAGCTTATACCCAATCTGAAGGATGGGCAAATAATTACCGACGTTTGCAGCGTAAAAGGTGTTTTTGCAAAGATATGGGATGAAAGTAAATCAAAAGGTATTTATTTCGGCGGTCACCCGATGACGGGTAAGGAAAAAAGCGGGTACGAAAATTGCGATTCGCTTCTTTTTGAAAATGCCGTTTATATTTTAACCGACGGGCATGACGAAAATGTTTTCAAAGATTTTGCAGCTTTAATTGAATCCACCGGCGCACATGTTACTTTTCTAAATGCGGAACTTCATGATAATATTATTGCGGAAGTCAGCCATCTTCCGCAGCTTGTTGCAACTTCACTTGTCAATACAATTTCCGAGCAAAAAGATTTCAATAGTCTAAGTTTTGCCGCAGGCGGTTTTCGAGATATGACACGAATCGCATCGAGCCCGTTTAAAGTTTGGGAACCAATTATTAAATACAACAAAGTAAAAATTCTTGAAGCGTTAGATTCTTTCAAGAAAGAAATAGAAATTATCATCTCGCAAGTTTCCAACGAAGATTTTAATTCCCTTTCAAATAAATTTGAATCGGCGCGTGTAAAACGTGATGTAATTCCAAAGAACACAAAAGGTTTTATCTCGCAGCTTTATGATGTTTATGTTTATGTAAAAGATCAACCGGGTGAGATGAGTAAAATTTCTACAGCATTGTATAATGCCAACATTAATATTAAAGACATCGAAGTTCTAAAAATACGTGAAGGCACAGGCGGAACTTTTAGATTAGCATTCAGCAACGAAACAGATGCTCTCAACGCGAAAAAAATTGTTGAGGGAATTGGATTCTCTACTAAAATTTAGTAGAGAGTGATGAGTGTAGAGTTAAGAATTATTTGAAAATATATTTTGCAATGGCATCGGCGCAATTCTCACCGTCGATAGCAGCCGAAACAATTCCGCCCGCATATCCGGCTCCCTCTCCGCAAGGGAACAAACCATCAATTTCAATATGCATCATAGATTCGTTATCACGCGGAATTCTAACCGGTGAACTTGTTCGTGTTTCCGCCGCGAGTATTTGCGCTTCTTCGGTAAAGTATCCACGCATTTTTATATCGAACACCAAAAGTGATTTTCTTAATCCGTTAGAAATTGTTTTAGGTAATAATTCATGCAGCGGCGAACTAATTGTTCCCGGTATATATGATGATTTTGGAAGTGATTGCGAAATTCTACCATTCACAAAATCCGTTATTCTTTGGGCTGGAGCCCGCTGCGTTTTTCCACCGGCTTCGAATGCAATTTCCTCAACCTCTTTTTGAAATTCTAAGCCGGCAAATACTTCATGTGTTTTATAGTTTACCCAATCTTTCTCATCAACGGAAACAACGAAACCGGAATTAGCAAATGGAGAATCTCTTCTCGAAACGCTCATACCATTTAAAACAAGTTCACCCGGCGATGTAGATGCCGGTATAATAATTCCACCGGGACACATACAAAATGAATAAACACCATGTTCATCAATTTGACAAGCTAAATTATAGCTTGATGCCGGTAAATTTGGATTACGCACTTTTGATTGGTATTGAATCTCGTCTATTAAATTTTGCGGATGTTCTATTCTTACACCCATAGCAAAAGATTTTGATTCTATCTTAATATTTTTTTTATGAAGTAAATAATAAATGTCTCGCGCAGAATGACCTGTTGCTAATAAAACTGCATCGGCAATTAATTCTTTTTCGTCGTTTACAACTATTCCTTTAATTTTACTTTCGGCAATTATAAAATCTGTCGCTTTGGATTCGAAATGAATTTCTCCACCGCAGTTTAATATTGTTTCCCGGATTGCCTGAACAACTTTCGGTAGTTTGTTAGAACCGATGTGCGGATGTGCATCAATTAATATTTCTTCCTGTGCGCCGTGTTGAACAAACAGATTTAAAATTCTATCAACATTACCGCGTTTAGTAGATCGCGTGTAAAGTTTGCCGTCGCTGTATGTACCTGCCCCGCCTTCACCAAAACAATAATTTGAGTTGGGATTAATCTCACCGAATTGTTGGATTGCTTTTAAATCTTTTCTTCTTGTTTGAACATCCTTACCGCGTTCAATAACAATTGGTTTTATTCCGCATTCAATTAATTTAAGAGATGCAAACATTCCAGCCGGTCCAAATCCAATTACAATTGCAGTTTTATTATTATCAACACGCGGAAATATAATATTTCGAGAAATCGGGGCTGGAGTTTCATTGATATAAACTATTGCCTTAATTCTAAAGATCGGATTTTTACTGCGGGCATCGACCGAACGTTTTAATTGTTGAACCGCAGAAATTTCTTCGGCAGCATATTTTAGTTTTTGTGCCGATGATTTTCGTAAGTAATTGTAATCATTTATAAATTCAGGCGGGATAATTAATTCAATTTCTTTTTTCATACGTCCCCTGTTTTGGAGAAAATAGTGTAGAATAATGAGTGAAGAACGAGTAGTTACAAATTATTAAACTCTGCACTCTACATTCATCACTCATAACTCTTTAATAAGTAGCTTTTATAATTCCGCCGTCAATCCCAATAGTTGTGCCCGTAATATAGCCCGCGTATTCGCTGGCAAGATAAACAACCAAAGATGCAACTTCGTCAGGCCGGGCGAGGCGTTTCATCGGTACGTCGTTTGCCATTGAAGCGAGTACATGTTCATGGGATTCACCTGATAATTTTGCTCTTGAAACAGCAAGTTCGTACAGACGGGCGGTTAATGTATAACCCGGTGCAACGTTGTTAACAGTAATATTATGTTTGCCAACCTGGTTGCTCAACGTTTTGGCAAACGCCGTAACGGCGCTTCGGAATGAATTTGAAAGTATTAAATTATCAACCGGCTGCTTAACTGAAAGTGAGGTAATATTAATAATTCTTCCCCAATTTTTCTTCTGCATGCCTGGTAAAACCAAACGTGCAAATCTAACCGCACTCATTAAAACTTGGTCGAAAGCATTTTCCCACTCTTCATCTTTCAACGACTCAAAAAATCCCGGTACAGGTCCGCCGCAATTATTTACAAGAATATCAATATCACCGTAAGTGCTCTGAACAAGCTTCACCACATTTTCAATATCCGGTAGTTTATTGATATCGCAAATTTCCCAAAGCGGTTCAATATTATAGAGAGATTTTATTTCTTGAATAGTTTTAACAAGATTATCTTTGTTGCGGGCACACAATGCAACTTTACAACCTTCTTTAATAAACATTTCGGCAGTGGCTCTTCCAATTCCTAAACTCGATGCCGTAACAAGAACGGTTTTACCTTTAAGATTCAAATCCATTTTATCCTCTGTAATAAAACTTAAAATCTCATAATAAATTTAATGAATTTTCAATTTCACTTCACATATGCAAAAAAAATCCCGCATAAACAGCGGGATTTCAAAACAGTAAATTATGGAGATGTTATTTTTTCAAAGCTTCTATTTGTTCCTTAACAATTTTTTCTGTGTCAAGAGCAATAACCAATTCTTCGTTTGTCGGAATTCGTAGTATTTTAACTTTAGAATCGTGAGTCGAAATATCTGTCTCACCTTTAACATTGCAATTTATTTCATCGTCAAGTTTGATTCCGAGAAATTCCATATTTGAACAAACATTTCTTCGAACCAATTCCGAATTTTCGCCGATTCCTCCGGTAAAAACTAAAGCATCGAGACCGCCCATTGCCGCAGTGTAAGCACCGATATATTTTTTGATTCTATAAGTAAAAACATCGAAAGCATTTTTAGCTTTTTTATTTCCTTCGCCAACAGCTTGTTCAATCTCGCGCATATCGCTGCTTTCGCCGCTAATGCCTATAAGACCGCTGTGTTTATTTAATAGTGTATTTGCTTCGGCTAATGTTAATCCTTCTTTGCCCATGATATATAAAATTACCCACGGATCCATATCACCGCTTCTTGTTCCCATTAACAAACCTTCAAGCGGAGTAAAGCCCATAGAAGTATCAACAGATTTGCCGCCGTCAACAGCAGTTATTGAACAGCCGTTACCAAGATGAGCAGTAATAATTTTTAGCTGGTCGATTGGTTTGCCAAGCATTGCGGCAGCTCTTTGCGCAACATACAAGTGAGAAGTTCCGTGAAAACCATAACGGCGTATTTTATGCTTCTTGTAAAGTTCATAAGGTATTCCGTAAAGATATGCGTGCGGCTGCATTTGAGCATGGAATGCTGTATCGAATACGGCAACCTGTGGGATGTTCGGAAGATGGCCTTGCGTTGCTTGAATACCTTTTATATTCGGCGGATTATGAAGCGGTGCCAACTCGATATTATCCTGCAATGCTTTCATTACTTCGGCAGTAATTAATACAGAACCGGTAAATGTTTCTCCACCGTGAACAACTCTATGGCCCACGGCGTCTATTTCATTTTTGTCTTTTATAACACCATGATTCGGACTAAGCAATACGGCAATAACATATTCGATAGCAATTGAATGATCTAAAATTTCGCCGACAATTTTTATTTTTTCTTTCCCCAACGGAACATGTGTTAAAACTGCACTTGACATCCCGATTCGTTCAACCAATCCTTTAGCTAAAACATCTTTCTTTTCGGTATCAAAGAATTGATATTTTATTGATGAGCTTCCGCAATTAAGAACTAAAACTTTCATGTATTCCTCGAATGTTAAGAGATAATATTTCCATCTGCATCATATTTAAAGAAACCTTCTCCGGTTTTCTTGCCTAGTTTTCTTTCGCGAACCAATTTGCGAAGTAAGGGACACGGGCGGTAGCGCGGTTCACCGAGACTTGCCCATAATGTTTCCATCCAAGCAAGCACTTCATCCAAACCCATTGCATCGGCCATTTCAAGAGGTCCGGTTTTGAAATTATAACCAAGCTTTAATGCAGTATCAATATCTTTGGCTGATGCGATACCTTCAAGTAAAATGTGCATCGCTTCGTTTAAAAGAGGCACTATTGCGCGTGTAGTTACAAAACCAGGATACTCATAAACTTCAACAGCGGTTTTTCCAATTCTTGCAGCAAATTTTTTGATGATTCCAATTGTTTTATCGGAAGTTTCCAAAGCACGTATTAATTCTACAAGCGGCACTTTAGGAACCGGATTTAAAAAGTGCATCCCTATTATTTTATCCCGGCGGTTTGTTACTTGTGCTATTTTTGTTAGACTTAATGTTGATGTGTTTGAAATGAAAATCGTATCGGGTTTTGCAATCGCATCGAGTTCAATAAATATTTTTTTCTTAAGGTCATAATTTTCATCGACTGCCTCGATCACAAGATCACACTCCGGAATTTCACTAAAATCCGAAAACCATTTTATTCTGCTTAATATTGATTTCATTTCACTTTGAGTCATAGCCCAGCGAGCGATTTCTCTTTCCATACCGGCTTTAAGATTTTCCTGTGCTTTAGCAATTCTTTGTTCATTCACTTCAACAATGGCAACATCAACTCCGGCAGTAGCTAAGGTTTGAGCAATTCCCTGTCCCATTATTCCGCCGCCTATTATTGCAACATATTCTATCTTTTCAAGTTCTTCTCCTACACGCTGAACTCCGCCTAATAAGTCTTCAAGCTTTAACTTTTCATCGGCCATAAACTTTTTTTCCTATTATTGTTAGAAAATACTATAAATCCTTTTTCAAAAATGAACAACGATTCAAAATCTATACCACTAAAATAGCCTAAAATAACTGAATTTTTACACGTGATGACTTCATTTTTATTAAAAATAAAAAATGAATGGTTTGATTGAGAATTAAATTTAGCAACAGTCTGGTGTCCAAATTAACCTCTTATTGCATGAATCATTGATAATAATACATTTTTTCAGTTAGCGTATTTTGTGTGTAAATTAGAGTAGTAAAAATTCTATTCAAAAATTTATCCAATAATGACAGCAAAAGAAGCTTTAGAACAATATTTTGGATTCAAAGATTTCCGTCCCGGTCAACAAGAAATCATTTCATCTATTTTGGAAGGCAAGAATGTATTGGCAATTCTACCGACTGGCGGTGGAAAATCCATTTGTTACCAAATTCCGGCATTAATCTCTCCGTCTTTTTCAATTGTAATTTCTCCGCTTATTGCATTAATGAAAGATCAAGTTGATTCAATAAACAAGAGGGAAAATATTGCTGCATTTGTAAACAGTTCATTGGAATTCAGAGAAGCAGAAAAGATTTTGCAAAGCGTATCTCAAGGACAAATAAAATTATTATATCTATCCCCTGAAAAAATAGATAATAAACAATTTGCAGAAAGAATTAGATTTTTAAATCCCTCTTATATTTTTGTTGACGAAGCACATTGCATAAGCGAATGGGGTCATAACTTCCGGCCAAGTTACAGAAAGATTAAGCAGTTTATTGAATTTTTAGGTATAGATAACATTTCTGCATTCACTGCTACAGCTACAAATGACGTACGCAAAGATATTCTTGAACAGCTCGGAATGAAGAATCCAAAAGTTTTTGTACGCGGTTTTGAAAGAAAAAATCTGCATTTAAATGTTGTTTATACAAAGCAGAAGAAAGAAGCCGTCATTAAACTTTTAAATAAAGATTCACTTCCGGCAATAATATATACTGCCACAAGAAAGCATACAGAAGAAGTAAATGAGTTTTTAAGATTAAACGGATTGGATTCCGCATATTATCATGCAGGGTTAGCGCCGGAAATGCGTAGAATTATCCAAGATGATTTTATTAACGACAGGGTAAAAATAGTAGCGGCTACAAACGCATTCGGAATGGGTATTGATAAAAGCGATATTCGTACAGTAATTCATTACGATATTCCAGGCAATATCGAAAATTATTATCAAGAAATAGGACGCGCAGGAAGGGATGGGAATGATTCCAATATATTTTTGTTGTACCAGGAAAGAGATAGACTCATTCATGAATTTTTTATAAAAAACTCTTTCCCTTCCAAAGAACAAATTCAAATTACTTATGATGCCATTTGCGATTATGGAAATGTTGCATTAGGATTTATACAATCAGAAATTCCCATTGATAAAAACTTACTTTCATTTCTTGCCGGAAAAGATATCAATAGATCAATTGCCGAAGCTTCTATTCGTCAATTGGAAGATTCAGGCTATATAACCTCATTGTCTGAATTTAGGAAAAAACATTTTATGCAGTTTGCCGTCGACCCCGAAAAGTTAAATTCATTCTTGAAAAATTTTACAGACAATGAATTGAAAGATTTGGTTTTGATTTTAATAAAGGAATACGGCAGCAGTATATTTAGACATAAAACTTTATTAAACATAACACGGCTCAGTCAATTACTTAACACAGATATTCATGAAATTACAAATGAATTAGCAAAATTAAACCAAAGCGGTTTGATCATTTATGAAGAGCCGTCGCGTTTTCCGACGGTAGATGTAATTACTCCGCGAATACGATCTGAAGAATTGAAATTGAATTACCAAAAACTTTCCCAGCTTTATAATCATAGTATTGAAAAATTAGATAAAATGATTGGCTATGTCTCTGCGGATAAATGCAGATTTAATTACATACTGAATTATTTAGGCGAAGATAACAAAGCGTATAAATGCGGTAAATGCGATGTATGCAAAGGATTGGTTTATTCAAACGGCAACTCGGATTATTTTGAATCACATATTTTAGAAACACTTGTGGAATTTGATAACGGCATAAAGCTAAAAGACCTTTTCGACATTTTAACAGGAAATTCAAAAAAAGATACGCATCGTAAAATATCAACTTACGGCTCGTGCACACATAATAATAAGATCGAATTTAATTCTGCTCTCGACCGCTTGAAACTTTTTGACAAAATTATACTTGATAATGGTTATATAAAAATTATTAAGGATGAAACATTACCAAAACATAATGATTCCGATTCCATAGAAAACGAAGCTGATTATGAAGAAGGATTAAAACTTTTTAATCTTTTAAGACAAATTAGAAAAGAAGCAGCACATAGATTCAACCAGCCGCCCCATATGATTTGTCCCGATAATATTGTCCGGGAAATAGCTGTAAAACGCCCGCATTCATTTTCAGAAATGATGGATATTAATGGATTCAATAAAAGGATGTTCAATAAAATCGGTGAGGAATTTTTAAATGCCATTAAAGAATCTGTTGATTCATCATCTTTAAATAAAAAATTAAGACATAAAAAAATCCCGGACAACATAAAACAAGTTTTAGAACTTGCACAAAAAAAATATACTCTTAATGATATTGCATCGCTGACTAAGTTGCCGGAGTCGGTAGTATCAATTCAAATAGAAACTTTACTTGAGATATTCCCTGAACTTGAGACCGAACATTTTTTTGATGCCGGCGAACATTCTAAAATCCAGGCAAAAATTGATGAGGGTGTTTTAGATATAAAATTGTTAAAAGAATCGTTGGACGGTAAAATATCTTATGCAAAACTCAGAATTGCTTTAGCAAAAAAAAGAGTTAATTAACTATCCCTTTTTCTTTTAATTCATTTAAATAAGAATCGGCTTGCTTAAAAAAAGATTCCCATTTTTCACGGTCGTCTTTCATACTTTTCATAAAATCATCAAAATCATTTTTTAAGAGATTGTATTTGCTAAAAACATTCTGTCTATAAATCCTAAGTGAATCGGGGTTGGAAGGATACTTCTCTTCAACGATAATATTTTCAACATAAATTTTAACTGCTGTTTCTTGATCTACTGAATGCGTTTTACAACTGCACATAAACAGTATTAACACAAGAATCGGCAGTACAAATTTTATATCACTTCTTTTTGCTGGCTTCAAACAAAATTCTTTTTTCACGTTCGGTAAGTTTTTGATAACCGCTTTGACTAATTTTATCAAGTATGCGGTCAATTTCATCTTGCGTTGCTTCATCTTCATCGCGCGGTGAATTATCAGTAATATCGTAAAATTTGGCTTCTTGTACATCGTTTTCGCGCACGGAGTACGAAGGCCGTTTAAAAAATGATGATGTTTGATTAGGCTTTCTTTTTTTCGATGAACCGAACATCTTATCAAAATTGAAATTGTTTCTTTTATCCAAAAGTATAAAAATAAAAGCAGTAACAGCTCCGCCGATATGCGCAAGATGCGCGACCAACGAAGGATCATTCACAGCCATGAATTCAAAAACCATAAGAATGGCGATGAGATATTTTGCTTTAATAGGAAGTAAAAAATAAATAAAAACATATCTGTCGGGAAAAGTCATGCCGAATGCAATCATAACACCGTAAACCGCTCCCGAAGCGCCGATAGTTACGCCCATTGCGCCGGTTAAAACGGGAGACAAAAATAATTGAAGAAGTCCCGCACCTATACCGCTTAATAAATAAAAGATCAAAAACTTTTTAGAACCCATAACGTGTTCGATTTCCATACCGAACATCCAGAGCATAAACATATTGAAAAAGATATGGCTAAAATCGCCGTGCATGAATTGATATGTAACCAACTGCCAAATTTGAAATCCTTCGCCAAGTGGATTTAATGCAAAATAATTTGATAGTAGAACTTCATAAGTTACAGGCTGTCCGCCAAATGTATAACCGTAAACAATCATATTGGCAATTACTTGCAATAAAAAAACTATACCGTTCGCAATTAATAAATTTTTAAGGACAGGTGGAAAATATGAGAATCCCCCAATTCCTGATGGCTTATAATAATCTCTTGAATCTAAACCCATTTATAATACCGAATTTTTTATCGAATAAATTTCTGTTTCAAAGATAACATTAATTGAAATAAAAATGTTCATATTATTTGGCAGGAATAAAAGCATGCATAACATTAAAGATTAAGGGCAGTAAGTTTACCCTGCCCTTAATCAATTTGTGATGAATTACTATTTATCGTCATTTAAAGCTGCAACACCAGGTAGAACTTTGCCTTCGAGGAATTCTAAAGAAGCTCCGCCGCCGGTTGATACGTGCGAAACTTTATCTTCCAACCCAGCCTTTTTAATAGCCGCAGCAGAATCGCCGCCGCCAATAATTGTAATGGCACCATTTGCCGTTGCTTCTGCTAAAGCTGCCGCTACTGCATCTGTTCCTTTTGCAAAGTTGTCAAACTCAAAAACTCCAAGTGGTCCGTTCCAAATAATTGTTTTGCTTGCAAGAATTACTTTCTTGAATTCTTCAATTGTTTTCGGACCTACATCCAATCCCATTTTGTCTGCGGGAATTTTATCCGAATCAACAACTTGCGATGGCGATTCATTTTTAAATTCGGCAGCAACAACATTATCTTTCGGCAGCATAACATTTGCTTTCGAAGTTTTGAATTTTTCCAAAGTTGCTTTTGCTAAGTCTAATTTTTCTGCTTCAAGAAGTGACGAACCAATTTCATAACCCATTGCTTTATAAAAAGTATAAGCCATACCGCCGCCTATCAATAAATTATCAACCTGCGGAAGCAGATTATCTATAACATCAATTTTGCCTGAAATTTTAGAACCGCCTAAAATAGCAGTGAAGGATCTTTTAGGATTTGCTACTGCTTCGCCGAGGTAATCCAATTCTTTTTGCATTAAATATCCCGAAGCACATGTACTTATAAATTTAGTTACTCCTTCGGTAGAAGCGTGCGCCCTATGTGCGCTGCCGAATGCATCGTTTACGTAAACGTCGCCAAGTTCGGCTAATTGTTTAGAAAATTCGGGGTCGTTCTTTTCTTCTTCTGCATGATAACGTAAGTTTTCAAGAAGAACTACTTCCCCATCCTTCAACGAATTAACAATTGCTTTAACTTGATCTCCGATGCAATCAGGTGCAAACTTAACATCCATTTCCAATAATTCACCCAAACGAATTGCAACGGGTTTTAAAGTATATTTTGGATTTGGCTGTCCTTTTGGTCTTCCGAGGTGGCTCATCAATATACAGCGTCCGCCGTCGCTAATAATTTTTTTGATTGTCGGCAAAGCTGCTGTAATCCTGATGTCGTCCGTAATTTTCAAGTTCTCATCGAATGGAACATTGAAATCCACACGAACCAAAACTCTTTTACTTTTTAAAGCAACTTTGTCGATACTTAATTTTTTCATTTTATCCTCCGGGTTAAAATTCTTTTCAACACTTGCACAAAATTAATAAAAAAAAGACGCAGCCAGACAATACCGGACTGCGTCTTGGCTAAAACCGCAATATAAATTACTTAATCATTTTTAGTAGTAAATCAACAACTCTGCAAGAATAACCCCATTCATTATCATACCATGAAACAACTTTGAAGAATCTCTTTTCGCCTTTCAAATTGTTCTGCATAGTAGCAAGAGAATCGTAGATAGATGAACGGTCGTCGTGGATAAAGTCTGTTGATACAACTTCTTCGTTGCAATACCCGAGAACTCCCTTAAGGTAAGTTTCTGAAGCTTTTTTCAATAAAGCATCGATTTCTTCAATAGAAGTATCTTTTTCTGCGCGGAAAGTTAAATCAACAACAGATACATCTGCTGTCGGTACGCGGAAAGACATACCTGTAAGTTTTCCTTTTGTTTGAGGAAGAACTTCACCTACTGCTTTTGCAGCGCCGGTTGATGATGGAATAATGTTAATAGCTGCAGCGCGTCCGCCTCTCCAATCTTTTTTGGAAGGACCGTCAACAGTTTTTTGAGTAGCTGTGTAAGAGTGAATTGTAGTCATCAAACCGCTTTCGATTCCGATACCTTCTTTCAATAAAACATAAACAACGGGAGCCAAACAGTTTGTAGTACAAGATGCATTTGAAACAATAAGGTGTTTTGCAGGATCGTATTCGTTATCGTTAACGCCCATAACAACTGTTTTAACATCGCCTTTGCCCGGTGCAGAAATAAGAACTTTCTTAGCGCCTGCTGCCATGTGACCTTTTGCTTTTTCGGAATCTGTGAATAAGCCCGTTGATTCGATTACTACTTCAACTCCAAGATCTTTCCAAGGCAATTGCGAAGGTTCTTTTTGAGCCATTACGCATTTGATTTTATTACCGTTAACAACAAGAACATCATCAGCTTCCACGGAAGCGCTGCTTTTTTCGCTGCTTACTGTACCTTTAAATTTTCCGTGAACTGAATCGTATTTCAATTGGTATGCAAAATATTTTGCATCGGTACTTACATCAACTACCGCTACAACATCTACCTCTTTACCAAGGTGACCTTTGTCTGCCAATACGTTGATAATCTGCCTTCCGATTCTACCAAATCCGTTGATACCTACTTTTACTGCCATAATAATTATCCTCCATTACGAATATGTTATATTATCACTTTCAAATATAGACATTGGAGTCGGAAGTTTCAATTTTAGAAAAATATTTTTTAAACTTACTTAAGTATTATTAATATTTTATTTACCGTTATAAATAGATATTTATTTTATACTTATTTTTCATCAACCAAAATCACTGTAATTAAAGAATTGCAAAAATGAGTTTGTTTTCAATAAAGTTCTCTCTAAATTAGATTTAAGTTTAAAACGGATAATACCCAAAGAACAATGAAAAATGATAAAAAATCTTTTTCCCCGGCAAAGTTAACTGATAAAGAAACAGCCGATACCGGGTTAGCAATAGTGCTGATTTTTTTGCTACTATGTTATTTTTATGATAGTGTTTTATACACCGGTTTAGCTATCCCAATTTTACTATCATCTATGATTTATCCAAGATTATATTATTATCCGACAATTATTTGGCTTGGTTTTTCGAAACTGTTGGGACTTATTTCATCAAGAATAATTTTATCAATCATTTTTTTCCTAGTTGTTTTTCCAATGGGATTATCAAGAAGAATGCTTGGAAAAGATACATTATTATTAAAACAATTTAAGAAAAACAACAAATCGGTTTTAATAGTTAGGAATTATCAATTTACCACAAAAGATTTGGAAAAACCTTATTGACAATATAGAGAGGGATGCAAATGGATTTATTGAAAGATATATTTTCTTTTCTAAAAGTTCGAAAAAAATTTTGGTTACTCCCAATTATAATTGTTTTGTTATTATTTGGTTTATTGATTGTATTTACTGCCGGCTCTTCCTTAGCACCTTTTATTTATACGATATTTTAAAAATAATTACAAAACAATATGGCATCTATAATACTCGGCATTTCAGCTTATTATCACGATAGTGCGGCAGCAATCATAGTTGACGGAGAAATAATAGCTGCGGCTCAAGAAGAAAGATTTACAAGAATTAAGCATGATTCATCTTTTCCGCTAAATTCAATAAAATTTGTTTTAAGCGAAGCCGGCATACAATACAATGATTTGACTGCTGTTTCTTTTTATGATAAACCATTTATCAAATTCGAAAGACTATTAGAGACTTACCACGCTTTTGCACCCAAAGGACTAACTAGTTTTATCTCTGCTATCCCAGTATGGATTAAAGAGAAATTGTTTATGAAAAAAATGTTGTATGATGAGCTGAAGGTTTTTGGTGATGAAAAAAAGCAAATATTATTTCCAGAACATCATCTTTCGCATGCAGCAAGTGCATTCTATCCATCACCTTTTGAAGAAGCTGCTATTTTAACAATTGACGGCGTTGGTGAATGGGCTACTACTACTATCGGTAAAGGCGAAGGAAATAAGATTAAGATTATTAGTGAGCTGCACTTTCCTCATTCCGTCGGATTATTGTATTCTGCATTCACATACTATACTGGATTCCGTGTAAACAGCGGTGAATATAAACTAATGGGTTTAGCACCTTATGGTATCCCAGATTCTAAGCAGAAAGAAGATTTTAAAAACAAAATCCTATCCGAATTGATTGATATTCGAGAAGATGGCTCTCTTGTGATGAACATGGATTATTTCCAGTTTGCTACCGGACTTAAAATGACACATAATGAAAAATGGACAAAACTTTTTGGAATACCTCCCCGCGACCCCGAATCTGATATAACACATGATTATATGAACCTTGCACTTGCAATTCAAGAAGTAACTGAAGAAGTTGTTATTAAGTTGGCGCACACTGCAAAGGAATTAACGAAAAGTAAATATTTAGTTATGGCAGGTGGTGTTGCCCTAAATAGCGTTGCATCTGGTAAATTACTAAAACTCGGCTTATTTGAAGATATTTGGATACAACCCGCAGCTGGTGATGCAGGTGGTGCCTTAGGTGCTGCACTCGCTGCATGGCATATTTGGAAAGAACAGCCGCGTAAAATCAACAAACCGGATTCTATGCATGGAGCGTATCTTGGCCCTTCCTACGACGAAAAAGATATTTTGGGATTTATTCGCAAATACGATGTTGCATTTGAAAAGTTTAGCGACTTCAATGAATTAATAAAAATTACAGCTTCGAGAATTGCTGAAGGAAATGTTGTCGGCTGGTTCCAAGGAAAGATGGAATATGGACCCCGTGCTTTGGGCAATAGAAGTATTTTGGGCGATGCGCGTAATCCTGAAATGCAGAAGAAAATGAATCTAAAAATAAAATACCGAGAAGGTTTCCGACCTTTCGCACCATCGGTACTTGAAGAAGATATAACAAGCTATTTTGATATCGATAGGATTTCACCATATATGCTTTTGGTTGTTCCTATCAATAAAGTGAAACAAAAAAAGCTACCTGATGACTATAACGATTGGGACATTTATAAAAGATTGTATCATCTCCGGTCTGATATCCCGGCCATTACACATCTCGATTTTTCTGCTCGTATTCAAAGCGTTAGCAAAAAAACAAATTTGAAATACTGGGAATTGATTAATGAATTCAAAAATCAAACTGGCTGCAGTTTAATTGTAAATACAAGTTTTAATGTACGCGGCGAACCCATTGTCTGTAATCCCGAAGAAGCTTTTAATTGTTTTATGAGAACCGAGATGGATTTTTTGGTTATTGAGGGTTATCTCTTTGATAAACAAAAATTGCAGTACTTGTTTAAGAATTATGATTGGCATGTAGAGTTTAAACCCGATTAACTTTAATGCTAACCAAATTATTGACTATTGCTTTAACCTAGTGGTTACACACGTGTTGTTGTTATATTCTAATTGTCCATTTCGATTTTAAAGATTATCTTTATGTCAGTGATGAGGGGCACTCAAATGCATTAATCAGAACAAACTTTGAGGCAATAAATGGCATCCAGTGAATTCTTAACCTATGTTCCAATTTTTTCGGAATTGAATGATGAAACTCTCCAAAAGATTGAAAAAGTAGGCACAAAAAAGCTTTTTCAGAAAAATGATGTTGTTTTAATGGAAGATGAAGTCGGCACTGCTTTATTCATTATTGTTACAGGCAAAGTCAAAGTATCTCGAACAAGCACCGACGGACGTGAAGTAATTCTGACAATACTTTCCGAAAGTGATTTTTTTGGTGAGATGGCAATTCTTGACGGACAAACCCGGTCTGCAACTGTAATAGCAATTGAAGATTCGGAATTGTTCATAATTCAAAGATCTGATTTCTTGGAACTTTTGAAAGAATTTCCTGAGGTCTCGATTTCGCTTTTACAGGAATTAACTAAGCGCTTACGAGCAACAGATGTGAAAATTAAAGCCCTGTCATTAAAAGATGCAGAAGGCAAAGTAGCAACCGTCATTCTTCAACTTGCAGATGATGTGGGAAAAATTAAACACGGAAAAGTAGAAATCGAGAAATTACCTTTGCAGCAGGATTTAGCTAACATGGCGGGAACATCGCGCGAAACAATTTCGCGTACACTTCATTCATTCGCTAAAAAAGGTTTGGTTGAATTAGACGGTAATAAATTACGAATTACAGATTACGAAAAATTCAAAGAGCAATTCAGTTGATGGTTGGAAAAATAGATTTACACATGCACACTACATATTCAGACGGCGCATATTCCCCCGCTGAATTAGTGAGAAAAGCTTACGACAGCGGTTTGTCTGTAATTTCTCTTACCGATCACGATAGTGTAAACGGAATTCAAGAAGCCATAGCTTACGGAAAGGAACTCGGCATAGAAGTTATACCGGGACTTGAAATAAGCACAGATGTCGATGATAAAGAAATTCATCTGCTTGCATATTTTATTGAAATTGAAAACGAGGAATTAAAAAAGTACTTGAGTTTTTTTAGAGACGAACGATTTCAAAGGGCAAAAAGAATTGTTCAAAAATTACGCAACCTTGGCTTGCCAATAACTTTGGACGATGTTTTATCCCACGCTAAAAATTCAGCTATTGGCCGTCCACACATTGCATATACATTAGCTGATCTTGGAATTACACATAATTACTTCGAAGCATTTGAGAAATATATTGGTGATAACGGACCGGCATTCGAAAGAAAAATACATGTTTCTCCACAAAGCGCATTAAAACTTATCAGCGATTCCGGCGGTTTATCTTTTATTGCCCACCCTGGATATATGAAGGAAAATTTATTGCTGAATCTTATAAAAGCTGGAATTGACGGTATTGAAGTAATACATCCGAGTCATAACAACAGCCAAATTAGTTTTTACAGAGGAATTGTAAATCAGTATTGCTTGTTGGAAAGCGGCGGTTCCGATTTTCACGGCGGTCAAAAAGCAGACGAAAACAACCTCGGCAAATATTGTATCTCTCCTAACCATCTTGAAGCAATGCGGAAAATGCTTCACAGAAACAGCGCATGAGGTCACATCGATAATTTCTACAATTGATATTTTTTTTACCGTTTTAGTTCTAAAAGAAAATACTAAATTTGACACGTTAGTTTCATAAAAATTTATATCAATTGGGGAATAGCATGAAAAAACTAACATCAATCCGTTTATTGATTTCAATGGTATTTTTCGAAATTTGTTGGTGAATGGAAAATATTTAAACGAATATAATTTTTAATCGACCCCTTTTATTCATATATGAAAAAATTTGTTAAGTTAATTCTAATCAATTTATGTGCTGTTTTATTAGTAATTGTAATATTTGAAATTATTATAAGATTGTTATTCCCGCAAATTATTCTTTCTGGAACAAGTGCTACGCTCTTGAAAGAACGTGTTTATTTAGATTCACCAGGCTTAAAGCCAAATTCTCAAGGTGAAAGTTATGGTGTAATGAAAGAAGTCGATTCATTGGGTTTTTGGAAATACAATAACAACAAAACCAATCATAAAATAAACTTATTATTGTTGGGTGATTCCGCGACAATGGGCATAGGAGTAGAAAATGATTCAACCTTCGCCGGACTTATAAACTCCTCTGTAGATTCGGTCAAAATTTTTAATCCGTCGCTAATTGGATATTCAAGTAAAGATTATCTTAATATAATAAATAAAGTGTTGGTTACCGACAAAAACAAGTTACATATCAAAAAACTAATGATATTTTGGTGCCTTAATGACGTTTATGATAACTATCCCACAAAAGACTCTCCCGATATTCGAACAAAGGGTTATGTTGGCAAGTTTATAAATCTCGTCAGTAGAAACTTTAAAACATGGCATTTATTAAAAGAATTATTCTCCGATAGACAAAAAGATTATTTCCAATATGATGTTCAATTCTATGAAGGAAACAACTTACCACTAGAACAATCATTACAAAATATTATAGATTGTTATTCTATTGCTAAAAAGTTTGATATCGATACAGAATTTATAATATTGCCTTATGAATATCAGATTCGAAATATTGCTTCTGACAAATATAATTTGCCTCAAGCAACTCTTGAAAAAAAGCTTAGTGATTATGAAATAAATACAACTGACATTTTAGATATGGTAGGAAAAGATATAAAAGATTCGAAAGAATTATTTTTATTCGGAGATGGAATTCATTTTTCAAAGGTTGGACATAGATTAATAGCTAAACTTTTACTTGAGCAGAAGGTTTATTTAAACCACATTCAAGGGAATGCACATCGATAATTTCTACAATTGATATTTTTTTTACCGTTTTAGTTCTAAAAGAAAATACTAAATTTGACACGTTAGTTTCATAAAAATTTATATCAATTGGGGAACAGCATGAAAAAACTAACATTAATTTGTTTGTTAATATCAACATTAAGTTTCTCACAATCTATCGGCGATTGGAATATTCATTCCGATATGAAGGATTCAAAAATATCTCTTTCCGCGCAGGATGGCTTGTGGACAATTACAACAGGCGGGGCTTATTTCTATAATAGATCTGAAGACAACTTTAAAAAATTGACAAAAGCACAGGGGCTTAATAGTCAAAACCTTACAGCAATGTGTTCGGATAAAAATCAAAAGATATGGTTTGGATCGCAAGAAGGATATATTAATATTTTTGATCCTGAAACAAACAACGTTGATAGAATAATGGATATTTTTAATACGGGTAAAACACAAAAGCAGATTAATCAATTGACTGCAATAAACGATACAATATTCGCGGCAACGGATTTTGGTCTTTCACTTATCAGCTCCAATAATCTTTCCTTTTATGATTCGTTTATGAAGTTTGGAAGTTTTTCTACAGAATCAAAAGTTAAAAGTGTTTACAAAAAATCTTTGATTTATGTTGTTTTGGATTTAGGTGTAGCAATTCAAAAAGCCGGAACGCAAAATTTATCTGTCCCCGAATCATGGAATTCCTATGCTTTTGGGAGTAAAATATCAGCCGCCTCTGCAAGTAAAATCGTTCTCTTCAACAATGAAATTTTATTAGCTGCCAACAACGGCATTCACCGCTTCGACGGTACAAACTGGGCATTGTATTTATTACAAGACGAAAACATTGTTGATATGACTGTTCAAGACAATTCCATTTACTTTTTAACTACTAACAAACTTTATGCTTACGTCAACAACCAGCTTACGACTGTTTATGAGAACTATGAACTTATTTTAAATTCCATCAATGTAGTTGATGCACAAACATTTTATGTCGCTTCAAACAAAGGATTGATTGAAATAAAGAGTGGAAATGAAAAACTAATTTTTCCCGATGGACCACTGGCAAATAAATTTATTAATCTTGCTTCAGACCAAAGCGGAAATATTTGGACTGCTACCGGCAAAGATGGAAACGGTGTTGGTGTTATGAAATTCGACGGGAATACATGGACTTACTTTAATAATACAAATACACCCGAACTGCAATCGAACGACATTATTAATGTTTCTACATACGGCAACGATGTTTTTCTTTCCAATTGGGGAAAGGGCGTAACAGTTTATAAAGCTGGTATTTTTACAACATATAATACGTTAAACACGGATATAGTTGGGATATCTGATAATCCGGCGTTCGTTTCAATCTCTGCTGTTCAATCGGATTCCAAGGGGAATATATGGGCAGCTAACAATGCAACCGCCAGCAGGAAACAATTAAGCGTTCTTACAACAGATAATAAATGGTATCATTACAATATATCGCCGCTGTCTTCAGATGCTTTAGGAACAATGGTTATTGATCAATATGATACAAAATGGTTTGTATCCACTATAAACAATGCAGGCGTATATTACTTCAACGAAAAAAATACATTCACCAATTTATCGGATGATACCCAAGGGAATTTAACGACGAGCGACGGTTTAATTACCAACAGTGTTTCCTCATTGGCAATCGATAAACGCGGGCAGCTTTGGATTGGAACGAGCGAAGGAATAAATTTAGTTACAAATACGACTAGTCCAAAAGCATCATTAACAAACAAGGTTGCATATTCAGTTCGTAATCAAACTGTTACTTGTATTGCTATTGACCCGCTCGATAATAAATGGATTGGAACAAAGCAGGGTGTCTTTGTTCTATCCTCCGATGGTATTCAACTATTAAATTACTATACAACTAAAAACAGTCCTCTGCCAAGTGATGATATTAAAAGTATTACCGTAAATCCTAAAACCGGTGTTGCTTATATTGGAACAGATTACGGACTTGCTTCTTTAACAACTTCCTCACTTCAACCGGAAGAAAGTTTTAATGAATTATTTGTTTATCCCAACCCACTTGTTATTGATGGATCGAATACAACTTCCACAATTGATGGGTTGATAAAAGATACAAGTATAAAAATCCTTGATGTAAGCGGAAAATCAATTAGAACATTTGTTACACCGGGCGGAAGAGTTGCATCTTGGGACGGCAAAGATGAAAACGGGAATTATGTTGCTACAGGTATTTATATAATTGTCGCTTACGATACAGAAGCCAACAATGTTGCAACAGCTAAAGTTGCAGTTATTAGAAAATAATTTTGTTGATAAGTTTTAGTACGGATTAAGGTTAATGATAGATATAAATAATCTTTCGGTTCAGTTTACAGGCACAAATCTATTTGAGAATGTAAATTTAAGAATCGGCAAGTATGATAAAATTGCTCTGGTCGGTTCTAACGGGAAAGGCAAATCTACATTCTTCAAACTTTTATGCGGTTTGGAGCAGCCTGAAACCGGCAATATCATAAAACAAAAAGGAATAAGAATAGGTTATCTTCCTCAAGATCTTCTTGCATTCAAAGGTAAAACACTTTTTGACGAAGTTAATTCTTCCCTGCTTGAATTAAAAACCCTCGCCGATAAGGAAACACAAGTTCTTGAAGAATTAAGAAATGATAATCTAAGCGAAGAAAACCGCAATGATTTGATCCATGAACTTGGCGACTTGCATCATAAAAAGGAACAAATGGATTTTTACTCCAGTGAATCAAGAATTGAAAAAGTATTAATGGGATTAGGATTTGCCGAAAAAGATTTTAGTAGAAAGACCGAAGAATTTTCAGGCGGTTGGCAGATGAGAATTCAAATGGCAAAAATTCTACTTGCACAAAATGATTTAATCCTTCTCGATGAACCAACAAACCACCTTGATATTGATACTTTAACATGGCTTGAAGATTATCTTTTAAAATATGAAGGCGCGGTAATTTTAATTTCGCACGATAGACATTTTATTAACGCCGTTTCAAATAAAACTTTGGAAGTGTATAACTGTCAAATTAATTTTTACCCGGGCACTTACGAACAATATCTGAATTTTAAAGATGAGCGCGATATTCAACTTCGTGCTCAAGCTGCAAACCGTGAAAAGAAAATCAAAGAAACCGAAAAATTTATTGAAAGATTCAGGTATAAAGCATCCAAAGCCAGGCAGGTGCAAAGCAGGATAAAACAACTTGAAAAGATTGAAACAATTGATTTAGTAGAAGATGAAAAAACAATCGATATTAGTTTTCCCGATCCGCCGCCAAGCGGGGTACTCCCGATTGAATTAAGCGGCATTAATAAATCTTATGGTCAGCTTCATGTCCTTAAAAATGTTAATCTACAAATTGAGCGCGGGGATAAGATTGCTATTGTAGGTCCGAATGGTGCGGGTAAAACAACACTCGCAAAAATTATCGGCAAGAAAACAAATTACGATAGCGGGCAATTAATTTACGGACACAATACAATTATTTCATATTACGAGCAGGAAGTTGCAGATAGTCTAAACCCGGAGAACGATTTGGTTGATTGCCTCGAAGAAGTTAATGATGATATTTCAACTGGACAACTCAGAAAAATTCTCGGTTCATTCCTGTTTTCGGGCGATGATGTTTTCAAAAAAATCAAAGTGCTTTCAGGCGGCGAAAAAAGTCGTGTTGCTCTCGCACGTCTCCTTCTTACTAAAAGTAATTTTATAATTCTCGATGAGCCGACAAACCATCTCGATTTCAATTCCAAACAAGTTCTACAGAGAGCTTTATTGGAATTTTCAGGTACTCTCTTAATAGTTTCGCACGATATTGATTTTATTCGCCCGATAGCCGATAAAGTTTTGGAAATTCGCGAAGGTAATCTTAAAATTTACCCCGGCGGAATTGATTATTTTTTATCGAAACGGATCGAGAATAAAGAAGTAAATAAGGAATTTGTTGCGGAAGATAAATCCAATCGAAAAGACCAAAAAAGAATTGAAGCTGAATTAAGACAAAAGAAGTACAATCAAACAAAAGATATACGAAAAGAATTGGATGCTTGCGAAAAAGAAATTAACAAATTAGAACTTTTAAAAATCGATTTGGAAAATGCATTAGCCGATCCGGAAATTTTCAGCAATCCCGATTTGGCAAAAAAGACAAACGCAGAATACGATAAAACAAGAAACAAACTTGATTTAGAATTTGAAAAGTGGACTGAATTAAGCCAGCGAATCGAAGAAGTTGAAAAAAGTTTTGATTCCCAACTAACTTAAAAATTCTTCAACTAATGCAATACCGCCGTACAGAGCCGCATCATCACCGAGTTTTGTTGCAAAAATTTTAACGCCTCGTCCCGGGTCGGTTAATACGGAATCTTTAAACGCTGTTTTAATCCTCGGCATCATAAAAGCATGCATCGCTTCAATAATACCGCCTCCTAAAACAATAGTATCCAAATTTAGAAACGTAGTCATGCTGCCTATTACAGTACCGATAGTATTACTTGATTTGGAAATATATTTAGTTACAATCGGATCACCTTTTTTTAAAGCGGCTGCAAGACCTTTGCTCTTAAGAGCTTTCTTCGAAGATTTATATTCGCTCAATAAACTTTTTTTCCCTTTCCTTAAATCTTTCTTTATAGCTTTAACTATTGCAGGTCTTGCGGAACTTAATTCAAAAGTAGTTGAAAGTTTTGATGAAGATAAATTCCCTTTTTCATCAATTTTGATATGGCCGATTTCGCCGGCATAAAAAGACGAACCTCGATAAATTTTACCGTCAAAGAAAAGCGCGCTGCCGATTCCGGTTCCAACAAATACAACAAGCATATTGTTTATCTGATCCTTCATTTCCATTTTCTTAATACCAAGTCCTGCTAAGTTTACGTCGTTCTCAATCAATACGGGAACTGAAAGATGACCGAGCATCGCTTCTTTTATATTAAAATTTTTTATTCTAAGATTTGGTGCGCTGCTAATAATTCCCGTGTAAGGGTTAACCGTGCCGGGAACGCCAAGGCATACAGCTTTTACGTTTCGCTCCGAAATTTCATTTTCAGCCATAATTTGTTTAACCGATTGGGCAACTGAAGCAACCAAAAATTCCGTGCCCTTTTCGGCGTCGGTTGGTATCTTTATACGAGCTACAATTTCGTTTTTAGAATTGATTAGGGCAGTCAGTATTTTTGTACCGCCTAAATCGATGCTTATAATGAATTTTGGCTGCATTAAAAAATTCCCGTTTTAGTGTTTTTCAATTTTATAAAGATTTTAGACAAGTAATTTTTTTCTTAAATTCATTTCGGATTTAAGAGCGTTTTTAAAAGTGTATCAATTACCTACAACAAAATAATAGTTTTTTCATAATATCGGGAGTTTTATGTATATAAATTTTTCTGATATACCGGGACACCAAAATTTATTTCTGGATTATCTCCATGAATTTGGCAACGTAGAAAAATTTTACGAACGTAATTTTAAAGACCAGGAAACTTATGAAGCTTTTTTCAAGCATCTAAGCGAAAAAGAAAGGCCTCACCGCGATAAATTTGCAGACATTATCCGCGAGCAATATGCAACATTAAAACCGTCAAAGCAAACTCAAGCTAATGTAGATGCTCTGCACTCCCCAAAAACAATTGCTATAGTTACTGGTCAACAACTTGGACTTTTTGGCGGACCACTTTATACGATTTACAAAACAATTACGGCAATAAAACTTTGCAGCTACTTGAAGGAAAAATATGACGGTTATCAGTTTGTCCCGGTTTTCTGGCTCGAAGGCGATGACCACGATTACGACGAAGTTAGAGTTTCCGGTATATTGAACAACGAGAACCAATTATTGCAATTAGAATACAACGATGGACTTGATGAAGAGGCTAATCGCGGTTCGGTTGCAGAAATAAAATTTAACGCAAATATTGAGAATGTATTTGCCGAGCTTCAAGACAAATTGCGCGACACTGAATTTAAAAATTCCTTAATCGCTTTTCTAAAATCGTTTTATGATATCAACAAATCATTCCTCGAAGGATTCAGAGAATTAATGATTAATTTATTTGACGACTACGGCTTGATTGTTTTTAATCCGGTTTTCCCCGCAGTAAAAAGTTTATTAAAACCGATTTTCACTAAAGAAGTAACCAATTACATGAATCAAACCGGCTACCTGGTTGAGCGGAGTGCCGAACTTGAAGAATTATATCATGCACAAGTAAAAGTGAAACCGATTAATCTTTTTTATCTTGAAAACAACGAACGATTATTGATTGAACCCGTTGAAAAAGAATATAGATTAAAAGGCAAGCGTAAAAAATTCACACAGGAAGAATTGCTTTTGCAAATTGAAAATTCCCCTGAGAAATTTAGTCCAAATGTTTTATTGCGCCCAATTTGCCAAGACTTCCTTTTCCCCACTGCATTTTATATAGGCGGACCCAGTGAAATTAGTTACTTTGCCCAAATTACTCCGTTATACAAAATTTACGATCTTCAGCAGCCATATATTTATCCACGCGCATCGGCTACTATTGTAGAAAAAGGCGCAAAGGCAGTGCTCACAAAGTATTCGCTTGGATACATTGATTTGTTTACCACTGAGGAAGAAATGATTTCGAAAATTGTTTCTGCAAATTCAAATACTAATCTCGAAACTGTATTTCAAAATTCAAGCGAAAGAATAAAAGAAATTATCGGTGAACTTAGCGCCGCCTTAGCTGATGTGGATAAAACACTTATTGATGTGGCCGGTAAAAGTCATATAAGAATTGATGAAACATTAAATTCATTAAAGAATAGAGCAATAGAAGCTGAAAAGAAGAAATACGAAACAACTATTAGGCAATTGACAAAAGTAAGGAACTTATTATACCCTAATACTAATCTCCAGGAACGGGAACTGAATTTTATATACTTCGCAAATAAGTACGGTTTAGATATTATTAAATGGATTTACAACGAGCTCTCAATAAACAAATTTGAGCACCAGATTTTGGAATTGCCTTAATTGAGTGTAGAATTAT
Source organism: Bacteroidota bacterium (assembly GCA_023397505.1). Classification (GTDB taxonomy): domain Bacteria; phylum Bacteroidota; class Ignavibacteria; order Ignavibacteriales; family Melioribacteraceae; genus JAEWUC01. The sequence goes on along the minus strand of JAEWUC010000002.1, from coordinate 199,669 downwards.
AAGTGATGAGTATTGAGTTTAATTACTGATTTCTAATTATAATACCGGATGTGTGAATTAATTGTTATAGAAGAATAGAACACGGATAATTATGATTATTTATGATTTACACGGATTCATTTTTATCTTAATAAATCATAACCATCATAAAAATCTGTGTCCCGTTTGCTCTTTGTTGAAATATTATGTTTTCTCAAATGTTTATTACTAATTCACTCAACGTGTCATACTATATTTAATTTTACACCATTCCTCAATACTTATATTTTTGATTAAGTAATCCGATCAACCTGTTCCAAAAAATTAGGGTTGGAAATAGTAACTGCTTCAAATCCTTTTACAGAACCGCCGTTTTTCAAAAGCATAGACATAACAGCAAATGCCATAGCGATTCTGTGATCGCCAAAACTATCGAATACAAAATCACTTCCTTTAATTTCACCGGCAACTTCGAATCCGTCTTCAAACTCATTAACATCCAATCCCATCAATTTGAAATTATGACACATTGATTTGATTCTATCCGATTCTTTAACTCGCAATTCCTTTGCATCCCGTATAGAAAAAATCCCATTCGCAAAAACACCTGCGATTGCGAGTGCCGGGATCTCATCAATTATGTTTGGAATGATATTCTTTGGTATTTCAATATTTGTAAGTTCGCTTGAGAATATTCTTATATCACCTCTTTTTTCTCCATTCTCCTCTATTTCATTTTCTTCAAGCACTCTGCCGCCCATATCTTTTACAACACGCAAAATCCCTGTCCGTGTTTCGTTGAGAGTAACATTCTTAATGAACAATTCTGAATTTTTTGTTAACATGGTAAGAACAATAAAAAAAGCTGCACTCGAAATATCCGAAGGTATTGTCATTTCAAACGAACGCGGATAATCATTTTTAGAAACATGAATTCGAGTCCCCTCGTTAAAAATTTCAGTTCTAAGATCTAGCATTTTTTCAGTATGATTTCTTGTTGCTAACGGTTCTGTAATTATTGATTCATCATCCAAAAACACTCCGGCAAGCAACATCGCACTTTTAACCTGTGCGCTGGCAACTTGTAATGTATATTCTATCGAATGAAGTTTTGGTGATGGTAAAATCTTCATTGGTAAAGTACCGTTAACCGCGGGTTCTAAATCGGCACCCATTAATTTTAGCGGTTCTACAATTCTCTTCATCGGGCGCGATGAAAGAGATTCGTCCCCGGTTAAAACAGTCTCAAAATCCTGCGCGCAAAGAATTCCCGATATTATTCTCGCTGTAGTACCTGAATTACCGGCATATAGTTCTCCATCAGGCTTTTTTAATCCCTTAAATCCGGAACCAAAAATTTTTATTTCATCTTTCTTATTCTCAAATTTAACTCCCATTTTTTGAAAGCAATTCATTGTGGATGCAACATCTTCGGCTTTTGAACAATTACGGATTACACTTAAACCGTTTGCGATAGAACCGAACATGACCGCTCTATGTGAAATAGATTTGTCACCCGATAATTTTAATACCCCGTTTACAGTAGGCACATTTGGAAATTTCTGAATCATTTTGCACACCATTTATCAATTAAGTTTTCAAGTTGTTCATCCGATAATTCACTTTGTGAATACATCCCTTTCAACGCTCTTTGCCTCTGCACTTCATATAATATTACGGCAGTTGCCACCGAAACGTTTAAACTTTGAATCATACCGCGCATTGGTATATAAAATGTTTTATCGGATAAGTTTTTTATTTCTTCGCTTATTCCCCTGTGTTCATTGCCAACCACAAAGGCTATTTTTTGTGTCAAATCCAGATCGTATAAATTAACCGCATCTTTATCGAGCATGCTCGAATAAATTAAAAAGTTTTCTTTTTTTAATGCTGTTATACATTCATTAGTGCTGTTATATTTTTCAATTTCAATCCATTTGCTTGCAGAAGCAGAACTAACCCGGCTGACTTTAGGAAATTTTTCTACAGTATAAAGAAACGAAACTTTCGGAATCCCAACGGCGTCGCACGTTCTGAATATTGCGCTCACATTGTGCGGGTCGTGAATATTTTCCAGCACAACATGCAAAGAAAATTGCCGGGATCTAACGGTCTCAGTAATTCTTTGAAGTCGTTCCTCGGTTTTAAATTTCCTCATTATTTATCAAATATTATTTTATAAACGATAACTTTATCTTCCCTACGTGCAAGATCAATTTTAATTTTCATCTCCTCGCCCCTTTGCATATAAAAGCGGAACATTTCAAGAGTTTTATTAATAGCATCTTCTTCATGGTGAGCCCAGCTCTCACACCCTTTGATAGAAGGAACTTCTGCGGTGACTCCGTCATCGGATTTTGTTACTATTAAATCTAATACCAATAATAAATTCCTTCATTATGGAAAGAAACTACTTATTTGTCAAAATACTTTTTCTGTCCTTCCAGCTTCTCGACTCGTCGGAGGCGAGGCGAGAAGCTGGAATCTTCAATCAAACCAAATCATAGTATAAATCTTTCCAAGTTGGATTAGAACCTTCAATAAGTTGAATCTTCCAATCTCGTTTCCAAGTCTTTAATCTTTTTTCTCTTAAAATTGCTTCCTTAATATCAGGCGTCTCTTCATAATAGACTAAATCATGTATATGATATTTTCGAGTAAAACCAGGTATCAATTCATTTTTATGTTCATAAATTCTTCTTATAAGATTATTTGTAACGCCAGTATAAAGTGTACCGTTTCTTTTATTTGCTAATATATAAACATAGTATGACATTCTTATAGATGCCGGGTCAAGCCCGGCATGACAACATGAATATTTTTTTCTGTCATTCCAGCGTCCCGCTCCGACTCGTCGGAGACGAGGCGAGAAGCTGGAATCCATAAATCCTAATTTTTTTAGATGCCGGATTCCGCTAAAAATACTGCGGACAAGCAAGCCCGGTATAATATAATGAATGTATCAATAACCGCCGGATACTTTTGATTCCCCGCCGACAATCTTAACACTTGCACTTGCACCGATTCTATCTGCACCGCTTTCAATCATTAAGCGTGCGTCTTCTGCTGTTCTTATTCCACCGGAAGCTTTAACGCCTACGGTAGTACCCACAACATAACGCATTAATGCAATATCACCGGCAGTTGCGCCGCCTTTACTAAATCCTGTGGAAGTTTTAACGAAATCGGCTTTGGCTTCTTTAGCAATTAAACATGCTTTAACTTTTTCTTCATCCGTAAGCAGTGCAGTTTCAATAATTACTTTGCATAATGCTTTGTGTTTTTTTGCGGCAAGCACAACTTGATTAATATCATCGAAAACATATTGAGTATTGCCTTGTTTCAACATGCCGACATTAATTACCATGTCGATCTCCTGTGCGCCGCTATTCAATGCTTGTTCTGCTTCTGCTCTTTTAACTTGGGTAGTTGTCGAACCCAAAGGGAATCCTATTACCGTACAAACTTTTACCTGCGTGCCCTTTAAAAGATCACGGCACATTTCGACATAACACGGATTGATGCAAACCGAAGCGAAATTATATTTTTTTGCTTCTTCGCATAGTTTTTTAATTTCATCTGGAGTGGCATCGGGTTTTAACAAAGTGTGATCAATCATTCGCGCTACTTTGCTATCAATTAGTTCATTGCCTACGCCTAAACCGGCGGCAATTCTTTCAGCGCCGTTATCAATTATTTTTTTTACCGCTCCCGGTTGATCTACTACATTTCTTTCCCACCCGGCGCATGTTCCGCCATGACAGTAAAAATCATGAAGCGCTTTTTCGATAAATACCTGAGATACTACTTTGTCAATTAACGGTGTGTCCATTTTCTCTAATAATTTTATTTTTCAATTTTGTTATATGCCTGAAATGTATTTTGTAAAAGCATTGCAATAGTCATCGGGCCAACTCCGCCGGGAACCGGTGTTATAAAAGATGATTTCTTTTCAACACTTTCAAAATCAACATCGCCGACTACCTTATAACCTTTTTTAGCTGAAGAATCTTCAACCCTATTGATTCCCACATCTATAACAACGACTCCGTCACTTACCATATCTGACTTTATAAAATTTGGCTGACCAATCGCCGCAATTAATATATCTGCTTGTCTTGTAAACTTTGTTAGATCATTTGCCGCCGAATGGCATATCGTAACAATTGCATTTGCGCCTTCTTTCTTTTGAATAAGCATCATCGCAACCGGTTTGCCTACAATATTGCTTCTGCCTACAACTACTACATGTTTGCCTTTTGTTTCAATGTTGTATCTTTTTAATAATTCCATAATTCCATAAGGCGTGCACGGGTAAAATGTATCACTGCCGATCATTAAATTGCCTACACTTTCAGGGTGAAATCCATCAACATCTTTTAACGGTGTTATGGCATGAATAATCTTTTCTTCATTAATATGTTTCGGTAACGGAAGTTGAACAAGAATACCGTGAATAGCCGGATCGTCATTGTACTTCTTTACAAGATTAAGCAATTCATTTTCGGAAATATTTTCATCTAATCTTTCCACAATTGAATACATACCCAACTCGGTGCACGATTTTGCTTTTGAATTTACATACGATTGAGACGCGGGATTTTCACCGACAAGTATTGTTACAAGTCCCGGTACCTTTTTGCCTGAATTGATTAATTCATCAACCTTAACCTTTAATTCGGCTTTAATCTCAACAGAAATTTTTTTACCGTCAATTAAAACAGCCATTAAATCTATTCTCCCAAAATTATTTGCTCATAATCTGATACAACGATTTCCCGCTCCGCTAAAGCGGATTCGAAATGACACTTCCAAGCTTTAATTCAATTCGAAAATCATATCTCCTTATTTTCTAATTCAACTTTTTTATCAAACTCAGGGATAAATATTCTTTCTATTTCCAATGCTTTTCCTGTTTCGGAATCCACGCGCATAAACACTCCGCATAGATGAACATTATCTGTTGCTGTTTGATATTTCTGAGGTGTTTGATATAAGAATCTATTTATCGCAGCGTCTGTTTTCATACCTATAACTGAATCATACGGACCTGTCATACCGCAATCTGTTATATAAGCGGTGCCGTTTGCAAAAATTCTTTCGTCGGATGTTTGCACGTGAGTATGGGTTCCCACAATTGCTGATACTTTTCCATCGAGATAATTTACAAGCGCAAGTTTTTCAGCTGTAGCTTCTGCATGTATATCAATAAAAATAGCTTTCACTTCAGATTTGATTTTCGCAATAACCCATTCAGCCGCGCGGAAAGGACAGTCGATAGTAGCCATAAACGCCCTGCCTTGCAGATTAATAACAGCAACTTTTCCTTTCGGCGTTTCAATAATTGAATATCCGTTTCCGAAAGTACCTTTTGGATAATTCAACGGACGAATAACCCGCCCGTCCTTCTTCATTAAATCCTGCGATTGATGTTTATCCCAGGTATGATTTCCGCCGGTAATAACATTAACGCCGAGGTCAAAAAGAATTTTAGCTTCCTTTTCCGTGCAGCCCTTGCCGTCGGCTACGTTCTCGCCGTTTACTATTGTAACATCCGCGCGATATTTTTTTTGAAGTCCGGGTAAATACATCTGCGTAATGTTAATGCCGGGCTGACCTACTATATCGCCGATAAAAAGTATGTTTATGTTCATATTGTCTTTCTTTTGAAGTGCAATATATCTAAAAACGTTGGAAATCGAAAAAGAAGGATGCTGGCTTCCAGATAACTGATTATAGATACCAAATTAAATTTGCATATCAAAGCAGTTGATGCGAGAAATAGTATTGCGATTTATAATTCTAAAGCCCGATTTGCAGTATTAGCTTTTATCCATTTTTCAATTAACACAATCACTTTGTTAATGTTATGAAAAACTTCATCATCATCAAAACGTAAGAATTTGATACCAAGTCCTTCCAACCTATCTTGTCGCTGTTTATCATATTTTTCATTCCCAAAATGACTAACACCGTCAATCTCGATTGCCAAATTTAATTCATTACAAAAAAAATCAACTATATATTTATCAATAGGTTTTTGTCGATGAAAATCATAACCAAGAATTTGTTTGCCTTTGAGAAATCTCCAAAGCATTATTTCAGTAACGGTTGAATGATTGCGTAGTTCTCTTGCTTTTTCTTTTAGCACCGGGTTATATGAAATTATTTTTCTTCTCTTAATTATTCCTCACACACCCCTTCATTTCCCCTCTCGAGAGGGGAAGGAGCAAAGCGACAGGGGTGTGTTAATTAACCTTTGTGATTCTTCTGATCTTTGAAGAAAGTATTTCCTTTAACAAGCCACGAAACACCAAAAGCTAATAGCGCAACGGATTCGAAAATCAACACCGGATATATTTTATCAAATAAAGTGTTCCTTAAGAATAGAGTGTAAATAGTTATAATAAGTGTCGCAATAATCATCACTATACCGCTCAAGCGGTAAATAAAATTTCTTCTGCGCTTTGACGCGCTGAAATGACCGGGCTGGCGTTTTGTAAATAGAAATATTGAGTTATATGAAAGTGTTAAAAAGAATAGAAATCCAAACGTTAAATGAATATATCCCGATGTATCATCGTCCAACATAAATATGCCGACTTTTGAATTGAACCCGTTGCACATTTCAGTTGGAAATAAAACCATACCAAGCGCGAATAACCCGCTAAGATTGCCAACCTGGTCATCTACTTTTTCGTATCCTTTGTACGAGATTAAAAATATTGAAACAACACAAAGTATTCCTATAAAAAAGTCGCGCATGTTTGTGTAGTAATACCCGCTTATAGAAGGTTGTATTGCAATCTCATCATGGATGAAGCCGCCTATTACAAGTACAATCGGCAATGCAATTCCGAGAATTCCTATCATTCTTCTCAAAGTTAAATATGATATTATTGCTACTTCGTTCTGGTTCATTTATATAATTATTTTTTTATGAACTTATTTATCTCCGCCTCTATCCTTCCAAAAGCTTTATTCGGATTGTCAAACAGTTCTTCATTTTTGATACGGATGAATGTAATACCGTACTGTTCCAAATATTTCTGCCGGATAATATCATGTTCCTTTTGTTCAGGTAAATCGTGTATTTCGCCGTCAACCTCAACTGCTAATTTTAATTTGGGACAGTAAAAATCTATTACATAATTATCAACCGAGTACTGGCGGAGAAATCTTACATGCATTTGTTTTTTACGAAGGTACATCCAGACAATCTTTTCACAGTAAGTCATGTTTGCGCGCAGTTCACGTCTGCGTTGCTTCATTTGCTTTATATTAAAATGCTGTGACATTTTTCTATCCCCTCCCTTGCCCTCCCCTTAGCATAAGGGGAGGGAGCGGGTGGGGTTCAAATTAGTTTTTTTACAATCTTATCTATTTCCCTCATCAATCGGTCGGTTTCCGTTAAAGCGACAATAATTTTCTGGTAATGCACAATATCATCATTTGTAAGCTGTCTTCCTCTGCGGTCTTTTAACCATTTTTGCGCCGGCTGGTAACCGCCAATATAAAAATTCCATGCGGTTTCCGGTACTTTGCCAAAGTATTGCTCTTTATTTATATAAACATTACCGTCTTTATAAACCGGTTTTTCAACCTCATCGCTGCCGGATATGGGGTATGTTGTAATTAGTTTGTTGAGTTTTGGCGATTCCATTAAATGAAGTAAACGTAATTCAGTACCGAGCTGAACTAACTCTTTGAACGTCTTTTTGTCCTTTGGGTACGGCACACGCGGAAAATCTATCTTTAAAAATTCTTTGTACTTTTCTCTGTAGCTTGGCGAGTGTAAAACAGCATATATGTAATCAAGTATTTCTTCGGGTTCTGTTTTACCAATAACTTTGTCTATCTCTTCAACAATTGATTGATTGAAATTTGTGTGCTTGTCTCCATCTTCAGAATAAATGTAAAGTGGGAAAGCATATGAGGTTTCTTTTGTTTGAAGAGATATTGAACACATATCACTAATTAAGCGGGTTACAAAAATATGTTGAAAATCATAGGTACTTAATTGGCGAGTTGATATAAGACATAGGTTCTCATTAAACATACTACTCATTATTTTTTTATTTGCACCACCTCTTCCAATTTCAATTAAATTAGGTTGATAGTAAATCCATCTATCATCAAATGGCCTATACAGATATCCATATTCTTTATAGTTTTTTTCTTTATTTGTTAAAAGTTTTTCTTTCTCTCTTGCTGTATTCCAATACTTTCCTTCTTTCAATCTCAATAAACTATTGATCTCAATGTTACTTTCCTTGTTTTTCAATATGTCAATTTTTGCAAGTAAGTTTTCTATTGTAAAATCTACTAAAAGATTATCTCTATTTGTTTTTACACCTGTACCTGATAAAACAAATATATCACTAATCTTAAATCCTGATCTATACTCGTCATTTGCAACAAAGTCTTTCATTGTAAAGAAGTAATTCGGCTCTATTATATCTAATAATTTCCAATCAATTGAGTTTATTTGCACCTTATTAAGGTTTATAAATTTACTTTCCCTTATTCCATATAACTCGGCGAATCTTACAACGCCAAGTTTTTCTTTCTTTTCATTTTTTCTAACCATAATAGAAATTGCAACACCTTGTTGAATATCAAAAACATTTTCATCCTTACTTCCATCCGGCGCTAATTCCTTTTTTTTGGAGCTACCGTGAAGATCAAGAATATATATATCGTCAAATGTTTCGAGTAAGTGCTTTCTCATCTGGCGGTGAGTAATTCCATCTATAAATGAGTTATTAGTAATCATCGCCACAATGCCGCTTTTATTTTTCTCAATAAAATGTTCTGCAAAACGTATAAACTTTATATAATCATCCGATAATGGTTGAATGTTTTGTTCGTTTAAATTTTTCTTGTAATCCTTTATTAAATCCAAAATCCATTTACTCTTATTAGAAGAACTAACGCTGTACGGCGGGTTGCCGATAACAACCATAATTGGAGTTCTATTTTTAATTTTAGATGCTTGTTTTGATTCCTCCGAAATACTTTCAGCAAATCCAAATCCGCCAAAAAGATCATCGCGTATTTCGCTTTCTTCAAGAGAATTAGTTAAATAGATACCCAACCTATTATAGAATTTCCAGAACCCGGTTTGCTTAAATGCCATACCAAGTTTTAGATGAGCAATAGTATAAGGCGCCATCATTAATTCGAAACCGTGAAGCCGCGGCAGCAAATCGTTATGAACATAGGCAGGCCATCGTCCTTTTTGCCCGTCGTTCAATATTCTTTGATAAATTATTCTTATAGCTGCGCTAATAAAAGTGCCAGTTCCTACGGCAGGGTCGAGAATTTGAACGCGGTGAATTCCATTTTCCAATTTTGAAGTATCGGCTAAACCGTTTACCAAACCAAATTCTTTTTCAAGAATATAATCAACCGAACGTACGATAAACCTAACAACGGGTGTAGGTGTATAAAACGCGCCGAGTTTCTTTCTTAATTCGGGGTCGTACTCTTTCAAAAAGTCTTCGTAAAAATGTATTACAGGGTCGGGTCCTTCTTTTGTTTCTCCCCAAAGATCGTCTTTAAAATACTGTTTCATTAACTCTTGAACATTTGCATGAGAGAATACTTCGCACAATTCATTTACAATCGGTTCAAGGCGTTTATCAAAATCCGAACCCATAATATGATCGAAGAAATGCCTAAGCAGAGGATTTGATTTTGGAATACGTTCGATTGCTTCTCTTCGGTTAAAATTTTCCTGCGTATCATCGTGGTAACGCGCAACAAAAAGTCCATAAACAAGTGTTTGTGCATACATGTCCGCAAAAGATTCAAGAGAAAGATCGTGAACCAATTGCTTTTTAATTGCATCATAAATGCGCATTATATCTGTATTCTTTTCAGATTCAACAGAAACAAACTGTTTAATATTATCTCTTATTCGTTGGGCTTTACCACCCATAATCTTTGCAAGGTGCAATGCAGAACGGATAGGTTCTTTATGCGATTGTGTAAAATCTATTAATGTTTTTGAAAGATTACTGAAATTATCAGGCAGAGGTTCAAGTGTTTTATATTTTATATCGCAAGCGGCGATTTTAATCGGCTCACCATACTTAACGCCAAAACGGTAGAAACGAAATTCCACATAATCCGTTAACACCAAATTATCATAACCATAATATCTCGCTAACTGTTCGGACTTTTCAATTTTTCCTAGGTCAGTTCCAACAGTCTTTGTTTCAATGTATAAAATGGGAATGTTGTGTTTATGAATAACAAAATCGGGTCTATTGCCGTCCTTGCCTCTTGGATCGTTATCAATTCTTTTTACGTTAATCTTCTCAAAAATTTCCCTTAGCAAGATTTCAAAATCAGCACGGTAACCCATCTCGCTTGTTTCTTCGTAGGAAAATTTTTTGGAAATGGAATGGATATAATTATCAAAGTAGTTTTTCATAGGCAAGATTCAGCACTTGAGTTAATGGAATAGGTCATCAATAATAGCCCCGAATTGTTGCTTGCAATTTAAGAAAATGAATACAGAATTTAGAGCGTAGAGTTGAGAATTTTCTATCTCGTCATTTAGGATGAAGAAAGCGGCGAGGTACACAGCAGACATTCGGGCTTTTCTATAGGAATCCTTCTGATAGCTCAACAATCATCCTCTTGCCTAAAGGCGTGCGGTATACTCTTGCTCACCGCCAACCTCATCATGAATGATGAGGTTGGAGTATATCTCACAGACTGCATGTCATCTGCCCTACCAGAACCTCGCCACTCATGACGATGTACGATGCGTACCACAACACAGGCCTTCAGCTCATTCTATCACCCTTTCAGAACCTCGTCATTTATGACGAGGTTCGCCGATCATTTTCGCATATCACTGGGCTTTTCCATAGGAATCCTTTGGATAGCCCAATCATCCTTTGCCTAAAGGCATTTTGTTTGTTCTAAGTGCTTCTAACTTCGCCATGAATGGCGAAGTTATATATTCTACTCTACCAATTCCATCATGAATGATGGAGTTAGATAGCTACCACCCTTCCAGAACCTCGTTATTCATCACAAGATGCGCTTTCATGCTAAAACTATTCCACCGTTGATGCGGATATTTACACTCGTCTATGTGCAAGGTTTATCCACATGGGGTGAAAGTTTCCGCCGTTATGGTGCGGCGTTTCACAATTAATGCATAAATCTTTACCTTGCGGTGTTCAATTCAACCTGCAGAGGTTAAGTTTTCCGCCGTTACCTGTTACCCTTTTAACCGATTGGGGTGAGAATTTACACGTTTTTGGTGTATTATTTAACCGAAAAGGTGAAATTTTCCGTTAAATAGGTGCATTAACCTACGTATCAAACCATGGATTACTAATAACATCCGGGGCAGGGCGCCCCGGACATGGGTTGATTGGATACGCGGAACGCATCCATGGTGCTAGCTGTGTGCCTCAGCCGGCGTTTTTCTCTTACTTCTTTTAAAAAATTCCTTTAGTTCTGCGGCTATCACTTCCATACCCGGTACTTTGTCTTTATTCTGCTGAACGGCTGAATAAACTTCAAGCGATTCCGACATTGTATCACTGCCTACCGCGTATAATGTATCTTCAAGCGATGTTTTAATTTCGCTTACGAGATTAAGTATAGGTACAATATCCTTTGTCAACTGGTAATCTTTAGCATATTCGGCCTTATCAAAAATAGAAGGCAGAATTTCAGGATGTGTTGAAGCTGCGTTATATGCTTTATCGAGAAACGGCATAACATTACCGACTTTCAAGTAATCGTTTTTTTCTTCGGGCAGCAGAGTAATAACAAAATCGAGATCGTTTTTAACTTCGTTAAGTTTCGCCATTATTGATGTTTTTAATTCCGGACTTATAACGGCAGAAACAAGATTTTGATTAGCCATTGTTCCTCCATGTTTGTTGGAATTTCCCCGCCATTAGCGGCGAAGTTATATATCATCTTTTTGCCTAAAGGTATTCAGTTTTTTGTACGTCCCCTTAACTCCGCCATGAATGGTGAAGTTATGTATTCTACAATCTATTTAAACCGTAGTCCAATTCTAAAATCAGACTCCCTAATAAAAAGAGGTGGTAGTTCGCCATTTACCCACTTAACAATTGCGGCTACTGAATTGGAAATATCTTGCTCAAAAGTCATTTCTATATACGATCTTGGACGGAACCCGCTTTGAAAATATGCAACTCCATAAAAATAAATATACTGATCCTTGAGCAATGGAATATCCCAGCCGCAATGTATAGCTCCGCGTATGAATGATGAATCTTTAACAGCTGTATTCAAAACAAAATCAACGGCGGGTTGAATAAGGAAATCCACAACTATTTTATTACTTGGCTTAAACAAAACGTTTGCAAGTTTACCCATAAACGGTAAAGTAGAGCTGACAATAATACTGCCTGCAATATTTGTCTGGCTAAAATTCTGCGGGTGTTCTGTTCTTAGTTGTCCTGTTAAACCTACATAGTTAAAATCACTTATATCCGTCCATTTGAATGAATAATCTGTTTTAAATTGGATACTGTTTAACATACCCGAATCCGGTTTTGTCGAAAAGTAGCCGTCGGCAGACAAAGAAAAACTGCCGTTATAAAAAGAACGATTCCATTTGATATCAAGTTTCTGCGGTTCATCAATATTAAATGCAGGTTTCAAATCAAACCTAAGAACATTCTTGCCAGCATAGGAACCGGTATCGCTTTTTGAAATCACTTCATCATTAACAATTAAAGAAAAATCATCATCAGCCATATCCATCAAAATTGGATCTATGAATTTGATAAAAACCTGCCTTGATTCCTTATTCTTACTTACTTCGCGAATAATTTTTAAGGTTATATCTCTTGTTTCATTTTTAAGTATGATTTTCGATTTATTGTAATATTCATATTTCTTATCAAATGAAACACTATCGTCAAAATCTTCCTGATAAACAATTTTACCGGAATTTATTTGATTCTTTGCCAAATAAGAAATTTTCTGAGAGGATGTCTCTCCGGTAGTTACAACAAGCCATAAAAAGAACAAAATAATTTTTTTCATGGTATCCTCATTTATTGTATTTGACCGAAAATGAATTTTGCTACTTTGTCAACCGTCCATTCGGGGTTATCAACTAGCTTATCGCCGGAAAGATCAACGTATATGTCGACACACTCCCTAATACTTTGCGCCAGGAAATCAGCAGGCGGAATACCAGGCATGTGTGAATCTTGAGTAAGATGTAGTTCCATCATAGTCAACTCTCCAACTTCAGTATCAGAAACTTCAGACCCGATGGATCGAAAATTTCTAACTTTTGCCCTAACACAATCGCGTATTTCTATATAAGTTTTAGCCATATTATTTCTCCATTTTTATTCCACTTTAATAACGATTCTAAAATGTTCTAATATGCGTTAAACGGTTATGCTTTCTGTTCCGTCTCGGGTTTTGGTTTTGCCGCGTCTGTTTTCTTTAGTTTGGCACCTACTATGTTATCGATTGTACCGAGCAGCCATCTTTCCGAAAAACCGGCTACAAATGCAAGTATTAAAAACAATCCCGGTTTGGGATAATTCTTAATTACAATTTTAGCTGTTGCCGTATCTGGTACAACTAGGGGCACTTTATAACCAAGGAATGTTGAAGTATTTTTTTTCACCAATGAATCGATGTATGTAGTTGACTCCGGCGGTTTGAGGTAGAACGTTTCAGTACTAATTAATTCAGGTCCTAATGGAGAAATAAGCAATATATACAAAAGCAAAGCGCCTATGCCGCCAAGAAGCGGTTGTGTATATGTATAAAGTGAAAGTAATGCGAATGCCGGCGGTTTAAATTCCAACGTTTGAATCGAAAGAATACGGCTGAAAAATCCGCCGAGTACACCGATAATAACTGCATAATGTACAAGCGGGTCGCGTAGAATTGAATAAATAAATATCCATGCAAGAATCCCGATTACTACAGTAATTCTAATAAAACGTTTCATTAAATCTCGTTTAAGATCGTTTGTCATAAAACTAATGCGCCGTACTTCGTTAATTTCTGATGTTATCGTGTATAATATTCTTCTCAAGCAATCAGTATCCATTTTGGATTCTTCGGTACAACTTACAAACGGTGTTAATTTGGCTTCCCATTCTTTTCTGTCGGTTTCATTAAGTGCGTAAAGATTATTCCGTACAATAGATAAGTACGATTGGAGCGAATTCTTGTCATACAAACGGATTAAATGAAGCTCAATTAAATGTATATAAGGCCATAGTTCGGCGTAAGTTATTTGCTTATGGGCTTCACCTATTAATTTTTCGATTTCGATTATTGTATCTGCTTCCTCGGTCGTAATGTTCTCTTTTTTATTCACTATCGATTTCAAAACATAAAACTCGCTTTCTGCTTTACGGAATGCTTGCTGGGCTTCCAAGTAATAATGCTTTCTGAAAGTAAAGAAGCGGGAAAACGCAGCTGTTTTGTCCGTCATCCAATTTTTAAATTTTTCGAACCATGCTCTCGGTTTGCCCGGTATTGATCCAAACAGTTTAGGTTGAATTTCTGATTCCATTTTCTATCTCCTTTTTAATAGAATTGATTTATCATTTAAATAAATGATCCTATCAAACACTCACTTTAACTCCGTTTGCAATAATCGGGAGTTTATCAAGCAGCCAATTATCTGCCGCTATTTGATCTTTGAAACATTGAGTCCTGTAAATTGTACGCTGTACAATAGGGTTGGAATGATATTTAAGCCATTGATGCCGCACATCGGTATAAGAAGTAATCCATTTCTTTTCATCTCCGCCTTTTGCGGGCGGGTATTCGCCGAATCGTTTACGCAATAGTTGAGGGACACTCCCGGAATGAATGTAGCTGTCATAAATAACGAGCATACTTAACGGGTTTACAAAGCTGTTCTTCGTAAAAAACTCATAAGCAGGATTGTAATAAGCTAAATCAAAAAACTCGTCCTGTGTTGAGCGCATAGCCACATCTTCATTTGCGGAAGTGCGAAGCAGGTCTTTGAATACTTTGTTATCAACAAGCGGCTGCTTTCCTATTTTATCTATGTACTTAGAAAACTGCTCTGCATAAATTCCGTTATTGCGTATGTACATTTCGATAAGTTTGGAAAGATTACCCTGCTCTGTTGTTTGACTCCGTCCATACGTTATTTGTCTTGTACCGTTTTTGCCGTCGGCAAGAATTGTAACCTGATCATATTTTCCCTCGGGCTTCCCGGTTTCAAAAACATTAATTATTCTCTCAATAATTTTCTTTTGCACGTTCGTTATCATTTGCCCTCCTTTGTTAATATTAAACGTCATTAACAAATTGAATTAACTTTTACGGTATAATTGTTTATTGGTCGTATTAAGAAAATTTTTGACGAAGGAAAGTCCGTAATAGCTCGGCACAAAGAAGAATCAATCTTTTTTACCTTCGCTCTTTGAAAGGAAAACCGAATTGTTCCCTTTTACTCTTTTTCGTTTAGTAACTCGAATATGAATAATACAGCAGGTAATAAATTCGCTTAACCGCTGCCTGCTTTCAAGCTACAAGCGCAAAAGGAAGTTTAATAATTATCAGTATTTGTAAAGGACTGGAAAGGAAAATCTATTAATAATAAATCATTATTTTATTATTATGTAGAAGTAAGTAAGAAGTAAAATGAAGCCCAAATAAAAATTATCATCATGTACTTAAACCGTGCAAAACTTAGCAAAATTTTTATTTCACGTCAAGTGGGTGAGTCAATATACTGTGAACCGTTTTACCGTGACATTTAAGGTCTGATTTTTTCTTAAATTTACAGCCGGATATGAAGAAAGAATCTAAAATAATTGAATCCCAGTTCGAAGACTCGGATTACTGTGTATTCGACTTTGAAACCACAGGTGTTTCGGCGCGGCACGATAAGGTTATCGAAATAGGCATTGCCAGGATTCACAAAGGAAAGATAAAAGATACATTTTCATCATTTATAAATCCGGGCAGACAAGTTCCATATAATATAACCGCGCTTACAGGCATAACCAATAACGATGTTTGCGACGCTCCCTACTTTGAGGATTTGTACAATTCGATAGTAGATTTTATAAAAGACTCCGTGCTTGTTGCTCACAATCTTAATTTTGATTATGCATTTTTGAAAAACGAATGCGCTTCGGCAAATTTGGAGATGCCGATAAATTCAGCAATTTGTACACTAAAACTTGCAAAGAAATTGTATCCGCAATTACCGAGTAAATCTCTCGGAAGTTTAATCAAAGCATTTAAAATTAAACACAGAAATGTTCACCGAGGACTCGGCGACGCGACGGCAACTGCTAAATTATTTTTGAAGATGCATTCCGTTCTTCGTGAAGAATATAATATTGAAACCGTCTCCGACCTCATTCGTTTTCAAAGTCTTCCCTCTTCAACACCGTATAGGATTATAAAGAAAAAACTCGCCGATGATTATATAAACGTTCCTAAAGATCCGGGTATATATTTCTTCAAGAATAATAAAGACGAAGTTATTTACATAGGTAAAGCAAAATCTCTTAAACAAAGGGTTAGCAATTATTTTACTAATGCCTCCCCTCGCAAGACAAAAAAAATTGTTCAGCGAGCATCCGGTCTCGGATATCAAATAACAAATACCGAGTTAACTGCATTACTTGCCGAAGCCGAATTAATAAAAGAAAAAAGCCCGAACTTTAATACTCTTCTAAAAAGTTATTCCAGAAGTTATTTTATCAAGATTACAAACAAACACAAATTTCCCAAGATAGAGGTCTCAACCAAATTTGATTTCGACGGCAATGATTATTATGGCCCCTACCCCAACCGCCAGACTGCTGCGTCGATCAAGGAGATTATTGATAAAACATTTCAATTGCGTGAATGCACCGATAAGGAATTAAACAAACGTAAGAAATGTTATCTCGCCGATATCGAAAGATGTTACGCGCCATGTGTATCGGATGTGTTTGTTCAATACAGAAACGAGCTTAACAAAGTATTCGAATTTCTTAGCGGGCACAACCAATCGGCAGTTGATAGACTTTTATTAAAGATGAAAGAATACAGCGAGAATAAAAAATACGAAGAGGCCGCCAATACCCGCGATATTATTAATTCGATTTTCCAACAGTTGAATAAAGCTTCAATACTTGCCGAACCAATAAACAAGACTAACGCTTTAATTGAAATTCAAGGTGCAAAAGAAAATGATTACATGCTTTTGCTTGAAGGCAAGCCGTTTATTAAAAATTTTCTCACGGACGGAAAAGACAATTTTGAAGATGCGGTTGAATCATTTTTTAACGGCACAATAAAATTATTTAAAGCCTTGGATGAAAAAGATTTGGAAAGATTAAAGATTTCGTTGAATTGGCTTGTTAGGAATAAAACCAGAATTAAGATTCATTATTTAACCAAATACAGATCGATTGAAGAACTCGCGCAGAATTTTTTATTAATTAAACACAAAGAAATTACTTATTCCGAGATAGACTTATAACTCATTAAATTAGTGCTCAACCGAGATTAAGAGAAAACGTTACTCCGAGTATAATACTAATAGTAAGAATAGCAGCAACAATTGATGTTATCAATATAAATTTCTTTTCGCCGTTTTTATAAAAAAGAATTATTGAAAAGAATACGCGTATAATTGGTGTAAAGATTAGGGTTATTGTTCCTAAATAAAAAAACGGTTCGGCGTGCAAACCGAACAATGAATCAAAGAAAGATGTTATTCCTGTGATTGTACTTTTTTCAGGAGTAACCGTTGTTCCGTTATTCAACAATAACAGAAGTATAATCCCGACTGAATAACAGAATACCGTTATGTAAATTCCGCCGCCAAGCAGCCGGGAAATATTTTTATTCAAGTTAATTGTATTTTGATTCATTGAAATCATTAAAACAGGTTTATATTAAAGCCGTCCGATAAACCTTTTAAAATCATTCTAATCGAAAGATAACCGGCAATTATCGTGAATAGTAGTTTTAAATACTTACTCTTAAATGTATTCATTAATTTACTGCCTATCGAAGCACCAAGAATAGTACCCAAGGCAATCGGGGCAACAATGTATGAATCGACAGCACCGCTTAGGAAGTAAAGCAGAGAACTCGCAGCCGCAGTAACTCCGATCATAAATTTACTGGTTGCAACCGAGACCTTCATCGGAACCTTCATTAATCCGTTCATTGCTGCTACTTTAATTATTCCTCCCCCAATTCCAAGCAATCCTGAACCGATTCCTGCAATAAAAGAAATAGCACTGCCTGCACCGGGTTTATGAACCGTATAATTTACTTGTCTATTCAGTGCTTTATCAAAATAGGAATCTTTAATTGCCAAGTAGTTTTCTAGTCTGTTGTTAGGATTAAAGGAAGTGTCAAAATCAACATTGTCGTCGCTGGTTCGCGTTAGATATGAGTAAACAGCCATAGTAAATACAAGCATCCCGAAAACAATACTTAGTGTTGCGCCGTGCATAAAGAGAGCAAGCAAAGCACCGCATAAAGCGCCGGCAGTTGTTGAAACTTCAAGAAACATTCCGAGACGCACATTTGTAATTTGCTGTTCAACATAGCGGTGCGCCCCTGCAATCGATGTGGCTATTACGGAAATTAAGCTTGCAGCAATAGCATAATGAATTGGTACTTTTAAAATTAATGTAAGAGCCGGAACTATAATTATTCCACCGCCAATACCGACTAATGCACCAAGAATTCCGGCAATAACAGCAATTATAAATAGAACAGCATACTCAATTAACATTATCGCTCAAAATTTTACTATATCCCTTCATATCATTAAGCAATGTTAAAGTCGTTTCGAATTGTTTATCATACTTCAAAGATGTAATAATCCTGCCAATACGACCTTCACTCCGCGCAGCAAGTTCTTCTTTAATAGAAGAAATAATTTCCTTGCTGTATTTGTCTATTTCCCTAGAACGGTTTTCGCTAACATGATTTTGCATCTTATCCAAATAAAGAAACACATCCTTATCAAGATTTTCTTTCTCTGCAACTTTCTTTAATTGGCCGATAAGTTTTTGAGAAGGTGAAACGAATTCAAATCTTTTATCGTTAAGAAATGATTTAAACTCGCTTAGAAGTTTTTCATCCGGAATATTTTGCTTAGTTCCGTTGCCGTTATAAAAATTTGTTGCAAATTGGAAAAAGATACCTTCCGCAAAGAATCTTTGTACAAGGAATGATTTCGATTCATTATCGATTATTGAATCCGGCATAATACCGCCGGCAGATAAAACGCGGCGGTTATTATCTGTTTTGAATTCCTCTTTCTTAAGTTTTGAACCGTGATCAAATACTTTGTTTGTTTCGGAATAATTAATTTTTTGAATTGATCTGCCGCTCGGTGTGTAATATTTTGCTGTTGTTATTTTCAATGATGTTTTATAGGAAAGCGGAACAACTGTTTGCACCAAACCTTTTCCGAAAGAATTCGTTCCGACAATTATTGCCCTATCGTGATCCTGCAAAGCACCGGCAACAATCTCAGAAGCCGAGGCAGATCCGCCGTCAATCAAAACAGCAAGTTTTGTTTCACCGGCAACCGGCTCTTCTTCGGATGAATAGTTTTTCACATTCAAACTATCTCTGCCTTTTACAGAAACAATGAGCTGGCCTTTTTTCAAAAATTTTTCTGTGACATCTATTGCGGCATCCAAAAGTCCGCCGGGATTGCCTCTTAAATCCAGTACAATGCTTTTAATTTCCTTTTGAGATTTCAATTCGAGCAATGCTTTTTTAACTTCATCACCGGCACTTCTTGAGAACCCGCTAAGTTTTAAATATGCATTCGCAGAATTGGCGGGATAGAAACCGTAATAAGATAAATTCTTAACTTCAATTTCTTCACGAACAAGATTAAATATAAGCTGTTCGTCTGTACCTTCTCTTTGAATAATTAATTTTACAGTCGTCCCGGGATCACCTTTCAACAAATCACTTAATGTATCGTAATTCTCTTTTGATACTTTAACTTCATTAATCTGGGTTATTACATCGCCGATACGAATGCCCTGTCTTTGTGCCGAATACCCTTCGATTAAATCAACAATTGTTATGCTTTCCTCGCGCAATCCAACCGTAGCTCCTATTCCGCCGTACTTTCCCTTTGTAATTATATCAATATCTTTTTGCTGACTGCCGTCGATAAAATTTGTATAAGGATCAAGAGATTCCAGCATTCCTTCTATACCGGCAAGCATAAATTCTTCGGGATTAATTTCATCAACGTAGTTAAGAGTAACTTCCTTATACACTCTTCCGAAAATATCTATGCTTTTATTTATTTCGTAATAGATGTCTGTATCTTTCCTTACAAAGCCGGAGAATAAAAGAATGGCTATTACGGTTACGAACAATTTATTTTTTGTTTTCATTTCTACCTTCTAACTTTACTAAGCTTTCAACTTGACGGGTTATAATTTTATGTATTTCTTCTATGGAAAGAGTGCCGTTAATTTTTTGAAATCTACTTTCTTTTTCGGTAAGATATAAATAGCCGGCTCTCACTCGTTCATAAAAGTCTGTCTTTGTAGATTCAATTCTATCCAGTTCCACTTTCTTTACTTTCGACATTCTATTAACCATTTCATCAATAGTAATATCGATAAAAAAAGTAACATCCGGAACCGCTTTGCCGATTACAAATTTTTGCAAATTAGTAACAAAATCAAGGTCTATATTTCTACCAAATGCTTGGTATGCAATCGATGAATCATGAAATCTGTCGGAAATTACAAATACATTTTTTTCAAGTTCGGGGATAATAATGTCGTGTACTAGTTGTGCACGGCTGCCGGAAAAAAGAATTAGTTCCGTTTCAATTGACATATCGGAATTCTTTTTATCTAATAGAATATCCCTAATCTTTTCCGAAATTGGAGTTCCTCCAGGTTCGCGAATAATCCGAACTTGTTTTCCATTTTCAATTAAATATTTTTCAAGAAGCTGTACTTGGGTTGACTTACCGCAGAAGTCGAGTCCTTCAAAAGTTATAAACATGATTAGTATTGTTTGATGATAAATTCAAGTTGTTTAGGTTTTACATCCACTAAAATAGAATAGGGCGGATACTCAACAACCGGTTCTACCGGTTCTCCTTCATTTCGTATTACTGACCAATAATCAACATACGCTTTAACGCTGTCGTTTGTAAATCTTCCGAGTATATTAATTCCGCCTTTTAACACAACACTTATTTTGGATGGATATAAAATTAATTCTTTAGAAGACGGTACATTTCGAATTTCAACAAGTATCTCGTCAAATGCACGGTCAACGATTTTTTGAACATCAACTTGTAAATTGCAAGAGTTTTGAGAATACCTAATTCCTTCGATTTCCTGAAGTTTAAGTTCTTCGTTAATAGGTTCAGTTACATTCGCAAATTCAATATATTCTGTTCTAATCGTATCAATACTTCCTAATATACTTGCCGGCCCATAAATTTTTATTTGTGTTGGAGATAATTTTATATCGGCGGCGGAACCAAATCCTTGTTCATAAATAATATTTATATTTCCTACTACTGCAACAGTTTTGGAAATAATCTTGTCTACTTCACATTCAACCTGCGACGGTACAATTTCAATAACCTGGACTGTTGATGTTAACCAACTATTATTTTCTATTTCATTTCGTAAATCAATTTTACGATTACCAATCTTTCTATGAACGGAAACGTTAAATTCATATTCTCCGCCCAATAATATCTTTGCTAACTCCCATCCTTTGGACTTAACCCGAAGGTATACTTCCTTACTAGATACATAGCCCGTTGTATAATTGCTTGGCAGATCAATTAGCTTCAAAGGTACGGTTATAGTCGCAATGTAGTCACTCGAAAGCGAAACCGATCCCCACAAGACAACAGAAAATAAAATGATAAATGATAGTGGAATTATTTTTTTCTTCATGTTCAAATATAAAGAAAATCCCGCAATGCGGGATTAATCTAAATTCTGTTATTGATAGCAATATCTATCTTAATTTCTCAAAATGTTCGCGCAACTCATCCCTATTTGCTCGCGATATTTCTCTTCCTTTAATCGGAAAATTCGGAAATGCGCGCGCAAGATGCCTTAACTTATGAACATTCAATTTCGAAAGTTCTTCTACAGACGGAATTTCCGTCGGTGTCGATTGTTCAATTCCTACTTGCTCTTCGGATTCTTCAATCGGTTCATTGCTCAATTCATTAATAGCTTCATTCCGCAAAGATTCAAGCCGGGAAAAGGATTTTGATTTTTCTTTCTTTTCTGCAACCGGTTTTGTCTTTTTCTCTTGTAAAGTTTTTTCACTCACCGGTACAACAGGTATATCTTCCGTTTCAATTACATTCTCTTCAACCTTTTCCACAACTGATTGTTCTTTTTCAGAATCAAAAAACGATTCTTGATTGATTGCCTTATCAGTCTTCGCTTTTTGTTTTTTGATTTCAGTTTTAGGTTGCTGTAATATTCCGGAAGTGAAAATAATGATGTCATCGAGTTGGTCATCAGGTCTTGGAATTACATGAGCCGAAACCAACTGCCCGACTCTTTGTGCCGCTGCGGCACCTGCATCAACAGCGGATTTAACGGCTGCAACTTCACCGATAATTTTTACAGTAACCAAAGCGGCTGTAATTTTTTCTTTGCTGATTAATTTTACATTTGCAGCTTTTACCATTGCATCGGCTGCTTCAATTGCACCGATCAATCCTTTTGTTTCAATCAGACCTAACGCTAATTGCATAAAAATTATTTAGAACGTTTTGGGAGAATCATTTCAACATCCGAATGAGGACGCGGAATAACGTGAACAGAAACAAGTTCACCAACTCTCTGAGCAGCAGCAGCACCGGCATCTGTAGCGGCTTTAACAGCACCCACATCGCCTCTAACCATTACAGTTACATAACCGCCGCCGATTGTTTCTTTACCAAGTAATTCTACTTTTGCAGCTTTGACCATAGCATCAGCTGCTTCAATTGCACCAACCAACCCTTTGGTTTCTATCATTCCAAGTGCGTCAAGTGTCATGGATTTGCTCCCAATAATGTTTAATTAACGAATTCAAAATAATTTTTATAGTTAATAATGTCAATTTGATTATTTCTATGGTCAATACTTCATTTTGCTCAAATAATCTTCCAATAAAACCGCAGCCGCATTTTGATCGATCATTGACTTGTCTTTTCTTTTTTTCTTTGAAGTAACTTTTTCTAAAATACGTTGATGTGCAATTTTAGAAGAATATCTTTCATCAACTAATTCTGCCGTCAACAAAAACCTTTTTGCAATTTCTTCTTTGAACTTCAAAACTGATTCGGAAATAATTGAATTTGCTCCGCTCTCTTTTACCGGGAATCCAATAATTACTTTCTCAACACTGTATTCTTTTATTATTGATGACAATTTTTCCCAAATGGAAGTATCATTTAATAAAGTTACCAATGGGTATGCAAAAATATTTAGCGGGTCGGTTACTGCAAGACCAATTCTTTTTTCTCCAAAATCAATTGCGAGAGTACGGGATTCTTTCAAGTTTACCTTTATTTATCAACTTCAAAACGTTCAACAGAATAAATGCCTTTGCTTTTCTTTAATCGCTCTATCAGCTTATTAAGGTGATCTAGATCCTTAACATAAACAGTAACCGTACCCCGGAATAAAGAATCATTGGATGTAATGTTAACGGATTTGATGTTTGTGTTTTGATAAGTTGTAATACTGTTTGAAATATCTTTAAGCAAACCGGGCATGTCTTCGCCTTTAATGATAATTCCCGCAACAAAATAAGCACCGTTGGATTTCGGCCATGTTACAGGTACTACCCGGCTTTCACCATTCTTCAACATATTAATTAAATTCTTACAGTCCTTACGATGAATTTTGATGCCTTCTCCGATTGTAACATAACCTATAACATGATCGCCGGGAATTGGATTGCAGCATTTCGCATAAGTATAGGCGAATCCTTTTGCGTCGCCCTCAACAATTATTCCGCCGGCAGTCGTGCGTGCAATATCCGCAAATTTATCAAACTCAATTTCTTGTGTTGATTTTTCCTCTTCAACAATCTGAGGATTTAATATTTCATCAATGTTTATTTTATCTTCGACAATTGCCTGGTAGAAGTCGCGTATGTTATCAAACTTAAGTTTTCGGAATAGTTTTATAACATCATCTTGAGAAAAAGATAGTTTTAATTTTTTGATTTTTCTTTCCCAAACTTCTTTACCGGCATCATATATTTTCTCTTCTTCCTTGTTCAGATATTTGCGGATATTATTTTTTGCTTTATGTGTCTGAACAAATTGCAGCCAGCTTTTATTAGGGTGTTGATTTTTAGAAGTAATAATTTCAACTTGATCGCCGCTGTGAAGCACGGTATCGAGCGGAACAATTTTGTTGTTAACTTTTGCCCCGATGCACCTGTTGCCAACATTACTGTGCACTTCGTAAGCAAAATCTACGGGCGTGGAATTTAACGGCAATCTTCGCAGCTCGCCTTTAGGAGTAAATATATAAATCTCATCTTGATAAAGGTTTAGTTTGAAACTTGCGAGAATTTCTTTAGTAGCTTCATCTTTGGACGCATTTTCAAAAATGTCGCGGATCCAATTAACCCATTCTTCAAGATCGGCATCACCGCTGTTTGCACTGTTGCTTTCTTTATACTTCCAGTGAGCAGCAACCCCGCGTTCGGCAATTTCATGCATTTTTCTTGTTCTTATTTGTACTTCTACAAGTTTTCCTTCGGGACCGATTACGGTTGTATGAATCGATTGGTAATTATTCTTTTTGGGAATCGAAATAAAATCTTTGAATCTATCGGGTATCGGTTTGTACAACTGATTGATTATTCCAAGCACGTAATAACATTCATTAGGGTCATTACTTTCCAGGATAATCCTAACAGCAAGTAAATCATAAATATCTTCGAACGGTCTGTTCTGCATTACCATTTTTCGATAAATGCTGTAAAGATGTTTTGGTCTTCCGCCGAGTTCATAAACAAGTTTGTGTTCGTGGAGTTTGTCAACAACGGGTTTTACAAATCTATTTATGAACGATTCCCTTTCGCGGCGGGTATTGTTTATCCTTTTGGCGATATCGTCATAAGCTTCTTTGTTAAGATATTTGAAGGATAAATCTTCCATTTCCCATTTAACCGCACCGAGACCGAATCTGTGGGCAAAAGGAGCATAAATTTCAAGCGTTTCTTTCGCAACTCTTCTTTGCTTTTGAGGATGAACAAATTCAAGTGTGCGCATATTGTGAAGACGATCCGCGAATTTTACAAGTATAACACGTACATCTTTAACCATCGAAAGCAAAAGTTTGCGATAATTTTCAGCTTGAGTTATTTCCTGTCCTTTAAATACACCGCCTATTTTAGTAACGCCATCAACGATTTCAGAAACTTCTTTGCCGAATTCTTTTGTAATAAATTCAATGCTTATGTCGGAATCTTCAACAACATCGTGGAGTAAAGCGCTGATAACGGAAATATCATCCAGCGGTATTTCGCGGGCAACGACCATTGCAACTTCGTAAGGATGATTGAAATAAGGTTCACCCGAAGCTCTGAAATCGTTCTTATGAGATTCGTAACTTAATTGAAATGCTTTGCGGAATAATTCCTCGTTTACCGAGGGTAAATTTTTGTGACAAGCTTCCAGCAAATCATCCAGCATACGCTTATGCTTTATGCTAATTGTTGCTTCCATCAGCGCCAAATCGTTTTTGTAATTAATATTATTCTTTTCTGTCAAAGTCAATAACCTAATAAATCATCATTGTTGTTATCAGTACTCTCATTTTCTTATTTCAACTAATGAAACAACTAAAAAGTACCAAATGTTCTATCCCCCGCATCACCTAACCCAGGTAAAATATATCCGATTGAACTTAACTGTCTATCTAATGAAGCAGCGAAAATAGGAACTTCAGGATGCTCTTTATTCATTTTCTCCACACCTTCCGGAGCGGCAATTAAACAAGCCAAAGTGCAATCTTTAGCTCCTCTCTTTTTCAAATAATTAAAAGAAGCAACAGCGCTTCCCCCAGTTGCCAACATTGGATCCAAAAGAATCGTCATTGAAGTTTCCAATTCCTTTGGAGTTTTATAATAATAATCGATCGGTTCTAGTGTTTTTTCATCGCGCTGTAAACCAATATGCCCGACTTTTGCATCGGGAATCATTTGTAAAAACGAACTTACCATACTTAAGCCCGCACGCAATACCGGCACAAGCACAACTTGTTTTTTTAATTTGTGGCCAATAGTTGTTTCGAGCGGTGTTTCAACTTTAATTTCATTTAATGTTAATGACTTCCCAATTTCAATAGCGATAGCGTAAGATATACGGCTTAACGCGGCACGAAATCCTTCCGTTTGAGTTGACTTGTCGCGCAGAATTGTCACATCTCTTTTTACAAGAGGATTATCAAGAACAGTAAGTTTTCCCATTATAATTCCGTATTTATTTTTCGACCAAGTACCGACAACAAATTCACAAAAGGTGAAAGAGGCGGTGTGTAATTATAGTTTATTTTCGCAAGTTCATCTGCTTTTGTTTTATTATTTATGAATGAAGCTATCAAATCACCGTAGCCAGAAACTTCGTTTCCACCCAGAAAACAAGCGCCGATAATCAACTTGGACCTTTTTTCAATCAATATTTTTCCAAACACGTTTTGCGAATGCGGCATAACTTTAACAAGGTTTGGAACGACAGCAGTTACCGAAATAAAATTAATGTTTTTCAACTTAGCTTGTAAAGAATTTATTCCAACCATTACCAAATATTTATCGAATATTTTTACACCGATATTTTTTACAACCGGTGACACAAAAACATTTCCACCTGCTGCATTCTCTCCGGCAATATGTCCGTATTTTTGCGCCAAAGTTGCTAGTGGAATATATTCATATTGTCCGGTAATTTTATTAATAACTTCGATATTGTCCCCGGCTGCAAATATGTTCGGATCTGATGTTTGTAGTTTGTTATTAACTTTCAATCCGCCATATTTTCCCAATTCTAGTTTTGCTACGACTGCAAGATCATTATTCGGTTCGAATCCGATAGCAGTAATTATTAAATCGAAGTCGGAAATTCTTCCTGCTATTTTTACGGAAATTATTTTATCATCTTTTTTATTATACTTAACTGCGTCCGCTCCTTCAAAGAACTCAATATTATTTTTTTCGAGAATGTCTGAAATCAGATGTTGAATTTCGACTTCAGAGCCGGGCATCGGGCTGCTCTCTTTTTCTAAAAGTGAAACATTATATCCA
The DNA here is from genome assembly GCA_023397505.1 of Bacteroidota bacterium. Classification (GTDB taxonomy): domain Bacteria; phylum Bacteroidota; class Ignavibacteria; order Ignavibacteriales; family Melioribacteraceae; genus JAEWUC01. The sequence goes on along the minus strand of JAEWUC010000002.1, from coordinate 172,363 downwards.
AGCTTTTTTAATGCATCGGCTGTTTCCAATCCGATATACCCCGAACCTACAATTAAAATATTTTTTACTGAATTATTTCGAAGATAACTCTGAATTGAGATTAGATCGCCGATAGATTTAAGTGTGAAAACATTTTTAAGTTCAGAAGAAAACCCCGGTATTTTTTTTGCACGGGAACCGGTTGCAAGTATCAAACGGTCGTATTTTTTTCCGAACGTGGTTTGTAAATTTATGTTACGTACAAAGATTATTTTGTTTTTTCTATCAATCTTTTCTACAAGATGATTAACAAAAACTTTTACTCCCTTTTCTTTTTCAAATTTATCCGGGTCATAAAAAATGATGTCTTCATATTTTTTTATTTCGCCTGATAAGACATAGGGTAATTCGCAAGTTCCGGTAGATATAAAATTACTTGCTTCGAACATAACAATATCAGCATTGGGGGCAATACGTTTTACTTTTGCCGCTGCTGCCGGTCCTGCCGCGTTGCCGCCAACAATAATTATCTTATTTGGTTTTATCATTACCGAAATTCGTTAATCCGGCATGAAATATAGAGAATTTTGTGGTGAGAGTTAATTATTAACTTTATGAAAACAGTGATTTTAAAATGAAAGGAATCCTTTATTTCTCTTTAAATGAAAGCGTCATAGGTACGCCCTCATAACCGAAATGCTTTCTAATAAGATGTTCGAGAAAACGTTTGTAATGTTCCGGTATGTATTTATGTTCGTTTGCGAAGAAGAAAAATATCGGGTAATAATCGCCGACTTGTGTGATATATTTAATCTTTACTTCTCTACCTGTCGGTGAAGCGGGCGGAGGTGTTTTTTCAATTTCAGGAAGTAATATTTCATTCAATTTACTTGTTGGTATTTTCTTTCTGCGCTCGTCATGTATTTTTTTTGCGGCATCAATTAGTTTATAGATTCTTTGCTTCGTCATTGCCGAAATTGTAATTATAGGGATATAATCCTCGGTAGCAATTCCATCTTTAATTGCGTCTTCATATTTCTTTGCGGTGTTTGTTTCTTTTTCTATCAAATCCCATTTATTGATTGCAATGATTATCCCTTTTCTTCTCCGAACTGCTTCCTGGATAATAAGTTTATCCTGCTTTTCCAAGCCAAGTTCCGCATCAAGCAATAGAACCGCAACATCACAATCCCATAAAGCACGGTAAGTTCTTACATTAGAAAAGAATTCGATGTTTTCTTTCACCTTTGTTTTTTTACGCAAACCCGCCGTATCAACTAAAACAATTTCATCGCCGTAGTATTTTAGAATTGAATCGATGCTGTCACGTGTTGTACCGGGTATATTTGTAACTATGCTTCTATCATGACCAAGCAAAGAATTAACAAGTGATGATTTACCAACATTGGGTTTTCCAATTACCGCAAGATGCAAACGCGGATCGGGTTTACCGCTTTCTTCAGGAAATGTAAGATGAGAATGAAGATCATCTAAAAAATCGCCGAGATTTCTTCCATTTAAAGCAGAGACATCATAAGTATTATTAAAACCAAGTTCGTAAAAATCTGCAATATTCATCCCGAGATCGGGGCTGTCTAATTTATTAACTAATAAAAAATATGGCTTTGCGGATTTACGAAGCATTCGTGCAATTTCCTTATCAATCGGCGTTAAACCAATTTTGCCGTCAACAACAAAAAGAATTGCATCGGATTCTTCGAGAGCAATTTCAACCTGCTCGCGTATTGCGGTTTCAAAAAGATCTTCCGAATCGGGTACATACCCGCCCGTATCAATTATGCGGAAGTGTTTTCCGTTCCATTCAACATCGCCGTAAACTCTGTCGCGCGTAACACCGCTAACATCATCAACTATCGATTTACCGCTTTTGGTTAAGCGGTTAAACAATGTTGATTTGCCAACATTCGGTCTTCCAACAATTACTACAATCGGTTCGTTCATAAATACTCTTTTAAGATGCAGATTATAAGTCTGCGCTGATGTCAAAAACTATATTGCAAATTTAACTGCGGGTAATAATACGAATCAAAACCCAGATCAAATCTCTTAAGTTCTGAAGATAATTCCAAATTTTTATTGAAGCGGCTTGCGCTCCATGCTGCATCTAAAGCACTAATAAAATGATTTGCTACAATCACAATAACTGCTTTCGAAGCAATGTTGTAAAAATCATTTGCTTCGCCGCGCTGTTTGGCATACAGCAAAAATCTTTCTGTTAAAGGATCGCCGTAAACATACGGAGTATTTTCATCACCAAAATCATCCCAGCCGGGATTGAATTGATGATACTTCCCTATCATCTCGTAATATTGTTGATCCCCTTTATAAGCCAGTCGATGTGAGTAATATGAACCAAGATCGGATTCCAGCCGGTTCAACTCGCTCCAATTAACACTCCCGGTATTTGTGAAAATATTATAATCATCAGTATTAACATTCGCATTTATATTTTTTGCGTTAGTAACCGTCCATTTTGCATAACGCTGAACACTCCAGTGTTCATTTGCATAATTCTGAAATACATTAGTCTGGTCGTCGCCTTTCTTATCATACATCAATCCGACTGTGATCGCTGCGACTTCAACCGCAAAAAAAGCAGCTGCTTTAATATAGCTTTCAGAATAAAATTCGCCTAACCCCGGGACTGCCAAAGAAAGAGCTGCGCCAAGAAACGGAGACTTCGTTTCATTCATAGCCATATTTGGATTAACTAAAGGTGTAGTTAATATATTTTCGAATGATGTTTTGGAATCAGCATACAATAATCCGCTTAATTTTGTATCTGTTTTTTCCTGTGCGAAAATTATTTGAGAACTAAGAATCGCTATTAAAAAATATCTTTTCATTGCCACCCCGAATTTTATAAGCTGAAATCGAAAAGAATACCGCCGTAAATTTGGAACTCCTTACCGTAAGTAACATTTTCACCGCGGATTACACGCGAAATTTTATCAAAAGAATATGAAGCATTTATAAACAAGCTCGTTGGGAAAATATAAAATGAAACCATTTTCACCCTCAATTCTGCGCCGGCACCTTTTTTAAATGTTTTTATAGAAGGAATACTTCGGTTCCACGCATTGCCGATATCGCCGTAAACCGACATGTATATTTTATCAATATAAAGATGACCGAATTTTGCATCGATGTTAGTAAGAAGCGGAAATCTATAAGTAAGATTTAACCAGCCGATTTCATTACCGCTCACAGCGTAAAACGGATAACTCTTCATGCCGATAATTCCACCGAGATAAAAATCAAAGAAGTCGGGCACATCCGGGCCTAAAATGGAACCGGCTCTAAACTGTGCAGTCAATGTTTTATTTTTTCCAACCGAAAGATGCTCTTTCCAATTTAATTCCAGCCGGTGGAAATTAAAATTGTTGTATAACGGGACCAAACTCCCGTCAACAATTTGATAGCTGTTATCGTTGTTAAACCGATTAAATTCATAGTTGTACTGAAATTCTAAAGTTCTGCCGAGCGGATTAATATCTGAATCGACTGCAGGTAAAATTCCATCGTGCTCAAATTTTAATTGCAAATTTCTCCCGACGAAATATTTATCATTTGTAGTTGGATACAATAAATTTCCGCTCTCGGGAACAATAAAACTACCAAGCGTAGAAGTGTACTGGCTGAAAATAAACCTCGCTTCTAGCGAATTGCCTTTTGCAAAGATTCTATGTTTTGCAAAAATATCGAACTCAAATAAATTGTATGAAACTTCCGCAGGTACCGTATAATCAATTCGCGGGGGAATAAATGTAGAATCGATTCCAAAATCAATGTTGATATCTGAATTGCGGCTTACACTAAATAATTCAATACCAAGTTCAGGTTTTATTCCGATTTTATTTATCAGCGGAAGTTTATCTCTGTATTCCAAAAGCAAATACAAATCCCTTTCCCAAATTTTATTTATAGATGCGCTGCCAAAAATTGAAAATCTATTTAACACATCGCTAGAAGAAAAATATATGCCCGGTTTAATTCTATCCCAGTTTGAACTTGATGTATTATAATTATCGAAACGAACAAACGGATAGATGCTAATGTTTGAAAAGAAGCTTGAATATTTTTCAGGTCTATAATCAGGTGTAGTGTTGTCGTCAAAGTTCTTTAAGTATGCTATATCAAATTTATTTATGTCGCCGTTTGGTTTATCGGTGTTCAACGGTGGGTTTTTAATCCATTCGTACTTTTTGTCTGGTTCAACTTTTAGCTGCTGATTTTTATCTACTAAAAATATTTTATAACCTTCGGAAGTATAACCCGCGTAAACAACATCGCCCTTTTCATTAACATCCGGCATAAAAGCGCCGCCCGTTACATTTGTAATTTGGATTTTACTTTTAGTAACCGGATCAATAGAATATAAATTGAATATCCCAGTCTCATCGCTCGCGAAGTATATTTTACCGTCTTTAGCTTGGACGGGATTTCTTTCATCGGCAGCGGACGTAGTAATAAATTCAAATCCCGCTCCGTCTGTATTAATGCGTGCAACATCGCGGTTTTCTTTAATTGAATAATCAAAAAGAATAAACGAATCGTCCTGAGAAAATTTCGGGTTAAATAGTTGTTCACCTTTTTCAAATAAGGTTAAACGCCTAAAGTTTTTTCCGTCGATATCAACTGTGCCGATATTTACAGTACCGTCGTTTTGATAAATGAATACAATTTTTTTACCGTCATGCGAAACCGAAGGATTATTGGCGCGCAATCCGAATGTTAATCTTGTTTCATCTTCCGTATCTATATCATAAACATAAAGATCGTGTATGTCTGTCCATTTAGGATTATCATCGCTAAGTTTTGCATAAATTATTTTGTTCGTCCCCGGTATAAAACCAACAGTAGACCGCACTCCAGAAGCAATATTTTTTTCAATCTTTGTATTTAGATCGTATAGATAAACCGATGAAAGACTCATATAGTCAAACGATTTATTTGAAACATATAAAAACTTATCGCCTTCTTTTGAAAACACAGGATAGAAATTTCCGAATCCTTCTTTAACCATTAATTCACCGGTCACTTTGTTGGATTCAACATCAGCAATTCTCTTTCTATAATCTGCCTTTAAATACCGGCTCCATTCATCGTAAATCTCAGTGCCCGTTTTACCAAGCACATCTTCGAAAGCAGCATCAATAGTAAAATTTGTGAGTTTACCGAGTTTGTATGAAATTGTTCTAAGTTTATCTTCGCCATATTTTTGAGCAATATAGCGTGTGAGCGCAAAACCGGAATTATAAACCGATTCGTTGCCAAGACTTGTCTTTCCGAAAACACCCATCTGATTCCATGTGAGCATTTTATCTTCAAGCGCGTACGATCTTAAAATCATATCGCGGTGCGAATCCCAGTCTTCATAACCAAATTCTTTGCGCATATATTGCGCCGTACCTTCTGCAAACCAAGAAGGAATATTAATAAATGCAACAGGATAAGATGCTATAAAATTAGGAAAGCCGTACAAAATATCCGGACGGCGTTTGTCTTCGTAGTTTAGAAATTGCAAATACACAGCCGGTATTGAACGCACAGTTTTTAGCGATGCCTGAATTTGCACCATGTGAGTAAATTCATGAGATATAACATTGCGCAGCCAATTGTGTGTGCCGCGTAAATCAAAATCGAGTGATGAAGACCAGATTTCAATTTTATTATCGAAAAAATATGTAGCCCCGTTCGAGTAATCGTCGATATCTTTAATTACAAAATCAATTGTCTCCGGTTCATATTGATAGAGAGAAGTAATCGGTTCCCAGATTTCATCGGCAATTTTACATACAATTCTTGCAGTGCGTTCTGCTTCAGGATGATAATGAACACGCACATATTTTCCGTGTATTGTCATCCAAGTGTAATCAGGATTATATTCGTTGAACTGGGCAATAGTTTTGCCGAAGAGAATAAAAAACAGTATCAATACAAAAATTCTTTTCAAAATTTTCTCTCTTAAAATTTCTATTTAATAACAGCTATTTTAATAATTTTTTCTGCCGATTTTCCGCTGCTGCTTTTAACATTTATGCGGGCATAATAAACGCCGCTTTGTATATTATTAACATTCCATTTTATTTCATTATCAAATCCGCCAATTGCGCGGTCATTCAATTCCGCAACAAAATCCCCGGCAAGATCAAAGATTTTAATATTCACTTCTGAATTTTCTGCAACATAATACCTAATATTTGTTTCGTCTCCGTAAACCGGGTTAGGCCAATTATATGCTTTTGCTGTTGGGAAATATTCACTTCCTGTTTCAACTTGTTCCGGCATATCGGCAAAAGATGAATTGTACGAATCGCCATATTCACCCGACCAGTAATTTTTTCCCATTACGTTCCCAATCTGCCAAACATACAAATCGTTGTTCTCCGACAATAAGGAAAGTATTGGTTGATAAGTTTGTACCTGACCGGCACTTGGTAATGGAGTTGAAACCAATACCGGGTTTGCGGCAAGTTTTTCGCCAAATGATATTGGAAAGGATTCCAATATTTTTGTGGTAACCGCATCGATGGCATAAACATTACCATCTTCTGAAGAAATAATTATGTCCGCATCGTCATCATTATCAATATCCGCTATAAGTGTAGTTCCAATAAATTTTACATTCGAGTTGAGTGTGAATGGATAATTCTCAGCCAAAACACCATTAAAATCGTAAGCTTCTATATTATTTCCGTTAGTAACAATAATATTATTCTTGCCGTTGTTTAGAATATCTGCGACCGCGAATGAATGAATACTCTCCTCCGACTTAATATTATTAAATTGCGAAAGAATACTTCCGTTTTCATAGACGGCAAAAGAATTGTCCTCGAATAATATTACAGTATTAAAAACTCCATCGGTTTTTTTTGATACAACAGATTTTTTTGCTTTGGCGGGTAATTGAATTTCCATTGCTCCATCATATACTTCAACAATACTATTTTCATTCAATATATTAATGTATGATTGCCCGGCTGCAATGTTTACTACCGGTTTTTGATTTTTATAAACTACAAACGAGTTCTGATCAACAACTCCAAGGTTTATGATTTGTTCAATAGATATTGAATGTGTAATAGATTCTGTTCCCGAAACATTGATGATCAAATTTGGAATTGTCGTTTTATAATCAATGGTAACCTCTGTAATCTGTCCGTGGAATCCGACACTATGGACTATTTCTTGCGAGGGATCATTTATATAAATATTTAAAAAATTACCCTTTCCTCCTATTACATATCCTTTCTCTTGGAAAGATAAAGTTACCGGTCTTATATCAGAATATTCAACAATCCTTTTAATAAGTTGTCCGTTAAGATTATAGATTGATAAATCTGAATTTTCAAGAATGATTATTTGAGCACTATTATTCGAAATAAGAGATGAAATAAATCTTTTGTTTTTGCCAATATCCAACTGAGTTTTGGAAATTAGTTTTAAGTTATTGCTACCCCATTTGATATTGAAACTCATTTTATTACCGATTTCGGAAAAATTTTCGAGAGTTAATAAACTTTTTGCGCCGGAGTTTGAATTAGAATTTGGTTTGGTATCGCCGGAAAACCTATTCTTATAAAGTTTAGCTTTATTACCTTTGTACCACAAATCCTCATTACTTCCCTCACCAATGAAGGTGCCGAAAATCGTATCATAGAATTCGCCAATTTCAATAATTCCATCCGCTTCGATAATTTTAACACCTTTAACTACACCTGCATTTATTTTATTATCAGCAATATTTTGATTAATTACATTTTCATCTATATGCCAAATTACAATTCCGTTACCGGGAACAGCCGCATCAAATTCGTCAACATCGATAACAACACCGCCTTCAATTGAATCAGGTACGATATAATAATAGCCCGATGTATCCGGTTGAATAACTTTAGTATAAACATTTCCGCTGCGTTTATATGTAATTTTCACAAAATCTTTTAACGCATCCTGCGAACGGTTTTCTATTAAAAAATATTCGGATGAATTAATTGGAATTTTTAAAAGTGTTGTATCGGAAACAGAAGCAGTCAATCTCTCGGAGATATTTACGCGTTGATCAATATTTCCAACAACCACTGGAGTTTCCCAGCCCATGTAAATTTTTTCCCACGGAGATGGTTCGGGAGGAAACATTCCGTAATTAGCATTCAATCCTTGCGAATCCATCAAACCGAATCTGCCGATTACGCTTCGTCCAGTTGAAGTGTTGAATAAATCCGGGATGCCAAGATAACTTGCAATATTGTTAACGAGAAATCCGTTTATGCTGAATTGATCAACATAAATTTTGCCGGTAACATCTTCGGTTTCTCTCGATTCTGTCTCAGCCATTATTATTGAATTAGTTATAAACGCAGCACCGTTGTTTACAGGAATTCCTGTAAAACCATTTCCAAATATTTTTTTTAGTGTTGAGTTGCTCAAATAAACCGACGGCAGATTACGATCAATTGTAAAATATCCCAAATCGATTCCCGCACTTACACCTGCATGAAAAATTATGAATAAATCATATTCGGAAAAATTAACATTGGTAAACTTTTGATCCGCAAGTTCCCAAACTTCTTTAGTAAAATATCCGGTTGGAGTAAAATCATCAGTATTATATTCCGGCACGTAATCCCGCATGTATTTCGAAACGGTGATTACTTCCGGCAATACTTTGTATGATAAATTAACTTTTCTATTTGAAATTTTTTTGTAATAATTTTTTGCGAAAAGTAAATGATCTTCAAAATACTGCGCATCGTGCGGAAGCGGATCAATAATTGTATCGCCATAATCTTGGGTAAATATGGAACCAAATTTTCCGTTGCCGACAGTAGCATCATAGCGGTCCTCCTGGAATTCAACCATAACGGCAAGAATTTTAAGCGAGTCGCTGTTATTAAATGATTTAACATTATGGTTATCAACCGGGAAACGTTTAACATAGGATTGGGCAGATACACTGCCCAATCCTATAATAAGAATTGCTAAAGCAAATAATTTTTTCATATTAGATTTTATATTCCGCGTGGAAAGCCCATTTGATTACTTGGAGTTGAACCCCAGCCAATCATAAGTGAGAAACGTAAAGTATTATTCAACGGATGATTTTCGCTTCCTTTAAAGACGTCGGTAGTTATATAACTGAAATCGAATCCGTACAAATCATAACGAATACCTGCGCCGAGAGTAACAAATTTTCTATTTCCGAAAGAAGGATCTTCATAAAACATGCCCGCACGTAAAGCAAACATAAACTCAGAAGGGACGCCGTACCAATATTCAAAACCCATAGATGTTACGATATCTCTAATTTCTTCTCCAAATGATTGATCTCCCCAAGCGGTAAATAATGCTTTATAAAAATCTTTGCGCTTAGGAGCAGCCTGTGTAGTGTCTAATTCTCCTCTAAATGCATCGCCTTTATCAACAAGCAGTTTTGTAAAATCGAGTGTATAAGTTATAGAATTATATTCGTCCTGATAAAGACGAGCGGCTAACCCTAAACGGAAATTTTGTGGAATAGGATCTGCCTGAGCCTGATCTATGTAATAAATTTTAGGACCAATGTTGCTAATATTAACACCAGCACTGAAATCACCGCCGACATCACCGAGAAACGGAAGTTCCAAATGTTCCGGACGCCACATAGCACCAATATCAAAACTGATTGATGTAGCAACACCCGATCCTTGTTCTGCCGCCGTTGGTTTATCTGCCAAACGGCTGTGAATTAAACGAAAGTTCAAACCCAATCCCCAGTCGCTGCTAAGTTTAGTTGCATATCCAAGAGTTAAAGCAGCATCAAAGGAGCGGAAAGTGCCCACAGCTTCAGGCGAGTTTTCATTAGTTCTAACAAATTCACCATAGTTCATATATGTTATACTTGCGGTTACGCTTCCACTCAGGTCTTCTATATATTGTCTGTACGTTGCATAATCATAAAAAAGATCAAGATTAAATTGCGGCAGCCAGTTACTGTGTGTAAATCCAACTTCCGAACCTGATAAAAATGCGATGCCTGCAGGATTCCAAAAAATTGCAGAAGAATTATCCGCAAGTCCGCCGCCAGATTCGCCCATACCACCAGCTCTTGAATCGGGCGCGATTAATAAAAACGGAACCGCGGCTTCTCCCTGAGCATATGTTTTATTGACAAATCCAATGATCGCGATAAATAAGAATAAGATCATCGATAATTTTTTCATTACTATTCCTCCAATTGATTCTATTAATTTTTGTATTACCTGATTACTGCTAATTTTCCAAGAACGCTTTCTTTACTTTGCCCGTCTGATGATTCGACAATCATTTTATAAAGATATGTTCCGTTTGCAATTGAATTGCCGTCTTCATCTCTTCCGTCCCAGTCCATGCGGACGAATTTATTCAGCAAATCATTTTGCTCAATTTGTTTAATTAAACGTCCTGCTATTGTATAAACTTTTATTTTAACATTTATAGCGCCTGCAATATTATGTTGAAAAGTAAACGTGGTGTTTGATGAAAACGGGTTCGGATAATTATAAACATCGCGTATTGCAATTCCGCCATCGGCAGCTACAACAGTAAAATATGCTTCATGAGCAGAATAATTATTAAACACATCCCAAGCTTTAACTTTAATTTTATAATCACCTGGATCCATTGATAAAAACGGGTAACGAATAGAGCCGGATTTACCGCCCGAGTTTAATTCACCCACAAAATAATTTGTAAAATCTATAGTGTTTGTTAGATCTTCGTTTAGAATTCCTTCAAGTTTATGACCTATTCCGGTTCCGGTTGTATTCAAACCTAATTGATCTTTTAGTTTTGCAATAAGTGTAAAATTCGGGTTAACAAGATAAGCATCTTGGAAATTTTCGTTGTCAAAAAATATTTCAATTTCGGGACCTTTACCGTCGTTAACAGCCGAGGCATTTGTTCCGCCGACAGTAAAGTTGTTTGTCATACCAACGCCGTCGGTGTAATCATTAGAGAAATAAACAACAATTTTTCCGTTTTTATTTTCGTAAGAGATATCTTTCGGCACAACAAATTCAGTTTCAAATTCTCCATTAACAACCGAAACACGTCCCCGGTAGATTAAGCCGCCCTGTAATGAAACAGTATAATTCATTTCCGAAAAATATTGCGAGCGTTCGGAATCGAATACGCTAATAACAGCTTCGCCGCTTATAGGATTAACTGTGTTGTCGTCATTTCTAATTGTACCCTTAATTTTCACATTTCCAAGTGCATTAATTTGAGCGCTTACATTTGTACTCTTTCCGTTCAACGAATCTATTGAAACATCCAGTTGAGGTAAATTAAGACGTACAGCCGGATCGCCAAAGAGGTGAAATTTTTCATCGTTGGAATTCGTACGCGTTTGCTTTGTCAACATATAAGCTAATCCAATTCGGTCAGAAGTTCCACCAATGTTATGAACATTTATGAGATTCTTATAAAACGCTTTATTCAAAGCATCATTTGAACTTGATTCAACAACACGGGCAGCAGAAAACACAGCAATTGAACCGGTATTAGAAAGATTGAGTAATTCTTCTGCCCCGCTTGCACTTGCAGGATCATCATATCTGCCGAAATCGCAAGTTGCAGCCGTAAGAAGAAAATAATTTTTGTTTGTCATTTGCGGAATTGCAGCGGCCGTTTCAAACACATATTCGTGTGCCCAGAATTTCGGTGCGCCGTGACCGATATAATTGACAACCAAAGTCCCCTTATTTATAGAATTTATTATTGCTTTGTTAACATCCGGCTTTCTTCTGCCAATGCCGATATATGCAGTGGGGTAAGCAACAAGATAAATTTTATCTCTATCAATATAATTAGGTAAAAATTGATTGGATAATGACTCAGATTGAAATGTATGAAGACTTCCATTATCTTCTCCAATACCAGCAGGCCCGTCATCTGCAATGAGTGTAATTCTATTCCGCCAATCGCTTTTATCTGCATCATTTTCATAATCAATTATTTTATTAACCGCATTCTCGACTTCATCAGCTGTACTTACACAAATTCTTCCAATAGCAATATCTGCTTTTGCATCGCCGCCGGAAATTCTCGAATAGTAGTCATCCATTGGGTAGGTGCTTAGTTCGCTTAATAGAGAACTATCAACCTGGAAAGTAGGAACAATGTTATTATTATTTTTTACAGTATTTAGATAATCAAAAGAACCGTCGCCTAATAATAGAACATAGATTGGTTTAGTTTGCCAATTATCGTATGCATACTTTATGAAATCCCTAATTGCTACGGGGTCCATCAACCCGCCGCTGAAATCATTCATGATATCATCGACATAAAAAACCGATGTACTCAATTTATTCGGCGATTGGGAAGAACGATAAGCGGCATATTTTTCGGCTTGCGTTTTAAAATCCTTAGCAGTTATTACAATCATTTCGCTTCCGGAAATATTGCTTCGTAAATCAACAGCTTCAATTTTAGCAGCATTAACAGGCGTTTTGAATTGCGCTTCCGTAAGCGCAAAATATTTATTCACTACGTTTAAACTTTCTGTTGTTTGAAAACTAAACTGTCCACCGCTTATAGATGCACCGGATATTTTTTTTACATTCGCGTAATCTGTAACATCAAAAGTATGAATCGAGCTGTTTGAAAAATTATTAAGCGTGTAACTGATCACAGCGTTTGTGTCTTTTGAAAAGAATAACAGGTTATCGCCGTCGGCATTCAAATATTTTTGATAATAAATTTCAAAGTAATCGATATACATCTCGGCATCAATTGCTCCGGTAGTTAAAGTAAATTTAAGCACACTTCTTGAATCAGAAAGGTTATTGATAAATTTGGCAGTACCTTTACTTTCAGTACCGAAATAATAATCCCCTAATCCCCGGATACTGGTTGTATAAATTTGAGTACCGCTTTCTTCTATTCTATAATTAATATTAACGTTTGAAGCATTGGCAACTCTGAAATGATAATTAATTTCCGTGCCGGGAATTATTGAGTTTAGCGAATTCATGTAAGTGCGACTTTTGGTAATATTGTTTAGCGGATCGCAGAAATAATCTCTTCCGCTTTTCCCGACGCTGATGCTGTCCTTATCAAAACTCTTAAATGCTTTAGTGCTTGTCTGCTGGAATGCTCCTGAAACATTAAGAGAAACTTTATCGTTCATTCTTTTACCAGTACTGCCGCCGTATGTAAGCCAATAATAATTCTTTTTAGAATATGGCTGCTTGACCCTTACTACAGCTCTTTTAGCGGTGGAATATTCCCAAAACTCGGTTGATCTTCCGTAAAACAAAATATAATCGTTTGTATTGAACTGTCCGTCGCTTTCGCCTGAAATTAAAATTGCTGTTTCCTGAAATCCTTGGTTATTGGATTCAGATAAAAAACTTTCGGGCAGCGAATACCCGCCGTATCCAAAAATTTTTATTGTTCGCGGGTCAACATTGTCAACATTAATTCCAAGGTTTTGCAAAAATGTTCTATCTATTTTATATATGCCTTCATCGGGAGTTTCAAATCTATACCAATTGCCCGAAGCAAATGGACCGGAATTTGTTTTGCGTAAACTATTGTCCTTTACTCCCCAATTTTGAGCTACATGCCAATTTATTACAAGTGCTTGGAAAAAATTGTCGTTGATTTTTTGTTTAGCCGAAGAATTTACTGAAGCGTAATTAATTCTGAAGACAATACGCTTTAATAGTTTTATTGTTTTTGATGAAGCTTCAAATTGAACGGGGAATATTTGAATTGTTTGGACGGGCAGATTTCTTACATAGCCAAACTCTCCAAATCCAATTGTTTCGCCATATTTGCTTTTTTGATAATCTTCCGATTCAAAATAGTAATCTTTATTTGCAATAGAATCTTTTTTAAGCTGGGGAACTGGTAATAATTTTCCTTTAATACTGGAGTAGTTTTCAGAAATTATTTGAATTGTATTCCCTGCTTCCGATGGAACACCGAGATTAATTTCGCGCACAAGAAGCTGCGCTTCGCCTTTCTTATCTACATTTAAAATGCCAGTGTACGGTATCAGAAAATTAAAATAATTGTTACCGTTTGAGTTAACCGTAAGAGTATCGGAATAAAACGGGGTGTATTCAACAACTATCGATGATTCATCGGAAGATAATATTTTAATATCCTGCCCGAACGCAGAAATGTTTAAAATAAAAAAGAGAAATATTATAGAGAATTTTGTCTTCATTAGAGCTTCTTAAATTGTTTAAACTTGTTAACGAAAAATAATACTAAGTTCTAATTAAAAGCAGTATACAAATTCTCTATATAACTTCTCCATTTTCTGGGCGTAAAGTTAGGTAAGTTAACAAATACTTGTCAAGTCAATTTAAATATGTCAACTTTAAAATTATTTAAGCGAGAATCCGTATAAAAGTCCTTAGGTTCAAAGACCGAGTAACAGTTTGTTGCGCTTCATTGCTTCGATACAAAATTGAATATGTTCGTCTAGTTCTATTTGCAATTCTTCAGCACCTTTAACAATATCTTCGCGATTTACGGCGCGGGCAAAAGCTTTGTCCTTTATTTTTTTACGAACAGATTTAACTCCTACTTCATCTATAGATTTACTGGGTCGAACATATGCAACGGCAGTTATAAATCCGGCAAGCTCATCACATGCAAAAAGGATTTTTGCGACTTGCGAGTTTCTAGGAACACCCGAATAATCCGCATGCGATAGAATTGCATTTCTAAATTCTTCATCAAATCCTTTCTCTTTCAAAATTTCTGAACCTTTGAATGGATGCTCCTCCGCTGTGGGGAACATTTCGTAATCGAAATCATGAAGTAAGGCAATGTTTCCCCAGTATTCTACATCTTCATTAAATTTCTCAGCGTATGCACGAACACAAGTTTCAACTGCAAAAGCATGTTTTAATAAGCTATCGCTCTTTGTATATTCTTGTAAAATTGATAAACAAAAATTTCTATCCCGCATAAAATCCATGCTCATTTTATCTCTCCGATTTTCTTCGCGTCAGGTAAAAACGACGGACACAATTTAGCCAATACACATTTTCCGCATTGAGGTTTTCGTGCAAAACATACATTTCTTCCGTGCGTAGCAAGCCAATGCGAAGAATTTATCCAATAATTTTCCGGCAAAAGTTCCTTTAATCTAAATTCAATTTTTTCAGGATCATCGGATTTTATAAAGCCAAGCAAATTAGAAAGCCGTTTTACATGAGTATCTACTGCAATTGCCGGAATTCCGAAAGCATTTCCGGCAACAACCGATGCAGTCTTTCTTCCTACTCCGCTTAATTTTACAAGTTCATCAAAATCACGAGGAACTTTGCCGTTGTGCTTTTCAATTAATTCCTTGCAGCACTTCTGAATACTTTTTGCTTTTTGCCTGTAAAATCCGGTTGAAAAAATATCTTTCTCAAGTTCGGTTTGAGGAACGTTAATATAGTCTTGAGGTTTTCTATATTTTTTAAAAAGAGTTTTAGTAACAATGTTTACTCGTTCATCCGTACACTGCGCGGAAAGTATTGTTGAAATTAAAAGCTCGAACGCGGATGAATACTCCAATGCGGGTTTTACCGCCGGATATTCCTTGCTTAGAATATCAAATATTTTTTTTGCGAATGATTTTTCTTTTGTATCAGGCTTCAATTAAAAATCTTTTGTCAGTGATCAGTAAATGTTTAACCGGCTTATTGTTAATTATATGCTCTTGAATAATTTCTTCAACATTTTCTTTTGAGATATTTCCGTACCAAATTTGTTCAGGGTAAACTACAGCTACAGGACCATACTCGCATGCATCTAAACAACCGGATTTATTAGCTCTAACCTTGGAATTCAAACCGAGCTCTTTTAATCTTTTTTTGAATTGTTCGGTTATTTCTGAAGATCCTTTATCAATACAGCATCCCCGCGGATGCCCTTCTTCCCTTTTATTCTCACATATAAAAATATGTTTTTCGAATCGGCTCATATTCTTTCAATTTATGTACAAATCTTAAGTCGAAAAAAGGGAAATGCTTCTCTTCAATTAATAAATCTGTCTGTTTAAAATATTGTAGCGCGTACGGGGGTCTTCCGAAGGAATCCCTTCGGGAGAACCCGTGATCTCCACTAAGAATATTAAATTGTAGCGCGTACGGGGGTCGAACCCGTGATCTCCGCCTTGAGAGGGCGGCGTCCTGGACCACTAGACGAACGCGCCGTGTTTATTTCATCACAAAAATAGCTTGAGATGAAATAAACAATCAACTTTAATTTTTAGTAATTGTAAATTCTACTCTTCTGTTTTGTTCTCTTCCGAGTTCAGTTGTATTTTCAGCAATCGGTTTTGATTTACCGTAACCTTTGGAAGTAATTCTTTTTGCATCAATTCCTTTTGATACTAAATAATTTTTAACCGATGCAGCTCTTTTATCGGACAATTCCAAATTATATTTTTCCGAACCGATATTATCTGTATGTCCGGATACTTCTATTTCAACCTTGGGATTATCTGTTAATAATTTCACTACGATATTTAATTCTTCGAAAGATTCCGGTAACAAATCCCATTTGTTGAATTCGAATAAAACGTTGTTAAGCTGGAAGGTTTCACCGACTTTAATTTCTTCCTTTTTAATTTCAAGTTTTTCTGCTTGGGCGAACCACATTCCGCCTATACCATTTATTTGAGTATCGCCCCATGTACTTATTTTAACAACAAAGCCGTCGCGGGAAACACCTTTGGGTTCAACCGAATATCGAATTTGAGAATTGCTGATTGCATCAAGCACCGAAACAGTAACATAAACAATTGGTTTTGTTTCAAACGGGATCGGGAAGTTGATTTCTTTTTCAACAAAGCGCATTCCTGAATTTTTATCAAGATTATAACCCGGGGCTGATTTGTCAAAGAAAAAACCACCGCTTTGTGTTTGAGCAGAAATAGTTGAAACAACAAATAACATCATCATAAACATTATTACTTTTTTCATAGCTACCTCACTTTTAGAATTATGAATTAGATTTTTATCTATAATACAATCGTAAATGAATAATTTTATAATCCCATTTCTACTAATATTTTATTGATAACAGAAATATCGTCGGTATTCAATACTAAATCTGCTGCATTTAAGTTTTCTTGCACCTGGATCTCATTTCTCGCACCAACTATTGCAGAAGTTACAGCCGCATTACTCAATGCCCATGAAAGTGCTACATTACCAACTGTATGGTTGTATTTTTCTGCCATTGGTTTTAATGTATCGACAAATTTTAATGCTTTTGTTAAATATGGTTCTTGAAACATTTTATTCTTTCGTCTCCAGTCGTCATCAGCTACTTTATTAATATCAAATTTTCCAGTTAGCAAACCGGCCTGCATCGGACTGTAAACTACAACTCCTATTCCATTTTGTTTACAATATGGAAAGACTTCTTTTTCATAGTCTCGTACCAACATACTATACGGCGGTTGTAAAGACTGAACATGTTCAATCTTCATACATCTTTCTAAGTGTTCAACTTTATAATTACTTACACCAATATATTTAATTTTTCCCTCAGCTTTTAACTGCGCCATCATTTCCCATGATTTTTCAATTTCAGTTTTAGGATCAGGCCAATGTATTTGATAAAGATCAATATATTCTGTGTTAAATCTACGCAGACTTTCTTCAACTTCTTTACGTATATTTTTCGGGTCACTGTTGAAAACTGCATTACCTCTTCCGTCATTAACAAGTCCACACTTTGTTGCAACAAATACTTTTTCACGAATTCCATTTATTGCTTTTCCTACAATCTCTTCGGAATGACCAAAACCATAAGAAGCCGCGGTATCAACCCAATTAATTCCGTTATTAATTGCTGAATGTATTGCATCTATTGATTGTTTATCATCAACTTTTCCCCAGCCCCACTGCCATGGCCCGCCAATAGCCCATGCGCCAAATCCAAGAATTGTTAATACAGGCCCATTTTTACCTAGTTGCCTAGTCTTCATATTAAGCCCTTTAAAATAGAGTGGAAAAAATCTTGGTGAAAAATACGGTTTAATAAATTAATCGGCATGATTCAAAACAAAAAAAGCTCCGGTCTCAACCCCGGAGCTTTTTTAAGAAAGAGGCAAATTTATAGATATGCATCGAAAGATCGGGGCCCCCTTTAAGCCCCCTATAGCTTGCCTCGGCTAAATGTTTAGACGATTTTTCTTTTAATTAGTTGTCCTTAGAAAAATATATGCTTCATCTTTTCGCTTCTGAAGGACTAACTTCTTCTATTAAAAGAACGGCGAAACAGTCGCTTTATTTTGCATCAATACTTTATTCATATCGTGTAAAATTGTTACAACATCGGCACTAATTGAAAACTGATCTATTTCATTTCCTTGTGGAATATAATTAGGAACAAATACAACCGTACCGTAATCACCCTGGTTAACATTCGGGTTGGCATCAATTTGTCTTCCCATAACCGGAAGGCGGATTCCCAAGTCACTCATCCTTCTTCCTTCGGTAAAAAATATTTCCTGACGCATTAGATACAAAGTATGTAACAATTCATCCGAAGTATTCAATGCATTAATTTGTTGCTCGGTTACACTTGTACCAGAAACAGGATAATTTGTAACTGTAGCGCCTTCACGTTTGAAAATTAGTCCAGCTACAGCCGGTGATCCGGCATCAGCTTTAACCGAGTAACTATTATTACTAGGGCGGTTGCGTCTTCTATCACCATCCGTGATTGTTCTGGTTTGACGCGAAGCGACAAGATTCACTGCATTAATCATAGCTGTTTTAGCTTCGTTAATGCTTCCGTTAGATAAAGCTGCTTCCGCTAAAATTAAATATGCCTCTTCTGTTTTAAGAACAGGGATCGGGTCGCTTCCGTCGACTGCAGAATATTTCGGATCAAGAAAATCTAAACGCGGCAACGGTTGCATATCCTGCTGCGAACGTGTTACAATAAATAATGTTGTTCTATTTGGTAAGTTTACGGGATCGTAATTAGCATAAAAGACATAATCTGCACTCATTGTAATTGCATCATTTGCAGCTTGAACCGAAGCTGTTTTATTACCATCTAAACGATATGCGCGAGCTAGTGCAAGTTTTACATTAATTGCATGATCGCCGGCGGAATGAAGTGTTAAGGATTGATTAAATGCATCGATTGCCGTTTTAATAGCAACTTCCGAACGAATCATTTGTCCGCCTTCTTCAAGGGGGAAGGCCTGGAAATTTTCACAAAGTAATAATATTGCCATACCCTTGTAAAATTTGGTGATGGCGATATCTTCATCTGTTGCTTCAGCATCTTTTGGCAGAACTGTATTTAATCCGAATTCAGATAAAGCATGCAAGGTTTGGTATTTAAAATAAATCTCGCGCGCATCTCCGAGATATTGATCATTTGGGGTAATTAATCTTGGATTATCAAGCTGTGTTGAGATATAAGTTGATGCATTAATATAGTTATCCGAAACAACTTCCAAAAAATAAGTTGATCTATTAACAGCATCCGCAAATGCAAATTCAAGACCCGTTATTAACGGTTTAGCTCCACCGGTTGCATCTTGAAATAATTTCTCCTGAGTGATAGCAGGATTTTCAACCTCAGTAGGATCAATCAAGTCGCAGCCTGTATAAAGGAGCATCACAATCGTAAAGATGAATGCCAATTTTATATTTAGTAATAATTTCATTTTTGCTCCTAAAATTTTTCTTGTTTATTAAAAGTTGTAAGTCAATCCAAATCTTAACTGGCGCGGTGCCGAAATATCAAGATATCCGTAGCCGCCGGTGTTTGCTTGTCCGGATTGGAAACTGTTTAACTCAGGATCCAACATAGATGTTTTGATACCGAACTCGGCAACATTTCTTATGCTTGCTGATACTGTTAATCCGTGGAAAAATTCACCGGGTACACGGTAACTTAGAGTAATTTCCCTAATCTTTATCCAATCTGCATCTTCAAGCCAAACACTCGATGCACTTTCAAACGAGTATCCTTCTGGTACTGCATCGGCAGCATCTTCAGTGCTATTAAAATATCTTAGAGTTTTTTTAAGGTTTACAATTTGATGACCAAATGCAAATTCCATTAAGCCGGATATATAAATATCTTTGAACAATGTTAGATTAAGTGAAAAAGTACCGGATTGTTTAGGCATAGGCGTTCCAATTAGTTTTGTTTCGTATGTACCTGTGTATGTTCCATCTGCATTTTGAATTGGAACATTTACCCTAAATACTCCAAGAGGATGGCCTTCTTCAACTCTTCTTGGCAGGAATGTATATGAAGATAAATCAAACGGAGCCGATCCGCCGAGACTTTCAACTTTATTTGTAAGTGTAGAAATACTAAAACGAGCGTTGGCTACTAAATTTTCCATTTGCAGGAATTGGGCATAGATAGCCAATTCAATTCCTTTATTGGAAATTTCTCCAACGTTTTTATATTGTAAACCGAAACCGGAAGCCGGGTCGTTTGGAACCAAGAACAATGCTTCTTTGGTCAATTGATCGAAATAATTAAATTCGATTGATACCCTATCATCAAATAGACCCATATCAAAACCGGCATCGATTGATGTGGTTTTTTCTGGTTTCAAATCATCGTTGCCGGGGTTACTAAACCCAAGTCCGGATTGATCTAAATAAGAATTAGCCGCATAAGTTCTATCGCGTGTGAACGGCGGCGGGAAATTTCCTGTTTGTCCCCATGATGAACGAAGTTTTAATGTGCTTATAGCCGCTCTTAAAAATTCTGGAAAGTATGATTCTTCTGAAATATTATATGCAATACCTGCTTTTGGATAATATTGCAATCCAATGTTCTCGCCGAATGTTGAGTTGCCATCGGCTCGTATTCCAAGATCGATAAATACTTTATCGAATAAACCAATTTGATCGGCAATATAAATACCGCCGCTGAATAATTGTCTGTTACTTTCCTGTGCGTCAATTCTGGAAGCATTATCGAAATCTTCTGTGCCTGGAATTGCAAAGTCTTCACCTTGTGCTGCAGATTCTCTATCTTCAACTCTAAATCCCTGTGCACCGAAAGCGATTGTTTGAGTTACCGGTCCAAGTTTTGGTAATACATAAGAACCGGCATAAGCAAGTGTAACAGATAAATATTCACGGTCTGCTCTATAAAGGAATCCGTTTTCAGTGCTAAAGAATGTACCGGATTTTTTAGGAACGAATTGTCTTTCCTCGTTCTTTCTAAAATCTAAACCGAAAGTAAATTTATTATTAAAATTTTCTATCGGTTTGTAATCGAAATTAAGGGCTGTTCTAAAACGATCTACATCATCGTTAACTTTATTTGTAAGCATCAATTCCAAGTCAGCGTCGCGTGCCGCATCATCATAACCCCATATATCGCTTCTGCTGCCATCATCAAATCCGCCGTAGGGAGCAGTCGGTAAATTGTTGTTGTCTGTTCTACGGTATTGTGTTTTCGTATAACTTGTTGATAATTCCAACGTTGAAACATCGGAAAGTAATGTTCTTAAGCCGCCGTTGAAATTATAACTTTTTGCCCGCGAAACGTTTTCAACTATAATTCCATCGTTCATAAAAACTTTTCCGCCTACATTATAAGTAAAAGCTTTATCGCCGCCTGAGGTATTTATGCTGTAACTTTGATAAAACCCGTCCTGAAATACTTTATCTTTTACATATTGTTCAGTAACGAATTTAGTATTGGGAATATCATAACCGCTTGTAACGTTTACATTCCATCTTGCAGCTCCCGGCATACCTTTCTTTGTAAAAATTTGGATAACGCCGTTTGCAGCTTCGGAACCGAATAATGTTGATGCAGCACCGCCTTTAATAACTTCTATGCGGTCGATTTCACCAACAACAAGATCTGCAAGAGAAGATGATTCAGCGCCGCCGGTATCAAGCGCTAATCTAAATGCATCTTGATTATCAACGCGAACGTTATCAACATAAACGACTGGAGTTGCATTGGTTAACGCACTTTTCAATCCTCTTGCTGCAATTCTTCCGGCAGTTCCAGGCATACCCGAGGAATTAAATGCCACCATACCCGGTACTCTGCCCTGTAATAGTTGATCTACCGATTCAACAGGCGCAATTTTAATATCATCGGTTTTAATCGATTCAACAGTAGAAGTTAGTTTTCTTCTTTCGGTTGCTACGCCTTGCCCGGTTACAACTAATTCGTTAAGTTGTACGGCGCTTGCCTGAAGTGAGAAATTTACTTCCGTTGTACTGTTTGCTCTAACAATAACTTCACTTGAAGTTTGCCTGTATCCTATAAATCTTACTAGGACAACATGCGTACCAACAGGCACTCCCTCAATTAAAAATCTTCCATCAACATCTGTAGCTGCACCTGCATTTATTTCTTGAATAAATACATTTGCACCGATTAACGGTTCGCGTGTTACTTCATCGCGGACCAAACCTCTTATACTTCCCCTGCTTTGTTGAGATAAAGTTTGTCCGGTCATTATGATTGTTAGCAACAATACTAGGACAAACATTTTATATCCCAAATTTCCAATTGGTTGTAATTTTACCGTCATTGTACCCCCAGTTTAATACTAAAATGAAATTTGTTTTTGAGTTGGGACTTATTAAATTTTTTCTGCATTTTCATATCATCACTCCGATAAAAGTTGAACAGCATTCAACCTATTATCAGGAAATCGGAGTAATCCAGAAATATAAAGAAATGCAGAAAAGTAAAAACTTTTCGACATCATTCCCCCCATATGTAGGTTTTAGATTAGTTTGTTAGAATTATAGCCCTGATGATTTTTCGATGGTCAACATATTAACTGAGGGAAAAAATAGCCACTACATGAATGGATTGTTTTTCCGAATAACTTATGGATACATTATAAAAACATCACACAATCATGTAGGCAAGCGATTAAACAATACGAGATTGGCTAAATTAATTTTTCGCGAAGAGTTTTAGCGACAAGTTCAGCTTGGTTTCTTACTTTTAATTTTCTATAAATATTTTTGGAATGGAAACGTACAGTATCGATACTTATAAACAAATCAAATGCAACTTCCCGCATTGATTTTCCTTCCACAAGTTTTGCAACAACTTCTTTTTCTCTTGGCGAAAGATCGTAGTTTTTATTGATTGAAAATGATATACCGTTTTTATGAAAATAATCAACCAGTTTTTTTGCAGCAGAAGAGCTTAAGGGTGCACCGCCTTTGCATGCATCCTGAATTGCTTCAATTAATTCCACATGAGAAATATTTTTCACAAGAAATCCATCTGCACCCGCATTAACGCTTCTATAAACTTTTTCGTAACAATCATCATAACTTAACGCTATAATTATAACACCCTTCTTCTGCGATTTTAATTCAGTCATTGAACTCACTGCTCGGTCAAACGAAATGTCGATATCAAATAGAATAACATCCGGCGGATTATCTACAAAATAACCCATCAGACTATCATAATCGGAAAATGCAGCTATACATCTGCATCCTTCACTGTTATTAATAAGATAAGTCAGACCTTCGCGGAAAATCTCATCTTTAATAACGGTAACAACGGTCGCCATTTCCCCCCGGAAATAAAACTAAATATAAGACGTTATTAATTAAAGGAAAGTTGGTTGACAAATTTTTGCACACATTTAAATGCGCGTGATACTACATGAATGTTTGGTATTATAATACTTGAAGAGTTTTAGAAAAACTATATTTTAATAAATGGATCAACTGTTTTAAAAAAGAAAAACCGGTAAATTTTTTAGAATGTATGATTCTCTTTGCCTGTTATTACCATTTACGAAATTTTTTATTATCCTAATTCAACTTCTACAGAATGCTCTTTCTTATCGTTCTGAACTGGAATTTTATTGCCCTTAATTTCTTTTCTATCAAGTGTAATCTTCCTAACGCCTTTGCAAATTCCTTTCGGATTGCTAAAACTTATATTGTAAACATCACCTCTAAATTTCCTGACAACTTTGAATTTTTTCCAATCACTTGGGATACAAGGATCAATTACAAGTCCGTCGAAATCAGGGCGGACACCCAAAATGTATTGCGATAATGTTATGAACGACCATGCAACTGTTCCAGTAAGCCATGAATTTTTTCCCTCGCCGGGAGTAGGTGCATCTCTTCCAGCAGTCATTTGACTATACACATAAGGCTCACTTCTATAAATATCTATTTGATCTTCCTTACTCGGCGGACAAATTGCTTTGTAATATTCCATCGCTCTATCGCCTCTTCCGATAATAGTTTCCGCAATTTGAATCCATGTATTGTTGTGCGTAAAAATTCCTGCATTTTCTTTATAGCCGGGAGGATAAGAACTTACTTCGCCAAGATGAACATAATACTTGCTGAATGCAGGCTGCTGTAAGATAATACCGTTTGGCGTTGCAAGATGTTTGTTTACACTGTCCAATGCTTTTAGCGCATAACCGTTTTCCAAACCGACATTACCTAAAACGCACCAACCCTGACTCTCGATAAAAATTTTTCCTTCTTCATTTTCTTTAGAACCAAGTTTATTGCTGTAAGAATCATAAGCACGTAAAAACCACTCACCATCCCAACCGTGCTCATAAATCACTTGTTTCATTTCTTCTGCTTGAGTTAAATATTGTTTTGCTTTTTCATTCTCACCGATGAAATTTAAAATACCAGACATTTCATCACAAGCTTTGCAGAATAATCCAGCGATCATAACCGATTCTGCAACTCTATCATTTTCGATATGCCCGGCAAGTTGGAAACTTTCACCAGGAGTTGTTGAGAAGCAATTTAGATTCAGACAATCATTCCAATCGGCATGGCCAATTAACGGAAGCCCGTGCGGTCCGCAGTTATCCAACGTATATTTTAATGATATGTGAAGATGATCCATCAATGTTGCTTCGGAATTTCCCACATCTGCAAAACCTGCTTTTGCATTTAAGATACTTTTATCGCCAGTTTCTTTGATATATGCAGAAGTAGAAAGTATCAGCCAAAGCGGATCATCGTTAAAACCGCCTCCGATATCTGCATTACCTTTTTTAGTCAGCGGTTGGTATTGATGATAGCAGGTACCGTCGGAAAGTTGTGTTGAAGCGATATCTAAAATTCTTTGGCGCGCTCTCGAAGGTATCATATGTACAAAACCAAGCACATCTTGATTACTATCGCGGTAACCCATTCCGCGCCCGATTCCCGATTCATACATCGAAGTTGAACGCGACATGTTAAACGTAACCATGCATTGATACTGATTCCAAATATTAGCCATGCGATTTACAATTGTATCAGGCGAGTCAACATTATACGATGAAAGCAGATCATTCCAATATTTTTTATGAACTTCAAAAGCAGTCAAAACTGCGGATGCGCCAGCATATTTTTTTCGAACTTCTTCAAATTCATCCTTTCTAATTTTACCATTATCTAAAAATTTATTATCCGTAGGATTTTCCGCGTAACCTAAAATAAAATTCATTGTTTTTGTTTCACCGGGTTTTATCTCATAATCAATTTGATGAACGCCTATTGGAAGCCAGCCGTAGGCTGTGCTGTTTTTACATTCCCCATCTATTATAGCTTGAGGCGCATCCAATCCATTATGAACCCCGACAAAGGCATCGCGGCTGCTGTCGTATCCCGTTGTCTTTTCACCCGATGCAAAATATGCGTAATGATTTCTACGTTCCCTATATTCTGTTTTATGAAAAATTACCCCGTCTTCAATTTCCACTTGCCCGGTTGAATAATTTCTTTGGAAGTTTGTCATATCGTCGTTGGCTTCCCATAAACACCACTCAACAAAACCCCACATGCGAATTTTCTTTACTTCTTTTGAATGATTTTTTATCTGCACATTCCATATTTCGTTTCTTGATTCGAGAGGAATAAAAAACAAAGAAGAAACTTCGAGATCATTTTTTTGTCCGGTAATTTTCGTATAGCCTATACCGTGCCGGCATTCGTATTTATCAAGTGCAACACGCATAGGTTTCCACATCGGGTTCCAAATTGTATCGCCGTCTTTTATATAAAGATAACGTCCATTGCTGTCCATAGGAATATTATTATATCGGTAGCGTGTCAAACGTCGAAGTCTGGAATCTTGATAAAAGCAGTAACCGCCCGCAGTGTTTGAAATTATTCCGTAAAAATTTTCTGTGCCCAAATAGTTTATCCACGGCAACGGCGTGTCTGGTCGTATTATGACATATTCTTTTTGCTGGTCGTCGAAAAAACCGTATTTCATTTTAATCCTCGTTTATGTCGTTGTTGTTAAAATGAGTTTATGATCGAATAATCTAATAGTAAATATATTTTCAAAAGTATTTAATTCAAATAACGGAATAACAACCTTCGTAATGCTATTAAGTAAAAACTAAAAGAGCTTGATAAATAATCATCAAGCTCTTTATATAATAATTAACGAACAAGTTAAATCTTATTTTTTCTTTCCTGTAATTCTTTTTACAGCAGCAAACTTAGCAGCTGCTAAAGTCTCACGGTTAACTTTTTCCGTAATTTTTCCACGTGTTATATCTTCAATTGTCAAGTACCCGCTAACAACAAGAATTTGAAGTATTAAATTATTCACAATTGTATCTTCACCATATCCTTCGGCTATGTACAATTTTTCCGAATCTTCATAAAATTCATCGGCGAATTCGGGATTGCTCGGTAAACTCATCAATTGTTCATAGGTTTCGCATACCGAGTTCAATTCAAAATTAATATTTGGTGTTACAAGCAATGGGCTGAATTCTTTTTCGGAATTTAATTGCTGAAAACCTTTTATACCGGAAAGATCAACCGGCGATTTCAAATCATCAACTCTAACAAATTTTGCTTTCCTCATTTGCTCAAGCTGGAACAATAAAAAGTTATATCTGCAGACTTCACTGTTGTGTTTATGGCTGTTGAATATATGATTATATTTTTCGTAAACAAGTTTTTGCACAAAGTTTTTCTTTTCATTTATATCGTTTCTGAAAATTCTAGCTTCATGAATCATTGTTTTCATATCTTCTGCTGCGGCTTGCGGACCTGTAATTTCTTTGCCTTTTCTTCCCAAGTCGGTTGAAAGAATCCCAAGTTTTATATTCTTTCCTTTCGCGTTACCGTCTGCTCCTCCCTTTAGAATATTTATCAAATTATTCCTGGATTCAAGCTGTCCTTCTTCAGCAAGGAAAGGTTGTCCGGCCGGTGTGCTTGCAAGTGAATTAAAAATATTGCTGAACATATCTCTATCAATTAAATATTCACGCTTGGATTCGACAGTTTCTCCCAATTTTTCATTCTGAAGCCCAACACAACTTGCAAGGAATTTGTTTTTGATAATATCAAAATGAACCTTTACAACTTTATATGATTCGTTTTTGATTTTGAATTTTTTCCCGTTAAAAATTTTATTAACAACATCCTCAATATCAATTTTGTCGATCATTTTATACGAAGCGCACAGGTAATATTTTTTTGTGTGTTCGTCTTTTTCCCAATTCAAGACATCGTCAATATAATTACCGTGTTTATCCATAACATCAACAATATTTTTATCACCGGTGTATCTTAACAAAGTTCTTTGCAGATGCGGATTATCTGAGCTTGTTGCCTTTTCTTTTCGCTCGCCGTGTGAATCGCGGTACAATAAAAAGTTTTCAGGGTTTTCATAACGTGTAATCCCCGCTTCGGCGCGTGCATAATTGCTGGCTGTTAAAATGATATCAATTTTAAACGGCATTGAAATATCACACAATCCGCTTATCGTACTTCTTGAATTCAAATCTTCAACATTGCTGTCGGCGGCTTTCGCGAATAATGAATAATAGTATTTTATAAAATCAGGATCAAAATCCGTAACTCTTGAGAAATCACCTTCTTCAGTTCCAACACCGTAAATATTTCCTTCATTGTCGGCAAAAATGTAGAACATATCGCCCGCAATCATTTTAATTGAACGAACGCCCTGCAAATCTTTTTTCAACCATTTCAACATCATCGCTGCCAGCATTTCGGATTTACCAACGCCGCTGTCCCCCGCAACCTGCACTACAAACAAACTGCCGTCTTCTTCTTCAACAGCGAATAAGGATCCGTGAATCGGGATTCCGCCCATCTCTTTCACTTTTTCGTTCATCATCGTTAACCAAGGCTTTTTTATATTGCCGAAGTAATCAACTTCCTTTTTAAGCGGTGTCACCAAAGTTTTAATATTTCCATTCGGACCTTTCAAATCGAAAAAACCAATTTGTGGAAATGAAATTACTTTTTCCGGAGCGCCGTAAAACAGAATTACATCCGGCATAAATTTCTTAACATCTTCCACGCTCACTTCGTCGGCTTGAATTAAACGAAAATTATCTGTTAAATATTTTATGTAACTTTTTTGGAATACGTAAAGAACTTTAACCAACCCATGTTGGATAATTTTACATCGGTAATCGTTTTCGTCCATGTTATCAATAAACTTCGCCATTCTTTTTCCAAAGAATGCTGAAGCCGGTTTGAGATCCATACTTTTAATATATTCGTGCGGTTCCGAAAAATCTTTTTCAGCATGCGTTTCGGTACGATCGGCTTTGTGAATTGGGTAAATTCTTTTTTTCGCATCTGTCGCTATTCTCGTGTGAGTTTGCACTGTTTGTTCCAACCCAATAACACCGCATTTTGTCATTACCTTATTAATCCATGCAAGATCACCATCGGTGTCAGCTTCCATCTTGAAATCTTTATGAAGCGTAATTCCATGTTGTATCATTTCGTTCATGCTCGATTTCTGAGTCTTGAACATAGTTTCAACAAATTTTATAAGAGTATGATTGTACCTGTTATAATATTCAGTAGCTTTAGTTTTGTTTGTAAGTTCAATCAAAAATAATGCTGCGGCACGTACTTCATCATGAAGTTCTTGCTGAATAATTTTATGATTTTTTGAATTAAATATATTTTTAGTTATTTCATTTAGTTCTTCTTTTAAGATTCCGAAAATATATTCCTCTGTAAATATTTTTATTTCTGCATCTTTGTTTTCCAATGTTTGGGCAAACAGCAAACCTATCTTTGTTTTAAGAATATTCTTGAATTCATCATTGCGTTGTAATAAAAATAGGCGTAGTAGTTTTTCTGGATAAGGATATTTCTCATCCAACAAGAAGTTTGTTAATTCATTTCTTACATATCCTATCAATTTAGCTTTAATAGTTTCCGGAATTTCCGCATCAACAACATTTGATAAAAATTCATTCGTGTAATTTTGGAGATTTAATTCTTCAACCGGCTTACCGATAATCTCTTCAAATTTTTCAACAGTCATATCAATAACTTCTTTTATCGTAGGTTCCGATCCTTCCATTCCGAAAGGAAGATTAAAATGAAGCAGTAATTCTTCAATGTGTTTTTTAAGAATACTGTTCATGCCTTCGAGCTTAGCTTTATCTCCGGCAGTATCTTTCGAAGCGTTCAATGCAAGAATTTTAACTTTCGAATCGGAAAACAAAATATTTTCCATCTCGATTAAAATTTCTTTCATAATATTTTTTTCATCCGGATCGTCGAGAACATAATTTGATGGCTGAAAATCTATTTTGTTATTAATGTATTTAAGTATTGTCGCTTTTCCGTATTTGGCAACAACCGTATTAAAATCGAGATGTTTTATAAGAGGAATATTTTTATAAATCTGCGGTAAAAGGTTCTCATAAATTTTTGTGAACGCTTTGCTGGTAATAAATCCTTTTAAATCAGTACAACTTCCGATGTTTTCGTAAAACTCGAAAACGGAGTTTTTAGAATCTCTAATCGTATTTATAGAAACACCGCTGTTTTGAGGGAATGCATGATACAAAGGCATTATGTTGCTGATAGTAAGACTAATTTTAGAAATCTTGTTAAGATTTTTTATAACATTAAAATCTTCAAGAACCTGGTCAACATATTCGAGATCGGAATAAGTTTTAAATATCCCATCTAAAATCGAATCTGTACTTTTTTCCTTATTTGAAAGATCAGATTTTTCATTATAAAACAATTTCCAATATTTAATTACAATGCGCAGAGAATTAGCGAATTCCTTTTCAAACACTTCATAACTCTGTTCAGAACCTTCGATATAATCACCGAGTGAAAACCTTAAGAATCCGGTTTGATACGGGACAACCGAAATACCTCTTTGTTCGGCAAGTTTTTTTGTAAACTTTTCAAGATCCTGATAATTAAAAAATTCTTTCAACCACAAATTGAATAAATACGAACCGTCGGATTCAAGAATTTCACAATAGTTTTCGGCGCTTTCATTTTTAATAACATCTCGCGCAGAATTTTTAATCATTGTCAAGCGCTTATTGCATTCCTGGCGGAAAAGTTTATTAACTCTGAATTTGTTTATTTCTTTTACAAGATGTTCCTGATAATATTTATAAAACGGTTCGCCTTTATATTTAAAATCATCGGGTAAACCTAGTACGTCAAGTTTATCCAACGAAACCAACTCTTCGAGTAAAAATATGTGAAGCGGACTGCCTTCAAACGGAGAGAATCTTTTTATTGCATTGCCCTTTTTATCATCAGCTTTCTTTTCAGCGTAACTAATAATTTCATCAATAATATATTTTTCAATAGCTGATTTAATTTTATGACGTGAAGCATCTTTCGGAAGCTCAGATTCCATTCTATCTTTAATTTTTTTTGAAAGCTGCGCCGCTTCAATTGTATTTACAAGCATATAAAGAGAATTCGTGTTCCCCTTTTCAATACTGTTCTGTTTCTTTGCAAATTCCAAGACATCTTTACGCACCGGCGAGGCAATTAAAGAACCGAGTCTGTTGCCGGTTGCGCCAAGATTTTTTGTTGTTGACAGCGATGAAACAATACTAATATTCGGAAGCGAACCGATATTATTCATAACATAACGTGATATTGTACGCCACTTTGGTTCGTCAGGGTCATCAATTTTAATCGCATCACTGTATGCTTCATCAAGGAGTAAAGTAATTTTATTGTTGTTCAAAAATTTCAAAAATTTTATTAACGATGGATTATTGAAATCAGTATAACCCGAGGGATTCGACGGGTCATTGATTATAATCGTTAAGTTTTCGCAGAAACGATCCCATAAATTCCCGGTATCATCAAACAATTGAAATGTGCTTTTCATTCTGTTTAACCGGTGGAACAGTCTTTCAAAATCAATTCTCTTTTCTTCGGTTAAACCAACTTCAAGATCGAATGGATTTATATCAAATCTATCAACCGGGAAAAGATCTTTGTATTCCCACGACGCTTCTGTGTTAAATAAAATATATGGTTTGATAATCGCATGAAATAAAATATCACGGATAATCATCTGCACATCATCTGCAATTGTAGTGATATCGAGATTAGCGAGATTACTAATGAATTCTTTGATAACTGCTTGCTCTTCCGGAGACTTCTTTTGATAATCCTCGTTTATTCCAATATCAATCAAGAAATTTGTAAATCTTCCTTTGTTGTTTGATTCATTTTCAACTTTGGTTATGTACTGTTTGTATCTTTCTAAAAATAAATTAACGCCGAAGTTTTTATGAAAATGATTTTTAAGTGTGCGCTGATAATTGTTGGGAATAATATCGATAATAGTTTTACACTTTGCAGTAATTTTTGGATCGACCGGCTTGAGTTTTCTTTGGAGTAAGTATTCTCCGTATGTACGCAGTTGGCTTCTTCCGCCGCCTTCTACAATTGCAGCAATATTAACTTGCTCTATGTTGGAATAAAAATATGATTTCGTACGGCTTTCGAATTCATGAATTAATTCTTTGTTCTGCTTCTGTAATTTTTTAGGATCCTTGCAGTTTTGTATCAAAACTATATAATCGTGAAGCTTTTTGATGGCATATTTGTCTTTAATAATTTGTTTTGCATAATCGTTAAACTTAAACAACGAAACATCTTTTTTAAGATTATTTAATTCGCCAACCTGCTCTTTTCTAAAATCGTTCAGTTCTTCTTCATACTCGGCTATTTTCTTTTCCGAACATTTTCTGAATATTTCAAGATTTTCATCACTTACTTTATCTAATATTAATCTAAGATTTAGCTGTGTATTTGCAAGCGCACCGAGTTTTTTTGTATGAACTTTATTAAGTGTGTTAATGATTTTATTATGAATTCCGAAAACCAGCGATGTATTTGTACTTTGCGATTCCGGCGAGTCGTCAACAATTACTATACGGGTTAAGTACGGGAACCATTTAATATCATTGAAAATATTCTTACGCATGTTTTTTACTTTAACGACAAAGATACTGGTCATATCGTTTTTGATTTCTTCAAACAGGGAATTCCCGTCCACAAAATCAATAACTTTAACATCTTTGGAATTAAATACTTCAGCAGAAAGAAGTTCAATTACGGTTTTTGCACCTCCGCCAACAACAGTACGGATAAATCCGTTAAGCCCTTTAAAATTAACCGTCATTTCAGTTCGTTGAAGAAAATCTTTTTTCTCTGTGTTGGTTGTATAGTGTGTACTCTGGACAATCATTTGTTCAAGCACATCCATAAAATAATTCCAATGCGCTTCTTCAACATCTCCGTTAACGCCGATAACATCGCGGAATTTACGCAGCTCGCGCACATCGTCGCCAAGCACTAGTTTATACATCAGGTCAATTTGACTTTGTGCAACGGGCGGTGTTCCGATCGAATAATCATGTGTATTCAGAATATTCAAGGTTTGCTGCTTAGTTTTTTCGTCAACCAATTCCGTTTCAATCAACGATTTCAGTTTATCGGCAAATACCTGTTTCTTCGTCCTGTACAAAAATGCTTTCGAATCTTCGTGCGGGAAAAGAATTAAAGACACGTCAGTGTAGCCGGGTATCAATTCCTTCAGTTCAAGTACATTCTTTTCTATCTGTAAAATTTGCCGCACGGGATCAATAGGTTCTTCGCAGCAAAGTTTTACAAAGTTTTTAAGGTTATCCAATATATGGTTAGGTAAAAAGTTTTCAGCTCTTTCGCCCAATGAACGGTAAAGATCGATAAAATCTTTTGCATCCGATTGAAGGTTTGCTATTGGTTTGCCGGGTAATTGCATTTTCTCATCCGGTATTTATTTATAAAATAGTTTTGTCGTGTATAGAATTATAATTATTCACAGCATTGTTTTCGTTTAAATATGGATTCAAAAAACAAAATTCATATTCCGGAATACAATTTAATAAAAAAGGATAGTTTTACGATTAAAATTAATTATTTATGAAAATTTTTATTGGCGGATTAATAAAAACGGCTTAATTGCAAAATTGATTTAGATACGTTTAGCTGTCGAATCCCGATATTAGTATTAATTTTATGCATAACTATTCATTTTATGGTAATACAGATTTATTATGATTTGTAATAAAACTAATTACAGTTCTTTCCCTATCATTAAACTTTTATACTTAACTTTTTCATTTTACTCTGAAGAGTTGTTGGTTTTACTTTTAGTAAAGCCGCGGCACCATCCGTTCCGTAAATTTTTCCGTTTGTTATTTCAAGAACTCTTTCAATTATTTTTTTAATTTCATCCTCAAGTGAAATAATAGAACTTTCATCTTCAATGCAATTATTCTTTTTTGTTTGGCTCTTTTCAAAAACAATGTGTATTGGTTTAATAATTCCGTCTTGACTTAAAATTACGGCTCGTTCCAAAGTATTTTGAAGTTCCCGCACATTACCGTTCCACGAATTCTCGCTTAGGATTTTTACAGTTTCGTTTGATAAAACCAATTTTTTATTGCCGAATTTTTTCGATAGTTTTTGGAGGAAATAGTTTGATAATAAATAAATATCATCCTTTCTTTGACGCAGCGGCGGAAGATTTATAGGAAATACATTTAAGCGGTAAAATAAGTCCTCGCGGAATTTTCCTTCCTTAACCTTTGTTTCAATATCTACATTTGTAGCGCATATAATTCGTACATCGGCGTGAATTGTTTTTTCGCTCCCCAATCTTTCGAAAGTACCTTCTTGTATAGCTCTTAAAAGTTTGGGTTGGATATCAAACGGTAAGTCACCTATTTCATCGAGGAATAAAATCCCGCCGTCTGCTAATTCAAAACGTCCGCGCCTTGCAGAAACAGCGCCTGTAAAAGCACCTTTTTCGTGTCCGAATAATTCGCTTTCTGCAAGATTATAATTCAACGCAGAACAATTTAAAGTAATAAACGGTTTCGCCGCTCTTTTAGATAAGGCATGAATTGCTTTTGCCGTTTGTTCCTTACCGGTTCCGGTTTCACCGAGAATCATTACATGTGATTCGGTCGGCGCTACCAATTTTATTTTTTCTATTACTTGAATCCAAGCCGGGGATTTTCCGATTAATCCTTCCACTACCGATGATATATCGCCTATTAAAGAATTACGTTCATAAATCAAAGTTTCTTTTTCGTTGAGAAGCGAATCGGTAGCCATTGCCTGCGCAAGCGCTAAAGCAATCAACTTTGAAAGTGAGTTTGCAATATTAACTCTTTGCGGTGTGAACATGTCACAATGACTGTGATCAAGCGTCATCAAACCAAGTGTTTCGCCGTTAACTTTTAATGGTGCAAGCATACACGAATGCCCTGTCGGCAGTTCTACAACACCTTCATAAGTATCGTGATGATCTTCGTCATGAGTTTCTTCAACAAGTTTAACTTTTCCGATATTTAAAACCTCTTGTAAATCGGGTCTATTCTTTAGCGGTATTTCAAATTTTTTTAAGTTGTCAGTTACCAAAGGCCCGCGCGCATAACGGACTTTTAAATTATCATCAGCTTCTTTGCTTAGAATAACAGCCATTTCGTATGGAATAAATTCATTAATTGCATCGAGAACAATTTCCATAGTCTTTTGAGGAGAAAGATAAATCATATCGCTTTGTATTACTTCTTGTGAAATCATATTACACCGACATTTAGTTGGCAACGATATTTAGTTGCTAAAATAACGAAATATCGTTCCTAAATTCAAACAATCTTATAATGATATATAAAAAGCTTGAAAATAGCGGGAAATAGTAAGTTTCAATTTCGGCACGGGTGTTGTAATAATAGTTACAAACATAATTAAAAAGGAGAAACAAAATGAAAACTACAGTATTAAACGAAGTAAAAGTTGAAATTTCCGAATTGATGAAAGAAATTTTAGCAGATGAATTTGTTCTTTACACTAAAGCAAGAAATTATCATTGGAATGTAACCGGTCCGCATTTTTACGGATTACATGGTGCATTTGAGAAAATTTATGACGAACTTGCAGAAGACATAGATGTAATTGCCGAAAGAATTCGAGTACTCGGCTCAAAAACTCCCGGTACATTAAAAGAATTCTTAAATCTTTCCACATTGAATGAAGAACCGGGTAAATATCCCGATCATTTATCGATGGTACAAAATATCGTTAACGATTTTGAAATTGTTATAGATAAATTGAACTCCGCAGCTTACAAAATGCAAAATGAATTTAGCGATGAAGTTTCAGCCGGAATGTTTTATGGTTTCGTGGAAAAATATCAAAAAACTGTTTGGATGTTAAAGTCGCTGCTTGAAAAATAACAGCTATTCCCTTTCTGAATAGATAAACTAAAACAAAAATATTGGAGAATTAAAAATGGAAAACAAAGTGTATTCAATGCCGAGAATCGGTGAACCAGCCCCGGAATTTAAAGCTATTACAACACAGGGCGAAATTAATTTCCCTGAAGATTACAAAGGAAACTGGGTAATATTATTCAGTCACCCGGCAGATTTTACACCGGTGTGTACAAGCGAATTCATGACATTCGCAACAATGGAAGATCAATTCGAAAAAGCTAACTGTAAACTTGTCGGCTTATCGGTTGACGGACTCTATAGTCACATCGCATGGCTTCGTACAATTAAAGAAAAAATTCAGTACAAAGGTATGAAAGACGTAGAAGTAAAATTCCCGTTGATTGAAGATATAACAATGGAAGTTGCCCAGAAATACGGGATGATTCAACCCGGCGAAAGCAATACAAAAGCTGTTCGCGCGGTATTTGTTATTGATCCTAAAGGAATTGTAAGAACTGTTCTTTATTATCCTTTAAGTCTCGGTAGAAACTTTGACGAATTATACAGAATTGTAATTGCCCTTCAAACTGCTGATGCCTTTTCTGTTGCAACCCCAGCGGACTGGCGTCCGGGCGATGAAGTAATTGTGCCAACAGCAGGTTCATGCGGAACTGCAAAAGAAAGAATGGAAAACAAAAAAGATATGAAATGTTACGACTGGTTCTTCTGCACAAAAGAATTAAGCAAAGAAAAAGTTCTTGATACTATTTTGAAGAAGTAATCTAATATATAATGCTTCCATCTCATAAAAGGTGGAAGCATTTGATTTGTGACCACACTCAAAATATCAAAAATAAATCCGATAATGCTTGCCTCGTTTAGCATAAAATTTTATAATGGAATCGGAATTAAACAAAGATAAAATCGGATAAATCATAGCGTTCAAAAATCACATACTATTTTTTTTACTTCATTTTTCGAATAACCTTAAAACCAAACATTAATTCTAAATAAATCGGAATTATTTAATTCCAGAAAGAAAACTGTAGTTATCAACTGCAGGCTTTTCAAATCTTAAACTTTAAGGAGGAAAAATGAAAAGTTTCCTACAAATATCTTATCTCTTCTTAACAGCAACAATGATGATTAATGCACAGTCCGATTGGATTGTTTACAAATATCCAAGTTTACCGGATAACCGTGTTTATTCATTAGCTTTTGATACACACGGTAATAAATGGATTGGTACTTATGATGGTTTAGTTAAATTTGATGGAAAAGAATGGTTGTCATTCAATAGCTCAAATTCAGGACTTCCTTATAATACTGTTTATAGTATCGCAATAGATGCCGATGATAATAAATGGATCGGTACATATTCTGGTGGATTGGCAAAATTTTCCGGTGCAACAATAAGTAATGAAGGATGGACAGTATATAATACATCAAATTCCGGATTGCCGAATAATTATATACTCAACTCGATTGTAATTGATAAAAATGGAAATAAGTGGATTGGTACTAAAGCAGGATTAGCAAAGTTCGAAGGAATATCTTTAGGCAGTGCTGGCTGGACTGTTTATAATTCCGGCAGTACAGGACTACCTAATGATAATGTTAAGCATATTGCAATTTCAACAAACGATATACTTTGGATTGGAACAGATGACGGATTAGCGCGATTCGATGGTGCGAATGGATGGAATGTATTCAAACCTTCAAACCCGATTTCCAGTACAGGCATGCCTCATAATAATGTAATGTGCATTGACTTCGATGTAAACGCAAACGTATGGATAG
The DNA here is from genome assembly GCA_023397505.1 of Bacteroidota bacterium. Taxonomy (GTDB): domain Bacteria; phylum Bacteroidota; class Ignavibacteria; order Ignavibacteriales; family Melioribacteraceae; genus JAEWUC01. The sequence goes on along the minus strand of JAEWUC010000002.1, from coordinate 135,045 downwards.
GTACATCGGGCGGGTTGGTAAAATACAACGGTTCATTAATGACAACTTACAAAACAACGAATTCCCAAATTCCTTCGAATTCAATTACAGCTATTGCCATCGAAAATAACGGCAATATATGGCTCGGTACTGATCAATATGGATTAGTTAAATATGATGGAGTTAATTGGATAACTTTCAATAAATCAAATTCTTCACTGCCGCACAACCAAATAAATTTTATTAAGATTGACGGTAGCGGAACCAAATGGATTGGCACCTACGCAGGGCTGGCATTATTCAACGAAAACGGAATTGTTTCAGTAAAAGAAAACTCGGACTTACTTCCTACCAATTATGAGTTAATGCAAAATTTCCCGAATCCTTTTAATCCTTCAACAAGAATTAAATTCAACATTCCAAAGGCAGGTAATTACTCTTTAAGTATATATAATGTTTTAGGTCAGGAAGTAGCAAAATTACACAAAGGTAATTTAAATGCCGGTTTACACGAGGCAACATTTAATGCTTCACAATTAAACTCAGGTGTTTACTTCTATAAACTTTCAGGCAGCGAAATTAACATCACAAAAAAAATGATGCTTCTTAAGTAGTTAATACAAACAAATTCTCGGAGGAAAAATGAAGAAGTTATTCCTTTTATTTTTCATAGGAAATTTAGTTCTTGCACAAGGAAATTTATTATGGAAAAAAGATGGAAACGAACTTCCATCAGGCGCTACAACATGGAGTACACCTTTAATTATGAGCAATAAATTGTTTTGGGCAGGTCAAGATAAAGGATTTGTTGCAATGGATACCGAAACTGGCTCAATACTTTGGAATGATACTGTTAACTTTGCAAACGGAACCTATGACAGCCCGGTTGGTTTTGCTGGTAAGATTTTTATATCAACTAATAATTATACCGACCCTTCAGCCAAAAAGTTACTTGCGCTCGATGCCGAAACAGGTAATATACTTTGGCAAAAAAATAATTTTTACACATCAAATAGAAGCAGTAAACCAATCACTGAAGACGGGAAATTGTATGCTGCTTCAAGCGATACTCTTTATTGTTTTGATGTTAACAACGGGAACGTGGTTTGGCAAAAAGCAGGTAAATACAGCAATCTGCTAATTGATTATAACGGTTTGCGTTTATTTGCCGCAAGAAGCGACTCGGCAAAAATAGAAGTTATGTACCGCCATAACGGCGAGTTTGTTTGGTCGATTAATCTTCCGGATAATGAAGTATCAATCGCAAGTTTGGCTTATAATTATTTCCAGACGAAGGAATACTTGGTAGTTGCACCCGGAACAAGACAAAAAGCAATTTTCTATTGTATTGATATCGCTGAACAAAATATAGTTTGGAATAATGATAATATTGGATATGTCGGCAATAAAGCCACGCCTGTAATTTATGAAGATAAAATATTTGCTGGTGTAGAAAAGACAACATCCGGCTCACCGCAGGAAGTTGTGGCGTTTAATTTATTATCTGGAAATATTATTTGGCAAAACCAAGTTAGAAGCGAAGGTGCAACAAATACTCCATATGTGGTTGCGATAGACGGTAAAGTGTATTTTCAATCTTCGGAGAATAATTTAAATACAATTGCAGCGGCAGATATTACGAACGGAAATACTTTATGGGTAACCGACCCTCAATTTCAATTTCCATGGCCTTTGGTTTGGGGTTCTCCATTGATTCATAAAGACAAACTTTTCATTGCAAAAGATCATGAAGGAGTTTTCTGTTTTAATGCCGGCACAATAAATGGTGAATGGACAATGCTTGGCGGAAACAGACATGCAACAAACTCTTTTACACCTGCTTTTGTTGGTGTCAGTAATGAACCAAAACTACCTGATGGATATTATTTACATCAGAACTTCCCGAATCCTTTTAATCCTTCAACAAGAATTGACTACCAAATTCCCAATAGCGGAAATGTTACATTAAAAGTATATGACATCCTCGGCAATGAAATTTCTACAATCGTAAATGAATTTAAACAAGCCGGTAATTATAGTGTCGAATTCGGAACAAATAACTCAAAATTATCAAGTGGAGTTTATTTCTATACTTTGAGAACAGGAAATTATTTCCAAACGAAGAAGATGATTTACATGAAATAGAAACAAAAGCTTCCGTCTTTAAATAGACGGAAGCTTTCTTAATCTCTTAAAATCAAAACGGCACCGAGAAGAATAAATATTACTGCAACTGTCTTTTTAAGCAAATTAGAATCCTTAAATATTTTTCCGCCTATTATTGTTGCCCACAAAACAGATGTTCGCTTAACCACCAACGTTAATGCTACGGAAGCCAAACTAATAGAAAGAACCTGTGTAAAACGATAGCCGATTGTAAGTAATGAAATCAAAGCTATCCAGCCGATATCCTTTTTGTTAAACTTAAGAATTATGCTTTCAGCTTTCCTTGAAGTGGAAATGAATATTAATCCAAACAATAATGCATAAAATACATGCTGAAATGCCGTTAATGATACAGGCGTTAAATTTAGTTTGATAAGTAAAAGTTTATCCATTATAGATGAAGCAGTAAATAACAATAGTGCTGCAAGTACATATCTATGATATTTCGATTTGAAAAAAACATTTACTGGAAATAGTATTTCTTTGAGATTTTTACTTTCAAGAATGTACGTACCGACGATTAAAGAAATTAACCCGATAACCTCTTGAGTTTTTAAAGATTCACCAAGAAAAATATACGCAAATACAGCAACAAATCCTGGTGTTAATGCAAGCAAAGGCAAAGCGTTGCTAATCTGTAAATTTTTAAGAGCAGTCATAACACACAAAAATGCCGCAACCCCAATAATAGATTTTACGAACAATATTCCAAGGTTTGAAGAATGGATTGTATTGTAATCAATAAAGAAAAAGAATGGAATTGAAAACAACAGGTTTACAATCGCAAGTAGAAATGAAAATTCAAGCGGTGTACGGTTGAATAAAACTTTCTTTTGCGTAATTGCAGCAAATGCAGAAAGAAGCGAAGAAAGAAAAGCAATAATAAACCAGGTCATATTTTATTTTACTCCGTGTTCTGTGCCCCGCCTTTAAAACGGGACACAAAACATCGAAGATTTTAATTTTAGAAATCGGCAACAAATTTAATGTAAAAATTTCTTCCGGGCTCAACAACAATTAGTCCCCGCGTTGTAGAAAGATGGTTCCGATATTCTTTATCAAAAATATTTTCTACGCCGGCAAAAATACGGAAGTTAGCCGAAGCAAGTTGAATGTTTTTTGTATTTAGGGATAAATTAAAAACTGCGTAACCTGGTGTTTCCAATTCGCCCGCTGCAACTTTAGCTTGTCTCGCAAAAATTGTTGATGAAATATCGGCGCCGATTTCATCAAATAAATTAAACCTAATTCCAATATTCCCGTTTAACGGTGAGATTTCCGGAAGATGTCCGCCGGAAGTAATATCATCGCCTTTTATGTAAGACGCTGTTGTGTAAAAAACATAATCACTATAAAAATTATAATCAGCGCGTAAATCCAAACCGTAAATTCGTGCTTCGCCGATGTTTGTTTTTATAAATGCATTCCTTCCGTCGAATGTACCGGGAATTTCGGTTACGAGATCATCAAAAGAATTGAAGAATATACTTGATATAACTTTTAGTTTTTGTGAATAATAACGTATGCCGAGATCAACAGATTGTCCTTTTTCGGAATTTAAATCGGGATTACCGACCCGAACATAACTTCCTTGATCTATATATTGAAATCTTTCTTCAAGCGACGGCGAACGGAAAGATAAACCGAGCGCAAGTGTTAAATCGAGATTGGGATTAACAGAATATTTAAAACCTGCATTAGCACTGTACGATGCATCATCTGCATCTATTTTTTTCCATATTACTTTTTGTCCAGCGGGAGTAGAGCTATAAACTCCATTTGTGATTTCATAAACCGGGTTTAATGTTTCTTCTCCGCTAACATTAATAATATCGTATCGAGCGCCGAGCGTTAAAGATAATTTTTCTTTTATTAATTCCGCTTCATCCTGCATGAATATTCCCAAACTTTTGAATTTTGAAACCGGTAAAGGACTTTCTCCAATAACTTTGTTTGTAGTATTAACAACATTTCCCTGTGCATTCAATACTTCTATCTTCTGGTATTTTTCTCGGCTGCCGTTGTAGCTTCTATCCCAATAATCCACGCCCACAACAAGGTTGTTTTTTTCAGCTAATAAAAAATTTCCTTGAATCTGGATGTTGTTGTTTTTATGATCTGCACCTGGAGTGATTTTTAGAACGCTCACTCTTCTTGCAGGCGTTGTGCCCGAAGCTGGAACATTTTGAACTGCGTGAGGAATATTTTCAACATCTCGTTCAATAAATTGGTATGCGTATTTTGCAGACAGTTTATAGAATACTTTTGATATGTTTTGAATTTCGTAGCCCGCAGATATCAATTCTCTTTTTTCGCTCGGGTAACGTACTTCCGCATTATTAGGAAAAACCGATGCGCCGGGAATACCGACATCATTTGCTTTAAAAAGCTGGTAATCTATTTTGAGAATATGATTATCAATCGGTAAAATGTTTAATGCGCCTGTAAAACTATAATCTTCGAACTGGCTGTTTTTTAATTCACCTGCGGGAGTTTGAGTATTGCGTGCTTTTCTATATGAGCCGGAAAATTTTGATGATATAAAAGAATTACCTGAATATAATGTTCCGGATAAAGCCGACAAATTATTAACTGAGTTAAACCCGGTCGATACATTTCCATTAATAGAAAAGCTATCGTATAACTGCGGCGATTTAGTAATAACGTTTAATATGCCGCCCGTAGCGCCTGAGCCGTAAATTGATGAGGAAGCACCTTTAATAATTTCTATCCTTTCAACATCACTTGAATTTATCATCGAAAGACGTGCGGCTATATCTGTTGAAGTCGCAATTCTATTTCCATCAATTAAAGTAACAATATTTTCTCGATTCAATCCGCGAATACTTACTTCCGTGCCCCACATTCCGTCGCGCAAAAGTGAAACACCGGCTTCTGTTTTTAAAGCATCGGAAATCGAATTGAATGGTTTATTTTCCAATTGCTCATTCCCTATTAACAGTTCTGAGTACGGAGAATTACGAAGAAATTTTTCGGTTCTATCTGTGCTGACAATTACTTCGTCAAGTTCAATCGGTGTGGATTCGAGGTCATAATTTTTGACTGTAGAATTGGCGTCAATACTAATTTCTTCAGAAATTGCTTTATAACCCAAACTGGAAATCTTTATTGAATAAACGCCTTGGGGAATTTCTTTTATAATATAATTGCCTTGGCTGTTGGTATAAGCCATATAATTATAAGAAATAAATACTACCACGCCTTGAACCGCGTCGCCCGTTTTGGAATCAACTACTTTTCCAGTAAGTATGTAATTTTGTGCGTTAATAATGTTTATTGCAAAGACTAAAAAGAACAAAAAGGATTTAACTTTCATAATATTTCACCCATATAAGATTAGTGTGTCGTTTTCTACTTCTATAAATTCATTTCGCATTTAAAAAGTTCATAAAAAACCAAAAATTATTTTTTTAATAATTAAAAATACTATTTATTCCGATTTACCAACAGAGTACCTCCTTATCAGTTCCATGGAAATAAATACTATCGGAAAACATTAATTAAAAATATATGAAATGAGGAAATAATTCGAAGTTAGGAATAGAGGTTATAGGTTTAATATCCTTTTGACATCCATAAAAAATCTGTAATTATTACTAATTTATTGGATAAAAATACAAAGTAAAAAGTGCTGCCCCGTCAGGGGTCGAACCTGAACTCTTCTGATCCAGAGTCAGACGTGTTGCCAGTTACACCACGGGGCATTATTTACACGTAAAATATACTTAACAGCAAATAGATTATCAATCAAACCACGATTATTTACGATATTCATTTATATATTTTTATTTAATTCTGGTACAAAGTATGATAATACTTACTTAAATTGTACTTGATTTCATAAGATTGTCTAAATAATTTTATCTAAGACAAAATAGAAGAATACCATGAAGACAAAAGTTATACTTGTACTAACGTTTGTATTATTCACTTTCATAAGTTGTACTCTAAAGGATGATGAAACTGACATTGGCGTAGAACCCATCGTAACTGATGAAAATGCTAATATTACAGGGCAAGTTTTAGATCATGTTACTTCAAAACCAATGGAAAATGTAATTGTAAAAATAGCAGGGCTTTCAACATCAGCTTCAAATACAATTACAGACTCAAATGGGAAATATGAATTTGAAATAAAAATACAGGATGCAACAACTATTAGTATTATAGCTGAAAAAGATGGTTATATGGCTGATACAGCTTCGGCAAATATTGCACCCGGCAAGACTGTGACAGTACGCAGTTTAAGATTGACACAAAAATCCGGTGATCTTCCGATAATCTCTGATAAAGCAGCTTCTATATATTTATTTTCTCAATCAACAGAAAAACTTGGTATTAAAGAAAGTGGTGATATTGAAACCGCACTTGCAACTTTTCAAGTAATTGATTCTACCGGAATTGCGATCAACAATACTCGTGCGGTTGAGGTTGAGTTTAAAATTATTGCAGGTCCAGGCGGTGGAGAATTTTTATATCCTACAAAATTAAAGACCAACGATCTCGGGCAGGCAACAACTTCTATAACAACCGGAACTAAAGCGGGTGTAGTTCAGATTATGGCAGAAATTATTAAGGAAAATATCGTCATTAGATCAAAACCAATTTTCTTCACTATTTATGGCGGCTTCCCGGTTCAAGAAAGATTTGCAGTTGCTTGTCCAAAATTAAATTATTCCTATTGGGGAGTAATGAATAAAGAAATTGAATTCACTGCGCTTATAGGTGATAAATACTCCAATCCCGTCCGACCAAATACTGCGGTATATTTTAGTACAACGGAGGGAGTAATTGGTGATTTTGTTTACACTGATATTTTAGGTAGAGCTACTTCAACATTAGCAACATTTGGTGCGCCATCCCATCCTATTTATGGGGCCGGATATTTTATTGTTACAGCTCAAACTTCGGCCGAAAATGCGGAAGTTATATCAACTGAAACTTTAAGATTATTATCTTCGCATCCGATAATATCGAACGTGTCTCCTACTACCTTTAATATACCAAATGGAGGAAGTGAAACATTTTCATTTACTGTAATGGATTTTAACGGGAATCCCATTTCATCAGAACATACTATTTCTTTTTCTACTCAAGGCGGTTTGGCTGCCGACCCAGGTTTTAAAGTTCCTGATGCACTTTTCCTAGGTCCAGGGATTTCCGAATTTACATTTTCTGTTGGAGATGCCAACGCAGAAGAAATCAAACCGACTAAATCATCGGTACAAATAAATGTATCGGGACCTTTCGGAACATTTTCTTACACAATTACAGGGCAATCAGAATAATTTTCAAGAAGCCGGTTTATACCGGCTTTTCTTTTAAACCTGACAAATGAAAAAGACTAAATTCTACATAATCTTGTTCTTTATACTATCAAGTAATAATTTCGGTCAGAATTATACCCTTCTTTCTGATATTGGTGATTTCGATTCTGCTAATTCATTTTCTATCAATCAAGCCGGAATTCTTTATGTAACTGATACGGGTAAAAGTGAAATTATAAAACTTGATACTCTCGGAAACATTCTAAAAAAAATTGGCGGATTCGGCTGGCAAGAATCTTCATTCGACTATCCTTCCGATATTTTTGGAAGCACCTTAAATGTTTATGTTGCCGATCAAAACAACGACCGTATTCAAATCTTTGATAAAGATCTAAATTTCTTATCATCTATTAAAGGCAATAATCAAAATTCCGAACATTCATTCAGATACCCTTCATGTGTTTCGGTTTCTGACCAAGGGGATTTGTTTATTCTTGATTCCGACAACACAAGAATATTAAAATATAATTTACGCGGAGAATATCTATTGCAAATCGGCGGGTTCGATGCAGGCAATTATTCATTATCTAACCCTATAAAATTCGCATTAACACAAAATGGGAATATTCTTGTTATTGATAATGATCATTTGGTGTTATTCGATCAATTCGGGAATGGTATATCCAAGACATCTTTAGATTTTAAACCTAGCAATGTAAATTCAACATTTAATGGAATTACTTTAACTGATGGTAAAAATGTTTTTTACTCCGATGTATTTTCGGAATATCAAAGTAATTCATTTAAAATCTTTACGCCGGACTCTGAGATGATTATCAATGACGCAATAATCTTCAAATCAAAACTTTACATACTTACTCCAAGTTCAATACAAATTTTCTTATTAACCGAATAGATTTTAAGATTGAAATTACATTACAGATTAATATTATTCTTCATTTTATTTATTTGGTGTGTCGGTATTTTCTCGCAAATTCTAATTCATATAAATGAAAATATTGTTTATTTATTTCCATTTTTTCAAAAAAGCTATTCAATTGTTTGTCATCAAGAAAAGACTAAACTGATTACCGCCGGAGGTTTTGAAACCTTTGTCTGCGCCAGATGTGCGGGAATATATTTCGGATTATTGACTGCAGCGACGGTTTCAATATTTTTAAAAACAATTAAGAAAATTGAATTAAAGTTTTTTCTGCTAGCTTCGTTACCTATGGTTTTAGATGTTACATTCACTTCACTTTGTTTATATAATTATTCAAAATATATTGCCTTCATCACAGGTATGCTTTTTGGTTCGGCTGGATTTTCATATTTTTACAACGGTTTGAACGACTTACTTATCGAATTACGGACAAGGAAATAAAGTGAAAAAATATTTATCCCCTTTTGTGTGCGGCTTTGGTGCAGGTGTATTGCAGATTGTACCGGTTGCAAAAAGTCTTTCATGTTGTTTTATTATTCCGCTTGCAGCTTTTTTTTCTCTTGTGTTGGATCAAAAAGCGCAGAACAGCACTGCTAAAATTCCAACGAAGAAAGGTTTGATGTTCGGATTGATTACCGGTTTGTACGCAGCGCTATTTGGTAGCACATTTGATATTATGATAACTTTAATAACAAGGCACAACGACATTGTTGCCATGCTTCCCGAACTTCAAAAAATAATTGTTACTTTTCCGATAACCGAAGAAATGCAAAAAAATATTTTAACTCTTTTTCAAGAAGTAAGAAATGATATATTAAATTATGGTTTTTCTTCGTTATATACGTTTTCGGTCATTATTAATAATTTAGTTGTAAATTCAATTTTCGGAATTGTTGGCGGACTTATCGGTGTTCAAATAATTAACAAAAAGAACTTTAACCAGGCAGAATAAACACAATGATATCGGCTATAATTTTTGCGACACACTTAATTTTTGCTTGTATAATTTTTACAAAAAAATGGCAGGATGAATCAATTTCATCCGGTTTTATAAATCTTGCTTTAATAATAATTCTATTTGCGGTGGGCTGGTCGATAACTACATCGTTGGTTAAATTAGTTTTTGAACCGGAGGGTTTGGGTTTATACTACAACAGCGATGATATTGCACTAACTTTATTAGCTTTTATTGAGATATTGTTTTACAAAGTTTATTACGGAAACGACAAAACTGTTATTGAAGACGGTATGGAAAAATTATAACAACGGTCTGTTCTATTTGTTTAGCGTTGCGCGGAAGCGGTTCAAAGCGCCATTGCCTAAGTGAGTTTATTGACGCGAGTTCCAGCCTGGCATCAGCTTTTATCAAAGGGAAAATTTTACCGACAGTTCCATCCGGTAGGATTGTAAATCGTAACTTAACATCAATTTCTTTAGCAACACCTTCCGGATATTCGGGCAGATTATAACTATAAATTTTTCTTGTTCCTTTGCCTCCAAAATCAATTTCAAAACCGAAACCACCCTCGCCTTCCCCGGCTAATTCGCTGCCTTTTGTTTTCGTATCTTTCTCGTTGATGGGTTTAATTTTATCGGCTTCCGTTGTTTCTTTATTTTTCTTTTTATCTGCAGCAGTAATAATATTTTCTTCATCTTTATTCTTAGTTTCAGGCAGTTCAACTTTTTTCTGCTCTTCCTTTTTTACAGGTTGCTTTTCTTCCTTTAGAATATCCTTCTCGATCTTTTGGTCAACGCCGACCGGGCCGGGACTTCCCATACTTAAGCCTGAACCAAATCCGATTGTGACATATTCCGAATCGTCGGTATCAACGGAAAAATTGATTAACATAAATATTAACAGCAACAGGATATGAAACGTTACGGAAAATAAATACGATATATTTTTAGGATTACTATCGAACATTAGAATGTTGCTTTTTCAGTTTCAATTGTAAATTTCTCAATCCCGATTCCTTTCGCGGCATCAATCACACGAATGATTAAATCAATCTTTACGGATTTATCGGCTCTAATTACCAAATTATTTTCGCCGGAAGTTCTTTTAATTTCATCAAGTTGACCCGCAAGCATATCAACACCAATTTCCTTGGCGCCAAGATAAAGCTGATTCTTTTCAGTAATTGAAACAACCATCTTTGTTTGAACAGATTGCTCATTATTCTTTGCGCCGGGCAATTTGACTTTAACTCCCGTCTGTATAACAAACTGTGATGTTATCAAAAAGAAAATTAGAAGCAGCATCACAATATCAGTTAATGAAGAAAAATTGAATGAAGTCAATGGTTTTATGTTGGTTTCAAATTTCATTCAATCACCTATTCTTCATAATCTTCGGAAGGTTCAATTTCTTTACCCTTCGCGGCATCTTCGAGCACGTCTAAAACATCAGTTACAACCATTTCCATATTAACAACAATTTTTTGAACTGTGCTTAATAAATAATTATAAACAGCAAGTACGGGAATACCAACTAAGAGACCAAATGCGGTTGTTAATAATGCTTCCCAAATACCACCCGCAAGATCTGATGGACCGGCAGAACCCTGTAATTCTTGAATTCGCATAAATGCAGTTATCATTCCTGTAACTGTCCCAAGAAAGCCGAGCATTGGAGCAGCGCCTGCTATCGTTGCTAGTGTAGATAATCCTTTTTCAAGTTTTGAAATTTCTTGTCTGCCTGCTGTCTCAATTGTTTCAACTACACGCTGATGACCGTGTTTATATTTTTTTAATGCTTTCTTAACAATGTTTGATATTGGTGATTTTTCTTCCATGCAATAGTTAACTGCGCCTGCAACGTCTTTTCTTTTTAGATAATTCCTGATCTTAACCATAAAAGTCGGGATGTTTTGTCTTGTCTTTCTAAGAACAATAATTTTCTCAATGATAATTGCCAGGGCAACTACCGATGAAAAAAGTATAGGCCACATAATAAAACCGCCTTTGAGGAACATATCGAGTAAATTCATGCTTTTATTTCCTTCTCCTAAAAATTATTTTTGATTGAATTCTGTTCTGCTTCTTCTCTAGTTTTATAATTGCCAATTCTAACACGATACCAAGTTCCGCCTTTTTCCGGCAGGAATGCTTCCGTTAAAAAAGCATCGAGACCTAATCCGCGAAGTCTTTTAACTTCTTGTTCGGCTTTGGCCTTATTCCGCCAAGATGAAGCTTGATAATTGTAAGATTTGCCGTCAAAATAAATTGTCTTCCCCACGCGCGTATCGGTCTCAAGTTTTTTATAAAGATCATTATCTGACGAAGATTTTTTATTATCAGTTGCGCTACTTGAGATTTGCAGGGACGGAACATTTTGTTGAACGGTTGTATTTCCGGTTTGAGTTCCTTTTGCAGGCAGCACGGCTACTCTAGGAAAATCATTAAAATCATCTGCGATTATTTGCGAAGTATCAATTGGATTTTTTGCGGTATCCTGTTCAAGTGAATAGTTCTCTCCACCGGTTCTCTGTGAAGTAATTACTTGATCGGAATCTTTATTGCTCATCAGGAAATATATTATCAATGTTGCAACAACCACGAATGATGAAAATATGATTAAAAATATTTTGCCGAATGAAAATCCCTTATCGTTGCCCTTCATATTTTCTTCCATTGTTTCGGTTAAAGCAGTGTAGTTTGTACTGCCAATGTTTGTTTTAGGAGTTGGATTGTCCTCAACAAATTGATAGCGGGGCGGCTGCCCTGAAAATTCCAAAACTTGATGCGGTTCTGAATACTCATTCTCATCTTTCACATGATTATCAAATTCATCTTCGTGCTTCGTAATCTTAGGTTTCGCTCTTCTAAATATTTGTTCTAAAGTATCAGGTTCTTCATCCTGCTCTTTTTTACTTTCTTCAATTTCCAGTTTTTCCTGTTCTTCCTTTAAAAACTCAACACCAAATTCTTCCTTAAGTTCATCGCCCCAATCCCATTCAACCGGTTCGCCTTCCTTGTTTTTTAATCCGAGATAATAGACAGGTTCAACATCATCATTTTCTTTAGCGGCTTCAAGATCAACTTCTTCAAGCATCGATTCGCGCTTAATTTCAAATAATACTTCCTTAGTCTGCGTCGGCACTTCAATTTCCAAAAGCCCATCTTCAATTTCGGTATTTTCTTCTACATGATCCGCATTCACTTCTTCATCTTCAGTAAAATCATCATCAAAACTTTTTGATAAATCACCTATAATATTTTCTATTTCTTCCGCGTTAGTAATAGTTTGCTCAGTCTCTTTTTTTTCTTCTTCATTCACAACAGGATCTTTATCAACTAATTCTTCAAATGCACTTTCCTCTTCTGGTGATACCTCTTTCTTAACAATATCTTCTTGATCTTCATAATTTTTTAACAGATCACTAACAATACTTTCTACTTCATCAAAACCATGACCAGTTTTTTGTGAGTCAGATTTTTCCTCTTCCACCTTAGTTTCATCGATTTCCTCAAATTCTTTTTCAACTCTTTCCTCTTCATCCTGAACAATATTCACTTCAGGTTCATCCGAACTATCTTCGGTATTTTCAATAACATTTAATAAACTTTGTTCAAGCTCTTCATCCTCACCTTGAGAATTATCTTTTCCAATATCATAATCGCCTATTAATCTTTGTTCAACTGCCGGATTATCAGCCTGATAATCACCCAATAAATCGTATAAGGAAACTTCATGGGATTCGTCATTTTTTTCTTCGGTTTCTTGAACATCGAGTTCCGATGAGAGTTCCAACAGATTCTTGGCTAAATCCTCTGCCATAAACTCTTCTTTAAAATCAAGGTCAGCAGTTAATTCATTTAATTTATCCTTTTCTTCATCATGTTCTACATAGCGTACAGATTTATAATAATCTTCCCAGATATTAAAATTGGGTAATTGATCTGCTTCGGATAAAATTTCAACAACTCTTTCTTCAATCGATTTACGAAGAATTGCATATGATGTTTCAGTATTCTGAGTTTCATTTTCGGAAAGAGGTAAAATCGGTTTACCCACGCCGATGCTAAACACATCCGAATCAATTTCTTCATCAGAATTTAGGTGGGCGGGAATTGGTATAGTTAAAAATAAATTTTTGGAATCCCGGTACAATTCTTCCGAAAGCGGAATAAACAACAGCGATTCTGCCGTTGCTCTTGTAAAACCTTTTTTAAGTTGGAAAAAACCTACACGCTGCACTTTAAGCGTAACTTCATCCGTAAGCACATCGCAAATTTTCGAAATAAATATTTCGAAAGCGAGTTCTTTTTCGGAAACCGAGACACCCAATATTTCCGCAACTTTTTTTTGTAAATCGGCTGTTGTCATATTAAAATATCAATCAATGATTACCATCTGTATTCTGCACCGATAATAATATCAAACGGCTTTTCTTCATACCCTCTCAATACAAAGTTAGTTTTATTTAGAATGTTTTGAAAGTCTGCTTTTAAAGATAGATTTTCCCAAATTTTATATGAAACCCCAAACGATAAATTTTGATAATCGTCAAGCATTGATGTATTTGCCAAGTCGGTATAAATATCTTTAGCATAAACGAATTTCATCTTTAACCCTAACCCGAAATCAAAGTTATAGCCGTAAATTAATTCCGAAGAAATTTTTGGTTCGTATGGAATATACATATCGTTATCAATTTTAACACTGCTGTATTTCACATTCCCCAAGAAATAGCCGAGTTCTGCCGGATGAAAGAGCAAATCCAGTTTCGTTGTAAAACTGCCGACGTTATTTGCAGTAAAAATATCATACATCCCATTGAGGAAAAAATCAGTGAAGTAAAAATAATTATCAATTTTAGAATAGCCGCTTGACAAGGCAATTGAAAAGAATTTGTAGTGTTCGTATTTGATGCCCGCATTAAGATCGGCTTTAACTTTTTTGAAAATGTTATCCATAAACAAAGGTGTTGCATACATGTTTTTATTAAGCATTCCTCGGTATGTTATATTTTCCACACGAGGATTGTACTCAGCCGAGAAAGTTAAGCCGTCAGCAATTTTGTACTGCATTGAAGCAAAAGGTGAGATAAAATTTGTTGAATTATTTCCGGCATAATATAAACCGCCTTTTAAAATCATGTTATTTGTCATGCTGGATTTGATAAAACCTTCCACAGAATAGAAATCATAATCTCCTATTCCACTAAGATTATTTTTAAGTACTTGCCTGTCATAGTTTCCTTTACCACCTATTACAAACCCGTTGGTTTTGAAATTAAACAATACCGAGCTATTAATTATTTTTTCGTCCAAACCGGATTCGTCAAACGAAAGAGTAGTCAAGCCGAAATCAAACCCGAAATCAACCCAACGATTATAATTATTTATTACTGAAAATTTACCCGAACCGTTTTGTAATTTTCTTTCATAATTTGGTACTGCGGAAGCATAAAATTTATATGCCTCTCGTGAGTATTCCCCATATAATCCAATTTGCGTACCGGGCAAAAAATCAGACTTAGTACTAACAAATAAAATATTATTCAAAGATACACCTGAAGTGTTATAGTCTGAAAATGGAACATAGTCTTTAATATTTTTTCCCCAGGCGCTTGCAGAAACTATATAGTTTCCAAAAGATTTACTTAAATGAAAATTTCCTTCGGGGTAAGTATAGCTGCCAATTCCAATTTTTACGCTGCCGTCGAAATAATTAGAAGCGGCGATTTCTGGTTTTACAGGTAATGGTTGAGAATAAATGAGATGCGGCAATTCATCAGGTGAATATTGCGGTAAAAGAAAATCCTCAGAAATGGTGCTTATTAATTCAGGTTTTTTCTTTTGTGCTGTAGGAATTTCTACGCTCTGCTTTCCCGTAATTACAAAGTCCGGCAGTTCAATACTTTTTTGTTCGGTTTGTGCGGAAACAACTGCACCGATTAACATAAATACAAAAAATGTTTTTTTCATAATTGATTCAGTTTTCTTCTTGCCTCTTGAGCCAATTCGCCGGTTTTATGGCGTTCTATTACGGCGCGGTACATATCGCGCGCTTGTTTTTTATCCTTAAGTTTTACATAACAATCGCCAAGTTTTACAAGGGATTTTGTGTACCATTCATCAAAATTCATAAAAACCGAACGAACACGCACGAAAGCAGAAATGGCATCTGTTATTTTATTTTGATTTAACAACGAAACACCGTAATAATACTGCGCTTGAGCGCCAATATCATCGGTTCGTTTTTCGCCGAGTTCCTTTAAAAGTAATTGAGCATTTTCAAAACTATTTCTATTCAATTCTAGAATGCCAAGTTCCAACTTAGCTTTTGCCGAGAATACTGAAGCATCGTAGTATTTAATTATTTGATCAAAGGTTTCATATGCTTCTTGAAGTTGATTGTTCTTTACCTCGGCCGAACCTTTCATAAAAAGCAGTTCAGGCAAACGGTTGGATGTTGGCATAGCATTCGACGCAGATTCAATAATCTGTATTGCGCCTGCGTAATTTTTTTGATCTGAATAAATATTTGCAAGTTCGATAGTTGCCGATAAACCAATATCACTTTTGAGCCATCTGCTTATAACAGTTTGAAAATTCTCAACTGCTTCGCCAACTCTTTTGAGATTAGCAGCACTTTTACCGATCCAAAAATAAGCGTTGGGCACCGAATTACTTGTGGGATATTTATTCAAGAAATCTTTATAAGCTTGAATTGATTTATCATACATTTCAGCACTATACAAAATATCGCCCTTCTTAAAATATATCTGATCGGAATATTTTGAAGACGAGTTATTTGCAACAAAATTATCTATGAAAGTTACAGCTTCATCCGGCTGTTCCTTTGCAACGTAAGCATATTGTATTCCGTTTACCGCATCTAGTATGTAAGATGTATTTGGGTAATCATTCAAAACTTTGCTGTAAAAACTGATAGCTTCATCATATAAGCCCTGATTAAAATATGCATCGCCCAACGAATAATATACAATAGGAATTAACGGAGACTGCCTGTATTTACTTATCAATAAATTATAGTTGCTTATAGCAAGTCCGTAATCCCCCTGTTGAAAATGAATCCATCCTATAACGTATTGAGAAACATCGGCATATTTGGAACGGGGAAATCTTTTTTGCAGGTTATCAAATTCACTGACTGCTTCCGATGATTTACCGGCTTTATATAGTGATTGGCAGTATTGATAATATGTAAAATCATTGTTCAAGATTTGTTTATTGCTTGAAAATAATTCCGAATAAATTGCGCTTGCCCTGTTAAAATTCTTTATCCCATAATAACTATCGGCGAGACGCAATTTTGCATCGCCTGCATTCGGTTCTTTTTTATACTTTGTTAAAAAATCATTGAAATAATATATCGCATTTGGGAAATCCTTGAGATTGAAATAAGCATACGCTTTTCCGTAAATCGTCTGTTTTTTTAATTCAGCATCTTCAGAGTTTACAAAATTATAATGCTTTAGCGCAGCAGAATACTCGCTTCTAATTAAATAACACTCCGCTAAATAAAAATTAACTTTATCAGGTTCGAAATCTTTATTCCGGTTTTTAAGATTTTCCAAATTCCTAACTGCATCCGATATTTTGTTTTGATAAAATTCAGTTACAGCCAATCCAAGTACAGCCCGGTTATTTAGTTCATTACTACCCGATGTAAACTTTACAGCTGTTTGAAAATACCTTGCAGCCTGATCAAATTGTTTTTGATTTAATCTCATTTCTCCTAAAATAGTATTTGCTTTGCCCTTTGTAAGCGGATCATTTGAAGTGGAGGCGTTTAGTAATGCTTTTTCAGCATCATTGGAATTTTTTGTACTGTAATAAATTGTACCAACACTTAATTGAGCGCGGGCAGTCAAAGGATTTGAAGGATATTTCTCAATAAACTTTTTAAATATTTCGTTAGCGGTTTGAGTATCACCCAAATACCTTTTACATTCTCCGCTCCAAAATTCGGCGTTTATCGAAAGTGTATCAATTGATTTTTTTTGAATTTCCTTAAATGCATTATAAGCTTGTTCATAATTTCCTAATTGAAAATTAACCCAGGCAAGACTGTACTTAATTTTATTTCTAAAATCATCTTCAATCTCATCATCCAGAATTTCGTTATAAATATTCGCGGCATTGTTGTATTCTTTAAGTCTTGCAAAAGAGTTTGCCAGGAAATAATTAACCTCCAAATGTTCTGCTTTAGAAAGTTTTTTAACTAACGGATCGCTGAGTTCGAGTATTGCGCTGTCATATTCTTTTAGATTAAAGTAGCAAATCCCTATTCGCCACTGAGCTTTTGGACCTAATTCGTGATCTTTATAATAAGCAAGCAGTTCATCATAATACGTTACAGCTTTATTATAATCTTTTAGTTTTTCATATAATTGCGCTAAAGAATAAATGCTGTTAACAATATATTTGTTTGTCGTGCGTGCAGAGATGGCCTCTTTAAAATATTCTTCAGCTTCAAAAAATTTATTTTCACCTACATATGCTTCTGCAATCCAATAATAAGCAGAACCTCTGTACTCATTATCTTGATTAATATTCACAAGGATTAAAAGTTTTTCACGGGCTTTTCTAAATTCACCTTTTGTAAAATAAATTGTTCCTAAATTGTAAAACGCTTCCTCTCTGAAATTAGAATATTTGTATTGCGTAATAAAATTTTCAAATTCAATAGCTGCTCCGTCTAGTTCGTTTAGATTAAGTAAACAATTGGCAGAATAGAATGCAGACGATTCAACCAATTGCTTATCAATTGGTTGTTCATCCTTAACTTTCATGAATATACTATACGCAGCAGAATATTCCTCGTCATTAAACAATTTTACTGCTGAATCAAAGTTAGAGTTTAATGATTGCGCAAAACCAAGCGATGTAAAAACTAATATCGAATAAAATATTTTTTTTATCATTTTATAAATTCACCAGACTTTTGAATAAAAGAATAACTAATGCACCAGCAACACCTGAAAATAAATTAACAGCATCATTATTTAGCCAGTCATAACCTCTAAAATGAATTGACTTTTGCCCGCAATGAAATATTTTCTCGGTTACCTTATTACAAGTATTGCATTTATACTGAGCTTGAATTGTGGCCCCGAGAAAACTATCGAAAATACTTCCCGCAACACCTGAAAGAACAATAATAAAAATGTAAGGAACAATATTAAAATTAATCCATGGTAGCCCGGAAATTGCAATAACAACAGCTCCCATGAAAGCACCAAACGTACCACGTAACGAAATACCGCCGGATACTCCCTGCGTTATCGGTTTTAGATTTAGAATGTTATACGTAGCTGTTTTACGCCAGGTTCCAATTTCAGTTGCCCATGTATCGGCACAAACAGCAGCCAATGTTGAAAGATAAATTAAATAAAATAATTCGTTGTAATAAAATGAATTTATAATTACAAGTATTCCCCCTAAACCGCCGTTAGCAATTACCTGCATGGCATCCCGCACACCCGTCTTCTCAAAATATGTTTCAACTTCTTCGTTAATGTTTTTTCTAAGTTTGGATAAAAGCGATGAAAGAATGAAGAATGATAGAATTGGCACGCTCCATTTCAATCCGCCCAAGCCGAAAATAACTCCGGCGAGTACAAATGTTGCAATTGCCCCGTCGAAGGTCAAAAATTTTACTTTATATGAAATGAAAGCAACAACAGAAGCAAAAAACAAACCAAGCAACAAGGAATAAATCATAAACCCACACTAGACTTGAATTTCATAATAACCTTATAATATAATTCACTGTTCTGTAACATATATTGTTTATGAAAGATGGAAATTCGACGACCATATTAGTCGTAAAGACAAACGGCGCTATGTGTTTTGTTATATGCAGTTATTCTAAGTATTTAGTAATTATTGATTTGAAAATAAGTAAACAGGTTCACTTTTAAAAGAGATAAGATTTATAAAAAAGCCCTCAAATTTGAGGGCTAATATTTATTTGAGAAGTTTTAATTCGTAATCTGCTAAACGTTTATAGTTTGCATCTTTTTGGGCGAGTTCAAAATTTTCTTTTGCTTTATCAAGAATTTGTTTTTGTTTTAATGCCATACCTTTGTAGTAATATGCCGCACCTTTCATCTTGAAATTTTTCATATTAAGTGCTTGATCACATGTAGTAAGAGTTTTATCGTAATCGCCGTTTTCATAATAGGTTGTTGCTAATAGAACAAAAGCTGCATCAGTTTGATTATAACCAAGAGCATTGTTCAAATATTCGACAGCTTTAGGATAATTTCCGTCTTTTTTTGTGGCTTCGGCAAGTTTAACATATGCGAGTGCAATATTAACTTTTGCCTGCTCCTTGGAAGATTTTGTCTTGGTAAGCTGTTCGAATTTTTTGAATGCTTCAACAGCCTCTGTATATTTACCGTTTTGGAAATATGCACTCCCTAAACCGTTGTAGCCGATATCAAAATCTTTATTATTATCAATTGCACTATGGAAAGCATTTTCAGCTTCTGCCATTTTGCCTTGCTTTTTTAGAGTAATTCCAAGTTGGTAATAGATTCGGTAGTCTTTAGAACTTTTTAAGGCTTCCTGATACTGTTTAACAGCATTGTCGTAATCGCCTGCTTTTAAATGTTTGTTTCCTTCATTATAAGCTTTTTTAGCTTCATTGGACATGTCTTGAGCCGAAGCTAAAGTTGTAAACACCAAAAAAGCTAATAACGAAAAAAATCCCAAGTATTTTTTCATGCTGCTTCCTTATTTGTTAATTGAAAAGACATGGTGCGGAAGAGGGGACTCGAACCCCTACGCCCTAACGGGCACTACCCCCTCAAAGTAGCGTGTATACCAATTTCACCACTTCCGCAAAATGTGGGTTGCAAAATATTAGTCGAACCGACAAAATGCAAGCAAAGAATAAAGTTTATTCATACAAAAATCTATTCTCTTTTACCCCTCGGGCGTCCGATCAGCAAATCCCTGATTTCCCTCATAAAGCGGTTATCAAATACAACCAATTTTAGAACCTGTTCTGGTGTAAGTATATCATTCAGCGATCTAAAAAACTTTTCTTTGTCTGCCACTATTTTTTGATCGATTGCAAGAACTTCACTTAAGTGATCTTTTGACTCTTTATCACTGAGGCCTGCATCGCTTCTAATTTTATCCTCTATTCTTCGAACCATATCATCGCGCTTTTTAAATTGTTCTCTTTCCTTTTCGCGGAATTCCTTTCTCCTTGTGAAGAAACGAATAGCTGTTTCTTCATTCAAGTCGAGTATTTCTATAAGTTTTGCCTTTTCCAATTGCTCAATCTTTTCGATAGGTATGCGCGGTCTATCGCCTTCCATTCGTTCTTGCGAATTAACCTTTGGGAATGCTGCAAATAACATTATAATGATTATAAAAAATATTTTTCTCATTGCTTCACCTATTGAAATTTAAAATCATTTAATCCTTCATAAAGATTGTTTAATTCTTCATCCGAATAATTTTCCAAAGAATAGAATGTTTCCGAATTTGAATACTCAACTATATTATTAAGATATGAATCTGGGATTTTGTTTATCGTATTTTCCAATCCTAACGTAAATTCATCATTAACGGCTAAAGTTGAATAGCCAGGTTCCAAACCGATGTTATTAAAATACTTATTCGAAACTTCAGCATCGTCAATATTATCAACAACTATCTCGGCAAGTTCACGGTAACCATTATCAAAACTCGTACTATTATATGGATATAACAACACAGCTAAAATTACTATTGTTAATGTGGGCGCCAAATAATAAATCGTTTTGCGTAGTTTATTTTTTCGTGAATTAATTTTTTCTCGAAAACGCGGTATTATATTGATAAAATAATTCTCGTCAACATTTATGTCTTGCTTCTTGAAACCGGTTAGCATTCCTTTTATGGAATTATACTGTTGGGTCAATTCTTCTGATGTTTTTAATTTTTCTTCGAATGCCTGTTTATCGACTTCATCCAACATTCCCGATAAATATTTTAATATTTCCTCATTATTCTTTTTCATCTGTTAACTCCAATACTTTTTTCAAAGCATGAAAATAATTCGCTTTTAATCCGCCAACACTTTTGCCTGTAATTTCCGAGATTTCTTCGTAAGACAATTCGTCAAAATTTCTCATAATAAAAATCTGTCTCTGTTTCGGCGGAATCTTTTCTAACACCTTACTTATTTCTTCCAATTTTTGCCTGTTAGAAATATCATCAATAATATCATGTTTGGATGTAAGTTCCTTTTCATCCGCGTCTTCAAACGAAAATATTTTTTTTATTTTTCTTTTGCGAAGCTGGTTCAAACTGCGTGTTGTTACAATTTTATAAATCCATGTATAAAGCGACGACTTAAAATTAAAAGTATTCAGCTTTTTATACATAACAATAAGAACTTCCTGGGTAACTTCATCTGCATCGAGATGGTCATTCAGCATTTGCCGCGCATGCCAATAAATTCTCTTTTGATATTTTCTGACTAGAGAATTAAATGAACTCTCATCCCCATTTATGAATTTATTAACCAATTCAAAATCATTATCTGCAGTCATCAGGTTCCGTCAATCTATATAAATAGACATTATTACTTCTGATAAGGTTTAATAAGAAATCTTTATTCCAAAAAGATAAACTTAACCTGCAATATTAAACCAACATCAATAAATGTATGTCAAAATCACAAAGAAACATCAAATAAAATGGAGGACAATATGAATAACGCAATTAATTATTTTATAATACTAGTTTTGGTTTTTACAGGTATTCTTTCTGCGCAACCGCAAAAACTATCTGACAACCCGAAAAGAGAATCGGGATTTTTTAAAATGTTAAATTTAACTCCGGAACAAGAAAGACAATTCAAAGATATTAGATATGAGCAACAAAAAAAAGCTATCGATCTCCGTTCGCAAATTCAAAAGAATCGCTTGGAAATTAAACACATGGTAAATAACAATAATATTGATGAGAAAAAAATACTCAGTTTAACGGAGGCAAACAGCAAAATTGAAGCTGAACTAAAAAATTCGTCTGTTAAATCATGGCTTTCAATTCATAAAATTTTGACACCCGAACAGCAAGAAATTTGGGCTAAACATTTCAAAGGTATGCACGGCGATATGAGGAATGGTTTAAGGAGCAGAATAAATAAAAGATTTGATAAAAGAGGACAAATGCGGATGGAACGTTTTGAAGATAGAGGCCCAATTGGAATGATGGATTTTGAGGACGATGAAGAAATGTTCGGAATGTTTGAACCTGAGGAAATTGAACCGCGATTAGAACCCGGGATTTAAATATTTCATCCATAAAAATCCCGCTTTACAGCGGGATTTTTTAAAAGAATTATCTTGGATTTGTCGGACGAATATCAACTTCACTTACAAATGCAGTGTCCGGCATATTTATAATTGAAACAACAGTTTCTGCAATATCTGATGGATTCAAAATACTATCAACATTTTTTGGTTCCAAGAATGTGCCGGTTAATAAATCAGTGTTTACAGATCCCGGACAGATCAATGCAACCCGAATATTAAATTGACGTACTTCCAACATAAGCGATTTTGAGAAACCCATTAAAGCATGCTTTGTTGCACCGTAAGTCGTTCCGTTCACAAAAGCATTTTTACCGGCAAGAGAAGAAATATTAATTATGTTTCCACTTTTTCTTTCAATCATATTATCCAATACGGCTTTTGAAAAATTAAAAACACCGTACATGTTTGTATTCATTTGAAGCTGAAATTCTTCGAGAGTTACATCTGTAAATTTTTTAAGAACCGCAACGCCTGCATTATTTACTAGGTTATCAATTTTACCATACTTCAATAAAACTTGGTTAACCGATTCGTTAACAAAATAAGGGTCAGCCACATCGCCGATAAAACCAACGGCATCAACACCATGTTTTTTACAATCTTTTAATGTTTCATCAAGTTTATTTTTATCCCTTGCAAACAATGCAAGATTATGTTTTTCCTTCGCTAGCTTAACGGCTATTGCTTGCCCAATTCCCCGCGAAGCACCGGTTACAATTGAAATTATTTTTTCATTCATCATATATCACCTTGAATTGGTCTTAATGAAATATCTTCAACAACCAGATTGCTTTTAATCGAATATATGTGATAGATCAGCTTTGCAATCTCGGAAGGCGACATCATCCTATATGAATGTTTTTCCAGTGCAGAATTAGGCCAAATTGGAGTTTGCGTTGCACCGGGCGATACGTTCACAATTCTTATGTTGCTGCTTCTAACTTCTTCGCGCAGAGTATTTGTATACGCCATCAAACCGCTTTTTGATGCCGAGTACGCACTGCTTCCGGTAAGTATTTTTTTTGTAACAACCGAAAGCATGTTAATTATGGTACCGGCTTTTCTTTGCAGCATTCCCGGTAAAACAGTTTTGATTGCATAAATAGAACCGAGAAGATTTGTATTAATTATTGTTTCAATTTCGTCTATGGAATTTTGCTCCGCCTTCTTAAATGAAGTTGCGCCTGCGTTATTAATTAGACATCCAATGCTATATTTTTCGGAAACCGAGTTATAAAATTCTGTAACTGCTTTTTTATTCGTTATATCAAATGCATAAGTCAAAATTTTATCGGAATGTTCATCTAAACTTTTCTTCAAAGACTCCAGAGGATTTATTCTTCTTGCAGTAGCAATTACAATTTCCCCATTTCGTGCAAACTCCAAAGCCAATTCTTTACCAATACCGGAACTTGCACCGGTAATCCATACTGCTTTTTCTAATTCGCTCATATAATGCTTTTCTTGGAAATTAACGTTAAGAATTCCGAACGCGTTCTTGCATCGGATTTAAAAATTCCGTGCATTGCGCTGGTGGTAGTTGTAGAGTTTTGTTTTTCCACACCTCGCATAGCCATACACATATGAAATGCCTCGGCAACAACTCCAACTCCGCGGGGATTTAAATACTTCTCTATTGTGTCGGCAATTTCCTGCGTCATTCTTTCCTGTACTTGCAACCTTCTCGCAAATACATCAACTATTCTCGGAATTTTACTCAGACCTACAATTTTACCATTTGGGATATAGGCAATATGGACTTTACCAAAAAACGGAAGCAAGTGATGTTCGCACATGCTGTAAAAATCAATATCCTTTACTATTACCATTTCGTCATATTTTTCTTCGAATACTGCATCGTTTAATACATCTTCAATTTTCTTGTTGTAACCCTGTGTTAAGAATTCATATGCTTTTGCAACTCGATGAGGTGTTTTAATTAATCCTTCTCGGTCTACATCTTCACCCAATTCTTTCAAAATAGTCTCAACGCTTTTTTCCAACACATCTAATTTCAACTTTTATTCTCCTTTATATTCAACAAAATTATTTTCCGTTTCATAAATTTTAACCGAATACAATTTACCCGATGGAATTTTATCTTTTAGTTCTCCCCAAATACCAACAGCAATGTTTTCTGCTGTAGGAATTTTGTTCTTAAGAAAATCCACATCAAGATTTAAATTTTTATGATCGACTTTAGCAATCACTTGTTCTAGTATTATTTTTTTAAGAATCTTTAGATCAATTACATAACCTGTCACCGGATTAATACTTCCGGCAACAACAACTTCTAAAACATAATTGTGTCCATGGCCGTTTAGATTATTACACTTACCAAAAATATTTTCGTTTTCTTGTTCGGTAAGATCGGGATTATAAAGTCTGTGCGATGCGCTAAAAACTTCACGTCTTGTAACATATAACATTTTTGCCGCTCTATTTTTCTTTAAGAACTTTTATTATCTCATCAACATGACCGTCAACTTTTACTTTCGGAAAAATCTTTTTGATTTTTCCTTCTTCGTCTATAATAAAAGTTGTACGTTCAACACCCATATATTTTTTACCGTACATACTTTTCTCTTTCCACACTCCGTATTTTTGAACTACTTCTTTTTTATCGTCACTAAGTAATGTAAAGGGTAAATCATATTTTTCTGAAAACTTTTTGTGTGATTCAACAGAATCCGGGCTAACACCAAGAACTACTGTTTTAATTTTTTTGAAATTCGGGAATTGATCGCGGAAATCGCACGCTTCTTTTGTGCAGCCGGAAGTCATATCTTTCGGGTAGAAATATAAAACTACATTTCTTCCTTTATAATCATTTAAGGAAACTTTAACACCATTGCCGTCAAATAAAGAAAAACTCGGAGCTTTTTTACCCTCTGCTACCATAAAAATCCTTTCGTGTTTAGGGCTAAACTAACATTTAATTTTTATAGTTCCTAAAATAGAAAAGGGACAAACAAAAAATGTCCGTCCCTTTAATATTTTCATAGACAAAAAATTAAGAAAGTTTTTTTAGCGCATCTTGCACGGCAGTATAATTCGGTTCTTCGCCGGCATTTTCCAAAACTTCGGCATATTGAATTTTGCCGCTTTTATCTATAACAAAAGCCGATCTTTTGGAAACGCCTTTTAAATCGAATTTACCCGGAAGCCATAAATCATAAATTGATTCATACGCGGTTGAGACTTCTTTATTGAAATCGCTTAACATCGGGAAATTGAATTGATGTTTATCAGCCCACAATTTTTGCGCAAAAGGTAAATCAACACTAATTGCAAGAACCTGCGCATCAAGATTTTCATAATCTTTCATACCGTCTCTCGTTGAACAAAGTTCTTTCTCGCAAACCGAAGTTCCAACAGCCGGGAAAAATAAAAGTACAACATTTTTCTTCCCTTTGAAATCCGCTAAAGTATAAGAATCACCCGAAGCATTCTTTAATGTAAAATTTGGTGCGGCATCTCCTACTTTTAATGCCATAACTAACTCCTTTCTATTAATCGTTAATTTTTCTTCCGATTTTTACCGTTACCTGGAATTCAACTTTACCGTCGGAAGTTACCCTTCCCCTTTGTTCTGCAACTTCAAACCATGCAACTTTCTGATCTTTATTTGCTTCAAGAACAGCATTCTTTATAGCTTCAGTTGCGCTCTCGGTTGAAATCCCAACTCTTTCTACAATTTCGAAAGTCTTTGACATATAAACCCCTTTTATTATTTGAAAAGTTCAATTCAATGTTTTATGAATCTTCATTACCAAGATAACTTTTTTACTTGCAAGCAAACAAATGATTTTTTTGCCGGGATAATAAGATGCTTATATTTTTTTTGAATACAGAATTATTTGCAAAAGTACTTTGTTATGAAATTATGACAATTGATCATATAAAATCTGCATTCTATTGCATCATCAATGCAATAATATTTTGTTTCATAATTATGAATAAATTATTTTACAAAAGCTTTTTATCACTTCGAGGGATTAATGAATAAATATATTTTATTAACGGCAGTATTATTTACAACATTAATATACGCGCAACAAAATCCAACAGATCCTCAAATAACTTCAGAGGAAATAAAAGAGCATATAAAATTTCTCGCTTCGGATGAATTGAAAGGAAGATTTTCAGGAAGTCCCGAAGAAAGGATAGCCGGCGATTATATAAAAAGAGATTTTGAATACAATGGATTAAAACCTGCTTTTAGTGAAAGTTATTTCCAGGAATTCCCATTCATAGAAAAAATTGAATTAACCGACAACAATAAAATGGAGTTAGGAATAAGCGGTGAAATAAAATCTCTTGTTTTATATAAAGATTTCATCACAATGCCGTTTTCTGGCAAAGGGAAATTTGATAGTGAATTAATATTTGCAGGTTATGGTATTTCCGCACCGAAATTAAATTACGATGATTATGAAGGAATTGATGTTACTGGTAGAATCGTTGTGGTTATGAGATATCATCCCGAACACGACAGCTCAAAATCAAGTTTCGACAGGCTTTCATCGTTCCGCCAAAAAGCCATCACAGCAAAAGAAAAAGGCGCAGCGGGAATTATTTTTGTGAATGGATTTCTCCCAAAGAATGATGATGATAATTTAGCATCGCTCCGTTACGACGGCGCTTCCGGGATGAAAGATTTTTCAGTATTTCATGTTAAGAGAGAATTTATTGATCACTTATGTAAATCAAACGGATTGAATTTAGCTGAGTTGCAAAATAAAATAGATTCATCAAAGAAACCTTCATCGTTTATTTTTAAAGATGTGAAAATAAACGGTGAAACAGAGACAAAAGAAATTGAAAAAGTTGCACGTAACGTTGGCGCTGTTTTAGAAGGCAGCGACCCGGTTTTGAAAAACGAATACATAGTTATCGGCGCGCATTACGATCATCTTGGGATTGATCAAGCATCAGAATCTTCAATGTATAAAGGGAGCGAAAAACAAATTCATAACGGCGCAGATGATAATGCTTCCGGTACTACCGGGTTATTAGAAATTGCCGAAAAATTTGCTTCTATAAAAGATAAAACAAAACGAAGCATAATTTTTCTTGCTTTTTCAGGCGAAGAACTCGGTATTCTTGGTTCTACTTTTTATATAAATAATCCTTCTGTTCCAATTGAAAATATTGTAGCTATGTTAAATATGGATATGATCGGAAGATTAAATGAAGAAAGTAATTTAACAATTATTGGAGCCGGTACTTCTTCGCAGTGGAAAAATATTTTGAACGAAAAGAATAAATACGGTTTTAAACTTGCCTTCAATGACGGCGGTTCGGGCGGTAGCGATCATCAATCGTTCAGTAATAAAAACATACCTGTAATGTTTTTCTTCACAGGTACACACACAGATTATCACAAGCCCTCGGACGATTGGGATAAAATAAATTTCAGCGGACAAGAAAACGTTACAAATTATGTTTATGATGTTGCTTATTCAATCGATCAATTTGAAAAACGCCCGGATTATGTTAAAGTCGAAGAACCGACAAACCGCGGCGCTCCACGTTCGCGAGTTACAGTTGGAACAGTACCGGAATTTGGCTATAACGGAAACGGGTATAAGTTATCAGGAGTTACAGAAGGCGGACCGGGTGCAAAAGCAGGTATGAAAACCGGGGATATAATTATTAAGTTCGGACTGAAAACTGTCAATAACATTTATGATTTTATGTATGCAATCGGTGATTATAAAGCCGGTGATAAGGTTGATGTTGTAGTTTTGCGCGACGGCAAAGAAGTAACATTGAATGTTGAACTGGCTGCAAAATAATTTTTTTATGTTCTTTTAATTGCCCACGATTTTAATCGTGGGCTAAAATTATTTTCCAAGATTACTTAAAATAATTGTATTGAATGCCGACTTGTACAATTCTCGGTTTATCAATTCCTGTAGCACCGGCATATTTAAAAACCTGGTCGTCTATTTCCCGCTTTTGAGCTTTCTGAATTACAGATTTTTTTGTGCCTGAAATCAAATCCCAAAACTCATATGCCTGCGGCTGAACTTTAGGATCAGCGCTAAACGTAAAATCAATATCAACATTTTTCAAATAGGCGTTACCGAGTGAATCTGTAATCCAGAATTCATCCAAGATTGTACACGCAGCAATTGCTTTTAAATGAGAATTGATTTCTTTAGAAGATAAACCTGCTTTTTCCGCAATTGCAACTAAGTAGGAGGCCAGCAATGCTTGTGTTTGCATGTGATTGCCCACTGCAGTTTCAATATCGGCATTTTGTTTTAGCTTCTCCATGTTCAGTCCTATTTGAACAATTCGAGGTTTGTCAATCCCGGCAACTCCAACGTATTTAAATGTATTATTATCAATCTCACGCTTCTGCGCTTCCTGGATTACAACATTTTGTTTGCCTGAAATTAATTTCCAAAATTCGGCTGCCTGCGGTTGTATTTTCGGATCGGGAGAAAATGAAAAATCAATTCCAGTATTTGTTAAATATGCATTTCCCTTTTCATCCGTAATCCAAAATTCTGAAATAACGGAATTATCTGAAATTAATTTAAGATGTGAATTGATTTCATCTTTTGTCAATCCTGCATTTTCAGCTACAGCAATTAAATGTGCCGCAAGAGCAGCTTCAACAACCATTTGTTCGCTTATAGCATCTTCGAGATTTTTATCTATCTCATTCGATGTGTCTTTAACGCAGCCGTTATAAAAGAACAAAGTTATGAGTAAAAATACAAGCCCTGCAAAACGCCTTATTCCCAATCTATTTATATAATTTAGTGTCATGATATTGCCCTCTCATAATTTATTGTTTATTTGTGCAATGGAATGCTTTGTGAAATTAATGAGAATGTTTTTGAAAGCAAAGTAAAATATAATTCTGCTGCTTTGCGTCTCAGAATGGAAAATTTTTCTCGCCATGGCGCAAAGAATGCAAAGATAAATTACTTGTTATGCCCAATCATTTTTTCTGGTCTAACAACTTCGTCAAATTTTTCCGCCGTCAATAACCCAAGTTCAAGCGCCGCTTCTTTCAATGTTTTGTTTTCCTTGTGTGCTTTCTTCGCAACCTTTGCAGCGTTATCGTAACCGATTACCGGGTTTAATGAAGTTACAAGCATCAGAGAATTTTCGAGATGCTTTTTAATATTAATTTCATTAGGCACAATTCCAACAACGCAATTATCTGTAAAACTTTCGCAGGCATCGGCTATATAATTATGCGCTTAATTGTTTAAGATTTCTCGTCTCGCAAAGGGAATTCGAATAGACATGATTTAATTGTAAAAAAAGCACACCATAATGATGCGCTTATGAATTTTTTCTGCAAATCTATTGCGGGTATGTTAGTAATTTTCTCTTTTTCTTTTTACTTAACCAATAACATTTTTTTCACTTGAGAATATTTTTTATTACGCACGGTCGATTCACCAACTATTGAATAAATATAAATTCCCGATGCTAATTTACTTCCGTTAAATGATTGCTCGTGGTAACCAGCATTCTGTATTCCGTTAAAAAATGTCTGTACTTCCTGACCGAGTATATTGTATATCATCACTATTACTTTGCTTTCCTCGGGCAATCCGTATCTTATTTTCGTGCTCGGGTTAAAGGGGTTTGGATAGTTCTGTGATAATTCATATTCTGTGGGTATGCCTGTTAAATCTTCTATGCCAGTTACATTAAGTTTTACTTCTACTTTTATTAATACCTCTGTTGAATCTCCTTCTTCATCTATCGTTGTTATTCTTAGTTTTGTTTCTCCCTTGTATCCGTTCTTGGCAAACAGTTTTAACTCTCCTATCTCTTAATTATATGTAAACTGCAGCGAGTCGTTTTCAGCGAAGATTTTTATCGTTAACGATGTATCGGCTGTCTCTGCATCTTCTACTAATTCAAATACTGCTATCGTTATTCCTTCTTGTGTTTCTATTGTAAGTTTTTCCGGAAGATTCTCAAACATAGGAATATCATTTACCGGTAATACATTTACCGCTAATGACGCGCTTGTTGTCAACTCTCCGTCTGATACATTTACCGTTATACTGTCAAGTCCATACCAATCTTCTTTTGAGCTTATTATTAATGTTGTATCATTCAATTCAGTTATCGTGAGATTACCGCTCTTGCTTTCAAGAGTTACTATTAATGTGGAATCTGAGTTATCCGGGTCTGTGATAAAGGGATTAATCTCACTCATTGAAAATATTATCTCTTCATCTTCGTTAAACGTAAATGGGCTTAACTGGAAACTTATTTGTGGAGCGTCGTTGACCGGAAGAACTTCTACCCTAAATGTCCATGTAGTTATTTGGTACGGGTCACTTACATAGACAACTACATTTGAACTACCGCTCCAGTTCGTTGCCGGAACAACGTATAATTCGTTCTCTACAAAGTATGATTTTACAGAACTGTTGCTGCTTAGGGATTCATATATTAACCAATCTCCATCATCATCAAATGCGTCTATTGATATTTTTAATGTATCATCTTCGTTCATTGTTTGATTCTGAATCGCAGTAAAGGACGGAGCTGTGTTGATGCTGAATACTTGACTCGGTCCAGCTCCCAAATCCGTGTTCCCTGATGCGTCGCTTGAGGTACCCGCGTTGATACTTATGCCTATTGTTCCGACACCGTTTATATTGCTGATTGTTACAGTAGGATTAGTTGTTGTTCCGTTGTTTACTGACACACTCCCGTTCGCACTGCCGGATGTATTTAAAACTATATCTCCTACTGTTAAGTTTATGGTTGATGCTCCCACATAGGTTATACCGTAACTCACAGGACCGTTGCTGGTTAGTGTGCTACTCGGTGTTCCTATACTTAATGTCGGCCCGGTATTATCAACATCAAATGTGTTGTCATTTGTTCCGGCTGGAGTTGTATTTGTTAACGCGTTCCCTGCAGCATCCCCAATATCTTGTGCGCCGGAAATTCCTAATGTAACTGTAGCGCTAAGACCCTCAAGATCTCCTCCTGATACAGTTACTCTATATGTATTACCGCTTGGGTTAGTTACACCTGTTACGGCAGCGGTTGTACCGCTTACACTGAAATCATCTGTACCTACATTTACTACAGTTTCACTGAACGTTACATCCCAAACCAACTGGTCGGCGCCGGTTGGACTTGTTGCCGGACTTTGACGAACAATACTGTTGATTGCAGGCGCTGTTTGGTCGTTAAGCGAGGCTGTATTATTACTTTGACTCTCGGCAGCCGCATAACCCGCTACGTTAAATACTGAATTAGACACCGGATTGACTGTTAGTATCTCGTTGCCGTCCGGTGTGCCGGTTACACTAAAGTTTACACGTATAACACTCTCCCCGCCGCCCAGAGCGACTCCCCCGGTTGTAGTTACCGAAGTCACTGTTGGGTTTGTTGCTGAACCTCCGGATATGCTTAAGTCTAAGTCATCCGTCTCTATTGCCCCTGCCCCGCCGTTTGTGTTATATACTCCGTTGGTAAAACTAACATCAATGTAGCTGTTATCCGCCGCTAAACTTACACTACTTATTTCCGGGGGGTCTGTATAATAAACTGTAATATTATTCTGGTTAGAAGTAAAGCGTTTCCATGACCCAGTTCCGTTCTCATTGTCAAGAGCAATCTGAAACTCGCTGCTGCTTAATTGATTTTGCAGATCAGCGGCAGCCTGGGGACCCAGGTTAATGTTGCTGTACGTTCCTGTACCGGTTACTTGTAATGTTGTATAAGTACCATCTCCAAAGTCTGTATATACTGCGGGGATATAAGTGCCATAAGGACCATAGTTTGCAGTATCCACATCATTCACTTCAATATTTACTGTAGCTGTACCATCTCCATGACCATTACAAACCAATTCAAGTATTACCGAGTCAACAACCACATGGTCGTTAATTGCGGAAATGTCAAATTTATTATATCCTCGGTACTCAAACCCATTTGTATTTAATCCAGTAAAAACGAATGAGGTCGGGTTTCCGTCAAGAAAAGCAGGCGAAGTATTCATCCAACCACCGAAGTTGCCAGGAATGTTGGAACTGGGATCAATTACAATAGGAAACTCTCGTTCAGGAGCGGTAAGCCAGTTTAATGGTACCGACACTCTCAACATATATTTGTTTCCTTTACCCAACTTCTGTACAAAAAAGCTTTCTTTCATAAACCCATCGGGGTGCAGTATTACATTCGTGTTATTCTTTTCATAAACTTCAGGAATTGGTATAATAGATACAGCGTTTCCGTAAGAATCTTTTACGGTCAATTGCCCACTTGTAACTGTTGAATTAACAATTGTTTTTCTATCTGCCTCCAGGCTCCAGCCCGAGGGTAATTCAATTGTTTCACTCATGAAGAGATATTTCATCGAACTATTCCGGGCATCCGGAGGTAATTGTTTTAGTATAAATTGTTGCTTCAATTCATCGCTGCCTACCTCGTATTCAAGGTAACCCAACTCATGGTCGGCATCATATGCAACTTTATTAGCTGCGATTTTCCGGACAGAGGTTTTACTAAAATCAATTTTAATATTGTCTGTTTCATTCCCATTTTTAATATCGTTTCCCATTGCAAAGGAAAAAGCACCGCCCATTGTATAAGAGCCGGCATCGAAGGAAAGCTTCACCCCGATTTTATCGGATAAAACAAGAGGGAAGTAACTCTTTACACCGTTGGTTGAATTTTCAAAAGCGTAACGCGGTTCTGAAGATGCCCGGATAGTATTATCTATATCCTGCCATTTATTAAATTCATCAAGGTAATGAACCGATTCTTTAAAAATACGAACTGCATGGCGACCGTCCGATAGTTTCAAAGTTTTAGACACACGGTTCCGTTTATTCACCTCTTCAGTAGAGTTTTTCTCTAATGAAAACAATTTATTTGGAACACTTTGTGTCTGAGCTTTCACTGCAGTTGAGGTCAATAAAATTATTAAGAGAATGAAAGCATTACAAGCTTTCAATATTATGTGTAATCTATTCCACATTTTATTCCCTCGTTTTAGTTTTATTTAATTTTATTTGTTTAACTCGTTGTTCAAAATTCATATTGTCAATCTAATTATTCAACCACGTCTGTCGCCGTGCAGGCGCTATGCTGTTGTTAATCGCGCTGTCAGATTTTTCTGCTACTAAATTGAGACTGCTCTGTAGTCTTAGAGTACAAACGGTTCATTATTTTGAGCATTTAGTGGTCATATGACTGTAGCAGAAAAAGAATAAAATGAAAACCTTATAAGAATATAACGAGTGTTGCGTATAGAAAGCAAGATGTGATGTCCGATATTTTTCTAAGATAAAACTGTTGCTTTTTCAGATTTTTGAGGGTACTTTTTTTAGCGAAGCCCCTCTAACACCTTCTTGGATCAAGGAGAATGGCTTTAATTTTTTGTTTATTTTATCTGTAACCACGCAGTAATTCTGCGGGATTTCTATTAAAGTGATCTATCACTTTACAATCAACATTTTCTTTACTTCTGAATATTTGTTTTCGCCGTTTATTGATTCAGCCGTTAATCTGTATATATACATCCCGTTGCTTAATCTGCTTGCGTTCCATTCTACTTCGTGATAACCTGCACTTTGAGTGGCGTTCTTCAGTACCGCTACTTCTTGTCCAAGTATATTATAAATTACCAAATGTACATTGCTTTCGTTCTGTAATCCATATCTTATCTTTGTGCTGGGATTAAACGGGTTTGGATAGTTTTGAAATAGTTTGAATCCGGTTATCAATTTATCATCATGTTGAATGGAAGTGATTGATAAACCGTCATCAATTTTAACATTAGAATATCCCTCGATTGGATAATAAGAAACATTACGAAAAGCAGACGAATCTACAGCAATAATTCTATAATAAAGTTCTTTAACATTTTTTACTTCTGCTGAATCTAATGTTATGTATCCGCCATATTTGTTATTTTCAAATTTATTCAGCCTGGTATTTTTCAAATTGCTGTTATCAAATCGATATTCTATGTAAGCCGTATCAATCCCGCTTTCATCGACTATTTCGGCAGTAATAGAAAAAGGAAATCCTGCCGGGTTTAATTGCTCCTTATGTTCATAAATCGATATAACAGGTACTGAGTAATCGTTATCAACAATCGCAGGATTTATTCTATAAGTAAAATTATAGTTATTCGAACTTGATGAAATACTAACCGGAATTAGTATAACTTCTTTAATATTTTTTAGCCGTGATTCGTGCCTATAATAAACAGAATCACTTTCCTGTTCCAGATACCTAATGTCGTAACTGTCATCTATGTATTTAAGAATTAACACAACGCTGTTTTTACTATTCTCGAAAACGAGTTTGATTTCAAACGGATATTCAACGGCATCCCCGCGTAACTTGATAAAATCTGCAGATAATTTTTGTCGACCATATAGTAATCCTGAACTTAAAGGTTCGCTTATTATTGAGCAATATTTTGGAGTTGGATAGATTTTCGCATCTTTATACGTTTTGATTTGAGAATTAGAATTTGCCCCGGAAAAATAATTCCATATATAATATTCGGTTATTGCAGTTTCGAGAGAGCTTCCGTATTTAAGTAGTACTTCATCAATAACATCGTTGTATGTGTTATCATTAAAAATATTATTTACTTTACTTAGAGTTTCCCAAATTTCGCGATTAATCTGCATCCCGTAAGTTTGGGTAAGATAGTGCATCCAAATTGAATTGCCATAACCCATGCCGTTTGAAAACGATGAACCCGGATTGGTAATATGCGAAGCGGTCAAATAATTCAAATAATTATCAACATCATCAAATGCAAAATCTTCAAACCATGTTGCATCGAGTTCGAGGAACCAGCTTTTATCTTGCCACCTATTATAAACATATTGTACTGCATGTTTCAATTCGTGGGCAGCTGTAACTTTTGCAACTCCCATTGAGTCTTTAGTATTTCCACATTTTTTACCGAATTCTATCAAATCGTTATTCAAAATAATTTTACTATATCTCTCATCGTCAGGATCTTTAATAATTCCCCCGGCGGCAAATATATTTCTGAATTCAATTTGATACTTTTTACTTTCTATGAGCGGTGCGGTATATCCTAATGAATCAACAAGCAGATTCCATGAGTAGTCAAAGTAATCTGCAATTTGTTCTATATAATCCGGTGTACCATTCATGTCGTTATCGTGCAACGGAACGGAATTGACGCCCGTTGTTTCGTAATTTAATTGAAATATTCCTGAGCGAGAATAATAAGTTTGAAACGCGGTTGACTTTATTGAATTTGATAAATGATAATGATTTATTTCACTGCGTTCGGAGTAATTAAGATTAACTTCACTGTTTTCGTATTCAAGATAAATTGGGGTTGCACATTTTAACTGGGTATAATCATGAACAATATTTTGAGAAATGGCTGAATTATGAAGAATTAAAATCACCCCGACAAAAAAATATATATTGATAAAACGCATAAATTCCTTTTGAAAAATCCATTTTCTTCACTTTCGTGTTTTAGATTTTATTGTCTATGAGCATTTTCGAACTATTACAATAAATTGCTCATGCAATAAAATCTATTAATATTATCGACTGAATTCGTTCAATATTTAGAGCTTCATTGTTAAAGATTT
Source organism: Bacteroidota bacterium (assembly GCA_023397505.1). Lineage (GTDB taxonomy): Bacteria > Bacteroidota > Ignavibacteria > Ignavibacteriales > Melioribacteraceae > JAEWUC01. Next base: position 98,759 of record JAEWUC010000002.1, on the reverse strand, counting down.
CCCGCCTGAAAAATCATTGGGTTCGGATTGACTTAGGAAAGAGGAATTTGAAATGACGAAGACTATGTTTTGTAATGAATTGAGCGATAAAAAAAAGCGCACCATGTTGATGCGCTTTATTCCAGCTTTTTACAGCCAATATTATAATTTGAAATCACAAAAAAATAAACTACTTGTTATGCCCTATCATTTTTTCCGGTCTAACAACTTCATCAAATTTTTCCGAAGTTAATAACCCAAGTTCAAGCGCCGCTTCTTTCAAAGTCTTGTTTTCCTTGTGTGCTTTCTTTGCAACCTTTGCAGCGTTATCGTAACCGATTACCGGGTTTAAAGAAGTTACAAGCATCAGAGAATTTTCTAGATGCTTTTTAATATTAATTTCATTAGGCACAATTCCAACTACACAATTATCCGTAAAACTTTCGCAGGCATCGGCGATTAATTTTATTGATTGGAGAATGTTGAAAGCAATAACCGGCATAAAAACATTCAATTCAAAATTACCGCTCGCACCGGCAAAATTTATTGTTACATCATTTCCAAAAACCTGCGTACAAACCATTGTCATCGCTTCGGATTGTGTTGGATTTACTTTGCCCGGCATTATTGAACTGCCCGGTTCGTTTTCAGGCAAAGATATTTCACCGATACCGCAGCGGGGACCCGAACCAAGCCAGCGTATATCGTTTGATATTTTCATTAAAGAGGCGGCAAGGGTTTTTAGAACGCCGCTCATTTCAACAAGCGCGTCTTTTCCCGCCATGGCTTCAAATTTATTCGGCGCAGTTTTAAAAGGTTTTCCCGTTAATTCGGAAATTTTTTCCGCAACTTTTACTGCATAATCGGGATGAGTATTTAATCCAGTTCCTACAGCGGTTCCGCCCAAAGGAATTTGATATAACCTTTTCAATGAATCATTTATTCTTTCAAATCCGTTTGTTAATTGCTGCGCGTATCCGGAAAATTCTTGTCCCAATGTTAAAGGTGTTGCATCCATTAAATGCGTACGCCCGATCTTAATAATGTCTTTAAACTCTTTTGCTTTCACATCGAGAGCATCGCGCAGTTTTGAAATCATCGGGATTAATCTTCGATGAATTTCTTCTACCGCCGCAACGTGAATTGATGATGGAAATGAATCGTTTGTGGATTGCGCCTTGTTAACATCATCATTCGGGTGAATAGGTTTTTTACTTCCCATTTCGCCGCCAACCATTTCGATAGCCCGGTTTGAAATCACTTCGTTGATATTCATATTTGTTTGTGTACCGCTGCCCGTCTGCCAAACAACAAGCGGAAAATGATCGTTGAGTTTTCCTTCTATTACTTCATCGGCGGCTTTAACAATCAACTCGGCTTTATCATTTGCGAGCATGCCGAGTTCTGCATTAGTTAATGCGGTTGCTTTTTTAACAATGCCAAGCGCTCGAATCATTTCATCTGGAAATCTCTCGCCGCCAATTTTAAAATTCACTAAAGAACGTGCTGTCTGCGCGCCGTAATATTTATCTGCCGGTACTTTAATTTCTCCAAAACTATCGGTTTCAATTCTATATTCCATAAAAATCTCCTACTTGTTTGATTTGGCGGGCAAGTTAAGATTTCAGATTTGCAAATTCAATTGTGATTTGATAATTAAACTTTAGTAGGGTCGAGGTAACCTCAACCCTACGCAGCGGATTTATAACTTTTTAATGTTTGTGTACCAATCGCTTGATTGTTCGAGGAGTTTGTTCATGCGTTTTACGAGATTATGCGGGTCATCTAAAATTCCTTCTTGAAGCAAAGCGGATTCGAATAATTGTTCGGTAATGTTAATAATGTAATCATCATTCGCATCGGCTTTAAATACTTTCAACAAATTGCGCGTTAATTTATGATCCGGGTTAACTTCCATAATTTTTTTCTGGGGACCAACTTCCTTGTTTGTCATCCTTAAAATCTTCTGCATTGTGTTGGACATACCGTCGTCCTCAGAAACCAAGCACGAAGCGCTATCAACCAAACGTTTCGATTCTTTAACATCCGTTACCCGCTCGCCGAGTATTGATTTCATTTTGGAAAGCAGACTGAAAAAATGTTTTTTGTCGTCGGTTTCAAGTTCATCAAAAGTTTTTTCTTTTTTATCAACATCCGATAATTCCTGGACTTTTTTCATATCGGCAATGTCAATTGATTTCAAATCATAATCTTTATACTTACGCAAAGTTTGCACGGCAATTTCGTCAATGGGATCGTAGAGATATAAAACTTCGAGACCTTTGTTTCTAAAAATTTCCATGTGCGGATCGGCTTCAACAGCTTCGCGGGAACTGCCGCTTATGTAATAAATTTCCTTCTGCCCTTCTTTCATACGTGAAGTATAATCTGCGAACGATATCAACTCATCTTTATCTTTTGAGGCGGAAGAATTAAACCGCAGCAGCTCTACATATTTTTCATGATTTGTAAAATCGGTATAACCAAGTTTGAAAACCCTTCCGTGTTCTTTCCAAAATTGATTGTATCCTTCGGCATCGCTCTTTGCTTTATCTTGAAGATAGCTTAAAATGTTGGATGTTACGCTCGATGCGATTTTCGAAAAGACAACATTTTCCTGCAATGTTTCGCGGGAGATATTAAGCGGCAGATCTTCAGAGTCAACAACTCCCTTTGCAAAACTTAAGTATTCCGGCAGTAAATCTTTGTTTTTATGCTGGATCAAAACGCGGCGCACGTACAAATCTAGTCCGTAGTTTTCGCGGTCGTGCCAAAAGAATTCAAAACTTTTTTTAGGAATGAAAATCAACGCGTTAAACTGAATCGGCGCATCAACCGATTTGTGAATGATATCCGCCGGTTCTTCATTATCATAAGTTAAAAATTTATAGAACTCGTTGTACTGTTCTTTTTTAACCGAACTTTTCGGTTCGCGCCAAATTGCTGTTACAGTATTTATCTTATCCGCGCCGAGGTATATTGGGAATGTTATAAAATTAGAATGTTTTTTAATCGCGCTTTCAAGTTTCCATTTTTCGGTGAACTCCGCCGCATCGTCTTTAAGATGAATTTCAATTGTTGTTCCGCGTTTTAATTTTTCATCTAACTCAAATATTTCGAAATCGCCCGTTCCATCCGAGCGCCATTCGATTGCCGGTTCGTTTTCTTTAAATGATTTTGTTTTTATAATTACTTCTTTTGCAACCATAAAAACGGAATAAAAACCAACGCCGAATTTTCCAATAATATTTGATGTATCGCCCTTGGCTTCGGAAATAACTTTTAGAAATTCTTCCGTGCCGGATTTTGCAATTGTACCGATGTTTGCAACAATTTCGTCGCGTGTCATTCCTATTCCGGTATCTGAAATAGTTAACAACTTTTTCTTCTCATCAAACTCAATTTTAATTTCGAGAGGTAAATCTTTATCGCAGACTTCCGTTCCGCGTGTGGTTTCAAAACGAATTTTGTCAAGCGCGTCCGATGCATTTGAAATCAATTCGCGTAAAAATATTTCGCGGCTAGTATATAATGAGTGGACAAGAATGTCGAGTAGCTTTTTAACTTCTGCCTTAAATTCATATTTCTTAGCGTTTTTATCGCTCATATTTTCCTCCGGATTTAATTATAGTTTAACAAAAGCAGAAAATTTACTGTGCAAAAATAATATGCTGTTTTAATTTCGTCAATCGGTGTGAAGTACAACTGCGAGTAAATTTTTATTCTTTATCTTTTTTATCCGTGTCTTCTTCATTAACGGATTTTTTGAATGAACGAATACCCTGCCCTAATCCTTTCATCAACTCAGGGATTTTTTTACCGCCGAAAAGAAGAATAAGCACTAAAACTATCAGTATAATTTCCGTTGCGCCGAGGTTTCCCATTTGGTATTCCTTTTTGTTCGAAAGTTAATGTTAATGTTCTATTTAAGCAAAAGTTATTAAAACATTTGAAAAATTCCGGAAGAATATTTTTGAAGATATCGTAATTGATTCATTGCCAAGGTTGTATCTTTTTCCAAGAAATAAATATTCTTTAGATAATACCGCGAGATCATATTAAGAGAATCATGTTTTATAGAATTTTCAAAAAAGAATTTTGACCGGTTATGATTACCGGAATGATATAAAGCATAACCTTTGATTGTCTCGGCATCACCAATTCTATCCGGGCAATATTGAATAACCGAATCACACTCAGATATAATTTCTTTCAGTAATGAATAATTTCTATTTTCTGTCATATTGAGAAAAAGATTGACAGCGTTTATATAATGTTTTACAAACCTTACTTCGCAATTTTGCTCTTTTATTTTTTCTTGCTCATGCTCTTGATCTTGTTCATATTCTTTCCCGCCTTGCCTCCGGTAACGCGAGGTAAGTTTTTGATCATTTTCATTTCGGCGGGAGAATATTGGAAGAAGCTGGTTGAGTTCCCGCGAATAAACTAATTGCGCATAATATTTTTTACGAAAATCGTTTTGAACAAACAAAGCGCACTCTGCAAAAGCGCTCGGTTTTGCACCTGCGGGAAAAATAATATAATCCGGTTTTCGCGAAAAAACATATTCCGCATTGTATCGTCTCTCCTTCCACAAAACCGGTAGTTCATCGTTTATTCCTTCAACCTCTTTGGGATTGTGGGCAATATATTCATCCGTTAAACCAACAATATCAATTACTTGAGCATCGGAATAAAAAGAAAATGCGCCGATAGTTGACATTGCAACGGATATTTTATAATTGTTATCATCATCAATTCTCTTTTTCATGTTCTTATTATTGCTCTCATTTTCAATCGTAATATTACTTTGCTCATTTATCCAGCGCGCATAAATCTTCATCTTTTTTACAAGTCCAATTTCGTAGGATCTATAATTTTGTATAGACGATAGCTGGAAATTGTAATTCCATAATCCATATAGGATAGTTACAAATACTAACATTGTCATAGATAAATTTTTCAAAAAAGTTTTCTTGATTAAATCTATTAAAAAATTCATGGCGGCAATATTTAAAATAAATATTAGCGGAAGAACCGGAAGAAAGAAGCGGTGAACCGGCAGAATATCTCCGCCGATAAAAATTACAAGAACAATCCAGATGAAGATCATATAAAAGTAAAATGATACTTTTTTCTTCATATCTTTATAAAGAAGTATTGTAAATGGAAAAACTAGAAGTACTCCGAACAGCAAATTTGTTTTTGAGAAATCAATAAAATATCTAATTCCTCTTTGCAGAAACTCAATTGAAAAATCTGTTTTTGCATAAAAAGTATTAGGCAAAAAATATCCGTAATACGAATAACGAAATGCTAAATAAACTCCGGCAAGAATTGTGAAAAGTGCAAGTTCATAAATAATCTTCTTATTAAAAAAGTTAAATGCGCGTTTCATCAAATTGCTTTCTTCAGAATTGTAAATACTACATAAAAACTTGTGAAATACAATCAATCCGAAAAAGATTAGTCCTTCAGGTCGGAGTAAAGAGTTCAAGAAGCTTATAATTATAAATCCGAATCCGAGATGTATATTCTTTAGATTTTTTATATAAAACAAAAAAGATAAAAGTGTAAGAGAAATAAAAAGTGAGGTTTCCATACCGCTCACGCTCCAGTAAATCATTGGTCCGGAAACAGCTATCAAAAATGACGGGAGAAGAGATGCAAGATTTTTCAATAACGATTCGGATTCATCTTTAATGAATTGCCTGAATAAAAAGTATGTAATCCAAATAATCACAATTCCAGAAACTGTTGATAGAATTTGTGCGGTAGTTTCAAGATCAAAATTCCAAACACCGTTTTTCTCTAATAAATAAAATCCACTGAGCATCATTACCCAAAGGAAATTTGTATATCCTTCCACCAATTCGCCGATATTGAAGACAAGTCCGTTCCCTTCAACAAAATTTTTAACATATCGCAAAGATGTGAATGCATCGTCTTGTATAAAACTATTTTCTAAAGATTTTATTACAAACAATATTGATAAGAATGAGAGTGATGAGAAGTGCAGAATTCTATTTCCGAACTTTTCCAATACTTTTTCGATAAATGATTTAATCATCTATAATTTTTCCGATAGCTTTAAAAGCAATTTAGTAATTTTGTTTATTCAAGATAAAATTTTTAATTCTTTTATCTCAATACTAGAGACTTCTGAAAAATTCAAAAATGTCATTTCGAAGGAGCGACTAGCCTCGATTATATCTCGAGTCGAAGCGGGAGCAACTGAGAAATCTTATCATAATTAAAGATTTCTCCCTTCGGTCGAAATGACAAACGATATTTTTCAAAGGTTTCTATTAATTCATGATACGCGATACTTGATTTTGGATAATGGATATTAGTAAATGAATTTACGCACACATATTAAAGAAACATTCAAACTTGCATTGCCAATATCGTTCGGACAGCTCGGCCACATTATGATGGGAGTGGTTGACAGCATCATGGTCGGCAAAGTTGGGTATGAGTCATTGGCCGCATCTGCGCTTGTAAACGGTTTATTTTTTCTTGTAATTGTACTGGGAATCGGACTATCTGTAGCAGCGACACCTTTAATTGCAATAGCTAAAGGTGCAGGGAAAAATGAAGATTGCGGAAAAACTTTAAACCAGTCGTTGCTTGTTAATTTAGCATTTTCTTTTTTTCTGATTATCGGGATCTATTCGATTTCATTAATGATTCCTTATATGAATCAGTCTGCAGAAGTTACAAAGCAAGCTATTCCTTACATGCAGGTTTTGATCGCTTCAATAATACCCTTTTTGATTTTTCAAACCTACAGGCAATTTCTTGAAGGATTGGAAATGCCGAATGCGCCGATGGTTGTAGCTTTGCTTGCAAATGTTTTAAATGCATTCCTAAACTGGATTTTTATTTATGGAAATTTCGGCATCCCGGCAATGGGATTGTTCGGCGCCGGAATTGCAACTACTACTACAAGATGGATGATGGCTCTATCATTAATGTATTTTACAATTAACTATAAAAAAGTTTCTGTATTTAAACCGGCGTTAAAATTTAAGCCGATAGATTTTGTATTGATAAAAAAATTAATTCGTATCGGTGTGCCGAGTGGATTCCAATATTTTTTGGAAGTTGCATGTTTTACTTTTGCAACAATAATGGTCGGATGGATCGGCAGCAAACAACAAGCAGCACATCAGATTGCTTTAAATATAGCTTCGTTAACTTACATGATTATGCTCGGAATATCTTCAGCCGGAACAATACGAGTCGGTTATGCATTAGGTAAAAAAGATGTACGGCAAATAAGATTATCCGGTTTTACTGCAATCGGTATGGCTGCAACGCTGATGCTGATATTCGCAACTATAATAATTATCATGAAAAATATCTTACCGGGTTATTACAATAGTGATGCAGAAGTAATATCTTATGCTGGTTCACTTTTACTTCTAGCTGCTGCCTTTCAATTATTCGATGGACTTCAAGCATCAAGTATCGGCGCTTTACGCGGTTTGACTGATGTAAAAATTCCCCTAATAGTATCAATCTTTTCTTATTGGATTTTCGCAATCCCGGTTGCTTGGATGCTTGGATTTTATTTTAACATGGGCGTTGTCGGTGTTTGGATTGGATTAACTGTAGGTCTAGTAATTATTGGAACGAGTATGTTGTATAGATTTCATTTTAAAAGTATGAACATTATTGAATAAAACTATTGAAAGAATTTTAATATGAAAAAATTTGCGCCGTTGTTTGTTATTATTGCCGCATCTCTTTGGGGAATTGACGGCATTGTTTTGCGTCCGGCTTTGTATAGTTTACCTGTAACAGTTGTTGTTTTAATTGAAAGTGCAATTGTGGCATTTTTTCTAACACCTTTTTTATATAAAAATATTAATAAGATTAAATCGCTTTCAAGAAAGGAATGGCTTGCATTCGGAGGTGTTGCGTTGTTCGGAGGTGCAATCGGAACAATGGCAATTACGAAAGCATTATTCTTTGTAAACTATGTTAATTTATCGGTTGTAATTCTAATACAAAAACTTCAACCGGTTTTTGCATTAGCCCTCGCCGCATTATTATTAAAAGAAAGACTTCCAAAAATATTTTTTCTTTGGGCATCAATAGCTATAATCGGTGCGTACTTAATGACTTTCGGCTTGTCATTTCCAAATTTTTCAGCCGGAGATAAAACCACTGTTGCCGTTGCGCTATCATTAATTGCGGCTATAAGTTTTAGCTCATCCACCGTGTTCAGCAAAATAGGGCTGAAAAATATCGGCTATGAATTTGGGACGTATTTAAGGTTTTTATTCTCAACTATAATTATGATTCTACTTGTTGCTTCATTCGGCGAGTTCGGATCGATAGCAAATGTAACCGCCATTCAATGGGGAGTATTTTTAATTATAGCTTTTACAACCGGCGGTGCTGCAATATTTCTTTACTATTATGGTTTGAAAAATATTTCGGCTTCTGTTGCAACTATTTGTGAACTTGCATTTCCTTTAACAGCTGTAATACTTGATTATCTAATACATGAGAATATTCTAAGCATGATTCAATGGGTTGGAGTTGCAATATTAGTTTTCAGTATTGTAAAAGTTTCGCAACTCTAATTCTTTTAAATCCAATCAGCAAAAATTTCTAAAAAAATATTTTCAGAAATTCATTTCTTATTTTTTTCGAATTCAATCGATGCAGAATTAATACAATATCTTAGTCCGGTTGGATTTGGTCCGTCGTTAAAAACGTGCCCTAAATGACCTTCACAATTCGCACACATAACTTCGATGCGACTCATTCCCAAAGAATGATCTTCTTTCGTAATGATATTTTTATTGTTAACAACATCACTGAAACTCGGCCAACCGCATCCGGCATCAAACTTTGTATCAGAATCAAAAAGTATTGCTCCACAAGCGGCACAATGATAAAAACCATCTTCATCAAAATTCCAATACTTCCCGGTAAACGGTCTTTCAGTTCCTTTTTCTCTTAAAATATGATATTGCTCCGGTGTTAATTCCTTTTTCCATTCATCGATGTTTTTTTTATTTACTTCCTGCATGTTCTTACCTTTCACATCATTTTCTTGTTTAGTTTTTTTTTGTTGTGCAGTGCAATTATCAAATAAGAATAAAGCTGAAATAATTATAATAAATGAAATTCTTTTATTTATGCTTTTCATGTTAACTTCTTTCTTGATATTATGTTATCACTTTTAACATAAAAAATAATAATTCTCAATTATGATCTATCTTTTCCTTAAATAGTTTTCGATTTCCTCTAAGGAATTGAAGTAACCAATTCTAACTCTATACCACTTTCCGCCTTTTGAAGGAACATTTGCTTCAACCAAAAATGCTTGTTCACCATTTCTTTTTAATCTTTCAATTTCTCTTTCGGCTTGCACTTTTTGTCTCCAAGATGAAACTTGAAAGCAATATTTTTGTCCATCTGAGAAAATCATGCTCCGAACATTTTTTTCAGAACTTAAATCATAGCCATAATTACTATCGTTATTCTTTTTTGCTGTAAGGTTTTTATCTGCACTTTGATTCTTATTAACTTTATCTTTTTCGGCAGCATCCACATTCTGATTGATTTCTGTTTGCGGATTAGAAATTACATTACCTGAATTATCAATTAATGAGCGCAGTCTTTCTTCCTTACTTGTTGATTCTTGAGCAACATATTTAGATGTATCAATTCCAAGCAATGAAATAGACTTTTGATATAAAGCTTTTATCGTTTTATTTGAATCAACAGAAATTGCAAACGCTTCGTTCCCCAATGAAAAACCGGGCAGAGATGTTTCGCCAATTATTCTTAATTGATTATCATAATACAAACTTCCGAGCAAAATATACTTTCTTGTGCTGATATTGAGAAGTACTTGAGATTTTATAGAACCGGCTTCCTTTTTATAAGCAGTGATATATTGGGGATGATTGAATTGTGTTAAACTTACAATTGTAATTTGATTGTTTACTTGTTTAATATTTGTTGAATCTAGAAATACCGATTGATCGGCAAGTTCAACCACTTTTAACCATTTTGAGTCTAAAACCTGAGCATTTAATTTTGCAAATAATATCATCAAGTAAAGGAAAGAATAAAAATGTCCCTTCATTTCAGCCCCGTAGTAATCTTACAATATTTAACAACAACAATATAATAATTTTAAAACAATGTGTTTTTTCCCTGTTATACTAAATAAAAACTGAAAAAAAATCCTTTTCGAAAAACTTAAATAAGATTTCTTGACATACAATCTCGGTTATACTATTTTTCGCTCAACGTTATTGAAAGGCTATGCTTACTGAATTCGGAAAAATCCTAATCTTTTTTATACTTGCGATAGTTTTCGTAACTATTACATTATTTATTAATAAGCTAATCCGCCCAAACCGGCCGTCGTTCGAGAAAGAAAAAATTTATGAATGCGGTGAAAATCCCGAAGGTTCTCCATGGATTAAGTTTAATATCCGCTTTTATGTTGTTGCCCTAATCTTTTTAATCTTTGATGTTGAGGTTGTTCTTTTATTCCCGTGGGCAATGGTTTATCAAGAATTCGGAGTTTACGGTTTTGTTGCCGGATTAATTTTCCTACTGGTTTTAGGTTTAGGCATGGCTTACGAATGGCGCAAAGGTGATCTGGAATGGGCACGCCCTCAGCCAAAAACACCTGTATTAGAAGATTTATTAAATAAGAATCTTGCAGAAACTGACAACAAATAGTTTTCTTGAGATTGTATTCGACAGTTTTCAATTTATTGAAGATAGAAAATGGGTTTATTAGATAAAGAATTTTCTGACGACAATATTGTTATTACCAAGGTTGATGATCTTTTAAATTGGGCTCGGCTTTCTTCAATTTGGCAGCTTGGTTTCGGACTTGCATGCTGTGCAATTGAAATGATGGCTACATCAATGTCCCACTACGATTTCGACCGCTTTGGTGTTATACCGCGCAACACTCCCCGTCAAGCCGATGCAATTATTATTTCCGGTACCGTTACTTTAAAAATGGCAACGCGTATTAAAAGATTATACGAACAAATGCCTGATCCCAAATACATTATCTCTATGGGAAGTTGCGCAAACTGCGGAGGACCATATTGGGAACACGGTTATCACGTTCTCAAAGGTATAGACCGTGTTATTCCTGTTGATGTTTATGTTCCCGGTTGCCCGCCCCGTCCCGAAGCTTTATTAGAGGGACTTCTCAAACTTCAAGAAAAAATCCGTAAAGAATCGTTGAGAAAAAAATCGGCATGAAAAATCCAGAAGAAATTTTTGAAATATTAAAATCTCAGTTCGGCGATGCTATTATTGCAATCGATAAAGAAACACCGACAGAACCGATCATCTCTGTTGATCCGCTGCAAATTCATAAAGTTGGCACATTTTTAAGAGATAACGAAGAATTGAAGTTCGATAGTTTAATGTGCCTTTCCGGCGTTGACGATGCAAACGGTACAAAAGTAAAAGATGAAAATGGTGTTGATATTATTCAAGGCGGAACTCTCAGCGTTTATTATAATTTGCATTCTGTTTATCTGAAACACAAAATTACTTTAAAGGTTTCGACACTCCGTGAGGATCCTAAAGTTGAATCTGTTGAAAACGTTTGGAAAACAGCAGATTGGCACGAACGAGAAGCGTTTGATCTTGTAGGAATTATTTTTTTAAATCATCCGAATCTTATTAGAATTTTAATGCCTTATGATTGGGATGAACATAATGATAAAATAAGCTGTCACCCGTTACGAAAAGATTATCAAAACCCGGAATTTTATCACGGGATGAAAGTACCGTATTAGTATTGAGTAGTTAGTACTAAGTCTTGAGACTATTTGGTAGCTCAATGCATAATTACAAAGAATTAAAAGTTTGGCAAAAAGCCAGGGAACTGGTGAAGTTCATTTACAATTTGACGTATAGGTTTCCAAAATCTGAAACTTATGGATTGATTCTTCAGATGAGAAGAGCTGTTATTTCTGTTTCATCAAATATCGCTGAAGGGTCAGGACATTCTTCAAATAAAGAATTCATAAGATTTTTGGAAATTTCTTATTCGTCATCATGCGAATTGGATACACAATTAATTCTTTCGCATGATATTAATTACATTAACGAAATAGAATTAAAAGAAAGCTGTGAAAAAATTTGTGAGATACAAAAGTTGCTGATATGTCGCTAAAAACCGAATCAATGGTGTTAAATATGGGCCCGCAGCACCCGTCAACGCACGGAGTGTTACGGCTCGAACTTGAATTAGAAGGCGAGTTAGTTTTAAATGTAAAACCGCATCTCGGCTATCTTCATCGTTGTTTTGAAAAACATGCCGAATCTATGCAGTATAACCAAGTAGTTCCCTACACGGACCGACTTGATTACCTTGCATCAATCGGTAATAATCTCGGTTATGCAATTACAGTCGAAAAACTTTTGGGAATTGAAGTACCCGAACGCGTTCAATACATTCGCGTGATAATGGCTGAACTTCAACGAATTGCATCGCACCAGGTTGCGCTTGGTTCGAACGGCGCTGATATTGGCGCACTCACTCCGTTCCTATATTTATTCCGCGACCGCGAACATATTCTCAGCATTATCGAAGAGACTTGCGGAGCGAGAATGTTATACAATTATATTTGGATCGGCGGACTTTCGCACGACATCCATCCAGATTTTGTAAGAAAGACAAAAGAGTTTGTAAATTATCTGAAACCAAACATCATTGAACTTGATAATCTTCTCAGCTACAATAAAATTTTTATAGAACGAACTGCAAACATCGGCGTACTTCCTCTCGATACCGCTATCAACTTCGGCGCTTCCGGCCCAACGCTTCGCGGAAGCGGTATTAAATTCGACATTAGAAAAGATGATCCGTACTCAATTTATGATAGATTTGATTTTGATATTCCTGTTGGACAAGGTTTGCAAGGAACTGTCGGCGATTGCTGGGATAGGTATTACGTGCGCGTACGCGAGATGGAACAAAGTTTAAGAATTATTGAACAAGCTATCGATCAAATTCCGGAAGGCGATGTTCAATCTGCAATTCCAAAAAGAATTAAACCGCCAAAGGGTACTGCATATGCCCGCGTTGAAAATCCCCGCGGCGAACTCGGTTATTTTATAATTAGCGACGGCAACACGAATCCTTTCCGCGTTAAAGTTCGTGCGCCTTCATTCGTCAACCTCGAAATCCTCGGAGAATTGTGCAAAGGATATTTAGTCTCGGACGTTGTAGCAATTCTCGGAAGTATTGATATTGTATTGGGAGAAGTGGATAGATAATGTATCAATATTTTTTTGATTTAACAGGAAGTGAAATTTTATCCTCGCTGATTGTGGCGGTTTTTCCGTTGGTGAATGTTCTGCTCGTAGTATTAATTGGCGTTTATCTCGAAAGAAAAGTTTCTGCCCATATGCAGGATAGATTAGGACCTATGCGCACCGGCTGGCACGGCACTCTTCAATTAATTGCAGATTTTATAAAACTGCTTCAAAAGGAAGATATTAAATCAAAGGATTTTGATAAGGTACTTTATAACATTGCGCCGGTATTAATTTTTACCGGGTCGTTCGCTGCTTACGCAGTTCTTCCCTTTTCAAGCCAGTTAATCGGGTCGGAAGTAGAAGTAGGAATTTTTTATATAATTGCTATTTCAGGTTTAGTTGTTCCCGCAATTTTAATGGCCGGCTGGTCATCGAATAACAAATATTCTTTACTCGGCGCGATGCGTTCGGCTGCCCAAATTGTTAGTTACGAAATACCAACCGCGCTCGTTGTTCTTTCAATGGTTATGCTTAGCGGTACAATGAGTTTGGATAAAATTAGTGCGATTCAGACTTCCAGTTTTTGGAATTGGAATATTCTCGGTGGATTAGGTTCAGGACTTTCACAGATTTTATTAATCCCGTTTATGATTGCAGGATTTATAATTATATTTTTAAGCACACTTGCCGAAACAAATAGAACGCCTTTCGATATTCCCGAAGCAGAGTCAGAACTTGTTGCAGGTTATTTTACAGAATATTGCGGAATGAAATACGCAATGTTTATGCTTTCTGAGTACGCAAATATGTTTGCAGTTTCGGCTATTATTGCCGTTTTATTTTTCGGCGGTTACCAGTCCCCTATCGGGTATCTTGGAAATTCAATTGGTGCTCAATGGCTCATTCCTTACGAACAGGGCTTTTGGTTTTTGGCTAAAGGATGGTTCTTTATTTTTGTTCAAATGTGGTTAAGATGGACTTTGCCGAGATTACGTGTTGATCAATTAATGAGTTTATGCTGGAAGTATTTAATTCCCTATGCTTTTGTAAATTTAATTGTAATCGGAATTATAAGTTTATTATAAAATTGCCAAAGCATTTACAAAATGTTGGCATACAAAAAATTATGAAACAATATTTAAGAAATACATGGCAAGGATTATGGACTGTACTTGTCGGGATGAAAATTACGTTTAAACATCTTTTCACTCCGGCGGTTACAATTCAATATCCGGATGTAAAAGCTAAAATGCCCGAACGTGTCCGCAACAGGTTATTTGTGAACATCGACGACTGCATCGGCTGCGATCAATGTTCGCGTGCATGTCCTGTAAGCTGTATTGATATTGAAACTGTTAAATCAGTTCCCGGCGAGGATCTCGGCATAACATCAAACGGAAAAAAGAAAGCTCTTTGGGTTACAAACTTTACTATTGATTTTGCAAAATGCTGCTATTGCCAATTGTGCGTATTCCCATGCCCGACCGAATGTATTTATATGACTGATGTTTATGAGTTTTCAGAATTTGAAAGAGAAAATTTGTTGTACAAGTTTTCAACTTTAAATGAAGATGAAGTTTCGCAGAAGAAAATAAATTTTGAGAAATTCCAGGCGGAAAAAGAAGCACAAAAAGCGGCCGTAGCTGCAAAACCAAAACCGGATTCACCGGCTCAACCGGAATCTAATTGAATAGTAATTTGAAGATACAAAATGGATTTTTATAATATCATATTTTATCTGTTTGCCGTTATTACAATTGTTTCAGCGGCGTTCGTTGTAACAACAAAGAATGTGATTCACTCAGCGTTCTTTTTATTATTAACATTTTTCGGTGTTGCGGGAATTTATGTTTTGCTAGCAGCCGATTTTTTGGCGATTGTTCAAATTATGGTTTATGTAGGCGGCATATTAATTTTATTAATCTTCGGCGTTATGCTTACTAATAAAATTACCAACGTTGAGATTAGGACTGGAACAGTACATTTGCTTCCGGCATCAATCGGCGTTGCAATTTTTTCGGGTGCGCTGATTGCTATAATGATTTGGACAAATTGGAAATCCGAACCGGGGCCAGTACCATTAACCACAACAAAATCGTTGGGCAATCTTTTAATCACTAATTATGTTTTAATTTTTGAATTGCTCGGTATTTTATTGCTGATAGCATTAATAGGCGCAGCTTCAATTGCGAGAAGAGACAAAGAATAAACCAACCCCTTTGATTCCCCCTTTCCTTAAATAAGATTAGGGAGACAAAGGAAGGTTGAAATTAAGGAAATAAAAAATGTTCGAAGTAGGTTTAACACATTTTTTAATTGTTAGTGCAATACTTTTTTCACTCGGGATTTACGGTATTGTTACGCGTAAAAACGCTGTAATGGTTTTAATGGGAATTGAGTTAGTCCTTAATGCGGCTAATATTAATTTTGTTGCCTTTTCAAAATACGGCAACTTCGGTTACGGCGGACAAATGATAGCGCTTTTCGTAATCGTACTTGCAGCCGCCGAAGCAGCAATCGCGCTTGCGATTGTATTAAATATTTACAAAACATTTACAAACGTCAACATTGACGAAATAGATAAATTAAAAGAATAGGTCATGAGCGAAAGTTTACTAATTAATCTGTCCGTTGCAATTCTCTTTCTCCCGCTGCTGGGTTTTGCGGTTGTTGTTCTTTTGGGCAAAAGATTTAATAGACTGTATTTGTTTGAAGTGGGAATAATCTCACTTACATTTATTCTTTCGCTTGTGGTAATGTACGCCAAGCTCGCCTTTTTTAGTGAAAAGAATATAATAGCTGCTTTCAATTGGATAACAATAAGTAATGCGCCTTTTAGCTCTTCAGTCAATATCGAACTTGGAATTAAGATTGATAACATTACTGTACTTATGTTATTCGTAGTTAACTTAATAAGCATGCTTGTACATATTTATTCAATTGCATACATGCACGGCGATAAACGCTATACACGTTATTTTTCTTATCTTGGTCTGTTCACCTTCTCGATGCTCGGTATTGTACTTACACACAACATTTTAATGATGTACATATTTTGGGAGCTTGTAGGCGTTTCATCTTACTTGTTGATCGGTTTCTGGTTCGAAAAAAAGTCCGCATCGGATGCAGGCAAGAAAGCATTTATTGTTAACCGCATCGGTGATATTGGAATGTTTATAGGAATATTAATATTATTCACTAACTATCAAACATTTACATTCGATACAATTTTTGCACAGATTGCTGCC
The DNA here is from genome assembly GCA_023397505.1 of Bacteroidota bacterium. GTDB lineage: Bacteria > Bacteroidota > Ignavibacteria > Ignavibacteriales > Melioribacteraceae > JAEWUC01. The sequence continues at coordinate 82,257 of JAEWUC010000002.1, read as the reverse complement.
GGCAATTTACCTTTCGGAAGCTCTACATGGCTTACTGCAGCAGGTATTTTAATTTTTATGGGTGCAGTTGGAAAGTCGGCTCAATTCCCTCTTCATGTGTGGCTGCCGGATGCTATGGAAGGTCCAACACCCGTAAGCGCATTAATACATGCAGCTACGATGGTTGCCGCCGGCGTTTACTTGGTTACGAGAATTTTTGTAATGCTCACTGCGGATGCTATGCTTGTAATTGCAGTAGTCGGTGCATTTACTTCATTAATTGCAGCAACAATTGCACTAACTCAAAACGATATCAAAAAAGTTTTAGCTTACTCAACCGTATCGCAATTAGGTTACATGGTTATGTCTCTCGGAGTCGGTGCTTTTGCATTCGCTTTTTTCCATCTCGTTACTCACGCGTTTTTTAAAGCATGTTTGTTTCTTGGTTCCGGTTCTGTGATTCATGCAATGCACCACGAACAAGATATACGCAACATGGGCGGACTCAAAAAGAAAATGCCGGTTACTTATTTAACATTCTTGATTTCTACTTTGGCAATTTCAGGTGTACCTCTGTTCTCGGGATTTTTAAGTAAAGACGGAATTTTAGCGGGCACACTCGCATTCGGAAAACTTACAGGGCATTGGTTGATTCCCTCAATTGGATTTTTAGTTGCAGGCATGACTGCGTTTTACATGTTTAGATTAGTTATTTTAACTTTTCACGGCGAACCGCGCAACCAACATAAATTTGATCACGCACATGAATCGCCTAAAGTTATGATTGCGCCGCTCGTTGTTTTAGCGACGTTATCGCTTTTTATTTTTTATACTCCCAATCCAATCGCGCCGGATGCAGGATGGTTTTTAGGAAGTTGGGTAAAAACTCCCGCTCAAGTTGTACCGGATAATACAAGATTTGATTTCATGACCGAATCCGCTCAGGGCCATCACGAAGTCCACGGAGAAATTGTTCACTCTCCTCTTTATACTGAAACGATGCATTGGGCGCATTACCCGGCAATGTTTACTTCGTTATTCGTTGCGGGATTAGGAATTTTAATTGCGTTCGTTTTTTATCAATGGAAAAAAGTTGATGTTGAAAAACTTGCCGGTAAAATTAAATTGTTGTACAACGGCTCGCTGAATAAATGGTACATCGATGAGGCATACGATAAAACAGCTGTTTCCGGTACGCTCGGATTGGGGAAAATTCTTTTCTGGTTCGATGCTCATATTGTTGACGGCGCTGTAAACGGTTCCGCATGGATTACAAAAAAATTCTCTGCCGTCAACGGATGGTTCGATGCAAATATTGTTGACGGACTTGTAAATCTTACTGCGTTCGTTAGCGGATTTATTGGTCTTTCATTTAAGAAATTACAAACAGGTAAGGTTCAAACATATATTGTGTTTGTTGTTTTCTCGATTATTATTTTATTGTTTTTCTTTAAACCGTTTTGAAATAGCGAATGATATTGTAGGGAAGGATTTATAATCCTTCCGTATTTAAATGGAACGGTTATAAACCGTTCCCTACAAAAAATTAATATAGGATTTGTAACATGATTGGATTTCCGATTCTTTCGTTAATAACATTTCTCCCAGTTGTAGGAATGATAGCTATTTTATTCATTCCGAAAGAGCAGGCAAAAACCGTTAAATGGTTAACCCTTGCCGTTACTGCGCTTCAAGTTGTACTTGCCGTTGTTTTAATGGCAAATTACAATTACAACGCCGCGGGAGTATTTGATGAAAAATCTTTTCAGTTCATAGAAAAATTTAGATGGATTAATATCACCGGCATTTCATGGCTCGGCACTGTTAAGATTGATTATTTTTTAGGTCTCGACGGCATCAGCATGCCGATGGTTCTTTTAACAGCATTGATATCATTTATTGCTACATTATCATCATGGAATATTGAAAAATCCGTTAAAGGATTTTTTGCCCTCTTCCTTTTACTCGATACCGGCATGATGGGTGTTTTCGTTGCTCTCGATCTTTTCTTATTCTACATTTTTTGGGAATTGATGCTTCTGCCTATGTACTTCTTAATTGGTATTTGGGGCGGACCACGTAAAGAATACGCAGCAATTAAGTTTTTCATCTATACTTTGTTCGGCTCAATATTTATTCTTCTTGTTATGATAGGTTTATATTTCAGTACAACCGAAACGATGGCAGACGGCACAAAAGTTTTTACGTTTAATTTACTCGCGATGATGAATCCGGCAAACGCAACCCCTGATGGTGTTTTATCTCTACTCAATCCTAACAATTTGAGATTTGTTGCATACATTGCATTGTTTGTCGGCTTCGCAATTAAAATACCGATGTTCCCGTTTCATACATGGCTGCCTGATGCGCATGTTGAAGCGCCAACGCCAATCTCGGTTATACTTGCCGGTGTTCTTCTTAAAATGGGTACTTACGGAATTTTAAGAATCAACTATCCCATCTTCCCTGAGATTACTATTCAATTAATGTGGTGGATTGCCGCGTTTGGTATGATAAATATTATTTACGGCGCACTTGTAGCTCTCGCACAAAAAGATTTTAAAAAGTTGATCGCGTACTCTTCAGTTTCGCACATGGGTTATGTTTTACTTGGAATGGCTTCGCTTACAACAACCGGAATTAACGGCGCAATTTTTCAAATGTTTAATCACGGTACAATAACAGCTATGTTATTCCTTATTGTCGGTGTAGTTTACGACCGCGCCCATACAAGAGGTATTAATGATTTCGGCGGACTGGCGACTCAAATGCCGGTTTATACCGGGTTTGTAACTGTTGCATTCTTTGCCGCAATAGGTTTGCCGAGCATGAGCGGATTTATTTCCGAAGCTCTTGTATTCGTGGGTGCTTTTAGTGTTGAATCAATTAGAATAATTACTATCATTTCTACACTTGGCATTTTACTCGGTGCGGCTTACATGTTGTGGACGTTACAAAGAATTTTCTTTGGACCGTTAAATGAGAAATGGGCTAACTTACTTGATCTCGATAAACGCGAATACGCAATGCTTATTCCGCTTTCCGTTATTGTTATTTTCTTAGGCGTTTATCCTTCTGCGATGTTGAATGTTATGAATACATCTGTTAATGCACTTGTAACTCTTGTAACAAAGGGATTTTAAATATAACGACCTCCCTTCCCCAAGATTTATGAGGGGGAATTAAAACTTCGTCGTTCAGGGCGAGGGGATGTCAAATACAGAAAAAAGATGACAAACTTATATCAATCACTTGGTTTAATTGTACCGGAAATTATTTTGTCGGCTGCTTTAATAGTTATAGTAATAGCCGATCTGATTTTTCATAAGGATAAAAAGATTGTTCCTTTTATCGCTTTAGCTGGAATTATTGCTACCGCCGTTGCCCTATTTGTTCAATTAGGATTAAACGGTTTTGCTTTTCAAACTTCAAAGGATGCAATTCGCAGTTACGGTATGGTAACAATTGACCCGTTCGGAAATTATTTCAAAGGTTTGATAATCCTTTCTTCTGTGATAATTATATTCTTCTCATTCGCTTCCGGCGAAATTCAAAAAATAACAGACCGTATCGGCGAGTATTACGCTTTGATTTTCGGAATGATGATCGGTATGTTTTTCATGATTTCCGCAAGCGATCTTATCCTAATTTATCTTTCGATGGAATTGATGTCGTTGTCATCGTATGTTTTAGCGGGATTTACAAAACTACGAGACCGCAACAGCGAAGCATCCTTAAAATATTTGATTTACGGCGCAACATCATCGGGACTAATGTTATTTGGTATTTCACTTGTTTATGGAATGACCGGAAGTACAAATCTTTATGTTATAAATTCGCTGATTCAAGGTCCACAAATAAATTTATTAACGCTTGCGTTCGCAGTGATTTTAATTTTTGCGGGAATAGGTTATAAAATCTCATCCGCACCTTTTCACTTTTGGACACCCGATGTTTACGAAGGCGCACCGATCGCAATTACTGCTTATCTTTCAGTCGCTTCAAAAGCCGCCGGTTTTGCTTTATTAATTCGTTTTCTTAAAACCACATTCGTTTCTTTTGTAGATGGAAACGGTGCATGGCAGTTAATCCCGGTATTCGATTGGAAAACTTTGTTGATTGGGATTTCTATTTTAACAATGACTCTCGGTAACTTCTCTGCGCTTTGGCAGAATAATCTTAAAAGAATGCTTGCTTATTCATCAATTGCGCATGCAGGGTATTTATTACTCGGAGTTCTTGTTTTCTCAAATACCGGTTTAATAGCCGTATTAATTTATTTTGGTATTTATTTGATGATGAACCTCGGCGCTTTTCTTGTCGTGATGTTAATTGCAAATAAAACAGGTTCTGAAGAAATTGATGATTACAACGGGCTTGGTTACACTGCCCCATTCCTAAGTATTTCACTCGCTATATTTTTGGTTTCGTTAACCGGACTTCCGCCAACCGCTGGATTTATCGGCAAGCTTTATATTTTCATCGGGTTAATTGATGCAAATATGATTGTTGTTGCAATCATTGCGTTGTTGAATACTGTAGTATCACTGTACTATTACATCCGCGTATTAAAGCACATGTATCTTACAAAACCAAATGAATCCACTCCCGAAATTAAACCTTCCATAGGTAATATAGTTTTTGTTTTAGTGTTCGCTGTACCGGTTCTTTTATTTGGTGTTTATTTCGAACCGATTGTAAACATTGCTAAAAATGCTCTTGTTATTTTGGGATTATAATAACCTTGTTCGTAAGAACGCAAACATAGTGTCTTTCATTAGAAAAGTGATTACAAAATAGTTTGTCGTTTTTTTTATTATTCAGTAAGAAGAAAACAAATTACTTATTTGAAATTTTTGCGGAGAGATCATGCTCAGAAAAATAGTTGTATTAGTTTTATTTTTATCAATTCCGGTTTTATCACAAACTCAAAAACCGCAAGAAGCGGAAAGCATATTGAAAACAGCAATTAACCAAGCTAAACTCGATAATAAAAACGTGTTTGTAATTTTTCATGCATCTTGGTGCGGATGGTGCAAACGCCTTGATAAAGCAATTTCAAGTGATGAATTAAAAAAGATTTTCGAAAATAATTTTATAATAGCTCACTTAGATGTTTTAGAACGCGAAGAAAAAATTGCAGAATTTGAAAATCCAGGCGGACGGGAAATAATGAAGGAATTCGGCGGTGAAAAATCCGGTCTTCCCTACTATGTTTTTCTTGATTCTAAAGGAAATAAGATTGCAGATTCAAATGTAATGACAGAAAATTCAAATATCGGCTACCCAGGAGCACCGGTAGAAATAGACGCATTTATAAAAATTGTTAAGAAATCCGGGAAGAATTTAACCAAAGAGAATTTAGAAAAGATTGGGAAATACTTAACTGATAATGCACCAAAACCAAAAGGATAATTAATTATACAAAATTTTTTGCCAGCATTATCATATTCACATTTTAGAAAATGAATTTCCTTCGACTTTTTTCAGACTCTATTTACCTTCAAGAAGCTTAGAACAAAGAGATTTAATTTCATTCTTTTTACGCGGATTATAATTTGAATCTTCGACTTTATTATAATTGTACCAAACGACTTCATGAGTAATTGCATTTACAATTGCCATTTCTACCTGCACACCGTTCCATTGATTTTGATAGTCCATTGGGCTATCGAAAAAAAGTTTAAACCTTTCACGTTGTTGAATGTCTTCGTGTTTAACAGCCAAATCTGTTTCAAAAGCAACCCCGGTAACAAAAAGTAAATATTTTGCGTTAGTTGTAAATATTAATGAATCCATTTCATTTCCAAATTCGAATACTGTTTTACCTTCAGAGGTTGTATTAAAGAAGCTGTTAAGCCGCACATATTCTTTCCTTTTTCCCAAAGATAAAGTATTCGACCATTCTTCAACTTTTTTAGGAAAGTACAACAATTTAGTTGGTTTGCTCAAAGATCTTTCACTTTCAATAACCTTACTTAATACTTCTGCAAAATTCCTCGATACTTCGAGACTTAAATTTGAATTGTTTGTTTCAACAGTACTTTTCCAAACATATTCTATCTGTGGAAATATCACATTAACAGTATCGATTTGTTGTTTGACAGATGATAAATCTTTTTGAACCCATGATGATTGCGAACAGCCGCTAACAAAAATAACAACGAATAGGATAACTACTGGTCTGCAGATCGACATGACAAATACCCCAAATTTTATAAATATTCCCGTGTAAATATATTAAGTAACAGTTCGAATTTCCGGTTATATTCTATGATATTAATCCACATTTTAGGATTTTAAGCATAAGCACATATTAAAAATTTTAAAAATCTTACAACCAACTTAATGAAACTGTATTACAAATAGAAAACATTTTATTATTCATCACCCTTTTCTTCAACTTCGAAAAATATTTCTTTCGGAAAAATCTTAACCATTTCATCAATTCCAATTGAAATAGCTTGCTCAACCGAAGGATATTCCTTTAAAAAATAATTACTTATATAATTATAAGATTCGGATTGGCACGAAGCTGCCCACAATACTTTTCCATCAGTTATCGAAATTAGAAAATATCTAAACGAGCAGGATGTAATCCAAGCACGGAGTATGCCATCAGTACCGAATACCATTCCTTCAGAAAATTTTACGCTGTCAATATTGCCAATCAAAATCGCATCGTATTTTTCTGAAATTATGTTTCTGCCAAGGTTTGAGTTTTCAAAGGCATTCAAATCAAAACGCTTTATTGTTTTTAGGTTTTGAATTTCTTCATCAACAATAGAATTATCAAACTCTCGAATCCAGTCAAGATTTGCAATATCAATTGCCGGATAATCATCATAAATAATGTTGTAAAGATAATTAGTGGAGAAATAAGCGCCTATCTTTGAGGAATCATCCGGGATTATTGGCAGTACGGCAATGCTTTCAATTTTGTACGAAGAGATTTGCTTGCTTACAAATACATTTTTAATGCGGGGTACTTTTGCATAATAAATACAAGATGTTAAAAAGAACATCAACCAAACTAAAAGCAAATAGTACTTAGACCTTGTGAAAATCTTCCCTTTCATTTCAACTACCACCAATATTTTTAGTCAGGTGATAAATTTGTGTTCTCTAAAACGTAAAATCTAATTCCGGATTTAATGTAACAAGAAATATTACATTTTAAAACACAAAGAGGATTCTCCTTTCGGAAAATCCTCTTCATCATAATCATAAAATCTAAATACTAATTACTCAATACTAAAATCTATATTACATAAGATGGAAAGCAACTGTAACGCCAGCCATAACAATAGCAACCATGCTCATCAATTTAATAAGAATGTTCAAGCTTGGTCCCGAAGTATCTTTGAACGGATCGCCAACGGTATCGCCGATAACAGCAGCTTTGTGAGCTGTTGAACCTTTACCGCCCATGTTGCCTTCTTCAATCCATTTTTTAGCGTTATCCCAAGCGCCGCCGGAATTAGCCATGAATACAGCAAGAACAAATCCAGCACCGAGTCCGCCTGTTAATAATCCCATTACTCCTGCAACGCCGAATACCATACCGGTAATAATAGGAGCGATAATGGCAAGTAATGAAGGAACAACCATTTCCGATTGAGCGCCTTTAGTAGAGATAGCAACACAGCTTGCATAATCGGGTTCGGATTTACCTTCAAGAATCCCAGGGATTTCTTTGAATTGTCTTCTAACTTCATCAACCATTTTACCGGCTGCACGGCCAACGGCATTCATTGTTAAACCGCAGAACATAAATGCCATCATAGAACCGATGAAAACACCAACCAAAACACTTGGGTTCATCAAATTAATCTGGTAGTAATTCATCATATCCGTCAAAGATGCTTTCTGTATATCAATTATAACATTATTTCCTAAATCGAGCGTAAGCTGACCGGCACGAATTAAAGCAATTTTAATTTCTTCAACATAAGAAGCTAGAAGTGCAAGCGCAGTTAAAGCTGCTGATCCAATTGCAAAACCTTTACCTGTTGCAGCTGTTGTATTTCCAAGAGAATCGAGAGCGTCTGTTTTCTTACGAACATCTTTGCCGAGTCCGCTCATTTCAGCATTTCCGCCCGCATTATCCGCAATTGGCCCGTAAGCATCGGTTGCCAAAGTAATACCCAGAGTAGAAAGCATACCGACTGCGGCAATACCAATTCCATACAATCCCATATTAATGTTCGATAAATCAAATCCAGTTGAGAATAAGAATGCAAGGATAATTCCAGCACTAACAGTTAATACCGGTATAGCTGTCGACATCATTCCAACACCAAGACCGGAGATAATAACCGTTGCCGGACCAGTTTCAGCGCTTTGAGCAATTTTTTGTGTTGGTTTATATGATTGAGAAGTATAATATTCAGTTGCTTTACCAATTATGATTCCGGTAACTAAACCAGTAACAATCGATCCCCAAATTCCCCATGCGTTTTCAAATCCCAATAATGAAACAACAAAATATGAAGCAACAACAATAAGAATCGAGCTGAAATTAATACCGCGCGAAAGAGAAGCCAACAAATCTTTTTGAGTTGCGTCTTCTTTTGTACGAACCATATAAATACCGAGAATCGAAAGAACAATACCAATTGCAGCAATAATCATTGGGGCAATAACAGCTTTCATTTGAAGTTCAGGAGTATCAAGAAAAGCTGCAGCGCCTAGAGCTGCTGTAGCGAGAATTGAACCGCAATATGATTCATATAAATCTGCACCCATGCCTGCAACGTCGCCAACATTATCGCCAACGTTATCGGCAATAGTAGCCGGGTTACGCGGATCATCTTCAGGAATTCCAGCTTCCACTTTACCGACCAAATCTGCACCAACATCCGCAGCTTTTGTAAAGATACCGCCGCCTACTCTCGCAAATAAAGCTTGAGTTGAAGCGCCCATTCCGAAAGTTAACATTGTTGTTGTAACAATAACGAGGTTGTGAGCATCTGTAGCCTGAGGATAAACAGCGTTAAGGATTAGGAACCAGATTGAAATGTCAAGAAGACCTAAACCCACAACAACCAAACCCATAACAGCACCGCTTCTAAAAGCAACTCTTAAACCTTTGTTAAGAGATTCTTTAGCTGCATTAGCTGTTCTAGCTGAAGCGTAGGTTGCGGTTTTCATTCCGAAAAATCCGGAGAGACCAGAGAAAAAACCACCTGTAATAAATGCAAACGGGACCCATGGATTTTGAAGATTGAATCCGTACGCAAGTATTGCGAATATCCCTGTAATAACTAAAAAGAAAATTCCAACAACTTTGTATTGTTGTCTTAAATAAGCCATAGCACCTTGACGAACATAAGATGCAATACTGGCCATTTTATCCGTACCTTCGCTTTCTTTCATCATTTGTTTGAAGAAAACAAAAGCGAAAGCCAGCGCAAGAACCGATGACGCCGGCACCATCCAAAATAAACTACTAACCATATTTAACTCCAATTACTTTTATGATTAATGAATATTAATTAAGAAATCTTTTCAAAACCTCATCATATATTCTATTATTCACTGCCCATTGTGCTAAATAATATGCACATCCGTATTTTATATTTTCGGGGTTGTTACAAGTATCGGGTGTAACTTGTAGGGCATAATTTAACTACAAACAACGAAATTCGAAAAAACAATCGTGTAAAATTATGAAAAATTAAGGAGAAAACTATCTCTTTTCTAAAATTTTTTAGTCTTCAAACACTTGTCTATTTTCGTTCAAAAACTAAAAATTTCTTTTCCCTTGATTTATAACCTCTCAATGAATGATCTTTGTTACAAAGAAAAAATGTTTTACTAATAATTGGAAGTAAAAATGAATTTATTGGATGATTTAGTCTCAAATAAAAGCATCTTCTTTAATTATATGAAAGAAAAATACGAAGTACATTACAAATCGAATATTTTTCTGCGTGACTTACTTTATGCCATTAAAAGTTTTTATGAAAAAAAGGGTAAAAAAGTAAAATATGCCGAAGCAGAAAAGTTAGCATTTGAGTTCTGTAATGTACTTATAAACAATGACGAATTAATACCCACCTCAAAAAATACCTGGAAAGTGAATTTTTCTCTCGATTCTACTGTTAAGTAAATAAAAGTAAAAAGTATGAATGAATGTATGGTTGCATGATGTCATAATCAAAATATGATTCATTCCGTTCTTTATACTTAATAATAATTTTGTTTGTAACAAACCGAAAGGGACTTTCATGAATGATAATATTCAAACACAAAATGAAATTGATATAACTGAAAAAGCTGTCAGACAAGTCAAACGAATAAAAGAAGAGAATAATATTCCACAAGCGTCCGGTTTAAGAATTGGTGTTAAAGGCGGCGGATGTTCAGGCTTAACTTATCAAATGGGTTTTGACGGCGAAATTAAAGAAACCGATACTGTTATTGAAAAGGATGGGATAAAACTAATTGTTGACGGCAAAAGTTTATTTTATTTAACCGGGACAATTCTTGATTTTAGCGACGGTTTAAACGGGAAGGGTTTTGTTTTTAATAATCCAAACGCTGTGAAAACATGCGGCTGCGGTGAATCATTTGGAATATAATTATGGAAAGAAGAAAATTTTTAACTTCCCTTGGATTATTAACTGTCGCGGGAAGTATCAGCAAAATTGAAGCGATAACAAAAAACATAAAAACAATAAATAGGAGTAAAATAAAAATGAGCAAATTCGAATTACCTTCGTTGACTTATGCATTTAACGCATTGGAACCACATATTGACGCAAAAACAATGGAAATACATCACGGCAAACACCATGCAGCTTATGTAGCAAATTTAAACAAAGCAGTTGAAGGGACAGAAAATGAAGGCAAATCTTTAGAAGATTTATTCAAGAATATTTCAAAGCTTCCGGCTGCAATTAGAAATAACGGCGGCGGACATTTCAACCACACGATGTTTTGGGAAATTATGGGACCCAATAAAGGCGGACAACCATCCGGTGCTTTAGCTGATGCAATTAACGGCACATTCGGTTCGTTTGATAAATTCAAAGAGCAGTTCAATGCCGCGGCGGCAACACGTTTCGGTTCTGGCTGGGCGTGGCTTGTTGTTTCCGATGGTAAACTTGTTGTATCATCCACACCTAACCAGGATAATCCTTTAATGGACGTTGCCGACGTAAAAGGTTTCCCTGTTATGGGTCTTGATGTTTGGGAACATGCTTATTACCTAAATTACCAGAATAGACGCCCGGATTATATTTCAGCTTGGTGGAATGTTGTTAATTGGGATGAAGTTGCAAAAAGATTTGCACAGACTAAGTAATACTATTCTTTAAAAATAAAAATCCCGCTAATTGCGGGATTTTTTTTACTACACTATTATCTAAAATCTCGGTACTAAAAATTGTGCCCTGCTAATTTCATTCTATTCATAGCTCTTTGTAACGAAGCTTCCGCGCGGGCAACATCAATATTACCTTTGTTTCTATTAGCTAATCTTCCTTTAGCTCTTTGATAGGATTCTTTTGCTCTATCAATATTAATACTCGATATTTCTTCAACACTATCGGCTAAAACGAGAACTTTATTATTCCTTACTTCAACAGTCCCACCACCGGTAGCAAATTCAATAATTTTTTCGCCGGTTTCTTCAATCTTAATTTTGCCGACTTCAAGCGAACTTAAAAGCGGCGCATGATTAAATAATACCTGAAAGTTACCAAGTGTGCCCGGTAATGTAATTGATTTTACTTCGCCTTTATATACCGACTTTGACGGAGTAATTATTTCCACACTTAACTGTTTCATGATTGCAACTTCTTAGCTTTTTCAACAGCTTCTTCAATAGTACCAACATACATAAAAGCCTGCTCTGGAAGATCATCATGTTTGCCTTCAAGTATTTCCTTAAAGCTTCTTATTGTATCTTCAATCTTAACATATCTGCCTTCAAAACCGGTAAACTGTTCAGCAACTGAGAACGGCTGACTTAAGAATCTTTGAATTCTTCTTGCTCGGCGTACAACAATTTTATCTTCCTCGGAAAGTTCATCCATACCAAGAATGTTAATTATATCTTGCAAATCTTTGTATGATTGAAGAACCTCTTTAACTTGACGTGCAACATTATAATGTTCTTGCCCAACTATATCAGGCTGTAAAATTCTTGATGTTGAATCGAGAGGATCAACTGCCGGATATATACCTAGTTCAGAAATTTGACGGCTTAATACTGTTGTAGCATCCAAATGAGAAAATGCAGTAGCCGGCGCCGGGTCTGTTAAGTCATCTGCCGGGACATAAATAGCTTGTACAGATGTAATAGAACCTTTACTTGTTGATGTAATTCTTTCTTGAAGTTCGCCCATTTCCGATGCCAGGTTAGGCTGGTAACCAACTGCAGAAGGCATACGACCGAGAAGAGCAGACACTTCCGAACCAGCTTGCGTAAAACGGAAAATGTTGTCTATAAATAAAAGAACATCCCTTTCTTCTTCATCGCGAAAATATTCAGCCATTGTTAAACCAGTCAAACCAACTCTTAAACGGGCCCCAGGCGGTTCATTCATTTGGCCGAACACCAAAGCAGTTTTTTCCAAAACTCCTGATTCTTTCATTTCCAGCCAGAGATCATTTCCTTCTCTTGTTCTTTCACCAACACCGACGAATACGGAATAACCGCCGTGCTGCTTTGCAATGTTGTGGATTAATTCCTGAATGATAACTGTTTTACCTACACCCGCACCGCCGAATAAACCTGTTTTCCCACCTTTGGAATATGGTTCAAGAAGATCGATAACTTTAATCCCAGTTTCGAACATTTCCTGTTTTGTCGTAAGGTTTTCAAACTTTGGTGAGTGACGGTGGATTGTATATTTTTTCTTCGTTTTAATCTCGGAACCGAGCCCATCAATTCCGTCGCCAATAACATTAATTAATCTTCCTAAAGTCTCAGGGCCTACCGGAACAGAAATCGGCTTGCCTGTATCAATCGCTTTCATTCCACGTACTAGTCCATCAGTAGAATCCATAGCAATAGTACGAACGCGGTTTTCGCCTAAATGTTGCTGTGCTTCAACAATCAGCACTTCGTCAACGCCTTCAATATTTTTCCTTGGTATTTCAATCGAATTATAAATATTTGGTAAGGTAGCGCCCTCAAAGTCAATATCTACGACGGGTCCAATTACCTGAAATATTACACCTTCATTAGAAGCCATTTTTCACCTATTAATCAAAAATTTTGAGTTCAAAAGTAAAAAAGAATGTAGTTATTTCCAAGACTTAGCTTCGTTACTTTGTCTTAATTTGTAGAATTATCCTTGTAGATATGTTCTAAGAACGAATATTTTCTTGTAATCAAATAAAATTGAAGAATTCGTAATATGATAAAGTAAATAAAACAACAAGAAATCTTTCCTTATGTATTCAATAAACACATAGGAAATTATGGTTTTATATCCCAAAATGTTAAGGAAAATTTAGTTCCCTTATTTTTTGTTGATTCAACATTAATACTAATTCTGTTTAAATCGCAGTATTTTTTTACAAGAGCGAGTCCCAAACCGTTGCCTTCAAAATTTCTAGAATAACCGTGATCTTCCTGTACAAATGGTTCAAACATGATTTTCATGAAATCTTCCGTCATACCGATTCCAGTATCCTCAATTTCAACCATTATCTCTACCGGATTTTCCGTTTTACTAATTTTTAAAGAAATAATTCCAGTTTTAGTATACTTAACAGCATTGTCCATTAAATTTGCAAATATTTGGTAAATGCTATATTGATCGCCCGTGATAATTATATCAGGTACATCAGAATAGAACTTAAACTCCAGCCCTTTATTTTCTATTAACTTTATATACTCATGTTCTACTTTTTTTATTACATCGGCGATTAAATGGAATTCAGTAAATGTTGGTTGGTACGTTCCTACTTTCATTTCCGATACATTAAGAATTAGATCAATAGTTCTCATTAATCTTTTACCAGCTGATTCAATACCTTCGAATAAATCATAAAATTCAGATTCTGCTTTATCTCCAATTTCAGCCTTTAACATGTCGGAAAAATTAAGAACAACATTCAAAGGTGATCTAATTTCGTGCGACATCTGTGCAAGGAATTCCGATTTTAATCTATCCGATCTTTCGGCTTTTTCTTTCGCTTCAATTAAATCCTCAAGCATTTTTTTCTTTTCGGATATATCTTCCTTTGCTTCTACGAAGTGTGTTAATTCTCCTTCATCATTTAAAACCGGAGAAATTAAAGCCGCTTCCCAATACCGTTCGCCGTTTTTTCTTTTGTTATAAAATTCTCCTTTCCATTCTTTACCGGAAAGGATTGTATCCCAAAGTTTTTTATAGAACTCGTTTGAATGATATCCTGACTTTAAAATATTTGGATTTTTCCCTATAGTTTCACTAATTGAATAACCAGATATTGTTTCAAAGCTAGAATTAACATATAGTATTTTAGCATCCCGGTCAGTAACTACAATAGCAACCGGACTTTGTTCTACGGCACGGCTAAGTAATTTTAACCGTTCTTCATTTTGTTTTCTTTCGGTTATATCTCTCGATATACCAAATGTGCCGACAATTTTTCCATTCTTATCACGCAAAGGCACTTTACTTGTAGAAACCCAGGTTACACTTCCGTTAGGCCATGTTTCCTTTTCTTCTTTATTGATAACAGGTTTGCCTGTTCTAATAATGTTCTGCTCATCGGCGAATGCCCTTTCAGCATGTTCTCTCAAAAAGAAATCGAAATCTGTTTTACCTATTGCATCTTTAGGATTCTTAAGATTAAATAAATTTGCCTGAGTTTTATTTATTCTAATAAATCTGCTTTTGCTGTCTTTGAAATAAATTGAATCTGGTGAATAATCCATAAGTATATGAAGGAGGTATTGTTCATATATTAAAGCATCTTCTGCACGTTTTCTATCCGTAACATCCCAAACTATTGAAATCATTATCTTCTTTTTGGGCACGGGTACATTCATTGCACTTATATATCTTGTTTTCTTCCCTTTCTTAATTATTGGCACATCTTCCCAATGCATTAATTCAGGTTTACCGCTTGCACAATCTTTCAACACCCTGCTTTTAATCTCTTCTCTAAAAACAGGGTCTTCGTAAATTGCTTCCCAGAAAGTATCTTCATTTACAAGCAGACTTTTTTTAGTACCGTAAATCTTTGCAAAATTATCGTTCATATATTGAAAAACAACCGAAGGGTCAACAGTATTTACCGCAATTCCGATAGGTAAATTATCCATAACTGATCTGATGAACGATTCGCTTTCGCGCAATGCAATTTCAGCAATTACCTGATCCGTAATATCAACAGATGCACATGCAATGCCTGTAATATCGCCGTTGTTATTCTTTACAGGTTCAACAGTTAAATCATAATAAAACTCCTTCCCCTCTACTGTTGTTTTTACTCTCTCCCTTGAAACAGTGCCACTCTTCAACACTTTTGTTTTAATGTCTGTTAATTTCTTCGCATCATCATCCGGCAGCAATTCAAAATCGGTTTTACCTATTATGTTTTCAACATCAAAGCCAGGATTTGGATGATAAATCCAGGTGTACCTTAATTCCTTATCCTGGTTAAAAACAATTACGGGAGAGTTTTCGATTGCAATACGAAAATGTTCTTCGCTTTGTTTAAGTGCTATTTCAACATCTTCATATTTTGAAATTTTCTTTATTATTATACAATTCTCTTCTACACTCTCTTCGTTTGTATAAACCGATATTGATACTTCGCCCGTAAATTTTACTTTATCTTTTCCGACAAAACATATTTCACCTTTTGTTTTAGCGGTTTTCCTGCTTTCAGAAAATAGCGTTTTCAAAGATGATTCGCTTACATCTATCAAATCATTTATATGGGAGTTAAGCAGTTCATGCTTTGTCATCCCAAACATTTCGCAAACGGCTGAATTCACAATAAAAATTTTTCCGTCAGGCAAAGTATAAAGGATTGCATCGATACTGTTTTCTATGATTAGGCGGTAACGTTCATCGCAGTCCTTTAATTTTTTCTCGGCTTTATTTCTTTTTGCGATAATTGATTTCTTTTGTGCAGCGAATTTAACTGTCGTTAACAATCGTTTTATGCTATCTTTTGATATATAATCATCTATTCCTTCGTTAAAATAGTCCGTAATGTTTTCTTCATTAAACGAATCGGCAACAGCTACAAAAAGAGTTTGCGGTGATAGTTGTATTCTAAGTTCATTGGCTTGGATTGGATTTATTGATGCCGAAACAGCATCAATAAGAATTATATCGGGTTTGAAATCTTGTAGTTCTTGTCGGTATTCTTTTTCAGAAATTATTCTATGAAGTGTTATTTCGTAATACTTTTTGAGCTCAAACTTAAGTGATTCTTCAAAGTTTGGATTATTATCAATCAAAAGTATTCTTAATTTTTCTTTCATTCATGCTCTATTATTAGAAAGAATTACTGTTTAATTTGATTACAAATTAGTAATAATATATCTAAACCAATATTTAGAAGCTCAACATGTAGAGAATGCTTCTTTTAGAAAAGTGTATTTGATATACAGAAAATTGTTTATGATTAATAGTTGAAAAGCAAGGCAGAGTATATTACTCAATGCTTTCCAGGAAAACTGTGAATCTCGTTCCTTTCCCTTTTTCACTTTCAACTGTAATATTGGCGCCAATGATTTCGCAATACTTTTTTATTAGCGCCAGTCCAAGCCCGGTACCGTCGTATGACCGTGAATAACCGTTTTCTTCCTGTGAGAATGGTGTAAAAATTTTAGGCATGTATTCATTGGAAATGCCGATTCCGGTATCGCTTACCGAAACAATTAATTTTTTATCGCTGTCTCTTAAAATCGAAATGTCAACACTTCCTTTATTTGTGTATTTAATAGCGTTGTCAATAAGATTTGCAAAAATTTGACCTACCGCATAATCGTCGTTTGTAAGTAGAGTATTGTTTGTTTTTTCAATTAAGTTAAGTTGAATATTTTTTTTTGCCGCTGCTGTAGCATATTCTTTTAGCAAACTATGAATCAAAGATTTCAGATTAAATTCTTTTTTATATACTTCATAAGTTCCAAGTTGAAGATCGGACATATTTAATATCAAATCAATAGTTCTAATAATTCTTTTACCAGCAGTAGTAATACTTTCAAAACCTGGCAATAATTCTTTATTTATTTGGTCGAATATATTGTTGCGAATAAGATCTACATAACTAAGAATAACATTTATCGGGCTTCTAATTTCATGTGACATTTGGGCAAGGAATTCGGTTTTAATTTTTTCAGAATTCTCAGCTTTCTCTTTAGCTTCAATTAACTGTTTCTCTATATTTTTTAGAGCAGTGATATCAATAAGAGTTCCCAGTAATCTTTGAGGAATGCCGTTTTTGTCTTTTGATATTATCTTACCTTTGCTTAGAATCCAAAGCCATTCACCATGTATATTTTTTTGTCTGAACTCTACGCTAAATTCTTCTAATTTATCTTCGATATAATCGAAATAAACTTTACGCATAATATCTCTATCCTCAGGATGAATCTTTCCAATCCATTCGGTAGCATCTTCTGTTAATGCTTCATTTTCAAAACCCAGTATTTTTTGATACTCGGATGTAAATCGCAATTCATTATTAGTAATATCATATTCAAAAATACTTTGCCCGGCAGATTGCAAGGCGAGACGTAATCTTGCTTCACTTTCTTCCAATGCTCTTTGAGAAATATATTCTTTTGTTTGATCCTTAAAAACGAGAACTACGCCGGTAATCTCGCCGTCTTTATTTTTTATAGGCGCCCCGCTGTCGGCAATTGGTCTTTCACTTGTGTCTTTGGAAATTAAAATAGTATGGTTAGCTAAACCAACAACAATGCCCTCTTTTAAAACTCTATTTACTGGATTTTCAACTGAAGTACGTGTTTTTTCGTTAATAATTACAAATACTTTTTCAAGTTCCACCCCTTCAGCTTCATTTTCACTCCATCCTGTAAGTCGTTCCGCTTCGTGGTTCATCTGTTTAATTCTTCCGTTCACATCTGTAGTTATTACACCGTCGCCAATACTGTAAAGCGTAGTTTTGAATTCTTCTTGAGATTCCCATAATTCTTTTTCCGTATTGTATAATTCTTTATAGATATTTTTTTGACGAGAATTGTATACCATAGCCAGTCCCGAACCCGAAAGTAAAATAAGCAATAAAACAAATCCGGCAATTACAACGGTTCGGAAATTTAATTCCGATAGTACTTCGGTTTTATCTACTTTAGAAACCATAAACCAATTTGTGCCGTGGATCGGGTTTAAATGTGCAATTACTTCAGCACCTCGGTAATCTATTCCTTCAAATATTCCTTTAACACCAAGCACTGCATTAGCAGCTGGTAATTTCCGATTTTCAAGCCCAAAACGTTCTCTTAAAGCAGAATTTTTTCTATGGCGTAAATTGTTCAACATTAATACTTGATTATTTTCTTTACGGACAAGCAGTGTTTCCGCTGTTTTACTTGAGGAAGGCCAAGATTGTATAAACGGGTAAAGATATTTTTGGGGATCTATTATAAAAACCAATGCAGCAGCATGAATTTTTTGCAAATTATACAATGGCGCAACAAAACAAATTTCTATTTCACTTTTCAATTTGTTCAAATACAAATCAGAAGATGTAACTTCACTATTTACTATCGATTTTTTTAATACGTCAAGAAGAATTTTATCTACATTTTTTTCGAAAGAATTAATTGAGAATATTATTTTACCGTCGGGGTTTACTAGAAGAATATCTTTGTAATTATGTTCTTCTTTTAATGCAGAGATTTCCGAAAGCAAATCCGATTTAACTATTTCACTTTCAGTTCCAAGCCATTTATTTATATTAGCAATAAGTACAGTGTTTCGAGAAAGCGTTCCTGCATCACTTAATTCATCCTGATACCATTCAACAATTTGATCAATTTTTAATTTAGCAATCGATTTAAGTTCTTCATATTTGATATCTCTAATTCTACCGGCTTCATAATTATAAAACAAAAATCCAGCTAAAATTAATAGTATGCTAAAACCAAAGGTCAGAAATAGGACATCGCGCTTTCTTGTCAAATATTTTCTCTTTTCAATTGTCATTTAAGTATTGATCACGCGCTTATTTGATTAATAATTTAAGTGTAATTTAAGAAACAACGTAATGAAAACAGTGACCTATATCAACAATCTCGGTTTCTAAAATTTGACTCTTTGATAAGTCAAATTTTGTTTTTCGGAATGCAAATTTCTTCTTGAAATGAATAAGGTTGTTGTAAAATTTCATCATATTTTTTTTGAGTCTACTCATATGGTATTACTTCTTCAAAATGTAAAAGTAAATTATTTCCGGTGCCTTTGTCTTTAACCCGAAAACATTATAGTAGTCCTACAACAACCTAATTTTTAAAATAAGTTAAACTAATATTTTTATAGACTCAATCAGTTCCAGTCCTTTTTCCAACGCTTTCTTATTCAAAGGTATTAGATGATGATATCTCTCCGGTAAAACTTGTTTTAACGCTTCAAGAGCGGTTTCAATTTTAATAACCGGTTTCTTTTTCAGAAACGCGCCAAGAATAATCATGTTCATCACTCTTGTATTTTTTAATTTTGCAGCTTCGTTGGCAGCTTCGACTGCAACAATCTCAATATCTTGTCGTGAAGGAGGATTTAGAATTGTGCTTGATTCATAAATAAGTAAGCCGTTTGGTTTAATAGAGTGTTCAAATTTATCCAGCGAAGGTTGATTGAGAGCTATTACGGTATCAAATTTATTTAGAATTGGTGAGCTTATTTTTTGATCACTTAATATTGTTACGCAATTAGCCGTACCGCCTCGCATTTCCGGCCCATACGAAGGCATCCAACTTACCTCTTTACCTTCAATAACTCCGCCGTAACAAAGAATTTGTCCCATCGAAAGAACGCCCTGTCCGCCAAATCCCGCAATAATAATTTCTTCCGTCATGTTATGCCTCCTTTCCATTTTTACTTGGTACTTTAAGGTCTCCGAGCGGATAAAAAGGAAGCATATTTTCTTCCAGCCATTTGTTCGATTCTTTCGGAGTCATTTTCCAATTTGAGGGACAATTTGAAACTATTTCAACGAATGATAATCCTTTATTCAATTCTTGATATTTAAATCCGTTTAGAATTGCCTTTTTAGCTTTGCGAACATTATTTGGATTATTAACAGCAGTTCGAGTACAATAATAAACCCCCGGAAGCTGCGCAATAAGCTCAGTAATTTTTAAAGGATTGCCCATGACAGATACTTCCCTGCCGAATGGTGTAGTTGTAGATTTCATTCCGACTAAGGTTGTAGGCGCCATTTGTCCGCCTGTCATTCCATAAATACCGTTATTAATAAAGATTATCAAAATATTTTCACCGCGGTTACATGTATGAATTGTTTCGCCGGTTCCAATTGCAGCCAAATCGCCGTCGCCTTGATATGAAAAAACATATTTATCCGGCAGTACTCTTTTAATTCCGGTTGCAACTGCCGATGCTCTTCCGTGTGCAGCTTCCGTCATATCTATGTTTAAATAATTATAAGCAAAAACCGAACAGCCGACAGGTGCAACACCAATTGTTTTATCTTGAATTCCGAGTTCATCAATTACTTCTGCAATTAAACGATGAGCAACTCCATGACCGCAGCCGGGGCAGTAATGCATTTGAGTATCGGTTAATGTTTCCGGTTTTTCATAGGCCAAATTTTCATTTGTGCAAATGCTTTCTTCCGCGATAACCTCTTCGTAATGTTTTTCTTCTATTAAGTTTTTCTCATTCATAATGTTACCCCCGAAAATTTTTCTTCAAGTTTTAGTAGAATTTCTTCCGGAGTAGGAACAATTCCTCCCATTCTTCCGTGAAATTCTACCGGGATTTTTCCATTAACTGCAAGCCGAACATCTTCAACCATTTGACCCGCGTTCATTTCAACTACAAACATACCTTTTACTTTTTCCGATAGTTTAGATATTTGTTCATATGGATAGGGGAATAATGAAATAGGTCTGAATACACCAACTTTAATTCCTTTTTCGCGTGCAAGATGCGCGGCTTTTGTACAAATGCGTGCAACCAACCCGAAAGCTACTAAAACTATTTCGGCATCATCGCAGTCAATCATTTCATATCTTATTTCATTGTTATCTATTTCTTTATATTTTTTTTGAAGATGGTTATTAATTTCTTCCATCTTTTCGGGTTCCATATGAAGAGAAGTAATAATATTTCTTTCACGAGTTTTTGGTTTTCCAACTGTTGCCCACTCTGGAATTTCATTACTTCTTGGAATCGCTTCGAACAATTCAACTTTTTCCATCATTTGTCCGAGCGCACCGTCGGCAAGAATCATAACTGGGTTGCGGTATTTAAAGGCAAGATCAAATCCGAGTTTTACAAAATCAACCATTTCCTGCACAGTAGAAGGTGCAAGAGTTATCAAACGATAATCACCGTGCCCGCCGCCTTTTACGGTTTGGAAATAATCTCCTTGCGAAGGTTGGATTGTGCCGAGTCCCGGACCACCGCGCATAACATTAACAAGCAAGCATGGAAGTTCTGCACAAGCAATGTAAGAAATTCCTTCCTGCATTAAACTTATTCCCGGTGACGATGAAGAAGTCATAACTTTTTTACCGGTACCCGCAGCGCCGTAAATCATATTAATTGAGGCAACTTCGCTTTCTGCTTGAAGAACTACCATTCCGGTTTTCCTAAAAGCGTGTTCGGTTAAATACTCTAGAATTTCCGATTGTGGAGTAATGGGGTAACCAAAATATCCGTCGCAGCCTGCCCTTATTACAGCTTCGGCAAGAGCTTCGTTACCTTTCATTAATTTTAATTCTTTTTTCATGAAGCCACCGTTACATTTATATCGCCCGATACGTTGGAAATTGTTGCAACATGTTCCTTCTTTTTATCGGTCTTTCGATAAACTTTAATTATACCTTCGGGACAAACAAGCGCACAGTTTGTACATCCTGTGCAGTTGTCCTCTATCTTAACGATATAATGGTAACCTTTTGAGTTAAGCTTGCGAGAAAGCTCTAACGAGTCTTGTGGACACGCTACAGCGCAAAGTTCACATCCTTTGCATTTCTCGATATCGATGAGGATATCACCTCTTACTTTTGCCATTACTACCTCTGTTAGTGAAAATAAAAAAGGTTATAGTTTTGCTATAACCTTGTTATTTGGTTTATATTTTTTTTGATAAAAGTATTTCCACCAGAATTTGCTTCATATTTACCTTTTTCAAGTAATTAATTCTTAGAAACTAACGTGCCAAAAACCAATCCAATAAACATTAAAATTCTTTTATTTTTAGCAGTTTAAGTCAAATTTTCAATCATTAATGGATACCAAATCCAATATGAATATTTGATTGCCCAAAATGTTTTCATTAGTGAGAAAGAAATCATTTTTTATGAGAAAGACGCCTGAAGCCGACATACTTCTCCAAAAATAATTATTTTTTTATGAAGTGCAAGTAACGAGTAGAAATTATATTATTTTCTAATTGTAACAGTAACTTCTAAACCAACACCGCATGTTTATCCGCATGGTACGAACTACGCACGAGTGGTGATGATTCAACTGCTTTTAATCCGATTTTTAAACCATAGTCTTTATAAGATTTGAATTCATCCAAAGTTACATAGCGGTGTACAGGCAGATGATTTTTTGTAGGTTGAAGGTATTGCCCTATTGTCATTATATCGCAGCCGGAATTATATAGATCATCGATCAACTCAAAAACTTCTTCTTGTGTTTCTCCGATCCCAACCATTATTCCACTTTTTGTTCGCAATCCTTTTTCTTTGAACCAGCGGATTACATCAAGACTCCTTTCATACTTTGCTTGTGGGCGAACACCGTGGTATAATCTTTTTACTGTTTCCATGTTATGGTTTAAAATATCCGGTGGATTTTTCAAAATGATTTCGAATGCGTGTTCTTCACCTTTAAAATCGGGAATTAAAATTTCAACCGTAGTATCAGGCATTTTCTCGCGGATTAAACGAACAGATTCGGAAAAAATTGAAGCACCGCCGTCTTTTAATTCATCCCGGTTTACAGATGTAATTACAACATGCTTTAATCCGAGAGTTTCAACAGATTCGGCAACACGACGCGGTTCATCCAAATCAAGCTCGTTTGGCAATCCGAGTTTAACATTACAAAACCCGCATGATCTTGTACATGTATCGCCAAGGATCATAAATGTAGCAGTCTTTCTATTCCAGCATTCGGCAAGATTCGGGCAGCGCGCTTCTTCGCAAACGGTGTTCAATTTACTTTTGCGCATTAACTCATAAACTTCTTTATAATTTTGTCCGCTCGGTAAACGAACTTTTAACCATTCGGGCCTTTTACCAAGTTCTTCCCTATTCTGCTCAATCTCTTCCTTAAATGCTTTTTGATGCTGATTGATTTTCATTACATATCCTTAGACCTCCCCCTTAATCCCCCTCCTTACTAAGGAGGGGGTGTCGAAGGCAGGGGCGGTTATATTATACTTGTATCAAAATTTTCCAAAGTATTTTTAATTGATTGTAGAAATTTACCACCAAGCATTCCATCTACCAAACGGTGATCGTGACTAATTGATAAATACATCATCGGTTTTATTGCTATACTTTCTATTCCATTATTTTCAACAACCACCGGTTTTTTAGTAACAGCACCAACGCCGAGTATTCCAACTTCGGGTTGATTTATTATCGGAGTTCCAAACAAAGAACCGAATACTCCGTAATTTGTAACTGAAAATGTTCCGTCCATTACATCGTCGGGAGTAAGTTTTTTTGTACGCGAACGCACACCAAGATCGGTTATTGCTTTCGCTAATCCAAGTATATTTTTTTCATCGGCATTTTTGATATTCGGTACAATCAAACCGTTGGGTTCAACCGCAACGGCAATTCCAAGATTAATATAATTCTTCATCACAATATTTTTATCGTCAATAGAGGCATTCATCAACGGAAAATCCTTTAATGCTTTTATAACCGCGTATGAAATGAACGGCATATATGTAAGTTTAATTCCATCCTTTTGTAAAAAGACATTGCGTTTTTGATTTATGAAATTATAAACTTTACTCATATCAACTTCGAGAACAGCTGTAACATGAACAGAAGTGTCGCGGCTATTGATCATGTGATACATAATTCGTTGACGAATATTATCCATCGGAATAATTTTAACTTTTTCACCCGGATTAAATTTCGGTACACTCATCTCTTGAGATTGAGTTGTATCTTTTGAAATAATCGGCTGCCTACCTGATTTTTTATTTTCAAGATATGAGAGTACATCATTCTTAGTTACTCTTCCCCCGATTCCAGAACCGTTTATTTTTTCAAGTTCGGAAATTGATATTCCCTCCTTCCGTGCAATATTCAAAACAAGCGGCGAGAAAAATTTATTTGATTCTTCTTTTGGAATGTTTTCTTCTATTAATTGTTTCTTTTCTTCTTTCTCATTTTCTTGTTCTTTCTTTATACCCTGCTCTTTCTTTTTTACTGCAACAAAACCTGTACTTGATTTTATACGGGCAACAACAACTCCGACTTCAACCGATTCCTGCTCATTTACAAGAATCTCTTCCAGAACCCCATCAATAGGTGAAGGTATTTCTGTATCAACTTTATCAGTACTTATTTCAAAAATTATTTCGTCCCGTTTAATTACATCACCGGGTTTTTTGTGCCATTTAATAATTGTTCCTTCCATAACAGATTCACCCATTTTCGGCATAGGTATATCAATAAGTTCCCCGCCTACTTGAGTTGTTGAAGGTTTTTCATTTTTTACTTCTTTATACTCTTCAATATTACCTTGCTGTTCAGAGGAAACACCATTCGTTTCAATCACGGCAACAACAGTTCCTACTTCAACGGTTTCTTGTTCCAAAACTTTCACATCAACTAAAACTCCATCATCTGGACTCGGGATTTCAGTATCAACTTTATCAGTACTAATTTCGTAAATGATCTCATCTTTTTTGACATGATCGCCTTTTTTCTTATGCCACTTTATGAGTGTGCCCTCTGTAATGCTTTCACCCATTTTAGGCATCGTTATTTCAACTTTCATTTTATCTCCAATTTGATCAAATCATGCTCGGCGACGAAACGTCACCTATACTTTCAAAAATAGAACGCAGAGTAAGATTCTGCGTTACATTAATATTTTAATAAATTTTTTAACTCATTATAAATTTTATCACGTGTAGGTAAGACAGCACTTTCTAATTTCAATGCGAATGGAATAGGTGCATCTTTTGCTGCAATTCTTCGCACAGGTCCGTCGAGAGATTCAAAACAATTTTCTGTAATTAATGCTGCGATCTCTGCACCGAAACCACCGGTTAATGTGTCTTCGTGAATAATAATAACCTTACCGGTTTTACGAACGGATTTATAAATCGTTTCAACATCGACAGGGGCAATTGTACGTATATCAATTATCTCAATATTGATTCCTTCCTCGCCTAATTTTTTTGACGCAAAATTTGTTTCGTGAACCATAGCTCCGTAAGTAACAACAGTTAAATCATTCCCTTCGCGTATAATTTTTGCTTTGCCGAAAGGTAATAAATAATTAGCATCCGGTTCGGGCGATGTTGCATAACTTTGCCGGTATAAACCTTTGTGTTCGAGAAATAAAACAGGGTCGTTCAAACGCAATGCAGTTTTCAATAATGCTTTTGCATCCGCTGCATTAGATGGATAAGCAATTAATAGTCCCGGCATGTGAGCAAAAAACCCTTCGATGTTTTGGCTGTGATACAATCCGCCGTGAATATAACCGCCCACTGCCACACGCGTTACAACCGGAGCTTCGAATAAATTATTTGAACGGTAGCGCATCATTACCAGTTCGTCGCGGAACTGCATGAATGCCGGCCAAATGTAATCACCGAATTGAATTTCTACACACGGCTTCAAACCAGCAAGCGCCATTCCGATTGCGACACCTTCGATGCTCGCTTCCGCAAGCGGTGAATTAAAAACTCTATCGTTTCCGAATCGTGTGGATAATCCTTTTGTTGCTGTGAACACGCCGCCTTTTCCGTCGGCAACATCTTCGCCAAACACATAAATCTTATCATTCAATTCCATTTCTTCTCTGAGGGCATGATTAACAGCATCAACCATCACAACCGGTTTGCCGTCTGTATTCCCTTTTTCATATTCAAGCGATTCGCGTTTTCCGCTTTCATCAAGCACATATAAAGTTGCTGTTTCTGGATCTGGATCTTTTTGTTTTAAAGCCCAATCAGCAGCTTCATTAACGTGAATATTAATTTCTTTTTGTAATTCCTCGTATGCAAGTTGTGTAAGAATTCCCTTCTCGATTAATTTATCCGCAAACAATTTAATCGGATCCTTCTTTAAATCTTCCTGAAGCGATTCATTACTACGGTATTTTTTTTGATCGTCGGATGATGAATGAGAAAGTAAACGCACCACATGCGCTTCGATTAATACAGGTCCTTTCCCCTGGCGTGCATATTTAAAAGCTGATTGAGCAACTGCGTGAGTTTGAAGAAAATCCGTTCCGTCAACTTCTAATCGTAAAAGATTATTGTAACCTTTCATCATTTCATGAATTGAACCGTTCGTGCCGCCGGTTTGATTTTCGACCGGGACGGAGATTGCCCATTTATTATTTTGGATTACAAAAACTACCGGGAGTTTTTCGCGCGCCGCCCAATTTACAGCTTCATGGAATTCACCTTGTGAAGTTGTACCTTCCCCCGAAGAAACATAAACAACTCCATTGATTCCTTTACGTTTCAATGCGAGAGCGGTTCCAACGGCTTGTAAAAATTGTGTTCCCGTGGGACTTGACTGAGTTGGAATATTGAATTCTTTTGACGACCAATGACACGGCATTTGTCTACCGCCGGTTAACGGATCATCTGCTTTGGCCATAAATGCGAGTAATAAATCTTCGGGTTTGCTGCCGAGCGTAATTGAAAAACACATATCGCGGTAATACGGGTAAGCCCAGTCAATTCCTTTTTGCATCGCGAGACCAAACGCAGTTTGTGTTGCTTCGTGCCCTGCGCCGGAAATCAAAAAATACGCTTTCCCCTGCCGTATTAAATTCATTACCTTGTTATCAATCGCGCGGGATATTGACATAAGACGCAATGCATTCATTAATTCATCTTTTGTCATTCCGCCGAATGAATTTATTTTTCCTGTAGGTGCGCTGCCGTTGCCTTTGTGCTCGACAACATTTACTTCATCTATTTTACCGTTTTTAGTCATTTTATTTCCCTTCGCGTTCTTTGCAAGAAATGATTTTTCGCAAAGACGTAATGCCGCTAAGTTTTAATAGCTTCTTTCAAATAATTAGTTTTATTTTTCACAAGAAAAGAAGTATAACCGAAGAACTTTTCAAACTCATTTACAAGTTTTAATTTCACTTCGTTGATGTCAACTTCGCTGCCAAGTTCTCTTTTTAAAGATGTTACATCTTTATCGCGGATACCACATGGAATAATTCCACCGAAATAATTCAAATCAGTATTTACATTGAAAGCGAAACCATGCATTGTAACCCATCTGCTTACTTTAATTCCGATTGCGGCTATTTTCCTGTTATCAATCCATACACCCGTGTATTTTGGATTTCGCTCGGTCTTCAAACCATAATCGGCACAAACATTCATAATAATTTCTTCGAGTCCGCGCAGGTATTCGTGCGTGTCTTCCTTCCAATCGCTCAATTTTATAATTGGGTAACCGACAATTTGCCCCGGACCGTGATAAGTTATATCTCCGCCGCGGTCTATTTCGTAAACTTTAATACCTAATTCCTTTAACTGATCTTCGTTGCTAATTAAGTTTTCTTTCTCAGCAACTTTTCCAAGAGTATAAGTATTCGGATGTTCAAGAAGAAAAAAAGTATCGTCTGTTTCGTCGTGAACGCGTTTTGTAAAAATTTCTTTTTGCAAATCCCATGCTTCTTTATAATCGATAAAGCCGAGATCGCAATAATCAAAATTTTTAGATGTGGATTGATTCGCCATAAGCATTTGCCGCAGCTTCCATCAAAGATTCCGATAATGTTGGATGCGCATGAATTGTTTTTATAATTGTTTCGTATGTAGCTTCCATTGATTTGGCAAGAGTAAGTTCGGCAATTAATTCAGTCGCCTCCGAACCAATTATATGAGCACCGAGAAGTTCGCCGTATTTTGCATCGAAAATTACTTTTACAAAACCTTCGCGGTCGCCCGCAGCAAAAGCTTTACCGCTTGCCATGAAAGGAAATTTACCAATTTTGATTTCGTAACCTTGTTCGCGTGCTTTCTTTTCAGTCAATCCGACACTCGCAACTTGCGGCTGGCAATATGTACAACCGGGAATTGTTCCATAATCAACCGGGGTTGTGTGCAAACCTTTTATATTTTCTACACAAACAATACCTTCAGCGGAAGCAACATGAGCAAGCCACGGAGCGCCTATTACATCACCAATAGCATATATGCTTGTAATGTTTGTCTGATAATTTTTCTTATCAACTTTTATATGCCCGCGTTCAATTTCAACGCCAAGTTCTTCCAAGCCGAACCCTTCAATATTTCCGGTCACTCCAATTGCGTTTAAAACTCTTTCCGCTTTCAATTCGGTTTTCTTTCCATCTTTTTCAATCGATACTACAACATGATCTTTTTTTATTTCGGCTTTCTCAACTTTTGCTGAAGTGAAAATTTCAATTCCTCTTTTCTTAAAAATCTTCTCAAGTGTCTGCGATACTTCTTTATCCTCAACAGGTAAAATATTTTCCATCATTTCAATAATTGTAACTTTAGTACCGAGCACAGAATAAAAATATGCGAACTCAACACCTATAGCGCCCGCGCCGATTACAATTAAATCTTTCGGCTGCTTTTCTAAAATCATTGCTTCGGTAGAAGTAATAATGTTTTTTCTATCAACCGGTATTGAAGGAAAAGTTTTTGCGCGTGCACCCGTGGCAATTATAATTTTATCCGATTGTATTGAATCTATTTTTTTCCCATCGTTATCATAAATATCAATTTGATTCTTGGAGATGATTTTTCCGAAACCGCGGATTCTATCCACTTTATTTTTCTTAATCAGCAGTTCTACATTTTTAGTAATCTTGTCTGAAATATCGCGGCTGCGTTTTATAATTTTTGTAAAATCAAAACTCAATCCTTCAACGCTGATTCCAAAATCGCTGGAATGATTTTTCATTAGGTCAAAAAGTTCGGCATTTTTAAGAAGTGATTTTGTTGGAATGCATCCCCAGTTCAAGCAAACGCCTCCAAGATTTTCTTTATCAATTACAATAGTCTTGAACCCAAGTTGTGCCGCTCGTATTGCCGCAACATATCCGCCAGGACCGCCTCCTAAAACTGCGATTTCGTATTCTTTTGCCATTAATTTCCCGGATTGATTTTCAATTGCATTGGCTAAATATAAGGAACAATGTTAATAAAACAAACATTAGCTCTTATTTACAAATCATAACAAGGATATGGGGGTATTTGTTCAATTTGGGAATGGAAATTATTATTTATTGGAGATAAATATATTATAATAATCCCCTTGAGATATACTTGTCATTTATTCATTTGAAATTGAATAGACAGCGTCCTACATCCAGAATCATGTATCAAAATTATTTTGAGCCAATCCAGGTTAATTTGTGCCAAATAATTTCGAGCGGACCTTGGTTATGTTTTTTAATCCACCAAGCACTGAAATATCCTTGAACGACTGCAAGAGCTATTCCAATTAACAAACAATATGTCGCACCTGTAAATTCGTAAAGCCCAAGTCCGAATCCATAATAAATAATTGAACCGATTATTGACTGCATTATGTAGTTTGATAAACTCATTCTTCCGAACGAAGAAAAAATATTTAATATTTTATGAAAGAATCCGTTTTGAAAAAGAATCACAAAACCGGAAACCAGTACAAGCATGAAAGCCATATTGGACCATGAAGAAATTATAATTCCAAACGGACGATTAACCGCATCACTGTTAATCAAATCAACATGATATAATTTTATTACGAACAACGGAATGAATGTAAGGGCAGCAATTATCAAAGTTCTTTTCCAGAATTTTATATTTTCTTGCGATACAGCGAACAAATATTTTCTTCCGGCAAGCATTCCGAACATGAACAAAGATGCAGTTTGGAACACGCGTCCGTTTTCCCAATTCCAAAGCAGCACAGCGGTTTTCCCGGTTGTAAGATTGCCAATCAAAGTATCAATTAATGAACTACCGGTTATATATTCACCGGTCTTCGCAAAATACGACCATGATAAAGGATCAGATATTTGCAGTGTTGGATTTTGAACTGCGAAAAATAAATTATACAATTCGTAAGGTTG
Organism: Bacteroidota bacterium; assembly: GCA_023397505.1. Taxonomy (GTDB): domain Bacteria; phylum Bacteroidota; class Ignavibacteria; order Ignavibacteriales; family Melioribacteraceae; genus JAEWUC01. The sequence goes on along the minus strand of JAEWUC010000002.1, from coordinate 51,820 downwards.
GATCATAAGAATCATCGCAATTGCAAAAACAACTTTATCGCTGAGCTTTGATACAGGAATTAATACAAAACCAATTACTGCATAAATCAAAAGTATATCACCCTGATAAAATGCAGAATTGATAAATCCAAAACCAAACAATAGTGTTAACCGCCAAGCGAATCTTCCCCTAAAATCTTTGCCTTTATTCTCTTGATTTTTGGATTGGATGAAGAATGTTAATCCAAACAATAAGGCAAATATAGCATAAGATTTCCCGCCGAAAAGGAAAAACAAACTGTCCCAAATCCATTTATCAACAACAACCATCCACGCAGGCAGATTTGTTGGTAGGAAATAAAAATCAAAATGTTCGATATTGTGTAAAAGCATAATTGATACAATCGCAAAACCGCGCAACGCATCAACAACATGAAGACGTGAGATTTTAGAGTCCATAATTTTTGTCCGGCAATTTTAGATGGATGTATTTTATCATGATATCAAAAATCATTTTTGTGAAAATAGAACCGTCACTTCTAAAATCCAAGATTTTTCTCTCCTGTGATAATGCGGGAAATTAACTGGATAGGCATCAAACGTATTAATCAACATTATCCAATAACATAAAATCCCGTTTTTTCGCAACCGTACTTTTATTAAGATTTTTCGAATCATATTCACAAAGTTTAAGCAAAGGACAAACGCCGCAGCTTGGGTTTGCAGGTTTGCATATTTCTCTTCCGAGCCGTATTAAATTTGTATGAAATGAATGCGCTATCCCTGCCGGAAAATTTTTATTAAGTGAATAAAATGTTTTATCAGGGGTGTTTTCGTTTACTACGCCGATACGATTTGTTGTGCGGTGCACGTGTGTATCTACCGGACAAACATTTCTATCCATCGCAAAAAGTAAAACACAGCTTGCAGTTTTAATACCAATCCCTTTAAATCCTGTCAAGTTTTCAATTGCATCTTTATCATTCATACTATTAATAAAATCCAAATTTAACTTCCCTCTTTTAGTTAACCCACTTATTAAATTTTTTATTGCTTCCGATTTTTGTTTTGCTAATCCCGCAACCCGGATAACATTTTCAATTGTTGATCTTTTTTCATCAACCAATTCTTTCCACGATTTATATCTCGCTTTAAGGTTTTGGAATGCTTTATATGAATTATTGTCGTTTGTGTTCTGTGAAAGTATTGTGGCAATTAATAAATCAAGCGGATTCGGCAAAGGATTTTGGCGTTTGGGAACCCCGAATCGCTTTATCAACAATGAATTAATGCTTTTTATTTTTGAAATATTGATATCTGGTTTTTTATCGGTCAAAGGCATTCTAAACAATTCCGGCAAAATCACGATAATGAATTAATGTATAATTATACATTCTTTTGATAATTAATTTAAAAAAGTATTTGACAAACGGAAATCTACAAATTATATTCGCATTAAATAAAAATTAGAAAATGAAAAACTTCGTATTAAATAAACGGCAAATTAATCCTTCGATGAATATGGGAATGATGTGCATTATGATGATGTCGTTTAATACGAAGGGCGCCGAGTAACAACCGGCAAATAGAAATTAAAAAGCCCTTCAGGAGAACTTGAAGGGCTTTTTTGTTATACGGACGAAGTTATGAAACAAGACATCAACATAAACATTTACGGTAACGGAATAATGTGTATGATTATGCATATGATGGCTATGCTATGTCCATACCGTGACGGGTGAACTGAAAAGTTTCCAAGATGATAAGCCCTTCACGTGAAAAACATGAAGGGTTTTTTTATTAATTAGAATTGAATAGAGAAAACAATGGAAATAATTGCTGAACAAATTAGAAAGACAGTAATAAAAGCAAGAAGCGATTTAGAAAACATTTCTGAAGAAAATGCGGAATTCAAATCTGCGCCGGACAAATGGTCAAAGAAAGAAATACTTGGCCATTTAATTGATTCCGCTGCGAATAATCATCAAAGGTTTGTAAGTGCCGCATACGATTCTGCCGCAGATTTTCCGCCTTACAATCAAAATCTTTGGGTAGAAATTCAGCAGCACAATTCCCAACAATGGTCTCATCTAATTAATTTTTTCACACTCTATAATCTCCATCTCTGTCATATTCTTGATTCACTACCCGAAGAAGTATTAACAAATCAATGCGGAATAGGAAAAGAAAATACTATAACAATTAAATTCGTTATTGAAGACTATCTCCGGCATTTGCAGCATCACCTCACAAAAATTTTTCAAACAATAGATTCAAACCAAACAAGTACAAAATAAAGGGGACATATATCATGGGCGCACAAAACAAAAATTACCGTTTCGAAACTTTGCAGGTTCACGCAGGCCATCAACCGGATGCGGTTACAAAATCCAGGGCAGTTCCGATTTATCAAACATCATCTTATGTTTTTGATAATACCGAACACGCCGCGAATCTTTTCGGGCTGAAAGAATTCGGGAATATTTATACAAGAATTATGAATCCGACGACGGCAGTATTTGAAGAACGAATCGCAAAGTTGGAAAACGGCGCAGCGGCTCTTGCAACTGCATCGGGACACGCGGCTCAATTTTTAACAATCTCCACAATTGCCGAAGCAGGAGACAATATAATTTCTTCAAGTTTTCTTTACGGCGGAACATACAATCAATTCAAAGTTTCATTCCCCCGCCTCGGCATATCTACAAAATTTGTAAAGAGCAATAACGCCGATGATTATGCAAAACATATTGACGATAAGACAAAAGCATTGTATATCGAAACAATAGGCAACCCCGGATTAAATGTTCCCGATATTGAAAAATTTGCACAGCTCGCTCACGCAAATAATATTCCTCTAATTGTAGATAACACTTTCGGTGCGGGCGGCTATATTATTCGACCAATTGATTATGGCGCAGATATCGTTGTTGAATCCGCTACAAAATGGATCGGCGGACACGGCACATCAATTGGCGGAGTAATTGTAGATTCCGGAAAATTTGATTGGGGCAACGGAAAATTCCCGGTGTTCACAACTCCATCACCAAGCTATCACGGATTAAATTTTTGGGAAGTTTTCGGCGATAAAGGTCCTTTCGGAAATATTGCGTTTATTATTCGTGCACGCGTTGAACAACTCCGCGATTACGGACCGAGTTTAAGTCCTTTCAATTCGTTTTTGTTTATTCAAGGATTAGAAACGCTATCGCTTAGAATTGAACGGCACGGAGAAAATTCTTTGAAACTCGCACACTGGTTTCAAAAACATCCGAAAGTTGAAAATGTTGTTTATCCAGGACTGGAGAATCATCCTGATCATGAAACTGCAAAAAGAATTTTTAGAAAAGGATTGTTCGGCGGAATACTAACTTTTGAAGTTAAGGGTGGATTGGAATCCGGCAAAAAATTTATTAACAGTTTGGAACTTGCAAGTCTGCTTGCAAATGTCGGAGATGCAAAAACACTTGTAATTCACCCGGCATCAACAACGCACAGTCAATTATCCGAGACAGAACGCGATGAATCCGGCGCGACACCGGGATTAATAAGAGTTTCTCCAGGCATCGAACACATCGACGATATTATCGAAGACTTTGAACAAGCATTAGCAAAAATATAATTAACAACGCTTCCATCCCTAAATGAGATGGAAGCTTTTTTGGAGAACATAAAAATGAAAATCTTAAAATTCGGCGGCACATCGGTTGGAACAATCGAAAGTTTTAACCAAGTATTAAATATTATTTGCGAGAAGCATGAACAGGACAAAATTGCGGTTGTAGTTTCCGCTATCGGCGGTATTACCGATAAACTTATTAAATCGGTTGAGCTTGCTGCTAAAAAAGACACTTCTTATAAAAGGATTGTTGAAGAAGTTAAAATGATTCACTACAAATTTTTAGTTGAATTGATCAATAAAGATTTTATCGATAACGCAAAACAAATAATCAATACAATACTTTTAGAACTTGAGAAAAAACTTACAGGAATTTTTCTTATCGAAGAATATACCGACCGGCTTTCGGACGCAGTAATATCAATGGGGGAATTATTATCCAAAACATTAATGGTTTCGGCTTTAAAATCCCACGGAGTTGAAGCTGAAGATTTTGAAGCTGCTGAATTCATAAAAACAAATTCCCATTTTGGAAACGCCGAAGTTGATTTTGATATTTCCAACAAACTGATTAAACAAAAATTTAAGAACCTAAAACGTGAAGTTATTCCTATCATTAACGGATTCACAGGATCAAATCAAAACGGGCATGTTACAACACTCGGCAGAAGCGGTTCGGATTACACAGCTACAATTATTGCCGGTGCAATTGATGCCGATTCTGTTGAAATATGGACAGACGTTGACGGAATATTAAGTGCAGATCCCAGGATAGTTTCCGAAGCAAAAATCATTAAAGAAATCAATTATAACGATGCCGCCGAACTTGCTTTCCTCGGTGCCAAAGTTATTTTTCCAAAAGCAATGGAACCTGTTAAAAGTAAAAATATTCCAATCAATGTTTTGAACACTTTCAATACATCTTTTGAAGGGACAATCATTTGCGAACGCCTCGGCAATTTCACTTCGGAAATTATTTCAATCACTTCATTAAATAATCTTTCCTTAGTTTCTTTGAGCGATATAACGGAAGAAATAAATTATTCGGTTCTAACAAAAGTAATTAACAGGTTGAACAAACTTTCACTGCCGATAATTTCTTTAAATCATTCACTTGCAAATAGAGCAATATCTATCTTAACTTACTCACAGAAAATTTCAAGATTTATAGACGACATCCGCGAGGAGTTAAAACCGGAACTTGAACATAAAGCTGTTAAAAATTTGAGTGTGCTGAATAATATTAGTCTTGTTACAATCATCGGCAACAAAACAGATAACCAGCCGGAGACATTCAAAAAAATTTCCGATACTCTTGAAAGATTGAATATTGATTCGCTGACATACTTAAGCGGTACGGAAGGGAAAAATTATTCTTTCTTGATGGATAAAATTGACACAAGCATTGTTATTGCAGCATTGCATGAAACATTTTTCACAGATTCTGTTAATGTAAACGTAGCTTAAAATGAAAAACCAAATAACAGTTATAAAAGATTTAAAGAACACCGAAACGATTTATCAAAAATTCATAATTGATGAACCTTTCTTTTTCGAATCCGGTAAATCCATTCCTTCAGTTTCCGTCGCTTACGAAACTTACGGAACGTTAAACGATGAAGGAACAAATGCAATTTTAATTTGCCATGCTTTAACCGGCGATTCACATGCGTCGAATTATAATAATCCCGAAGAACGCGCCGGATGGTGGGACGGATTAATCGGTAAAGGAAAAGCGTTCGATCCCGAAAAATATTTTGTGGTGTGTAGTAATTTTATCGGCGGTTGTTACGGCACAAGCGGACCCGCCTCGCTCAATCCTTCTACAAACAAAACCTACAAAACAAATTTTCCTCAAATGACAGTCCGCGATATGGTAAACCTTCAATATAAATTGAATAATTATCTCGGAATAAAAAAAATAAAAACAATTACCGGCGGATCTCTCGGCGGAATGCAGGCGCTAGAATGGGCGTTAATCTATCCTGATGTTGTAGAATCAATTATTCCTATGGCAACATCGGCACAGCACTCGGCATGGGCAATTGGGCTGAATGAAATTCAGAGAAAGGCAATAATGGATGATCCGGTTTACGATAAAGGCGATTATGAAGTACAACCATTCAAAGGTTTATCCACAGCGCGTATGCTCGCAATGATGAGTTATAGAAGCGATGTTAATTTCCAAGAGAAGTTTGGCAGAAACATCAAATCAAATGAGAATTCGTCAAAACCCTTTTTCGATGTTGAAAGTTATCTTCATTACCAGGGTCAAAAATTAGTAAACAGGTTCGACGCAAACACGTATATTTATATTACACGGGCTATGGATCTGCACGATGTTGCTTTGGGCAGAGGAAGTTTGGAAGAAACACTTGGCAGAATAAAAGCAAAAACTTTATGCATTGGAATCGATACCGATCTTTTATATCCTGCAGCCGAACAGAAGAAAATTGCACAACTTATTCCCGGTTCAGAATACTTTGAGATTAAAACCCCGTACGGGCACGATGCTTTCTTAATTGAGTTTGATCAACTAAATAATTCCGTATCTAAATTTCTTGAAAAACTATAACGAAGAAATTTTCAATAATTCTGTATTCTTAATTCTGCACTCTGCATTTTTTTCTCAGCACTCGCAGTTTAACCCAATCAATAGTAAATTTGAATAGCTTAAAAATATTACTCGGAGAAAAGATGCCAACATTAATGGTAAGCGTTTCGGGAATTAGAGGAATAGTAGGCAACGGACTCGATCCGCAGACAATCATAAAATACACATCGGCATACGCTGATTTTTGCGGCAAAGGAAAAATTATTCTTGGCAGCGACGGAAGAATTTCCGGCGAGATGGTTCGTAATCTTGCAATCGGAACTTTAACCGCAAAAGGAAATGATGTAATAGATATAGGCATCTGCCCCACCCCAACTGTTTTGTTCAATGTAAAAAATTTAAAAGCTGTTGGCGGGATTCAGATTTCGGCGAGCCATAATCCAAATGAGTGGAACGCATTGAAACTGTTGAATAAGAAGGGCGAATTTATGAGTCCCGAAGAAAATAAAAAGATGCTCGCACTACTCGATAAAACGGAAAAGAATTATGTACCGTGGAATAAACTTGGTAAAGTTTTCAAATATGAAGAAGGGTTGGAAGAACACATAAATGCTGTTTTAAAAATGGATTTTATAAATATTTCCAAAATCCGTAAACGCAAATTCAAAGTTTTGTTGGATTGTGTAAATGGTGCCGGTTCGTATTCAATGCCCCAATTCTTAGAAAAACTTGGATGCAAAGTTATTATGATTAATTCCGAGAAGAGCGGAATATTTCCAAGACTACCCGAACCGATTCCAGAAAATTTAAAAACTACAATGCGAGCTACAAAAAAACACAGAGCTGATATTGGAATTGTAGTTGATCCTGATGTTGACAGATTGGTTTTAATTACTGAAAAAGGCGAGCCGTTCGGCGAAGAAAATACAATCACACAGGCGGTAAAATTTTATCTTTCAAAGAAAAAAGGAAACGCTGTTGTAAATCTTTCTACAACCCGCGCAGTTGATGATGTTGCGGCAAAGAACGGCTGCAAAGTTTTTCATTCACCGGTCGGTGAAGCAAATGTTGTTAAAAAGATGAAAAAAGTAAAAGCAATTATAGGTGGCGAAGGTAGCGGCGGGGTTATTGTTCCTAATGTAAATTTTGGACGTGACGCTTTGGTCGGGACTGTGATAATGCTTCAACACTTGCTTGAGTTTGGCGGAAAGATGAGTGAATTAAAATCATCATTACCGAAATATTTCATTGCAAAGAAAAAGATTGAGCTTGGTTTTATGAATCCGGTTGAAGTGCTTGAAAGATTGGCAGAAAAATATAAGAATGATAAAATTAATCTCGAAGACGGATTGCGAATTGATTTTGATGATCATTGGGTTCACTTTCGGAAATCTAATACAGAACCAATAGTGCGGTGTATAGTTGAAGCAAAGACTAAAAAATCCGCGGAGAGTTACATTCTAAAATATATGAGTGAGATTAATCCATAAAAAAGAGGCGCATTTTAATGCGCCCCTAAGATTTTTTATTCCGCTTTGCTAAGGTTATATCTTTTTCTATCGTTGGGGTCAAGATGAAGTTTACGGAGACGTATTGATTTAGGCGTAACTTCAACCATTTCATCTTCGGAAATATACTCGAGAGCTTCTTCCAAAGTAAATTTAATGGCCGGAGTAATTTTAACCGCTTTATCAGAACCTGAAGCTCGCATGTTTGTTAATTTTTTTCCGCGCTGAACATTTACTTCAATATCAATGTCTTTATTGTGTTCACCAACAACTTGCCCTTTATAAACGACCTCTCCCGGATCAATAAAAAACTTTCCCCTATCCTGAAGAGAATCTATCGAATAAGCTGTGGCTGGACCGCTATCCATCGAGATAAGTGCACCGTTTATTTTACCGCTGATTGCTCCCTTAAAATATTCATATTGATAAAATCTGTGATGCATTATTCCTTCGCCGGATGTGGCAGTTAGAACTTTTGTCCGCAATCCCATTAATCCTCTTGTAGGAATATGAAATTCAAGTTTCGTAAGTGAACCTCTATTTTCCATTTTAACCATTTCACCACGGCGCTGCCCGACTAATTCAATAACTTTTCCAACCAGTTCGGATGGAACATCAACCACGAGCACTTCAATTGGTTCGGCTTTTTTTCCGTTCAATTCTTTGTAAATAACTTTCGGTTCGCGGATTTGCAATTCGTAACCTTCGCGGCGCATGTTCTCAATCAAAATCGATAAATGTAAAATGCCCCTTCCAGAAACTTTATACGCATCAGGAGAATTAGTTTCTTGTACTTTCAGTGCAACATTTTGCTGAAGTTCCTTAAACAATCTATCGCGCAATTGACGCGACGTTACATACTTCCCTTCCTTGCCGTAAAACGGAGAATTATTCACAGTAAAAGTCATGCTTATAGTCGGTTCATCAATAGATATAATCGGCAATGGTTCAGGATTTTCAGCATCGGAAATTGTATCGCCGATATCAATATCTTCAACGCCAACAACCGCACAAATATCACCGTAATTTACTTCTTCAACTTCTACGCGGTTTAACCCGTCGAAAATAAAAACCTGGCGTAACTGCACGGGATGAATTGTTCCATCTCTTTTTATTATCGATAATTTATCAGACTTCTTCAGATTCCCCCTAAACACTCTGCCTATGCCTATTCGCCCAACATAATCGTTATAATCCAACGTTGTAACTTGCATTTGCAGAGTACCCTCGTTGAATTCCGGTGCGGGAATTTTCTTTATTATCGTATCAAGGAGTGGTGTTAAATCTTTACGTTCATCGTTTAAGTTTTTTATTGCCCAACCGTCCCGCCCGCTTGCAAATACATAAGCGAAATCTAATTGTTTTTCATTTGCACCAAGATCAATAAAAAGATCATAGCATTCGTCAAGAACTTCTTCGGGACGATTATCGGGTCTATCAATTTTATTAATAACTACAATGGGTTTAAGATGCAGTGCCAAAGCTTTTTCCAATACGAAACGAGTTTGAGGCATTGGTCCTTCAAACGAATCCACAAGCAGTAAAACTCCATCTGCCATTTTAAGAACGCGCTCAACTTCTCCACCGAAATCTGCGTGCCCAGGCGTATCAATTACATTAATTTTATAATCTTTATAAGGTATGCTTATATTTTTTGCAAGAATCGTAATACCGCGTTCTCTTTCCAGGTCGTTTGAATCTAAAAATCTTTCGCGTACAACCTGGTTTTTTCTGAATACGGAACATTGCTTTAATATTTGATCCACAAGAGTAGTTTTACCATGATCTACGTGGGCAATGATTGCTATATTTCTGATATCCTTCACTATTTCTCCATTGTTATAAAAAGCGGGGACAAATTTACGAAAATTTAGGGTCTGTTGTTGAATTAAATATTATCGAATTATTAATTCATTCTAAGTCTTTTCATAAAATAACTTAAAAGGGCTTTATCGAAGGATTGGCTTGTATTAATTAAATTGTATTCGATTCCAAAATTCAAACAATCGTTTTTTATTTTAGACAAGTAATCATTCATTGCCTGTTTATATGCTTTTTGTATTTGATGCGGCTGGGTAGTTAATTCATCTCCTGTTTCCATATCTACAAAAATAGAATCCCTGTCAAAACCGAAATCTTTTTCCGATGGGTCCAATATTTGAAATACAATAACTTCATTTTTTTTGTAATGGAGATGTTTTAATGCGCTAAGAATTGAACTTGGCTCGTCGAAGAAATCGGAAATAATAATTGTAAGTCCGCGCTTCTTAATTTTCTCGGCAATTAAATCGAGACATTTGGAGGTCGATGTAGCTCCTGTTGCTTTTACATTATTTAGAACAGTAAGTAAAGTTTTCAAATAAACTTTATTCGCTTTCGGCGGATGGTAATTATGAATTTTATCGGAATAAACAACGAGCCCAACAGCATCCTGCTGGTCAATCATTAAATATGCGAAACTTGCCGCAAGAGTTACTGCATATTCCAGTTTTGATATCTTTCCCGTGTGTTTATAACTCATTGATTTACTTGCATCAACAAAAATATTACAAAGTAAATTAGTCTCTTCTTCAAACTGTTTTATAACAAATTTTTCGCTCTTGCCGAATACTTTCCAATCAATATTTTTAATCGGATCACCCTGCATGTAAGGACGGTGTTCGCTAAACTCAACACTAAACCCATGAAATGGACTGCGGTGCAATCCAACTTTAAATCCTTCGACCACAGAACGGGCTTTCAACTCAAGAGTTTTAAGTTTGGCAATTACTGATGGATCAAGATATTTTGTAATGTCTTTTGTTTGCACAGACATTACTTTGATGCCGTATTACTTTGCTGGATAATCTGTTCTGGTGTTTTTCCTAAGTTATCAAGTTCCATTTTTACCGAAGGCGCAAGTTCGTGTTCAGGATATTTTTTCAAAAATTCATTGTATGAAATTCTCGCAGAATCGTAATCATTTAAATCGTTTGCGCGCATAAATCCGATCATAAACAATGCTTTCGGTGCGTTTTCAGAATTTGCAAATTGCGCATAAAATTTTTGATAATAATCCACCGCTTTCTTTGCAGCATCAGCATGAGATAAATTTGGGATTTTTCCCATCTGGTAAATTCCTGCTAATGCAAAATAACTGTCTTCGACATATTCGCTTGACGGATATTCATTTATTAATTTTTCATATTCGGTTACGGCAGCAGTATAATTATTTGCTTTGTACATTTCGCTTGCAGCTTCGAACATCTCTTTATCTTTATCCGTACTGCAAGCAGTAAAAGTGAAAATCAATGAAAGAAAAATTGCAAAGTAATTTTTCATTGTCTGATCCTTTAATTTTTCGACCGGAAATATACAATCAAAATATGAAGTGAAAAAAGCGATTAATTAGAAATCGTGAAGAGCTGATCCTGATTTGGAATGTTTTTTTGGGAATTGCTGCGCGAAGAAGAAATTGTGCGCCCAATTAAAGCAATTTGATTCTCTAAGTTCGTTTTGTAATTGTCCGAATTTCCCGATGCAAATTTTCTGTTGGAATAAACAAGATAATTTTCACGGTAAGGGCTAGGAGTAAAATCCGGCATAATTACATTACCACCCACAGTCAAACCTTTTATCCGTGCGTTATCTTCTAAAATGCCAAGAGCCGTTGTTGATGGAAGATTTACCTTCTTTAAAACAATTCGTGCAACAGCTATTGTTTTTAATGCCAATATCAAATCGGAAGATTTTTTATTTCTATAAGGAGTATCCAGTGATGGGATAAACGGACTGAATGAAGCAATATCAACATCAAGTTCTTTGCATAAAAGGATATCGTCGGCAATGTCTTCAACTGTCTGCATCGGTAGCCCAATTAAATTGCCCGAACCGATTTGATAGCCTATTGTTTTTAAAAATTTAAGATGTGAAATGCGGTCGCTTAATTTTTGTTTTAAATGATACGAAGAATACGATTTCGGATTGGCAGTTTCATGTTTTAATAAATATCGGTCCGCACCGGCAATTTTCCAAGTGCGGTATTCATCAAAACCCCTTTCGCCAAGACTGAGTGTAATCGCCGCATTAGATTTTTGTTTAATTGAATAAATAATATATGCCATTAAATCTGTATCAAAATAAGGATCTTCCCCAGATTGTAAAACAATAGTATATATGCCGTGGTTTGTAATTTGTTTTGCAGTCTCAATAATTTCTTCGGGCGTCATTCTGTAACGCGGCAAATTAAAATTATCTTCCCGCAAGCCGCAGTAAATACAATTTTGTATGCAATGATTTGAAAAATCTATAATTCCGCGCAAATGGATTTCGTCGCCGCAATATTGAGCGCGGATTTCATCGGCACGCTTAAATAATTCTTTAATATCTTCTTCATCATTTAGAGATAATAGAAAAATAATTTCTTCGCGCGAAAGTTCTTCCTTATTTAATAATATCTTTTCCAAGTTCATATTAATTCATAATATCGTGCAATTTTAGATTTCGCAATTCCAAGTAGATATGAATTTCAACAATAAGTTCCACCCCAATCTTTATTTATAGATATTGGAATACCTCACTTAAACAAAAAATATTCCACAATGGGTAAAGGATGAAAAATTGCTAAAATGTGTGATTTTCTAAGGACTTTCTTAAAAAAGAGAATAAAAATTAAACCCAATTCTTTATTCTAAGTAAATTAGGATAGGAAAACTTATAAGATAATCGTGGTCATTTTAGAATTGGCAGGGAAACTGAGGAAGATTAAAAAAAATCCAAAAACAATTTGCCGGAATTTAAAAACTATGTAACAGCATTTTCATTTATTTCAACAAAGCCGCGGGAGGCATTTAATACTGTCCGAAGTCCAAATGGAATAGTAACTTTTTCATGTAAATGCCCATGACGAAAATTATAAATTACCGGGATTTTTAAACCATCAAAATAATCTACAATTACATCGTTAAGAGATAAAGTCCTTTTCTCGGTATCGTATTCAACACATTTAACAAAATCGCCGAGAATTATCCCGCGTACGTTTTTGAATACCTTCATAATTCTTAATTGATTTAGCATTCTATCAATTCTGTACGGAGCTTCATTAATTTCTTCCAAAAGTAAAACTGAATCTTTTAATTTCGGCAAGTATTCAGTGCCTATTAGTGAATTGATAATGCTAACATTACCGCCAAGAATTCTTCCTTGCGCTCTGCCTTTATTGAGTATGAAGAATTTTTCTTTATTGGGATTTTCTACCCTGCCTATTTTTTTGTTCGATGTTATCATATTCCAGAATATTTCTTCGGTATAAGGACTAACTTCATCAATAAAATCAACAGCAACCATTGGTCCGGCAAATGTTATCAATCCGCATTTTGTAAAGAAGGCCATTTGCAAAGCATTGATATCGCTATAACCAACAAATATTTTGGGATTGTTGGCAATAATTTTATAATCAATTTTATCAAGAAGTCTAGTGGATCCGTAACCGCCGCGAATACAAAATATTGCATTCACATTTTTATTCTTGAACATGTTGTGAAGATCATCCAATCTCTCATCATCTGTTCCGGCCAGATAACCGTTGTATTTGGCAACGTTCTTGCCAACCTCGGTTCTATAACCAAGTTTCTCTAAATATTTAACACCATTTTCAATTTTGATTGGATCATCTGGTGAGGAAGCCGGTGAAACAATGCCGATTACATCTCCGTGTTTCAGTCTTTTTGGTTTGAGAATACTCATTAATCAGATTATCAGTTTGAACTGATTTCAATATAAGTAATGCCGATTAATGAAGCAAAGGTTAATTCTCAAAAAAATGCATAATTATTCAATATCACTATTGAATTGATGTTTCTGAAATTTCTTCAAATGCGTGACAATCTTTGCATCCATGTAAAAAATCACATTTTCCGCAATATTTGTAGAATGGTCTGCAAGTCTTTCGATTTGACGTGTCATTACAATCAAATGCGCGCTTGGCTCAATGATAGAAGGATCGCTTTGCATTTTTGCAATAAGAAATTTAAATACTTCTTTATTCAATTTATCTACAGTTTCATCGGCTAAAAGAACTGAGTTTGCGATCTCAGTATTATTATGAATAAAAGAATCAATTGCATCTTTAAGCATTTTGCGGGCGTTCTGCGCCATTTCAATTATATGAGATTCTTCAATTAGATTTTTATATTCAACGGTTTTTTTAACACGGCGGGAAATATTTACGGCAATATCACCGCATCTTTCAAGCTGGCTGTTAACTTGAAGTGCCGATATAATAAATCTCAAATCGGAAGCAACAGGTTGGAACAAAGCTAAAATATTTTCGCATTGAGTTTGAATTAGATTATCATATGCATCTACTTCCAAATCTTTTGCTTTGATTCCTTTGCAAAGTTCAATATTCCCTGTTTCAAGAGCTTGAATTGCGCGTTCAACTTGTTCATCAACAAGCGAAGCCATCTTTATTAAATTGGTTTGAAGAGATTCCTTCTCCCCGGCAAAATGTTCTTGCATAATTAACCTCGTTTTTATCCAAATCTTCCGCTGATGTAATCTTCTGTTTGTTTGTTATCGGGCGAAGTAAACATTTTTTTTGTATCGGAAAATTCAATCAAATTGCCCATATAAAAAAACGCAGTATAATCGCTGACTCGCGCGGCTTGCTGCATGTTGTGTGTTACAATTACAATAGTATAATTTTGTTTCAGCTCGAAAATTAAATCTTCAATTTTGGTTGTGGAAATAGGATCGAGCGCGCTCGCCGGTTCATCCATTAAAATTACTTCGGGATCAACTGCCAATGTCCGGGCTATACACAACCTCTGCTGCTGACCGCCGGAAATATCAATTCCGGATTTATCGAGACTATCTTTGACTTCATCCCATAGCGCGGCCCGCTTTAAACTGTTTTCCACAATCGGCACAAGTTGCTTTTTATTTCGTACACCGTTAAACCTTAATCCAGCTGCAACATTATTAAAAATAGACATTGTAGGAAACGGATTTGGTTTTTGAAAAACCATGCCCAATCTTTTTCGAATAAGAACCGGATCGGCTTTTGTAATATCCTCGCCATCCAGTAATATTTCGCCTGTTATTGTGCCGCCTACAACTTCGTGCATTCTGTTCAAACATCTTAAAAATGTTGATTTGCCGCAGCCAGATGGACCTATAATTGCCAATACTTTATTCTTAGGAATATCAAGCGAAACACTGTTTAATACTTTGTTTTTGCCGTAATATGCTTCGAGGTTTTTTACTGAAATTTTAATATCCATTTATCATCACTGTAAATTCTGAATTAATTACTTCTATATTTTGAACGTGTTAAAAATCTGAATAATAAACTTAAAAATGAAATCATAAGGATCAATACAAGCGCTGCGGTCCAAGCTTGATTGTTCCAATCATCGAACGGGGCTTTTGCATAATCGTAAATATAAACTGTTAAAGATGCAATCGGCTGCATAATTTCCGTTGACCAAAATCTGTTGCCGAGAGCTGTAAAGAGTAAAGGCGCTGTTTCGCCGGCCGCTCGTGATAATCCTAAAAGAATTCCCGTCGCAATTCCTTTCCATGCAGTCTTAAGAATAATAGAAAGCGTAGTTTTCCATTTTGGAATGCCAAGAGCGAGTCCCGCTTCGCGTAATGAATGCGGTACAAGTTTTATCATTTCTTCGGTTGTTCGGGTGATCGTGGGAATCATTAAAATTCCCAAAGCAAAACCACCTGCAACAGCGGAAAAATGCTTCATCGGGATAACAATTAATGTATAAGCAACAACGCCGACAACAATTGACGGAATACCGCTCAAAACATCTATTAAAAAACGAACTGTTGCGCCGAATTTATTTTGTCCGAATTCGGAAAGATATATTCCCGTCATCATTCCAACAGGTAAACCGATGACTGCTCCCAAACCAATTAAAATTAATGTACCGACTATTGCATTTGCCATACCTCCGCCGGTTTCTCCAACCGGTTTTGGCATTTGAATAAAGAAATCTAAGTTTAAATATGTAACGCCTTTTGAAATCGTGTAATAAAAAATGAATACAAGAGGAACTATTGCCACTAATGCCGCAATAAAAGTAAGCGCCATCATAAAATGACTTATAAATTTTTTGCGGGTGTTAAAAAATTTTGATTGCTTCAAGCTGTTTTCCATTTCCGCTCCGTACTCCAAACAAGCAATCGTGCTAGTCCGTTTATTAAAATTGTAATTACAAAAAGAACGAGCGCTAATTCTACAAGAGCACTTAAATACATATCAGATGTGGCTTCGGTAAATTCATTTGCTATAACGCTTGCCATAGTATAAGCCGGGTCAAAAATAGAAGAGGAAATTAATGCCCTGTTTCCAATTACCATTGTAACAGCCATTGTTTCTCCGACAGCCCGACCGAGACCAAGCATTGTTGCACCGAGTATACCGGATTTTGCAGTTTTCAAAACAATTCTGGTTGATTGCCATTTTGTAGCACCAAGCGCGAGGGCCGCTTCTCTTTGCGATTGCGGAACTGATTTTAATATATCCCGCGAGATAGAAGATATGATTGGAAGAACCATAATAGATAAAATCAAAATAGCCGCGAGCATTCCAAATCCGTATGGAGCGCCTTCGAAAATCGGAAGGAAACCGAAATTTTCACTAAGAAATGGTTCAATAACTTCGCGTATAAAAGGAACGAGAACAAAAATTCCCCACAAACCGTAAACTATACTTGGAATACCGGCGAGCAGTTCAACAAGAAATGACAATGGTTTTTCGAGCCATCGCGGAGCGAGTTCGGATAAAAATACTGCCACGCCAATACTTAATGGCAGTGTAATTAACAACGCTGCTAAAGATGAAACAAGGGTACCATAAATCATCGGCAGCGCACCGTATATTTCCTGAACCGGGTCCCATGTTGAATTATATAAAAAACTCCATCCGAATTTGTCAATTGATAGTTTAGAACTATTATACATTTCGTAAGCCATCAATACGACAAGAATAAAAACAGAAACGGCAAATAGAAGTGTAAGGTTATGAAAAATCGAATCGCCCAGGTTTTGATACTTGAACAATTTCTTAAAAGCGTTTTTCTTTTTGCCGTTTTCGATAATGGTCTTAGACATATTAATTTATTTTTTTACCGTTGGCTGTTATAGAATCAATTTTGCGTTCGTTCATTTTAGCAACAGATTTAGGAAGCGGTGCATAATATAAATCCGATGCAAATGTTTGTCCTTTTTCCATAGCCCAATTTAAGAATTTTACCATTGCTTCGGCTTTGGAATCATTCTTCATATTCTGATAAACCAACAACCACGTAAACCCGCTAATAGGGTATGAATCTTTTCCGTCGGCATCGGTAATTGAAACCCTCATATCTTCAGGCATCGATTTGGAAGTGCCTTCTGCAGCGGCAGTAACAGAATTAAAATTAGGTTCAACAACATTTCCGGATTTGTTTTTAATAGAAGCATAAGCTAATTTATTTTTTACCGCATATGCTAATTCAATATAACCAATTGCGCCGGCGGTTTGTTTAACTAAGCCCG
The DNA here is from genome assembly GCA_023397505.1 of Bacteroidota bacterium. GTDB lineage: Bacteria > Bacteroidota > Ignavibacteria > Ignavibacteriales > Melioribacteraceae > JAEWUC01. The sequence goes on along the minus strand of JAEWUC010000002.1, from coordinate 34,626 downwards.
TCACGCCTTCATTGCCTTTTCCGCCCAAACCGATAGGCCAGTTTACAGATGTACCGGTTCCAACTTTGGATTTCCATTCGCTGCTTACTTTTGAAAGATAATCTGAAAATATAAATGTTGTACCGCTGCCGTCTGAACGGTGCGCTACAATTATTGCTCTATCCGGGAGGTTTAATTTCGGGTTTAATTTTTTGATGCGGCTGTCGTTCCATTTTTTAATTTTTCCGAAAAATATATCCGCTGTAGTCTGCCCGTCGAGTACTAGTCCCTTATTGATTCCTGGAATATTATAACTAAGAACAACCGCTCCGAGAACAGTTGGAATGTGTAAAACATTTGTACCTTGTTTTGATTTGGCATCTTCCAGTTGTTTATCAGTCATAGGTCCGTCTGTTGCGCCAAAATCAACTGTGCCTTCTATGATTTGTTTAATCCCGCCGCCGCTTCCGATTGATTGATAATTAAATTGAACGCCGGTTAATTTTTTGTATTCATCGAACCATTTCATGTAAATAACATAAGGGAATGTCGCACCGGCACCGTTTAATTGAGTCTGCGCTTTTGTTAAAGCGAACGCGCCGATCACGAGCATCATTATTAAAACTAATTTGTTTTTCATTTCTAACTCCTAAATAATTTATTAAAATTCCCAAAAGAACGTAACGCGCGGAACGATGTCATCGTCCCCGCCCTTCTCATAAGTTTTGATTTCCACATTCGGCGACACATGAATTCTTTCAGCAGGCATATAATCCAAAGCAAATAGAATTAGAGAATTTCCATCACTTTCAAGATTAGAATTTGGTTCGAATAAATCGTATCTACCGACAATCTTTAGATCAGAATTAATTCTATAATTAGACCAAACCGAAATACCGTGCGAGTTCAAATTTTCTAAAGCTGAAAAATTATTTTGTCTAAAACCGTTTTGTTTATTCCGGAGGAAACCTTCAGCGCCAACAGAAAAATTTTCTTCTTTATACCCGGCAAAAAACGAAGCAACAAATGAATTTGTGCTTTTATCGGCAAATTCAACTTGATCATATACTTTTGCGGAAGAAGCATAATCTCCGTAAACGGTAATTGTTAATTGTTGAATAGGATGAAACTCAATCAACCCGTAAACTCTTTTATATTTATTATTTTCAGGCGCATTACTGCTGTTGTTACCAAGTTTCAGCCAGTATTTTATGCTGCCGTCTTTTTGAAGATTACCTTTTAAATCGATACCGAAATCGCGACTTGAAACTACGCCCCAATAATCAAGCATTGTTTTTTCTAAAAATCTATTTTCCCAAACGCCTTCGGCAATTTCAAAAGCTGGCGTTGGTGAAATACCAAAAATCAAATGCGAACCGTTAAAAATATTTTTCCACTGAAGCCATGCATCTTTTACCATAACACCAAGCTTATTACCGGGGGTATTGGAATTTGCAGATTGATCTGCTTCCAAACGGAATCTTGTATTAAAATTTTCGTTGATTGAGTAATCGGCTGTTGCATAAATTCTTCTGAATTGGAATCCGTTCAAATCTTTATCCGCCGGGTTATTATGAGAAGCATTGTAAAAAAAATCTCCGAACATCAAACCGCTGAACTTTGGCAAGCTTTGAGCATTTGTTATAACACTAAAAAACAAAAAAATAAGCGTACAAATAGAACGAAATCTAAATTTCACTTTTCTCTCTCCTCAAATTTTTAAGTCATCTCCAAATGACAGTCCAAAAGTAAGTAGCCAAGATTAATTCAATGTTACGCCAATGTTAAGAAATTGTTAAGTGATTAATATAAAAATGGGGTGCTGGCTTGGAGAACCGGCACCCCCGTACTGGAAGAGAGAGAGATTGTTTTACTTAATTAATGTCATCTTCTTAATAATTGTACTATTGTTTGTTTCCAAACGGTAGATATAAATTCCGCTTGCAAGATTTGAAGCGTTCCAGTTTACAGAATAATTGCCTGCTTCTCTAAAACCATTTATAATTTGAGCTACTTCCTGCCCTAAAGTATTATAAACTTTCAAAGAAACATTTGCGGCTTTTGGAATAGAAAACTTAATTGTTGTTGAAGGATTAAAAGGATTCGGATAATTTTGGCTTAATTCAAATTCAACCGGTAAAGAATTATTTATTTCTTCTTTCACGGAAACCGGAACAAAATTTAGTGAACTCCATGCTTCAGCCCAATTTTTATTACCGCCGAAAGCGCCTATATAAATTGCATCAGTGTCAAAGAAACCGTCATTCGGAGGAGTTGCATACCCTACATAAACAGGTGAATCTTTCAGTGGAAACGGGTTAACTTTTTCAAGATTAAAAGGATCGATAAGTTTTACTGCATTAGTTGTTGTAAATGTAGTACCGCCGTTAGTTGTAAACCATGATGGCATGTTTGTTTGGAATGCTGCATCTGTCGATTGAAAATCTTGTGTTACTGATCCGGCTATTATACTGTTTTTCATATATGCTGCGGTACCCGCCTGCATATCTGCTACCGTATTTGTACCGTCTATGTATAAACCAGTCGGCCAGCCTAAAATTAATGCATTTTTAATTTTATTTTGCGATGATCTTCTTAAATGCATTCCTCTTCTATATAATGAATTTATTGTTGAAGTTGATGTTGCTGCAGGACCTATTAATGTTACATTGTACCATGTCGGTGATGTTCTCGGTTCGTTCGTTGAGCCTGAGCCGTCGTTATCTGATTCAAAACCGTTTGATTGAGATTGATCGGCAATATCGGGATCGCGTACGCCAAGTAAATGCTGAAGTTTTCCGCTGTATCCGAAATCCGTATCGAAATCATCATCCCATCCTCTATAGGCAATCAAGTACTTTGCGTTAACATTTCCGCCGAACCATTCGAAAGAATCGTCACCTGAATAACTGACTTGTACATATTCAATAGTTGTTCCGCTTCCAACACCGCCAAATGTTAATCCGTTAATTTCATTGTTCAATGAATAAGCAATACCGGGATATTCAATTCTAACATATTTCATAACACCGCTGTTGTCATCGGGATCATTTCCACCGTATTCATCAGCAGGACCTTCAATAGTTGCTTTTCCGCCCGGTACGTTAATAGGTGCATTGCCAAGAATAATAATTCCGCCCCAGTCGCCGTAGTTTGGTGTTGATGTAGCACCCGGTTTTGTAAATTCACTTGTAAATACTATTGGTTGTTCTTTTGTTCCTTCTGCATAAATCTTACCGCCTGGTTTTACTACTAATGAACCTTGTGTTGCATTTTCTCCATAAATCGTTACACCTGGTTCTATGTTCAATACTCCGCCTGCTTGCACTCTTACTATTCCTCGTAATGTATAATCGTTTTCAGGAGTTAATGTTATTTCGGTTGTTATATCGCCTGCCAATACATTGGTTGGTTTCTCTGGAACTGTAATATTCCATGAACTCCATCCTGCTGTCCAATCTCTGTATCCGAACGCTCCAATGTAATTTGCCGTAGCGTCAAAAAATCCGTCTGTCGGCGGAGTTGCACCGCCGGTTAACAGCGGTGAGTTTGCAAGAGGCATAGGGTTTGGATTCTCAATATCAAATGCATTCGCTAACAACACTTCGGCATTTGTCGTAAATGTAGTACCACCGTTAGTTGTAAACCATGAAGGCATGTTTGTTTGGAATGCTGCATCTGTTGATTGAAAATTTTGTGTTACCGAACCGGCAATTATACTGTTTTTCATATATGCTGCGGTACCCGCCTGCATATCTGCTACCGTATTTACGCCGTCAATATACAAACCGGTTGGCCAGCCCATTATCAATGCATTTGCTATTTTGTTTTGTGATGATCTTCTTAAATGCATTCCTCTTCTATACAATGAATTTATTGTTGAAGTTGATGTTGCTGCAGGACCGATTAAAGTTACATTGTACCATGTCGGTGATGTTCTCGGTTCGTTTGTTGAACCTGAACCATCGTTATCTGATTCAAAACCGTTTGATTGAGATTGATCTGCAATATCGGGATCGCGTACGCTTACTAAAAATTGTAATTTCCCGCTGTATCCAAAATCTGAATCAAAATCATCATCCCAGCCGCGGTAAGCTATTAAATATTTACAGTTAACTGTTCCGCCGAACCATTCGTATGAATCATCTCCTGAATAACTGACTTGTATATACTCTATAACTGTTTTATTACCAACGCCGCCAAATGTTAATCCGTTTATTTCATTGTTTAATGAAAATGCTATACCTGGGTATTCAATTCTAACATATTTCATAATACCGCTGTTGTCTGCCGGATCAGTTCCGCCATAAGAATCTCCTGGTCCTTCAATTGATGCTGTACCGCCTGCAACGTTAATTGGTGCATTACCAAGAATAATTATTCCGCCCCAGTCGCCGTAATTTGGAGTTTGCACACTACCTGGTTTTGTGAATTCACTTGTAAAAACAATAGGTTTTGTTGGTGAACCGACTGCATTAATTTTACCGCCCGGTTTTATAATTAATGAACCTTGTGTTGCGGTTTCACCATAAATTGTTGTACCAGCTTCAATTGTTAAAGTAGCCCCTGGCTGCACTCTAACAAAACCTCTTAATAAATATGTATTATCTGCCGTTAATGTAGTATTGACTATAATATCCGAGCTTATAACGATTTCATTCTGCGCATAAATATTTGCGCTGAGTAAAACTAAAGCGAGTGTAAAAATCATTAATACTTTTTTCATCCTTCCTCCAATCATTTTTGATATGTTATTATTTTCAATTTTTCATCATCCCATCTACATTAAGGCTGATATTCTTTTTAGAACTGGAAACTCAAACCGGCTGAAATATTCTGACCTCTTTTTACAAGTTCGGAAGTTTTATCGCCGCTCGGTGTTTTCTGTACAAACTTTATGTCCTGTGCTAACAGGTCTTTCACGGCTAGTTTGAGCGAAAGATTATCAAATATTTTTTTAGAGAAAGAGATATCAATTTGATCGCGCGGTTTTTCGATAACATCGCCCAAACCGCCAAACCCTACTTTTGATATTTTCTCTCCAACTTTATTGTAGATGATGGAAGCTGATAAACCATTTGTAAAATCTTCATAATAAAGACCCGTGTTCAAAATAAAATCCGCCTGCCCCTGCAACGGACGCGAAGAAGTTTGAAAACCCCGGTCTTCAAGATTAATTTTTGATTTTATCAAACTCAGATTTCCAACGAGTGAAAAGTTCTCAAACATTGTTCCGATAAATGCCAAACTTTTTCTTTCTTCAAATTCAACGCCCCAGTTCTGTGCATCTTTGGAATTTTCATAAGAACGTATCGGTTCAAACGCAGATGATGAAATTAAAATCTGTTCTATCGGATTCATGAATTTTTTATAGAATACGCTTACCGCAAATAATTCTTTCGGCGCCGGGTAAAATTCGAAACGCGCATCATAATTTGTAATCAAACTTCTTTTAAGATTTGTATTCCCGGTTACAAGTTCGTTGCTCACAAAATCGAAATATGTAAAGGGCGCCATCTCTCGAAATTCCGGACGGGCAATTGTTCTGCTGTAAGCTAAACGTACGTTTATTTTATCGTTGATCAAGTATGTTAAATTCAAACTTGGGAACAAATCGTTGTATTGGTTCTCAATTTCTAACGCTTCGCCGGTTCTCGACTTTGAATTTAATTTTTGCAAAGAATTTTCGTAACGCAGGCCGGTAACAATTTTTAACGATTCAAATAATTTGAAATCCGTTAATAAATATGCCGCGTTAACTGCTTGGTCGGATGTGTAACTATCTGTCGGCTGGGTAATTTCGATCACTTCAATAAAAGTAGGATTAATATTTTCTGCTGAAAAGATTTGGTCAACACTTGATTGCAATATCTTATCTTCTTCCGAAAAATTACCGCCGGGAATATTTCTAAAGCCGAAAATTCTTGCACTGAAATCGCGGTCTTTCTTATTTAACGAATAGCCGAATTTAAAAGTTGGTGCTGAAGGATTATCAAATAATTTCAATGAAAAGTTTATCGTGCCGCCGTAATTTTGATCGTTGAGATCGCTGTAAAATCTGGTTGCAAGCGATTGATCGAGCAGGAATCTAAATGGTTCCGACGGATCATCAATACCGCGTGCGTAAATATATCTTCGTGCATCCGGTTCGTTTCTTTTTGAAGAAGAATAATTCACATTCCAATCAACGTTCACACCGCTGAATAATTTAAGATAGTGCTCGCCTATTAGTTGTGAAGATTGCACAGAACGTTCAACATATCTTAGGGAAGTAACATTTCTAATTTGCTGGGCGCCTTTATATTCGCCTTCATAAGTAACTGTTTCATCATCGGCGGTTTGGTTATAAACATTTTTTAAGCTGATTTTTTGATTTTGTGAAAACTTATAACTCACATTTAATAAAGCTCCCCAGTTAACGCTGTACGAATTATTGAATCCTTTATAGTTATAACGCTCCCCTTCAAAATCGTAACTGGCTTGTTCAATAGGTTTTGTTTCGTTTGAATTCGAATATGAAATTGAAGCAATGTAGCCCAACACATCGTTTCCAATATTTATTTTATTACCGAAATCGAGTTTAACGCCTCCGTTCATCGGTGCATTTGAATTTTTCAGACTCCAGTTATTGCTGAAAGATGTGCCTATATTTTGCAATTCCTGCGAACTATAATTTGATTTATTAACCGTTGCGCCGTTAATATTTGTGGGCATATTTCTCGTCCCGTCGTCTATACCCAGGAAGTCTCTTTTGCCGCCGTTGTAACTTTGGAAATTTTTAAATGTTGTTTGTGTATTAACCGCGCTGGAAATACTAACATTAAAAATCATGCTCGAAGGAAATTCAACAGTATTTATTTCAATCAGTCCGCCGCTAAAATCTGCAGGCTTATCGGGAATAAATGTTTTTGATGTTAATATATTTTCAATCAAGCTTGCCGGGAAAAGATCGTAAGCAAAACTTTTCTTTTCCGGATCGGTACTCGGAAGACTTGAGCCATTTAACATTGTATTATTATATCGGTCGCCCACACCGCGTACAAACGCATATTTACCGTCGGCAATAGTAACTCCTGTCATTCTTTTAAGAACGTCTGTTCCATCGGAACTGTTGTTCTTGCTTATAAGTTCTGCGCTCATTCCATCGACAATATTCAATGAATTCTTTTGAATATTAAGAAGCGAACCTTCTGTGTTTTTCAATGCCTCCGCGGTTACAACAACTTCATTCAATTCTGTCGATGTCGGCAAAAGTTGAATATTTATTTGAACATCTTTTCCGGCTTCAACATTTATGTTATCTACAACTATGCTTTGGTATGATATAAATGAAAAACGAAGCGAGTACTTACCGGGTGTAAGATTTTTTATAGAATAGGTCCCATCAATATCTGTAGATGCGCCTGTAGATGTGCTAATTACCAAAATATTGGCTCCGATTAATTCTTCGTTTGAAGTCTTATCGGTTACTTTTCCGCTTATCGAACCTTTACCTTGCGCAAATAAAGATTGACTACTTAAGAGGATCAGCATTAATAGAATTATTAAAAACTTGGGTATAATTACCAAACTCCCAAATGACTTGTTTGATTGTAACATTTTTTTCTCTCTCCAATTGCTTAAAATTTGATGAACAAACTTAGAGATCGAATGTTAACTTGAGGTTAAGGGTATGTTAAGGAAATGTTAAGTTTAGTTAGGAATTACTTATGGCGGACAAAAAAGTATTCTAGAGCTCTAAATATAATTATTGGGAAAGCATGATTAAATGATTGCATCAATATGTATTGTGTTAAGTTTTTTTCATTCAATCATTTTTCATTTTCACCTTTTATTAAATCGCTTCTTCCCCATTCAATAAATTTTCCGGCAATAAAATCAATAGTTTTTTGATGTTCTTCGCTTCCGTTGCCGGTTATGATCATAGGTTCGCCGAAACTGATTTTAACTTCTTTCAAAGGATCAATCTTTCCAAAATCTTTCAGAAGTTTACCGGTTCCCCAAGCATCGGAAAGCACAGCGATAGAAATAACCGGCACATTGTTTTTTTTAGCAAGTTTTATCCCCAAAGTATTGAATGATGACGGTTCAAAATATTTAGTTCTAGTTCGTTGCGGAAAAATAATTATACCTTTCCCGTTTTTAATTCGCTCGCTTCCCTGTTGAAGTACAGTAATCAAATCCTCACGCGGGTTTTGTCTGCCAACTACAATCGGGTCGCGCGCACCGGATACAGGTCCAAATAATGGAAAACGGAGCAGTTCTTCCTTCATAACAAAAACAACAGTTGTAATTGGTTGTATAATACCAGGAAGAGCAAAAGTTTCCAGAATACTCATGTGGTTGGAAACAAAAATAAACGGTCCTTTCATTTTCGATAAGTTATCCAATCCGGTTATATGAAATTTCACACCGGTTTTTTCAAGACTTCTGATTATATCAATCGATGAATCAACCCAGCGTACGTCATCGTAAATATTTTTCTTTGCCTGCCGGTTGGAATATAAAACTATTCTCAATGTGTGAAGCAAATAAAAATATAACGACGGGAATACTTTTTTTCTTGCAGTAGTCTGCGTTTTGTATTCACTGTTATTATTTGTTAATTGATTCAAGTATTTCATTTGTCACTACTTTTGAATTATTAATTAATTTAAAATAGCAAATTGAATAACCGTCACAAAATAGTTTCTTAACAATATGCTCATATACAATCTGGTTAAAAATATTATATTGTAATAAAAATTTTCTAAGCAAACACTTTTAACAAGATTTTATGGAAATAAAAATAATTTCAAAAATTCTTTTGTTTACGGCAATTTTATGCATGGAATTATTTCCCCAAAAATTGAATGAAGTTAACCGGATAAAACTGATTAACAAAGATTTATTTCAAAGACATTTAAATTTTCTGGGCAGTGATCTATTTGAAGGCAGAGCACCCGGTACATTGGGCGGGAATTTAGCAGCAAAATATCTCGCGTTGGAATTTGATAAACTGAAATTACGGCCTATCGGTGATAACAATTCGTACTATCAAAATATTCCATTCCATAGTTCAAAACCTTCGCAAGGCTGTGAGTTAAATATTCACTCCGGCAATAGTACAAACACGTTAAAAATTAATTCTGACTTTTTATTGTATCAATCCGCAGAAACAATTTTCTTTCCCCGCCCTGTTGAAATGGTTTTTGCGGGCTACGGAATAACCGCACCGGAATTTAATTATGATGATTACAAGGATATAAATGTTGAAAACAAAATTGTTGTTATGCTCGAAGGCGAACCGGTCTCTTTCGACCCGTCATATTTCGATGGTGATATGCCCACTATTTTCAGTCTGCCCGAAGCTAAGCAAAGAATTGCACTTTCAAAAGGTGCAAAAGGCACAATAACGCTTCCGTTACAAAGAAACGACTTTAACAAATACTGGGAATCGCAAGTCCGTGCTTTTGCTTTTGAAAATTTATCGCTTGCTTCTTCACCTTCTACAAGTTTGGATATTTTGTTTAATCCAAATAAATCCGATTTACTTTTCAACGGGACAGCATTTTCTATTGATAGCATTTATGCACTGCATCAACAGCACGGAATAAAAAGTTTTCCGTTAAAAACTCAAATAAAATTCAAAGGTGAATTTTTTCAAAGAGATTTTATTAGTCATAACATTGTTGGAATGCTTGAAGGAAGTGATGCAAAATTAAAAGATGAGTTCATTATTGTATCTGCTCACTACGATCATTTGGGGATAGGTCCGGCAATTAACGGAGATTCAATCTATAACGGAGTATTTGATAATGCGGCCGGTGTAGCAGCACTATTGGAAACGGCGAGAATGTTTTGGGAGAAAACTTACGTCAATAAAAGATCAATTATTTTTTTATTAACAACTGCAGAAGAGAAAGGTCTGCTCGGTTCATATTTTTACACGTTGAATCCTTTGGCGCCGTTATATAAAACAATTGCAAATATAAATATAGATGGTATTGCTTCATTCGATATATTTAAAAGTATAGTCGGCATAGGTTCTGAGTATTCTTCGCTTCTGATTTTTTTAGAAAATGCTGCGCGGGAAAGGGGCTTAAAAGTGACATCCATTCCACCCGAATTTTCCGGGCTCGATGCTTTTGCAAAATCTGATCAGCATTCATTCGCCAAGGTCGGAATTCCATCAATACTTATTTCGGAAGGAATAGATTATCGAAATATCACAAGTGAAGAAGGGATTAAGAGAATGATTGATTACTCGGCAAACATTTATCATTCTCCATTTGATGATCTGAATCAGAATATAAATTTTGATGCGGCGGCACTGCATATGGAATTAATATGTGCGGTAGTTGAAAAATTAGCAAATGATAAACAGATCCCCGAATGGTTTGACAATTCACCTTATCTCAACGCAAGAAAGTTTTCGATAGAGAATAAACGATGAAGAATAAAATAATGTTACTAATAATTTTATCATTTTATCTTTTATCATGCAGTAGTGTACCTGTAAAAACCGGGACAATAAAAATTAAAGGTTCGAATACTATGCTGCCTTTAATTGAAAAACTTGCAGAAGAATTTACGAATGAAAATCCAGTTATTGAAATTTATACCGATGGCGGTGGAACAGAATTAGGAATAAAAGATTTACTTGAGAATAAAATTCAAATTTGCGCTGCTTCAAGAAATTTGGAACCGGGCGAAACTAAACTCTTGGCTGAACGTTTTGGAAGCGTAGGCGTTTCAACTTTCATCGCTCGAGATGCAATTAGGATATTTGTTAACAAGAAAAATCAAGTAAGTAATTTGAATATGAATCAATTGAACAAAATTTTTACCGGTGAAATTAAAAATTGGAAAGATGTCGGTGGATTTGATAAACCTATAATGGCAATAGTAAGGGACGATGTTTCCGGTACGGCAGCGCATTTTCAAACGCGCGTACTTAACGACCAAGATTTTGCAAAAGAAGTATTAATCAAATCAAAAGTTGAAGACATTATAGAAGAAGTTGAAGAAAACGAAACTGCAATCGGCTTTAGCGGTCTGGGTTATGACTGGGATTGTAAAGTATTATCAATCGATAACATTTACCCGACTGAGGGAAATATAAAATCAATGAAATATCCTTTAAGTCGTTACCTGCATTTTTATACTATTAATCCCCCGGCAGGTCTAACAAAATCTTTTATTGATTGGGTGTTGGGTACGAAAGGACAAAAAATTATTAAAGAATTCGGCTTTGTTTCGTTATATGATTTTTCTTACTGATATAAAAAATTATCTTTTTGAAACTTCTGAATAATTCTAAAATGTCATTTCTGGAGATGGTATTCCTTTAGAAGAAGAAGTGAAGCGACTGAGAAATCTAAATAAAATATTTCTCCCTCCGGTCGAAATGACATACAGCATTTTTCTTGATTTCTTTAAAAAAGTGATATAAGAAAAGTAGTGACCCCAACGGGATTCGAACCCATATTACCGCCGTGAAAGGGCGGTGTCCTAACCATTAGACGATGGGGCCAGCTATTTAAAATTATGAAGCTAAAAGAAAAGTAGTGACCCCAACGGGATTCGAACCCATATTACCGCCGTGAAAGGGCGGTGTCCTAACCATTAGACGATGGGGCCAGTACTAAAAAAATCAATAAACAAATAACGCTTGATACAAATTTTATTATGATGCTTTGAGACTAGACAAAATCTTCGGGTGACCAATGGGATTTGAACCCATGGCCTCCTGGGCCACAACCAGGTGCTCTAACCAGCTGAGCTATGATCACCATTTAACAATATTTCAAATACCAATTACAGAATAACAATAAAATTGTTCGTAATTCGAATTATAAAATGTTTTGTATGCCCGACAGGAATCGAACCTGTAACCCTCAGCTTAGAAGGCTGATGCTCTATCCGATTGAGCTACGGGCACATCATATTTCAATTTTTCAAATAACTACACCGGGGAAACAGCATTCTCCTAAAGGGATGCCTTCGGTAGAATCTGCATCTTCAAATAAATTTTCAATAAAATCAATTATACCGGTTTTGAATTGTTATTTTTCTAACAATCTCGCATAAACACGTCGGGGAAACAGGATTCTCCCAAAGGGATGCCTTCGGCAGAACCTGCGACTTCCAAAATTTCAATAAAATCAATTATACCGGTTTTGAATTGTTATTTTTCTAACAATCTCGCATAAACACGTCGGGGAAACAGGATTCGAACCTGCGACTTCTTGGTCCCAAACCAAGCGCTCTAACCGGGCTGAGCTACTCCCCGAGTTTACAATGTATAAAAACGGACTTCAAAAATATACTTTTGAATTAGAAATGTCAATTAAGGAAATAGGTTTTCGCTTGTAGTTATTTATTCATATTTTTAGGAAAAATTTAACAGAAAATGTCGCTTTCTTTTCTTCTAACAAAAAAATATCTGCAATCCCGAAAGGATTCCCGATTCATTTCTACTATTTCGTTAATAACGATTTTAGGTATTTCACTCGGAATTATCGTTGTCATCATCGCTTTAACTGTTCTCGACGGCTTCGAGAAAGTGATTTCCGAAAAGATTATTAAGATGAATTCTCATATTAAAATTACAAGTTTCGGTAACCGTAATTTACCTCCTCCGGATGAAGTGATTCCGTATATAAATAAAAATTTTGGGAATGAAATTTCACAAACCGAACCTTTTGTTTCAAAACTTGCAATTATAAAGTCCCGCAAAAGAACAGAAGGAATTACAATTAACGGGGTTTCTGAAAAAACTTCCGGGATTGAATTATCAAACTATATTTTGGAAGGAACTTTTGATTTAGCACAAACCGATTCGCTTCCTAAAATAATTCTCGGTAAAAAACTTGCCGAAAAATTATTTGTGAAGACCCATGATGTTGTTACAGTCTTCTCTCTTCAAAAAGATGAGATGCCTACTTTCGACAATCCGCCGTCAATTGAGCAGTTTAAAGTGGCAGCAATTTTTGAAAGCGGTATGTCCGAATATGACGATATGAATGCTTTTATAAATATTTCAGAAGCACAAAACATTTTTGGAATGGGCAATCTCGTTTCCGGTTTTAACATTAAGGTTAAAGATTTCGCATCTATAAATTCATTGGCGGAGAACATGCAGGATAATCTCCGCTATCCTTTTTATGTAAGAACTGTTTTTCAAATTCATCAAAATATTTTTACTTGGATTGATCTTCAGAAAGAGCCGATACCAATAATACTCGGCTTAATAATATTTGTAGCAGTATTCAATATTATAGGAACTCTACTAATAATTGTTCTCGAAAGAACTAATTCGGTGGGTATCTTAAGATCGCTTGGCGCAAACAGAAAGCTTGTAATGAAAGTTTTTTTAATACATTCATTATTTATTTCAACAATTGGTATTTTAACCGGGAATGTGCTCGCGTATATTTTAAGTTTGTTACAAATCAGGTTTGATATTATTTCGCTGCCCGGCAAGGTTTATTTTGTTTCCAAGGTTCCTATGGCTGTTGATCTGGACAATTATCTTTTAGTCACATTAATTACATTTTTAGTTTCGTTGGCGGCTTCTTTAATCCCGGCATTTATAGCGTCAAGAATAAAACCGATTTCGGCTATAAGGTTTAACTGATATGTTGGAATATTTTATTGCCAAAAGATATTTGCGTTCCAAACACAAACTAAACTTCATTACGATAATTTCGTTATTATCAACAACGGGAATAGCCATCGGGGTAGCCGCGCTTATTGTTGTACTTTCTGTCTTTAACGGCTTCGGATCGCTTGTTACATCAATACTTGTAAGTTTTGATCCTCATATTAGGATAAGTGTAGTTGATGAAAAAGGTTTTGCTTCATTAAACTCAGTTGAAACAATTATAAACAGCAATAAAAATATTAAACAACATTTTCCTTTTGTTGAAGGAAAAGCAATTTTATTAAACAGGCAGACTTACGAGATCATCAATCTTAAAGGAATTAAAAACATCAGCGAAAATGCCGGCTGGGGAATTGCTTCAAAAATAATAAGCGGTAAAATGGATTTGCCCGGTAATTCAAACCATATTGTGCTTGGCTTGCCTTTGGCATTACGATTATCTGCAAGAGTCGGCGACACGATTACAGTTACATCCGCATATAATATCGAAAAAACAATCGCGAGTTTTTCTTTGCCGCAAACAAGAAGATTTATTATAGCCGGGATTTTTGAATCCAACAACCGCGATTACGATGTCTCATACGCATTCACCAATATTAACGACGCGCAAAAACTTTTCGGCTTAAAAAATCAATTCAGCGGTTTTGAAATTTTACTTAATGATTTTCATTTGTCCGATAAGTTAAAAGATAATTTAGCAAAGGAAATAAATACCGGTTTGTTTAAAGTGGAAACTTGGTACGATCTCCACAAAGAACTGTACGACGTAATGGCGATTGAAAGATGGTCGGCATACATTTTACTTTGCCTGATTATTGCCGTCGCCACGTTTAACATTTTCGCATCGTTAACAATGACGGTAATAGAAAAGAAGCAGGATATTGGAGTTTTCAGATCTATGGGTTTGAATAAAAAATCCGTTTTAAGAATTTTTATGCTCGAGGGTCTTCTCGTTGGAATAATCGGTACTATCGCCGGAATAATTTTTGGAATTGTCATTTGCTATCTTCAAATGAAGTACAATTTTTATCCGCTCGATCCTACAAAATATATTATCGATGCCATGCCCGTAGAAATTAGATACACGGACATTATAGCAATAGGCACAATGGCTATGCTGCTTGCATTTTTAGCATCGCTTTACCCTGCCAAAAGAGCAGCTAACACAATTATTATCGACGCAATTAAATATGAATGACATGAATAAAATATTATTAGAAGCATCCGGCGTTACAAAATCTTTTCTTAAAGGGAAAGATTCCAAACTTGATATATTAAAAGGTGTTTCGCTCGAGGTTGAAACAAACAAAATCACAGTAATAATCGGCGCTTCGGGCGCGGGCAAAAGTACGCTGCTGCATATTTTAAGCGGACTTGATTACCCCAACAGCGGCTTAGTAACAATAAAAAACACTGACATATTCAAATTAAGTGATGAAAAACTTTCGCAATTTAGAAATCGAAATATCGGGTTTGTTTTCCAGTTTCATCATCTTCTTCCCGAGTTTGACTCAGTTGAAAATGTTTCGATACCTTTAATGATAAACAGAATTTCTTTATCGAAAGCATCCGTACGCGCTAAAGAACTTTTGGATTTGGTAGGACTGAAAGAAAGATTCAATCATAAACCGGCTGAACTTTCCGGCGGCGAACAACAGCGAGTTGCGATAGCCCGTGCACTTGCTAATAATCCTTCAATTATTTTTGCCGATGAACCGACAGGCAATCTCGATTCTCAAAACGGCGAAATTATTCATAACCTTTTTGTCGATCTAAAAAATAAACTTGGTCTCACATTTTTAATTGTAAGTCATAATCCGGAACTTATTAAACTCGGCGATGCTGTTCTTGAAATGAAGGACGGGGTAATTGATAGGAAAATAAATCCGGCTGTTACTACTGAGAAATCATAAATACTAACCAGTTTTGTGAATTAATTTGTAAACCGTTGTCCAAAGGACTTCTTCGGAGAAACGGTTATTATTTCGTTAGTTATTCTCATTAACCCGCGGATTAATTTCTGGGTTAATGAAAGAGAATATGCTCTTTTAAACTGTTTCAACAGTTTGCCCAACTTTGCTTCCTAATTCACACAACCGGTATAATTAATAACTGATAATTAATTTCAACATTATCCATAAAATTCACACAAATGGAATTGTAATTTTTTATTTACCAATTCTTCCTTAGAAAATGCAGATCTATCATTTTAATACACATCTACTTTACCATCAGCATCTTTCTTACAAAGTTTTTTTCGTTACCCTGTAGTTGATAAAAATATATTCCCGAAGGTAGGGTTGAAGCATCAAAAGTAACTTGATAACGTCCCGCAGCAAACTCCCTATCTGCCAATACACCCACTACTTCCCCGATCACATTATAAACTTTTATAATATGTTTACCTTCTTTTGGTATATCAAATTTTATTGTTGTAATTGGATTAAATGGATTAGGATAATTCTGGAATAAAACATAGTCTTCCGGTATACCATCTAAAAGTTCTATACCGGTAACGTCAGGATTAACAGTTACATTTATAATACCTTCATCGCTTCCACTGCTTTCATCAGTAACCTTAACGGTAAGCAATACATCTCCCGTGAATTTTCCAACTGATACTACAGTAGCTATCAACGTTTCATTATTAAGCGCAACCTTAACTGAATCCGGGTTAGAACTGAATGAAAAAACTAGTACAGAATCCGGCGATTCTACATCACTCGCTTTTCCATTTAAATCTATTGTTGCCGAACTTGTTTGCTTAAACTCAATACTAAGAGGTAATCCGGTTAAGATAGGTAAATCATTTACTGAATTAACTGTTATGTTAACTGTCGTATCAACGGTTACTTTCCCATCACTCACGGCAAATAAAAGCTCACCTGTTCCAAACCAGTTTTCAGTACAATTAACATGGAATGAATTATCCAATTCGGATAAATTAATGTTTTCATTTTGTGAAGAAAGTTTAATTGAAAGTAAACTATCAGGGTCATCGGCATCATTCACGTATTCAAGCAACATTGAATTCGTAATTATAAACTCTTCATCCTCATTCATTACAAAAGTCGGTTGACCAGTTAGTTTCGGAGGATCATTCGCGCTGATTACAGTTATCAAAAATGTTTCCTCATCACTCTGCCCGCCATCACTATCCCTAACAACAAACTTGAACGAATCTACAGGCGCTTCACTTCCATCATGAGTATACTTTATCGCTCCGTTTGAAATTTGGTTTTGTGTAAATCCATTTTGATTTAGAGTTCCATTAAATGGTCCGGCATTAATTACGTATAATAATGTATGTTCAGGGCTATCAGAATCCGATGCTTTTAGATTCATATCCGTAATTACTACTTCTCCACCTTCATTAACTGATACTCCAGCATTTACTAATACCACAGGAACATCTATCACTGGAATCACATTTATTGTCATTGTGTAAGCAGCAATACTGTATGCACCCCTATTATCCTTCACCTTAAAGGTAAATGTAGCATAAGGCGATGCATTAATATTTGGTGCAGATGTAAAAACCAATTTTGTAACATCAGGACAATCAAGTCCGACTGTTACATCAACACCGTTATACTTTAATTCACCTGCAGTTTCAAGTGTTTGTACCTGTATACCGTTAAACGGATCTGTATCGGTATCGTTATATGTAAAATCGGTTACGGCAAAAGTGTGAGGCGAATCTTCGGACATATTAACAACATCATTGCCGCCGGTTGGGGGATTATTAAAATTACCTGCTGTAATTGGAGTCGTCCCATCAACTACGTTAATAGCAGCATCTGCACCAACAGCCCAATCTTCGGCAGCGGCAAGGTTATAAACAGTATTATCGTTTGATTGAGTACCCGGCTTATTTAGAATAAGATTAACGGCTGTTTTATCAGTCGCATCAAGTATAATAGCGAATTCTGAACCTGATGTAATTTCAACATCAGCACTTCCAACAAGAGTATATGTTGCACTTCCTTCGCCTCTAAAAGTAAATTTTGATGCGTCTATATCATTTGCAGCGCCGGCTTTCTTTGTGAAGCCTGTTCCGGTTGCCGTTAATACTCCATTACTCCAATGATATGATGTAGATGTTATAACCGGAACGGCAACATTACTTACAGTAATTCCGTTTCCCGTTGCATCAACAACATTTACTGCCGCATCTACGCCTACAGCCCAGTCTTCGGCGACCGCAAGATTATAAGTTGTGCCTGATGTTGACGATGTGCCGTTTTTATTGAAAATCAAATTAACGGCATTTTTATCTGCAGCATCTAACGTTACTGTAAACTGCGTACCGGATGTTATTTCTACATTTGCAGTATTTGCAATATTATAAGTTTCGCCGCCTTCACCCGTAACAGTGAATTTTGAAATATCTATATCATTTAGCGCACCGGATTTCTTTACCAACCCCGTTCCGGTAACAACAAACACGCCTGTTGATGCATTATAAGCGGCTGAAGTTATTGTAGGCACCGGTACGTTACTAGCAGTTATTCCGTTGCCCGTTAAATCCGCGGTATTACCTGCGGTTACATTAGTGCACCAATCGTCTGCTGCCGCAATGTTATAGGTCGTTCCGCTTGTAGATGACGTTCCGTTCTTATTGATAATCTGCGCAATTGTATTCCAGTCAGTCACACTTAATAAAAGAGAAAATTGTGTTACGCCGGTTCGTTCAACATCAGGCGTATTTGTTAAAGTATAGGTTTCACTTCCTTCACCTGTAATTGTAAATTTAGATGCGTCAATGTCTGCACCGCCGCCATTTGCCTGAATGTTTGTTCCTGTAACAACAATTACTCCGGTAGCAGCATTATAAGTCGCGCTTGTTATTCTGGGCATAACCGATACTGTAATACCGTTGTTTGTTAAGTCCGCTATATTAGCTGCCGGGTCGGCGGCTGCAAGCCAATCCTCAGTTGCCGCTAAATTATAAGTGGTTCCTCCGCTTGATTGTGTCCCGAATAAATCCAATCTCGAATCTATTTGTGTCTTATCAGTTCCCGTTACTGTAAATGTAAATTCAGTTGATGAAGTAATTTCAACGTCTGTTGCACTCGTTACTGTATATGTTCCTCCTTCACCGGTAATCGTAAATTTGGAAACATCAATATCATTAGCGGCACCGTACTTTTTGAAAAAGTTTATCCCGGTAACTACAAAGATTCCTGAATCGGAATCATAAGTTGCGTTTGTAATTGTAGGTGTTAAAATATTGCTAACAGTAATTGCATTGTTATCCAAATCCTGGATATAATAACCGGCATAAGCCCCGGCATTCCAATCATCCAAACCGGAAATATTATATGTTTGTCCGCCTGCAGATATTAGCCCGGCTTTATTTAACAAGCCATCTACATTTAATTTGTCGGTAGTATTCAACGTTAAAGTAAAAGAAGTGCCGGAAGTTATTTCTACGTTCGATGTATTTAACAATGTATATGAATTACCGCCGTCACCTGTAATGGTAATAAATGATGCATTAATATCGTTGTTTGCACCGCTCTTGCTTACAAGGTTGGTACAGGTAACAACCAATACTCCCGTGCTTGCATCGTATGCCGCGGATGTAATTGCAGGATTTGCATAATTGCTTACTGTTATTCCGTTGCCGGCTAAATCAACTATGTTCTCAGCCGGATCAAATCCCGTTAACCAGTCCTCTGCCGCTGCCAAATTATATGTTGTACCTCCGGCTGAACTTGTTCCGTCTTTATTTACTAATGTTTCTATGTTTGTTAAGTCCACTCCACCCAATGTTAAACTGAATTCCGTAGCCGAGGTAATCTCAACATCCGTTGCGCTTGTAATTGTATATGTTCCTCCGCCTTCGCCAGTAATTGTAAGTTTAGAAATATCTACATCATTTGCAGCACCGGCGTTGGCGACAAATCCTGTTCCGGTTACTGTTAATACATTTGTGTTGTAATTATATGCGGCTGATGTAATGGTTGGAATTCCAACTCCTTGGATTGTAAAGTTATACGGATTCTCGTCGGCATCATCACTTGTAATATTAACTGTTGTGCTTCTAGTGCCTCCGGCAGTAGGCGAAAATTGTATTGTAAAAGTATCCGAACTACCTACGGAAATTGTTGCCGCCGGTTGATCTGTTATCGTAAAATCCCCTGCTTGACCACCGGATACGGAAACAGCATTTGCACCTAATGTTAATGTTATAGCACCTGTATTCTGAATTGTAAAAGTTTTCGATATAGTATTGCTGAGAGTTGTACTTCCAAAATTGGTATTATCTGTTGTGGAAGGAGTAACATCACCGTCAGCAATTGTATTACCATTACCAACAACATTAATTTCACTGTCATCATCAGTTATAGTTGCCGTAACTTGCTGTGTTCCGTTTTCTGTTCCATTTGTTACACTTGAAATATCTACAACCACGGTTTCGTTACCTTCACTTAATACATCATTTACGCCTGTTATACCTGCTGTGTTTGATAAGGAACCTGCATTGACTGTAATTGAAGCGGCTGCTGAATAATCTGTTCCGCCGCCGGTTGCTGTACCGGTATATCCTAAATTAACAGTTACATTTTGATATGAACGGTTTGATAAAGTAGCTGTTAATGTTGCTGTTCCGCCATTCTCAGCGAGTGGACTTCCAGATAACCCCAGCGTTACCGACGGCTGTGTATCTTCATTCGTTATTGTTCCTACTCCTTGTGCATCGGTTATTGTTCCAAAACTTGCGTTAGATATATTCAAATAAAAAGTTTCGTTTTGCTCGTAGTGAGTATCATTAATAATAGGAACCGAAACGGTTTTTGTGGTTTGAGTTGCAGTTATTGTTGCCGTCCCGGATGTACTTGTGTAATCGTTATCTGCTGTTGTTGCTGTGTTGTTTGCAGTTGCATAGTCTATCGTTATATTACTTGTATATGCACGGGATAAAGTAATAGTGAATACTGCATTCCCTGCATTTTCATTTACAGAAACATCGTTAACGGTAATTGAGTAATCGTCATCTGTTATCGTTGCGGTAACTTGCTGTGTTCCGTTTTCTGTTCCATTTGTCACACTTGAAATATCTACAATTACAGTTTCGTTGCCTTCATCTAAAGCATCATCAACACCTGTTATACTTGTTGTATTAGATAAAGAACCTGCATTGACTGTAATTGAAGCGGCTGCTGAATAATCTGTTCCTCCGCCGGTTGCTGTACCGGTATATCCTAAATTAACAGTTACATTTTGATATGAACGGTTTGACAATGTAGCTGTAACAGTTGCAACTCCTCCATTTTCTGCAAGCGGGCTATTTGATAATCCAAGTGTTACCGACGGCTGTGTATCTTCATTTGTTATTGTTCCTACTCCTTGTGCATCGGTTATTGTTCCAAAACTTGCGTTAGATATATTCAAATAAAAAGTTTCGTTCTGTTCAAAGTGAGTATCGTTTGAAATAGGAACCGAGACTGTTGTTGTGGTTTGAGTCGCAGTTATTGTTGCCGTTCCGGATGTACTTGTGTAATCGTTATCTGCTGTTGTTGCAGTGTTGTTTGCAGTAGCATAATCAATAGTAATATCGCTTGTGTATGCCTGTGATAAAGTAATCGTGAATACAGCATTCCCTGCATTTTCATTTACGGAAACATCGTTAACTGTAATTGAGTAATCATCATCTGTTATCGTAGCTGTAACCTGTTGTGTCCCGTTCTCTGTTCCGTTGGTCACACTTGAAATATCAACAATGACAGTTTCATTGCCTTCACCCAAAGCATCATCAACACCTGTTATGGTTGTTGTGTTTGATAATGAACCTGCATTAACTGTAATTGAAGCGGCTGCTGAATAATCTGTTCCGCCGCCGGATGCAGTTCCTGTATATCCCAAATTAACAGTTACATTTTGATATGAAAGATTGGATAAAGTTGCAGTTAATGTTGCAGTTCCTCCGTTCTCTGCTAACGGACTTCCTGAAAGTCCCAATGTTACCGATGGCTGGCTATCGTCATTTGTTATTGTACCTACTCCCTGGCTGTCACTTATGTAGCCATAACTTTGGCTGGAAAGATTTAGATAAAAATTTTCATTCGTTTCATATTTAGTATCGCCGGTAATAGACACGGGAACAGTAGTAGTTAATTGTCCCGCCGTGATCGTTGCTGTTCCACTAGTATTCGTATAATCATTATCTGCTAATGTTGCCGTATTATTGGCTGTTGCATAATTAACAGTAATATCGCTTGAATGTGTTTTGGATAAAGTAATTGTAAAAGTTGCAGTTCCTGAATTTTCATTTACCGCTACATCGTTTATTGATATGCCGGGTTGTTCAACTATTGTAATAGTTCCGCTCGTTAATGGCGCGTCGGTAAAAACCGTGGAACTGGCCCCCCCGCTATAGGTTAAATTTGTCTTCGAACCGATTGTTAGTGCGATAGTACCGGTTGAAGCAGCACCAAAATCGGCGGTTATAAAATAGTATGTACCCGAAGCAGAAATAGCTGATGAGAATCCTGAGAAAGCAACACTTGCACCATCCGACTGGCTGTTTAATTGTGTATCGCTGCCGGAATTAAATGTTGCATCTGTTGAACTCCATATTTTTAAGTTGCTCACGCCAGTACGCGTACCCGAAACAGTAATAGTTGCTGCTGTTAATGAAGCGCCGGCTATATCGGCATCCAGAAAGAAACGTCCGATAGGATTATTTGTTGTCCCGCCTGTGGGATTTCCCGGACTGTATGCAGAACCGTTGGTAAAATCAATTTGAGGATAATCCGAAATAGCTACCGAAGCTGCACTATTATCCGGATTTCTCCAGCCGGATGAAGGACAAGTTGCTGCATCAAGATGATCATATAGGAAATCCTCACCGCCGTGTTCATCTCTCAATTGACTATCGATATACCAGAAATACTGACCAATGTTAGTTATACCGTATTTGCTATAATAAAGCCAGTAATCTAAACTTTGATGTTTCCATGCAGGCTTTCCGTAATACTCACCAATCCATACATAAACCCCGTTTGCACCGCCGGCATTTGAGACTAATTTATTCGGAGCACTTGTGGTCGGAGTTGTAAAACTTTTCACTCCACCATAAGTAGTGCCGTGCTCATTATGACCGTATGCTTGGTAATAATAAGTTACGCCGGCAGTTAAACCGGAGATTACTTCCGTATAAGTACCTGTTCCTGTACCTTTTGTTATTTGAGTGACGCCTGGCTCACCAATTGTAGGAGTAGTATCTGAGGAAGAATAAACAAATCCCCTATCCGTAACCGCACCGCCGTCAGCCGTAACGTTGCCTCCCATTGTTCCCGAAGTGGTAGTAACAAGCGTGGCTTCTAAGGTTGTAACGGAAGGCGGCACACCTGAAGCGGCATTTTCTACAACTACAGTTACATCATTTCCACCATTGTCACCCCACCACCAGTGCCAATCTGGCCCGGTGCTTGTTGGATAATTCATATCGCTGTCTTCCCATCCCATCCATTCATATGATGGATTAGCTGCTAAAATATTATTCGTAATAAACCATCCAAAATTAGTAGGGAAAACAGTTCCATCGAGATAATAATCTGCGTATAAATAATAAGAACCATTTTTATAATAAGGCCTGACTTTCACTGGTCCTGCGCCGCCAGAAGAACGTGTTCCTTGATAAACGTATGTTCCGGAATATAGAGTTGCTTTTGCCGGATTAAGTGGATCGGTAATAGTAAGAACTTTATTTTCGGTTTGTGCTTGTACTGCCAAAGAAAAAATTGGCGATAAAAAGATTATAAGGATAAGAACGCTTTTAAAATGATTTAGCCGCATCTCCTTTCCACCCGATTTATATTATTTTATTTAATTAGCCCAAAGGTTTTTAACTGTTACTCAAGACTTCTGAAAAATACCTTCTGTCATTTCGAACGAAGTGAGAAATCTTTGATATTAATAAGATTTCTCTCCAAAGGAGTCCTTCGGACAGTCGTTAAACTCCTTCTTCCAAAGGAATGCCTTCGGCAGAAATGACAAACCTTGATTTTCCAGATGTTTCTGATTATAACTCTTTTATTTTTCCGGAAATAGTATATGACAAACAACCGGGAATACTGAATCCCAGAGAAGAACAATCAATAAAAGAATCTATTTAAGTACAACAGCAATTATCAGTTGGGAAGGAAGGAATATTTTTTATGCTAAAAACTTGCGGCAGCAACTACAATATCCTAAAGAGATTTACTTCTTTCTGCTGCTGACTTTTAGGATATTAACAACACATGTACATCTTTTGATGAAAGATAATTGAATTATAATAAAAAAAGAAAGCCCTCTAAGTATTTTTTTAATTAATTGATTTGCATCAATATATTATTTGGCAAACATATTAAATACACGTTGAATGAATTAAGAAATACTAACAGAAATTCCAACAAAACAAATTATTAGCTCCGGCATTCCCGCTCCGACTCGTCGGAAACGAGGGAAGTATGCCGGAGTAATATATATATTTTCCAAGAAGAAGGACTATAGTCCCATGTGCAAATGTGGCTAAAGCCGTTTTTTTATTATTTTTTTACACCCGACATGAATATCGGGGCTTTAATTCACACAACCGGTTAGATACTAAAATTTATGTTTTCGTTATCAATGTTTTTTTGTTGGAATGTTATTAACTTCCTTTCGATCAATTTGTAAAAACTATCACCGACGAATCATTCTAATTTTGAATAGATTTTTATCTGACCCAAATTAGGGTCAAGGCACTTATGCAGTACAACTGCATATTAGACTAATAGCTAAATAAAAAATCTTATCAAACAAAATGGAGTTAATTATGGATGATTACGTTGGTGAAGTAAAAATGTTTGCCGGTACTTTCGCCCCATTGTACTGGGAGTTCTGCTGGGGTCAGTTACTTTCTATCAGCGAGTACAACACTTTATTTTCATTAATCGGCACAACATTCGGCGGAGACGGAATAAATAATTTCGCCCTGCCCGATTTACGCGCCCGCATACCAATTGGCAGCGGACAGGGACCAGGTTTGTCGCAACGGACTCCCGGCCAAATGGGAGGAGCCGAGAATGTAACATTAGAGACTGCAAATTTACCTCAACATTCACACACAGTTAAATGCGATACGACAGGAACAAAGGTAAATACACCTGTTAATAATTTCCCGGCAGACACTTCTGTGGGTAAGGGTTATGCTACCAATCCCGCAACTTTTGGTGCAATGAATGCAAATATGACGACAAATGCAGGCAGTAGTCAACCGCATGATAATATGCCTCCATGGGGATGTATTAATTATATCATTTGTTATGAGGGCGTATGGCCTCCTCAGCCGTAATAAATTATGGGGATTCAAAATGTTGAATCCCGATTTACATTCGGGAAATAAAGTAAAAGAAAAATTTCAGGAAATAATCGTGATTAACAATTCTATAGTAACATTAAAAAGATTATTAACGAAAAATTTTTTGTTGCCATATTAAGTAAACACCAGATTCAATAAAATTAAACGGAGTAAATTATGGATGGTTATATAGGTGAAGTAAAAATGTTTGCCGGTCCCTATGCGCCAAAGAACTGGCTTTTCTGCCAGGGCCAAACGCTTGCTATAACGCAGTATAACTCATTATATGCAATAATCGGCCTAACTTACGGCGGAGACGGGATAAGTAATTTTAATTTGCCCGATTTACGCGGACGCGTACCGATTAGCGCCGGCAACGGAGCCAATTTAACACCGCGTTCCGCCGGTCAGTCAGGCGGCGCTGAAGGTGTAACATTAACATCAGCTAACATGCCCCAACACACTCATAGTGTAATATGTAATACTGCCGGCACGGCGGCAAACACACCGGTTGGGAATGTACCTTCATTAACTTCAGATGGTACGGCTTACAGTTCTATTCAAACCGGTACTGCCGATATGAATTCAAATATGATTGCAAAAACAGGAAGCAATACACCTCATCAAAATATGCCTCCCTGGACATGTATCAACTATATTATTAATTATAACGGCATGTGGCCTCCAAGAAGCTGATGAGGAAAAACGAATCCTGATAAAAATTAAGACAGTTAATAAAATTCTGGAATATAGAGAAGTTGGGTAATGATACAATGAATTTAATTAAGTTGAGGTTGACAAATCAGGATCGACAACTACAGTATATCATAGAAAAATTGATTAACTAAAATTTCTTATAAAATATAGGAGAAAATTATGGATGGATTTATTGGCGAGGTCAAATATTTTGCGGGTATTTACCCACCTATGAATTGGGCTTTTTGCGAAGGACAGCAGCTTCCAATAGTACAGTACACACCTTTATATTCGCTTATCGGAACCATATACGGCGGCGACGGGAAAAATTATTTCAACCTTCCAGATTTCCGCGGAAGAATGCCGCTCGGCGTTGGACAAAGTTCCGGGACTTCATACAGGCATCAGGGAGAAACAGGCGGTTATGAAACTATAAAATTAACTCCGATTAATATGCCCTCACATAATCATGCTGTTAATTGTGATACTAATCCCACTCCGCCAATTTATAAAAATACACCTGTTAATAATTATTATTCAAAAAAGTCCTCAGGGAACAATTTTGCTCCGGCTACCGGTGCAACAGCGATGATGAACCAGAGCATGTTAGCTCCAGCGGGACAGGATACGCCTCATGAAAATATGCCTCCGTGGCTGTGTACTCATATGATTATTTGCTTATATGGTTATTACCCAATTAGACCTTAGGAATTTTTACAGATGGATATTCAGCTTAAGAAAAAAAATGAGAGCGATGATGAATTTTTATTCCGGCTTTTTGGCGAGATAAAAATTGCAGAATTAAATCTATACGCTTGGCCTGAACCGATGAAGAATCAATTAGTGTCGATGCAGTATAATGCTTATAAACAGATGATTAAAAATGAATATCCAAACGTCGAAGATTATGTAATTTCGGCAAATAATGAAAAAGCGGGCAGGTTACAATTAGATGTTAAAGATTCCGGTATAAGGATTATTAATATCTCTTTGCTGCCTGCTTTTCATGGCAATGGAATTGGTACAAAAATTATTAAAGATATTCTTGCAGAAGCGGATTTAAAAAACAAGCCGGTTTATCTTGAAGTTGACAGGGTAAATCCGGCTTTTAATTTATACTGCAAACTTGGATTTGAAATTTATGGTCAAGATGAAATAAGGTATTCGATGAAATACATTCCGCGCAAAGTTTCGTAACTCAATAATTAATATCTTGATCTTAATCTTGCTTTTCGTATGGAATAATTCAGTTGGACAGATCAATGATCTGTCCGACTGTAATATTATTTTATAAGTAACATCTTTCTAACTTCCATGTATGTTTTTCCACCGTTTACACTAATAATATAGAAATATATCCCGGAGGATAAATTTGATGCATTCCATTTTACTTCATAATAACCAGGCGTTTGTTGTCCATCGACTAATGTTACTACTTCGTTACCAAGAATGTCGTAAACTTTTAACAATACATTCCGGGACACATTATATACGTCCCCTACAGGTATTCCGTAACGGATTATTGTCGATGGGTTGAATGGATTTGGATAATTCTGATATAACCTGTATTCTTCTGGTATACCCGTAATTTGTTTCACTCCTGTAGGGTCATCTTTAACGGTAATATTTATTGTCTTATCACATACACCGTTGTCTGTATCTTCTATATGTATACATAGAGAGGCATTACCAATAAATCCATTTTTTGATGTTAATGTTACAAGACATGTTTTGGGATTATAATGAAAGTTTATCGAATCCGGTTCGCAAATGAATGAATAAGTAAGGAGCGAATCCGGTGTTTCTACATCTGTTGCACAACCATTCAAATGAATTGAACCTGAACCGGTTACTATAAATTCTATTTTGTCAGGGATACCCGTAATAACCGGAATATCATTAATTGGGACAACTGTTACATAAAATGTTGTATCTACTTCATACTCTCCGTCGCTTATAGATACTCTTGTTTTGAATTTACCAAACATATTTTCCTTTCCGCAAAAAACCCATGCTGTATCACCAGAAGCTTGGCATAAAAGAGAATCACTTAATGAAAATAATTCAATGTTGAGCGAGGTATTGTTATCATCGGGATCGTAAAGGTATTTGTACAAAACATCGATCGGCATTAGATAGGGTACATCCTCGGGAAATTCTATTTTTGGTAAACCGGTTAAGTAATGTGGATCATTGACTCCAGTAACTATTATGTTAAATGTATAAACCGGCGATACATTACCGTCACTGTCAACAAGTGTAAAGCTAAAATTATCTGTCGATGATTCATCACCGTTATGTACATATTTAACCTTGCCATTTGCTATATCGTTTTGGGTAAAAGTAAAACGTGAAGATACACTTGATGCTGTTCCATTAATTAACTGTCCATGATTTGGATCATTTTGAATAACATATGTTATTGAATAAGAAGGGCCGTCGTTGTCATTAGAATTAAGAATGAGATCGTTGAAGATAAAAAATCCTCCTTCTTTTACACTTCCGCCGGTATTGGTTACAACAAACGGGGTTGGATCAACCGGATCATCCGGGGGTTGATTGCTGGTATCCATAAAGTATGCAATGTTAACAGCTGCTTTCCCTCCGGCAGTTGTAAAATAACCGCCAATATATATTTTACCTTCAGTTCCATTTACTGCAAAAGTATATATACAATTATTTACACCGGTTGAAGATGAACCTTCGGTTGTAAGGGTTTCCCAGCCAGAAGAGATATTATATTTCATGATACCCTGGGCTGATGTAGGTTCATATGTTTGGGTAAATCCGCCTCCTACATAAAGATCATTGCCATAAAAGCAAAGACTATAAATTGGCGGCTGCGGTTCTTTTGAATCCACGTTTAACACTGTCCATCCATTTTCTGAATCCCAT
This sequence comes from Bacteroidota bacterium, assembly GCA_023397505.1. Lineage (GTDB taxonomy): Bacteria > Bacteroidota > Ignavibacteria > Ignavibacteriales > Melioribacteraceae > JAEWUC01. The sequence continues at coordinate 6,073 of JAEWUC010000002.1, read as the reverse complement.
TTAGCAACAGTGGCGTTAAAATTATCACACGCAATATAAATGTCGCTTCCATTTATTGTAATTGCCCTAATCCTATTCGGTATTAAATCCGCATCAGTTAAGGACGACCATGTATTTGATGTTTTGTTCCAACAAATTAGGTTATTGAAATAACCTCCTAAGTAAATAATATCTCCATTAACAGCAGAAGATAATACTCTACCACTTGTGCCATTAGTTACCCCATCTGTAATAGCTGACCAGCCGGTTCCTTCATTCCATTTTGCCACATAATTTGCAGCAGAACCACCTGATAGCGCAGTAAATTCTCCGCCGATATATACATCGTTTCCATCAACTGTAATTGTGGCAATTTTTCCATTCACTCCAGAATTGGTTCCATCCGATAAAACCGACCATGTGCCGTCTTGTAAATTATATCTAGCGATATTGTTTGCAGTAGTTCCATTATTAATCGAACTAAATATTCCGGCTACATATAAATAGTTTCCGCCGACTGCCATTGCAAAAACTTGATTGGAAGAACTTATATCAATACCAGTAGTTGGAGAAGATATAACAGACCATTGTTTAGTTACATAGTTCCATCTCGCGACATATTTTGCAGGTAAACCACCATTAATAGTTGTGAAATATCCGCCGGCGTATACGTAATTTCCGTTTATCACAACTGCTCTTACTGCATTATCAACTCCATTATCCCCGCTTCCAAAAGTACTCCATGCACCCGAAGACAGATTGCACTTAGATATACTGTACGCAGTCGTAGATAAATCACCTAGATACATATAAATTCCGCAGACATAAAGATTATCACCGTTTTTAGCTAGAGCATATACAACAGGTTCCTCAACACCATTAATTATACTTGATACTTGCGACCACGAAGTACCGTTCCATTTAGCTATACAATTGTATGGAGCGGAGTTATCGTCAAGTTGAGTGAATGAACCACTGATATATACATCCGTACCATCAATAACAATTGAGCATACTGCATCATCAACTCCATAGGATGAACCGCTTATTAATGCAGACCAACCTGCCCCATCATCCCATTTAGCAATATTATTTGCAGTTGTTGAGCCATCTCCTAGTGTTGCAAACTCTCCCCCAACGTATATTGTTGTTCCGCTTACAGCAATATCATATACCTCACCATCAATTCCATTGATACCGTTATGTGTTAATGATGACCATGTATCATTTGTTTCGTCCCATATTGCTATATTATTTGCAGCAGTAGTTCCGTCACTAAGTGTAGTAAAACTGCCGCCGATATATACTTTATCGCCGCCCACTTCTATTGCGTCTACAAAATCTTGAGTAAACATATCGGCGTTTCCTACCCCAGTTATCCCACCCGCTGATGTTAAAGGATACCAATCTGTACCATCCCACTTAGCAGCGCGCAATGCGGGTGTAGTTCCGTCGCCTAATTTTAGAAAATCACCTCCCACATAAAGTATATCACCGATAAACCCTATATCAAAAATTCCAGGATAAACATTTGGCATAAAATCATCATTAACGCCACTAAAGCCGCCGTCATCATCAGTCAATGGCGACCAAGTGTTTGTGGTCTCGTTAAATTTTGCTATGTAGTTAACTTGTGTTTCATCAGCAAGACGCAAAAATCTTCCAGCCACATAAACATCCGTTCCCTTTATCGCAATTGATTCAACATAGCCGTTTACACCATTTGTGGTTCCGCATGGCAGAGCCGCCCACCTACCCTCGCTTAAATCCCATTTAACAATATTATTAACTATCATATCCCCAGCTAATCTAAACCAACCTCCAACATAAATGTCGCCTACGGAATTGATTGCCACAGTATATATCCCTCCCGGGCTTCCGTCGAAATTCGTTACCCCAGTTCTGCCATTTCCCAAACTATTCCATTCTACAATCGACTGTGTTTTGTTAAGTGAGGATTTTCGAAATATAGGATTCCCTCCTTTATCAAGTTCCAGTTCATATTCTTTTGTTTTAAAAGAACCGGTTATGCCGGATTTAATTGATCCATCGGGATTTAAGACTTCTTTTAATTCACTTTTTCGATGATGATTTGCATTCTGAGCATTTATAGAAAGACTAAATGCTAAACAGATAATCAACGATTCTAAAAGTAAAGATACTCCCCGCCATGATACACTTTTCATTTTTTACCCTTATATGTCATTTGTTTCAATTTGCAAATTGGCATTCGCTCAGAAAAGGAAAGATTTTTAATAATATTTTTTTCTTAATTGTGACAGTATACATATTACAATTTCATATTTCGTACAATAAGAAAAAGATTTTTGCAACCCTCAGACTTATCTAATTTTTCTATTGATACTTTTTTTATAATTGAACTTTTGTAATTTTTCAACCAGCTTTTTGAGAGCGGTTTTTAATCTATTTGTATTGACGTTGTTTGAATTATTCATCGGAAACTTTTTAACCTTTTTTATATAAATATATCACATGCTAATTGATTGTCACTGAGACAAATTGAGACATATATACTTGTGTGATGTAGATTGGACGTTATAATGAATAGATGATGGAAATTGTTTGTGATTAGTTAGTAGTCTGCTTGTAAATATGCAAATATTAAGTCGCCGCTGTTGGGTTATTGAATAGTTAAAAACGGTGAATGATTTTTTTAATAACTATTTAAAAATTCTTCGAGACTATCCAGTGCAGTAAGTCCTAATTTCTTTTTAAGCCGAATACGGGCTTTCCGTATAGCATGATAGCCTGAAAACGTTAAAGCGGCTATATCTTTATTCTCCATGTCCATCTTAAAATAAACACAGAGTTTTCTTTCATTAGGCGATAGTGCGGGAAAATCTTTTAAAAGTTTTTTATAAAAATCCGTATGGACTTCCTCAAAGTGTTTTTCAAACTCGGTCCATTTTTTTTCAAACGAATCCGGGAGAAACTCTTTTATTACACTATTTATCTTTGCCGTATCATGTTCATTCAATCCGAGATTCAACTTTTTTAATTTATTAATCATACCAGTAGTACTATCCATCATTTGAACAAGCTGCAACGCTTTATTTATTAGCTCCTGCTTTTTGAATTCCAGCTCTTTTTTATATTCTTCATTTTTTTGTTTAATAATCTTTTTTTCCTGCTTGTGAATAGTCTTTAATTGTTCGCGGTTTTGCTCATAATAATTCACAAGTCTTAGTGCTGCTTTAACACGCGCAATAAGTTCAACTTCATCGAAAGGTTTACGAATAAAGTCCACCGCGCCGGCATCTAAGGCAAGTTTCAGATACACACTTTCGGTATTAATTCCTGTAGCCATAACAACAGGAATTTCTCTTGTAGTTTTTTGATTTTTCAATTCCTTCAATACCTGCAGTCCATCCATATCCGGCATATACCAATCCAGAATAATAAGCTCGGGAAGAATATCCGCCGCTTTCTTTATTCCTATTAATGGCTGTTTAGCAGTAATCACATTGTAACCGCATTCTTCAATTGCCGAAGAAAGAAGTTCCAAAGAACCTGTATCATCGTCAATAATTAAAATTGTCGCGTTATCCATAGTTTTTTTCAATCCTTCAACAATGGAAGAGTGAAAGAAACTGTCGTCCCTTTTTCAACTTCACTCTCAATGTTAATAGTGCCGCCGTTAATCTCTACAAATTCCTTTGTAAGGATTAATCCATAGCCTGTGCCGGGTTCATCATTAGTACCCGGTCTGTATACCTTTTGATCGATATGAAAAAGCTGTTTCATTTTGTCGGGAGAAATTCCAATTCCATTATCGGTAACACAAACTTCAAGAAAATCCTTTTGATTCAAATCGAAGAATTTACGTTTAGCCGAAATGCTTACATAACCGCCGCTGTTCGTATACTTTATACCATTGGTTATTAAGTTGCGCAGAATATATGTTGTCATTCTAATATCAGCATGTATTTCGTAATCCGCATCAATATTATTAATGAGTGTTATATTTTTTTCATTCGATTGAGTTCTTAATAAACCAAATACTTCTTCAACAATATCTTTGAAAATAATTTTTTGCGTATTAATTTGTTTTGATCCTGTTTTTAATAGCGACCAATCTAAAAGAGTCTCTGTTAAATTATAACTAATAACGGCCGATTCATTAATTATGCCGCTATATCGTTTTATTTTTTCCATATTTTCCGATTCAGTACTGCTTACTAACTTTCGTGAAAGTCCGATAATATTAAAAAGAGGATTTCGTAAATCGTGCGAAAGAATTGATATAAAACGGTCTTTGGAAAAATTCATTTTTTTTAGAGTGTCATTTGCTTTGTTTAATTCTTCCGTTCTGTTATTTACTAGTTGTTCTAGATTTTCATTTATAATTTTCAAATCAGAAGAGAGTTTTATTACCTTTTTATTTGAATGCACGAACCTCAGAGTAATAGCCGTCGCCTGAAGCATAAGTAATAAAAAAACCCCTATAGGAAAGTAAAACTGGTTCGAGAACATATTATAAGAATATGTGACCAAAGCAAATATCATCCCGTAAAAGAGAATTGCAGAAGATTCTCGTTTCTTGTAATAAGCTATAGCACATGCAATAATAATGAAGCCTATTACAGCTACTGAAAAAATTAGAATAACAGGTATAATAAATATATAAAGATGTGGTGAAGCAAAAATTATTAATATTGAGTATAAAATGTAAATTAAGGTAATAATCCAAACTACCTTTTTCGGCATGTCTTTCGGGAAAAAATAATATGCCGTCCACATCAGTATCGGAAAGAGGTTAAGACACAGAGCAAGTAATTTTAATATTGAGATAACATCTATGTCGGGGAAAAATGTTGTTATAATAAATTTTTTATCAATTAGGAATCTTATCCCAGTGACAAAGCAATTCAGTGTAAAAAGCAGATTGATTTTTCTTTCTTGATTAACAAAAACCAAGAATAGGAAATATATTCCCAACGTAAATGAAAAAATTGCACCACCTTGATAGCTAAAATCTTCCAATGCTTTTTTTTCAATTACTTCTTTGTGCCGGCCTAATAGAAACGGTTCAAGGATTATATAACCCGCGCCAAAACAACTGGATACATTGATTGTAATTGTTATTGTATCACCAGCCGGAATAAAAGGTATTATAGTAGGTTCAATTTTAGAATCCTGCCCGGTAGTATTTGTTTTTGGTATTCCAATTTGAACAACCTGGGTTGTATCAATCCATTATTTGTATGCAGAAATAATTCCGGGAACTCTTAAAGCAAACATTTTATTATCATTTGATTTAATAGTCTTACTCAGAATAATTTTGCATCGCAGGGTTCCATAGCGTGCTAATTCCTTACTGTTTTTTTTAATTATTTTAATTAAATAACCTTGTGGTATTATCTCATAATATGGTGACGGAATTTTTTCTGCTAGACTTGAGTTATGAGAAACGAAATTTTCCGGAGTATAAAATTCATTGGGATAATACTCCCATTCGCCTTCTAATTCGCACGCACCCTGTGTTTCAAAATTCCAATTCCGCAAATCCATTACTCCGTTTTTAACATTTTGAGCATAAGTAATAGATTTACTCCAAGCACAAGACAAAATAAGAAACAGGAGTAATAATATGGTATTTTTAAAAATCGCCCTTTCTCTTGACACTCTATATCGCTGAATGATTATATAAATTTATTCAAAATAAGATTTATCAAAATTAACTGAATAAATTTAAAATAATACAGAGTATACAGTCAAATTGTATCCTATAGCAACTTATTTTGATAATTCCATCATTTTTCCCGGTTTCTTTAGAATACCGATCGTGTTAGAGAAAGGGTTCACTATTAAAAATTCTTTCTTATTTAACCAATAACATTTTCCGGATTTCTCTAAACTTACCTGCTTGTAAAACGTAGAAATAAATTCCCGAAGCATTGTTAATAGCATTCCATCTTACTTCATAATAACCCGGCGTTTGTTGGGCATCGACAAGTGTGGTTATTTCGTTGCCAAGAATATCAAATACCTTTAGTGTTACATCTGCCCCAGACACATTATATGCGTCCCCTGCTGGTATACCATAACGGATTATTGTCGATGGGTTGAATGG
>JAEWUC010000007.1 GCA_023397505.1 Bacteroidota bacterium | reverse complement strand
AATAGTTTTAAAACTTGTTTGTCCTGAATAAACAGCAAGTAAAGATTTTTGATGAATCATTCGTATAGATATTCTATCGGAGAATTTTAATACAATTCCAAGATTACAGAATGAGTGATCAAGTCGGTCGCCGGTTCCTCCAAGAATTATTGCATGAGTAAACTTTTTCTTGACGGCATATTTTAAACACTTTTCAACATCCGTATCGTTCTGTCTTTTAATTTTTATAAAAGTACTCTTACCTTCAAAATATTTTAGCGCTTCGGATGATATTGAATCAAAATCGCCTATAATATAGTGCGGCACTATTCCCAATTTTAATGCGGTATTCGCACCTCCATCGGCACAAAAAATTGTATTAAAACCGGAATTCATTAGAAAGCGGACAACCGATTTTTTAGGCGGTTGTCCGTTCGCAATTATGATGCATTTTTTCATAAATTCACTTTCATACCAAAAAGTATATTTCTTTCCGCCGCAGGAAAAAACTCCTTCCCTATTGCGTTCATCGCGTAAAGTTTATCGAAAATATTATTTACTTGTACAAATAATTTTATATCATTTATATAAGGACTAACTGCAAGGTTATAACTTGCGAATAAGTTTGCAGTGAAATATGAATCGACTTTATTATCTGTATAATCTGCGATACCCGGATAAGCCGAAATATATTCTTTGATTTTCGAATCATAATTATCTGAATAAAATTCGCCAACATATTTTCCTGCTATTTTAATTAAGAATCCTTCACAATTTATTTTTAAAATAGCATTAAACATAGCATCCGGGAACCCGCTGATTCTATTGCCCGAAAGATCAAATATAAACGGCTTCGAAGGTTCATCATCATTTTCGAAGAATACTCGGCCTTTATCAATATAATTTTTACTTAACGAACCGTTCAATATCAATTCTATGTTTTCAGTAACTCTGTGACTGAAGACAGCCTCCATACCGTAATGTATAGTGCTCTCCATATTGCCTGTAATAGGTTGACCGAATCGATCTACTTGTCCTTGTTTTACGATTTCATCTTTGAATGCCATATAAAATAAATTCAATGAAGCAGATGTACTTTCTTTGTTATAAGATATTCCCATTTCAATATTATTCATTGTTTCAGGTTTAACAAGCGAATTTGAAAAATCATAGAATCCATTAGTGGTTAATTTGAATTGCGGTGTTTCACCTCCACTGGATTCGGCGGCATCATAATAGTTTTTTAATCTTGGTTCGCGCGATACTTTTGCATATGATAAATATACACTTGCTTCGGGCGTAAATCTATAATTTATTCCCAAACGGGGATTAAAGAATAAATCATCAATTGAAAAGCTTGTTCCTATATATTTTTCATTTTCAATTCTATACTTATGATAGGCTAATTGAATTTCAGCCAAAAGACTGATTCTTCGGCTAAAGTTATAATTGTCGTGCGCGTAAAAATTAAATATATCTTTAGCGCCCTCGTAATAGTAATACTTAAAATCCTTAGTCCAGCTAGACGGCATATTTTCACCGTAATTTACTGCGCCCCAATGGTTTGAACGGTGAATACGAAATTCACCGCCGAGAATTAGTTCATTATCATCATGTTTGAAACTAAATCTTGGTATCCATCCCCATTGAACATTTTCAACCTTGGCACGGATTATAGCATTTTCAGGATTTTGATTCGCAGCAAATCCATTTTCACTTGTTAATCTTAAATAACTCGTATCCGCCCATGAACCGTCGTAATCAAAAAATCCATCGCCGATAACAAGAAAAAGTGCGGAGTTAAAAGTTGTATTGTCATTAAATCTATATTCATTCAACAATTCAAAATGTGGTTGAAAAAAGTTTTCAATTTCTTGTGGTCTGCGCTCTGAAGTATAAGTATATCCATTTCCGTCTGCTTCCCAATACGAATAGTTTGCTTTGCGCAAAGTTCTATCGCCTATGGTAAATTTCGGGAGACCAGTGTAAGCTAAACCATCTTCAATTGGACCTCCGAACAAGTTTATTTGCGTGGTAAGTTTTTCATCGTATCGCACAGCAGAAAGATGATATGATTTTAAATCCGACCAACTTGAATTTCTATAGCCGCTGCTAAGTGTTTGTGAAAGTTTTGCGTAAAATGAATAACGTCCGCCTATTAATCCTGTTGAAACGCTTGCACTATATTTTCTTGTATTGTATGAACCCAGACTTGCTGAAATATTTGTGTGCGGTTTATCGGAAAAGGTTGAGGTAATAATATTAATAGCTCCGCCAATTGCTGCAAAACCGGCCAAACCCGAACCTGCACCGCGTTGTACTTGAATTAATTCTGTACCTTCAAGCAAATCCGGGAAATCAATCCAATAAACATTATGATCTTCCGGTTCATTTTGCGGAATGCCGTTTACCGAAACCGATATTCTTCTTTGATCGAAACCTCGAATACTCAAATAGTTATATCCTATTCCGTTTCCATTTTCGGAATAAAAAGTTGCCGAGGGAGTGTAACTAATTAATTCCGGGATATCTTGATTTGTGTAATTATCTGAAATTTCTTTTCTATCGATTTTTGAAAAAGTAATAGGTGTAATTCCTTCCTTGCCGATTGTTCCTTTTACAAGAACAGTTTGACTTGTTAGAATATTATTCTCAAGAAATATTTCCATGATTGTATCGGACAGAATTTCTGCAACTTTAATTTCCTTGGCTTCAAAGCCGAGATATGAAATTCGTATTATATCATTACGGCTTAGGTTACCTTTAATTTCAAAAATTCCATCTGAGTTTGTCGCAGTTCCAATTCCCTTTCCAAGAACCAAAACATTTGCCAACGGTAAAGGCATTTTATTTGATGAATTTAGAATCCTGCCTTTTATCTCCACTACTTGCGCAATAAGATTAGTTGATAAAAACAAAAAAAGAACAATTAAGTATTTCATTTTATTCCTCCTATCCATAGCGGATAATTTTAAGAAATAAAAAAAGCCGTTCTTGGAAAACGGCTTCTTAATTATTCTTGGACCATTTTCCTACGCTGGTATTATCCAGATCAGGTTCAAGGGTTTGATCTCAGCACCTTATTAATCCGCGGACGGTAAAGGGCACCCCTAACGACTTTTATTTCTTGTTTAAGAACTAGTTGTTAATTTTTAACTTCTGTCCGACTTTTACACGGTCGTTTTTTAAATTATTCCATGCAATTAAATCAGAAATCAATACTTTATGAATACGTGCAATCGTCCATAAATTTTCGCCATCTTTAACTTTATGAATTTTGCTGCTGATAGTTGTATTACTATTTTTACTATTGCTTTGAGTTTTTGAACCATCAATAATTAATTCCTGGCCGACTACAATTTTATTGCCTTCTAAATCATTCCAATTCTGCAAATTCTTAATTGTAGTTTTATAATGACCGGCAATTTCACCAAGAGTTTCACCACTTTTAACAACATGAATATTCCCTGCAATTTTGTTGGTAGGTGACTTTTTAGAAACGCTAACCGGTGAAGAATCCGAATTAATAGTTAATGATTTACCAGCAACTAATTTATTGGAGTTAAGATTATTCCAGTCGCGAATTTCAGCGATGCTTACATTAAACATCTCTGCAATTTCTCCAATAGTATCGCCGGGTTTAATGTTGTATTTTATAGTGTTTGTTGAAGTTCTTGTAGTATTATCTCCTAATGATCTCGCTTCATCTTTTCCATGGATTGCGAGTACTTGTCCAGTATTAATTTTATTTGAAGATAAATCATTCCACTTGCGAATTTGAGAAATAGTAACCCCAAACTTTTGTGAAATTTCACCTAGTGAATCGCCTTTCCTAACTTTATACTTTGTTGTTCTTGAAGAATTTGCAGTTAGACTTGATTTACCACTGTTTTTAGTATCGCCGTTATAAACAAGCAATCTTTTTCCACGATTAATTCTACTGCTTTTCAGATTGTTCCAATCCTTTAATTGATTAACAGAAACACCATACTTAGCAGCTATTCCTGATAGAGATTCACCGTTGCGAACCCTATGTTCTACCCACGAATCTTTAGAATTAACAAATAAAATCTCTCTTTTTTCTTTCTCATTCATCTCATTGATTTTTGCATAGTAATCAACTTTCTCGGCAGGAATAAAGACCTTTAGAGAATCACCAACTCTAACTCTGGTTGTATACGATAAATTATTCCAATTTCTTAAATCGGAAACTCTAATATCAAACAAGTCTGCAATATCAATTAGATTATCTTTGCTTTTGACTAAATAGGAAATTTTAATTTTTCCTTCAGGAACTATGTAAGGGATTGAATCCAGATTTTGATATACCTGTGCATATTTATCAACGTTTGCGTCCGTAGAAATTTCGAGTTTATAGGATGGATTTATATCTAACGAAGTAATTTCATCTTCAATAGCCGGCAGCATATCAGTATTGATTGCAATATCTTCAACGCTAATATTAGAGTTGGGAATTTTTAACTCCATTCCCGGCTGAAGGCGTTTGCGCGTAGATATATTATTTGTTTGGGCAAGCTGAGAAATACTTACATCATATTTTGCTGCTATTTTAGAAATCGTCTCTCCGCTTTCAACAACATGAGTAACAAATAAGAGCTTAGCGTCTTCAGGTAAATTATTCAAGTTACTAACAAAAGCATCATAAGTTTTAGAAGGAACTCTTAACGGATAACCTCCGCTATATTTTGAAGGTGTTGAATTCTGGGTTAATTCAGGATTCATATCTCTCAAAAGTTCTGTGCTAATACCTGCGCATTTTGCAAGTACGTTAAGATTAATAGCTTCATCAATTTTGTGAATTGAGTATTCGTGAGGTTTTTCATATTGGATATTGTTGAAACCATACTTATCAGGTTGAGCAGCAATTAATGTTACGGCAATATATTGCGGTACATAGTTTCTTGTTTCGCGCGGAAGATACTGGCGTAATTCCCAAAAATTACTTGAACCAGCACGTCTCATTGCTTTGCGGACTCTTCCTTCACCGCTATTATATGCAGCCAAAGCCAAATACCAATCACCTAAGGAATAGTAAAGATCGCGCAAATGTCTTGCTGCAGCACGAGTTGCCTTTTCAGGATCTCTCCTTTCATCTATTTCAAAATTAACATCAAGATCATAAAAACGGCCGGTACCTTTCATGAATTGCCAAATACCAACTGCACGAGCCCATGAACGTGCAACTGGATTTAAGCCGCTTTCGCACATGCTTAAAAAAATTAATTGCTGAGGTACTTTTTCTTCTTCAAATGTTTTAGCCATCATAGGAAAATATTTTCCGGAACGCGAAAGCCATGTTTTAATATGATGATTTCCTTTGCCTGTAAAATATTCAATATACTGTTCAACATGCCGGTTAACTTCTAATGGAAAATCACCAACAATAACAGTTATACTACTTCCTTTTTCTACAATGGTTGTTGAATCCTCTGAAATATCCATGTCGGGAATTCTTTTAGTCATCCACTCTTCAAGAGCACTTATTGAAGCATCTTCAGGAAGTTCATCGAGACTTTCAATATATCTCTGATAATCTTCTACTATAGAATTCTCAAGCTCCACATACGAAGCATTTTCTTCAATATCTGGATAATAACTAAGTTTGTTTATTGCTGACATTGCGGATTCGAAATAATTCAAAGCTTCAACCTTAAATCCAAGTTTTTGTTTGTAGAGTGCATTGACGTAATCCTGTCTTGCATTTTCTAACATTTCATTAACAACTGAATTTAAGGTTGGAGTTTTGATAGAATCCTGGTTACTTCTGGCTGTTTGCGTTGTTGAGTTTAGCGAACTACAAGACGTCGCTATAACCAAAACAACTGCAATAATTGGTAAGAATAGGATTTTTTTCACACAGACTCCGTTATTTAATATTCTATTTGCAAATTAGTCTCTTGGTAAGATTTTGTCAAGTTAAATATTACATGAATTCCATTATACATTGTAATTAAATAAGTTATAAACCAGACGAAATCAGATAAAACATTCTCATAAAGGTATGTTTGAATGTTTTCTTTTCGGATTATGATCAACCTTTGTTTTTAATAATTGGAATGATTGTATTAATCTAAGCTTAGTTTCGCTTGGCATTATTACTTCATCAATGTAACCCCGTTCCGCAGCGATATAAGGATTAGCAAATTTTTCTATATACTCTTCTAACAACTGGTTTAGCTTTTGAGAAGGATTTTCCGATTCATTAATCTCTTTCTTAAAAATTATTTCTACGGCACCTTTAGGACCCATTACGGCAATTTCAGCACTTGGCCATGCAAAATTAAAATCACCACGTATGTGTTTGGAATTCATAACATCATAAGCACCGCCGTATGCCTTGCGGGTTATAACAGTTACTTTTGGAACTGTCGCTTCACAAAAAGCAAATAATAATTTTGAACCGTGTCTTATAATTCCATTCCATTCTTGTTCAGTACCGGGAAGAAAACCCGGGACATCTTCAAGAACAAGCAATGGAATATTGAACGAATCACAGAACCGAATAAACCTTGCACCTTTAACCGAAGCATTAATATCAAGAACACCGGCCAAAACTTCAGGTTGATTTGCAATTACACCAACTGATATTCCGCCGATTCTACCGAAGCCAACAATAATATTTTTTGCATAATCAGAATGCACTTCCAAAAATTCCCCGCTATCCATCAACATGAAAATAATTTCTTTCATATCATAAGGTTTGTTTGCATTGTCAGGGATTATTTTATCCAATTGTGGTAATTTATAATCCTCACTAAAATCAAAAACTTTTTCAGGCGGATAATCTTTCCAGTTTAAAGGTAAATACTCCAAAAGCTTTCTTATGTTTTCGAGAACTTCGACCTCGCTCTCAAATGTAAAATGAGCAACCCCGCTTTTTGATGAATGCGTTTCAGCTCCTCCGAGTGATTCAAAACTCACTTCTTCATGTGTAACTGTTTTTACAACATTAGGCCCAGTAACAAACATATGGCTTGTATGTTTAACCATGAACACAAAATCTGTAATCGCAGGGGAATATACAGCCCCGCCTGCGCACGGGCCAAGTATTGCCGAGATTTGAGGGACAACTCCAGAAGCCAAAGTATTTCTTAAAAATATATCGGCGTAACCACCAAGACTAACAACACCTTCTTGAATTCTCGCACCGCCGGAATCATTTAGTCCTATCACAGGAATTCCGATCTTCATTGCCATGTCCATGATTTTACAAATTTTTCCTGCATGAGCTTCGGACAGAGAACCGCCGAATACGGTAAAATCCTGACTGAACAAAGCTATTTGTCTTCCATTTATTTTCGCGAATCCCGTTATTACTCCGTCACCCAAAATGCGTTGTTTGTCAAGTCCGAAATCATTACTGCGATGTTTAACAAGCATATCAACTTCTTGAAAACTACCCTCGTCAACAAGTAGATGAATTCTTTCACGTGCAGTAAATTTACCCTTTGCACGTTGAGCTTCAATTTTATCTGATCCGCCGCCAAGTTTTGCTTCTTCGCGTAACTTTAGCAGTTTATCGATTTTATCTTGCATATGGAAACTCAAATTGAAATATTAAATAATACTTGCGAATCGATAGATTTGAAAGAGTTTTCAATTTGTGCTCTTAAATGGATAAATTCTTTTGATGAGAAAATACTCATTTCTCTTTCTGCTGGAAGAGTATTTATAATGCTTTCGAAAATTTCGCCGGGATTTTTTTTCATTAAATGAATTTGATCGGAAAGAAATAATGCCTCGCTTATATTAGTTGTCGCAAAAAGAAAAGATATATTTAATAATTTGGCAATATTTCGGACGAGTAAATATAATTCACTTCTCGTTTCCTCGTCCATTTTATTAAATGGTTCATCAATTACAATTACAGAAGGTTTATGCGCAATCGATCTGCCCAAAGAAATTCTAAATCTAAAACCAAGACTTTTACTGTGCGGAAAATGTGTTTCATATCCATCAAGTCCCACGATTTTTACAATACTATCAATATCAATCGCGTTGTTATCTTTAATACCAAATTGAATATTCTCTTTAACATTCATCCACGGAAATGATGACGGTTCTGAAGGAATATAAATTACATCTTTAGAATTGTTATTTACAATTTCACCATTCGAGGCGCTTTCGAGCCCGGCAACTATTTTTAACAAAGAAGATTTACCTGATCCGGATGGTGCAATAATCGAACAAATTTTTGCATCCTGAACAGTGAATGAAACATTATTAAGTAAAATAATAGTAAACCCGAAACCATCTGTATAACTCTTTGATATGTTTTTTATTTCAAGCATCTTAATTACCTCAAAAGAATATTTTATTGCCGATAGCTTTTATTACTAAATTACCAAGCCAGATAATAATGCTGATAAAAATTGCGATAGCTATCAGAGCAGAAAAATCGTTATATAATAAAGCCGAACGGTAAACCCCGCCAAATCCTTGAATGTTCGAAATAAATTCATAGATCATTATAATAATCCATAAGAAATAATGAGCGCGGGTTAATTCACCGAATACTTTCGGCTCAACAGATTTCCAAATTATTTTGGAGTAAATCTCATTTTTGGATAAGGTCAAATTTTGACCCACCAATAAATATTCTTGTCTCGCATTTTTTGATTCAACAAATAATTTGTTACCGAGGATGAAAAGAACGGTTAATAAACCAAATAGTGCTTCGGCAGCAATTGAATCTCTAAACCAGAAGGTGAATAATATTGCAACGAAAAACGGGGGAAAATAACGGAACAGTTTTAAGGTATCAACCGAGTTGGCAAACTCATATGCTGCCATAATTATATAACGCGATTTCAGAATTAGTAATAAATAGCCTGCGGCAAGTGACAAATAAACAACTGTTGTTGTAATCGCAAACGCAATAAATAAATCGTAAACCGGCCAGATAGAAAAAAAAGATTCGAAAAGCAATGAAGGTTTCGGCAGGATTTTATTTACTGGCAAAATAAATTCGAACAAACTTATATAAATAAAAGCGATCACTATAAAAAAAATAGATTTCGATTTTAGAACGGAGTTTTTCTGCACTTATTAAACCTCATGCGAAATGTTTAGTTGAAATATATTTAATGGTTGTGCGTAAATCAAACTTATTAAGCTTTATTTATTTCATTCGAAAACGGATTATGCTCTTTTTCATAACCTATTGTGCTTGATTCACCGTGACCTGGAAATATCTTTACATCATCCGGCAAAGTGAATAGTTTCGTTTTGATAGAATTCAGGAGTGTATTGTAATCGCCGCTCCACAAATCGGTTCTGCCGATATTTTCTTTAAATAATACATCGCCTGTAAAACACACTTTATCATTTTCAAAATAAATACAATATTCGCCGGGTGAGTGACCTGGTGTAAATAAATAATTTCCTTTTGTTTCCCCTAAGATTAATTGCTCATTTTCAGAAATAAATTCATCCGGCTGTGGGGAAGGGATTAGTTCTACACCATAATTCTCAGCTTGTCCTATCATTAATTCAAGCAAAAAAACATCATCCTTTGGTGCAATATATCTTGTATTGAAAGTATTTTTTATGAACGCATTTCCAAAAATGTGATCGATATGACAATGTGTATTTATCAAATAAAGCAGATTAAGATTCACTTTTTCTATTGCCGATTTAAGCTCGTAATTTTCCTTTTGATTAAAACAACCCGGATCAATTACAGCGGCTTTCCTGCTGCTTTCATCCCAAATGAGATAAGTGTTTTCAAGGAACGGGCTAAATGTAAATTGTTTTACTTTCAGCATAAATTACTTCAAAAAGTTTTTCTTTATTCTTGATATCAGTTTTTTATTATAGCTACTATAATTATCCATTGTTTCTTCGATTGAATCTCCGCCGAATTTTTGAACGAACATTGTTGCAACTGCCCATGCTGCCATAGATTCCGCAATTACGGCACATGCCGGTACTGCTACAAAATCACTGCGCTCTCTACGAGCTTCAATTGATTTCATATTTTTTAAATCAACTGTTCCGATAGGATTCATCAAAGTTGCGATGGGTTTCATTGCCGCACGAATAATTACAGGCATACCTGTTGATATTCCGCCTTCGATTCCTCCCGCACGGTTTGTCTTTCTCGAAAAATTATTTTGCTTAAAAGTAATTTCGTCATGAACCTCAGAACCGAATAATTCAGCCGATTGAAAGCCAAGTCCGACTTCAACACCTTTAACAGCTTGTATCGACATTATTGAATGAGCCAGTTCAGCTTCTAATCTTGTATCATATTGTATAAAACTTCCCAAACCAATTGGAAGCCCAGTGATAATAACATAAAAAGTACCGCCCAAAGTATCACCGCGCTTTTTAGCAAGTTTAATTTTATTAATAATTTTTTCTTCGTGAGTTTTTTCTAAAACCCGAACTGAACTTTTATCTGACAACTGATTTAGTTTATCTGCAGAATAATTCGCTGGAATTTTATTTAATAAAAATTTCTCGGCAATATTATCTTTTGGAAAAACTCCGCCAATACTTTCTACAACACTGCCGATCTGAATTCCAAACTCGTTTAAATATTTACGTGCAATTGTACAGGCAGCAACACGTGCGGCAGTTTCGCGGGCACTTGATCTATCAATAGAATTTCTTATATCGCTAAAATTATATTTTGAAACGCCGACCAAATCCGCGTGCCCCGGTCTTGGAACAGTTATCTTTTCTATTTTACTTTTGATCGGTTCCGCATTCATAGTTTCAGTCCAATTCTCCCAATCTTTATTCCATATAATCATTGATATCGGAGAGCCGAGAGTTTTACCGTGGCGAACGCCGGAAATAAATTCTGCCTTATCGGTTTCAATCTTCATACGAAGGCCGCGCCCGTAACCGGCTTGTCTCCTTCTTAATTGCTCGTTTATATATTCGGAAGAAATTTTAAGATTGGACGGAAAACCTGAAACAATTGTTGTTAAACCTTTGCCGTGCGATTCTCCGGCTGTAAGAAATTTTATCATTTTTAGAACCGTATTAGTTTATGCAAATATAAAAAAAGCGCCCGAATAGTGAGCGCTTTTTGAAAACTTAATTGACGTAATTTTTATTTTGGTATTTCCAAACCGACAAGCCTGCTTTGCCCTTGCGAATCAACAATCTTAAGTAAAACAGCTTTGCCTTTCTTGTCTTCAAAAATTTTCTTCAATTCGGCAACAGTTTCTATATTCTTTTTATCAGCGGATGTAATTACTAATCCTTTGCCGATTCTTTGATTGAAAGCTTTTCCGTAATTCTTTACGTCTGTAACTATCACTCCGTTTTCAACTTTATAATTTTTCAATTCTGAATCATCCATATTCCTAATACTCATACCGAGATCCTCAAATGAGATCTCTTTCAAATCAGCATCTTTTTTCTTGTCAAGTTTTTTACTTGTGTTAACAACCTTTGCATCATCATCTTCATCTCTTGCTTTTAGCGTTACGTATTTTTCTACTTCTTTACCATCGCGGAACAATTGTAATCTAACTGATGAACCCGCCCTTTTAGATGCAACATAGGATTGCAATTCGTTCGGCTGATTCACTTCCCTATCATCAATTTTAATAATTACATCGCCTTGTTTTACGCCTGCTTTTTCAGCAGCACCGTCTTTAACTAAATCCTGGATTAAGACGCCTTTCGGTTCATTCAATCCGATGGCTTTTGCGGTTGAGGCATCAACTTCGGAAATTTGTACGCCGATATAACCTCGTGAGACTTTTCCATTTTCAATTAAATCGTTCGCAACAGATTTTGCAAGGTTAACCGGTATAGCAAAGCCATATCCAATATACCGCTGCGTCATGCCGTCTGTAGCAATTGCAGAATTCACGCCGATTACCGCACCGTTCAAATCCACAAGTGCACCTCCGCTGTTACCCGGATTAATTGCCGCATCGGTCTGAATAAAATTTTCAACTCTGTAACTATCCTGTATAATATTTATGTTTCTGCTTGTAGCACTCACAATTCCTGCTGTTACGGTCGATGTTAAAGCCAACGGATTTCCTATTGCCATAACCCATTGCCCGACTTTTATATTATCGGAATTTCCAAGATATGCTTCAGGTAAACCATCGGTGTCAATTTTAATTACTGCAAGATCAGTTGACGGATCAGTACCAACAACTTTCGCTTCGAATTCTCTTTTATCGTGAAGAGAAACAGTTACTTGTTTTGCATCTTCAACCACGTGATTATTTGTCAGAATATATCCGTCGTCGGAAATTATAATTCCGCTTCCGCCGCCTTGCTGCTCTTTCGGAATATCATCCTTAAATGGGAAAAAGAAGTGAAATCCTTCCGGCATTTTATTTTTCACTGATGAAACTACGGTAATTTGTACAATTGATGGTGTAACGGTTTGCGCAACATTTACAAAAGCATCATTAAAAGCAGCAGCGTTAATATCAAGTTTTTCTACAGGCGGGCGATCGGCCCCGATACGAATATCTGCGAGACTTGGTCTAACCCAGCCGAAACCAGATACAAGAACGGCACCAAAAATTATTCCCACTATGACAAGTGAAACGGTGCCAAGAATATTTTTCTTATGCATGTTTTCTCCTCCATTTTATCTTTTCTAACTTAATAACGATTTTAAACCCTTGAATTCATGTATGTTGTGTTTTAAAAAATTCTCGATCAAAAATATTGCCTTATCAAGTGTTGCTTCGTCATACTGAATATTATTTTTTTTTGTGCTTAGACATATTAGTAAATTGAAAAGTTCCTTGTTTAGTTCCGTGTCCGTAAAATTATTGGCTGAACAGTTCTCGCAAATAGCCCCGGCGGAATAGTTAAAACGGACATGCTTGGCTTCTTCAATTTCCGAATTGCAAATTGAACAATGCTGTAATTGGATTTCATACCCAATTTCTTTAACAAAAAACAAAAAGTACTTTACGAATGTTAGTTTAGGATTTTGGTTTTGTTCGTTCAGTAACTCAAATGCCCTTACTGAACCGATAAACATTTTGTGATGATGTTCGTTTTCAACCGTTAAGTTGAACAACAATTCCAAAACTGCATTAGCATATTTAATTCTATCATAATCCTCTTTTATAAACGGGAAATGATTTATCATATCGACTTCGCTTACCAGTTGAATGTCGCGAGTTTCTTTTTTATACATTATTAACTGAACAAGATTAAATGTGTCAACCATTAATCCTTTTTTAGATTTGGGAGACCGGGCACCTTTTAAAATAGCAGAAACTTTTCCGAAATCTTCCGTAAAAAATTGTATGATGCGGCTTGAATCACCATAGTCCAATTTCTTTAAAACGATGGCACGTGTTTTAAGAAGCTCAGACATTTTTAAAACTATACGGAGGTTTGTGAACTCTTTTCTCAGTAATTATTGCAGTAATTAGCTCGTGGGGTGTAACATCAAAGGCAGGACCAAAAGCATTGTATTGGTTTGATGTAATTTGTTTTTCGCCAAACCAAAATAATTCTTTCTTATCCCTAAGTTCTATTTTAATATCATTACCAGAAACGCAGTTTCGGTCAACTGTTGAAGTTGGGGCAGCTATATAAAACGGTATATTATGGTACTTGCAAAGTACAGCAAGATTATAAGTACCAATTTTATTTGCCGCATCTCCATTTTGTGCAATTCTATCTGCTCCAACAATTACAAGATCAACTTTATTATCTTTCATTAAAAATGCAGCAGTTGAATCAGTGTTGATTGCGAACGGAATTTCGTATTTATTTAATTCCCATGCGGTTAATCTAGATCCTTGTAAAAGAGGCCTAGTTTCATCTGCATGAACGAATTCAACCATTTTCTTCTCGAAAGCATATCGAATAACATTTAAAGCAGTGCCGTCGCCGCCCGTTGCCAAAGCCCCTGCATTACAATGAGTTAAAACGCGGGATTTTTTTGAAAAAACATGCAAACCGTTTTTCGCTATTTCATCGCACATTTTTATATCAGCTTCATGAATTTCAATTGCCCGTGAAATCATTTTAGTATATAAATCCGAAGGTGATGAATTTGATTCATAAACTTTTTTTATCTCATCTAATCCATAAAAAAGATTAACTGCTGTTGGTCTTGTTGAAGAAATTCTACTATAAACTTTTTGGAATAAAGCGTCATCCTTCTTTAATATATTTTTAAATGCCAATGAAAGAGCAAATGCGGCAGAAATTCCTATAGCCGGGGCGCCGCGAACTTCAAGTTTTTCAATTGCTGCTGAAATCCTTTCATAATCATCAGTTACAATCCATTCTTCAACAAGAGGAAGTTTCGTCTGATTCAAAAACCTAAACATTCCTTCTTTAAATTCAATTGCTCTTATTTTCATCTTATCAACTAAAGTTTGACAAATTCTTAAATTCAATAAAACGATTTTGTATCTCAAGGAAACTTAAATCTTCCAATCCTTTTGTGCTGAACTTTTCAACACAAAATGATGCCATTACACTACCATAAACCACAGCGCGTTTTAAATTATCAAAAGAGAAATCCTGTGTTTTATACAAATAACCGGTAAACCCGCCGGCGAATGCATCGCCTGCACCGGTAGGATCGAAAATATTTTCCATCGGGTAAGCAGGTGCAGAAAAAATTGTATCATCTCCAAAAAGCAACGCACCGTGTTCACCTTTTTTGATTATCAAATATTTCGGTCCCATCTCGGAAATTATTTTTGCTGCTTTTATGAGATTAGGTTCTTTGGAAAGTAAACGGGCTTCGGAATCGTTAATGATCAAAACATTAACGCGTTTTAAAACTTTTAACAAATCATCCTTAACACGGTCTATCCAGAAGTTCATAGTGTCACAAACAATGAAGCGCGGATTTTCTAATTGGTCCAATACTTTAGTCTGCAATGATGGCGCAATGTTGCCAAGAATAGCACAGGTTGTTTTTTTATCTTTTGCAGGAATCATCGGGTTGAATGACTCGAATACATTTAACTCTGTGAAAAGAGAATCCCGTACATTCAAGTCGTATTGATATTTGCAACCGTAACGAAATGTTTTAGCGCCTTTCACAATATCCAATCCTTCCAAATCAATATTATGCTTCTCAAGCATTTTTATATGTTCATGGCTAAAATCATCACCGACAACGCCGACAATGCTAACCGGCCCTGTAAAATAACTTGCGGCTAACGAAATATATGTTGTTGAACCGCCTAAAGCGCTTTCAACTTTATCGAACGGCGTTTCGATATCGTCAAGTCCGATTGAACCTACTACCAATAGTCCCACAGTTTTTCCTATTATTTGTTTATTAAATATAATTATTGTTCATCAATTTTTATTTCAAGAAGATTTAGATTCGATAATTCTTGAGTGAAATAATCGTGAATAGTTTCAACAGAAGTTCTTTGACCTTTCCACGGAAGAATTTTAACCGCTTCATTTTTGTTAACCCATTTATAATCCGAGTGTTCTTTAGAAAGAACAACAGACGCATTGGAATCTACAAGCGCTGCAAAAACTGGTATCATGTTAATCATATCTTTTCCAGAATCATAAAAACTATTGACGTTCGGAATTACCCAAAAATTATTAGGTGTTAAACCGGTTTCTTCTTTTATTTCGCGCAAAGCTGTTTGAAATGCTTTTTCACTGTTATCAATTGAACCGGTTACCATTTGCCACAAACCGGGATATATCTTGTCGTTATTAGCTCTTTTAATTAAAAGAAATTCTATATCATCATTTATTTTTCGGAAGACGTGAGCTTCAATTAAAGTGGATTGTACTTTCATTTTCCCAAGATCAATTAGTTAGAAATATGCTTTTGCTTCAGCGCGCATAGTATGAATAACACGGTTGCTGCCCTGAAGCCGTGCGTCGTAATTCAAAGATGTTTGAATATAACTGGCGATTTTATAATCGAAAAATGCCCTCCAAAAATAATTCTTTCCAACAACATTTCCCCGTGTTATTTCATACGGAATGTTTGCCGATGAACTGCTGGAAATTAATTCAGTTCTTTCAATTTCAAAACGCAGTCTACCGAAATTTTGGAATGAAATATTTGTTCTCAACAATACCGAGTTCATATCAACCTTTGTGGGTGTTTTTGGATAAGAATCGGTGTTTGTTCCAGTTTGAATTTTAAAACCTATTTCCACATTCCGCACCGGTCTGTATGAGAAATCCGTGTTTAAATTGTTTCGGGAAACAGTTCTCGCTCTCCCTGAACTTTGCGGAGAAATTAAATTATCAATTTCATTTGTGAATTCAGTCTGGTTTGTAATTTCACTTATTAGTTTAAATCTCACTCTAATTCCCCGTTCCTTGAAAAATCCTTTCTCAATTCCGGCGCTGAATTGGTTCAAACTTTTTCTTTGGTTGAAACGAAGACGCACTGAGAATTCGCTGCTGTTTTGAAAGAAATTTATGTCGTTCTGAAAAAGCTGAGAGCCGCGAATTGTAGTTGAATCATTTAAGAATTTTGAAAAATTGAGAAGATATATTTGACCTGTATTTTCAGTTTTATTGTTTTCTTCAATTCTCCAAAATGTTTCTGTTGAAATTGATTTAACAAACTTTGAAAATGTATTATTACCATTAATTATTTTATCGAAGTTCAATTTCCATCTTGTATTGGTTTTTAGATCAATAACAGGGAATAGTTTGTCGGTAGGAATTGTAACAAGAATATATTCGCCGTCATAAGACGTCAACTGGAATTCATTTTCTTCGGCTACCCCGTTATTATTCAAATCACCGAGATAAATATAACTGCCTGTACCCCTCTGTACTTTTACAAATACTTTTTCCAATTGCGCGGATTGTTCTGTTGCGGCTTGATAATAAATATCTCCTTGAAAAAAACTATTCCATAAATTTATTCGGCTCTGTGAAAGAAATAAAACCGTTTCGTTATCACCGTAACCCAGCATTCTAAATTGTTCAGTATATTTTTTATTTCTAAAAGTTAAATTGATACTTGTTGTAAATTCTTTTAGACCTCTATAATCCAAGGAATATTTTTGAGTATGAGCTTCCGATTGCTTTTCCAACTTATTTCGAAACGGAAAAGATTCCTCTCTGTATGAATAACCTGCACTTAAACTAAAACTATTAAAAGGAGTGTAAACTATGTTGGGCAGTGCTTCAACAAATTTATAACTTGTAGCTAACAAACTATCATTAATATTTTCTTTTTTACTTTCATAAATAATATCAATGCCCGGCTTAATGTCGCCGAAAGAATAAGCGAATCTTCCGTTTTGCTTATTCCAGTTCGAATTTATAATCCCGTTTTTATTGTTAACATAATCGATAACATATTCAAGGTTATTATAAGCTTCGTCTGCATACTTAATTTCATTATAAAACCTATTTGATATAAAACTATCACTCTGTTTTAAGTAGCCGTATTTTGAAACAAGATTTGCATTATCAAAGGGAAAATAATTTAAAGATGCCTCACGTAGAATTTGATCTGAAGCTGGAGCATTCGATAAATTATAGTATCGATTGAATTCAACAGCATCAATTCTATCAAGCGATGTGTATTTGCCTTCGATAAATCTGTCTTTTAAACTAAGACCAATTTTGCCAAGATTGGATTTACCAATGATGATTTTCTGCGGATCAATTTCGAGTTGAATATTCCGGGCATAACCTAAATTATTATTATCATCTATTTCTGAAAAGAGATTTTTATCCCAAGAACTTCCCGATAATTCGACATTAACATTAACACCTTTTATTGGAATAGTTTTAATTGAAATATTGCCAAGTTGTTTTGATTCAGGCAGCGGAAGAAAAACAACCGGGAGATATGAACCGTTCTTTATACCAATAAATTCATAATTACCCAAACTTTCTTTATCGTAATCGCCGTTACCCTGACCGACATAACTAAACGAAACATTGTAAATTGAAGAAGAATTTCCAGGCAGATATTTGTAAACAGTGTATTGTTCAGAATTAATTAATGTATCAATTTTTGAATAAACGCCTGTAACCTTTCCGAGTGAATCCGGTAAAGCCAAAACAACACCTGATCTTACAGCCGCAGTTCTATTATCACCTGCATTCTTTAAAATATTTTTATCTTCTTCACTAAAAGAATATTCAATCGGATTATTTTCATCATCACCTTCTTTATAGTAACCAACATTGATTTTGAGTTTATCATTGATTATAGATGTTGAAAAATTTGTTCCGAAAAAATTCCTTTTGTAATTCTGATCTGTATACTCAAAATCAACCGAAATCCTGCTGGCTGAAGTGATTAATCTTCTCGGTGTAAAAGTTATTTCCGAATTCGAATAATCGATAATATAATCGTTGTTTTCACCGCGTTTTAATAATTCTCCATCAAAGTAAACTTTTTCACTTCCCGCAATTATGATTATTGCTCGTTCGTTATTAATTCCGAACAACCTATACGGACCTTGATTACCATCGCTGCCGTTAAATTGGTTTGTATTAAATTTTCCCCGTGAACCTGCAATAGAAATTACGCCACGATTGCTTCCATAAACAAACTCCCCTTTTAATCCTTGAAGTTTTCTTGTTATTTGAGCAAACTCAGTTTGTCGTTCATCCAATTCATAATCACCAAAAGTGCCGACAGCATTTTTATGCCGTATCTCTATAAATACTTTATCAAGTTCTTCAAGCGTCTCCGTGTTTCCTTCCGGCTGGATTGGAGTATTCTCATCAGTTAAGGCAGCAACAATTTCAATTTCATCGGATAATTTACCGGACAGTTGAAGTCTTAATCCGCTATTCAAAGTAAAATCTCTGTTAGTCCCGACAGTAAAACCCCGCACAAGAGCACCGCTTTTTTGAAGATTCTTTCCAAAAATTGATTCTGAATTCAGAGGAGATGCAATATTTCGCGACACTCGAATTGTATCGGCAAATTTGTCATCATAGCTTATTACTAAACTTCTCCTTTTGTATTCTTTTGAAAGATTTACAACTACCGACTCATAATTAATTACAATTGAATCTAACACAGAGTACTGCACATGGTTTAGAATTTCAAATTTTCCTGTTTCGTAAAATATTTTATAATCATTTCGAGTAATATTTTTATTACCGATATAAATCGTTTCGGAAAGCGGTTTAATATTAAGTGAGGATATTTTATAAGAATTACTAAGATTTACATGAAATGTATCACTGACGGTAACAGTTTGAGCATTAACCGATACAAGTGCGTTTAAAATAAAAATCGAAATGATGATAATATTTTTTATCAATGATTTGCTTTTCCAAATTCAGTACAAACAAATCTATACCGCTCCGGTTTTTGTTTCAAGTTTATTAGTGCATGTAAAAATTTATTCGTATCGAAGCGCTTCAATCGGATCAAGATTTGAAGCTTTCATTGCAGGATAAACACCGAACACAACTCCGACAAATGTCGTAACGAGTAGCCCGATAATTATCCAATCAACCGGTATTACAACTGAAAAACCAAGCATACCTGCTACAATATTCCCGCCGACAACCCCGACGAATATTCCAATTAATCCCCCAAGCCAGCACAAAGCAATTGCTTCGATAACAAATTGTGTAAGTATAGTTTGCTTTTTTGCACCAATGGCTTTACGTATTCCAATTTCTCTTGTTCTTTCCGTAACGCTTACAAGCATAATATTCATAATGCCGATACCCGCGGCTACTATCGCAATAAAGGCAATTACACCCGCACCGAGTTTCACATACTTTGTAAGATCGTTGAATTGTTCAATCAATTGGTCATTTGTTATAATTTCAAAATCATTTGGCTGAACAGGATCAACTTTACGAAGTTTGCGTAAAATACCAATTGCTTCATCCTGAGTTTGTTCCATCAATTCTTTATTTCTTACCATAACAATAAAAGAGGCGCTTCTTTCACTTCCAAAATATTTTTCAAAAACCGAAATTGGAATACAAATAAAATTATCCTGCGATTGGCCGAATACGCTTCCTTTTTTTTCGAACACACCTATTACTTCTACATTGTAGTTATCAATTTTTATAGTTTGCCCGATAGGATCAATAGACTTAAAAAGTTTTTCTACAATATCGTAACCGAGTACCGCGACTGGCTTGCCGTATTCATCATCTGATTTTGAAAAATTTCTACCATTTTCAATTTTAAGATCTAATGCAACAAAATAATCGAAATTAGTTCCCGCGACTCTGACATCCGGATTTGTTTTAAGTTTTCCGTATTTAACTGTTCGTCCACCGCGCGCAACACCAATTCCGACAGCCACAGGCATTGTTGAAAGATCGCTAAGTTTCTGTCCCTCTTCTATAGTTAAATTTTTTCTATTTCTTAAACTACGATCACGATGAGGATCGCCAATTCTAACAGGGAATTTTTGAATAACAAAATTATTTGTACCGATTGAATTAAAAACATCTTCAATGTTGTTTTGAATGGCGCTGATTGCTGTCATCACGATTATTATTGAGAACAACCCAACAGCTATTCCAAGTAATGTAAGAATTGAACGTAACTTGTTTGAACCGATTGAAGCAAGAGCGAGTTTAATACTTTCGAAGAATTGCATTTATTCGTACCTCAAGGCATCTACAGGATCTAAATGAGCGGCTTTCCAGGCAGGCAGAAAACCGGATATAACACCAACAACAGCAGAAATAAATAATGCGAGTAATACAACATTGAGCGGCATTGCGGTTGGAAGAAATTGATTGATTATTAAACTTAGTGGAAATGAAATCATCAGACCAATAATTCCACCAATTAAGCAAATAATTGCTGATTCGGTTAAGAACTGCAGAAGTATGGACCATGTTTTAGCGCCGATTGCTTTACGTATTCCGATTTCTTTAGTTCGCTCAGTGACAGAAACAAACATAATATTCATAATTCCAATAGCGCCGACAAACAATGAAAGCGCTGTAATTACAACTCCGGCAATGGCTACAACACCAATTGTGCTGTCGTACATCTGCTTAAAAGCTTCCTGCTGATTAATTGCAAAATCATCTTCCTTGCCTGCAGGAATTTTCCTAATAATTCTCATTACAGAAATAATTTCTTCGCGGGCATCGTCGAGTTTGTCCACATCACCGACTTTTACGGCAATGCTCAACCTATTTCTTGCCTGGCCTATTACCGACTCGAAAGTTTTAATTGGCATAATTATTTGTCCGTCAGCACTAAAACTTCCTAAAAAATTTCCCTGCTTTTCCAATAAACCAATTACTCTTATAGGTACTCCGTTTACTTTTATGATTTTATTTAAAGGGTCTTCATTCGGAAATAATTCTTTTTCAATATCTTTACCTACAACACAAACCTTCCTTCCGTTTTGAACTTCTAACTCATTTAAGAAACGTCCGTCCTCAAGGTTTATCTGGCTTGTCTTTTGGTAGTCAACTGTAGTCCCATAAATAACAGCAGATTGAACTTGGTTGCCTTTTCTTTTAACCGAAGGTCCCATTGCACTTTTAGTTGGAGCCATCGCTTCGTAATTCTTCATCATAGTTTGAAGACGTTCAAACTGATCATAAGTAATATCTTTCCTGTTTCTGAATTTGCTCCAGTCTCCCATGGCTAACCAAGGATATTTATCGACATAAAGAACATCGCTGCCGAGAGATGAAATTGATGTTAGAAATGCTTCGCGTAGGCCAATAATTGCAGTGGACATTGTGGTAACAGCAACAATACCAATAATAATTCCAAGTGTTGTAAGAATCGCCCGCATTTTGTTGGCTCTAATTGCCCTTAATGCAATTGCCAACACCTCTTTAAATTCAATAAGAATAAAATTCATGAGAACTATTTTAATTTTAGTGCAAATTAAAAAGTTTCGATTAATAAAAAAAGCATGAATATTGTTTTTTGAAGTAACGAGAAAACCGGAGGTATACTCCGGCTTTCAATTATTCATAACGAAGTGATTCGATGGGATCAAGATTTGCTGCTTTATAAGCCGGGTATGTGCCGAATGTAACTCCGATAACAACACATAACACAACGCCAATAAAAACCCAGTCCATAGGAATAACAGCGGAAGCTTCCAGAAATGAACCGGCAAGATTACCGGCAATGACACCAAAAATTATTCCTGCTATTCCTCCAATCAAACATAAAGTAATTGACTCAAATACAAATTGAATGAGTATATTAATTTTTTTAGCGCCTATAGCTTTTCTAATTCCGATTTCTTTTGTCCTTTCGGTTACAGATACAAGCATAATATTCATGATTCCAACGCCTGCCGCTAAAAGTGCAATAGCAGCAACCACGATAGAACCGATACGTACACCTGTTGTAATATCATTAATTTGCGTTAATACCGATTCATTTGAAAATATTGAGAAATCACTTTCCTCCGTTGGTGGAACTTTTCTAATAGTTCTGAAATATCCTTCGGCGGTTTCAATCAGGTCATTATAAGATTCACTGTCATGACTCATAACTGTTATGTTAATGCTTCGCGAACGTTTTCCATAAATATTTTGAAATGCTGTTAAAGGCATGATAGCAAAATTATCCTGACTTTGTCCGAAAAAGTCGCCCTGCGATTCCAATATTCCAATTACCTTTAATTTTTTATTGTCGAGAGTAATTTCTTGCCCAACTGCACTCATGTTTGGAAACAATTTATTTGCTACATCGGGTCCAAGGACAATAAAATTTTCATAACGTTGAACATCTCTTTCATTAAATGCTCTTCCTTCATCAACAACCCATTTATTATTTGGGAAAGCGTCAGGGGTACATCCTGAAACAGGAACGTTTGGATTAGTTTCGCGGTTGCCGAATTTTAATTGTCTGCCAAATTGCCATTGTTCTGCGCCAACAGATTTAGCTTCTACAAGTTTTTCTTTTAATCTTTCAAATTCTTCATACGTAATATCAGGTCTGTTTCTGTATTTTGACCTGCTTCCCGGTCCGCCAGTTTGCACTGCCGGGAATTTCTGAATTTGAAAAGTGTTTTGACCAAGCTGCGATACTCCTTTTTCAATACTTGTCTGCAGCATTGCAATTACCGTACTGATGGCAATAATTGAAAAAATACCGACTACTATTCCAAGTATTGTAAGAATCGATCTAAGTTTATTAGCTTGCAGTGATCTTAAAGCTACAATTATAATTTCTTTTATTTGCATTATTCATACCTCAACGCTTCTACAGGGTCTAATTTAGAGGCGGTATAAGCGGGCGCAAAACCCGAAACAACACCGGTGATGATTGATATAATGATTGCAAGAAAAACAGTATCGGCTTGAACAGAAGTAGGTAAGAATTGATTAATTACCATGCTTAAAATAACAGCAATTAACAAACCTATCATTCCGCCAATCAAACAAATAATAGCTGACTCGGTTATAAACTGGCCAAGTATTGTTCTTCTTTTTGCACCAATAGCTTTTCTTATACCTATTTCTTTAGTTCTTTCCTTTACTGAAACAAACATTATATTCATTATTCCAACTGCTCCAACAAACAATGCTAAACCTGTTATAAACAATCCAGCAATTTGAATTACGCCAATAGTTTGATTTATTGTATTCAACAAACCTTCTTGCTGATTAATAGAAAAATCATCCGGATCATTATAGGCTAAGCCCCGGACACGCCTCATAATTCCAATAGCTTCTTCTTTAGTCTGATCAACCATCAAACTATTTTGAGCGCGAACGTTAATCGTAACACTTTGGAAATATTGCCCTTGAAAATATTTAAATATATTTTGGATTGGTACGAATACTTGTTTATCCGGGTTAAAATTGCCCATAACCCAGCTTCCCTGCTCGTCAAGCACACCAACAACACTAAACTTGTGTCCTTTAACTTTAACTTCTTCACCTATTGCAGAACCCTGCGGGAAAAGATTTTTTGCAATTTCAAAACCGAGAACAATTACATTTCTTCCGCCATTGCTTTCAAATTCATTGAAGAATCTACCCTCACTAAATGAAAGGTTTGTAGTGTTGATGTATTCATTATCTGTACCCATAATAGTGACGTCTTCAACAAGATTTTCTTTGTACTTGATGCTTTGACGTGAATCTACATTTGGTGCAACAGCGGCGGGAAGTTTAGCCAGTTCTTTATAATTCTCAAATTCATCCATAGTAAGATTTTTTCTGTTTCTGAGTTCCCACCATGGAGTATCATTGTTAAACCATTCCCATTTGTCGATATAAAGATTATCCGAACCAAGTGATGCTACACCTGTTTGAAAAGCATTATCAATTCCCTTGATTGCGGTTGACATCAGAACAACAGAGGTTACCCCTATAACTATACCGAGGGTAGTAAGAATTGCACGAGCTTTATTAGCTCGAATTGCTCTCAATGATATTAAAAGTCCTTCTTTTAGTTCCAATAAAAATTCTTTCATATAATCTCCTTTCCCAACAATATCATCCTATAATTATTATAATCTAAATTTTGGAAGAACCATTTCTTTTTGGAATATATCTTTTAATAACCTTTTCGTCTTTTTCCACTAATCCGTCTCTTAATCTTACAACCCTTTCTGCATGTTCTGCGATATACTCCTCGTGTGTAACAAGAATAATAGTGTTGCCCTGCTCATATATTTCGTTAAAAAGGGCCATAATATCTTCGCCTGTTTTTGTATCAAGGTTTCCTGTTGGTTCGTCTGCAAGTATTATAGCAGGCTGGGTAACAAGTGCCCTTGCAATTGCAACTCTCTGGCGTTGACCGCCTGAAAGTTCATTAGGTCTATGATGTATTCTATCTGAAAGTCCAACGTGTTCAAGTGCCATTCTTGCCCTTTCTCTTCTTTCATGTGAAGATACACCGGCATATATAAGCGGAAGTTCTACATTATGAAGCGCGTCCGATCTCGGTAACAAATTAAATGTTTGAAATACAAAACCGATTTCTCTATTACGAATCTTTGCTAATTCGTTATCGTTCATCTGGCTAACATTAACGCCTTTGAAGTCGTATAATCCGTGTGTTGGAGTATCAAGACATCCGAGAATATTCATCAATGTAGATTTGCCTGAGCCTGATGGTCCCATAATAGCAACATATTCACCTTTATCTATTCTAATTGAAACGTCTGCAAGAGCATGCACTTCTTCACTGCCGACCTGATATATTTTAGCTATATGTTCAATATTAATAATGTTCATTATCATTCCGTCGATTAATTAAAGTTATTTTTTATCTTCGGCTTTACGATTTGTTTTCGAGACAGAAATAGTTTTTCCGTCCTCCAAATCTTTAGAGATTGCTTTATACGGACCGCTGATTATATCTTCATTACCTTTTAAACCACTAATAATTTCGATATAGGAATCGTCGCTAATTCCGGTTTTAACGGAAACCATTTTAGCTTTTCCGTTATCTTCAATGAATACAACTTCCTGTGGTTTATTTTGTTTACCATTCTTCTGTTTAACAATTGTACCGCCCTCTTCGTCTTCATTTTCTTGAGATACTTTCATTGGTTCTTTTAATCTTGCTGTAACACTTTGTATCGGTACTGCAATGACATTTTGTTTGGTTTCGGTTTCTACATCTGCATCGCAGGACATGCCAGGACGGATTTTATCGTCGGGATTGAGAATTCTTATCTCAACTTCAAAGTTTACTACTTCATCTTGCGTACCGAGACCCGAAGTAATTGCACTATTTCCAATTTGTGTTACGACACCTTTAAATGTTTTTTCACCGAACGCGTCAACTTTAATAGTTGCCGTATCGCTTAATGAAACCAATACAACGTCGTTTTCATCAACTTCTACAGTAGCTTCCATTTGACTTAAATCGGCAACAGTCAATAGTTCTGTACCTTGAAAAGCACTGCCTATAACTCTTTCACCCAGTTCTACACTAAGTTTGCTAACTGTGCCGTTCATTGGAGCATATATAAATGTTTTATATAAATTTTCATTTGCTTCTTTCAATGCGGCTTCTGTTTGAACAATAATTGACTTTTGAGATTCATAATTACCGAGAGTCTGCAAGTATGTTGATTTGGATGTTTCAAGTTCGGAATCGCTCGCCAATCCTTTTTGGAATAAACCTTGAACACGTTTATACTCTGATTCAACTTTATCGAGTTGTGCTTTTGTTGAACTTTGATTTGCTATTGCTTGAGCCAAACGAGCTTCAGCACTGTTTTTTTGCGCTTCATAAATGTCCGGCTTAATTCTTAAAAGCAATTGACCCTTTCTAACATTATCACCTTCTCTAACCGGCAACGAAACAATTTCACCAGTAGCTTCGGCAGTAATCTTAACCTGAAAAACAGGATTTATTTTCCCGGTTGCAGACACAATCTGTGTAATATTTTTTTTAGCTGCTTTTTCAGTTTGAACTGATATTATTTCCTCCTTGCTTCCTCCCAAGATAACCAACAATACAACTACAAGAAGCAATAAACCCAATCCGCCGAATATGAAAAGTTTCTTTTTCGATTTCTTAGTTTTACCGTTAGCCATTTTATAATATCTCCTTAAAAATTATTCGTACTTTTTAGTGTTTAAATTACCTAGTGCATTGTTAAGCTGATCGCGTTTTGAATAAAAATCATATGTCGCGTTAATTTTATTGCGAAGTGCTTCGGTATAATCTCTATCCGCTTGTAAAACATCTAGTATAGTTCCTGAACCAAGATTATATCTTTCTTGATTAATCTTACGGGTTTCCTCTGCTGCTGTTACGCTTTTTGTAGAAACATCAAGACTTTTCTTGGCAGCAACTAGATCAAGATACCCTTGTTTTACTTCAATTTTAATTTGTCTTTCAAGCGCTGATAAATCCTCGGTAGCATTTTTAAAACCAATTTGCGCGGATTGAAGTTGGGTTTCCGTGCTGAAGTTTGAAAATATTGGAATGCTTAATGTTAATCCTGCATTCCACACTTCTCTATTAAACAAATTATTAACATTTATAGCAGAAGTTGAGTACCCAAAACTACCCGTTAGCGAAGGCAAGTATCCGGAACGCGCCATTGTGATTCCACTTTCTGCAGCATCTAATAACAACTGTTGTCCCTTAAAATCAAATCTTGTATCAAGGGCAGCAGAAACCATAGCACTTATACTTGAGAATTCTTTCATATATGTTTCGGTATCAACTGTTTTCGATCCACCGAACGGATCTACTAAATTATATTCTTCAAGAACATCCAACCCAAGATAATTCAAAAGACTGCTTAAATAATTTTCGTATGAGTTTTGAGCTTGGATAAGTTGAAGTTCGGCATTACCTAATTGTACCTGTGCAGTATAAACATCTGCTTTGGCAACAGAGCCAAGCCTGTTTCGCTCCTGAACAGTTTCAAAAAATTTTTGATAATATTTAACATTGTCCTCTCGCACCTTCATTAATTCTTGTGCATTCAAAACCAAATAGAAATAATCGGTTGTTTGAAAA
The DNA here is from genome assembly GCA_023397505.1 of Bacteroidota bacterium. GTDB lineage: Bacteria > Bacteroidota > Ignavibacteria > Ignavibacteriales > Melioribacteraceae > JAEWUC01. The sequence continues at coordinate 508,257 of JAEWUC010000007.1, read as the reverse complement.
ACTGTATTCTGTTTAAGTTTTTCCAAATTATATTCTGCCGCTTTAAAGTTATCACTCTTCTGATTTATGTTGGCAATATTCGAAAGGCCGTCGAACAATGTAATCCCGCCGCCGGCGCTGAGTGAATATGATCGACTTTCTTCTTGTGAAGCCGGAACGTTAACAACATTGCCTAAAAAATCTTTTTGAACACCGCCTTCATCTTCAATACGATCCCAGCCCCAAGAACCTCTTACGTTAAAATTAGGCAATAATGCTCCATATGCATTTTTAACTTGGGCTTTGCTTGTCTCAAGCAAATTTTTTGTTTTGATTAATTGAGTATTTCTTTGAAGAGCCGTTGCAATAGCTTCATCAAGAGTTAGATTTTTCTGAGCCGTAACCGGTATTACAATTATTATACTCAGAATTGCAAATAACATCCTTTTCATTAGAGCTCCTTTTTCTACGCTATACTTTATTTTTACTGTGAGTTATGACGTAATGATTTATCGAAAAGTTACAATATAATTAAATATTTTTTTTAATTATGTAAATAGTTGTCTTTGATACTCAAAAAGAATTTATAGGCTTCTTCATAATTATTTTTAATTTTTCCATCAAGTATTGCATCTTCAATTGCAGCTTTAATTTTACCGACAAGTCTCGACGGCGGGATGTTGCATACTTGCATAATTTCTTCGCCGCGAACCGGGGATTGGAACTGACGAAGCTGGTCTTTTTCCTGAACATCCTTCACTTTCTGCATTACAATGTTATAGTTTTCAAGATAGCGTGAAACTTTTTGAGGATTTTTACTCGTTACATCCGCTCTACAAAGAGTTATTAAATCATCAAGATGCTCACCTGCGGATGCAGCTAATCTTCTAATTGCAGAATCGGTTACAATCTCGCCAACCAGAGCAATTGGGCGAAGATGTAAACGAATTAGTTTTTCTATGTACGGCAATTGGTGAAGAGGCAACTTCATTCTAGTAAAAATCTTTTTCATCATACGTGCACCGAGTTCTTCGTGCCCGTGAAATGTCCAACCGGTTCCTTCAACAAATTTTTTGGTAGGCGGTTTTGCAATATCGTGTACAAGGGCTGCAAATTTAAGCCAAAGATTATTGCTTACATTTGCCACATTATCAACAACTTTTAATGTATGATAAAAAACATCTTTATGATGAAAATCCTGTCGCTGTTCAACTCCCGCCAAAGCATCGATTTCAGGAAAAATAATTTTCATTATTCCGTTTTCATATAGAAGTTTCAACCCAATTGACGGTTTATCTGTGTCAAGTATTTTTAAGAATTCGTCAGTTACCCTTTCTTGTGAAACAATTTTTAGTCTTTCCGCCATCTCGGCAGCAGCGTTCAAAACGGTTTCTTCAATTTCAAAATCCAGTTGGGTTGCAAATCTTACAGCCCTCATTATTCTTAAAGGATCATCATCGAAAGTTTTATAAGGATCAAGCGGCGTAATTATTCTTTTATTCTCTATATCTGCAAACCCGTTAAACTTATCAATTAAATTTCCAAAGCTGTTTTTATTTAACGAAACCGCTAAAGTATTAATCGTAAAATCGCGACGATTTAAATCATCATCAAGTGTTCCCGGTTCAACTTTAGGATTTCGGCTGTTCCGTTTATATGATTCTTTTCTTGCCCCAACAAATTCCAAAAACATATTATCATATTTAAAATGTGCCGTGCCAAAATTTTTATAAATAACTATTTCCTTTATTCCAAGTTGGCTTGCCAATTCGGATGCAAATGCCGGTCCGTCGCCGACAATCAGAAAATCCATTTCATCGCGCGGTCTATTCAATATTATATCTCTTACATAACCGCCCACCAAATAGAACTCTTCGTTTCTCTTTTCGGCTAATTCCGATGCAAGTTTTATGTAATTGTAATTTGAAAGTATTTTTTTAAAGTCGATCATCTATAAATTAAAAACGGTTTTATATCTTGAGAAAAATTATTAAACCAATTAATTCTTTTAAGATTTTCAGAAAGGGTCATAGTAAAATATTCATCCTTTTTATAATCCAAAGCTTTCACTGCATATTCTTTGGCTAAACTATAATTGCCAATCTTTTCACATACTTCACTTAAATTTAGCAACGCATAACTTCTTTGGAAGTCGGCAGCGTCGATTTTATTTTTCAGTAACTCAACAATATTTTTCATTTGAGTTGAATCAGAACTTGTGTTAATTAGCGCCGGGACAGTGAAACTGCGAACCGAGTCTAAATTCAATCTTAACAACATTTCATATTTGTCTTTTGTTTCAGCAATTAAATATTTTTTTAATGAATCTGTTCCCTGTTTAAGAAATTCTTTCTTTGTTAAAATATTATTCGAATATATTATGTGAGGATTTTGTACCAAAAGACTATCAAAATATTTTTGCGCCTCGTTCGGCTTATTATTCAATGCATAAACTTCGCTCAACAATACTTCTAACGTAAAATAGAAACGAGTTCTTCTAAATTTGTTTATTTCATCTTTCAGAAAATCTTCTGCTTCATTATACCTTTTCAGTTTTATTAATGAATTCACGGAACCGGAAAGCGATTGAAATGAACCCGAATAAGTATATACATCATTATATATTTCGTACGCTTCTTTGTATTTATTTTCATTATACAAAACAGATGCATTTTTAGTTTGAGCTGCAGCTATGCGGGGACAAAATTTTTGGAATATCGGCTGCCCCCCGAAATAGAGAATAGATTTGTTCATATTAGAATCAATTTTCACCGACTTCATAAATTCATAGTAATCCTTTTCCAATTCGATGATATTCTTGCCAAACACTTTATCAAAATCGAAATCTCCGTAAAGCTGTTTGATTTTAACAACACCGTAATTGTCGATAAGAAATTTTACGAACGAGCCAGCTACTATATATGATATCGCAGAATATTGAGTAAAGAAATTCAAACCACTGAATAAACGGGATACCTTAATGTTGCCGTTTAGTTGAATAGCAAGTTTGGCACCATAATGAACAGGATAACCGTCAAAATTATTATCTACGGCCATTGCTATTCCTTCAACCATTGCCATATTAAAACCGTCGGATATTTTGAATATCGTAGCTCCGAAATAGCCGGATAAAATATGTACAAGCTCGTGTTTCAAGGATTTTTCGAAACTATCGTAGTTTAAGAATATTTGATTCGACCATGTTTTTGCTACATCCGCATTGCCGGAACCGAAGAGTTTTCTTTTTTGCGCTGCATTTTCAAATATGAATGAATTTATCTTCTCTGTTTTATCAAGCTTCAATTCATTCATTACTTGTTCATAATAGTATTCATGCAACAGTGCTATTCTGCTTAATTCTCTTTCATCTTTAACTGTTGAATAAATGTTAAAATGTTCAGTTACCGTTTTGCGAGGAAGGTTTTTGATAAGTCTGTTTTCATTTGTAGAATACCCAAGTACAGGTTTAATATTGATAAAAATAAATACCGATAAAAAAACAGTTAAAACCGCCGCAGCTTTTATAAATTTTCTTTTATTCATAAATCTTGGTAAAAAGGAAAATACACAAACAGCAAAAATTGTATTTATTAGTCTATACAAAATTAGAGGCAATTCGACGGATAAATCTTCATCGTAAATTGTGCCGGGCGTAAAACCAATAAGCGGGTTATAGAAATATATCTGCGGGTTGAAATAAATTTCGATAAAAGCCACTAATGGAAAAAGCAACACGATGCATACGAATATTATGTAAGAATATTTTTTAGAAATGAAAATTGAAAAATATCCAGCCGCCGATCCCAACAGCACTGTTGGCAATGTAATCGCAAGATAAAAGAATATTCCATCTGTAAAAGGACAAGAAGAAAATAAAATAGTTGAGATAAAAGCTGTTATAAACGGGATTGTTATTAATAGTAAGAATGATGTTTTACAATCTAAAAATATCTGTATTGGAATTTCTCCGTTACTACTTGTTTTGCGAAAATATCGAATGGACAATAATCCAGATGAAATGAAAATCAAAATTGAATTTACAGCCGCGTGTTCGTAACCGAGTTTCCCAACTAGAGGGATAAATAACAAAGACAAATTTATTGCCGAGATTAATGCAATAAGAACAACCGGTAGTTTTTCAGTCCTGAGCCGAGATAAAATGTTCAAATTAAAATTCCGATGTTGAAGTTCTTTCAATATCAGCGCCAAGAGAACGAAGTTTTTCTTCAATTCGCTGGTAGCCTCTATCGAGATGATAAATTCGTAAAACTTCAGTGACGTTTTCAGCAGCCAACCCTGCAAGTACCAAACATGCGCTCGCACGTAAATCAGTCGACATAACTTTAGCACCTTTCAATTGTTTTACCCCTTTTACAATTGCGCTGTTGTTAATTACTTCTATGTTTGCACCTAATCTTACAAGCTCCGGCACATGATTAAATCTATCTACATAAATTGAATCCGTAATTGTAGAGGTTCCGTTAGCGAGCGCCATAAAAGCAATCCACTGCGCCTGCATGTCTGTTGGAAAGCCGGGATATACAGCAGTTGTAACATCAACGCAATTTATTTCAGAATTAGCAGCATCAATTTCAATTTTATTCTTACTTGAAGAAATTACAACACCGCTATTCTCTAATTTGAATAAAACAGATTCGAGGTGTGAAGAATTAATATTACTTAATGCTATTTTACTTTTTGTAATAGCACCGGCAATAAGTAATGTGCCTGCTTCTATTCTATCGGCAATATTTTCAATTTCTACAGGATTTAACTTCTCAACCCCTTCAATCTCAATAACAGTTGTTCCGATACCATTTATTTTTGCACCCATCAAAACAAGTTGTTCTGCTAATTGGGTGATTTCCGGCTCAACCGCTGCATTAGTAATCAGCGTTGTTCCTTTTGCTAAAACAGCAGCCATCATTGTGTTACCGGTTGCACCGACTGACGAAACATCAAAATGAATCTTAGCGCCAACAAGTTTATCGGCTTTAGCAATTATGTAGCCCTCTTCAAGTTCTATTTCGGCGCCTAGTTTTTTCATGGCTTCGAGATGAAGATTAATCGGTCGCGGACCCCAAGCACATCCGCCGGGCATAGAAACTTTTGCATATCCAAACCTTGCGAGAAGCGGACCTAAAACATAAATAGATGCGCGCATTTTTTTTACATGCTCATACGGTGCAACTTGGCTGGAAATATTTGTTGTGTCTAATATTAATTTATGATTTTCAAATTCCGATTTTACTCCAAGTTGATTTAGGAGTTTAATCATTGTATAAATATCGTTTACTTCGGGTGTGTTATAAATAATGTTTTTTCCGGAAGCAAGTAATGTTGCAGGCATTAGAACTAGAGAAGAATTTTTTGCACCGCTGACGGCAACACTCCCCGATAATTTTTTGCCGCCATGAATTATAAACTTATCCACATCTTTCCTATTGTATTTTGAACATTAATCCGTTAACACCAACTATAAAAATATTTCCATCAGGGTTTACATCAACGTCATTCATATTTGAATATATCTGCGATTCCACCAATTGCCATGTTTCACCTTTATCGCTGCTTATCATAATTGTTCCACGACTGCCTATTAATATCGCATGATCTTCAGAAAGGAACTTAACTTTCTGTAATCCACCCAAATCCGGGAATCTTGTTTCATCCCAGGACTTACCGTAATTAGTGGTTCTAAGTATTAGTCCATCGCCGCCAACGGCTACACCATAACCGTATTTTGTAACATCAATCGATTTAAGATAATTATCAACTTTTAGATTCTCATATCTAAACCAACTTTCACCGCTGTTAATTGTTTTTAATAATGTGCCGTTCCACCCTACGGCAAAACCGCGTTTTGCGTCAATAAATGCTAAATCAAACAATACTTCGTTAGTATTTGATTCTGCTTTGTACCAATTAATTCCACCGTTTGTTGTTTTAAGAATTAGCCCGTTGTTGCCGGTTATAAATCCATCGTCATCATTTATAAATTTAACACTGAATAATGTGTGTCCTTTAGGAATTGTAATAGATTGGAGACTATCGAGGTAATTTAATGTATAGTAAATTTTAGAAGAATCACCGACAATTATAGATTTACCATCTTCAAAACTATATATGTCATTTAACGTTCCGGCAGTTTTAATTTGTTTTGCTTTCCATGTATTGCCGCCGTTATTCGAAATGAGGACATTATTGGAATCACTTAAAATAGTTGCGAATTTATCATCGGCAAAAAAGATAGCCGTTAGATTCCCGGTAGAATTACTTTCTACCTGTTTGATTTCTGTAAATTTGAATTTACTCTCTTCGCCTCCAAATATTGACTTGAGACTTATCTTTTTAAATTTATCCAGCTTATTACTTGTTATTAATTCATCAACTTGATGATAAACAAAATACGTTAGTCCCAACATTGCAATTATAATTGCAGCGTATGCAAAAGTTGCAAGTGCCTTGTATGATTTTCCTTTCGGTTTTTGTTCAGGTTTTTGAAAATATCCCGTATAAAGTTTGTTTACATATTGATCTAAAAGATTAACATCGGCAAGCATTGCTTCACATGTTGCATATCTTTCAAGAGGATTTTTTTCTAATGCTTTTTGAAGAAGTTTATCAACTTGTTCAGGAATTCCTGTAAGTTTTGCCGAAATTTTGGGGACAGTTTTTTTCAAATGGCCGTCCATCACTTCATATTCGCTTGATGAATCGAACGGCGGCTGACCAACTATCATTTCGTAAGCAGTACATCCAATGGAATAAATATCGCTCCTGTTTGTAACATCCGCACTTTTAATTTGTTCGGGGCTCATATAATAAACAGTCCCCATTTTAGTACTGGTGTGCGTTATGTCTTTATCAAATAAAGATTTCGAAATACCGAAATCCATTATTTTAGTTATGCCTTCCTTGTTTAGAATAATATTCGACGGTTTTATATCTCTATGAACAAAACCTTTTGAGTGTGCATAACCCAAACCAAGAAGCATTTGTTTTAATATATATATAACATCATAAAGATTAAATCTGCCCTGTCGTTCAATTACTTTTTCTAAAGATTCTCCTTCAACATATTCCATCACAATTCCAAGGAGATTCGAATACTCTATAAAGCCATAAACAGCCACAATATTCGGGTGTGCAAGTTTAGCCTGATTTTTTGCTTCTCTCTTAAAACGCTCAACAAATTGTTCTCGGTTTTGCATCTGGGCATTTAATAGTTTAATTGCAACATAACGATCCAATTTGGTATCGTATGCTTTGTAAACTATGCCCATACCGCCCTTACCAAGGACGGAGACCATTCTGTAGTTATCGATTAGTTTACCGATTAAATTTTCCATGCAGAATATCTGAAAAGTTTATTAGCAATATAAGAATTATTCATAATTTGTAGCTTTATTCAACAAAACAAATAATTATTTTTAGAAATCACAATTAAAGACCAGCCTTATTTTTGATATTTCTTCTTAATTAAGTAATTTTGCAATCCATTTGCGAGAGTGGCGAAATTGGCAGACGCGCTAGACTTAGGATCTAGTGCCGAAAGGTTTGGGGGTTCGAGTCCCCCCTCTCGCACTATTTATAAATTAAATGTGTTAGAGGTCTTTTTGGAAGTAAAAGTTAATAATCTGTCAGATATTTCGCAGGAAGTTGAGGTCAATTTAACCTACGATGAAATCTTACCCGAAATTCAAGATGCTTATAAAGAAGAAAGTAAAACAATCCAAATAGACGGCTTTAGAAAAGGCAAAGCTCCTATGACGATGATTAAAAAACTTTACGGAGAGGCAATTGAATATAAAGCCAGCGATAAAATTGCTACCAAAAAATTCTGGGAAGTCGTTGATAAAGAAAATCTAAAACCAATAAGTACACCACATCTTATCGATATAGATTTTCAAATGGGCTCAAAACTTTCTTTCAAGATTCAATATGAAGTGAAACCCAAGTTGACCGTAAAGGATTATAAAAATATTGAAGTTGAGAAACCGGTATTCAAAATCAAAGAAAACGAAATTGAAAAAGAAGTTGATTATTTGTTAAAACCATATGTAAAGTTTGAAGAGACTGATTCTGTAGAAAATGAGAATTACCGCATCACTGTTAATCTTCAAAAATTAGACGAGAATAATACGCCGGTTATTGGGCAGCGCAGCGAAAATATGTTGATTGATTTAAGTGATGAGAAAGTAAATGCCCAGATTAAAGAAAATGCAATTGGTAAAAAAATAAATGAAAGTTTTAATTTCACATTTGTTGACGAACATTATCACGGTGAGGAACTTCATAGAGAAGAATACCGTTATCTAGCTGAAATAACAAAGATTGAAAAAACCGTGCAGCCGGAATTGACGGAAGAAATTTTGAAAAAGATTTCCAACAACAAAGCTGCAACTCTCGATGAGTTTAAAGAAGTATTGAGAAACAATTTCAAGGATTATTATACGAAGCAATCCGAAGAGATTTATATAAATAATCTTTTAACCGAGATTGTAAAAAACAATGATTTTACTCCGCCAACAGGTTATGTGGAATCGATACATAAAAGATTGGTTGAAATAGAAATTGAAAATGCCAAACGCTACAAGATGCCGAACATCGACGAGAAAGCAATAGCAGAATATTTCAAACCGAGAGCGGAATGGAATGCTAAATGGCAGATTATTTTAGAGAGTTTAGCGGAAGCCGAAAACATTACTGTTGATGAAAGTGCTCTTGAAGAAATGGCCAAACAAGAAGCCGAAAATACAGGTATCTCAGTGGAAAAGTTGGTTAAGTACTATAAAGACACAAACCGTACTGAAGTTTTATTGGAAGAGAAAGTAATCGAATTTTTAAAGTTCAACAATAAAATAAAAGAAGTTGATGCCGACGAAAAAATTAAAGAGAAAAAGGAAAAACAAAAATGATGAGTTATCCTAAGTCTTATGCAGAATATTTAAGCAAACCGGAAATACTAAACCAGTTAATTCCTTACGTTATCGAGCAAACGGGACGCGGCGAAAGAGGAATGGATATTTTTTCGCGTTTACTACGTGAAAGAATTATTTTTTTAGGAACCGCAATTGACGATCACATAGCAAGCTTAATTATTGCGCAGCTTTTATTTCTTGAAGCTGAAGATCCGGAAAAAGACATATTCCTTTATGTTAATTCACCAGGAGGAAGTGTTTCGGCAGGATTAGCTATTTATGATACAATGACATACATAAAATCGAAAGTATCAACAATTTGCGTTGGACTCGCAGCAAGCATGGGCGCGGTTTTATTAGCCGGCGGCGAAGCAGGCAAACGTTCTTCACTTCCACATTCCAAAATTATGATCCATCAACCATGGATTGGCGGGCTGCAAGGTCAAACAACCGATATCGAAATTCACGCTAAAGAAATGCTTAAAACACGAGACACGATCTATAAAATATTATCGGATCATTCGGGCAAACCATTTGAACAAATTGCAAAAGATTGCGACCGCGATTATTACTTAACCGCCGAAGAAGCTAAAGAGTATAAATTAATCGATAATATTCTAGTCCATCGTATAATTCCTACGACGGACGGTAGCAAAAAGTAATTTTATTTTTATGAATCGAGGGGCATTAACAATGCCCCTTTTTTGTTTAAACAATAATTCTCACCGGAGTTATTATGCGTAAAATCAATCTACTTCTTTTTGTGCTTGTCCTTTTTGTTTCCGATTCTTTTTCACAAAAAAAATTACTCACAGTTGAGGATGTAACCTTAAACGCTTATTCAAATTTAGCAGTTCAAAACTTGAGGCAGTTAAGTTGGTTACCCGATTCCGACAATTTTGTTTATGTAAGCGCTACACAGGCTGAATCCTATTTAATAAAGGACAGTCCAAAATCTAAATCACAGGATACAATTTTAACTTTGAGCGAACTTAACTCTTATTTAGAGAAAGTTAATTCACAAACACTTAAAGCTTTCCCGCAAATTAGTTGGGCGACAAATACGACATTTTATTTTTGGAATATGAGCGAGTGGCTTTCTTTTGATGTTAAATACAAAAGTATATCAAGCATATTAAAGGTTGATGACGATTCTGAGAATCAACAAGTTTCTCCAAATAATCAATTTGCAGCATTTACAAAATCCAATAATCTATATGTTTCGCTTAATGATGATAAAACATTACAAATCACAAATGATACCGACACCAACATTGTAAATGGCCAAGCTGTTCACCGCAATGAATTTGGAATTAATGAAGGAATATTTTGGTCTCCCAATTCTAATTACATAGCATTTTACAGAATGGACCAGACAATGGTAACGGATTATCCTCTTGTTGATATTTCTAAAACTCCCGCACAATTAAAAAATATAAAATACCCGATGGCCGGGCAAACAAGCCATCATGTTACAATCGGAATTTACGAGATTAAAACGGGTAAAACACAATGGTTAAAAACCGGCGAACCGTTAGATCAATATTATGTAAGTTTAACATGGTCGCCGGATGAAAAATATTTTTATGTTGCACATCTTAACAGAGATCAAAATCATCTTCAACTTAAAAAATATGAAGCTGCTACGGGAGAACCTGTTAAAATATTGTTCGAAGAAAAAAGCAATAAATATGTTGAACCTCAAAATCCTTTAACATTTCTTCCAAATTCATCCAATAAATTTTTGTGGTTCTCGCAGAGGGACGGATTTAATCATTTATATCTTTACGACACCGAAGGAAACTTAATCCGACAGGTTACACAAGGCAAATGGATTGTAACATCGTTTTCGGGATTTGATAAAAACGGTAAAAATATTTTTGTAACAACTACAAAAGAAACTCCGCTCGAACGTCATTTTTATAAGATTAATATCGATAACGGTAAGATTCAAAAACTTACTAATGGACCGGGCATACACAATGTTAAACCTAATACCAACCGCGATTTTTATATTGATTCGTACAACAGCACAACAATACCGCGCATAATAAACATCTTGAATAAAAACGGGGAAATTGTTAAAAATATTTTAACTGCTCCAAATCCTTTTGAAGAATACAGTATCGGCAATTCAAAAATCTTTACTTTGAAAAACGATGAAGGTATTGATCTTTATTGCCGGATGATTACTCCCCCCGATTTCGATTCAACTAAAAAATACCCGGTTATAGTATATGTTTACGGCGGACCGCACGATCAACAAATTACAAACAGTTTCGGTCAAGGAAGATATTTCCTTTGGTTCTACATGATGGCTCAAAAAGGTTATATTATTTTTACACTTGACAACCGCGGCTCGGCAAATCGCGGACTTGAATTTGAACAAGCAACTTTCAGAAATTTAGGAACTGTTGAGGTCAAAGATCAAATGACAGGTGTAAATTATCTAAAGACATTGCCCTATATTGATGCAAATCGTTTTGGCGTTTACGGCTGGAGTTACGGCGGATTTATGACAACATCTTTGATGCTTCGAACTAATGATGCTTTTAAAGTCGGCGCTTGCGGCGGTTCCGTAATTGATTGGAAATACTACGAAGTTATGTACACCGAAAGATATATGGATACCCCGCAATCAAATCCTGACGGTTATAAAGAAGCCAGCTTGTTAAATTATGTCCAAAATTTAAACGGTAAATTGCTTCTTGTTCATGGTACATCCGACCCAACTGTTGTTTGGCAAAATACGCTTTCCTTCGCGAAAGCCGCATCGAACCTCAACAAACCATTGGATTATTACCCGTATATCGGTCACGGACACGGTGTTGGCGGCAAAGATGCACTTCATCTTTACACTAAAATCACAAATTACTTTTTAGATAACTTATAACATTTGAGACAGCAGGGTAATTTTGTACCCTGCTTGTTTCAACTATTTCTATTATTGTTTATCTTTTCCACGTTAAAATCACTTTTTGTGGAAGTACTATATGCTCACTGGTGTTCAGAATGAATTAGTTTCCAAACTAAATGAACTCTTCGAATTTTCTAAAAGAGGAAACGATGATTTTCCTGATGAAGTTTGCAATTTCCTTTCTAGTTTTTTGCAATTAGATGCCGCTGTTGTTTTCTCTCTTAACAACGATAATACACTAACTGTCCTTGGTAAAACATTAAACGCAAAAAAGAATTTAATAAAAGGCAATTCTGTTCTCTGCAGCCAATGCCCGTTATTTTCGGAAACGACAAATTTTGCTTTTTATTACGATGCAAATTGCCAGATTCAGATTTCCGAGTTTATGATATTTGAAACTTGTGCATTGATAATAGTATCGCCTACAATCAAACTGATTGTAAAATTTGCAAAAAAGAATTCTTTCACTAAAACCGATAAAGATTTTATCGATAATGTTCTTAGATTAATTTATCCTTACGTATTGATTTGGTTTCAGAACCGGGGCAACGAAATGCCCGCTGCATCAGCATCTTTTTCGAAAATTGTTGCAGATACTTCGTATGAATTAAGATCAATCGCCAATTCGATTATTGGATATGTATCGTTGTTGGCTGAAGAAAATCAATCAACTCCAAATTTTGAATATTCTTCAAGCGCTAAGAAAAATGCGCAGAATATTTTATTGAACATTAACGACTTAACGGAACTTGCAAAAGTTGAATCAAAAAATCTGACTAAAAATCAGAAAAAAATAGTATTGGCAAATTTGATTGAGGAAACGATAAATCTGTTTAAGACAAAGATCAATAATCAAAAGGTGAAATTCATTTTCGAAGTTGACAACGGTTTGAACAAACCGATTAATCTGGATGAGCAGAAATTAAGATACATACTTATTAATCTGCTTTATGTTTCTTCCACTTTAACTGAACTTGGAGAAATTTCGGTTAAAGCAAATATTTTATCTAAAAACACTATACGCATTATAATTGAAGATAACGGCAGAAGTTTAGATCAAAACATTGTTAATAATTTTTTTGAGCCGTTCGCGGTTTCAAAACATAATGAATTTAAGAATTCAAGCGTTACAGGGTTAAGTCTAACTTTAGTAAAAAAATATGCAAATTTTCTGGGCGGAGATATTTCTGCCATGAGTGAAAACGGAAAAGGCAATACATTTACTTTCACATTTAACGGAGAAGTGATGCCAAGTTTAGAATCAACGCTTTCGCAATTACCAAAACCAACAACAAAAAATAAAGTTTTGGTTATCGAAGACGATTACGCCACTTCAAAATTATTGAGTAATTATCTCAACAAATGGGGATATGATCCTACAATTGTCAGCACTGAACAGCAGGCATTGAGTTTTATTGATAAAGAACCGGTACTCGCAGTTATTCTTGATATTGAACTTCCAAATACAAACGGACTCGAACTTCTTAAAAAAATTCATGATCATCAGAATACTAAGAATGTTCCCGTGATTGTATGTTCAATCGAACCCGAACAGCAAAAAGCTTTTATGATGGGCGCTGTTGAATATTTTATTAAACCAATCAACTATAATTATTTGGTTGAAGTTCTTACAAGTTACAAACTTCGGAAAGATTCAAACGTACTTTGCGTTGACGACGATTTTCCTACTTTAAACTTGGTCAAACAAGCAATTGAAAGCGCCGGATTTAACGCCATAGCCGAAAATATCTCCGCAAATGTAATGGATAATATCCGCGATAAATCAATCGACCTTGCTATAGTTGACTTGGACATGCCTACTCCCAACGGTTTTGAATTGATCAAATTGATTAAATCCGAAAAGCGTTTCGCACATCTTCCGATTATTATTTACACAGGCAAGGAAAATTACAAAGACGACTTATATAAAATAGAAGGTTTGTTCGAAGAGTTATTGGATAAACGCGCTACAAATATTGAAGATCTTTCCGACACAATCAGCGCGATGATAAACCGCTATGAAGTTCCGCCGCCTCAAGAAGAAGTAATTTCTAAAAAAGGTGGAATTAAGATTTTACTCGCTGAGGATTATAAGCACTCGCAAATTATTGTAACACGATTACTAAAGAAAAATAACTTCGAAGAAATCGTAGTTGTTGAAAACGGCGAAGAAGCATATAAGTTCGCACAGAAAGAAAAGTTCGATTTGATTCTAATGGATATGCAAATGCCGATTATGAACGGATTCGAAGCCACTGAAAAAATCCGCCAAATGCCGGAATATAAAAGCACTCCGATAATTGCACTCACAGCTTTTGCCATGAAGGGTGACCGCGAAAAATGTCTTGAAGCCGGTGCAACGGATTATATCCCTAAACCGATTGACAGCAAAGAATTTATCGATAAAGTTAAATACTACACAAACGCATAAAATATAAACCCCTCTTCGCGAGGGGTTTTCTTCATTCTTGTATTTGTTAACAACTAACCTTTCTATTGTATTTCATTCTATAATAAACACGTTCAACTTTCCTATATTTGTAATAAAAAAAACGATAATTCCGGAGAATTGATGGAAAATATAAGAGTACGCTTTGCACCTTCACCAACAGGCTATTTGCACGTAGGCGGCTTAAGAACTGCATTATATAATTACCTTTTCGCAAAAAGATACAATGGGAAATTTGTTTTAAGAATTGAGGACACCGACAGGAACAGGTATGTTGAGGGCGCGGTCGAAAAATTAATATCTTCTTTAAAATGGGCGGGACTTGAATATGACGAAGGTCCCGACGCCGGTGGAAATTACGGTCCTTATATGCAGTCGCAGCGGCTTGATATTTATATGAAATATGCCAAAGAATTGATTGAGAAAGGAAATGCATATTATTGTTTTTGCACTCCCGAAAGACTTAAGACTTTACGAGAAGAACAAGAGAAGCAGAAACTCCCCCAAGCAAAATACGATAAGCATTGTTTGTCTTTAACGAAAACAGAAATAGAAGAAAAACTACAAAGCGGGATCCCTTATGTTGTAAGACTAAACGTACAGCCAAATCAAAAAATTATTTTTAATGATATTGTGCGTGATGTTGTTGAATTCGACAGCAACAATGTTGACGACCAAGTTTTAATTAAAAGCGACGGTTATCCTACTTATCATCTTGCAAATGTTGTAGATGATCATTTAATGAAAATAAGTCATGTAATTAGGGGTGAAGAATGGCTTTCATCAACTCCGAAACATGTTTTATTATACGATGCTTTCGGTTGGCAACGCCCGCAGTTTGCGCATTTGCCGCTATTGTTAAATCCCGATAAATCCAAATTAAGCAAACGCCAGGGTGATGTAGCCGTCGAAGACTATCGAGATAAAGGATTTCTAAAAGATGCTTTGGTAAATTTTGTTGCGCTTCTTGGATGGAATGCCGGTGACGATCAAGAATTTTACTACATGGACGGATTGATCAAAAATTTTTCTTTAGAAAGAGTTAATAAATCCGGTGCCGTTTTTGATCTTCAGAAATTGAACTGGCTTAATGCCGAACACTTACGCAAATTAACAAATGAACAGATTCTTCCTCTTTTGAAAGAAGAAATTCTGCAGTCTGAATTCAGCTATCTGCAATTAACAGATGACTATCTTTTACAAATAATCTCTTCCATGAAAGAACGAGTAAGCTTTGTAAAAGAATTTATAACAACATGTACATATTTTTATAAGCAACCGGAAGAATACGAACAAAAATCCGTTGAGAAAAATTGGAAAACAGAAACACCGGATCAAATGAGAAAGCTTTGCGAAGAATTTTCGAAGTTGGAAAATCCATCCAAAGAGGATTTTGAACATGCACTCGGAAAAGTTGCCGAGGAATTAAATGTCGGGAACGGTAAATTGATTCATCCGTTAAGGTTGGCTGTCTCCGGGCAAAGTACGGGACCAGGCATGTTTGACCTGCTTTTTATACTCGGCAAAGATGAAGTTATTAAAAGGATTAACGCTGCAATAGAACGCATTAAATAAATTTACATCGATTTACTATTAGGAACTTTTAAGCAACCCCTTATGGTTTAGAAGCCAAAAGGGGTTTTGTTTTGAAAGTATATACTCTTAAATATTCTCAGGAAATTAATCTTTCTCTTAAAGATGCATGGGATTTCTTTTCATCGCCGCATAATTTAATTAAAATAACTCCACCCTATATGGGTTTTAAAATCATTTCTGAATTCAATAATGAAAAAATGTTTGCGGGGATGATAATTCAATATATTATAAAACCCATTCTTAAAATTCCAATGAGATGGGTAACAGAAATTACCCACGTTAAAGAGAATAAATATTTTGTTGATGAACAGCGTTTCGGCCCATATAAGTTTTGGCATCACTTTCATCGGTTTGAGGAGCGGGATGGTAAATTAATTATGGAAGATATTGTTAATTACGCTTTACCTTTCGGTATTCTCGGCAGGATAGTTAATAAATTATTTGTGGGTAAAAAAGTCAAAGAGATTTTTGCGCATCGGGAAAAAGTACTTGACGAGCTTTTTAGCAATAAAAAACCGGAATGATATTAGAATCATCCCGGTGAATTTTTTATTTGGATTTACTCCAGCTGTCTTTTAAAGTAACTGTGCGGTTGAAAACTAATTTTTCTTGTGTTGTGTATTTTGTATCAACGCAAAAATAACCATGGCGTTCAAACTGAAATTTATCACCCGGTTTAGAGTTTTTAAGAGTTGGTTCTATCAAAGCATTATGTAGTATTTCCAATGAATTCGGATTAATTTTATCTAGCCAATCATCTCCGTTCGGATTTTCAACTGTAAAAAGTCTGTCGTATAAACGAACTTCAGCTTCAAAAGCATATTTTGCCGAAACCCAATGTATAGTTCCTTTAACTTTCTTTGTGCTTGTTCCGGTGCCGCTTCTTGTTTCAGGATCATAAGAGCATCGTAATTCTACTACTTCACCGTTTTCGTTTTTAATCACCTCTTCACATTTAATTATGTATGCATAACGCAAGCGTACTTCGCCCCCAGGTATTAATCTATGAAATCCTTTGGGAGGATTTTCCATAAAGTCGGTCTGTTCAATAAATATTTCTTTTGTAAACTTAATTTTCCTTGTCCCCGCTTCCCTGTTCTCAGGATTGTTCACCGCTTCAAGTTCTTCTTCACCCTCATAATTTGTAATTACTACTTTTAAAGGTTTCAACACTGTCATTGCGCGCTGAGCATGTTTGTTCAAATCATCGCGTATGGCAAACTCAAGCAACGATATATCCGTTAAAGCATCGCGTTTAGCCACACCGATTATTTCGGCAAAATTTCTTATAGATTCGGAAGTGTAACCCCTTCTTCTATAACCGCTTATCGTAGGCATCCTCGGGTCATCCCAACCGTCAACAAAATTTTCTTTAACCAGTTGTAACAATCTTCTTTTACTCATAACAGTGTACGATAAATTTAAACGTGCAAACTCAATCTGCTGAGGATGATAAACTTCCAAAGAATCCAAAAACCAATCATATAACGGTCTATGATTCTCAAATTCCAATGTGCAAATCGAATGAGTAATTTTTTCTATAGAATCTTCATTGCCGTGTGCCCAATCATAAGTGGGATAGATACACCATTTGTTGCCCTGTCTATGATGCTCCGCATGAACTATTCGGTACATAATCGGGTCGCGCATATTAAAATTCGGCGAAGCCATATCAATTTTGGCGCGTAAAGTTTTTGCGCCATTCTCGAACTCACCATTCTTCATTCTTTCGAAAAGATCAAGGTTTTCTTCAACTGTTCTATTTCTATATGGACTTTCTTTACCCGGTTCTGTTAACGTGCCGCGACTTTGTCTAATTTCATCTCCGTTCAAATCGCAAACGTAAGCTTTTCCCTTTTTTATTAATGCAACTGCCCATTCATACATTTGACCGAAATAATCAGATGCATATAAAACTTCATCCCTAAAATCCGCGCCAAGCCATTTTACATCTTCAATTATTGAATCAACATATTCCTGTTCCTCTTTTTCGGGATTTGTATCGTCGAACCGCAAGTTAAATTTACCGTTAAAATCACGGGCAATCCCATAATTAAGGCAGATTGATTTTGCATGCCCGATATGTAAATATCCGTTTGGCTCCGGCGGAAAACGTGTTGTTATAGTTCTGCCTTCCCACTTGTTAATTTTTAAATCTTCTTCAATAATTTCATAGATGAAATTCTTTGATTTCGTCGTTGTGTTTTTCGATTCTTCCATAATTCTTCTGTTTATACCAATATTTGTAAAATTTGTATGTAAAGATATAGATTTGAAACACTAATTTCATTTAGTCTAAAAGTGTTTGTTGAAATGTCTGACTTCACATCTGATAAAAATATAATGCATAGATGAAAGTTTGTGATTTGGACTTTACTACTTGCCGAGTTTTAATATTCTTATCGCACCTTGAATTACTAATACAAACACTATTGTACCAACAATTAAATCCGGTTTATTTGAATTAAATACAGTAACCATAACTCCGGCGATTATAACGCCGAGATTTATAATAACATCGTTGGAAGTGAATATCATGCTTGCCTGCATGTGTGCTTCCTTGCTTTTTGATTTTTGCAATAAATACAAACAGATACTATTTGCAATCAGCGCAAAAATTGAAACTATGATCATCGTTGAAAAATCAGGCATATCTTCGAAACCAAAAAATCTACGAAGCACTTCTGCAAATCCAATTACGGCAAGTATTATTTGGAAATATCCTGCAAGATTTGCAATGCGTTTTTTCCTTATGATAGATCGGCCGACAGCTAATAAACTAATACCATATACAAATGAATCGGCAAGCATATCAAGACTGTCTGCTACAAGACCCATAGATTTTGAAAGAAGTCCAGTTGTTATTTCAATTACGAAAAAAACAAAATTTATAACTAAAACAGAGATTAATAATTTACGTTGATTAGAACTTTCAAAATGTTGCTCATCATCCATCTTCTCAGTTGATAATATTTTATCGTCAAGTTTTAATTCACCAATGGCGTTTTTAATTTTTTCAACTAGTCCTTTGTGATAAACTACCAGTATTCTTTTCTGAATATCAAAATCTAAATTTATAATTCCTTCTATCCCATCTAATTTCATGCGGATTAAATTTTCTTCCGAAGGACAATCCATTTTCGATATTTGAAATGTGGTTTTGTACATGTCTAAACTTTCATCATTTTATGCAAAATTAATAATGTTTTAGTATAAAAAGAGATTCTAAAAAGAATCATTTTAGCCCGATAAACATTATAAAAAAAGCTCGAAATCAAAAATGAAATCGAGCTTTTGTTCAATAAAAATAAATTTAATTACATTGCAAAAGTTACACCGGCTGCAACATATGGAAAATATCCTACGCGGATTTGGGCGGCTAATTTTGGTGTGAACCAATAATTACAACCAGCTTGTACCGACCAAACAAAACCGCCTGCCGATGCGCTAGCATTCCAACTGCTGTAACCAGGATTATATTCTGTAGAAGACGATGCAATATCATACCCTAATGCAATACCTGCAAATGGATCTATTTTGTCGCCCGGCATGAAATGGTAATTAGCCTGAGCTGCAACTATAATGTTTGTATATTTCCATTTACCGACAGAGAAATCTTCGGAAGTTGAAGCATAAGCCGCAAATGCGCCAACTTGAATATTTTTTTCAAAGTTCAAAAAATTATACTCTATTCCAATCGGAACTGCACCAGATCCTGATAAACCGCCCCCGCCAACTCCTATAAAAGCTCCCGCAGTATTTTTACCAACTGCATATTGACCAAATGAAAATGATGTTGCAAATAAAACAATACATAGTACTGCTGCTAACTTCTTCATGAAACTACTCCTTGTAGATAGGTAAAGTGAATGATTATGAGATTTTTCCCAATTTTATATGGGATTTGTGTGTATATAAAATAAGAAAATGAGCATGTCTGCAAATAATAGTACCTCTTCAAGTAGCAAAAAAAGAGATTCTTAATGGAATCTGTTTTAGTACCGAAGGCCGGACTCGAACCGGCACTTGGTTTAAGCCAAACTGGATTTTGAGTCCAGCGCGTCTACCAATTCCGCCACTTCGGCATTATACTAAATTTTTTAAAAATTCTTTCCCAAAACCGCTTTTTAATCTTTTCTCTCTAATTCTTGCTTCAACTCTCGTTTCATGCTCTTCTGTATAAATCAACTCAAAAGGTCTATATGGTTCCGTTGTTTTGTTTTTACCTGAATTGTGCTCGTGTAATCTTCTCTCTAAGTTATTTGTCATTCCAACGTAAATGTAATTTCTTGTATAACTTTTTATTGCATAAACATAATACATATATTCTTGCGTCTACCAACCTGCCTGCCGGTAGGCAGGTTCCGCCACTTCGGCATTACAAATTTTGCGTTGCAAAGTTATACTTTATTCGGCTTTATTTCAAGAAAAGTCTTCCTATATTTGCAATAAATTATTCCTTATTTAAGGTATGGATAAAGAAAAACTTAAAGAACTTGCCGATAGTGAAAAATACATTTCAGGCATTTACAACTATTGCGATAGATGGTGCGAAAAATGCAGTTTTGTTGATAAATGCTTGTCCTATGAAATGAGCAAAAATTCTATTGATAACAAAACGATCGTTACGGATAAAAAATTTTGGGTCGATCTAGAAAACAGTTTTAGAATTGTTAAAGATATGCTCGATGACTATATGAAGGAACATAATATTTCTTATCCTTCAACCGAGGAGAAGGATTATATCGAATCGGAAATGAAAATGATAGAAAAATTAGTAAAAGCCGATCCGATTCTGATGGATGCCCAAATATATAATAGAACAGCTACACAAATACTAAACGACAATGATCAATTTGATTCAAAACAATCAACTTCCAATGACGATAACTCGAATTCAATCATAATAGCTCAAAAGGAAGCTATTGAAGTAATTAACTATTATAAAAGTTTAATATTCGTAAAAATATCCCGCGCACTTCATTCACATTATTCAAAAGATGAACACAACTTCGACGGTTATGAAGAAGATAAACTTATATCGGCGAGAATTGCAGTTATAGCGGTTGAAAGGTCAATGACTGCATGGCATTTTATATTCGAGAACTTTAAAACTTCAAGCGATGCAATCATTGATATTTTATTGCTGCTTAACAATATTAAAACAAAACTTGAGAAATTAATTCCTCAAGTTATTGCATATAAACGGCCGTACTTCGATTAATATTTATCCCCTTGCACCCTATTCGTCAATTTTTCCGCTCCATAAGAATTCATTCGTTTCTTTCACTACAACTTTATTCAAAAGTAAAAGTGCAATTAAATTAGGTATAGCCATCAGTGCGTTTGTAATGTCGGAAAATGTCCAAACAATATTTAATGAAATAACGGAGCCGATGAAAACAGCTATTACCCATAACCACCTGTAAGGTTTTATTGCCTTCGACCCAATCAAATATTCAATAGCCTTTTCACCGTAATATGACCAGCCTAAAATTGTTGAGAAAACAAATGTGATTAATCCGATCGATAAAATAATTGGTCCAACCACAGGAATATCTGAAAATGCTTGTCTTGTTAAAACCGCGCCGTTATAACCGTGTGTCCATTCAAAAGAATTCACAACAACTAAACCGGTAAATGCACATACAACTACTGTATCCCAAAATGTTCCAGTTGATGAAACAAGCGCTTGTCTAACCGGATTTTTAGTCTGGGCAGCCGCTGCAACAATTGGAGCGCTTCCCAAACCGGATTCGTTTGAAAACAAACCGCGTGCAATTCCATAGCGTATTGCTTCTTTCGCTCCTGCACCAATAAATCCTCCTACTACCGCATGACCTGAAAATGCACTTTGAACAATTAAGATAATCGATTCGGGAATTGTAGAATAATTAATGATTAGAAGTATAATACATCCCAGCACATAAAATATTGCCATAAACGGCACAAGCTTTTCACAAACCTTAGCAATAGATTTTATTCCGCCGATTATTACAACTGCCGTTAACACTGTTAATATACCGCCGGTTATCCACGAAGGAATTGAGAATGTATCCTGAACCAAATGAGAGATTGAATTTGCCTGGACCATATTCCCAATTCCGAAAGCCGTAACCGAGGTAAAAGCAGCGAACAAAATGCCGAGCCATTTTTGATTCAAGCCCTTTTCGAGAACATACATTGGTCCGCCCGCAATTAAGCCATCCTTAGTAGTTTGGCGGTACTTTACAGAGAGAAGCGCTTCAGCATACTTTGTAGCAATACCGAATACACCGGTAAGCCACATCCATAATACTGCCCCGGGGCCTCCGGCTGCAATAGCCGTAGATACCCCAACAATATTACCCGTACCAATTGTAGCCGCAAGAGCCGTTGTTAATGCACCAAATTGACTAATATCCCCTTCGCCTTCTTTTCCCCTGCCAAGCGAAATTTTTATTGCTTTACCGATAAATCTTTGTATGAATTTCAAACGGATTGTCAAAAATATATGTGTACCGAATAGAAGCACCAAAAGCGGAATTCCCCAAACCAAATCACTGATTTGTGTTAGGATATTTTCAAGTTGTTGCATTAAATTTTTCTCCGTTTATTTTAGAAATATAATTATACTATATATTACAGATTAATCTATAATTTCTATTTTCAAATTAACACTTCTGGTAATTGATATTTTACCGGATACATCTTCATATTGATTTCCGCCGTCAAAATTTTTTACAACATTCTGCGGATTGGGAAATGTTTCAAATTGATTAAATTCTTTTATTTGTATAATCTTTCCGAGTTTAACGTTCATGCTTTTTGCAATATACTCGGCTTTTTCTCTTGCTGCCTGAACTGCATTAATTGTCGCTTCCTTGTGATATTTCAGCAAATCAGTAACCCCGTAAAAAGAATTTGATATTTCATAGAATTTATTTTTTGATAAGGCATTTATGAATGAAAAATAATCGCCCATGTTTTTCAATTTTATTGCGGCATTAACCTGGGCATAATACCCAACTTGTTTCTGTTCGTTATTAGAATATGAATATTCTTTACCAAATTTTATAGGTGATAATTCCCATTCACCTTTCGAGATTTTAAAATCGTTTAAAATGTTAACAAGTTCATTGGAAGCATTTACATTTATTTGTTTACTTTCTTCCAAAGTTTCTGCAACATTTCTAATAATGACGGAAAAACTAATGTAGTCTGCTTGAGTAATAACTTCGGCGGTACCGTTAACATCAATAAACCGAGGAAACTCTTGCGCGTAAATTGATGTTGAAAAAATCAATAACATTAGAATAAATATTTTTTTCATCGTTTAATCCTATTTCAAATTTGTAAATAAAGTTTTCGCCAATAACATTAATAATAATTTACTTCTATAAATCTTTGCCATTTATCATTTAACTCATCTTTGTCTATCATTTCGGGATGTCTCAATATCTCCCGCAAAATACTTTTATCTTCTAACTCAACTATAAAATCAATAAACAAAAATGAAAATAAATCAGGTGCCGGTAATTTATAATAATGATTTTTTAACTGTTCTATAGTCGGGATAAAGTTTATTTGTTTTACATATTTCTGTGCAGAAGATTTGTAAAATGCAAAGGATGAATAATAACTGGCAATTCCCTCATCAATAAATATCGGCGGCGTATTATTTAACTTGTCGATAAGAATATGAATGTATTCATGTACCAGGAACATTAATCTATCTTCGTATTTTATGCTGTCTGTTTTAATCTTTGATTTGGGAGACACAATTTGGATTATACCATTCCCGGAAATTGCCGGACTCTCTTTTAGCCCCGGGTTCATAATATTTCTGCTGTATTCTTCTTGATTTGGATATACTTCAATAATTACCGGATCATTTATTTGCAAGTTCAATTCCGAAGATATAGTTAGTAGTTTTTCATCGCAAACTCTTATTAAATCGCTAATTGTATTCAAATCATTTTCACAATATTTGAATTTGCCGTATTTAGTTTCTTTAACGCAATCCAATCCTTGCGGATTGCAACTGATATAAAGAAAAAGAAACGGTAATAAGAATAATCTTCTGATTATTTTCATTTATATTCCTGCTGATCTTTTGTTCATAACAATATTGATAAATATTCAGGGAACATTTCCCGCCAATATTGCCAATCGTGACCGGTGTTTTTCCTAATATCCAGCCGGTGATTTATCTTCTTCCTCTGGAGCAGATCGCTCATGCTTAAATTTTCATACAAAGAACCATCTTGTTCGCCTATCCCGATCACAATATTAATATCTTTTATTTTATCAAGATAAAAATCATCGTTTAAATTCGGCATGTACGCAAACGGATTATTGAAATAACTGTCATCACCATCATAACCGAAAATGAAGCGCGATACATCAAAAAAACCGCTCATAGTAATTAATCCCGAAGCAAGTTCGGGGTATTTGAAAGCGAGGTTTAAAGCGTGGTATCCGCCGAAACTTATACCGGCAAGAACAACTCTTTCATGTTGTGTTTCATGCTTTGCAAATTCTATTACATCCTTTATTACTGATCCCTCGTAAGCAAGATGGTTTTCAATTCTTTTGGAAGGTTCTGCATCATAGTTATACCAGCTTTCGCCGTCGATACTATCCGGACAGTATATTTTAATTTTTCTTTCTTCAAGAATTTCTTCGGCGGAACTAATTATGCCGAAATCTTTTGCATCAAAGTACCTTCCCTTTTCCGTTGGAAATAGAACTACGGGAATTCCCGCAGAACCGAATACAAGCATCTCCAAATCGCGGCTTAAATGCTGCGAATACCATTTGTGATATTGTTCATTCAATATTGTTATTTCCTATTAGTGGATAATAAGAAAGGCATAAATTTGATTACAATATAATAATTGATGAGAAAATTGCATAAAGGAATATGTTTTTTATTAGGTGCGTGATTATACTTTATGTAATATGTCAAATACTTCACTCAACAATTCTATTTTTTCTTTATCAATTTCTGTATTCTCTAGAATGCTCATACCAACTATATTCATTTTACTAGTAATCAATGATAATGCGGAGACCAATTCAGATATACTAAAACCTTTGCGGATAGGACATTTTACGTTTCCATAATACTTTGGATCAATAACATCCAAATCAATATGAATATATGCCGGTTTATCTGGTTGAATATTTTCTTCAATTTTTGCAAGATAATTCGCGTCACATAGAACGGATTCAATCTTGTTATTTTTAATATAGTCAATTTCAGGGGGTTCTAGATCTCTGGTTCCAATTAGTTTAATGTTTTCTATTTTTACCAAATCTACAATCTTATCAATCTCATTGTTTTGTTTTTCGGTTAAGAACCTTAACGGCATTCCGTGGAAATGTTTGCTAGAAGAGGATTTTGGTGAATTCAAATCTCCATGTGCATCAAACCAGAATAATTTCATATTGCTGTTTTTTGAGGATAGATATGATATTATTGGAACTTCTATCCCACATCCACCGCCAATTGTAATAACTTTTTGCGGCTGTTCTTCTTCAAGTTTATTCTTTATTCGTGTTAATTGATCTACTAGAATTGAATAGCCAAGGATATTGTTTTCAAGTATTGGTTTATCTGAAGCATTAATGTCGATCTCACATACTTGATCAGTATAGTTGTTTCTAAAATAGTCATAAAGTGCCCATGCCCCATTAAAGAGTTCATTTGTAATACCGGAATCTTGCCATTGAGGTATAAAGAAGTATTGTTTCTTCATATTTCCTTTTCCACCAAATACATGCACCTAACGGAATGGTTTTTCACACGTCAGCCTATAGCTACAATGCCGCAATGAAAACAGTTTACCCCGCTGGCGGGTGCAAAAGCTTTTTATCAGAATTTTATAACTTAAGTTCCATCTTATTAACCCGGTGAGTCTTGTTGCCGAATTCTCTTGGTGCGGTTATATCATAAGTTTCAAATCCTATTTTTTTCCAGAACTTATATGCCTTTTCATTTTCTTCAACAACTCCCAATTTGATATAGCTAACACCTATCGTTTTTGCATTCCTAATAAACTCAAGAATAATTCTTTCGCCAACACCTTTTGATCTTAGCAAAGGATCTACTAAAAACAAACCAATCCAATACGATTCTTCTTCCGGATAATTTTTTAATATATCGATATAACTTATTATTTCATTTTTTTGGTTGAAAATACCAAAAACTATTTTATCATCTTCTGTTTTACCGGGAGGCATAGAAATATATTCATCTCTACCTGTATTTTTGTTTACTTCATAACCATTAACCAATAAAAGATAATCCCTGCATTTTTCAAATATAGTTTGAATAATCGGAATATCTTTTGAGCTTAGTCTCTTTATTATAAAATCATCCATTTTCATATTAAGATTCACATCTATACCCTTAAACCTTTTCATTAACACTATTCGGCGAACGTGTTGCCGATAAGCCGCCGCCTATAACAACAATGCAGCATTGAAAAACAGTCTACCCCGCGTTTTATGCGGGGCTGTCGGTCTTGAGCGGCGGGATATGTGCGTTTCTATTTATTTAATGACAGTGATATTAATCGCTTTGAATGTTTGTTTATTTTTTTTCTTATCAAATGATGGTTTTATATCAAAACTAACTAGTTGTTCATTGCAAGCATTTTCAGGCAAATCATTTTTGCTACAAAAATATGATTGATTATCGTTTGTTTTTATAAAGCAGAATGGCTTTCCTTCAGTTAAATTTATGATTTTTCCCTTTAGATTTTTCTCTTTTAATGAGCTTACTGAAGAGAGGCTATTGTTACCAGAATAATCTTGCCATATTATCTTGCAATCTTTCAGTAATAATTTAATATCGTTGTTCACATCAATCTTTACCTGGAGGCTGGATATCTTTTCGTTTAAATCTCCAATACTCCAGTTATTTTCCTCACGAACAGCCTTAATTAGTAAAAGATGAAGCAATGCTTGTTCTTTTTTCCCCAACTTAATAAGTAGATTTGCAATATCACTTAACAGAGTAATTTTGAGTTCAAGTTTCATTGGAGGATGCAATGCAGCTATAACTAAATATTTTAATGCTTCATCCACTTTATTGAGTGATAGTAAAACGCAACCATATTCGTGAAGAAGCCACCAATCTTGATGTTTTGAAATAAGGGTTTTGTATAATCCTTCAGATTTATCAAATAATTTCAGACTGATATATGCCTTGGCTTTCAATCTATCGAAAAATTTGCTTTGTTTATAATATTCATCACGATTATCATCAATAATTTTAATTGCTTCTTCCTCTTTACTTATATTTATTAATCCATGAACGCGATAGTAATACCATAGTTCTTTATCAGTCCAACCAGTACTTTCATCAGTATAACCATCTAATATCTTTGGATCAATTTTTATGATCCACTCATTTAATGAATTCCAATCTCCATTTTTTTTAGCACATTTTAATAATTTAAAGATGGTAATTTTATATGCAATTTCATCGGGTTTCATTTCTAAAATATGATTAACAATTTTAAACATTTCAGATAATTCACCTTCATCAGGAAATGTGTAAAGTTTACCTTGAATTTGCGTCCATATAAATTCATTCTTACACCAATTAAAATCAGGAAATTTCGAAATCACTTCTTCTGAGAATGGAATTGCTTTATCGAATAGTTTTAATTTTCTATAACAAAATAGTAATCCAGCAGCATCGAATTTATCGTTTGAATTTTTCCAGAGCTCTTCATATAAAATCAAGGCCGATTCATAATCGCCATTTTTACGTAATTCATTAGCTTTTGACTTTATATCAGAAATGTCATTCATTAAAATTTGTCCAAAACAATTTTGGTGGTCTTAAAATGTAGTTTTGCTATTTTTCTTAATGTATTTTCTCCTTTATGTTCAACAATTATTCTTGCTTGATCAATTACTTGCTGAGAGGCTCCTTTTAACAATTTTATTCCATAATCATTAGATAATTTTTGAAGTTTTTCCAAAAATCTTGCACGAGCTATAATTGAAGCTGCAGCAACAGCAACATTGTTTTCTGCTTTATGCTCTTGCCGTAAAGTTATCTTTTTACCTTTTTCTTGAAGTTTGCTTAATATAAATTTTTCATCAGCAAATTTATCTGACAAAGCATTATCACAATCAACTCTGGTTAATATATCCTCAATTGCTTTAGCATGAGCCCAAGCTAACAAAGTGTTAAGTTTTTTATTCTCTTTCTTAATGTTCTCATAAAGATTGTTATAAGTTTCGGGTGATATTTCTATAATTGAATATTGATTTAAACATATTTTTTTAATTTCTATTGACATTTGCATTATTTTATCATCGCTAATCGTTTTACTGTCTCTAACTCCCAATTTAACAAGAAGTGGTTTTGTTTTTTCGTTGACGAATACTCCAGCAGTTACTAATGGACCGAAATAATCTCCCTTGCCAGATTCATCCGTGCCAATTATCGGCTTAAACGGTTCCTTCTTTTCAATAATTTTATTGTCTTGGGTATTTTTGTGGGATGCATTTATTATTAATAAATTTTCTACCATCGAACGTAAATTATCATCTTTGATTTGTGATAAATCATATTTATTCCCTTTTTTCTTGTTCCAATAAATACGGATAATTCCCTCTGTTCCATCTTTGTAAATTGAAAACTGAACACCATATTCAATTTCTTTTTGATTAGATATGTGAAATCCTAAAGGGGCTAAACGGTTTTTAGTCTCTAAATAAAGTTCACGTAATGATATTTTGATTTCTTCAATCATTTATATTCTATAAAATGAATCCAGAACATTTAAAATAGTTGTAGATATCTCGCATATCTTCATATATCTTATCTAATTTATTAGTAGCCTCATCATATTTGTCAATTTTAGTTATAACACTTCCATCACTATGCATCATAAAATTTCTATTAGTATCTAAACACACACCAATTTTATCTAAATACGTTCCAGCATGTGATTCAACAGTTTCTAGTTTTTTCCTTTCAGCATGATTACGGTCGTTTAAATACGAAAATGACGAAGATTTGCTATTAAAATGATTGGGGGGATAAAAACCAATTGTAATTAATAATTTTTTTATAAACCCTTCGAAAGCTTTTGATGCAGGCATTACAATTGGTGAGAATTCAGGTAATGGAATGTTGATTATTCTCAAAGATTCTGATGCAATCAACCATTTTAAGTCGTGTATATTTAAAAAATTATAGATATCTGGCATGTATTTTTTAATAACAGTTTCTGCTTGTTCTGTTAATTTAGGGGTATATTTTATCGAGAAGTTTTCAATTGCTTCTTCATTACTCGCTATAAATCTAACAATAACTTCATGATCAGAGGGAGTAGCAATTCTTTCAATTAAATCACATGTTTGATGATAAAGTAAATCCTCTTTACCTTGTAGAAATAAAGTCCCATTTTTGTATTGTGTTATTGATAAAGAATATTTTTCTTGAGTTAGTTTTGCTCTGTATTCTTCACTAGGTGTTGGAGTATCAATAATTTCAATAGAGTGGGTGATTTCGTTATAGTGATTCTTGATTTGATTTCTTACTTCTTCTAATAGAATATTGTATTTACTACCAACAGATTTAACCTTTTGTTGTTTCAAGCCATCAAGTAGTTCTGGTGATTCCTCAATTTGTTTTTTTAAGTCTTCAAACTCATTCTTTAATGGAAGTGTTGGACTTCCCCCAACCACCAGCGAGCCCGTTTCGTATAAAGTAAGGTTTATGCGCTCCCTCAAATTCGACACATCAATTCTCATATGACCTTGTTTTTTTGTTTTCTTGATTGTGTACTTCTTATCGGAACAATATTTGTCGATATAATCTTCTTTTAATTTAGCAATCATTGAAAACCTTCTCTAATTGTTTTCGATACATATATTTCGATCGTAAAAATCAAGTAATTAGTAAGCACATAACGGCATTGCAAATAAAGCGCTGCCCAAAACTACAATGCAGAACTTATAAGCTATGCCAATAATTATTTATTAATTCGTTTTATTCACTAACCTCAAAAAGCAATTCGCTATGACAATTCAACCCAACAACTTACACAATGTCGCAAACTTTAAAGCAGCCGCTTTGATTTGCGGGTTAGGCAAATATTATTTTACTAAAATGAGTTTTTTAGTTGACGAATATTCACCAGCTTGGATTCTATAATAATAAACTCCGCTCGAAAGATTTATTGCATCTAAGTTTATTTCATATGATCCAGCATTCTTGAACTCATTTATAAGAACTTTGATTGTTCTTCCAAGATTATCATATATTATCATTTTTACATAACTACTTTTAGGTAAATCATATTTTATTTTCGTAAATGGATTGAATGGGTTAGGATAATTCTGTGATAACGAATATTCTGACGGAAGTTCTCTATGATTATCAATCGCTGTCACAATCTGTTTAGAAAACTGTAATGGTCTTATGGCTTCAATCCATCTTAATCTGTAATCTTTGGAATATTTTTCAATAAGACTATCTATCGAAAGGTTAGCTATCCGCCAATATTCTACAACTAATGGAGAACCCCATCTCTCAATAAGTGTTGCGTTTATACTATCTCTTAAATTTTTATATACACTTTCTGATATGCTATCTTGAATACCAACCGCAACTATTCCACCTCGATATTTTGGAGCATTGATAAAAATCGAATCTCGCAATGGATAACATAAACCAACAATTTTTTGTTGTCCTTCTTGATCAGGAATACCAAGTTCTTGGGGATCAAGTTTCCAAATCCAAGTCATTGACATCCCAACAGAAAAATTGAATTCATGCTGATCGGCAGTGCACATTGTTTGAAAGCGAACATCATTAAATTTTATCATCGCAACACATGAAGAGCTACGATAAATTGTAAATGGTGCATTAGTATTATTTGTCAATGTAACTCTGACTTCAATGGAATCACCATAACCATAAGTTGATTTATCGGTCGTCACTTTTAGAACACCTTGACCGAAGGCAATATTCGTAACCGCCAAATAGATTAATACTATTTTAAATATCATCTTCATTTGATTTGCCTAGCATACACTTATACTGAACCGTCCAACTGAAAGTACAATATGTTATGCTGTTAAATTATTTTCATTACTTTCAATTTCTGAAAACAATGTTTCCATTTTATTCCGGTTTTACACATATTTTACCACCTTTTCAGTTAAAGACCACTCCTAAAGTTTCTCTCTTGCATTGGCTTCAAGACGGTCTTTAAATCTGAAATGTATGATTTATAATTCTTCATCAACTTTCCCACAACTTAATCCTCTTCTTCTGTTTTCATTTAGATGTATTTAGAGTGACGGAAATTTGTTTACAATATATGAATAGATTAGAAAATTGCATAAAGAAATTGATTTGATTTCAGTCCCCATAAAATTTGGCTATCCGAAGGATTCCTTTGGAAAAGCCATATTATATACTTTATATATGTCCGCCGACCTGAAGGTCAGCGTTAGTAATTATTCTTATTTCCGAAAATATGCTGCCGCTTTAATTCTATAACAGCGAGCTTTAGCTCGCTGAACACAAAAAAGAACCAATCGGGCTTTAGCCCCATTCAAATCCTCAATGCGGCTGAAGCCGTCTTGTGTTTATATATTTATCTGCCGACCTAAAGGCCGGCGTTTATATGCATAAACTTAATTGTGTTTGCTCAACATACTTTATAATTAATAATAACCGGGTGTAACCGTTTAATTAATAATTATGCAGTAGTGGTTTCAGTCTGCGGAACATTTTCCGCGGGTATTTTGTGTTTACCTGCTTTATCATAAATAACTCTGGCAGATGAATATTTTGAATATAGCTGTGAATTCGAATCCTTAAACCCTATCATCAATTTATCAAGCACCTTAACTTTGGCGTCGGCTTTTTTCAGCAGCATTTCAATAGTTTCGCCGGCGGATTTTTTGGTAACCTTGCCCGCGCTTACAACGGCATATTTATCGGAATAATCTTTAAGAAGAGTCCGGACGGAATTTCTTTTATCGGCTGTTATACCGAAAGGAATTAGTTCGTCGCCTAGTTCATCTGCTTTCTCAATTATTTTTTCAACGAATATCGGTACTTCGGAATTTCGCAGTTTACTTACCGTTTTAGTATTAATATCGGCAAAATTTAATAACTCGGAATTATTCTTTTCGGCAGCATACCCGTAAATTGCACCGGCTATCACCAATGCAATCTTAATCAATTCTGCTTGGGAATCATTCCGTGATATTATCTTACCTTTTGTACCTTCTTGAATGATTTTTTCATTCAGTGCTATTTCTTTTACAATTAGATTAATTTCGGAAAAAGCTGCCGAAGCGGCCGGCAATTGAACAAGATTTTCTTTTTCATTTTCATAGAAACCGTAAACCGCTTCAAGCATTTCATACTTATTTTTTTCATGTGTGTTCACAATTCAACCTCCTTAATTTTATTTTTTCTCCCGGCTTTCCTACCGGAATTTTTTAATAAGGAGAATAAGAAATTGGAATTTATTCTTTGTTACACCCGGTTCGATTTTGCTTCAACCATATTAAGATTTTCTGTAATATTTTACCCCGTCTAAATCTTTGAAATCAATATCTTGCGTCCATATGGTTGAATCATTCACTCTTGCTGTTGCGTAAATAATGCTATCGGCCATTGGTATTTTATATGCACGACTGTATTTTGCCGCTTCAATAGCTATTAATGGCGTTACATCAACGACCTTAGCTTGTTGCATTAGACCTACAATTTGTACAGCCGTGTTTTCATCTTTTTCCAATAATACTTTCTTATATATTTCATAAATATTTATTACTGATACTATTAATTCATTTGTATTTTCTATAACCGGTGCAAAATATTTTGCATTCTTACCGTCTGTAAGATACTCAAGCCAACCTGATGAATCGATTAAATTCATAATCTATCCCCTTCTCGTGTAATATTTGTATCAATTCCTTTTAAATATCCGCGCGCTTCTTTAATATCTTTTAAGAGAATAAATTCTATCCTTTCTCCAAGTTGAAGAATCTGCATTTTTTGACCGGGCTTTAACTTTAATTTATTACGAATTTCCTTTGGTATTACAATTTGATATTTGGGTGATATTTTTACAATAGTCATCGTGTACTCCATTTTGTATTACAATAATATATCGATATTAATTTGACTTATCAATTACTATCTATGAAACTTATCGATAATTCATTTACAATATTTCGGACGTAATCCAATAAAAACTATAAATTTTAATAAGAACCATTTTTATTTTCTAAAACAATATAAAAAGTAACCAAAAACCAACTTTACTTATTAAAAACCGATTATATTTTTTTTAGAACCTACTGCAATATTTCAAAAACCAATTATGACTAACACAAAACCGTTTTCAGAATAGTAAGACCCCTTTAATGATCATTAAATCCAATCGTTAACATTTTAAAACCGATTTACATTGTTTAAATACCAAGTTCCGGTACTTATCTACCGGCTTTCTAATCGAAATACCCGGCATATTTTTCTTAATTAATAATTAACCGCGTAAGAACTAATTTGAAATCATTATTATTAAGTAGATTGAAAGTAAACTATTTTGAAAAAGGATAGTTCCCTTTTGTATAGAATATTTTTATTGAGAAATGTTTTCAATCCTGAATAGTCTTAGCGACCTTTTATTTTGAATTTATTTTTTTTAGATAATAACCCAATAGCTGAAGAAGGCGGCATCTAGAAAAAATTGGTGTTGGATTCCGGCTTCCGCCGGAATGACAGCAAGAGGGATATGCATTATCATTCAGTGCATAACAAGGAAATTAAAAAAATCTAAAATAAAAAAGCCGCCAAGTAAATAATTACCGGCGGCTTGGTGAGAAATAAATCAAATATAACCAATATTACCAAAGCATTTTATAACTTTGCAGCATCTTCATGTAATTTGCTCTTTCGAATGCGGCAGGTTCGGCAACTGATTTTTGACTCATGCTTCCTTTCATCTGCTGAACCGACGTGTATTCTTTTTCTTCCATCCATTGTTCCATACCTTTCAACATTTCGCCGACTCTTCCAACACCGTTAACCAAAAGTTCGGAACAAACCATTGCAACATCGGCGCCTGCCATCATACTTTTAATTACATCGAGATGATTGTGAACGCCGCTCGTTAAAGCCATACTCGCTTTAATCTGTCCGTATAAAATCGCTATCCAGCGTAAAGGCAGTCTCATTTCCCAATTTGTGCTTAAAACCAAATTAGGAACAACTTCCAATTTATCGAGATCAAAATCCGGCTGGTAAAAACGATTAAATAAAACCAAAGCATCTGCACCGGCATTATCCAAACTAATAGCCATATTCGACATTGAAGTAAAGAAAGGACTTAATTTTACCGCGACAGGAATTTTAATGTTCTTTTTAATTTCGGTTAAAACATTAACATACATTTTTTCAACATCTGCGCCGCTTATTTTTGCATTTGCAGGAATATAATAAACATTTAATTCGAGAGCGTCTGCACCGGCTTGTTCAATGTTCTTTGCATATTGAACCCATCCGCCTGTGCTTATTCCGTTCAAACTTCCGATCACGGGAATGTTGACTGATTTTTTAAGATTCGCGATATGATCGAGATACTGATAAGGTGTTAATTTGAATTCGTCCGGCTCAGGAAAATAATTCAATGCCTCGGCATAACTTTCCGCATGATAAGATAAGTAATGATTCAATTCGCCCGATTCGTGGTTAATTTGTTCTTCGAACAAAGAATAAACAACAACGGCAGCTGCGCCGGCGTCTTCCAACTTTTTAACCGTATCAACATTTTGAGATAACGGCGAAGCGGAAGGAACGATCGGGTTCTTCAACTTTAAGCCCATGTATGTGGTTGATAAATCCATTGTAGCTCCTATTTATTTTAAAATTTTTAGAAACAAAGTTTCAAAATAATCCCCCGCCGGATTTGGCGGGAGATTTTATATTCACTCGGAATAATTAGTCTTTCTTTTCTTCGCCGTTATCTGACATTTTCATCTCAGCCATCTGCTCGTAGAACTTCCATTTCTTAAGAACTTCTTTTTGAGCTTCTGCAAGTAAGAATTTAGCTTGTTCAGGATGAGATTTTGTTAACATCTTATAACGCGTTTCATTATAAATATAGTCTTCGAGTTTAATCTTCGGAGCTTTGGAGTCAAGTTTCAACGGGTTCTCGCCTTTCAACGCATTCATCGGGTTATATCTGAAAATCGGGAAATGTCCTGATTCAACTGCGGCTTTCTGGCAATCAAGTCCTTTCGCCATATTAATTCCGTGAGCAATACAATGGCTGTAAGCGATAATTAACGATGGTCCGTCATAAGCTTCGGCTTCTATGAATGCACGTAATGTTTGAACATCATTTGCGCCCATAGCTACTTTAGCAACATATACGCTTCCGTAACTCATAGCCATCATCGCAAGATCTTTCTTAGCAGTTGTTTTACCAGCCGCGGCAAATTTAGCAACCGCGCCGAGCGATGTTGATTTCGACATCTGTCCGCCTGTATTTGAATATACTTCGGTATCGAGCACAAGTATGTTTACGTTTTTACCCGAAGCAATAACGTGATCCAAACCGCCGTAACCGATATCGTATGCCCAGCCGTCGCCGCCGATAATCCAAACAGATTTTTTAACGAGATAATCAGCTGCTTCCAATAATTTTTCAGCATCAATAGATTTGATACCAGCCAGTTTCTTTTTCAATTCAGCAACTCTTTCACGCTGATCTTGAATACCTGTTTCATCTTTTTGATCTGCAGTTAAAATAGAATCAACAAATTCCTTTCCTAATTTATCTTGTAATTTCACCAATAATTCTTTCGCGAATTGGTTTTGTTTATCAACCGATAAACGCATACCCATGCCAAACTCAGCATTGTCTTCGAACAATGAATTTGACCAAGCCGGTCCGCGTCCTTCTTTATTCTGCGACCATGGAGTTGTAGGTAAATTACCGCCGTAAATTGAAGAACAACCTGTTGCGTTTGCGCAGATTGCCCTATCGCCAAACAACTGGGATAATAATTTTATGTACGGGGTTTCACCGCAGCCCGAGCATGCGCCTGAGAATTCGAATAACGGCTGCTGCAACTGCTGGCTCTTTATTAATCCCGTATTGATTTTCTTTCTATCCATTTCAGGAAGTGCAAAGAAGAAATCCCAGTTTGCTCTTTCCTGTTCGCGTATAGGAATTTGCGGGGTCATGTTTAATGCTTTCAACTTAGTTTCTTTCTTATTCTTAGCCGGGCAAACTTCAACGCAAAGTTCGCATCCTGTACAATCTTCAACTGCAACCTGTATTGTGTATGCGTAACCTTCGGGGAATTCTTTTCCTTTTGCGTCCATTGATTTGAATGCAGCCGGAGCGTTTGCCAATAATGATTTATCATAAGCTTTAATTCTTATTGAAGCGTGAGGACATACCATCGCGCATTTTCCGCATTGAATACAAACTTCGGGGTCCCAGCTTGGAACATCGAGTGCGATATTTCTCTTTTCCCATTGAGTTGTAGCTGACGGAAATGTTCCGTCAACCGGCATTTCGCTCACTTTAACGTAATCGCCTTTGCCTTCCATAATTTTGGCAAGAGTAGTTTTTACATAATCCGGAGCTTTATCCGAAACTATCGGCGGAAGTTCGATTGTACTTGTAGCTTTTGCATAATCTATCTTAAATAAATTTTCCAAAGTTTGATCAACGGCTTCAAAGTTTTTCTTAACTATTTCTTCGCCCTTTGATCCGTATGTTTTCTTAATTGCTTTTTTGATTTGTGCAATAGCTTCGTCTTTAGGAAGAATGCCGGAAATAGCGAAGAAGCATGTTTGCATAATTGTATTAACACGGCTTCCCATTCCTGTTTTATGAGCAACTGCATAACCGTCGATAACATAGAAGTTTAATTTTTTAGCAATGATTTGCTCTTGAACTTTTTTAGGAAGTTTATCCCACGTTTCTTCTTTACTGAAAGGAGAGTTTAATAAGAATGTTCCGCCTTCAACAATCTGTTCGAGAACATTGAATTTTTCCAAGAGACCGAATGTATGACAGCCGACAAATTTAGCCGATTGAACAAGATAAGTTGAGTGAATCGGTTTTGGTCCAAATCTTAAGTGAGATACTGTAGTCGATCCGGATTTTTTAGAATCGTAAACGAAATAACCTTGTGCGTAATTATCAGTTTCTTCGCCGATAATTTTAATCGAGTTTTTATTTGCGCCTACAGTACCGTCTGCACCTAAGCCGTAAAATAAGCAGCGAACAACTGAATCAGCTTCAATTACAAACGATTCATCGACATCCAAACTTGTATTTGTAACGTCGTCAATAATTCCAACAGTGAAATGATTTTTCGGTTCGTCTTTTTTCAAATTGTCGAAAACTGCCTTAACCATTGCCGGTGTAAATTCTTTTGAAGATAATCCGTAACGTCCTCCAACCATTTTGGGCATTTTTGCAAACGGAGGATTATTCGAATTCATCTCTTCAGCGATTGCAGAAACTACATCAAGATATAAAGGTTCGCCTAAAGCGCCGGGTTCTTTTGTTCTATCAAGAATAGCAATTTTTTCTACAGTCTTTGGTAGTGCGGCCAATAAATGTTTTACAGAGAAAGGTCTGTACAATCTAACTTTTACCAAACCGATTTTTTCTTCGTTCTTTCCAGATAAATATTCAACAGTTTCTTCGGCAGCTTCAGCGCCTGAACCCATCATAATTATAACACGCTTTGCGTCCGGTGCACCGTAGTAATCAAATAATTTGTATTTGCGGCCTGTAATTTTCGCAAATTCATCCATCGCGTTCTGAACTATATCCGGGCATGCATCGTAAAATTTATTAACTGTTTCCCTGCCTTGAAAATAAACATCGGGATTTTGAGCAGTACCGCGAATGAAAGGACGATCGGGATTCATTGCACGATTCTTAAATTCTTTTACCTTGGCATCGTCAATCATAGCGCGTATATCTTCATCGTTCAATTGTTCAATCTTCACCACTTCGTGTGATGTTCTAAAACCGTCAAAGAAATGAACGAATGGAATTCTTGATTCGAGAGTAGCTTTGTGCGCAATCAATGCAGTGTCCATTGCTTCTTGAACTGAATTCGAACAAATCATACCAAAACCTGTCTGACGGGTAGCCATAACATCCGAATGATCGCCGAAAATTGAAAGTGCTTGAGCTGCAATGGAACGAGCGGTAACATGGAAAACTGCGGGAGTTAATTCGCCTGCAATTTTATACATGTTTGGAATCATTAAGAATAAACCTTGTGAAGCGGTAAATGTTGTTGTTAATGCACCCGCCTGCAATGAACCGTGAACAGCTCCGGCAGCGCCGCCTTCACTTTGCATTTCCTGAACGTTGGGAACAGTTCCCCAAATATTTTTTACATTAACTGCCGACCACGCATCGGAAAATTCACCCATCGGTGAAGAAGGAGTGATCGGGTAGATGGCAATAACCTCGCTCACTCGATACGCCACATGAGCAGCGGCTTCGTTGCCGTCAATTGTGATTTTACGTCTTTCCATTTAATCCTCGTATTTATATGAAAATAATATTATTCGTTGCTTAAACAACTTCACCGTTGCAATAATCTTGCCACCTAATTAGAGGTAATTGTCTTTTTTTACCTTCTAAAAATACGAGTTTTTAGGCGAATTATTAAATTTCTTAAAATTATTTTTGATTGAATTTTCTGTGATGTCTTATTTATAAGAATGGCTTTTATTATTTGGGATTTCTTTTATTCTTTTCAGATATCAATATCGCATATAAAATATCATTTGACTCACAAGACCTCATGCTTTCAAATTTAGATCAGCATAAATGCGGGAGACTATTTTGAACGGTTATTTGCTATGAGTAGTACTTCTTCTACATTTAATTTCTCATCAGTTTCATTATGCGTTAAAAATGTTTCTTTCATTCTATCAATGTAAAGTATGCCGTCAAGGTGATCAATTTCATGTTGAATGCAACGTGCCATATTACCGCTGCGTTCAATAACACTTTCATTACCGTTTCTGTCTTGGAATTTAACTTTTACAAATTCTGCTCGAGGGACCAGACCTGTATAACCAGGGAAGGACAAACAACCCTCGCTTTTAATAATTTCTCCGCCGGATTCAATTATTTCAGGATTAATCATTTCAAAATACTCACCTTCATAATCTATTACGGTAATGCGTTTTAAGATATTAACCTGTGTTGCCGCAAGTGCTGCCCCATCTTCTTTATTATCAAGAGTATGAGCTATTGAATCAATTACAGAATGGAGTTTTTTATGAAAAACGGAAACATGTTTTGCTTTTTGCCTTAATACCGGGTTGCCGAATAAAACTATTTTTAATTGTTTGATACTCATTGGGTATAAAAATTATTGTTTGAAGAGGATTTGCACTATGTTATTGTTTTTGATTCACTATTAAACCGGGGAAAATATTTCTTAGAGATTCTAAAATCTTTTCGCGGAGAAGCGGTTTGGATACAAAGTCTGTAAATCCAGCTGCTATAAAATTATCTTTTGCCCCCGGCTGCACGTACGCCGTTGATGCAACAATGGGTATTTCTTTATAGCCCGGCATCTTTTGAATAATTCTTAAACAATCAAGACCGTTGTATTCGCCCTGCAAATTCATATCCATAATAATAAAATCAAAACGTTTCGTTTTAAGCAAAGGTAACGCAGTTTCAAAACTCGGTGCAAATTCCATACTCTTTAAATCTTTCATTTGCGTTTTGAATAGAATTTGGGAATCAACTTGGTCCTCAAGATATAAACAATTCATCTGCGAAAGATCATATTCTTTTGCAGGTTTTGATGCAGATACAACTGTTGTTGTATCTGAAACGACCAGCGGTGGTTTTATAACTATTGGTTTAATATCCTGAATTGGTTTGCGTTCTTCAACTTCCATTTTATCTTTATCGGCAATAACAAATTTATTTGGAATTATAAATGCAAACTCAACCGCTTTATTTTCTTTTTTAACGATTTCTTTTTGTACAGATAGTAATTCAATCAACCTATTGGCCAAACGTATCGAAAATCTTGAGAACCCGTAATTTCTTCTGCCGATTGTCTCTTCGTCGGAAAAGACATCATGATAACCTTTCAAAAGGTACTGGGTTATTTCATTTTTGTTATCCTTAATTGCCACTGCAAAATTATTTTCATCAAATGAATACGCCGATAAATAAATTGAATTCTCCTTTGTCATTTGAATCGAGAATTTTATGAATAAACTCAATAATGACAGCAACTTTTGTTTATCGCTTTCGATAATCAACGACGAAGATATTTTACCATAATTAAGCTCAACCTTATTGGACTCGGCTGTTTTTTTCGTATTCTCTTTCAACTCTTCAAGAACATCGACAAACCTGATTTCTTCGGGTTTAAAGCGGACAACTTTTTCATTCAGAGTTGAATACTCAACAGCATTATCCATAATCTGCAAAAGAAGTTTTTGATTCTCTTTGATTATATCTATTGCTTCTTTTTGTTCCGGATTAGGTTCGCCCAAACTTTCGCCGAGCTCCTGGGTAAAACCAAGTATAACATTAATAGGAGTAAGGATTTCATGAAACATATTGGATAAAAACGGTGGATCAATTTTTTCGAGAGCTTCACCCTGGTTGTGTTTCAAATCTTTTGCGGTGCTTTTTTCTTCAATTAGTTTAAGCAATAAAACAAATGATTCGATATCGCCAGTATAATTTTTGATTGGCGTTGCAACAACTGTTGCTTTCTGAAAATTTGCAGAAGGTTTTTTGATGCTAACTTCAACCGAAGTTGTTTTCAATAATCCTGAAAAGAAAATGTTCTTATTTACTTTGCCCCTATCGTCGTCGCTAACCAAACTAATAAACGGTCTATTTTCCAATTCTTTTTTAGAGTATCCGAGATTTTTGCTGACATTCTCATTGCTTTCCGAAATGAATCCTTCTT
Organism: Bacteroidota bacterium; assembly: GCA_023397505.1. Taxonomy (GTDB): domain Bacteria; phylum Bacteroidota; class Ignavibacteria; order Ignavibacteriales; family Melioribacteraceae; genus JAEWUC01. The sequence continues at coordinate 467,402 of JAEWUC010000007.1, read as the reverse complement.
TATCGGTAATAATAATAAGATCGTTAGTATTTTCGAAAGTTGCTTTTAATATTTGCAAATCTCTTTTTTCGGCAGCCTGCTCGGTTACGTTTTTGATAATATTCAAATGAGCTTTTTTACCATTGAAGTCCACCGAGGATCTAGTTAATTCAACAAGCAGTGAAGTGCCGTCACTTTTTTTATGACGCCATGGACCCGTTAAATTCAAGTTAGCGGTTTTATCGCTTGAACTTATCAATGTTTGTATATCTTCCGGTGCATAAAGATCAGTTAAATCCATGTTCAAAAAATCTTGGCGTTTATAACCGTATAATTTCAGCGCGGCTTCGTTAACTTCAAGGAATTTCAGATTTTCAAGATTGTAAATAAACATAGCTTCCGGAGTGTTCTGCACAAATATATCGTAAAGTTTGGCTTTTGATTCCTGAAGTTCCAGAATTTGATTTTTAGGTATGAATAAAATCTGCGCGCCGAAGTATGAATTGTCGTCATCAAACAAATGGATGATTTTTACTTCAACACGAAGATCACCTTTTTCTGCGAATGTATAATTAAATGATATTGCATCTTTACTATCAAAAGATTTGAGTTTATCTGTTAGAATGCTTGTAAATTGTTTTTCGAAAAGTGAAGCAACTTCATGGTTGTGATAATCAATTTTTTCATTCAGCAGCATTAGTTTTAGAAATTCATTGCTATACGCAACGACCAATTGTTCAGGATTAACGATTAAAAGAGGTTCATGCAATGATTTATAAAACACCGGGTATATACCTTTACCAGTCCCTATTCCCGATTCAACTTTTTGAGAAAACCCTATTATCGCTACTACTTTGTTTTCGAGATCGCAGATAGGAAACTCAATAATTTTTGTTTCGCGTTTTCCTCCCGCCGACATGGGCAGCGCAACACCTTCGAATATTATTGTATTTGTTGTTTCAATAATAATTTTATCGATTGTGTTGTAAAGATGAATTAAATATTTCGGAAGAAAATCTACTTCGTTTTTATTTTCAATTTGAGCAGCTTTTAACCCAAACGATTCCGCGAAAGCTTCGTTAACAACTATATATTTTCCGCTTGCTTCTTTTATCCAGAAATAACAATCAAGTTCATTTACTTCTTTTTGAATTTTTGCCTTTTCGATAAATGTAAAAGGGAATGTCATTTTAATTTTACTAATAATGGCAAGAATTTTTTTATCGTCAGTAATTTTTTCCAATTCCGAAGTGGCAATCCAAAATCTCTTCGTTTCCGTTTCGTGCTTTCCGTCGCTGATATTTCTAAGAGTAGCCAAATAATAAATATTGTTTTCGCTTTTCAACGGAGTAAAAGATATTTCGAATTTTTTAGTCTCGACTCCTATCTTAAGAGTAATGGTATCTCTAGAAGTAACTTCATACTTTCTTGCATCAATAAAAACTCTTTGAACTGTTAATAATTTTTGTTCGTCGAAAAATTCGAAGAAATTTGCCTGCGGAATAATCCCGGGGATTATCTTTTTTACTTGAGGATTTAGTGCAATAATTCTCCCCGACTTATCAATTATAAGACTAGGTAAATCCGAAACACTAGACCCCGTTGCAGTTATGTTTTTACTATCTTGCATTAATATCAGTATGGAATAACAATTTTTTCTTCGTTTGAATAAGGTGTATAAGTCTTGCTTCCGAGTGATTGCCTTATTCTGTAATAATAAGTCTGGCCTCTTTGAATGCCCGCATCCGTTGCCGAAACACTTGCTTCATCGTTTTCAGAGAGAGTCGCATATTCGATATAATTTCCGCCGCCAACTTTTCTTTCTATAATAGTTTCTTTTTCAAGTAAAGTATTATCAAGCCAGTTAAGTATTACGACTCCGTTTTGCGTATCGTGAGTTACAGTTAAATTTGACGGACCTTCGACATCAGTGTAATAAGTTGAAATTGATGCTTCATTTGAATAACCGCTTACGGATGTACTAGTATAGTATGCCACACGGTATCTGTATCCTGTATTTGCAGAAACTGTATTATCGTAATATTCCGTAGAACCGCGCCCAGCGAGCGCTACTCTTTGGAAATTACTTGTGTATGGATCTGTTCTTTCAATAATAAATCCAAGTTCGTTAACGGCAAAATCCTCCCAAGTTAAACGCACACTGCTCGAACCAATTGCCTCTGCTTGCAAATTCCACGGGCCGCCGCTTATACTGCTTGTGCTTACTTCATTACTAAATTCCGATGGACCCGATGCATTATATGCGCGCACTTTATAGAAATAATCTGTAAAAGCAGATAAACCTGAATCATCCGTACTAATGGTATTTGGCGGCATAGTTTTTATTTTTTGATATGTACCGCTACCGCCAACTTTACGCCAAAGTTCAAAACCGGTTTCATTAGTTATATTTCCAGCATCCCATAACAAGTTAATTGCAAAATCATTTAGTTTGCTCAGCATTAAACTTGTCGGTGCGCCTGGAACGCTGTCTCGTACAACAATATTTTCCTGCAAACCGCTTTCTTTTGATTTATTTGATTTGTTATAAACCTTCACCATGTATTTAATTTTTGAGCCGATCAATTTTGAATCAACTGTAATATAAATTTCAGGATTAGTTCCATCCGAATTTTGCTCAAATCGCTGTACATATTTTTCGTTTAGATACACTTCATAAAAAGAAAGACCGGTTCCGCCGTTTCCATCTGCGGCCTGATATGAAATAATATTCTTACCAACACTTACGGAATCTCCCGAAGTAGGATCATCAATAACAATTGACGGAGTAGCGTTTGAAGCTTGCTGGCTGTCCGTTAATGATTCAACACAACCGTTTGTTATGATCAATAACAAAATGAATGCGAAAACCAAGTTATTTTTAATAATATTTCTCACTGTACAGATATTTTTGTAATTAACCTTAATCAATTTAATGATTTTTTCTTGTTAAAAAATATACGTCTGTAACAAATTGACAATAATGAAGTAGTTCGGCCGGCCAATTTTTATCTTAGTTCTGTTATCAAATTAATCAACTATCTATATTCTCAAAGTCTACCAACAACGAACGTGTTTCGTGAGGTTCCATCCTATCCATATAAAAATACAGGGTTTGTGAATCGTTCTTTAATTCATAACGAGGAATTTGTGTGTTTAGAATATCAGAACTAACAGATATATTTTTAATTCGTTTATTCAGGTTAATTTGCACAACAATATCTTCTGTAACTTTATCGGAAGGATTGTTTAATTCCACTGCTATTCTTCTGGGACTTCTTGAATCATACCTTACTTCAACATCCTGTCTTTTATTCCACCAGGATTTTAATCCTTGTAAAGACGTAATCCAAATATTTTTTGTTTTAGCATATCTTAAAATATCGCGCACAACAGAAGCATATTGCGGCTGAAGCTGAAGTTCGGAATGGACTTTAAATACATATAAACCGCCTTCAAATAAAATCCGATCAACATCTTCTTCATAAGTATATCTTTGAAAATCAGTATTAGTTAATCCATAGTTTTGAATAATTTCATAATCATCGCGTGCGGTCTTGGTAATAATCATAATCGGTTTATTATTTCTAATTCTAATTTCAGGCACTGAACGGTCGGTTAATGAATCGGTAATTAAAAAATCATAATTATTTTCAGCCATAGCCTGCATTGTGTTGTCGTCGTAATAGCCATAAAGCGGCATAACCGCTTTTACATTTTTTCCTGCAATTTTCGAAAGTGAATCTTTTGCAAATCCAAGCGTAGAAAATTGAGTATTCTTTGAATGTAGTTTATTTACAGTATCTAAGGGAGATTCTAAAAATCCAATATCGGCTATAACACCAATCTCCCCTTTGCCTTTCAAGGATTTTATTAATCCCGGATTTTTAATACCAATTGAAGGTTCAATAAAAAATGTGGCAGGATATTGATCGAAGTTGACAACATTATAAAGATTCGTAACATTCCAAATACTTTCTTTTAATGTCGGCAGAAAAATTAAAGCTGCTTCGTAATTAGAAGGCCAATCTTTAATAAATGCAGTCGGTTGATAAGTCAGCCAATTAACGGAATTATTAAAAAGTTTTTCGAAATAAACAAAATCCTTTTGAACACCGAGAACGGAATTAATTTCAAAACCGTACCACACATATCTTCCTTTGCCGTAAGTACCGTAAGCAATACCGGCGCTTTTTTCAATTTCTTCGCGTACCAAGCCTGCTTCTTTCCTAAAATCGAACCAAAAGCTAACTTGTGTAGTTCTTGGTTCAAGTACCTCGGCATAAATTGGTCTGTCCCATGTTGCAATTTTTAATGTATAACCGGTTGGAATTCCGGCTGTTATAGGCAAGTTACCGCGGAGTGTATGAATTTTATAAGATTCTTCGGGTTTGATTTCCTTATTAAATTTCATACCGAAAACTTCTGTAAAAAATTCCCATCCGCGCCATTTACCTTCGTCGGAAAATGTTGCAGGTCCTCCGGATATAAATAAACTTCCGCCCTGTTCCAAATATTTTTTGATTTGCGTTAATTCTTTATCGCTCATTGATTTTGAACCGGCAAGAACAATCATTTTATATCCGAAATGTTCGCCGAGTTCAATTGTCTGATCGGAAATTATATCATAATTGAATTTGGAATTTTTTATAAATTTTTTCCATGAATCAATATTATCGCGAAGCCATGTGCTTCCGGCAGGCAGCATATTTTCGGAATATCTCGAATATAAAATCGCAACTTTACCGGATTTGTTTGACGACGAAAGGAACGATAAATTGTCTTTAGTAGGAAGTATTTCTTTTATTTCATAGTTGCCGTAAATATTTTTAACAATAAGCAAAAAGACAAGTATTCCGCCAATAAGCAGAACCAAGCCGCTAAGGAAAATAATAAGGTAGTTAACCCTAAGTCCTTTTGCTTCTTTTACCGCCACTTTAGATTATCCTCTTGCTTTTTTTCCTGCTTTGTAGGTTCAACATAACCTTCATTTGTATAACGCATAAATTTCTTTTTTTCCGTATGCCGCTGTCCATCTGTATAACGGTTTGCATCTTGTGCGGGTTTTTGATATCTGCTATCCGAAGGAGAATTACCGACAAAAGTCGGTCTTAGTTCCGGCCCTTTTAATTCTTCATGTTGATATTGTTGTTGTCGTTGATAATCATACCCGAATTCTTGCTGTGGTTGCATGACTTCAAAAGTTCTACGCCCTGGTTTTTCGAGAACTGTTTGAGGAGAAGTCAACGGTGCAGGAGTTACTAATTCAGCAGGAATAGCAGATGGCTGGGGAGCTTGTGTTGCAACACCTTTGCGTTCTCTAACTTTATATAAAATATATGCCCCTACAGCCAAAATAAATGTTGAAATTGTAGCGACGAGAATGATTAACGAAAGAATTGGAATTAATTCCATTGTAACCTCAAATTAAAATTATCTATTACCGGCTGCATTTGCCGCCGGTTTTGCTGAAGGTGTGTTTCCAAGACCTGTTCTTTCCAATTTACCCCAGGTCATTCTCACACCCAGAAATTCCTCAATAGTAGCCATAGCTTTTGTAACATCTATAAGAAGAATAAAAATCAATCGATAAACAATTGCATAAGGAACAAGTCTAAATTCCTCCTTTTCGGCTGCAATACAATACACCGCAGCCATTAAATCGAGGACGGCAATTCCAATCCACCATAAAAATATAAAGCTGGACATACCGTAAAATAGAGCCACAATAATAAAATAAAGATTAACAAAAATATTCATTGCCGGCCAAATTAAAGCTTCGTAAAACATAGACCATAAAACAAAACTATTATTAAAATTCATTGTAGGATTGTAAAGATATTTTTTGTGTTTTCTAACGGCTTGTAAAATTCCCCGCGTCCAACGGTATCTTTGTTTCAATAATTGATATATTGTTTCAGGCGCTTCAGTATATGCAACAGCATTTGGTTCATAAACGATCTTCCATCCCTTTGCAAGAATTTTTAAAGTTACATCGGCATCTTCGGCAAAAGTATCGCTGGAATAAAAACCCGCATCCCTTAAAGCAGTTTTTCTGAATAGACCAATTGGTCCCGGTATAATGTTTACTAATTGTAAAAATCCCTGCGCACTTCTGGCCATATTTAAACCTTCTAAATATTCCAGTGCCTGAAGATCTGTCATTACTTTTTTTCTGTTTTGAACCTTAACATTACCAGCTACGGCACCAATGTACGGGTCTGTAAAATGTCTTACAGCCATTCTTAAAGTATTTGGAGTTAATTGAGAATCACCATCCATGCATAAAACAAATTGTGCATCAGAATATTGAATTCCCGCATTAAGAGCTTTCGACTTTCCACCGTTTGGTTTATTTAGTAAAGAAACTTTTACCATTCCGTTTCTTCCCTTTTGATAACCGACAAGTGTTTCGCCGACAACCGCTGTATCATCGGTTGAACCGTCATTTACAATAATAATTTCGTAGTTGTTGTAGTCAATATCCAGGAGTGATTCTATTGATGCGCGAAGTACTTTGCCTTCATTAAAAACGGGAACTATAATCGAAACAAATGGGAAGTATCCTTCTTTATCTTGAACAGTATACCTCGTTATATAAAAATATGCCATGAATAAAGTGCCGAAATATCGAATAAGTAGAATAAACAGAAATATCACTAACGATACTATAGAAGAGTAAACAAAAAGTCCGCTCCAAGTAAGAACAGTTAAAGGTAGCGTAATTATTATTAATATAATTAAAGCGATGGAAAACAATCCTGAAATAACAATAGTACGCAGTTTTTCTTTACTTTGATTTCTCTTTGGCGGTTCTGTCTCTCTATTATCAAGAGCAATTTGAAATTTTTGCAGAATGCTTTTCATTTTATTCTTTACTTATTAACAAAATAGCAGCCCAATTAATATGCCACAATAAGCTTCGATTTTTAAGTTAATTAAGCCTTTTCAAATTGAATAATTGTTTCAGCCCAAAACAAAAAAGAATTATTGCCTCAAAATCAGACAAGTTCTTGCAAAAGATAATTTTTTATTTAAACTATTGCAAGTAAATAAGTTATTTGAAAAACTTAAAAGATTGGTGGAGAACAATCAGTTAAAATATTGCTTTATATAAGTACTATTTTTCAATTTTATTTTCAGTATCCAAAAGAGATTTTAAGAATAACTCTGCAACTCTTTCACCTCCATTAGGAGTAAAGTGTGAATAATCTTTCAAAGCCATTGGAGGTGCCGAACTAACCCATTCATTCATTGAGTTTGTTCCGCCCATTGCCTCCCAAAGATTCCAAAATGCGACTTTCGACTTTTCAACTATCTTTTTCTGTGTATTTAACAGTAATGGCACATCAGGATTTGTAATAAATCTATTACCTTGTTTTATCGTTTTATCATTAACGCTGAACATAAGAATGCTTGTATTTGGAAATGCTTTACGCAAATGTTCTATAACATTATGCATTTTATTTTCATAAACAGTATATATTCCTCTATTTGTTGAGGATACGTTATTGCCATAACTTAGAATTATCAATGAATAATTACACAAATTATCAAAACCTTGTAAATTATTAATCGGTATTTCAAGAAGTGAAGCGCCTGTATTTCCAGGCATCGGAAAGTTATCGAGATATAATCCATTACCGGATTCAAGACTAACGCCGTAAAAATACGGCTGTTTGCCCGACAAAAATTTAATCTCCAAAGTTGTGGCCGAAGTTTTGGCATCAATTACTAATTCTTGTAATTCCGATCCGCTCTCGAGATTTAATTTTACGGCTCTGCCGTTGTTAATTTTATATTCAATCATAGAAGATTTGTCCGCATTACTGTAAAATAAACGCGCTACTTCAAACGACGAACTTGATTTCAAATAATTTGTTGCACGGTATTTTACCCAGCTTCCGGGTTTAGGTACTGCAACCGAACCGCTCATCCCATACGGTAGTTTTTCAGGATTACGTGTAATTACAGCCGCATAATTCCAATCATCTGAGAATGAATGCTCTGTGGTTAGTCGCATTCTAATATCGTTGGATTGAATTGCGAGATACCCGGCTCCCCTGCCGCCATAAATATTCTGGAGTTTTTCGCGGATGTATGCGCTTATTATATCGCCTTGTATTTGTGAATCACCAAAATGTGCAATTCTTATTTTTTTACTTTTGGATTCCTTAAGTGTATTGAAGAAATATTTTAGCTGTTCAATATTACCCGTTATTGGAACATATTTGCCTAATTCTATTGGAGAAATGTTAGCTTCTCCATTTATCAATGTGAAGGAGATATTATTCAAAATATTCTCAGAATACTTTTGCTTTGTGTTGGAGTTATTCTTTTCGGTATTAATCTCAAAAGCAAAAGTCGTTAGACTTATCAGTACAATAAAAAGGGTAAGGGAAAATTTCATATCTATTATCTTACTTATTGAAAAAAATTATTACTTAATAAATATTCCAGAATGCCGAAACAAAGATTGAATAAGATTGATAACTTGAATCATACCTATAACTATTAGAGAAACTTAACCTAGCTGTTAAAGTTAAACCGGTAAACGGCAAATAATTAGCTTCGCCAAATACTTCGCCAATAACATAATCGGCATTCGGCACATAACCAATTTTACCGCCGATTTTTGTTTTGAATTCCATGTCTTTTATCAAATCATATTCACCCCAAATGCTGTGCGAGGAGAAATCCTGCGGTGAATAATAATATGAAGAAATAAATGCGTAATCCGAAAAGAAATATTCATAACCGAAAATTCCGTTTTCAATAAATCTTCTGCCCAAGCGGAATTGGAAATCATTTCCATAATTGTCGTCCGATATATCATAATAACTATAATGCCCGGATACTTTAAGCAAGTTTCGATATTGATAATAAGCCGAGAATCTGTATAGTTCCGATTTTAACCGCGTATAAATCATAGTTGGCGCATAAAGCAGTAAGCGTGCGTCATTGTTTTCATAAAACCCAGTAATGGAAAATATTTCTGGATTTTCGAAACGGATAGTTACATCTCCAACTTTTTTGCTCGGCTCGCCCGGAATATTTAACACTCCGTAACTTCCGCTAACTATAAATTTCTTTGAGAAATAAATTGATGCAAGCCCTTTTAAAGAAGTGAACCGTCGATTAATATAAATCGTATTTAGATTATATCTGTTCCAAGAAGCACCTATTCCAAGAAACCCAATAAAACCGGCGTCCAAACGCATGCCGTAATTCCACAAACTAAAATCTTGATTATCTTTATACGAATTTGAATATGGTGATATTCCAATGTTTGTAGGAACAAGATATAAAAACATATTGCCAATACTGTAAATTCCTTTCGTGAATCCCGAAGGCGGTATCCAGCTTAATCTTTCATTTAGCATTCTGATTTCGGTTGTATCTGTAGCCGAATCAAGAAGCTCTTCGTAAATACCTTCTGCATCTCCATAATCCTCATTTAATGAATACGCATCGCCGAGATACATTCTTCTTATCGGCAGTTCTTTTTTAACATTTTCATCGCGTGAAGTTTCGAGCAGTTCGTTATAAATCTCCTCGGCTTCGGATAATTTATTCGCTTTAACATATGAATCTGCCAAGAATAACATTCTTGTATCGATTTCCTCTTTAACTTCGGTAACAAAATTCGAATCTCTTCCAAAAGCGGATTTATCCGATAACAAATATTCCTGGAAATCGTCATCTGAATAATAGTCGTAGTCATCCAATTCTTCTTTCATAACCGGGTCTGCAGAACGGTATCTTAATTCCCGGTAAATAATCTCAGCTTTATTGAATTGATTTGTAACAGTATAAGCATCGGCAAGATACAATTGCGCTTTTTGATCCTCCGGATTTATTTTCCCTAAATTTTCAAGTTCACTTATCGCCATTGTCGTATCGCCAACATTGTAATAATTGCGGGCGCGCTGAAGAGCAACGTCGTAATCAAATTGTTCATTTAACAGGGTGTCGTAGATTTCAATTGCCTTTTGATAATCCTCTGAACAAGAAAAATAACTTGCATATTCAATCATTTCATCTCTAGTTAATGCAGTTCTTTTGCTTTTGTATTCTTCGAATTTGGCCACTGCTTCGTTGCAAAGTCCTTCTTCCGCCAAACGCCCGGCTTCCAAACGGAGTTCAAATACCAGTTGTTCTTCGTAAGCCGACAAATGTAATGCATAATTATTTTCTGCACCTTCAACTTCGGGGCTATTAGGAGATATTTTCTTAGCAGCATCCAAATATTTTCTTGCTTCGGGAAAATTTTTCTTCCATGAATACATCGATGCAAGTGAAATAAAAGCGTCAATATTTTGCGGACGTTTTTCAGCTACATTCAATAAATATTTTTCGGCAATATCGAAATCTAAAACCGTCCAAACTCCTATTTGTCCTCTCAAAAGTTGGAAATCTAAATTCTCCGGTTCATATTCCAAAAGTTTTGTTACTACGGAAATTGCTTTTTCCCATTCATAATTCCATGCGCTGTATTGTGCCAATCTGAATCTTGCATCCAGGTCCTGATCTTCAGGCATATTATTCAAGTATTCTTCCAAAACCTCAATAGCACTGTCATAATAAAAAAGATTAGCATAAGTAGCGGAAAGTTTCATAGCATATTCTTTATTGCTCGGACTATTCTTTAAACTATCGGAATATTCTGCAACTTTTTGATTCAAGGTACTGTCGCGGAAACTAGTGACTGTATTTGAAAGCGTGATGAATCTTTCGTCTTGAGAATATTTATTTTGTAAAAATTGTAATTGTTGATAGGCTTCGTCGTAACGATTAACCGATATAAGTTCGTTAATAAGATTGAAACGGATTTCATCATTCCCGGGAGAACGTTCCAACAAATTATAATATCTGTCAATCGGGTAAACTGATTCGTACGAGCGCGGCTGATAAATTGTTAAATAAGACTGATTGCGGGCTAAGTCCAATCCATCTTGGGCTTCTTTAAAGAACGGTTTAAAATCTAATGCTTTTACAAATGAATCTTCAGCAATCTTAAATTTGCCAAGCCATAAAGTAAAGTACCCATACCTGCTTAACAAACGCCAATCATTCGGATAACGTTCAATATATTTTTTTAATATTTTTTCTCCTTTTGTAATCGAACCGATTTTAGCAAGAATTTCGGTATAACGAATTATTTCATCCGGCGAGGCATTGTCGTCGCGTTTTAGATATTCATCGTACCAAATTTCGGCATTGTTCCATTCTTCAAGCCATCGGTATGATTTTCCAATTTCCAAATAACTGAAAGGATTATTCGGATCGATAGCAATATCACGTTTGTGCCCTTCAATTTTTCTATAAAGTAAATCATGCCAAATTGCGATGACTCTATCTAAATCTTTTTTGATTTGAGGATTGTTTGGATCCAATCTTCTTGCTCTGCGCAAGTCTAAAACAGAATATTGGTATTCAGATGTTCTTTCGTAACATAATCCTCTAAGATGATAACCATCGGCTTGTCTTGGAGTTGAAGAAATGTATTTGTTAAGTTGATCGATGGCTTCTTTAATTCTGCCTTCGCCCATCAAAAGAGTTGCTTGGCGTTTTACTGCATCTGGTCGTGTTTGTGCGGAAAGTGGAATTATAATTAATAGAAATATTGCTAAGAATATTTTTATGCGATATTTCATTACCCGATAAATTTATTAATTGGCTGGTATGCGTTTGTTTGAGAAGTTTCGGCAGAAAGTACATATTCCATCATAGATTCGGCGCTGTCAATTCTTTCATCAATCTCCGAATTAAAAATCGAAATATAATCTTGTACTGCTTGAATATAATTTTCATCCTGGCTCGGTAAATTATTTTGCACGTTTGACATAAGTTCAACAACGCTTTTCATATTGCCGCGAACTAAAAGAACGATAACTTTATTATCTATAACACAAATTTTATCTTTTTTATTAGTTGATTGTCTTACCGAATTCTGCAGTTGATTTACGGACAATAATCCCTTAACCTGTGCCGAAGGATCAAGCTTGAATGAAACTAAATTAAACATTTGCCCGGTACTTTTATATAATGCAATTTGATTGTTCAGAATCAACTGGAAATCGTTATAATTATAAACATTGGAAAATGCATACGGCTCCGATGGGATGTCGATTTTTGTCGGTTTGCTAAAATCTCTTTTAATCGGCGGAAGCGAAGATGTAATTTCACTTGTTTCGGTTAACGGTTTTTCATTTTGCGAAAATTCCGTTGTTATTCCTTTGTATGGTTCAATTCTATATTCAGAAATAAATTGACCTTCGGTATGACCGACATTTGGAATAATACTTACATGCCCGCCATGAAAGCGTTCACCTTTCTGCCCTTCTTTTTTCAATTGAACAACGCCGGTTACAAATTGCGACAATCCTTCAACAATTGAATTAGCTTTTTGAGTCGCCGGTTCACTAATTACAAACATACTTGTAATATCTTTTTCTTCTATGTATTCAAGAGTATTTAAAAAAGTATCACGCAGATAATCAAGATTTCTGAATCCGACAAAAGGAGTAAGTTCGTCAAATATTATTCTTGTTGGATGATATTGATCGACAACAGTAATTATATCATGAAAATATTCCACAAGATAATCATCGGGATTATACGTGTCGTAAATTTCGTTTGGCGCAGCTACGCGAACAACAATAATCAAATTTTGATTCATGTAAGATTGTATATCAAAATTTAATGAGGCAGCTTGAATCATTAAATCCTTGGGCCGCATAATCGTAAAGTACAAACATACTTCCGACGATTTTGCAGCTTCGAGAGCAAACTGCAAACCCAACAGAGTTCTTCCGGATTTACGAGGACCAACTACCAAGTAACTGCCTCCTCGGTACACTCCTCCCCAGTTCCGGTCTATGAAATTAAACCCCGATGTAATTCTTCTTACTGAGCTGACCATGTTATCCCTTAGGTCTATTATTAGTGTTACAAAATTCCAACTAATATGCCATTTAAATAGTTCATTTAATCAATAAAATCGCAATAAGATACTTTTATAAAATCTCTAAGTGAGAAGAAGTTTATTTGTGCATCATAATAATACACGTGCAAATATAGCTATTTATCACTAGATAAACTTCCATATACAAAAATTGCCGTAGCGTTTCCTGTTATAGTCGGCTCGTTTGTAATATAATCCATTTCGTCATCGCGATAATAAACATCATCAGTTTGAAAGCGAGAATAATTATCCTCTTTCTTATAGGTAATATTATAACTTTTCAAGAATTCCTTTTTTGCAGGCCCGGCAGCAAATCCTCCCGGTAGTTTACTTTTAATCTTTGCAACTTGATGATGAAAATTCTTTGTGAAATTTTTTCCGATGTTGGAAATAAAACTTATGCCCCATGGATTTCTGCCAAGTACGAAATCTTTTTGATACGCTGCAAGCGAATCATACCGGTTGTCGTTGGTAAGATTTTTCCAAAGAACATTTTGAAGAGCAATACCAAGCAAAGTATTGTTTGTACCCCAACTTAACTCGGTTCCCTTTCCGAAAAGATTATCGTCCTTCTTACGATTAAACTCCTCCAAATTGTTTCTTATGAAATCCGCATACTTGAAATCGAATTTGGCAATTCGGTAATGAGCCAACGAATTTATGTTTCCCCAACTCCACCAATAATCCGAACCGGCTACATCGGCATAAAACTTAGCTTCTTTTAAATATTCGTTTTTACCTGTGGTCAAATAAAGTTCTATGGCACCGAGAGCAAGTTTGCCTTCAAAATTTTTATCAATATACATTCCCGAACCGCTGCTGTCAACATCGATCACGCTGTTTCTTATTGAGTAATATTTTTCCGCAGTATCCAAACATTTTTGAGAGAACTCAGGATAATTTAGTTTATCGCGCCAGATTTTAGCAGCAAGTGCAAGTGCAGCAGAATAAATACCAATAAGATTTTTTCCAATCCCAACAAACGCAGGGCGGTCAAAAGCAAGTGCGTCATCTTCCGGTAATCTCCATCCTACATCGTGATCCCGTAAATCCTGTACTTGTGTAATTAATTTTTTACCGTTGTAATCGCATCGCAACAACCAATCTAATCCAATTTTTGCTTCATCTAAAACATCCGGTACATTGTTTCGGTTTTTATCAAAACCAAATCTTTGAGGATCAAATTCATACGAGAACATTAACATGTAAGTTGCGTAGGCAGTTGTATTTAGGAATTTTACATAATCGCCAGCATCGTGCCAACCGCCGGTTAAATCAACACCATTTGTAATTATTCTATTTCCATCGATGATACTTGTTGCATCCGAGATATGACAAACATTATGTAGATAAGGATCCGTATAACCGCAGCGTTGAACTCTAAAAAATTGGAGCAGTGAATCTGCAACGCCTTTATAAATATTTTCATTAATCGAAAAACTATATGATTTATTATTGTTTATTTGGATTAAATATTTGCCGGGATTTTTTGTAGTACTGAAATCTATAACGTATGAATATCTAAAATTTCCAAAAGCGCCTTTATTCTTTTGAATAAGATATGAATTAATATGATTGTTGTTTTGCATGTTAATTATACTTGCTTTAATTCCCTCAAGTTTAACGTTTGAAAGAATAACTCCAGTCTTAATATCATTTGGTAAATATCCTAATTGATTTAATCTAATGAAGAAATCCTGTTCCGCTTGAATATTATGGACACATGAGGGTATGAAAACAACCAAACACATCATAATGAAGAATAAACTATTATTGCTAAATATTCTTCTTCCACAATTCATATATGAAATATTTTTATGGAAAATATTTTTGCCGAATTTATTAATTGGGTTCAATTACTTTTAACCTTGTTCCTTTTGTGTGAAATCAGTCTTGAATACATAATCCCAAGTTGGCTGACTCACTCCGAATCCTTTCTTCGAGTCCTGATAATGATGTTTCATATGATGATTTTTAATAATAAGCCAAAATTTATTATGTGTATTGTAATGGTGAATAGCGTAATGAGTAATATCATAAAATAAATAACCGATTAAGAATCCTGCGAAAAACGGTTGAAGATTTGATAAGGTAAATAATTGAAAAAACAAGAAATAGAAAAACGATGCAAGCGGAATACTCACCGACGGAGGCATTACTAATCTTTTTGAATCTTTCGGGTAATCGTGATGTACACCGTGGACTATAAAATGTATTCTTTTGCCAAATTCACTTTTTGGTTCGTAATGAAAAACAAATCTGTGAAGAGTGTATTCGGTGAACGACCAAACTATAATTCCAAATACTAGCGTTAATAGAATGGTTAAAACAGCTAATTCAAAAACAACAAATGCTCTATATAATAAAACCGAAATTACAGGTACATAAATCCAAAGCGGAACAGACCAATGAACGCGCGAAAACGATTCCATAAAATCGCTTTTAAACATTCTTACTGTTTCATCTTTATTGGAAATGAAGTTCTTTGGCATAACGCTCCCTCAAAAAACCGCGCCAAATATAATTAAATGCTATATGAAATTAAATGTATGATTTTAGAATTGTTATTTAAATATTACTTCCTTCTCCGATATTCCAAGTCCCGGTAAATCTGTAAATTCTATTATTCCGTTTTTACTTGAATCCCTTTCAAAAGGATCATTGCTGATTAAGAGATTGCCGTCGAGATCCAGATAATCTGCAAGCGGGGCTATTTGCGCTGCCGCGGAAATAGCGCATGATGTTTCCGTCATGCAACCCAACATAATTTTTAAGTCAAGCAACTTTGCGTTTTGAATTATTTTCAATGCCTCGTTTATACCACCGCATTTCATCAGTTTAATATTAATCCCGTGATACGAATCTTTGATTTTTTCGAGATCATCATAAGTTTGAAAAGCTTCGTCTGCAATTATCGGTAATAATGATTTTTCTTTTAGCCATCTTGCGTCATCTAATAAATTAACGGGCATCGGTTGTTCAATGAACAGAACATTTTGTTCATTTAAGAATTCAATCATTTCATAAGCTCTATTTTTATCTTTCCAACCTTGGTTGGCATCGATGTATAAAGGTTTACCGGTTTCTTCTCTAATTACTTTTATTATTTGCTCATCATTTTCAGTACCAAGTTTTATTTTTAGGATTTTATAATCCTTCGCTTCGCCTATTTTTTCACGTAAAGTTTTTTCATCATCAATCCCGATTGTAAACGAAGTAAAAGCAGGTTCAATTCTATTTTTTATTCCGTATAATTTATATACAGGTATTCCAAATATTTTCCCTAACAAATCATTCAACGCAATATTCACAGCAGCTTTTGCAGCACAATCATTTTGTGATAATGATTTTATTTCCATGTTAAGTTCAGTCAGATCTTCAACAGAATGAATATCTCTAAGTTTAATTTCTGATAGAAATTCACAAACAGAGTCTTGCGTTTCCTTTAAATACGGCGGCAAAGATGCTTCGCCAAAACCTGTAATACCATTCTGCTCAACTTTTACAAGCACAATTGGAGTTTCTGTCCTTGAAGAATGCGAAATTGTAAACCGGTGCTTTAATTTCAGCGAGTATTTTATATAAGAAATTTTCATGCGTATATTATAAAAAGAAAGGTCAACATAACGTTGACCTTTCCAAAAATAAGTAAATATAATTAGACTACATTAAGCAAAAAACTCATGATGTACTGCGAATAATATAATATCATTAGAACATACTCCAATGAAAGAAGAATAATTGACATCCTGAATTTTATCATTTTCTTAATAGTCGGAATGCAAAATTATTCAACAGACTGAAACGGTTAACAATTTTTAATAATAATATAAATATCTCAAAATAAATAAAAATGAAAGGTTAGATTGATATTCTAACCTCTCATCAAATTTTCTATGCAAAATAAGCTTGATGACATGCGTAAAGAGCTAAGCCGATAACAGCAAGCATCACAAGCACAAATAAAGAAGCTCCCAATTTTCCCATTTTTAATTATCCCCTTTTATCTTTTCAATTTTTTGTAATCAACTAATTTTATTCTCAATTTATTTTATGAGAACCATCTTTCTAGTTTGGATAAAATCGCTTGCGATTATACTATATATGTACGTTCCGCTTGCAACTTTAACGCCAAATTGATTTTCTCCATTCCACATTACGGAATAAGAACCGGCATTCATTTCTTGATTAACAAGAGTTTTCACTTCACGTCCAAGAATATCGTACACTTTTAGAGAAACGAAAGAGTTTTTTGGCAATGAATATGAAATACTTGTAGCCGGATTGAAAGGATTAGGATAATTCTGTTCTAATTTAAATTCTGTTGGTATTGATTCAATATCTTCAACACTTGTAATAGAAGCATCGGTTTTGAAAGTTCCTACATCAGAATAATCCGATATAGAACCATTCTTATTCTTCGATAATACTCTCCAATAATAAGTTGCCTTTGGCTCTAATCCGGTTATATTAACTACAGTCTCATTCACATCCTGTACTTTTATTGAATTTCCAAAATCAATATCCTTTGAATATTCAATATCGTATTTCAAGTGAGTTTCACTTTCTGTCGGCAATCGCCATGACAAAATTGCTGACGAACTGTTAATCGGCTGACCATGGCTGGGACTTCCAACCATAGGCACAATTGCAAATGAACCGGCGGCGGTTACAAAATATGTTACATACGACCACGATGACAGAACTGCAGGTGTTGCCTGTAATCTGCTTCTAACCTGCCAATAATACGTTGCCCCAGCTGTTAATGAAAACGGTATAGTTCCAACAGTTGTTGTTGTACCCGAAATCCATCCGGATGACACGGCTGTGGGATGATTCAACATTCCGACGCCATCAGTATTTGAATACGGTGAAATTCTCACTTGGTATTCCAATGTCGCTACCGAAAATGCAGTCCAACTTAATGCAGTTGATGCAAGAGGTGTTCCGACTGAAAAACCTCCAGTTGGACTAACAGGATAAGGTTGTGCTGCTCCACCGTTTATAGCTGCTGCCATATCGAATGTTTGTGTAGCAGAATAAAACGACTCTGTAAACGGCGCCATTGCCAATCTCGATTTTACATGCCAATAATATGTTTGCCCCGGTGTCAAGTTAGACGGTAATGTAAAATATAAATTACTTATCCAACCGGAATTACCGAGAGGAGTTAAAAAGTTCGAAGCATCGTCCCATTCAACATAAAATTCAAGTCCGGCTGCATAAGTGCCAAGATACCAATAAAATGTAGGCGGATTAATATAAACTATTGAACCAGTTGTCGGGTATGAGGGATAAGGAATAATTGGTGCAGCCGGTGTTGAACTGTAGATTACAAAACTTTCAACCGAAGACCACTGACCATAAGTAAATCCATCATATGCTCTAACCTGCCAGTAATAAGTTGTACCTGCGGTAAGTAAAGGCAATGTAGCAAATAAATTTGAAGTTAATGCCAAATTTGAAGCGCCTGAATTTAACATTCCAAATCCGTCAACCGAGGAACTTGCAGAATATCTGACTTGATATTGTAATCCTGGCAAGAATGTACCTGTGTAATAATAAACAGTTGCAGGATTAAAATATACTGTAGCGCCTCCGGTTGGATAAGAAAGATAGACAGGAGGCACTCCCGGTGTTGTAAAAGTATTTACTGTTGAGAAAGAATAATAAACATTCGGTCCGCTGTCCATATATGAAACGATTTGAACATAATATGTTGTACCTGCAGTTAGCCCGGATAAAGTATAATATGTATTCGTCAGTCCGCCAGCCTGTATAGTATAACCAGTCATGTCAGAATTTGTCGAAAGTAGAACATAATATTTCAATCCCACGGCATAAGGAGAAGGATACCATGCAACATTACATGTATTTCCGCTTGGGTATAATGTTGTTATTACCGGAGCCGCAGAATTAACAGTTGTAAATTCTCTTTGCGCCCATGCGCTTGTACCATCTACCGTTGTTCGTCTTACTCTCCAATAATATAAAGTACCGTTTGCCAATACTGGAGTTAATGTTGATAAGTATGGGAGAAAATCGAATGTAGTATTTGCACCCGAGTAAGTAGCAACCGGAGAACTAAAATTACTGTTATCGTCAATTTGGAAATCATATGTTATTGCAGGACCAGTCCATGAAAATGACGGTAATACCGAAACTCCTACAGCATAATTAGCAGGAGAATTAAGTACCGGGGGTGGAACTGTTAATGTGGTAAAACTTGCTACTGAAGTATAAATATCAAAACCGTCGTCGGCAGTAATTCTCCAATAATATTGCGTACCGTTATCAAGAGCATCTAGTAAAGGCAATTGATGCGGAGAAGTTGCCGGGATAGGTCCATAAACTAAATTAGTAAAGCCCGCATCGGTTGCTATTTCAATTGTATAAGTAGCAGCACCAAGCCACGGCCATGACCATTGAAAATTTGGAGTTATGGAAACATTAATCGCCAAATCAGCCGGGGAATCAAGTTGTGCACCGCTGTATAAATACCAGGGGGAATAATTTAATGTTCCTCCGCCTGTATTTGCTGCAGTATTGCCAACACCTCCGGGATTTGAGCCGATTGTAGGACCTGTATTGGAATTCCAATAATTATTAATTGCATTGACAATTCCTGTACCTTGATTTCTAACACCATTGCCGATATTCATACCGTCAACATTTAAAAATCTACTTAGACTAATATCTACATTATAGGCACCGTTTAAAACATCGATCGCATAATCGGGTGAATCAAAATCGAAAGTAAATCCTGTAATAGTAACTCCAGTTGAATTAACTGTAATAGCAGGTGAACCGTGATCAATCTTTGCACCAGGTCCGCCGATTAATGTTATAGGTTTATTAATAGTGAAAGCTTGATATGTACCTTCTTCAACATTAATTACATCGCCGGGATCGGCAGCATTGATTGCGGCTTCAATGCCAAGCACAGGAGGTACAACTAATTCTCCTGTTGAAATATCTCTAATAAAACGATTTGTTGTTATATGAAAAGCATATGTAGGAATTGGAGCTTCTGCAGCTTCAAATACATCTTCCAGTGTTTTATAAAAATGTATCCTTTGATATTGAGGCGCTTCGTCGTCATCACCGCTGAGTGTATAGCCAAAATCAGTATTTTGTATTGTCACATCAACCAATCCGCTATAGCCGTAAGTTATAGGAATTGGAGGGCCGGCTGGATTAACATTCCCCTGCTCAATAACAAACGGGTGAAGATAGAGAGGAGCAGAGCCGTCTTCCTGGAAATTGTTAGTGCCCATAATTACAATACCGGTAATCGAACCATTGTGCGATTGTATTCTTAAACCGCCCCATAAATTATTGTTTGTTGTAATATTACTTATTAATGAATTTGTAATATCACGTAAACCAAAACCATTTCCCCCATTATTTTCTGCAGTAACGTAATTGAAAAAAAGATTATCGGAATCAGTTACATTCAAACCGGTACGGCTAAAATCCTGTATAACTAAATTTTGGTAGGTATTACCATCGGCATTGCTGTTATGTATACCATAACGAGGACTTGTATTTGTTGCCTGTCCTAAACCGTTTAGCGTAAATCCTTCTAAAGTTACTCCGGGTTGCGTTACATAAATGCCGGCGAGCGGACTTCCAAAGCCAGGTGCAACTGCATTAATGATTACATTTGCAGGTGTGGTTGGATTACCCACAATAGTAAGGTTAGATTTATTAATGTTAAGCGATTCATTATAAACACCGTCTGCTAATTGAATAGTAGAACCGGGACTAACGGTATTTATGGCATATTGTATTGTAAGCCATGGATCGCCAATGCTTCCTATTCCGGAATTGCTGCCGGAAGGACTTACATAATAGGTTTGTGCAATACTCAAATTTGTAATACAAAAAATGAGTAAAGCCAAAACAGTTAATCTACTTCTCATAATCACCCTCTAAGATTTTATGAAAATTTATTTAACTCTCGGCTGAGTTCTTTATTTTCGGCTGTCGGCTGGTGTGGATAAGACAAGAAGTCTTAAATCACGAGGGACAATATATCCATTTATGATTTAAAGTCAAGGATTTTTTGTCCTTTTAAAGTAATTTTAATTTTAAAGAGAAAAAAAGACCGCATATTTGCGGCCTTTCTTAAAAATGTGATCTATTATTTTCTAAATGTTTTATCCAAAATAAGCTTGATGACAAGCATATAAAGCCAAGCCGATTGCGGCGATAAAACAGAATACGAAGATTGTTGCGCCTAATTTGCTCATATTACCCTCACCGGTTTTATATGGCGGTCTGCAATGAGACCGCCAATTTTCAATTCCTTAATTAATTATTTTATTAACAACATTTTCTTTGTTGCTACAAAATCACCAGCGATAATTCTATAAATGTAAGCACCGCTGGATACTTTCATGCCGAAGTTATCATCTCCATTCCAATCTACAGAGATTTTTCCGGCATTAATGTTCTGATTAACTAACGTTCTTACTTCCCTGCCAAGCATATCATATATTTTCAAAGTCACAAATGAATTCTGCGGCAAAGAATATGAAATGCGTGTTGTAGGGTTAAACGGGTTCGGGTAATTTTGTTCAAGCGAAAATTCTATCGGAATCTTTTCTTCTTCAACATCTGTTACAGTACTTGTTGTAAATGATCCGGTTTCAGAATATGCCGAAGCAGAACCGTTGGAATTCTTTGATAATACTCTCCAATAATAAGTTGAATGCGGTTCCAAACCTTCAACATTTATTATCTTTTCATTCACATCTTTGATAATAAATGAATTGCTGAAATCAGATTCTTTTGAATATTCTACATCATATTTTAAGTGTGTTTCGTTTTGCTGCGGTAATACCCAGGATAACATTGCTGAAGTACTGTTAATCGGCTGACCATGGCTGGGACTACCAACTAAAGGAACTATTGCAAATGAACCGGCGGCGGTGTTAAATGATGCTACATACGACCAGCCTGATTCGCTAAACGGCGAAGCAGCAAGACGGGCTTGAACTTGCCAATAATATGTTGCACCTGCAACTAAAGTAATTGATGGCGAAAATGTCAATGAATTAAATGCCGAAGATGTTGATGAAATCCATCCTGTTTCGGTTGCAGTTGCGTGGTTCAATCTGCCGTTACCATCTGTGCTTGAATATGGTGATATCCTAACTTTGTATTGCAATGCAGGTGGTGTAACAGCAAACCAGTTCATTGTCGGATTTAATGAAACAACCGTAGTCCCTACCGGTTCGGTAGGATATGGAACCGATACATAACTTACAGATGAAGGAATCACAAAAGTTGCAATTGCAGACCAGCTTCCATAAGTGCCGCCAATTCCAACTTTAGAACGTACTCTCCAGTAATAAGTACCGGGCGATAGACTTGTATTTAAAGTGTAGAACAAATCAGTAATATTTGATTGAAAACCAAGTACAGTTGAAAAATTATTGTTCGACCATTCAACTTCAAAGTACACGCCTGTTGTATATGTTCCGGTGTACCAATAAAGCGATGGTGGATTTATATATGATATTGCTCCTCCGACCGGCCACGATAAATTAGGCGTTGGCGCTGCTGCAGGTACAGAATTATAAATCATAAATGTTTCTGTTGAAGACCATGCAGAATAACTGAAAGGCGCTATTGTTCCTGTTTTCGTTCTAACCTTCCAATTATAAGTTACACCTGGCGTTAAAGCTGCTGTCAGCAAAACATACTGGTCGGCAGAATTTGTTTCAAAGTAACCTTGAGATGCACCTTGAGCAACATAGATACCGTCTGCAGGTTCGCCTGCGGCATTTGTCCAATATTTCACTTCGTACTCAACCGAAGAATTATAGTTGCCTGCGTACCAGTATAAGTACGGCGGATTGGAGTAAGTAACAGCACCTGCAACAGGATATGTTAAATTCGGTTGAGCAATTCCTTCTGTTGTAAATGTTACTATGTCGGAATAATTTATAATTACTGTACCTGCATTATTTTTAGCTTTTACTAGAACATAATACTGTGTTCCAGCTAATAAATTTGTTAAAGTATAAGATGTATTAGTTAAATCCGGGATAACATTGTACCCGCTCATGTTTGAATTTACAGAATAGTAAATATCATATTTTACATTCGCCGAAGCGGGCAATAAATACCAAGCTAAACTTGCAGATGTACCATACGGATAATATGTTGTAATAGTAACTTGTCCGTTGTTGGTTGTAAATTCTCTTGTTGCCGAATAAACACCATCCAACAAACCGCCGTTAATTCTCACTCTCCAATAATATAGAACACCGGAAGAAAGTTGATTAAATTCTGCTAATGTAAATGTTGTTGTATAAACATTATCCATTATAGTTGTCCATGAACTTCCATCAACGGAAATTTCAAGGTCGAAAGAAGCAGCGTCGCTAATTGAAGACCAAGTAAATTGTGGAAGTACCGAAACGCCGACCGAGTAATTAGCAGGAGAAATTAATGTAACTCCGCCTGTCATTAAAGTTGTTCGTCCGGCATCAATATACCATGGAAAATAAAGCAAGGTACCGGTTGAAAGATTTGTTGCAATAGTTCCTGTACCGAGCGGGTTGGATGCAATTGTTGGACCTGTAGCATCATTCCAATAATTATATCTTGCATCAACTGTACCTGTACCGCGGTTAATTACTCCATTGCCGGTTGCGCCGTTAAGAAGATTCTGGAAATTACACTGGTTGATTACAATATTTGTAGCATTATTTTGTACGTCAATAGCATAATCGTCGTATGGAATCGTATTGTCGTTAAACACAAATACAAACCCGGTAATTGTAACGTTGTCGGCTGTAACTGTTATTGCCGGTGAAGCGTTACTTATCACAGAACCATTTCCAATTAGAGTAATAGGTTTGTTGATAGTTATATGGTCATAAGAACCATTAATAAAAACAACTATATCTTCATCGTTAGCGTTGTTGATAACTTCTGTTACATCAGTTTCATCATTTACATACCATGTCCACGGATTTTCTTCGTCATGCGGATCATCGCTTTGCTGACCAAGCCATGGAGAATAATCAACATTGCCGGAGACAATATTTGCAAAATCAGGTGAGGTAGAACCCCACCAATTTCCTTCGGCATTAACATTATCAACTTGTGCTTCGGCTATTACATCATAATTAGAATTATCATGAATATTATTCTCATTAATTGTATTTGGAAAAGATGGGTAAGCGCCTTCCGGCCATCCGCTTGATCTTATTTTGAATCCGTTATCATTGTTGTTAACAACTGAATTCCCGGTAAAAATATTATTTGCGGAACCCATTAACTGAATACCCTGCGAGGTATTGCCTGAAATAGTATTACCTGTTACCGTATTACTTGAAGACTTCCAGAAGTATATACCGTCTTTACCGTTATTCTGTATTGTATTATTTAAATATGTATTGTTATTGCAATTTTGATCTGCATAAATTCCATCGCCTGTATTTAAGGTTGGTGCCAATACAACGGCAATAGAACCAGTAATTGTATTGCCTGAAATTGCATTCCCAGTTGAAGGAGTAGTTGTGTTGCCCAAATAAACGCCGAAATAATTGGCAGACAATATATTGTTAGAAATGATATTAGATGTTGAAGCAACAAGTGCAACACCGGCAAAATTATCGCTTATAATATTATTCGAAATATTACATCCGTTAACACCGTTAAGCGCAATTCCTGCTTCAACGCCGGTTAATCCAGAATTCCTAACTGTAAAACCCGATAGGTTTACATTATTCGATGTAACATTTACAACTATTCCATTATCACTTCCATCGATAATTGTTGTTGTATTACCGGCACCTGTAATTGTAAGAGGTTTATTAATGGATATTGTTTCGGTGTACAAACCTGCCGAAACATTAATTATTTCTCCCGATGATGCTGCATTAATTGCCGCTTGTATAGTATTATAATCATAGGTTGGACCAGCTCCGACTGTTCTGATTCCCGGAAAAGTCCGCCTTACAAGTGTTGTAGAACTGGAATTTCCAATAACGCTATTAAACCATATATCAAGATCATTACCGCTAAAAGTTCCATTTATAGTGGCAGTATTTCCCACACTATATTCATTTTTAATTCTTACAGCCCAATGGTGATTAACAAAACTACTTGCGGATACCGTCAGAAGTTCATTAGTACTAAGAGCATTATATGCGGTGTACATTGATAGACCGGTCCGTTCAATATCTGAGGCGCCTGCCCCGTTGTTGTAGAAATAGCAGTTTGTAATTTCTACATGTGGTACCGATGCTTCATCAAAGTTAACAAATTGTAATCCAACTTTTTGCCAGGCAGCTTGCAGATCACTTGAATAACCATTACCTGTAATTGTAGAATTCGTTATCGTTCCTGAAAGAACAGTTTTTCCAATGTAAGCACCGATAAATTTGTTGTTTGTCAAAGTAACATTATTAAAACTTAAGCTGCTAACAGTTGTTGTTAATGGACCGCCACCAGGATAATTTTCTGCCAGATATAGACCAACTTGACAGTTCCTTAATACAACATCCTGCATCGAAAGTGAATTAATGTCAATTGAACTACCTGCATAAATTCCATTATTAGATGTATTCCCTTCGATCATCAAGTTCTGAAAACTGAAACTTTTTCCAGTTGCCGATAAGGTTATAATCCTTGATGCTGTTGATGTAATTATTGTTGTTGGGCTTGAAGCTGGTCCCGCTCCGATAAATGTAAGTGATTTATTTACGGTTAGCGTCGAAACGCCATGGTCGTATATCCCTGCCGCAATTTGGATTATATCACCATCTGTTGTAAAGTTAATTGCAGATTGAATCGATTGCCCGGCTTCTACTAGCACTGTTTTAGGATTATCATACCTTAAGCCAACTGAACCGCTGTTATAAATTCTTAAAGTTGGTAAATCCTCTGTCGGTTTTACAGCTGTTCCACCTAGTGCTACAGGTTTTTGGTTCTCGAATGCTGGTTCATTTAGACTTGCGCTAGACGACGTACTATAAGTTACTGGACTATCCGTAAATGTATTATTAGTTACATTTAACGTTCCTGAATAAGCCGAAGCATCTTTTACTAATACTTCAGAATACCAGTTATTACTAAACGTATTTCCGTTTACAATTACGGTTGAATAATCAGTCAAATTTGAACCAGGATTGGTAGGTGCATACGACACAATTCCAATTGTCCAGTTATCAGATATTGTATTAGAAGAAATCTGATTTCCGTTAATATTGCCGGTCATATTTATACCGGTTCTGTTATTCGTAATTGAACAATTAGTTATAATGTTATTCTGAGTAGTATTTAGGTAAATACCATTACGATTAAGCGTTATGGTACAATTAGATAAAGTACTAGCAGATGTACCTTGGTTAAACGTAACGCCGTTGTTGTTGAAATTCCACGCAGCTAATTCAGCCGGAGTGTAATTGTGAGTTAAAGTAAATCCTTGTACAGAAGCTCCAGATGCAGCAAATATTAATGGAGTTGCATTTGCATTGGTAGCTTCAATTATTGAATGTTCTGGTTGTGCGCCTCTTATATCTAATCTTTTATTTACAACAACATTTTCGATATAAGTTCCGGCATCAACCACTATGATATCGTCTACAGCAGCAACGGAAATGGCATGATTTATTGTAGCAAATGGAGCAGCTTGTGTACCTGCATTTCCATTATTTCCAATAGCTAACGTATATAAATCGTTAGACGTGCTGTTATCGTTGACGTACCACCAGGTTTGGGCGTAACTCACATTTATAAACATAAAAATGAGTAACGCAAAAGCGGTTAGGTTCTTTTTCATTCACACCCTCTAAGAATGATTAAAAAAGATTATTTAAATATTTTCGGCTATTTAAGTCGGCTGTTTAAAAATTCTGAACGAGAATTAACTTCCCTCAATTTATCTCGTGTTCGGCTGGAACTGGTCGAAACTTAGAACATTCTGATATAGATGTCAAGATTTAAAATATACTGATTCGTAATTAAAAGACTATCTATCTTCTATTGTTTAAATTCCCTTTATACTTTCTCAAAAATATTAAAAGGTTTTTTCAATCGGGTGAATTCACAAATTTTTTCTCTTTTGTTGAGCAATAATTTTTTTACAGTGCACAACTAAAATACAATTGGTTTTTTAAGATGTTTGATTATATTTGAAAAAATTTTTCACGAACTCTTTCCATAATTAACCGGAGAAAGAATGTCTGGTAACAATACCGAACGAGAGCAATGGGGCAGTCGTATAGGATTAATACTTGCGGTAGCCGGTAACGCCATAGGACTTGGAAATTTTTTGCGCTTCCCCGTTCAAGCGGCACAAAACGGCGGCGGTGCTTTTATGATTCCATATTTTATTTCTTTTCTTTTACTCGGCATACCTTTAATGTGGATGGAATGGGGTATCGGGAGACATGGTGGAAAATTCCGGCATGGCAGTGCACCCGGGATGTTTGATGTTTTATGGAAAAATAAAATTGCAAAATATATCGGGACGCTGGGTCTCTTCCAATCTACAGTGATAATGGTTTATTACACCTATATTGAATCATGGACTCTTGGCTACAGTTTCTTCTCAATTACTAAAAGTTATTTCGGTTTGGAAAATTTTACAGCAATGAAATCATTTTTATATGGCTACCAAGGACGAGAAGTTAATAGTTTTTTTGATGGAATTGGAATTGCTTACATTTTTTTGATGATTACTTTCATCCTAAATTTTTGGGTACTATACAGAGGTATCTCAAAAGGGATTGAAAAACTTGCAAAGATTGCAATGCCGGCACTTTTCATTTTTGCGGTTATTATTGCTATCCGCGTTGTAACACTCGGCACACCCGATCCATCAACACCTGAAAATTCTGTAAGTAATGGTTTTGGTTTTATTTGGAATCCGGATATGTCTCAACTCGGCAATCCAAAAATATGGCTTGCAGCAGCCGGTCAAATATTTTTTACTCTTTCTTTAGGTATGGGCACAATTCAAGCATACGCTAGTTATTTAAAACCGAAAGATGATATTGCCCTGTCCGGCCTGGCAACTTCTTCAACCAATGAATTTGCCGAAGTAATACTTGGCGGCTCAATTGCAATCCCTATTGCAGTTGCTTTTTTTGGAATACCAATGACGATGGATATGGCCAAAGGCGGCGCGTTCGATCTTGGTTTTGTATCAATGCCTCTTGTGTTCGAAAGAATTCCCCTCGGTGAAATATTCGGTTTCTTATGGTTTCTATTATTGTTCTTTGCCGGAATAACTTCTTCTGTTGCAATGGGTCAACCCGTAATTGCTTTTTTGGAAGATGAATTCGGGATGAGCAGAAAAAAAGCTGTGATTACATTAGGCGCCGGAATTTTAATTGCCGTTCAATTCGTTGTTCTCTTTTTACAATACGGTTATCTCGATGAATTGGATTACTGGGCAGGAACATTCGGTTTAGTTGTTTTCGCGTTGGCAGAATCAATTTTATTTATGTGGATATTCGGCGCAGAAAAAGCATGGAAAGAGATGAATGACGGCGGTGATATAAAAATCCCGCGGATATTTTTCTACATTATGAAATATATTACTCCTACCCTGTTATTAATTATTATGATTTGGTGGTTTGTAAATGATGCACTTCCAATTTTAATGCTTAAGGGAGTCAATGAAGCGAATATACCTTATATCTGGGGTGCGCGCTTATTTTTGATTGCTTTAATTGGTGTACTTTTTTGGATGGTTCATACCGCTTGGAAAAATAAAGGAGTTGAAAATGGGACTTCAAACTGAAGGTATTATTTTTATGATAGCCGCATATTCATGTATAACAGCGGTGCTATCGTTTAGCTATTACAAATTATTAACTAAACCAAAAAAGAATTGATTGTTCAAAAATATTTTTAAAAATAAATAGCCGTTCACAGAACGGCTATTTTATTATATTCTACTTTAACTCAATATCATCCAAAAAATGTAGAAGCAACGTCATATAATTTCATATCAACAGTTTTCAATTCTGCAGTAGCTTCTTCCAAACTTACTCCCAAAACATCCATTCCTCTTAATGCAGCCATCTGTCCCCATTTGCCTTCATGGACTAATTCAGCAGCGCATACACCTAAGCGAGTAGCTAATACACGATCAAATGCAGTCGGACTTCCGCCGCGTTGAACGTGTCCGAGTACAACCGAGCGAGTTTCAAAACCTGTTCTCTTTTGAATTTCTTCTGCAAGAATATTACCGATACCGCCAAGAGCAACATGTCCAAACGAATCAAGTTTTTGAGAAGCAAGAACCATTTCACCTGCTTTTTCTTCTTCACTCTTTTGCCAAATAGCACCTTCGGAAGCGCACACGATACTAAAAGTTTTTCCTCTTGCATGTCTTTTCACCAAAGCATCGCATACTTCATCAATGTTGAATGGTTTTTCAGGTATCAAAATCATATCTGCACCGCCTGCAATACCTGCATGAACAGTAATCCATCCAGCGTGTCTTCCCATCAATTCAACAACGATTACACGGTTGTGAGATTCTGCTGTTGTGTGTAAACGATCAATAGCTTCAGTAGCAATATTAACTGCAGTATCAAAACCGAATGTATAATCGGTGGCGTTTAAATCATTATCAATTGTTTTTGGAACGCCGACTACTTTAACGCCAGCTTTAGCCAATTTAGCTGCAATACCCAAAGTATCTTCGCCGCCGATTGCGACCAAAGCATCCATACCTGTTTCTGCCATATTCTTAATTACTGTAGCTTCTCCGTCGGGAATTTTATAAACATTTGTTCTTGAAGTTCCTAGAATTGTTCCTCCGCGGTGCAGAATTCCCGACACTGCTTCCATATCAATCGGGAAGAAATTTTTATCGAGCATACCGCGCCATCCGTTTCGAACGCCAATCATTTCATGACCGTTTTGAAGTGATTTTCTTACTACCGCACGAATAACCGCATTAAGACCCGGGCAATCGCCGCCACCGGTTAAAATACCTATTTTCATATTAGCTCCAATTATTTTTGTTATTTATACTAATTTTAAGTTAGCAAACTTAGCAAGTAATTGTTTTGTACCATGTTCTTCAAACGCAATCGTAACTCTCTGCATATCGCCTGTACCTGTAATTTGTAAAATCTTTCCCATGCCAAATATTGAATGAGTTACACGGCTGCCAACGCGTAACGATCTTCTTTCCTGATCAAAATCATCATAACCTTCTTGGTAATATTCATCGTAAAAATCGCGCTTTCTTCTTCCGGTTTTTCGTCCCGCACCGGCGTTTGATTCTTCAAATGTATTTTTATCAAGTTCATCTAAAAATCTTGATTTACTTTGATACGCAACTTCTCCGAATCTATATCTTGAACGCGCGTATGATAAATATATCTTTTCTTTGGCCCTTGTCAATGCAACATAGAATAATCTTCTTTCCTCTTCTATTTTTGAATCTGAATCGAATCTTGGGTTTAAAGGAAAGATATCTTCTTCTAATCCGGTAATAAATACAATCGGGAATTCCAATCCTTTAGCACTGTGAATAGTCATCAAGGTTACCGAGTTAACTTTTTCATCGTATTGATCAACTCCCGCAACAAGAGAAACTTCGGAAAGGAATTCATCCAATTTTGCATTTGGATTTTCTTTGCTGTATTCCTGAACAGCCGATAAAAGTTCTTGAATGTTATCGTATCTCGACATTGATTCCTGGGTATTCTCTTCTTTATACATTCTTAAAATGCCGAGTTCATCAACCAATCCACGTGTTAATTCACCTATCGAAAGTTTATCGATCAAGTCGATGTATTTATCGAGAAGCAGCTTAAACTGTTTTACATTTTTCTGAATTCTTTCTTTTACTTCAATCACTTCAAAAACACGTGACATTGTTGTGAAAAGATTGATATCCAATTTGCGGGCAAACGCAATCATTTTAGAAATGGAAGTATTTCCAATACCACGTTGAGGAAAATTCATTATTCGCAATAAACTTTCTTCGTCGTTTTGATTTGTTAAAATACGAAGATACGCAAGTACGTCTTTTACCTCTTTTCTTCTGTAGAATTCAACACCGCCGATTATTTTGTACGGAATTTTTTCTCTTCGCAAAGCGTCTTCGAGTGCGCGGGACTGTGAATTAATACGGTACAAAATTGCAATATCGTTTAAAGATAATTTGCGGGTCGTAATCTCTTTCTTTATTCTTTTCGCAATTTGGAAAGCTTCGTCTTTTTCATCCGAAGAACGAATCAATGTAAGTTCTTCACCTTCATTGTTTTCAGTCCATAATGTTTTTGCAATCTGCTCTGTATTGTTTTTTATAACAGAATCTGCGGCGGCAAGTATTGTTTTTGTAGAACGGTAATTCTGTTCCAAACGAAAAACTTTAGCGCCTTTAAAATCTTTTTTAAAATTAAGCATATTTTTAATTTCAGCGCCGCGCCATCCGTAAATACTCTGTGCATCATCACCAACAACACAAACTTTATCTTTCAACGGGCTTAATTGTTTTAAAATTTCATACTGAGCTTTATTTGTATCCTGATATTCGTCGACAAGAATATATTTAAATTGCTTTTTATACTTGGACAAAACTTTGGGATTATTATTAAAAAGTTCAATAGGTTTAAGAAGCAGATCGTCGAAATCCATCGCGTTGTTTTCGAAAAGACGTTTATTGTATTCCGAGTAAACATCAAAAAATTTCTTATCAACTAATGTAGTTGCAAAATTCTTTGAATATTCTTCCGGGCTTATCATCTGGTTTTTAAGGTTGCTGATTTTGTGCTGCGCTGAATTCGGAGTTAAATTCTCAAGATTGATGTTTAAATTCTGCATAACATTACTAACGAGAGAAACGGAATCTTCGCGGTCGTAAATCGAAAAGTTTGGGCGGTAATTGAGTAGTGCTGCTTCAGATCTTAAAATTCTGGCAAAAGTTGAATGGAATGTACCCATCCACAATTTATCCGCCTTTTTGCCGATGAGAGATTTAATTCGATCTTTCATCTCTTTAGCGGCTTTATTAGTAAAGGTTAGGGCTAAAATTGTGTCAGGCTCAATTCCTTTATCTATCAAATACGCTATTTTGACCGTTAAAACACGGGTTTTACCGGATCCGGCACCCGCAACTATCATTTGCGGACCTGTTATATATTCCACAGCTTTGCGCTGTTCTTCGTTCAATTGTTCAAGGATTTTCATGGTAAGTTCGAATTTTTAATCGGCAAAATTACAAAAATTTGTTACTATTTACAATTTACTTCAAAAAAGTTTGAGAAAATAACTTTTTACGAGGAATTAGATGATTCTTAATAAAAGTGTATGTTCAATCGGGTCCTTTTCATCTTTATAGTAACCGTAGTCTATTTTAAAGTCACTTGTTGAATAACCTTTTTCAGTTGCCCATTTGCTCATTTTATCAAATGAATCATCAATGCTGCTGACTTTTCCATGATGTATTTTATGAATATACTCGTATGCCGGGAAATCCAAAGCAGTCATCCCTTCAGGAATATTTTCAAATTCGTTTACTTCTACACAAACTAAATATGTGTTTATTTTTTCTTTTTTCGAAAGACAAATATTCATAAACTTTGTATCAACCCGGTTTGCAATTTCTTTATATCTTTCAAAAAATATATTCCAAATATGGGGTAATTCAGTAAACAAATAGTCTTGCGATACCGAAACTTGTATTCCGACAACCATTAATCCTTGCTTTTCAATTACATCCATCAAATCCCTTATTTAAAGTTGTACCTATAATTCCAACAATTACGTTTTAATATTTCCGGTTTTAACGCAGATTATTTTTACGAAGCGGATTACTACGAAGGAGAAACTATTTTATAAATAACTTGCCGTTCTTCATAATCATTTTATCGTCAAAAAACACAGTCGGTTTTTTCACTACTCCATCTAAATGAATTGGAACATTAACATTCCCGCCCATTGATTTATTATCGCCTAAAGCAATGTGAATAGTGCCCATTACTTTTTCGTCTTCCAAAAGAAGTCCGCTCAATTTTACTTTATCATTTGTACCAATTCCAAATTCAGCAATGTTTCTTCCGGCAACGCCGTACTTTTCAATAATACTATTTAATTTTTTGGCTTGTACGCCGCCGCTTATATCAATTGCCAAACCGTCTTGAACTTCAATTCGAATCGGTTTTCCTTTTATTACGCCAATTCCAGCCATTGAACCGTCGACATAAAATACGCCGTTTGATTTTCCTTCCATCGGCGCGATGTAAGATTCTCCCGTCGGTAAATTTCCGCTTTCACCTTTTTTATGAAACAGTCCTTTGCTCGATATTGCTTTTCGCCCTTCAACATCAAGAATAATATCTGTTCCGTTTGGAGCTTTCACGTGAATTATTTTTACACCGGTAAGAATTTCAGTCAACTTATTTGTGAGGTTTGCAATTTTTTTATAATCTGCATTCAAACCACGAATCATAATTTCTTCTGTAATTCCGGGGAAAGTTGCAATGCGTGAACCAAGTGCAGAGGCTTCCCTTCTTGCATTTGTATGAGTTAATGATTTTGTCGTCGGACACAACACAACATCAAACATTTTCATTAAATCGGCAACTTGTTTCGGTGGTTCTTGTCCATGCATTTCGCGTGATTTCATTTCAACAAACAAAGCTTCATAACCGAGCGCGAGTGCATTCTTAAATAAATTGTATCCTATTTTTTTCTTTAATTCATCCGTAATAACTAAAATAGATTCACCCTTTTGCGCGCCCATGCAGTCTTTAATTGCAATTATGGAAGCTTTATCAAGTTTTGATAATTTCATAAATACCTCAAAATGGAAATCCAACATTTAATTGTACGGTACCAGTGAACCCGCCTTTTTCGATTGCTGTTTTTGAATTCATAGGCAGAGTTCTGTCTTCATCACTTAGCATTTTATCTATTTTGATTGTAGAAAAAGCGGCGGTTCCTTCGATGCTTATGTAATCTTTTATTAAATGAAGAATTAAACCGGTTCCAACATAATAGCCAATCTTAGGTTTTTCAGGTGAAAATTTTTGTTCATTTATCAGTTCGTCGTTCAACAAAGTTTGATACTCAAAATCACTATTATAAAAAGCAACACCGCCATCAATCAATTTCAGATCTAAGAAAGAGAAGACAGGAAACCCGAAATCAATACCAAACCCCCAATGATTCATTGACAACTTGTATTTGTTTTTATGAATTTCTTGAGAAAGTTCATCTACAACTTCATGTTCTTCTTTTAAGAATTGGAAAAATCCTTTTAGCGAAATAAAAACGTCGTCGAATTGAGCACGGAAAATATTTGCGCCTATTCTAAAACCTGTACCCTTTTGAAATTTGATATCATTATTTGCTAAAGGACTATTGTAGTTTTGTTGGGCGAATAAGTTGATTCCATCGGCTTTATATTCCTGTTGGGAATACCCACCGTAAAATCCGCTTAAGCCCAAACATCCGAAACCGAATGATTGAGATTGAATTTTTGAATTCAAAACAAAGAAGATCAGTATAAAAAAATATATTCCGAGGTTTATTTTCATCAATCTGTAAAATTTGCCACGCGAATTTACAAAAAAAATTTTAATTACCGGATATTACGATACTCAACTCTTTAACATTCCGTTTTCTAATCCATGTCCCCCGACACCTTTTTCACTCTTTCGTAATAAAAATGCGAACATCAAGCCAAAAAATCCGAGTGAAGAAAATATCCACATTCCTAAATTGTAACCTTCCGGGTTTTGCACGCCGGCTTTTGATATATCGTTTGCAAATCCGATAATCATATTAAATGCAAACAGACCAATGTTTTGAACCATGGTCATCAATCCGTAAGCTGTTCCTAATTTGGAACCATCAACAATATACGCAACCGAAGGCCACATTACTGCCGGCACTAACGAAAACGCAATTCCCATAATAGACATAGGGATTAAAAGATAAATAGGAATTGCCGCATGAATATCAAAAAAATCAAAATTGATGTTAATAAAACTTGTGTCCGTCATTATATCAGGCTGCCCGAATTTGTAAGCCATCATTAAGTAAACAGGAATTATTAATAAAGATCCGAACATCATAAGCAAAGACCGTTTGCCAATTTTATCGGCTATCAGACCAAACAAAGGTGTAAAAAACATTGCGGCGAGAGTTAACATGCTTGATAAATTTCCACCGACTTCGCGCGATGTACCGTGTGCATCCTGAAAAAATTTTATTGCAAAGGTTTGGAACGGAAACATAGCCGAATAAAAAGTAACACAAAGCGCGGTGATGTACCAAAATGATTTATTAAATGTAAATATTTCTTTTAGATTTACTTTATCCTGTTCGCCCTCTTTGGGAAGATGATATTTTCTTGATGCGTAGATATCCAAGAAATAATAAATCCCAATCGTAACCATTGCAAAGACACCGGCTGCGACAGCTATCCATAACGGCGATTGCCAATTGCTGTAATACGACTGTCCCCATGTTGGCGAATTAAGTGCAAGAAAAGAGCCAAGCCGGGCAACAGTTAAATTCAATCCGAATGCAAAAGACAATTCTTTTCCTTTGAACCAACGAGCAATCATAGTTGTAATTGCAACAATCATAGATTCCGCACCAAGACCAAAAATCAAACGACCCGCCGCCATCACAATCAATTGATCGGAAAGCGCTGTAAAGATTGAACCAAGCATTATCAAAAAAGTAAATATCGTTACAGAAGTTCTTGTGCCGATTTTATCAATTATGATTCCGCCGATTAAAACCATAATAATATTCGGGAAACTGTAAATACCTTGCAGCAAACCGATATCCGAATCGCTGAAGTTTAATTGCTTTACCAAAAGATCGGCGAGAGGACTGATGCTGTCGTAAATATAATAGTTGCCGAACATTGATAAACTTATGATTAGCAAAACTGTCCAGCGTAAAAATGCAGATGGTTCGGGTTTTGTTTCGATTTGATTGTTCATATTATTTTTTCTTGTTCTTGCCCGTGCTCTTGATCTGAGAATTAGATCAAGAGCAGGAACAAGATTATAATAAAGATTATTTAGCAGGAATATTTTTAAGCGAGTCGACTAATAAATCCCAGAATTTTTCTACAGTGCTTATTTGCACTTTTTCGTCAGGAGAATGCGCGCCCATAATTGTTGGGCCAAATGAAATCATATCCATATCGGGATATCTTTCTTTAATTATTCCGCATTCGAGACCTGCATGTATAGCTTTTACTTCGGGATCTTTGCCGTATTTATTTTTGAAATTATTTTTCATAACGCCAAGTATAGGTGAATGAATATCAGGCTTCCAGCCTGGATAACCATCTCCTTGTTTAACTTCAGCTTTAGCTAATTTGAATAATGCACCGATTGAATTTGCAATATCATGTTTTTCACTTTCAACAGAACTTCTATGGCTTAAAGTAACTTCGACCGTTTTACCTTTTGTAACAACTACAGCAAGGTTTGTAGAAGTTTCAACAAGTCCTTCAATATCAGCGCTCATTTTAATAACACCGTTTGGAACTGCGTAAAGTGAATCAATAATATTTTTAGCCGAAGCTTTATCCAGAATTTTATTTTTTGATTTAGATAAATCGGCACTAACATTCAGGTTCGGTTCCATTGTTGCCAATTCATCTTTAACAATTTGGTTATAATTTTCAACGTACAACAAAACTTCTGTAGCAGTCTTTTTAGGAACACGAATTATTGCAAAACTTTCCCGGGGAATTGCATTGTGTTTGCTGCCGCCGTTTAAACTGACAAGACGAATTCCGAATTTGTAATTCAATTCATGAAGAAGTCGAACCATCAATTTTACTGCATTTCCTCTTCCTTGGATGATATCGAGCCCGCTGTGCCCGCCTTTTAAACCGAGTACTTTTAATTCCAACGCAACGGTATTAGCTGGAATATCATTTTGGTTGCATTTGAATTTCACAAATGAATTCTGACCGCCCGCACAGCCGATGTAAAGAGCGCCGTCTTCTTCGGAATCAAGATTCATTAAAATATCAGAATGAACAAATCCAGGCTGCAATGCTTGTGCGCCGTTCAATCCGGTTTCTTCATCAAGCGTAAACAATGCTTCGATAGGTCCATGCTCAATATTACTTGATTCTAAAACAGCGAGTGAAGCCGCAACACCGATTCCATTATCGCTGCCCAAGGTTGTACCTTTTGCTTTAACCCAATCGCCGTCAATATAAATTTGAACCGGGTCTTTTTCAAAATCGTGTTTTACATCCGAGTTTTTTTCCGGGACAATATCAAGATGCCCTTGCATTACAACGGGTGTTAAATTTTCTTTTCCCGGAGTTGCAGGTTTGCGTATTACTATATTTCCAAAATTGTCTTTCGCGTATTCAAGATTGTTCTGCTTTGCAAAATCTAGAACATATTTTGCAGCTTTTTCTTCTTTGCGCGAAGGACGCGGAATTTGAGTCAGGGCTTCAAAATGTTTCCAGAGTAACTCAGGTTTTAGATCTACTAAAATGCCTCCCATGTTATACTCCTTTTATTTGATTTCGTCGAAAGTTATTAAACTTTGTTCGTAAAGTTGAGTCAAAAATTTTGTCAGACGTTCATCAACGGGATTAATTTTTTCGCCGAATTGTTTGTGAAGATCTACGGCAATCTCTTTAACTTTCTTTTTCCCATCAATTGCAAGCCACGCCGAAGAACCAAGTTCATCGAGATTTATCTTGATATCTGGATGTTTTATTTTCGGGACAATATTATCAACCATAAATTTATTAGTAAACTTAGGAATAATTACTACTACTTTATTTTCTGAATCAACGGAATATTCTTTTGTCCGAACCGGTGTTAGTTCAAGATAATTTGCATTCTTTAGTATTTTTCTGCGTCGGAAAAAATTCATAATCAAATTATAATTATAAATGCCCCGTGAATAAACCGGGGCACAAATTTATTTTACATAGAAACAGTCGGCGGTGCTGGTTCGTCAGCCTTGCCTGCATTCTTTAATGGTATTTGAATCAAGTACCAGCCGATAAATGCAAATACAAGCAAACTTATTAAGAATGTTGGTGTTGTAAATATTGAGAACAAACTAATTTCGAAAAAGGCAAAACCTGCAAAGACAAGTCCTATTAGAGCCTCGCCCGCAATTAAACCCGCGGCTACAAGAACGCCTGTATTTTCTACTCGCGCTTTTTGTGCATCGTTGTAGTTTCTTGCAGCGCTGAATCTTTCAACAATACCCTTAATCAATCCGCCTATAAAAATTGCGAATGTTGTTTCGAGAGGAAGATACATTCCAACTGAAACAAGCATAGGACTTTTAACCTGCATTAATATAAAACCGAGTCCCATAACCATACCTACAATTATTAGAGGCCAAGCCATTTCGCCTTTTACAATTCCTTGTGAAAGCAAAGCCATCAAGCCTGCTTGAGGAGCGGCGAGTTTTGCAGAGCCAAATCCGCCTTCGTACGGTGGATTTGCCATTTTACCTGCATTAACGTCACCCTGATGAAGAATCAATAATGGCAGAAACATTACAGCAGCTGATACTGCAACACCGATTATATCACCGAGTTGCATCTTCCATGGAGTACCGCCGAGAATGTGCCCGACTTTTAAGTCCTGCAACATTTCACCAGCAACTGCAGCAGAAACGCAAACAACAGCAGCAACTCCAAGTACCGCAGCTACACCCTGGTGTCCTGTCATTCCTAAAGCAACCATTAGCAATGCTGCTACTATCAATGTTGATAATGTTAAACCGCTAATGGGATTGTTGCTTGATCCTATAATTCCAACGAGATAACCTGAAACAGCGGCAAAGAAAAATCCAGCTATTATCATTACAATTGTTGCAACTAGCGCTGCAAAAATATCCTGTGAAAAATAATTATAGATGAAGAATGTCATAACTGCAGAACCTCCTATTCCAATCATCACCCACTTGAAATTAATATCTTGATCCGTTCTAATTGTTGTGGATTCCCCGGTTGCGGCTTTTTTAACATCGCCGATAGATCTTTTTATTCCGGTAATTAAACTTTTTCTCATTTTAAAAAGAGTGAAACCGGCACTTACAAGCATTCCTCCTATTGCAATTGGACGGACAATAAAACGCCATATCATCTGGGACCATGTAATCCAATCGCTGTGTTCGGGAGTAACTCCCGGATTTGCCGTTTGAAATTGAAGCAGCAATTCAGGCGACAAAAAATAAAGTATTATCGGGACGAATAATCCCCATGCCAACAACCCACCGCTAAAATTTAACGACGCGAGTTTTGGACCAATAATATATCCTACACCAATATAGGCAGGGCTAACACCCGGCGAACTTAATACTACCCCACCCTGTGCAGTAGCATTACCGGCAGTATTTAAATTTATTACAGATTTCGAAAACGTTACAAACTTTTCCCATGTTGTTGCAAAGAATTTCAACTGGCCGAGTGTTTGAATTAAAGCGCCAACACCCATAGCGGTGAATAAAAATTTTGCACCCGATCCGCCGCTTCTTCCTGCTTTATGAATTTCGGAAGCAGCAACCGATTCGGGAAAAGGAAGTTCGGCATCTTCTACCATAACTCTTCTCAGCAAAGCCACAAACATGATACCGAGTACACCGCCTGCAAACATAATGGCAGTTGATGCAAGGTAATTTTCAAGTGTATCAAATTCCATCCAAATACCGGCTATAAAAAATGCTGGCAAAGTAAAGATTGCGCCTGCAGCAATTGATTCTCCTATCGAACCGACTGTACGCGCAAAATTTTCCTCGAGAATGGTTCCTTTCATTGATTTTAACAAAGCCATCCCGATAACCGCGGCAGGATAAGTTGCGGCAATCGTCATTCCTGCTTTTAAACCGAGGTAAGCATTTGCAGCTCCCAATATAACCGCCATTACCAAACCTATTATTAACGCACGTAAGGTAAACTCGGCCATATTAGTTTCGGATGAGACAAAAGGGACAAACTTTTTTTGTTCCGGCATGTCGTTCTCCTATTAATGGTGAGAAGAAATTCTGTTGTTTAATAAATTATTTTTTAATTGCCCGGTTAATATAAAGATGTAATAAAAACTGAGCAACCCTTTTATTTTGATAACCTATTTAGTCAATCAATAAAAATATTTACTTGTAAGAATATTAAAATTCCCATTAGAAAAAAATTCCATTTCAATCTACATTCACCTATCTTTGAATCAAACAAAAACCTAAACTGAATGATTACCGAAAAAGAACTTGTCCAAGAAGCAATTGAAGCAAAATCGAAAGCAATCCCCACATATTCTAATTTTCATGTTGGCGCCGCTTTATTAACCGAAGGTGATAAAATTTTTATCGGTGCGAATATAGAAAATGCATCTTACGGATTAACAATTTGTGCCGAAAGAACAGCCGTTTTCACCGCCTTGATTAACGGTGAAAGAAAATTTAAAGCAATTGCCGTGGCAGGAGATTCCGAAAATTATCTTCCACCTTGCGGAGCGTGCAGGCAAATATTATTGGAATTCTGCGGCAAAGATTTGGATGTGATTATGATTAACAATTCAGGTAAAACTAAAACTATGAAAATGGGCGATCTTCTTCCCTATTCTTTTGACGAGGAGTTTTTAAAATCATGATGGAATTAGCGCCGCATTCAATGCCTATAGATACCGGATGGATTGAAGTTATTGCCGGTTGTATGTTCAGCGGTAAAACCGAAGAACTAATTAGAAGATTACGACGAGCAAAAATTGCCAAATTGAATGTGAAAATTTTCAAACCGAAGATTGATGTTCGCTATTCCTCAAGCGATATTGTTTCGCACAGCGAACAATCGTTGCCTTCAATTCTTGTAGAAAACGCGAACGAAATTTTAGAATTATCTGAAAATGCACATGTAATTGGAATTGACGAAGCTCAGTTTATTAAAGGTGATCTTGTTGATGTTTGCAACACATTGGCTAATCAAGGCAAAAGAGTAATTGTTGCCGGGTTGGATATGGATTACAGAGGCATTCCTTTTGAACCGATGCCACAGCTTTTGGCTGTCGCTGAATATATTACAAAAACTTTGGCTATTTGTGTTGTATGCGGAAATCCCGCTGATAAAACTCAACGCAAAATTGCCGCACCCGAACGAGTACTTGTCGGCACCGCAGATAGTTACGAAGCGCGCTGCCGCAAATGTCACTATATCCCAGAATAATTTTCAAGGTCTTAATATGGATTTCATTTCGTTATTACGAGGCATTTTTGGAATATTTCTATTAATTGGAATAGCATTCCTTCTATCCAACAACAAGAAAAAAATTAATTGGCGATTAGTCGGAACCGGACTTTTCATACAAATTATTTTTGCAATACTTATAATCAAAGGTGATCAACTTGGAAGCTTGTTCGCACCTCTCGGCTGGCCTAAAGAATTTTTTAGATTCATCAGCAGCTTCTTTGTTTTAATACTTCACTTTACATCCGAAGGCGCAAAATTTGTTTTTGGTAATTTAGGACTCGGGCAAGGCAACCCGGAAAGCATGGGAACGTTCTTTGCATTTCAAGTTTTACCGACAATAATTTTCTTCGCCAGTCTAATGTCTGTGTTGTATTATCTCGGCATTATGCAAAAGATTGTTCAAGGAATGGCTTGGTTCATGGCACGTCTAATGGGAACAAGCGGCGCAGAATCTCTTTCATGCACTGCTAATATTTTTGTGGGACAAACAGAAGCTCCACTGATGATAAAGCCATATTTAAAGGGAATGACTCAAAGCGAACTATTAACAGTTATGGTTGGCGGTATGGCTACAATTGCAGGCGGAGTGATGGCAGCATATATTCAAATACTCGGCAGCGCATTTGCAACAGCAAACAACATCCCGCTTCATGATGCACAGCTTTTATTCGCAACACATTTGCTCGGAGCGAGTGTTATGGCAGCACCCGCTGCAATGTTAATTTCAAAAATAATTTATCCAGAAGTCGAAGAGCCTGAAACAAAAGGTAAAGTTAAAGTTGATGTTGAAAAAAATGCATCCAACATAATTGAAGCCGCTGCTGTTGGTGCGGGTGACGGTTTAACTTTGGCACTTAATGTTGCAGCAATGCTTATTGCTTTCATCGCTATAATTGCTCTTATAAATTATTTTCTCGGATGGGTCGGCGATGTGTTTGGATTTAATCAATACTTAAACTCTAATCTCGGTGCATCATTAAGTTTACAACTTATATTTGGTTCCATTTTACAATTCCTTGCTTTTGGAATCGGAGTGCCGTGGGAAAGTGCTTATCAATTCGGTAGTTTAATAGGAACTAAAGTAGTGCTTAACGAATTTGTTGCTTATCTCGACCTCGGTAATCTTATGCAGGCAAAATCTATTGTCAATGAAAAAGCAATTTTGATGATAACTTATGCATTATGCGGTTTTGCTAATTTTAGTTCTATCGCAATATTAATTGGTGGAATATCTCCCCTCGCACCGAGCAGAAGAACCGATTTAGCCAAACTCGGCATCCGCGCTGTTATCGGCGGAA
This sequence comes from Bacteroidota bacterium, assembly GCA_023397505.1. Lineage (GTDB taxonomy): Bacteria > Bacteroidota > Ignavibacteria > Ignavibacteriales > Melioribacteraceae > JAEWUC01. The sequence continues at coordinate 424,957 of JAEWUC010000007.1, read as the reverse complement.
CTCTCGCTACATTAATGACTGCAACATTAGCCGGAATATTATTCTAATGTTAAATCTAAACGATAAATATAGAAAGACTTACGAAGTACTCGCAGAGCAAATTCCGTTCGAACCGGAAATTTGTATTGTTCTCGGAAGCGGACTTGGAGATTTTGCCGATAAAGTTGAAACAATAAAATCAATTCCAACTTCATCATTACCGAATTATCCGGCGTCAACAGTTCAAGGTCATCAAGGATACCTTCACTTTTCAAAATACAAAGAGAAAAAACTTTTAATTGTTCAGGGTAGAATTCATTTTTATGAAGGATACTCTCTTTCACAATGTGTACTGCCTGTTCATCTCGCTAGAAGACTGAACTGTAAAACAATTTTGTTAACAAATGCCGCGGGAGGAGTGAATACAAGTTTTTCGCCCGGTGATTTGATGCTCGCTTCTTCATTCAATTCAATAAATATTAAGAAAGAACTTTCGGAATTAGTTGGTTTAACTTCATTTGATCATCGCAATAATTTTTTGAATTTCCCTTCGAAAGAAATAAATGCTAAAATTAAAACAGCGGCGCTCGAAGAAAGAATTCAATTAAAAGAAGGAGTTTATTGGTTTTCAAAAGGACCTAGTTACGAAACTCCTGCCGAAGTACAAATGTGCAAAAATTTCGGCGGTGATGCTGTAGGAATGTCAACTGTTCACGAAGCGATTTATGCTTCAGTAATCGGTTTAAAAGTTTCATCGATTTCATGTATTACAAATTTTGCTGCCGGTTTATCTTCTCAAAAACTATCGCACAACGAAGTTATGGAAACAGCAGAGCGCGTAAAAAATGATTTTGAAAGATTGGTAAAAAAAACTGTCGAATTGATTTAATAAGCAATAAGTTATAATAATTTCACATCTTCAACGATAGCATTGCGGCAGCAGATACAATTGCTGTTTCCGATCTCAAACGGTTACCTGTTAATTTAACTCTACACTCTACACTCCCGCCTTTAGGCGAGGCAAGCCCAGTTCTGCACTCTTCCCTTGTCAAGCCTCCTTCGGGACCGAAGATAAAGTAGTATTTAGTATTGAGCAGTGAGAATTGAGATTTAAGGAAATCATTAAATGAAACTTCGGAGTTCTGTTCGAAAATTATTTTTTTGCCATTGAGCTTCATCAAGTCATCATAATTTTTGACATAACTAATTTTAGGCAGCCACGCACGTAGTGATTGTTTCATTGCTGCGATCAAATGCTTTTCCCATTTATCGGTTTTGTCGCCTTTCGCAATTGTTCTTTCGGATTCGAAAACGATAAATTCTGTGATGCCGAGTTCAACACATTTTTCCAAAGCGAAATCAAAACGGTCGGAGCTTTTTAAACGGGGGATGCAAAACGTAATATTTTCGAACTTGTTGGAATATTTAATTTCTTCAATTATTCTTGCAGTTATTACTTTTTTATCAATTTGTTCAATTATCGTTTTATAAATCGAACCATTTCCATCCGTAACAAAAATTTCATCAGTGATTTTATGGCGCATCACGTCTTTAATGTGATGGCATTCATCGCCTGTGATTTTGATTAATAGGTTATCAATTTTTTCCGGTGAATAATATAATTCTATATCAGAAAGCGAGACCTGTTCCAATTAAAAATTCTCCTCTGCCTTTGTTGCCGAAAGCATACTCAAAACGAATAGCATTATATGGTAAAAAAAGAATTGCTATTCCCGCCCCGTAACCTGCATAAAAATCTTTTATTTTTAAATGATAATTATTGTTGAAAGCATGACCGGCATCTGTAAACGCAGTTATAAAAATTCCTATGCGTGCCGATGTTAAACTTTGCGGAAGCAGCGGGAGTTTAATACTGAAATCAAAATCTTTAACAAAAGGGTAACTTATTTCAAAAGAAGATATTACAAAGTTGTTACCTTCGCGCTTATCCAGGCTGTGTCCGCGAACGGATTCGTCATAACCGAGATAAGAAAAATCATAAAGCGGAACGAGTTTCCCCGACGCATGTCTAAATGCCAAACGCCATCGTGTGCTTAATTCTCCCAATACTTTTTCATGCTGTCTGTAATCAACTCCCAACACATTATAATTAATGCCGTTGATTCCAAATCCTTTATGCGTAAACACTGCACCGGCATAAATACCGCTTTGCGCAAATTGTTTTAGATCCCGCGAATCGTATGAATAGCCAATACCAAATGAAAATGTTCTGTCAATCTTAGAGTTAGATGCGGTAATTCCGGTAAAATAATTCTCGGTTTTAGGTTCAACATAATCGAAAGATGCCGATAACGATAACAAATTAAATTGATCCAGTCTTTTATACAAATTGATGAAGCCTGAGTAAAACCGGTTTTTATAATTTTCGCCATTCAATAATTCGGCGTTTGAATTTTTATTATTTGCGTTAGTAGAAGATAAACCAGTTGTAAAACCTAAAGCTTCATCATAAAAAAAGGCAGGGTTATCATACATAACAGCAAAGAACGGATCGTAACCCAAACTTACTACAAAACCAATATTGTCGTTTCTTCCACGGAAATTTTTATATAAAAAACTTATGCCATATGAATATGTATCGGTTGATTTATCAGCGCGGTTTATAAACGGGATCGGATATATATACCAGCTTTCATTTACATCAATATTCACAAAATTTAAGCTGTCATTTTCAACGCGATTGATTTCAACTTTTGTAAAAAGATTTAGCGAAAAAACTCTATCGCGATTGTATTTTAATTGTGAAACTGAAACCGAATCGCCTTCTTTAAAAGTTAATTCACGGAGAATTATAAAGTCTTCAGTTTTATCATTACCGGAAATTTTAATTGAATCGATAATAAATTTTTCTTCATTAATTAACGAAGAAAAATTTGGAGCAGGTTGAGCTTGTGTTTTACTTAAGACAAACAGCACAAGTATAATTATGTATGATAATATATTTTTAATCATTAAGTGAGGCAATGAAATGTTATTAATTACGAAACTGTTTTGTGAGCGAATGATAAACTGCTATGCATTTATCTTGAATAACTTCGATGCCTTTATCAACAACAGGTTTAACAGCTTCATCATTTCTTATTCCCTGCTGCAGCCATAAGACTTTTGGTCGGATGGCAAGAACATCATCAATAATTTCTGGAATATCCTCCGAACGGCGGAATACATCAACTATATCTATTTTAAAAGGAATGTCAGCTAACTTTGAAAAAACTTTTATCCCATGCGCGTTTCCATCACCAAAAGCAGGATTAACACCGACAACATTATATCCTTTATCGACGAGAAAATTGGCTATCTCGCGGCTTGTTTTATTCGGTTGTCTAGATATTCCAACGACAGCAATTGTTTTTGCTTCCGATAAAATTTTACCTATGTGGTTTAACTCAGCATTCATAATTATTTCGGCCAGTATTTAAATTTCTCGGGCTTTTAGATAAGTAATTTGAAATCCCTAGAAATATTGTTTGTCATTTCGACTGAAGGGAGAAATCTTTTATTCCAAAAAGATTTCTCAGTCGCTTGGCTCCTTCGAAATGACATTTTTGAATTCTTCAGAAGTTTCCATTATTTAATAGTTTCTTCGTATTCACTTATAGGAACACAACTGCAAACTAAATTTCTGTCACCATATGCATTATTAACTCTTCCAACACTTGGCCAGAATTTATTTTCTTTCACGTATGGAATCGGGAAAGCTGCTTTTTCGCGGGAATATTTATGATTCCATTCATCTTTAACTACAACTTCAGCAGTATGTGGTGAATTTTTTAATGCATTATCAACTTTATCAGAATTGCCATTTTCAATTTCTTCTATTTCTTTTCTTATCGAAATTAAAACATCACAAAATCTATTAAGTTCATTTAAGGATTCGCTTTCGGTTGGTTCAACCATCAATGTTCCGGGAACTGGAAATGATACTGTCGGTGCGTGGTAACCGTAATCCATCAATCGCTTTGCAATGTCTTCAACTTCAACACCAGCGCTTTGTTTAAATCCACGAGTATCGAAAATCAATTCATGAGCAACAAAACCATTCTTACCCGAATAAAGTACTGGGAAAAGTTCTGATAATTTTGCTTTCAAATAATTTGCATTTAGAATTGCTGCTTTGGTTGAATATGTCAAACCTTTTTCTCCGAGCATTTTTATATATGCATAAGATATTATTAGAATGCTGGCACTTCCCCACGGCGCAGCAGAAATTGCAGTTATCGCTTTTTCTCCACCAATTTTTACAACCGGATGACCTGGTAAAAACGGAGTTAAATGTTTTGCGGCTGCAATCGGTCCCATACCGGGTCCGCCGCCGCCGTGCGGAATTGCAAATGTTTTGTGAAGATTGAGGTGACAAACATCTGCTCCTATAAAACCGGGAGATGTTAAACCAACTTGCGCATTCATGTTTGCGCCGTCCATATAAACTAACCCGCCGTTATCATGAATGATTTTACATATTTCAATTATAGATTCTTCGAAAACTCCGTGCGTAGACGGATAAGTAACCATCAATGCAGACAAAGTTTCTTTGTATTGTTCGGCTTTCAATTTCAAATCTTGAACATCGATATTACCCTTTTCATCGCACTTTACAACAACCACTTTGCATCCGGCCATAACAGCACTTGCGGGATTAGTTCCGTGTGCCGATGAGGGAATCAATACAACATTTCGCTTTGCATCGCCTTTGTTGATATGATAAGCACGGATAACCATTAATCCGGAATACTCGCCTTGCGCGCCGGAATTCGGCTGGAGTGAAATGGAATCGAAACCTGTAATTTTAGCAAGATCACTTTCCAATTCCTTAAATATTTTTTGATAACCTTTAGTTTGTTCAAGCGGAGCAAACGGATGCAGTTCGGAAAATTCAGGCCATGTAATTCCAAACATTTCCGTAGCCGCGTTCAATTTCATTGTGCAGGAACCGAGAGAAATCATTGATGTTGTTAAAGATAAATCTTTCCTTTCCAATCCTTTTAAGTAGCGCATCATTTCTGTTTCGGAATAATATGTATTGAAAACCGGGTGGGTCATAAAAGTTGATGTACGTTTCAGGTTTTCATGCAGAATATTTTTAGAAGAGATTTCTAAGCAGTTATCTTTAAAGGATTTACCTAAAACAGCTGCGCAAATTTTGAGAATCTGCGCTACATCATCACTCGTGTTTATTTCGGAAAGTGAAATACCTATCGCAGGTTCATCGAAATATCTAAAGTTTATTTTATTTTCAAGCGCTGTACTATGAATTCTTTCAACTTCTTCATTATTCTTCAGTTTTATTTTCAGTGTGTCGAAATAATTTTTATTTACTTGCTCCAATCCCAAACGTTTTAAGCCATCGTTCAAAACGTTTGTAAGTTTGTGTATTCTATTAGCAATTGCCTCTATACCTTTAGGGCCATGATAAACGCCGTACATCGCCGCCATTATTGCCAACAATACTTGTGCAGTACAAATATTGCTTGTAGCGTGTTCGCGTTTAATGTGCTGTTCGCGTGTTTGAAGAGCCATGCGTAATGCTCTTTTCCCGTTAGAATCTATCGATACACCGATTATTCTTCCGGGCATCTGTCTTTTATATTCTTCCTTCGTTGCGAAGAATGCTGCGTGCGGACCGCCGTAGCCCATCGGCACACCGAATCTTTGCGAAGAACCAACAACCACATCTGCGCCGAATTCACCCGGAGGAGTTAGTATCGCCAAACTCATTAAATCTGCAGCAACAACTTTTGTAATTCCAAGTGCATCTGCTTGTTTAAATAGATTTGAATAATCATATACTTCACCATTTGAAGATGGATATTGAACAATCAATCCATAAATATCATCTGTAAGTTTAATTTTTTTATGATCACCGATTAATAGTTTTATACCGAGAGGTTCACTTCGAGTTTTTAAAACATCAATTGTTTGAGGGAAAATATCTTCGTCAACAAAAAAAACATTCGCACTTTTCTTATTCGTTTTTCGGGCAGAAAAAAGCATAATCATCGCTTCGGCGGCGGCTGTTGCTTCATCCAATAAAGAAGCATTTGCAACAGGCATTGCGGTTAGATCAATTATCATCGTTTGAAAATTTAACAACGCTTCCAAACGTCCTTGAGAAATTTCAGCTTGATATGGCGTGTATTGTGTGTACCATCCGGGATTTTCCAAAATATTTCTGCGAATTACTCCCGGTGTAATTGTTGGATAATACCCCATTCCGATATAAGATTTAAAAATTTTATTTTCATCTGCAATAGCTTTCAAATGATTTAACAATTCATATTCCGATAATGCCGGTGATAATTCTAGATTTTCTTTTAGCCGTATTGAAGCAGGAATTGTTTTATCGATCAATTCATCAAGTGTATTTACACCTATAACATTTAACATTTTTTCTACTTCTTCACTACTGGGACCGACATGGCGGTCAACAAATTTGTCGAAGAACTCGAACTTTTCCATAAAAAATTTCTCTTTAGATAATTAATTAATAGAGTTTTTTAACGATGTAAATATATGGAAAGTCCATAAATCGAAAGCGTGATTTTAGATTATTTTTTTGTATGCGGTATTCTGGAGTCTGATTGCAGAATTAAAATATTCTACTCTCATCACTCTACACTCTAAACTCGTTTTATTCTTCTTTTAGAAATTCGAGAGCTTTTTGAGAAGCATTTTGTTCGGCAGTTTTCTTGCTTTTGCCTTTACCTGTGCTTAGGTATTTATCACCGATATAAACATCAATTGTAAATTCCTTTTTATGATCAGGCCCCTCAACATTTTTTAATAAATAACGGGGACTATCGAGCTTATGAGCGTGAGCAAATTCAAGTAATTGACCTTTATAATTTGTATCAATCAAAAATTTTTCCCCGTCTTCGTAAGGTTCAATTATCCATTTGCAAACAAACTTGTCTGCATATTCCAAACCTTTATCTATAAATATTGCACCAATAACGGCTTCGAGTGCATCGGAAAGAATTGTATGCAAACCGTCTTCGGAATCGCGAAGATATTTATGATTGTAAAGTAAAAATTTCTCGAGATTTAATTCTTCCGCAGCTTTTGCAAGACGGTATCTGTTTACAAGGGCGGCACGGGCTTTTGTTAAAAACCCTTCGCCTTCCTCTTCATAATTTTCAAAAAGATATTGGCCGACAAGCATATTTAAAACAGAGTCACCGAGAAATTCCAAACGTTCGTTGGATTTTTTTAATTCGGGATAAAGTTCAAGATATGAACGGTGCGTTAATGCCTTAATATAAAAATGTTCGTTATGAATCTGAAAACCAATCCGGTTTTCGAGAGCTTTGATATTTTGGGAAATTAAACCTTGTAATTCTTCGTTGGATAACTTCCGTCTTTGAAAGAGCCAACTAAAAAATTTCCTTAACAAGATTTAACTCACAAACTTTTTGAATAATAAAGTAGCGTTATGTCCGCCGAATCCGAATGTATTACTTAATGCATACTTGATTTCCTTTTTTACGGGGACCTTTGGCGTATAATTTAAATCGCAATCAGGATCCGGTTCATCAAGATTAATTGTCGGCGGTATAATACTATTTTTAATAGCAAGTATTGCGGCAATCGACTCTACTGCTCCGGCCGCACCGAGTAAATGGCCTGTCATAGATTTAGTAGAACTTACCGCTAATTTATATGCGTGTTCGCCAAAAACTGTTTTAATAGCCAAAGTTTCATTCTTATCGTTAAGTTCGGTAGAAGTACCGTGCGCATTAATGTAATCTACATCAGATGGTTGAATTCTGGCATCTCGTAAAGCTTCGCTCATTGAACGAACAGCGCCTGCGCCGCCCGGTGCCGGTGCAGTAATATGATAAGCGTCGGCAGTTAAACCAACTCCGATAATTTCTGCATAAATACCAGCCCCACGATTTAAAGCGTGCTCAAGTTCTTCCAAGATTATCACGCCTCCGCCTTCGCCCATTACAAAACCGTTGCGGTCTTTATCGAATGGTCTTGAAGCTTCAAGATAACGATCGTTCCATGTAGATATGGCACGGGCAGAATTAAAACCTCCGATAGCCATTCTTGTAATCGGGGCTTCCGAACCGCCGCTTACTATAATATCTGCAGAACCGCGTTGAATAAGAATAAATGCATCGGCAATTGCGTGAGAAGATGTTGCACACGCTGATACAGTCGCATAGTTAGGTCCTTTCAATCCGTACTTTATTGATATTTGTCCGGCGGCAATATCCGGAATCATCATCGGCACAAAGAAAGGACTTATTCTTTTAGGTCCGCCTTCCATAAAAGCAGTATGTTGATCTTCAAAAGTACCGATGCCGCCAATTCCGCTTCCGAAAACAACGCCGGCCATTTCAAGATTAATTTTGGATAAATCAATTTTGGAATCTTCAATTGCCATTGCGGCAGTTGCAAGTGCATAATGAGTATAAGGATCCATCCTCTTAACTTCTTTTTTATCGATATAAGTCTGAGGATCGAAATTTTTTAATTCGCATGCAAATTTTGTTGTAAAGGTTGAGGCATCAAACTTTGTAATAAGATTTGCGCCGCTTTTTCCTTCCATCATTGCCTGCCAAAACTCCTGAGTGTTGTTCCCGATTGGTGTTAATGCGCCAATACCTGTAATTACAACTCTCCTTTTACTCATTATTTTACCCCATAAAAGATTTTTAAATTAAAAGACCATGCATTGTGCATGGTCTTATTGTATAAATAATTAAGCGACTTTTTCTTTTAAGTAATTGATAGCATCGCCAACGGTACCGATTTTTTCCGCATCTTCATCAGGAATGGAGATATTAAAAGCAGACTCGAAACCCATAACCAATTCAACTATATCAAGAGAGTCCGCACCAAGATCATTAGTAAAGGATGCTTCGGGTTTGATTTGACCTTCATCAACACCAAGTTTATCCATAATAATTTCTTTTACTTTTGCTTCAACGTCCATTTTTGCTCCTCTTATGGTGATTAATAATGAATTATTTTTTTTGTAAAACTACATTACCATTCCGCCGTCGACAGTAATAACCTGTCCGGTAATATATGCGGCGTCATCGCTTGCTAAAAACACAACTGTTTTAGCAACGTCTTCAACGTTACCTGGTTTTTTCATTGGAACAGAATTTAGTATTGCTTCTTTTTGCTGCTCAGTCATTTTATCAGTCATATCGGAACTAATAAAACCCGGTGCAACTGCGTTAACATTTATATTGCGCGAAGCAAGTTCTTTGGCGTTGGATTTTGTTAATCCAATCACCCCGGCTTTAGATGCAACATAATTCGCTTGTCCCGGATTTCCAATGATACCGACAACCGAAGTTATATTAATGATTTTACCGGAACGCTGCCCCAACATAGTTTTTAGAACTGCTTTTGTATAATTGAAAACACTTTTCAAATTTGAGTTTATAACCGAATCGAAATCCGCCTCAGACATTCTTAACAGTAAATTATCTTTAGTAACTCCCGCGTTATTGACTAAAATATCAATGCCGCCTAACTTTTCCAAAGCAAAATTTATAGTTTCTTGAGCCGCAGAAAATGATGAAGCATCGGCTTTGAAACCAAAAACTTTTACGTTTTCAGTTGTAAATTCAACCTCAATTTTTCTTGCGGTTTCATCGGAACTAAAATAAGTAAAAACAACGCTACAACCTTGTTCAGCAAGTTCTTTAACAATTGCTTTGCCAATTCCGCGCGTTCCGCCTGTAACAACAGCTTTCTTATTTTGTAATTTCAACTTTACTCTCTTCAATTTTCTGATTGTTCAAGTACTCTTCTTTATACTGAAGTAATTCTTCGAATCCTTTTTCACCAAGGAGATATTTTATTTCATCTTTAGTACAATCAAAAATAGTTGATGTTTGATTTTGAGATTTGTTGCAATAATGCATTCTTCCCAAATGGTCGTCGTCAACGGTCAAAGCCCCTTCAAAAATAACAAGCGGGAATAAAATACAGTAAAGAGGTTTGTATTTCCACTTGAATTCTTTGTCTTCCATTGCAATTTTTTGAAGAGTGCAATAACCCTGTTTATCAAGGAAAACACATTTACCGTTATGAACCTCGGTGCCCACTGCAATGCCGCTTTCAAAATCCGGATCTTCTTCCGGCTCTTCAAACCAATCTTCAACATTCTTTGTTTGGGAATCATCCATCGATTTCATAATTCTATCTTTAATCGATAGAATTTTTTCATGCTCTTTAATATCTGTGTAAACTCCGTAATAGCAGCACTCTCCAGAACAAATACAAACATCACATGCTTTAACAAACTTATGTGTGAATATCAGCGGATCTATGTAAATGCCGTTAATCTTCTTTTCAAATTTATTCTGCATTAAAGATACCTTTCAACATCGGAATATTTGTCGATACCGTAAATTTTAACATCCGGGTTAATTCTTTTAACAAGTCCTTGCAAAACTTTGCCGGGACCAATTTCATAAAACTCTTCCGCGCCGTCGTTAATCATATTAACAATAGTTTCTTCCCAACGAACCGGGCTTGATAATTGTTCAAAGAGCAATTTTCTAAATGATGAGCTTGACTTTACAGCATTTGCAGTTACATTTGTATAAACCGGAATTTTAGAATCGTAAAACGGAGTTACATCCAATTTAATTTTTAAACTAACTTTTGCGCTTTCCATAAGCGGTGAATGAAACGCGCCGCTGACTACAAGTTCTTTAACTAATTTTGCACCTTTTTGTTTTGCAATTTCCATTGCTGTGTGAACGCCTTTTACAGAACCGGATATTACAACTTGTCCCGGTGAGTTATAATTAGCGCACTGCACAATCCCTTTAGAAGATGCTTCTATGCAAATATTATTTAATTTTGCCGAATCGAGACCGACAACCGCAGCCATTGTTCCGGGCTTTTCAATCCCCGCTTGAAGCATAGCTTGCCCGCGTAAACGTACAAGTTTTACCGCATCATAAAATTGAATTGCGCCTGCTGCAACGAGGGCGGAATATTCGCCGAGAGAATGACCGGCAACCATTTCCGGTTCCATTCTGCGAATGATACTTGAAAGCACAACACTGTGTAAAAATATTGCCGGTTGAGTAATATCAGTTTGCTTAAGCGATTCTTCAGGTCCGTTAAACATAATGTGCGAAAGATTAACTCCGGTTGCTTCCTCGGCAGTTTTAATCATTTCTTTTGCTTCAACTGAATTTTCGTAAAGGTCTTTCGCCATACCGATGTATTGCGAACCCTGTCCGGGAAATATGAAAGCTTTCATACCCATTAATCAATTCCCCAGGTAAGATACAACGACCCCCAAGTATATCCGGCTCCGAAAGCCGCGAGAATTAAATTATCACCTTTTTTAATTTTTCCTTCACGGTAATATTCTGTAATACACAACGGAATAGTTGCTGCTGTTGTGTTGCCGTATTTATTAATGTTAATGGTTACTTTTTCCATCGGAATTCCCATCCGTTCAGCTGTAGCGGAAATTATTCTTAAGTTAGCTTGATGCGGTACAAGATAAGCAATATCTTCTGATTTCAAACTGTTCTTTTCCATTATTTCATAAGAAATATCGGCCATTCCTTTTACCGCTACTTTGAAAACTGCTTTACCGTCTTGATAGATATAATGCATCTTTTTATCAACTGTTTCGTGGGATGAAGGATTCAAACTTCCGCCGCCTTTCATGTAAAGCGATTCTTTTCCACTTCCATCAATATGAAGTAATGAATCTTTAATTCCATATTTCAAGTTTTCAGTTGGCTCAAGTAAAACAGCAGATGCAGCATCGCCGAATAATATGCAATTGTTTCTGTCTGTATAATCAGTAATTGCGCTCATCTTATCTGCACCTACAACTACAACTTTTTTATACCGCCCGCTTTCAATAAAGCTAGCCCCTGTTTGTAGTGCAAATAAAAAACCCGAACACGCCGCCGATAGATCAAAACCCCAGGCGTTTTTTGCGCCAATTCTTTCTTGAACCAAACAAGCTGTCGCAGGAAAAAACATATCGGGCGTAACAGTGGCAACTATCAAACAATCAATTTCTCCGGGATTAAGATTTACTGATTTAATTAAATCCTGAACTGCGAATGTTGCAAGATCACTTGTCGCCCCGTTTTCAATTACTCTTCTTTCTTTAATACCTGTACGCGTAGTTATCCATTCATCATTTGTATCAACTATCGATTCGAAATATTTATTATCTAAAACTTTTTCAGGCACATACATTCCAACGCCGGTAATAACAGCATTAACTTTAATTTTTGACTGCATAGGATTTTATTGCTTCCTCAAATTTTTGAATCAAATTTTTATCGTGCATTTCTTTTGCACGAAGAATCATATTTTTAATTGCGAGCGGAGAACTTGAGCCGTGACCGATTATGCTTATACCGTTCACTCCCAAAAGCGGAACTCCGCCGTGTGTTTGATAATCCATATCGCTTAATGTTGCTTTCAGAACAGACTTAACAACCAAAGCTTTTAACTTGTTGACTAATCCTTTTTGTGCATAACCTTTTATGCGTGATTTTAGAAAAGTCAAAACACTTTCGCCGAATTTTAAAACTATGTTACCAACAAAGCCATCACACAATACAACATCAACTGTTCCTTTAAGTATATCTCTTCCTTCAACATTGCCGTGAAAATTTAGTTTCGATTCTTTTAACATTTTATAAGATGCAAAAGTTAATTCGTTGCCTTTTGACTCTTCTTCGCCGACATTCAACAATCCAACTGACGGATTTTCAATTCCATAAATTTCTTTTGAAAAAATAGAACCGAGAATTGCATATTCGAATAGATGCTGAGGTTTGCTGTCTACACTTGCGCCAGCATCGAACACGATGCAGAATTTTCCTTTTTCGGATGGGAAAGAAGCACCGATTGTTGGTCTGCCGACTCCTTTTATTCTACCGATCAATAAAGTAGAAGCAGCCATCATCGCGCCGGTATTCCCCGCACTGACAAACGCATCAGCTTGATTTTCTTTTACGAGTTTTGCGCCTACGACAAGAGAGGAATTCGGTTTACTTTTTATTGCAGTAGTTGGAGTTTCATCCATTCCGATAACATCCGGAGTATCGACAATTAATTTTTCATCGAGCATAACATTTTCTTCTTTTGCAGATTGAAGAATTTTTGCTTTATCGCCAACAAGAATCAATTGAATATTTGGAGATTCGTTGACTGCCTGAAGTGCGCCAAGAATTTCGTGCTTGGGGGCAAAGTCACCCCCCATAGCATCAACTGCAATTCTACATTTAATGTCGGATTGAATGTTATTCATCTACGATGAGAAATTGAATTAGATTAGGATTCCGGAACAAACATGGATCTGCCGGCATAGTACCCGCAGTTTGGGCAGGCTCTGTGAGCTAATTTCAATTCGCCGCAATTTGAACAACGGCTCAAGGACGGAACTGTTGCTTTGTAATGCGTTCTGCGTTTATCTCTTCTCGTCTTTGACATCTTCCGTTTCGGATTTGGCATCGCGTAACCTTTTATTTGTTATTAATAATCTTTGAAAACTCTTCGCCTATTGCGAATGATTAATCTATCTTAAGTTTTTTTAGCGGCGCCCAAATATCATTTTCTATTTCTATCTTGCAGCCGCAGTTTTTTTCATTCAAATTTGTACCGCACTTCAGACATAATCCCTTACAGTCTTCGCTGCAAAGATTTTTCATCGGTATCGCTAATTCTGCATATTCATAAACATCTTTGCTTATATCTATTTTATCTTGTTCCGGTGATAAATACCGGAAATTAAAATCTTCAACTTCACTTTCAGATTTCGTAAAAATAAATGTCAGCAAAAACTGGCTCTTTAACATAGAAACGTAATCTCGATTACATCGGTCGCAAACCAAATTGCTTTGTGTTGAAACTTCGCAATTAAGTACAATTTGATGTGGAGATTTATCCATCTTGCAATCAACAATTACATCGCCAAAGAACAACTTTTCCAAACCAAGCTTAACGGCGCTTTCCGATAATCTGAATTCATGGACACCGTCTAAAAAATTTGTATATTTTATTATCATTTTAACAAAGAGCGAAAAAATTGGGACAAAATATATGCAGACCATGCCTGATAATCAAGGTTTCTGCTTTTATTAATTCAAAACCAAATAAATCATTAAAACCAAGATACTTTGTTATTTTTGCTTCCACTAATAATATTTGTATTAATTAATTGGGATAAATAATGCCGATTCTTGCTTCACTTTTTGCCGCTGTAATACCAATGTTAATTTATCTTATATTAATCTGGAAAATGGATAAATACGAACGTGAACCTTTGGTATTTGTTCTTGCACATTTTTTATGGGGAGCTTTCGGTGCAATTGCACTCGGCGTTATAGGAAGCTTAATGCTTGGCGATATGACAGGAATTAAAGACGACGGAAGCAGTTCTTTAATTCAAACAATTTTATTCGCACCGGTTTCCGAAGAAATTGCAAAAGGGGTCTTTTTATTATTCAGCGTTACTTCCAGAAAATTTGATAATGTAACGGATGGCTTGGTGTACGGCGGCGCGATTGGCCTCGGTTTCGGCATGACGGAAAATTTCACATATTTTATTTCTTACGGAAGTTCACCAATTGATTGGCTGTTCCTTGTAATTATTAGAACCGGATTTTCAGCTGTTATGCATTGTATCGCAACCGCAACCTTCGGTGCATTTCTCGGATTGGCAAAATTTTCTTTGAATAAAATTCGTTCGTTTTACCCGGTAGTGGGTTTGTTGCTTGCAATGTTTTTCCATTTTATGTGGAATGCAAGTGTAAGTTTTCCCAACACCTTTTTATACGGTTTTCTATTTATGTTTTTTTTGGTTATGTCATTCTTCGGGATATTTAGATTATCAATTTCACATGAACGAAAAATTATAATAAAAGAATTGACGGAAGAGAGTAACATGCAATTACTTCCGAAAGAACACATTCCTATAATCAGCAGTCATTTAAGAATGCGCAAGGGCTGGATTGATGAAAGAATTCGCAAACAGTATTTCCGTTCGGCTATAAAATTAGCATTCGCAAAAATGCAGAGTAAAAAATCTGACGGTTATTTCAGACAGCATTATTTGTATGAAATAGAAAACAATCGACAGACAATTAAAAATTTGTTTGCAATAATAAACGAGACATATTAATGAATAAGGTTGGAATTTTCGGCGGTTCATTCGATCCGGTTCATATAGGTCATCTAATTACTACACAATATGTCTTGGAAAAGCGCGGACTTGACAAAATAATTTTTATACCTTGTAATATTTCGCCGCTTAAATCCGAGCAGTACTCTTCCCCGTTTCATCGATTAAATATGCTTAAACTTGCAATCGAACATTTTCCGCAATTCGGTTTCTCGGATTATGAAATTTCAAAAGGAAATGTTTCTTATTCTTACGATACTCTCTTTGAAATGAAAAAAATCTATGGGAGTATTGAACTAATAATCGGTTTCGATAACCTGCTTGTTTTCGATAAATGGAAAAATCCGGATGGAATCTTTGAAATTGCTGATGTTGTTGTGATGAAGAGAAATGAAAGTTACGACCCCAAAACTGCAAACAAATATTTCGACAAAGCAATGATACTCGATACCCCGATGATTGATATTTCATCAACAGAAATTAGGAAGCGTGTAAATAATAATATGCCGATTGCTTTTTTTGTTCCCGAAAAAGTTAAGGAGTATATTCTAAAAAACGGTTTATATAAATAATTTTTCAGACATATCTTATCATGATTGAACAAACCTTTATTGAAAATATTTTTGCAAACAACAAACGTTCGGTTTCGCGTGCAATTTCTATTATAGAAACCGGTAATTCCAATTCATCCGAATTACTAAAAGTTGTCCATAATAAAACTGGAAACGCATATCGAATTGGAATTACAGGCCCTCCCGGCGCGGGGAAATCTACATTAACAAATCAGCTTGCAAAGTATTACCGCAAGCAAAATAAAACTGTTGGAATTATAGCGGTTGATCCGACAAGTCCATTTTCAGGCGGTGCTCTTTTAGGCGACCGTGTGCGTATGAATGAAATAGGTGTTGACCCCGGTGTGTTTATAAGAAGCATGGCAACGCGTGGAAGTTTGGGCGGACTTAGCAAAAAGACTATTGATGCCGCAGATGTTTTGGATGCAGCAGGATATGATTATATAATTTTTGAGACCGTAGGTGTCGGTCAATCAGAACTCGATATTGCAAAAGCAGCAGATACTACAATCGTAGTTTTAGTACCGGAATCCGGCGATTCTATTCAAGCTATGAAAGCAGGATTAATGGAAATTGCGGATTTCTTCGTGCTAAATAAAAGCGATAGACCCGGTTCGGACAATGCAATAACAGCATTAAAAACAATATTGATGTTGCGTGACCACGATGAAAAATCTTGGCTGCCCGATATTATAAAATCTGTTGCTTCTGAAAACAAAGGTACAGAAGAAATTGCAAATGAGGTTTTACGACACAAAGAGTATCTTGAATCAAATGGCTTGTTGATTAAAAAACGCGAGATGAATCTAAAAGTTAGAATCAAAGAAATTGTTGAGACACTTTTACGTGATGAACTTTGGGCAGATAACCGCGAAATGATTCTAAATGAATTTCTTATAAAAGTAATTGACGGAAAAACTTCGCCATATCATGTAGCTGAAGAATTATTTAATGACTTTAAAAAGAAATAATGAAATTTATTTCAAGATATTTTGTTGATAAAATTTGAATCCAAAAGAAAACATAAATTTTGAAATTCATCGAAAAGACAAAAAACAAATATATACCTTAATCTTGCTCATACTCTTACTCTGTTCAAAGTCATTTGCCCAGCGAGATTATGAGAAAAGTTTTTACGGCGGATTATTTTATATTACCGATTATATAACCTCACAAGAATTTGTTGATTTGCAAACAACCATTACCGATCTTCAACTTGTAGATTCAATTTATGCAAAAGCACTCATTTTTTTTGAAGGAGATTATTCTGAAACTTTTTTGTGTTTAACTTTTGCATCGATTCCGTTTAATCATATAAAATTCCGGTTACCTGTTGTCGGTTCACAAATAAATATTCCTCTCCCCTCGCCAGGTAAAAGCAAGTTTGAAGCGCGGACAAAAAATCTTCCTAAGTATTTGTTCATAGATTCTCAACAAAATGATTTCGGCGATAAAGATAAACTCGCACACTTCTTCGGCAACGCATTCTTAAGTTATAATTTCGGCTGGTTCAATTTCTCAAAATTTATGGGTATCTTTGTTGAGAAAGTTGAAGACGGATTTTTTATCGAAGGACAATACGATATTAAAGATTTAATCATCAACAATTACGGTGAAGCATTCGGTAAAGCAGTTAAAAACAATCCCGATATAAAACCGTCTAACATTCTAAAAATTTACGAACTAAAATATCTCCGGTTATACTAATGAAATCAATTCTTGTTATCGATGACGAAAAAGAGATTTGCGAAAGCATTAAAATGATCCTTGAGTACGAGGACTATTCTGTGGATTACACAACCGACTCAAACAAGGGTTTGCAGAAAATTGAGTACGGAAGTTTCGACGCTTTATTATTGGATATTCAGATGCCGGGCAAAACAGGTTTCGAAGTTTTGAATTGGCTGAAGGATAATAATTATGAATTAAAAGTTGTGATGATTTCAGCGCACGGAAGCATTGAAAACGCTATTAAAGCTACAAAACTCGGCGCGTTCGATTTTTTGGAAAAACCAATCGACCGGGAAAAATTATTAATTAGCGTGCGCAACGCAGTTGAACAAACTTCATTATTAAAAGAAAACAAAAAACTCAAAAAGGAATTATCTGTTAACGAAGTTATAATTGGAAAAAGTTCTATTGTACAGGCTATTTTAGATACCATTTCAAGAGTTGCAAAAACCGATGCACGCGTTTTAATTACCGGGGAAAACGGAACAGGTAAAGAATTAGTAGCGCAGGAAATTCACAAACAAAGCAACAGAAGCGGAAAAGAATTAATTGAAGTAAACTGCGCTGCGATACCGCATGAACTGATTGAATCGGAATTATTCGGACACGAAAAGGGTGCATTCACCGGGGCAATAAAACAAAGAATCGGAAAGTTTGAATTAGCCGACGGCGGGAATTTATTTTTAGATGAAATCGGCGATATGAGTCTGCAAGCCCAAGCAAAAGTATTACGTGCGGTTGAAGAAGGAAGAATTGAAAGAGTAGGCGGTGCTTCTAAAATTGAAGTTGATGTAAGATTAATCTCGGCAACAAATAAAGATTTGCAGACAGAAATTGAAAAAGGAAATTTCCGCGAGGATTTATTCCACAGGTTGAATGTTATTCCTATCCACGTTCCGCCGTTGCGTGAACGTAAAGATGATATTCCCCTGCTTGTTGAACATTTTTCCAAAATGCTGTGCGAAAAAAATAAATTCCCGCAAAAAATATATTCCGACGGCGCAATTAAAGTACTTCAAAGTTTTGCATGGAAAGGAAACATACGAGAGTTAAGAAATTTTATAGAGCGCATAGTTATTATGATCCCTCAGCAGAACATTACCGAAAAAGAAATTAATTCATTCATTCCTGCCGCGGGTTCAAATGTTGACGATATTTTAAGCGTATCAAATTCATTCCAGGAGTTCAAAGAGAAAGCCGAGAAAGCATTTATACAAAAGCAGCTTCAGGCAAACGGATGGAACATTAGCAAAACTGCTGATATCCTCGGCATTCAAAGAAGTCATTTGTATAATAAATTAAAAAAATATGAAATAGAAAAAGGATAGTTATGGGAGAGACCATTTTCGCAAAAATTATCCGTAAAGAAATTCCGGCTGATATTGTTTTTGAGAACGACAAAGTACTTGCATTCAAAGACATAAATCCGCAGGCGCCGGTGCATGTACTAATTATTCCAAAAGACACAGAAATACCGACTGTTATGGATTTGAATTCTACAAAACATTCTTCTCTGCTTGGCGAAATGATTGATGCGGCAAACAAAATTGCCAAGGATTTTGGTATTAGCGAAGACGGATTTAGACTTGTCTTTAATTGCGGTGCAAACGCAGGACAGGAAGTTTATCACTTACATCTGCATTTGCTCGGCGGAAGGCCAATGATGTGGCCTCCAGGATAATCAAGTTGTAAAAATTATTTTAATAAAGCTTTATCAGAAATATCTTTTCGATAGTAAATTCCATCGAAAGAAACTTTGGGAAGAAATTCGTAAACCTTTTGTTTTGCTAAACTTAAGTTATTTTCTTTTATCACCGAAGCAATGCCAAGAACGCGTCCGCCATTTGTTAAAATACTACCATCTTCTTCCTTTGTACCAGCTTGATAAATTATAATCTCTTTATTGTCTGCCTCATCCAATCCAAATATTTCTTTTCCCTTTTCGTATTTATCTGGATAACCCTTCGATGCGGCAACAACTACAACCGATGCTCCGCCGCTATATTGAACAGCATCCTTTTTTAACGAACCCGAAGCTGAAGAATATAATAATTCAAGAAAATCACCTTCAAGCAAAGGTAAAACAACTTGTGTTTCAGGATCTCCAAAACGGCAATTATATTCAACTACTTTCGGTCCTTCGTTAGTCAGCATCAATCCGCAATACAAGCAACCGGAATAGGTAAAACCTTTCCCCCGCATTATCCGTAAAGTCGGCTCAACAATTTTTTCAGCCGTTTGTTTCATAATTTCTTCCGTTACAAAAGGAGTCGGCGCATAAGCTCCCATGCCGCCTGTATTTTTACCGGTATCGCCGTCGCCGATTCTTTTATGGTCCTGTGCTGCCGGAAGTAAAATAAAATTTATTCCGTCGGTAATCGCAAAGATTGAAGCTTCCTGCCCAGTCATAAATTCTTCAATCACAACTTTATCGCCGGAATTGCCGAAAGCTGAATTCAGGAAACAATCATCAATTGCCGATTTTGCTTCGCTAAAATTATTGGCAATTACTACTCCTTTTCCGGCTGCTAATCCGTCTGCTTTAATAACGACAGGCATTTTAGAATTTTTTAAATAACTTACTGCATCATCATAATTGTCTTTCTCAAAAACTTCATAAGCTGCGGTAGGGATACCTGCTTCTTTCATTATATCTTTCGAAAAGGATTTTTCACCTTCCAATCGTGCGGCGCTTTTTGAGGGACCGAAAACCTTAAAACTATTCTCTATTAAATCATCAGTTAATCCGTCAACAAGAGGTTGCTCCGGACCAATCACAACTAAATCAATTTTATTCTTTCGGCAAAATTGGATTACTTCTTCATGATTATTAACATCTATGGAAATATTTGTACCGAGATTTTTTGTGCCCGGGTTGCCTGGAATTATGTACAGTTTATCCAAAAGTTTACTTTCGGAAATTTTTAAAGCAAGGGCATGTTCTCTTCCGCCTGAACCGATTAAAGCTACATTCATTTTATGCCTTTAAGTAAAATTGAAACGCCGTTGTTAATTGCTCTGTTAATGCAATCCTGTCGTGCTTGGCAACAAATTCTTCATTCGGTAAAGGTAAGTTTTTGGAAATAAACAGGTTATGTATTTCAATTATTTTATTTTTTATGGCGTTTATATCTTCCGGCCCGCACACAAATGAAGCGCCGTATTCTTTTAAAGCATTTGAAGCTGCGCCATCCGGTACACAACCAAGTACTGGTTTATGAGTTCCAAAATATTCAAAAAGTTTACTTGTGGAAATTGTATCGGCGTTTGGCTGATTGCCAATCATCATCCAAAGAACATCCGCTGCTCTTAATTTCTTAACGCTTTCAATATGCTCCATATAACCGTAATCGCGTACAAATTCATTCAATCCCAAATCGATTATTAGTTTCTTGTTTTCATCGCGGAGATGACCTATAAATTCAAGTTCAATATTTGCCGCAATGTCAGGCCTTTCAACAGATATTTCTTTAAATGCCTGCAAAAGATATTTGGGAGTTACACTTTCATAAAATATACCTGAATATGTCAACCGCATTTTAGTTGTACCGGTTTTAGGCGTATAATCAACTTGAAAATCTTCCGGGTCATAACCATGCGGAATAATCATAATATCATCAAAAGTTAGGAAAGGATAAGTAACTAGAAGTTTTTCTTTTATTTTTCTGTTTATCACAATAACTTTATCCGATGCCCGTAAAGCTTCGTATTCCAATTTTTTATGGCGTGTTCTGTGATAAGGAGTCGGATAATATGCAAAATGATTCCCAAACCATAAATCGCGGTAATCAACAAATAAAGGGATGTTAAATTCTTTCTTTAACATAGCCGCATACATAAAACTTGAATAAGGAGGAATTGTAACATAAATGATATCAAAATTTTCTTTTTGTAACAATTCACGTGCGGTATTATATGCTTTTTTTGCCCACGATTTTTTGTTATCTGGGATAAAAAATGTTTTGGAGAATTTAGAATATAATTTTCGCAAATACTCTTTCGGCATATTTACAGTGCCGTACTTTTTTCCGATCATAGAATTAAGATCATAAGCTTCTGTACGAATAATTCGAACACCGGCTTCTTCAGCTTCGCGAAGCATATCCAGATCGTGCGCAAAATAAGCGACATTACCAGCTGTAATAACCGTCGGTTCCCAATTGAACCGCTTCATATACTTTGTAAATTTCAACGTGCGCTGTACGCCGCTGAGACCCATAGGAGGATAATAATAAGCAATAACGAGTACTTTGAACATGTCAGTATTAGGATTTATGATTGATTATAATTTTTGACCCATTTGATAATTCGGCGCTTCTTCAGTAATAATAACATCGTGAGGATGACTTTCGCGCAAACTCGCCGAAGTTATCTTCACAAATTTAGTCTTTGTTTTCAATTGTTCAATATTTTTTACGCCGCAGTATCCCATTGCCGCACGTAATCCGCCGATAAATTGATAAACTGTATCGGAAACATGGCCTTTATAAGGTACGCGTCCTTCAATTCCTTCCGGCACAAGTTTTTTTATGTCCGATTCCATATCCTGAAAATACCTATCGCTGCTTCCTTGTTTCATAGCACTGAGCGAACCCATACCACGGTAAACTTTAAAACTTCTTCCTTCGAATAAAACTTTTTCACCGGGACTTTCATCGCAGCCTGCGAGCATTCCGCCCATCATCACAGTATCGGCGCCCGATGCTATTGCTTTCGGTACATCGCCAGTTTGCTTAATTCCGCCATCAGCAATAACAGGAATCTTTTTAGATTTTAATGCAGCAGAAACATTTATAATTGCACTTATTTGCGGAACACCAACTCCGGCAATTACACGAGTCGTACAAATTGAACCGGCACCAATTCCAACTTTTACAGCATCAACACCGCATGCCACCAATTCGAGAGCCGCCTCTTTTGTAACAATGTTGCCCGCGATAAGCTGAAGATCGCGGTATTTTTTTCTGATTGCTCTTAATGTTTTTAAAACACCTTCGGAATGACCGTGGGCAGTATCCACAACAATCACATCTGCATAAGCTGCAACAAGTGCTTCTACCCTTTCCATTGTATCTTTGGAAACCCCAACTGCCGCGCCGACACGCAATCTCCCCAATTCATCTTTGCATGCATCCGGAAATTTTTTCTTCTTCATAATATCTTTATAAGTAATAAGTCCTTTAAGAATTCCATTCTTATCAACTACAGGTAATTTTTCAATCCTGTGTTTGTGCAATATTCTTTCTGCCGTTTCGAGTGTTGTACCAACCGGCGCGCTAATTAAATTATCTTTTGTCATTAATTGGCTTACAGGCAACTTTCTGTTCGGCTCAAAACGTAAATCTCTATTTGTTAAGATGCCAATCAACTTCCCATTTACATCAACAACCGGAATTCCAGAGATGTGGTATTTCGACATCAACTGTTCGGCCTCGAAAATTGTTTTGTCAGGTGAAACAACAATAGGTTTATGAATCATTCCGCTTTCGGAGCGTTTTACTTTATCAACTTCATCTGCTTGTTTTTCAATCGACATATTTTTGTGAATGATTCCTATGCCGCCTTGACCTGCCATAGCAATTGCCATCTGCGATTCAGTTACCGTGTCCATTGCCGCAGAAAGAAAAGGAACGTTTAATTTTATTTCGCGCGTAAGGTAAGACGAAATATTTGTTTCTCTCGGCAGTACCGATGATTTTGATGGGACAAGCAGTATATCGTCAAATGTCAAACCTTCAAAATCAATTTTGGAATTTTTCATATAATCCCCTTTTTATATTACAAAAAAGACCACACAAGGTGGTCTCAGTTTATTCAAACGCAGAAAAACCCGTTATATCTTCACCAACAATTAGAGTGTGCATCTCGTGTGTGCCTTCATAAGTTTTAACGGATTCAAGATTTGCCGCGTGACGCATTACCGGGTATTCATCTAAAATTCCGTTTGCGCCGAGAATTTCCCGCGACATCCGGGCAATCTCCAAAGCTTTCTCACAGTTATTCCTTTTAGCCATCGATATCTGGGTGTGTTTCACTTTGTCTTTATCTTTTAATCTTCCCAACTGTAAATTCATTAATTGTGATTTTGTAATCTCTGTAATAATGAAAACTAATTTTTCTTGTGTTAACTGATACGCCGCTATTGGTTTTGAAAATTGAATTCGCGATTTAGCATAATTTAAAGCAGTTTCATAACATCCCATCATTGCACCTACAACTCCCCAAGCTATTCCGTATCGTGCCTGGTTCAAACACATCAAAGGTGATTTTAGTCCCCCGCTTCCCGGTAAAATATTTTTTTCTGGAATAAATACATCTTGAAAAATTAATTCGGAAGTTACCGAAGCGCGTAAAGAATGTTTTCCTTTCATTTCTGGGGCAGTAAATCCTTCTGTCCCTTTTTCAACAATGAAACCTTTTATTTCGCCGTCAAGTTTTGCCCAAACGACAGCAACATCAGCAATAGAACCGTTCGTAATCCACATTTTAGCGCCGTTAATTTTATATCCACCGCTAACTTTTTCGGCTCGTGTAATCATGCCGCCGGGGTTAGAGCCGAAATCGGGTTCTGTTAAACCGAAACATCCAATTTTTTCCCCGCTTGCTAATTTGGGCAGCCAGTAATTTTTATGTTCTTCACTTCCAAAAGTAAAAATCGGATACATAACAAGAGAACTTTGCACAGAGACAAAGCTTCTAATTCCACTATCCCCTCTTTCAAGTTCCTGCATAACCAAACCGTAGGCAACATTATTCATTTCCGCACAGCCGTATTTCTGAGGAAGCGTAATACCAAATAGTCCCATCTTAGCTAATTTAGGAACAATCTCAATAGGGAATTTATCTTCGCGGTAATGTTTATCAATTGTAGGTATGATTTCGAAGTCAACAAACTCACGGACAGAGTTGCACACCATTATTTCATCTTCGTTTAACAGACTTTCTACATCGAAATAATCTACGCCCAAGAATTTATGCATGCAAACTTTTCAAAATTTTGCTTTCAAAGATAGATAAAACTTACAATCCTCACAAATCTTCATATTCATTTATATCCAAATTTAACTTACCGGTAATTTTTCTAATCATTTCAGGTTCAAAACCTTTTGTAAAAAGAAAAGCAGAAACTTTTTGAGTGATTTTGCGTTTATTGTTTTCTTTTCTTCTTAAAGAGAGCAATTTTTTTTCTGCAAGTTTCAAAGCTGTTTCTTCGGAGATTGAGTAATCTATCATTGATAAAATATTAACAATTATGCTTTTATCAAGTCCCTTTGAAATCAGCTCCGCCCTTATTTTATTAATACCAACCTTCTTCTTTGCCAATCTTTCTTCCACATATGCATGTGCAAAATCTATATCGTTTAAATATCCTTTAGAAGATAATTCATCAAGCATGGAATGAACTTCTACTTTCTCGAAACCTTTACGGATTAATTTTTGAGATAGTTCAAATTTAGAATGACGCCGCATGCTCAATAAACGAAAAGCTGAATCTTTTAACTTCAGCTTTTCCGTTTGGACTAACAATTTATTTTTTTGTTCTTCGCTAATATTGTCGTTTTTGCGAAGTCCGTTATCAACAACAACTCTATAATCAATTCTTATCTTTGAAAAATCATCAAAAATAATTTCGACACCGTTTCTTCTTTTTTGAATAGAAGAAATAATCATTTTTATTTTTTCTTGGGCTTAGCTTCGGTTTCTTCTTTTACTTGTTTAGGTTCTTCTTTAATCATTCCGAGAGATTCTTTAACTTCTTTTTCGAGAGCAGCAAATAGTTCTGCATCTTCAAGCATTTTTTGTTTAAGTTGTTCACGTCCCTGGAAACGATCTTCTCTATAAGTAAACCAAGCACCGCTTTTTTTCAAAATATTCTTATCTGTTGCAAGATCAATCAAATCACCGGCTTTACTAATACCTTCATTATAGAGAATATCAAATTCTATTTCCTTGAACGGCGGTGCAACTTTACTTTTAACGATTTTCACTTTTGTTCTGTTACCAATTACGTTTTGGCCGTCTTTAATCGCGGCGATTCTTCTTATATCCAATCTAACAGAAGCATAAAATTTAAGAGCGTTGCCGCCTGTTGTTGTTTCCGGATTTCCGAACATTACACCGATTTTACTTCTCAATTGGTTTGTAAAAATGACACAAGTTTTTGACTTACTGATGGCACCGGTAATTTTGCGTAAAGCTTGCGACATTAAACGCGCCTGCATTGCCATTTGAGGATCGCCCATATCGCCTTCAATTTCAGAACGAGGAACTAATGCAGCTACCGAATCGATTACGATTACATCGAGTGCGTTACTACGAATTAATGTATCAACTATTTCTAGACCTTGTTCACCAAAATCCGGTTGAGACAGCAAAAGATTTGTGGCATCTACACCTAGTTTCTTAGCATAATTTAAATCCATTGCGTGTTCGGCATCAATAAAAGCTGCAAGCCCGCCTCTTTTTTGTGCTTCTGCAATGATGTGAAGACAAACTGTAGTTTTTCCTGAAGATTCCGGACCGTAGATTTCAACAATTCTCCCGCGCGGAACACCACCTATTCCCAATGCATAATCAAGCGATAATGAACCTGTTGGTATTGATTCTACGGGATTAATTACACCGTCACCAAGTTTCATTATTGTTCCTTTACCGTAAGTTTTTTCTATACCGGAAATTGTATCTTCCAAAATTTTAATACGCGCATCTCTATCGTTCGACATTTTTTTTACTCCTTATTTAATAAAATTTGTTTTAACACAGCGTATTCAGACCCCGAAGGTTTCAATTCGCTTTTATAAAATGTAATTGTATTAGCTATAAAATTAATTGGTTCAAATTTAGTATTTACTATTTTATAAATCAGATCAATTTTTTCGTAACCTTTAATTCTCAACAATGTTAAATGTGGACTAAACTTTCTTTTCTCGATAGGAAATCCATACTTCGAGCATTTGTTGTCAATTTCATTTACTAAATTTTCTAATACTTTGTTTTCTTTGAAGCCAGCCCAAAAAATTCTTGGCTGCCCATCACGCTTGAAAATTCCAAATCCATTAAAAGTCATCGAAAATGGTTTAAATTGTTCTAGTATTTTTAACACTTCTTCCCAGATTGTAACAATTTCAGACTCGTCGGTATCACCAAGAAATTTAAATGTAAGATGTAATTTATTTTTTGCCTCCCATCTAACCTTTCCGTCATCATGGTAAAAGTCATTACGAATTTCAACCAGTTTTTCCTTTAACTCATCCGGCAATTCTAATGCAATAAAAGTTCTAATCATCATAAGAAATGTTTAACAAATTTCTCCTCAGCATTTCAATAGCAGCTTGAGAAGTTCTATCTTTATTTAGAAGCCGGTCATCACCAAAATGAAATTCTTTGGCTGTACAAATTTTATCGTCACATATTCCTATAAATACCGTCCCGACAGGTTTTGCAGCGGAACCGCCAGTAGGCCCCATGATTCCCGTTACAGCTAATCCAATATCCGAGCCGCTTATAGATTTAACTCCTTCGGCCATTTGCCTTGCCACTTCTAGACTAACGGCACCATTTTTTAGTATGGAATCCTCATCAACATGAAGCAGTTCAACCTTTGCCGCGTTTGTATATGCTACAATCCCTCTTTCAAAATATTGACTGCTGCCGCTTACATTTGTCAACCTATTTGCAATCAATCCTCCTGTACATGATTCAGCAGTTGAAAGCTTTAATCCCCTATCAATTAATAACTTAGCCACAACCATTTCTAATGATTCATCGTTTTTCCCAAAGATATATCTGCCGACAGATGCACGAATTTTTTGTTCAATTTCGTCCAAACGATTTTGAGCCGATTCACTTGTAAAATCTTCAACGGTGATTCGCATTTTCACACCATATTGACTTGGTAAGAAAGCGAGTTTTGCTCCCGCTAATAATTCTTCAATATTACCAAGCCGATCAAAAAGAGTTGATTCAGGAATGCCTGTTGTCAATAAATTTTTTATCAACAATACTTTCTCTCTTTTTCCCATAATCTTGGAAAGCTTTGGCATTATAAATTCTTGCATCATACCCTTCATTTCATACGGAACACCTGGTACTGCGGTAAAAATCTTTCCCTTTTGTTCAATCCAAAAACCCGGCGCTGTACCGCGAGGATTGCGAATAGCAACTGCAACTTTAGGAATTAGAGCTTGTTCTTCATTTGTCTTTGTCAATTCTCTTTTTCGAATTTCAAAAAACTTCTTAATATCATTTAGAACTTCATTATCTACAACCAACTCGGTTTCGAAAAATTTAGCAATTGTATCTCTTGTAACATCATCATGTGTAGGGCCCAAACCGCCGGTAATCAAAACTATATCGCTCAGTTTTGTAACTCTTTCGAATTCAGAAATAACTAATTCTTTATCATCCGGGATAACACTTGAGCCGATTACAGAAATATTTGCATTCGTTAACTGTTCCCCAATATATGCCGCATTGGTATTTAAAGTTTGCCCAATTAATATTTCATCACCGATTGTGATTATGAACGCTTTCATTTTACCATTTATTTTATGAATAGATTATAAACATATATAATTAATTGAATAATCATAAAAGAATAAATCCCGGCCATAACATCGTCCAAAATTACTCCCCAGCCATTTGGAACAGATTCAAGTTTTCTTGCCGGGTATGGTTTAACAATATCCATAAATCGCCAAATAAGAAATGCCGGAACAAGCCACCATATTTTCTTGGGGATGAAAAGAAGTGTAATCCACATACCGATAAATTCATCAAGTGTATATTGAGAAGGATCATTACCGTAAACTTTTTCAAACTTGACGGCAATTGGAACACCGGCTAGTATAAAAAATGAGATCAAAAAAATCATCAATGAAGGATTTTCGAAACCCGGAATTAAAAACAATAACAATGCTGCAAAACTTGCGAATGTTCCAGAGGCTTTAGGTATAAAGCCTGTATATAAACCGGAACCGATAATTTTTTCAAGAAAATTAATTTTCACTGCTAAAAAGTCTTTTAATTAAGAATCTATTATTAATAAAATAGGTTATACCGGTAAAAACAGTAAAAAATGTTATAAACAGCATAAGCCAAAATATTAAATTATGATCAAGCAAAATGCCGAAGATGTTTTTATAATTTAAATAAAAAGATTCAAACGTACTGGCGGTAAAAACAAGCAATAAATAATAAAGGAAAAACATTTGTAAAAATGTTTTCCACTTTGCGGAAGTTGAAGTTGAAAATGTTACTTTTCTATATTCAGCGTACGAACGCAACCCGGTTATTAATAAATCTCGTACAATAATTAAGATAACCATCCATAAATCAAGAATTCCTACAAACACAAAACCAAGAAATGCGGTAGAAGTCAAAATTTTATCCGCTAAGGGATCCATAAACTTTCCCCATTCCGTAATGTAATTGAATTTACGGGCAAGCCAGCCGTCATACCAATCTGTGATTGCAGCTATAATAAACACAACAAAGGATATTTGTATCAGTAAGGGTTCTCCCGATAAAAATAGGAAAAGGAAAACCGGTGTTAATATTATTCTAAGTACAGTTAATTGATTTGGTAAAACCATTATTCTCTTTGCAATTATCTAAGCTGTTATTTTTTTCAAATGATCGAATGTATAAATCCCGGTATTATGTTCATCTTTCCAATTTATACCAATCGCATAATTACCAACAATCTGAATATTTTTTACATTTAGCTGTTCAACCGAATAGATTGGAACATAAGTAGTTGATTGTTCTTTTCTTTCAGCTTCGCATAAAGCGCACGGACATTCTCTTCTAAGATTTACAAGTTTAATTAGACTTTCGGAATTATCATCCCATCTTATGAAAAGAAATTGATTTTTTATTTTGATTTGAACCGGCGTCATCCGGAGATTTTTTCTCCTGTAAGAATATATAATGCTTCTTGATATTTCCTGCTCGTATTCAAAATAACTTCTTGCGGAAGCGGCGGCGCGGGCGGTTGTTTGTTGAATTTAATATCGAGCAAATAATTGCGGACATATTGCTTATCGAAACTATTCTGCACTCTTCCCTTTTCATATTCATTTAAAGGCCAAAATCTTGATGAATCCGGCGTCAGCAATTCATCAATTAAAATAATCTTGCCATTAAAATAACCGAACTCCATTTTAGTATCGGCAATAATAATTCCTTTTGTTAAGGCATACTCCGAAGCTTTTTTATAAATATTTAATGTTGCATTTTTTATAGTGTCCAAAGCTTCCTTGCCTATAATCGATGCAGCTTTATCCTCTGAAATATTTTCGTCGTGTAAACCTATTTCAGCTTTTGTAGAAGGAGTAAAAATCGGTTCTGGCAATTTTTCCGATTCGACCAAACCTTCAGGTAGTTTTATTCCGCAAATACTTCCTGTGTTTTTATAATCAATAAGTCCGGATCCGGTGATATATCCTCTAACAATACATTCAATAGGAATTAGTTCAGCTTTTTTTACAAGCATTGATCTGCCTCTTAAATCCTCCGAATGTGGTTTACATTCTTTTGGATATTCATCAACATTTGTTGAAACTATATGGTTCTCAATTAGATCTTTTGAAAATTCAAACCAAAAGTTTGAAATCTGATTTAAAATAATTCCTTTATAAGGAATTCCCTCATTCATGATTACATCGAAAGCTGAGAGACGGTCTGTGGAAACAATTAGATAATAATCACTAAGTTCATATAAATCTCGAACTTTACCGCGTTTTAATAATTTTAGGTTACTAAAATTGGTTTGGGTTATAACTTTAGCCGACATGTTTTCTCTTAGATTTTGGTTGTTAAATATAAAGAGAGAGGCAAAGGGATTCAACATTGAACTAAAATTAAATAAAGGCTCAATCTCACCAAAATGTTCTTATAATCTACTTTTAGACATGAATCAGTCTAACCTTGATTTGTTTTTAAAGGTCTAATCATATGTTTCATCAATTAAAAAAATTTTTATGTACATGCATATTTTTTCTATATCTTTGCACGCGGTTTTAATCCAAATTGATGATGAATCATCCCAAAAACATTTTTTTCATTAACGAATATTTTACTCTTATGAACATGACATGCAATTTTGATAATGAGTTTATAGAAATAAAAGAATCCCTTGTGCACGGCAAAGGTTTATTTGCCAAAAAAGACATACCCGAAGACACATATATTTGTAAAATTGAAGGCGAATTCATTGATGAAGATGAATGTGTACGCAGGGAAGAAGATGAAAGTAATAATTATATTTTTTGGCACAGCGATACAAATTATATTGATGTTAGTAAAAATTTTCTACGCTTTATTAATCATGATTGCAATCCCAAATGTTACATTGACGACGGTGACGATACAACGCTTTCTTTGATAGCTTCGGTAGATATTTTAGCCGGAGAAGAATTAACAATAGATTATGAATACGATGAAATTTATGAATATTGCAATTGCAGCCAGTGTAGTGAGAAAAAGAAGATAGCAGTATAAATTCATTATTAGATAAATTATCCTTCCCTATCAATAGAATTCTCAAATCATTTTTCTGCGTAAATGATTTGAAATGGACCACTTTTCAGTATCTAATTTTTTTGCTGGTCTTGCATGTTTTATATATCTATTAATACATTCATTTAAAATTAAAAAAGGAAGCTAAATACTTCCTTTTCGTGGGCAGAGGCCCGCCTTCATTTCATTCCGTCGAGGCAAGCTACATCGAACCGCTAACACAAAAAATTTTGCAAATCGAATGATTTTAAAATCAAAAAAGGAAACTCTCGTTTCCTTTTTGGTGGGCAGAGACGGAATTGAACCGCCGACACAAGGATTTTCAGTCCTTTGCTCTACCGACTGAGCTATCTGCCCGTGTCTTTCAAAATTTGTGGGACAAATCTATGGAAAATGAAAATAAAATCAAAACCATGACCGGATATTATTAATGTTTTTTTCAATTTATTGAAGGTTTTTATAATGAAACAATACAAAATAAAAGAGGCGAATCATCGACTCGCCTCTACGAGTTTAATGAATTACTTAAACAAATTCGTTAGGGGTACGGCCGTCTCTCTCATTGAATGAACTTTGTTTGGTACCGGTATTGATACTTCTTTCTTAACATATTTTTCAAATTCATCTCTGAATCTTGTAATCATAAATTTAACAGGCCATGCAGCAGCATCACCGAGAGCGCAAATTGTATTTCCTTCAATATGATTTGCAACATCGCAAAGCAAATCAAGGTCTTTAGATGTACCGTGTCCTTCTTCAATTCTATGTAAAGTTTTTTCCATCCAGCCCGTACCTTCGCGGCATGGAGTGCACTGTCCGCAGCTTTCATGATGATAAAAATGTGCTATCCGTAATAATACTTTTAACAGATTTGTATCTTCATCCATAACCATTACACCAGCCGTACCAATTGCAGAACCTGCTTCTTTCAAACCTTCGGCATCCATACGAACGCCTTCAAGTTGATCGCCGCGCAAAGGAGGCATAGAAGAACCGCCGGGTATTACACATTTAATTTTTTTATTGCCTGGTACTCCACCAGCAACATTATAAATCAATTCCGTCAATAAAATTCCAGTCGGCAATTCGTACACACCTGGTTTATTAACGTGTCCGCTGATGCCGTATAAAATTGTACCGGGATGTTTTGGCGCTCCAATTTTCGAAAACCATTCCCAACCGTTTTTTATAATGGCAGGAATGTTTGTAATCGTCTCTACGTTATTAATTGTCGTTGGGCAGCCCCAGAGTCCCCTTTGTGCAGGGAAAGGCGGTTTAACACGCGGATAGCCCCGGTAACCTTCGATTGAGTTCATCAATGAGGATTCTTCGCCGCAAATGTAGGCGCCCGCACCTTTATGTATGTATAAATTACATGAAAACTCAATTCCAAAAGTTTGTTTCATCGCGTCGCCGAGAAAGCCTTTTTCATAAGCAATATCAACGGCTTTTTGCATCAATTTTATCCACTTATGATACTCACCTCGTATGTATAAATATGCAGTGTTTGCGCCGATAGCATAACATGTAATTATAATTCCTTCAATAAGCTGGAAAGGATTATCTTCAAAGATTTGTCTGTCTTTAAATGAACCCGGTTCGCTTTCATCACCATTAATGCAAAGGTATTTAGGTTTATCGGTTGTCTTAGGCATGAAGCTCCATTTCAAACCGGTTGAAAAGGCTGCACCGCCGCGTCCGCGCAACCCGGATTTTTTTACTTGATCAATAATTTCATCGGGAGTTTGTGAAAAAGCTTTTTTAGCAGAATCAAACCCGCCATTTGAAAGATAAACTTCTATCTGATCAAAATTCTGTATTTCGGGTAGAACAATTTTTTCCATTATTTAAGCGCGTCCAATATTTCTTCAACTTTTTCTTTAGTTAGATTTTCAAAAAAATCCTCATTGATTGCGATCATTGGTGCATAACCGCAAGCGCCCATACATTCAACCTCTTCGAGTGAATATTTACCATCGGGCGAAACCTGCATATGCTCAAGCCCGTACTTTGCTTTTATCTGATCCCAAATTTCGTAACCGCCCCGAAGCATGCACGATACATTTGTACATACTTGAATATGATATTTGCCCATAGGTTTTGTGTGATACATTGTATAAAAAGTTACCACACTTAATACATTAACCTTATCAATTCCTAGAACATTAGCTATCTCTTCCATCGCTTCATTGCTGATATGACCATTTTGTTCTTGGGCGATATAAACAGTAGGCATTACTGCGGCTAAAGCAGTAGGGTATTTTTTTCGAACTTCTTCTATTCTTTTAAGATTTTCTTCTGTGAATTTGAATTCCATTATCAGTCTATATTTTTTTCATTTTTTCTTGTCTTGCACTTGATCTTATTCTTGCCCATGCTCTCATTTGATTAAGATCAAGAATAAAATCATGAGCCTTCCTCGCGCTACCGGAGGCAAAGCAGATAAGAGAAAGTATTATTTATCTGCTTCACCCATAACAGGGTCGAGACTTCCTATAATCGCGATTACATCAGAAATCATTTGTCCTTTACATATCTGTGCTAATGCTTGAAGATTACAAAACGAAGGTGATCGTATTTTCATTTTCCACGGATGACCTTTTCCGTCGCTAACAATATAAAAGCCCAATTCCCCTTTCGGGTTTTCTACAGACATAAAAGAATCGCCAACCGGTGGATTAATTCCAAAATTTATAATCATAAAATCGTGAATCAATTCTTCCATCTTTGAATAAATTTCAGTTTTATGAGGAAGAACTCTTTTGGGGTCGTTTGCAATAATATCGCCATTAGGAATTTTATCAAGACATTGATACAAAATTTTCACACTCTCTCTAACTTCATCACCTCGTAAAAAATACCGGGCTAAACAATCGCCTTCGGTATATGTTGGAATTTTAAAATCAATTTCATCATAAAACAAGTACGGCTTAGCGCGGCGTACATCGTATTCAACACCGCTTGCGCGAAGATTCGGGCCTGTTACACCGAGAGCAATTGCATCTTCTTTAGGTAAAACACCAATACCTTCAAGCCGCTCAATAAAAATTCTATTGTGCAGCATTAAATCATCCATTTCCTTTAAACCGGGTTCAAGAGTATCAAGAAAATGACGGATCATTTTCAATGCTTCGTCGTCGAGATCTGAAGCAACACCGCCGATTCTTGTATAACTTGTTGTAAAACGAGCGCCTGCAACTCTATCAAAAATTTCTTGGATACGTTCGCGTTCGCGGAACGTCCACATGACCATTGTTACTGCGCCGACATCCATAGCATAAGTGCCGATAGCGACCATGTGAGCAGCAAGACGCGAAAGTTCGGCAACAATCATACGAATGTATTGAGCACGCTTTGGAGCTTCAATCCCTGCAAGTTTTTCAACAGCTAAAACATAAGCAACATTATTGCACATCGTTCCTGTATAATCTAGTCTGTCTGTATGAGGAATGAATTCAACATAACTCATATCCTCGGCCATTTTTTCGTAGCCGCGGTGAAGATAACCAAGTTCAGGAACCGCTTTAACAACTGTTTCTCCATCCAATCTTAAGATAACTCTCAGCACGCCGTGTGTGGCCGGGTGTTGCGGACCCATATTAATAACCATCTCATGCTCAAGAGCATCTTCGATGGAAATATTCTGGTCTTCCAGCAATTTCTTATAAATCTTTTCGTCGTTATATACTGATGAAATTTTGCTCATATCACTCAATTATTTTGGGAAGAGGTAATGAACCCGGAATTCCTAGAACAGGAAAATCTTTTCGCAAAGGATGATATTCAAAACCTTCCGGCATATACATTCTTCTTAAATCCGGATGATTAAGAAAATTAATTCCATACATATCATAAGTTTCTCTTTCATACCATTCTGCGCTCCGCCATACTGAAGTAACGCTTTCAACCTCCGGCGGATCGCTTTCTATATTAACTTTCAAACGCAGATTAAAATTCAAATGAAAAGAATAAACATGATATACTGTTGAAAATCTGTTCTTTCTTGTAGCCCAGTCAATTGCAGTTACATCTTTGCACATTACAAATTGTAAATCATTATCCTCTTTTAAAAACCTTGCAAGTCCAAGGATTTTATCTATAGAAATTGTAATCGAAAGATCACTACGAAAATCGGAAACTTCTAAAACTGAAGTCCCGAATTTTTCTTTTATTTTAGATATAATTAATTCTTTAATATCCATAAATCAATTGTCGGCGAGTTCGAGATCAACCATAGGTTTGTCTTGAAAATCGCGGGCTTTAGTTTTTCCTATTTTAGCTTGAATTGTCATTAATGCATTTAACAAATTTTCCGGGCGCGGCGGACATCCGGCTGTGTAAACATCAACCGGTAAAAATTGATCAATCCCCTGCACAACATTATAAGATCTGTACATTCCGCCCGATGACGTACAAGCACCCATCGCAATTACCCATTTTGGTTCCGGCATTTGATCATAAATTCTTCTAACAACTTGAGCCATTTTATATGTAACTGTTCCTGCAACAATCATAAGATCGCATTGGCGGGGTGTGAAGCGCATTACTTCTGAACCGAAACGCGAGATATCATATTTGGGGTCTGCGGCAGCTATCATTTCAATTGCACAGCATGAAATACCCATAGGCATTGGATAAACTGAATTTTTTCTGGCCCAAGATATGACAGCATCTATAGTGGTTGTAATAAAACCGTCTTTTGTTAATTTTGCTTCTAATCCCATTTTAAACCGCCTTTCATAAGAACGTAAAGGAAACCAAGTTCGAGGACAATTAAAAATATTAACATCGGCATAAAAGCAAAAATTCCAAAATCGTTGAATAAACTTTTAAATTGCACTGCCCAAGGATACACATAAACCACTTCTATATCGAAAATAATAAACATCATAGCAACAAGATAATATTTTATAGAAATCCTTTCATGTGTAGTACCGACCGGATCTTTACCGCTTTCATATGTCATAATTTTGACTTTATTTGGACGGAAAGGTCCAAAAAGTTTAGAAGAAAAAACGGTTGCCGCACCAAAAATTGCAGCAATTATTAAAACTAAAAACACAGGTATGTAATCAAGAATCATGTTATTTGATATTTTTTTGACGGGTGAAAAATAACCCAAAAGAAGGTATAAAGTCAAAGTATCTTTGAAAACGAGTGACGAGTATAGAACGCCGAGTAAAGAGTGCAAAACTTATTAATTCGAGCTTTCAGTTCTGCACTCTACACTCATCACTCTTCGCTCATTTTAAGATTTCTGCGAGTTTATTGATAACAACATCGAGATCTTCATAACTAATTACAAGCGGCGGAAGTAATCTTAATACAGTTGTACCTGCAGGTAATGTTACTATTTTATTTTCAAGCAGTTCAAGTATTACCGGCTGAGATTTATCTTTTAGTTCTATTCCAATCATTAAACCAATTTGGCGGATTTCCCTAACTTTTGAAAGAGTATAACCTTCCAACTTCTCTTTGAAATATTTTCCTTTCGCTTCGGCTTGTTCCCATAATTTATTCTCAATCATAAAATCAATTGATGCTATCCCGGCAGCACATGCAAGCGGATTACCGCCGAATGTTGAGCCGTGTTTTCCTTTTTCGATTTGTATTTTATCTGAACATAATAAAGCACCCATCGGGAAACCGCCTGCAATGGATTTTGCAACTGTCATCATATCAGCTTCAATACCAAAGTGCTCAATTGCAAACATTTTTCCTGTGCGGCAAAATCCGGTTTGAATTTCATCAATGATCAACAAAACATTTTTTTCTGTACATAGATTTCTAACTTTTTTAAAATATTCTTTGTTGCCAAGATTAATGCCTCCTTCTCCCTGCACTAATTCTAGAATTACGGCAGCTGTATCATCGTCAATTTCGGCAGCAAGTTTTTCAAAATTATTGTAAGGTACAAAAGAAAAACCCGGAACGAGCGGTTCGAAAATTTCGCGGTATTCTTTTTTATATGTTGCACTTAAAGCGCCGTAAGTTCTTCCGTGAAAACCTTTCATTGCCGAAACAAATTTTGTTTTCTTTGTAACAGCCCGCGCAAATTTAATTGCTGCTTCCATTGCTTCGGCGCCGGAGTTCGTAAGAAATGCTTTCTTCAAATTTTTAGGTACAACATTAAAAAGTTTTTCAAGGAAAAGAGCTTTTGTATCGTTGTAAAAAGTATTTGCACATGTAATTAATGTCGCAGCCTGCTTAGAAATTGCTTCAACAACTTTATCATTTGAGTGACCGATATTTGCAACGCTGATACCTGCAGCCATATCGATATATTCATTTCCTTTATCATCCCATAAACGCGCGCCTTTACCTTTAACCAAAACTATATCGCGCATTGGGTAAACATCAAATTCGTATTGCTGTACAAGTGCTTTGTAATCTTTCATTTTATACTCCGTCTCTATGAAATTATTGTCCCTTTTCCGTTTATTGCATCAAGTATAGGATGCTCTGTTCTTCCGTCGGAAATTATAACAGCTGTTCCAACTGAAGTTTCTTCTCCAAAAAGTTTCCGGATTGCAAGAATTTTTCTCTTCATTCTTCCTTCAACTTTTTGTTCCATTGCTTCAAGTTCCGCGACCGACATTTTGGAAACGAGTGAAGACGGATCATTTTTATCCATTAAGAAACCCGGCGCCTCAATTAACGAAATAACTTTATCCGCTTTCATTTCTGTTTGAAGCAGTGCAACGATATCATCGTTCTCTGAATTTATTGCAAAATTATTCTCATCAATTAGCGGAACACTTAAAACCGGTGTGTACCCGTTTTCCAACAGCAAATCCAACAATTGTTTATTAATAGCTTTCGGTTTGCCTGAGAAATCACGAAGCAATAAAGTTTTGCCGTTCTCGCGAACCTTTATACCCGTGTTACGTTTTCCCTGCAATACTTTACCGTCTATACCTGAAAGTCCGACAGCATTAATTCCTTTTTGCTGGCACATTTCAACAATGCGTTTGTTTTTTAGCCCGGCATAAGCCATCATAGCCAAGTCTATTGTGTTTTCATCACTGAATACAGAATCATAACCGGAAAGTGAAGTTACAATTCTCTTTTCGATATTTAGTTTTTGAGCGAGTTCATCACGCAGTGCATTAGCACCATGAACAATAATGAATTTTTCATCAAGTGTTGCGAGATCGGAAATAATGGCTTTAAGATTTAATTCCTTTCCGCCGCCGATTTTTATTAAAAGCATTTGTACTCCGTTAAAGAATTATTTTGTATTGGCTGCCAACCGGATTCACCAATAAATGGATCGGAACAAACAATTATTTTATCGTCTGTTGATTTCGAATGCATCGTAAAATATTCTTCATCTTCGTTAAATTGAGAATAAACATATGAAGCATTTTTTTCGGATAAAATAATATTCATCGCTCGAACATAAGATGACTTTTTCGTAATAATTTCCGTTCCTTTACTAAGCGCATCTTTTAAATCTCCTTTATCGAACCGTTTTATATAATTAAATATTTTTTCCGCTCCTATTCGTCCTTCTTCTTTTATTTTAACACCTCTCAATTCACCGTTAAAAACAAAAATAGATTTATCATCGTAAAAGGGCATATTGTTTTCAACAACTATTCCTTCATCCTTGAATGCACTGCGGGCATGAACAATTAATCTGTTTGTATTACCAAAACTTGAGAACTCATCTTCCCAAATAGGTTTAACATTTTTATAGTACTTCCATAGATTACCCTGCAAATAAGCGCAGCCCCAACCATGCCCTTGGTATTCCTTGCTTTTCCGAGATACCTCCGCAAATTTTTCAAGATATTCGGAAATATTAAACTCGTTTTTTGAATTAACGTAAAGTAATCTGCACATATTTTATATTTACTCTTATTCTCGCCCCTGCTCTTAATTCAGGATTTCATAAGATCAACATTAAGAATAAGAGCATGATTACGATTAATTAGATCGGATGTAAACCCGGGAATTCGAGTCCGGTTCTTTCATCAAATCCGTACATTATATTAAACGCCTGGAGCGCTTGTCCCGCAGCTCCTTTCATTAAATTATCAATTGCACTAACAACGACTAATCTATTAGAGAATTCATCTTTCTTAAAACCAACATCGCAGTAATTAGTGCCGCTTAACAATTTCGGCTCGGGGTAACGGTAAATTCCATCGCTCTCTTTTACGATCCTGATAAATGGCTCATTGCTGTATGCTTCGCGGTAAAATTTCCAAATATCTTTTTCCTGCAAATTTTCTTTTAAGAAAACATGACATGTAGCAAGCAACCCGCGTACCATATCAATAGCGGTAGCCGAAAAGTGAACTTGTATTTTTTTTCCGAAAGAAAGTTCTTGCAATATTTCCGCAGTATGCCTGTGCTGAGTCGGCATGTATGAACGCACTACCCCGCTTCTTTCGGGATGGTGCGATCCTTCGTTGACTTTATTTCCGCCTTCGCTTGAACCGGCTTTAACTTCAATCACTGTTCTATCTTCTTCAACCAAACCGTTTTTATAAAGCGGGTATAAACCAAGAATGCTTGCCGTAGCGTTGCATCCAGCACTTGAGATATAATTTGCTTTTTTCATTTCTTCGCGGTGAAGCTCGGGAATACCATAAACAAACTCATTCAACAAATCCGGGCGTGAATGTTTATGCCCGTACCATTTTTCATATTCAATATTGTCTTTCAAACGGAAATCTGCACTCAAATCAATAATTTTCGGTGCAAGTTTTTTGAAGTCCTCAATTTTATTTTGCGAACTATTATGCGGTAAACATAAGAATAGCAAATCACAATCAACCAATTCATTTACAGAAACAAATTTCAGAGTAGTGGATTTACGCAAGTTCGGATGAATTTTATGTACAAATTTTCCGGTATAGCTTTCCGATGTAACTTGATTTACTTCAACATTCGGATGAAATAAAAGCAGTCTTAATAATTCACCGCCCGTGTAGCCGGATGCGCCAACTATCGATACTTTCACTTTGTTCATTTTCTTCCCTCTGCAACTTGCAAGATATATTCAACCATTTTTTGAGGAATGTTAACGCCTGTTGTTGCGATGCTGTTTTTATACTCCATCGTATAATTCACTTCATTTACCATTAAACCTTGGGTCGTTTCAAAAACATCTATAGCAACTATACCGCCGCCGACTGCCTTTGCAGCGTTGACGGATATTTCATTCAATTCATCCGTTACAATACAATTTGTAGCTTGACCGCCGCGTGCAGTGTTTGTAATCCAATGAGGAGATGTTCTATAGATTGCGGCAATACATTTATCGCCTATAACAAAACTTCTAATATCTCTACCACTCTTCTCAACATATTTTTGAATATAAAAAATAGAATGATGATATGAGCCAAGAACAGTTTTATGTTCGAGAATTGCTTCGGCTGCATCGCGGTCGTTAATTTTGGAAAGTAATCTTCCCCAAGAACCGACAGCAGGTTTAAGCACAACCGGGTAGCCCATTTCTTCAATAGCTTTTAAAGCTGATTCTTCTGTGAATGCAACTCTTACTTCCGGCTGAGGAACTTTATGTTCAGCCAATGCAATTGATGTTAATAATTTATCGCCGCAAACTGTTGCTACTTCAAATGTATTAACGCATTTAATTCCAGCCGCTTCAAATAATCTTAGTCCGTGATGTGCGCGTGAATGGTTGATGCATCTTTCAACCAAAACATCAATGTCATAATGATCTTTACCTAAATTAAAAGTTATTTCGCGATCATCGATCATAACAAGTTCAACGCCTTTAACGGCTTTAAACTCATCCATTAAAAATTTCTCGTCCTTTCTTATTAAAGAATGGAGTAGTCCAATTTTCATTTTATTGTTCTCCGGTGGTTAAAATATATTTTAGTTAAAGGTTTTATAGTGAGCGGGGCTCACTTAGTGTATGTCTGGTGATGCTTCACTGCATCAACGATATGTTTTAATTCGGAAAGATCAACTGTACGCCCGCGCTGCCCGACGGATTTAACTTCAATTAAAACATCGTGCTGTAAATCGCTTTCGAGCGAATCTTCGTTGATTAAAGTAAGAGCATATCTTAATGAAGCGATACCCGACATATGATCAAGAGCAAAAGTACGTTGTTTGCCAATCAACTCGGGATTCAAACTTTCATAATGCATAGGATTAATTGCCGCAGCATGAGTATGAACGCCTGCGCAATGCGTAAAAGCATTTTTCCCCGTAATCGGGAAATTAGCCGGGATTGGGATGTGAGAATGTTTGCTCACTAAATCATAAAGCTCAACAAGTTTATTGAGATTCCATTTTCTTTCATTGTAATCTACGGTAAGAACAGTTAAAAGTTGTGCAAGGTCAACTATGCCGGCACGCTCGCCCAAACCGAGTGCTGCAGCATCGATAACATCAACACCTGCCCGGTATGCATCTAATGCATTTGCCAATGCAAGTCCGCGGTCATTGTGGCAATGCACTGCAACTTTTGGTGAAAGATTTCTACTTGCAAACTCATCTTTTAATTTAGATATATAATCATACATGCTTCTGTTTGTGCCCGGAACCATAAAACCCGTTGTATCGGCAACACTAATTATATCTGCACCGGCTTCTACGGCAGCAACTGCCGCTTTAACAACATTTTCAAATTGTGATCTCACAGTATCTTCAGGAGTATAACGAATTAAAAGATCAGGTTTTTGTGATTTTGCATATTTAATCACATCGGTTATCAACGTGATAGCCGAATCAAGATCTTTTTTAAACACAGTTTCAAGTCTTTCATCAGAGACGCAGTAAAAAATTCCAATGAATCCAACACCGCATTCAAGGGCAAGATCAACATCTGATTTTAGAGAACGCGAATGAGCACCGACAATCGATTTATAATTCTTTTGTGCAATCGATTTAACGGCAGCATGGATTTCAGGGGTAACCATTGGATGTCCCGCTTCAATAATATCAACACCAACTTCATCCAATAAATTGGCAATTGCCAGTTTGATGTGTTTATCGAAATAAACTCCAGGGGTTTGTTCGCCTTCTCGTAATGTAGAGTCTAAAACCCAAACCAATTATTCACCCCAATCTTCTTCTTCTTGAGGAGCTTCGCTAAGGGTCGGCGGTTCAAGCGAGGCAACTTCCAATTCGGTACCGCATTCAGGGCATTCAATTAATTCGCCTGCAACTGTTCCTTCAGCTAAATCTATAGATGCACCGCATACAGGACATTCCGCTTTCATTTCTACTCCATTAATAAAATATTTTTGTGTGCGAAAATAAAAAATATTTCACGCCTTTGCAATAAACTCGCTTTCGTTTCTAAGATTATTTTTTATTTGATGCATAATTATTCACCAATATGCATAGTTATAGCTGTCTCATTTTGCAGAATAATTACAAGTTATTACTCTTATGAAAATCCATAACTTGAAAAAAATACCACCCTCAAAAATTCTATTTTGGATTTATTCATATATAGAACAAAATCTGTGGTTTTCTTGTTACTAAATAAAAAGAAAGATTAAGCACTAATGAAAAAGAATAGCATTGAAGATTATCACAAGCTGTTATTTGATAACTTTGGGTTCAACTTCGGTTTTGTCGCCGATATTTTCGAAAAATACCTTGAAGACAAAGATTCCGTTTCGGATTATTGGATTAATTATTTCGATAAACTTACTTCCGAAAACGGCAAAAGCGAAAGAAAGATTTTATCAGAGAAGAAAATATCACAAGCCACAAAACAAATTCCCAATAAACTAATTGATCAAAACTCTATTAACTCTCCCCAATTGATTACAGGGGTTGGCGCTAAGATTATCGAGAATATGACTGAAAGTTTAGCAATACCTACTGCAACATCGTTACGCACAATTTCGGTTAAACTTCTGGAAGAAAATAGAATCATCATAAATCAATACTTAAAAAAAGTTGGGCTTGATAAAGTATCATTTACTCATATAGTTGCTTATGCAGTTGTTCAATCGGCAAAAAGAATAAGCGGAATGAATAATTCTTTTGCTTACATAGACGGTAAACCAAATCTTATAAAAAGAACGTATGTAAATCTTGGAATTGCCGTGGACGTTGAAAGAAAAGATGGAACACGTTCATTAATTGTTCCGAATATAAAAAACGCTGACAAGATGAATTTCAAAGAGTTTTATGATGCTTATAATATTTTAGTCAATAAGTCTCGGAATGGAAAACTTGAGCCGGCTGATTTTCAAGGCTCAACAATTACTTTAACAAATCCCGGCGGAATAGGAACTGTTTCTTCAACTCCAAGATTAATGGCTGGACAAGGATGTATTATTGCTATCGGCTCTATTGATTATCCTTCGGAGTTCAAAGCATTGCATCCAACTTCCCTCGCTTCTCTCGGTATCGGTAAAATATTAAACATAACAAGTACATACGATCATAGAATAATTCAAGGAGCGGAATCCGGTGAATTCCTTGGATATATCGACAAACTAATTTTAGGCGAAGAACAATTTTATACGAATATATTTAACGACCTATCAATCCCGCAAAAAGCCATCGGTTGGGGTATTGATACCAGTTCTAAGATTATTGGGCAATCCGCCGAGAACGAGCACATCAAAAAACAGGCACTGCTTCTACAATTAATAAATATGTTCAGGGTTCGCGGGCATCTTCTGGCTGATTTAAATCCGCTCGGACAAAAATTCAGTTACAATAAAGAACTCGATCCTGCATTTTATGGATTTACAATTTGGGATTATGATCGTCCTTTTATTACAGCCAACTTGCAGGGCATGGAAACAGGGACACTCCGCGAAATAATTGATGTTCTGCACAAAACATATTGCGAAAAAATCGGTATAGAATATATGCACATCCAAAACCAAGAGGAAAAACAATGGCTCCAGGAAAGGATGGAACCGATTTTTAATAAAGCGAAATTCAACATTGATCAGAAAAAAAGAATAATGGAGAAACTTGTAATTGCAGAAGCTTTC
The DNA here is from genome assembly GCA_023397505.1 of Bacteroidota bacterium. Lineage (GTDB taxonomy): Bacteria > Bacteroidota > Ignavibacteria > Ignavibacteriales > Melioribacteraceae > JAEWUC01. The sequence goes on along the minus strand of JAEWUC010000007.1, from coordinate 381,032 downwards.
GAACATTTTCTTCACACAAGATTTGTTGGGCACAAAAGATTTTCACTTGAAGGCAATGAAACTATTATTCCGATACTCGATCACTTACTTAAACTAGCAACAGATTCAAACGTTCAGGAAATTCTTCTTGGAATGGCCCACCGCGGAAGGTTGAATATTTTATCAAATATCATTGGTAAGAGTTACGAAAAAATATTTTCGGAATTTGAGGAGGACGTGGATCCTGATGCACCGCAAGGAACTGGGGATGTTAAATATCATTTAGGTGCAACGGGCATTTATAAAACCTTCAATGAAAAAGAAATCAAAGTTACGGTAGCGCCAAATCCAAGTCATCTTGAATTTGTAAATCCAGTTGTTGAAGGAATTTCGCGCGCCAAGCAATCGCGTAATAATGATATTGAAAGGAATAAATTTATTCCCGTTTTACTCCACGGTGATGCGGCATTTGCCGGTCAAGGTGTTGTTGCAGAAACGCTAAATCTTTCCCAGCTAAAAGGATATAGAACCGGCGGCACAATTCATATTATCATTAATAATCAAATTGGATTTACAACTACTCCTGAAGATGCGCGATCATCACCTTACGCTACCGATGTTGCCAAAATGATACAAGCGCCGATTATTCATGTTAACGGTGATGATCCTGAAGCAGCGTTGTGGGTAATTCAACTTGCATTCGAATACCGCATGCATTTTCATAAAGATATTGTTGTAGATGTTGTTGGATACAGGCGTCATGGTCACAATGAAGGAGACGACCCGGTTTATACTCAACCTCTTATGTACAAAATGATTAAATCACATAGTTCTGTTAAAGAATTGTATCGCGATAAACTGATTTACGACAATATTATGAATGCTGAGGAAGTTGCAGAACTTGAAAATAATATTATAAATCGATTGGAAAATTCTCTAAAGACTAACAAAAAGAATAAATATGAATTTAAACCTGACAGACCACTTGCTTACTCTCAAGATTACTATAAATCATTTAAAGACAAGAAAATCAGTAAAGTAACTTTTGATATGTTATCGACAATTGTTGAAGGAATAACAAACCTCCCTTCTAATTTTTCAGTTAATCCAAAACTTCAAAAACAGATTTCAAAGCGCCGAGAATTCTTAACCGGGGATGCATTAATAGATTGGGCATTTGCAGAATCCCTTTCATTCGGCTCCCTTTTAATTAATAGAATACCGGTTCGTTTGAGCGGACAGGATAGCGCGCGAGGCACATTCAGCCAGCGCCATTTGATTTTAACAGATATGAATACCGAGGAAGAAATTATTCCACTCAATATGATTTCGGAGAACCAGGCAAAAATCGAAGCATTAGACAGTTTACTTTCCGAAGCAGCAGTTCTTGGTTTCGAATTCGGTTACAGTATAGCCGATCCAATTTCTCTTGTTATTTGGGAAGCGCAATTCGGAGATTTTGCCAACGGAGCGCAAGTGATTATTGATAATTTTATTGCGGCATCACAAACAAAATGGCAGTTACCAAATAATCTTGTATTGCTTTTACCGCACGGACAGGAAGGACAAGGTCCCGAACACAGCAGCGCGCGCCTTGAAAGATTCTTAATTCTTTGCGCCGAAAACAATATGTTTGTTTGTAATCCTACAACTCCTTCACAATACTTCCATCTTCTTAGAAGACAAGCGTACAATGTTTCCGAAAAACCGTTAGTTGTTATGACTCCTAAAAGTCTTTTACGTTTACCGGCTGCGCGTTCCCCGATTAATGAATTTACTGAAGGAACATTCAAGGAAGTAATTGACGATCGGCTTAAAAATAAATCCGGTGTTAAAAGGATATTACTTACAAGCGGTAAAATCTATTATGAACTTTTGAATTTCAAAGAGGCCAATAAAATTAATGACGTTACGCTGGTCAGAATTGAACAGTATTATCCTTTCCCTAAAAAAGAATTGGAAGAAATATTTTCAAAATATATAAATGCTAAAGAAATATTTTGGGTTCAGGAAGAACCCCAAAACATGGGGGCATGGAATTTCATTTGCCACAAAATTTCCGATATGCAGGAACTTAAATCAAATATAAGGTTTATTGGAAGACCTGAAAGCCCAAGTCCGGCAAGCGGATCAACTAAAAAACATATGCAAACTCAAAACGAAATAATTGAGAATGCGTTTTATAAATAATTAAAACCGTGTAAAAATATTAAGATTGGTCTGTGTATTGTTGACGGAATTCCATTGAGATTAATTTATTCATTAAAGAATCTTTAACTTCCTTAAACTCGTTAATATATTTTTTAGCAATCGGTTCGGCAGATGGAATTTTTTCTCGAAGATGATCAACTTGTCTTCCCTTTTTCCAAAATCTAAAACAAACATGAGGACCCGTTGCCAAACCTGTACTGCCGACATAACCTATCAATTGCCCCTGCTTAACTCTTGTACCGGGACGAACTCCTTTTGCAATTTTGGACATGTGTAAATACTGTGTAGTGTATAAAGTATTATGTTTAATCTTAACATAATTACCGTTGTATTTTTTATACTGTGCTTCAAGAACAACACCATCGCCGACAGACATAATCGGCGTTCCGGTAGGTGCAGCGTAATCAGTTCCAAGATGCGATTTGACTCTACCAAGAACCGGATGAAATCTTTTCATGGAATAACGGGAAGATATTCTGCTGAATTTCAGCGGAGTTTTCAAAAATGCTTTTCTTAAAGTATTTCCTTTTTCATCGTAATAATTTGCTTCATCATCTTTTTCAAAACGGAATGCATAAAAATTTTCTTTTTGATGATAGAAATTAGCAGCGAGTATTTTACCAATACCCACTGGATTACCTTCTACAAGTGTTTCTTCATAAATAACTTTAAATGAATCACTCGGTTGAATTCTAAAAAAATCTATTTGCCATGCGTAGATATCCGAAAGTTTTATTCCAAGTTCAGGATCGATATTAAGCGATTGAAAAGTCGCCCACAACGAATTTTTAATAACTCCAGAAACTACTCTCTCATTAATTACTACATCTTTTTTCCCGTGATAAACATTAATAGAATCACGAAGATCGAATACCACATAATCGACAGCATTGCGTACATAAACGAAATAATGTAAAGTTTCAACTGTGTCCCATTGAGCATAAATGTAATAATCATCACCAGTTTTAAAACTACTTACGGGGAAAATATCATTAGCATTTTCTGCAATTTTATTTATAGTTTGAGGAGGAACTCCGTGAGGCAAAAGTATATCCGAAAGAGTTTGATTTTTCTCGAATGTGCCGTGAACTTCTATTAACGAATCAACAAGAAGCCCATACGAATTTGGTTTAGGTTGAACCTGAGTATCTTCTTTTTTTGTACATGATAAAAAAAATACTGATATAGTAATAAGACAAAAGATTGTAAAACTTTTATTCATCAATTTAACCGGGATTATTTGAGATAAAATTGAATTGCTTATAATATAGTTAATAACTTATTGATAATATCAACAGATTTTATTCCATCGGCTTCTGCAGAAAAATTAGGAATAATTCTATGCCGAAGAACCGGGATAAGAAATTGTTTTACATCATCTATTGAAGGTGTAAATCTTCCCTCAAAAACAGCTTTTGTTTTAGCTGCAAGAATTAAATATTGAGATGCACGCGGACCAGCGCCCCAGCTAACCCAGTCTTTTACAAAAGAATGCTGATGATTCTCAGATGGTCTTGTACTCTTAACAAAATTCACGGCGTATTGAATAACATTATCGGCAATAGGAACTCGCTTAATTAAATTTTGGAATATTATAAGATTTTTTGCATCAATACATTTTTTAAGCTGTGGTTTGTAATCACTTGTCGTTGTTTTAATAATTTGTATTTCTTCATCGAATGTAGGATAATCAAGCCACAGATTGAACATGAAACGATCAAGCTGAGCTTCGGGCAGCGGGTATGTTCCTTCCTGCTCAATCGGGTTTTGAGTTGCCAAAACGAAAAATGGTTCTTCAAGATTATGCGAAATACCTGCCGCTGTAACTTTATGCTCCTGCATTGATTCCAACAAAGCTGCTTGTGTTTTGGGCGGTGTACGGTTTATTTCATCTGCTAAAATAATATTTGCGAAGATCGGTCCTCGTATAAACCGGAAATCTCGTTTCTTTGTAACTGCATCTTCATCTATTATTTCAGTTCCGGTAATATCGCTCGGCATTAAATCGGGAGTGAATTGAATACGGCTGAACTTTAAATCAAGTACTTCGGCTAAAGTCTTTATAAGAAGTGTTTTTGCAAGACCGGGTACACCAACTAATAAACAATGTCCTTGCGATAGAAGGCTAATCAGAAGATCATTAATAATTTGCTCCTGGCCAACAATTACTTTTGCTATTTCATTTTTTATTTGACCGATTGAAGATGAAAGTTTTTCAACCAATTCAACATCATTAGCGCTTTTAATATCAGTCAATTATTCTCCATTTCTTTTCAGTATAAATACTAGATAAAACTTTTATTGTTCTATAATCTCGTTTCCCAAAATATTCTTCCTTTTAACTCTTCCATCCATTTAGCATACAATTTTTGTTTCTTGTAGTATTCGGCAAGTCTTTTAATTTCATTAAAGTCCTGTTCAAGATTTGCTTTATGTTCAGGTATTCTTTGCTTCAATTTAAGAATGTGATAACCGTAATTGAAGCGATCCAAGTCCATTCTTTTCGGATATCCAATTTCACCGACTTTCAATTTATATATTTGATCTAGTACCGGTTTTTCCAATTGACTTGTTTCGAAAATTCCAAGATCACCATTGTATTTTGCCGACTCTTTATCGTCACTGTATTTCTTTGCATAATATTCAAAAGTATTTATCCCTTTAGTAATACTGTCGCGTAAATCGCTGAGAAATTCAATAGCTTGAAGATCAGCCTGATCGTCTGCCTTGGGTTTAATCAAAATATGCCTTGCATGTATCGATTCACCCCTTCTTTCAATCAATTGAATTATATGATATCCAAATTGAGTTTCAACAACGTTTGAGATTTGATTTGGTGCCAAAGCAAATGCCGTTGCTTCAAATTCCGGCAAAAATACTCCCCGTTTAGCAAATCCTAAATCGCCGCCTTGAGCTGCACTACCGGGGTCGTCGGAATACTTTTTAGCCAGCTCGGCAAAGTCAGCTCCTTTTTTTAATGTATCAAGAATTGATTTAACAAGAGTGAGTGCTTTATTTTTAATTCGTTCGCCGGTTTTTGGATTTTGAAATATATGGGCGATATCATATTTCTCGGGAACAACCCCAAGCGAATCTTTATAGCTGGAGTAAAATTCTTCTACTTCTTTCCGGGATGTCTGCAACTCTCCAAATTTCTTTTGCTGAACCATCTGAGCCATCAAACTTTTTCTTGTATCATCCCGCAGACTTCTTTTAATTTTTTCAATTGGCATTCCGTACATCTGCTCTATTCGTTCTTGAGAACCGTATTGTTGAGTCATATAACGCATTTGATTATCGAGCGTTTCAGTCACTTGTTCATCCTTAACAACAACTGAATCAAGTTCAGCTTGAGCATATAGTAATTTTTCTTCCATCAACTGGTTTAAAATTGCTTCGCGCAAACGGGGTTCCTTCGGGTCCAAATTCTTTTGAGTAGCTTCCATTGCCACGCGGAAATCCAATTCCGATTGAAGTATAATTTCATTGTCCACTACGGCAACAATTTTATCTATGACTTCCTGGGCATTTATAGAAATAAACACAAACATTAAAACTGCAAAATATTTTTTCATTACTGATACCTTTTAATTTCTAAGTTGTGATCTTCAACGAGTCTTTTAATATGGTTCTGAATAAACTCTTTTTGTTTTAGAATAATGAATTGATCTTTTATTTTTTGTTTTACAGCCTCGAAAGGTGGTATATCACCTTTATTATATTTTTCTATCAATTGCACTACCGTATAATTATTAGTACCGGTCTGAAGAACAATAGAGACTTCACTCGGCAACAAAGTATTTACCGCATTAAATAAAATTTGCGGCTGCATTAAATAACCCAACTTTAATTGGTTGTTAGCACTGTTTACTAAATCTATATCTTCTCTAAATGCGCTTATAGCTTTATTCCAATCACTTTCTAAAAGAATCGATCGGAACTGGACAGCTTTATCAAAGTTGTCGAAATCACAAATATTATAGTTGAATGCATCGTCGTCCAATTTGAAATCATCAGTTTGCTCTGTAAAATACTTTAATAGTTCTTCATTAGTTGGAATAATTTGGTTTTCATCTAACAGTTTTTTAAGATAAAGCGAAACAGCAAGATTCTTTTTGCTTTGTTCTATTATTGAATTGAATTCATTCTCTTTCAATACACCTTCATCAACTGCTTCCACATAAAGAACTTCCGTTTTTATCCAATTATTTATGTATTCTTCTTTGAAACGGTTATTTTTTCCTTCACCTTCAATTGCTGCATTTAAGACTTCTTCCGTAAGCACGGCATCGTTTACCTGGACAATACTTTTAGATTTCTTTTCTTCTTCAGAGCAAACAGTCAGCAATAAAGGAAGAAAAATAACCATGTATTTAGTTTTTGAATGCTTTTTGCAACTCGTCATAATAATAAACCGGCTTATAGACTGATTTTAATTTATTGATATACTCTTCTTCTAACCTTTTTGTTTCTCTTTCCTGCAAAGCGCTGGCTGCTTCTGCCTTGGCTTCTTCAAAATTTTTGATTCTTGATGGTTCACGATTTATAAGTTTTACAATTGCCCAACCGTTTTGGTAATGAAATGGTCTGCTTACTTCTCCGATATTTTTTATAGTGATTGTATTTTGTGTAAAGGCATTTGTATTAACGTCCATCAACCCATTAATATCCTTTGTAACAGAAGCTACATTATATTTAGAGTACAAAGAATCAAAATCGCTCCCATTGTTAATTTCACCGTATATTGTATTTATCAACGAATCTTTGTTGACAAATATAGCTTTGAGTTCAACCCTATCGCCCCATTTAAAGTCTTCCTTATTATTCTTCCAATATTCGGCGATCATGTTGCTGTCTATATTTATTTTGGACCATACTTCATCTTCAAGTATTTTAAATAAGTAAACTCCATCTTCGTATTCAGCAATAAGTTTGGCAAATTCTGGATTATTCTTATCGTACACCAATCCTTTTTCTTTAAGAATCATTTCAGCTTCGTATTGGTTATAAGCATTGCCGAATGCATTCTTATCCACTTTCCTTCCGAGATTAATATTTTTTGTTTGAATAAAATTGATCAGACTATCAACTGCATATTTTTTTTCATTGACTGTGAATAATTCCAAACCGCCAAATTCTTTATGAAAATAACTTGATCGATAATCTTGACCAATTTTTAGAGAATCTAAATTCAAATATACTTTTTCAAAAGTCGGATCATACTTTTTAAACCCGAATTGATTTTTTAATCCTTCAATTAAAGCAGCATAGTCATTCTTATACCTTGTTTTCTTGTAAATGTCTCGGAGTGATTCTCTTTCTTCATCATAAGTCGGAATTGTTTTAATATCGTTTAGTTTAATAATATGGTAGCCGAATTGAGTTCTAACTACTTTGGAGATTTCATCTTTGTTAAGAGAGAAAGCTACAGCATCAAATTCGCGAACCATTCTTCCGCGTGCAAAAGTTCCGAGATCACCTTGTTTTTTTGCGGAGCCCGGGTCATCCGAATATTTTAAAGCTAATTCGCCGAAATCTTCACCTGCTTCAGCTTTCTTTTTTATATCCATAATTTTTGCAAATGCTGCTGTTGTGTCAGTTAACGGTTTGCCGGTACTATCTCTTAAAGAAACTAAAATATGCTGGGCTTGAACTGCTGGTTTTCTTTCCAATTTATCCGTAAGCTTAATTACATGAATACCAAAACCCGAATTAACAGGTTCAGAATAAATCTCACCAACATTCAAACTGTAAATTGCATCTTCTAATTTTGATGCTGCTATTTGACCGGCTGTAAAATAATATACATCTCCGCCTATATCTTTTGTGTAATTATCTTTAGAATATTTTTTCGCGAAGCTTCCAAAATTCCCGCCATTTTTTAAACTATCAATAATGCTTTTTGCAAGACTATTAGCTTGTGTCTCGTTCATGGAAGTATCGGGCACCAAGAAAATATGCGATGCGCGCAATTCTACTTTCCTTTTTTCATATAAATTTTTTAACGCGGGCTCATAAAGTGAATCTTCCAGAAAGAGTGTACTTCCTATATTGGCTTTATAATCCAAGATTTCTTTTTGCATGCCCGGATCGTTCATATATCCGCGGACAAATGCATCACGCAATTTCATTTTATAGTTAACGTAAAGGTCTAAAAATTTCTTAAGCGCTTCCAAGGAATCGTTTTTAACATTATTTGGGCCACCGAGGTTCTTAGAATAGGAAGTTTCGAATTCACCCATGGTAATAGATGTCTTATCAAACTCGGCAACTATTATTTTTGAATGTTCGGGGGTGCATGCTGAAAGTATAAAAATTGATGTTATTACGATCATCAGAAGTCTCTTTACGAGCATCAGTGTTTCCTCCATTATAGAATAATTTTGCTTACTATTTTATGCATAGCTGTTTTGAAAATCAAGAAATGTGTTTAATAGAAAAACATTTACCTTCTATTTAACCGGAAATGGTTTAGTGTTTCGTTCCCAAAAAACCTCGTAATTATAACCTTGAATTTGCTTGTCGGTTCCCGCATTTGTCAAACGTTTTTCAGTAAGACAAGCGTAGTATTTATCTACTTCAATACCTATAAAATTGCGCCCAAGCTTTTTAGCAACCACGGATGTTGTTCCCGAACCGAGAAAAGGATCCAGAATTATATCGTTTTTGTTAGAGCTTGCTAATATTAATTTCGCGATTAATTTTTCCGGTTTCTGCGTTGGGTGATCTGTATTTTCCGGCATAGACCAAAACGGTATCGAAATATCGTTCCATAAGTTTGATGAATATGTTAATCTAAAATCACCGTTAGTATTTTTTTCCCAGTCCTTTGGTGATCCGTTCTCATCTTTATAAGGAGCGATTACTCTTCTAGCTATTTTAACGCGCTCCGAATTAAAAGTATATTTATTTGAATTTGTACAGAACCAAATATCTTCGGAATTATTTTTCCAATTTAACTTCGATCCCCTTCCTTTTTCGCGCTCCCATGTTATTCTATTACGAATCTTAAAATGTTTATTTAATACCATTTGCACGGAAATGGATGTATGCCAGTCCGAACAAAAATAAATTGTACTATTCTTTTTTAATGTTCTTTTTAATTTGGAAACAAAAACATCACTCCATTTGGCATATTCTTCGACGGACTTTTTAGCGAAACGAGTAGTATTAAAATACTTTTGAAGATTGTACGGCGGATCAATTATTAAAAGATCAACAAAATTATCCGGTAGAAAATCAAGAACATCAAATAGATTTTGATTAATTGTTTTATTGATTATCGAATCAATTTTAACCGGGCTGTCAATTTTAATAAGTTTTTTAGAAAACTCGGCAATTTCCTTTTTTGAAACATCAATGGTTCTATTGCGGGGCGAACGTTTCTTCGATTTAGAATTCATATACTCTGTGATAATTTCCCCGTTTATTTTGCAGTAGTGCCAAGCTTGATACTTTCGTCAATACTGATGAGATTTACTTTTCCTTCGCTATCTGTATCAACCGCCAAAATCATTCCTTGTGAATCTAGACCAAAAAGTTTTGCGGGTTTAAGATTAGCCACCATCAATATTCTTTTGCCGATAAGTTCTTCGGGCTGATAACTTTTTGCAATACCGGCAATAACCTGCCTTTGTTCAGTTCCCAAATCAACTTGCAGTTTTAAAAGCTTTTCACTTTTCGGAACTCTTTCGGCTTGTAATATTTTAGCGACTTTAAGTTTAACTTTCTTAAAATCATCAATTGTTATTTCATCGCTAACCTCTTTTGATTGTTCATCAGCCGATCCAAGTTTATTAACCAATTCATCTATCACTTTATCCTCGATCTTTGTAAAAAGAATTTCCGATTCATTTAATTTATGATTTTGCTTGAAGTTGAATTTACCGCACGAATACCAATCGGGCATTTCTTTCTTATCGATATTTAACATCTTCAAAATCTTTTCTGCTGAGAAAGGAACAACCGGCTCAAAAACTTCTGCAAGAGTAAAGATTGTTCTGAGACAAATATTAATAGTATTTGCGCATTTTTCTTTATCAGTTTTAACCGACTTCCACGGTTCTGAATCGTTAAAATACTTATTGCCTGCACGGGCCAGATTCATCATCTCGAAAACGGCATCTTTAATTTTATATTTTTCTATAAGTCCGCCGATTTTTGCCGGGTAATTTTCCAAAGTTAAAAGCATTTCAGCATCAATGCTTTCAAGATTTTTAGCTTCGGGCACAACTCCTTCAAAATGTTTGAATGCAAAAGTGAAAGTTCGATTGATAAAATTACCAAGGATATCTGCAAGTTCTCCGTTATTTCTTCCTTGAAATTCTTTCCAATAAAAATCAGTGTCTTTATTTTCAGGAAGATTTGCGGCCAGAGTATAACGCAGGGGATCGGGCGGAAATATTTCGAGAAACTCGTCAACATCAATTCCCCATCCGCGCGATTTTGAAAATTTCTTTCCTTCGAAATTCAGGAATTCGTTTGCAGGAACATTTTGCGGAAGTACGTATTTGTCATTGTTGAAATCATTCCACGCCATAAGCATAGCAGGGAAAATAATTGTGTGGAAAACAATGTTGTCTTTGCCAATGAATGCCACATATTTTGTATTTACATCCTGCCAATATTTCTTCCATAAATCAGGTTGATTTCTTTTTTCGGAAAGTTCTTTTGTTGCAGAGATATAGCCGAGCACTGCTTCGAACCAAACGTATAAAACCTTACCTTCGGCGCCGTCCAACGGTACTTTAACTCCCCAATCCAAATCGCGTGTATAAGCGCGGTCTTTCAATCCGTCTTTAAACCAGCCGCGGCAGTATTGCAGAACATTTTCCTTCCACCCGTATTTTTCATCCAACTCTTTAACGTAATTTTCAAGCCGCTCCTGGAATTTGCCTAGCGGGAAATACCAATGCGATGTTTCTTTAAGTACAGGTGTTTGGCCTGTAATTTTACTTTTAGGATTTTTTAATTCCGAAGGGTCGTACAAAGAACCGCATTTTTCGCATTCATCGCTGCGCGCCTCTTCGTAACCGCAGCGCGGGCATGTTCCTTCAACATATCTATCGGGCAAATACATTTTTGCCTTTTCGTCGTAAAACTGCATCGATTTCTTTTCTACAAGCAGACTGTTATCGTAATAACTTTTGAAAAACACTTGCGATGTTTCGTGGTGGACAGGGATACTGGTACGCGAGTAAATGTCGAAACTCATTCCAAATTTTTCGAACGCTTTTTTATTTGCTTCGTGAAAACGGTCGATAATGATATTAGGTTTTACATTTTCTTTATCAGCAGTAATTGTAATCGGAACACCGTGTTCATCCGAACCGCAGATATAAATAATGTCGTCCCCTTTCAAGCGTTTATAACGCACGTAAATATCGGCGGGCAGATATGCCCCGCTTAAATGCCCAAGATGTATTTTACCGTTTGCATACGGTAACGCGGAAGTTACAAGTATTTTTTCTTTACTCAAGATTTAACCGGAAATTGTTTTTAATTGCCGACAAATATAGTAAAAATCACTGATATGAATTGGGTGGAAAACCGGATATTGAAAGTCGATTTATAAGTTTATCCAGCCCCAAACTTTTTTGTCCGGGGCTGGAATACTAAAAACATCTAATCGATATTTTACTTACTCATCAACCCCGCAATAAATTGTCCGCTTCAAGGAACGAAGCGGAACAAGTGGGATTTCTAATAATGCAATACATAATGCACATTAATCCCGAAAAAATACTTCCTGCTTCGCCTCGATCTACTTATTGAATCGAGGCGAGCGGGATTTCTGCTCAAGCAATACAATATGTACATCTATCCCGCAAAAAACTGTCCGTTTCAAGAAACGAAGCGGGACAAGAGGGATTTCTAATCAAGTGACATGTCACTTAATCATCAGCATCTTCTTGTACAACGTTTGATTGTTAAAAGTAATTGTATAAAAATAAATTCCCGATGCATTATCGCTGCCGTTCCAGGCAGCAGTATGTTTACCCGCACTTTTTATTTCATCTACAAGTTTTGCTAATTCCCTGCCGAGCACATCATATATTTTTATCTGAACATTTCCTGCTTCAGGCAAACTGTAGCTAATTGTTGTTGTAGGATTGAAAGGGTTTGGATAGTTATCATTCAAAACAAATTTGTTTGCCTCCGTAACTTGTTTTGTTGTATCCGTTTCTGGTTGTAACTCCCAATTAAGTTTAAGATACTCTTCGTCTCCAAGTATTTTATGTGCCTCAATTGCGCCTACTGATTTGGGAAATTGTGCATCTAATTCATCAGATATAGCTCTTGCACTTTTTTCATTTTCCATTTCAAAGTAGTAATAAACAAACTTATCGAACAAAGCCAGTTCTATTATACTTTCTCCTTTGTATTTCTCAATCACTTCATCAATACGTTTCAGTTTGTTTTCCTTGTCTATATCGGATAATATCAAACCGGCCATTGCGTATAAATCTTTATTGCCTTTTTCTCTGAACAATGTTCCATAAATATTACTCTTACTTGTTGTTTCTTTATCAGTATATGTTTCCTTCAGCAAGTTTAAGGCATTGTAGGAAACCGAATAATCCGGGTAATTATTTATTAGGTTCAAGCACACTGCTCTTGCTTCGCTCAAATTATTTGATGAAACTAATTCATATGCTTTATCAAGTTCGGATAACATGGGAATTTCACTGCTCTCCGAAGCATATAATCCTCCCCCGGCTTTACTTAACGGCGGTGCCGGACTAATTGTTACGCTTGAACTTAAATAATCCGTGTAAGAGGTTGTTCCACTTCCGTAAATCTTGAAATTTGCAGGCGTTGTTGTACCCCACCAAACATGATGAGCATATACAGTTCCTGAAGATGCGTTGTTAATATTATGTGCTGCATTTACTAAGTTATTATAACCTCCGTCAAGAGGTGAACTTTTACCAAGAACCGGCAACGAATTATTATAACAATACACACCGCAATAATTATTTGTTAAACCATTTTTACCTTGAGTGCTGCTGTTGCCGAATTTCGGATTTGAACTAGTCGAACAGAAGACCCCATAGTAATTATTGGTCATATAATTATTATATAGATATGGGGAGGAATAATTAATTAAGTAAATGCCAGCGTTCGTATTATCATGTATGTTACAGTACTGAATAGTTGGTGAGGAACCGGATAAATAAATTCCGTTGTAGCAGCCGCTTATTGCCGTGTTGGTTACATTTATACTAACACCGTTTTGATAAATGCCCCGGTAAGCGTTGCGGATTTGGCAGCAATTAATAGTGCCCATCGCACTGCTTGTCGTAAATTTTATGCCGTTTTCCGTTGTTGAATTCGGTGAAACAAAATCAAATGTTATAGGAGATGATGTTGTACCGTTGGCATTTAATAAACCATAGTAACCAACATTTAAAGATGCGCCGTTGGTAAAAGTCAGTATAGTACCGGGGTCGGATGTTAGTGTAGCTCCATTATTTACAGTTAAATTACCAAGAACTTTCAACGAACCGGTAAATGTAATGCTGCTTGAAATGGTCCCACCTGTAATACCTATAAACGGTAAATAGTTGGATTTTGTAATTGTTATATATAACGGACGAACAGCAGTAGTAAATGTGGCACTCGAACCTTCTACTTCTGAAAAATAAGTTGCTCCATTATCGATACTGCATGCAACAATATTGCAATTACTTATACCGCCGGTACTTATGCTTATACTATTTCCGTTATCGGTTACAGATGTACCGCCGAATGATGACGGCGTTGCTGTCCATAACCTTGTTTCAGGGCAACCAATCAAATTATGACTGTAACTCAGATAGTGATGACCAACTGTGCTCTTGGATACCATTTCAGCAAGTCCAAGATTGGTATTGCCATTATCTATTAATTCTGCAAATTCCCAATAGAGCTGGTAAGAATCTAAAAGCAATCCGTTTCTTGTATTACCAAGCAAGGCGGGACCTCCATATTGGCCCATAACCGTAAATCCTTCACCCATATTTCTATACTCATTATACCAGTTGCAAGGGTTATGATCGTCGAATGGAGTTATAGTACAAGAAATGGAATAAACTACTGCAGGATAATCTTTATTGTTAAGATTATCTAAACCATTCCCGGTTTCCGGAGTTTGAAAACTATAACTATCGAGTGTAGTCAAAAGGTATCGCGGCGTACCTTCATAGTAAGTTTGTTTGGCAGTAATACCGACAGGCGAACCGTGGTTGAACCAACTCCATAATCCATAGATATTATTATTGAACTGGGTTATTACGTCTGCACCTGTAGGATATGTGGGAGCTGAACTGTAAGCAGAAGGTAGTTCTCTTAAAATAACATCGTCACCTCCATCAAAAATAGAAGGCAAATAATCAGAAACAGACTCGGCTTGATTGAGATATTGCATTTCGTCGGCTTCATTCATTAATGATCTTGTTAAATAAGCCGTATTTCCGTTACCGGGGTTTTGCTCATATTTAAGTACTTTTTCCGTCCAGTTCACTATATCTGTTGAGCTAGAACAAAGTAGTCTTCCAACAAATATTTCTGATTCATATTCTGGATTATCGTCTCCTGCCTCACCATATCTTACTATACCATCAATCAAGTCTGCGCCATCAACATCCCAATCACCATCAAAATCGGCGAAATATAAATCCGTAGGAATTTTGTAATCATTTGTATACTCACAACCTACAGCACTTGACCAGATATTATTGCCTCCACAGCCATATCTAATAGGAACTACCGAATAATCTCCAGCAAGAAGCGCCCAGACTGTACCATCTCCATAAGAATCTTTCAAGTATTCTCTAATTTTACCTGCTTCGTCATTAATGCCTGAAGTTAAATCTCCTGTATAATTAGCACTAATTTGTTCTACTGTTACCAGACCGATATCCAAGCCCTTCCTTCTTTTCCAATTTATAAATTTGCTGAAACTTGAAGAGAGTGAACTTGTTGTAATAATAACATATTCGTAAGCCGGAAGCGGACCGCTTGTAACGGAAGCACCTTTGTTCAATCTTGGGGTACTAAATATAGAAATATCTTCATCGTTATCAATTAAATGCCTTAAAGCATTTTCATACAGTTTATCATACTTTTCTTTCCTGTTCGGAGTTTTAAGTAATTGTTTTGAGGAGCTTTTCATTTCAAGAGAAAATTCTATTTCAGAATAGAATTCAGCATAGTCCAACTTGGGATAATAACATACAGGATAAATTTCCAAAGTTACAATATGATTTCTGCCGTCGAAGTAACCGTCACGTTTTACACTTATAAGTTCCTCTGGAAAGGGTTTATCCGAATCATAAACATTGGGATCGGGTTTAACAAATTCATTACCCTGATAATCTATCGATGTAGGAATATCCGGTTGCGAAGGGAAAATCTTTTTCGAAAGTTTAATAACTTCACTTGTTTTAACATTGACAACGATATTTGCAACATCTTGATTAGGCGGAATAAGAAAACGAAGATATTTAACTGGTAGATTCGGCTGACCAGGCTCACCTGTTAATTGTAGTTCTTTGATGTTTATCTTTTGATATTCGGTTCCATCTTCAGCACTAATGATATTCGTTTCTAAAGACGATTTTGAAAAAGATACTTTACGCGTCTTTTGTGCGTAAGAAAATTGAGCAGCACCCAGTAACAGCACAATAAGAATCAATAAGGATACTTTAATGGGAAATAAACATTCATGTTCCATAACTCCTTTCCTTGTTTTGTTTGTTGGTTAGTTGATTTTCCATCCCGGTTATTGCCGGAATATTTATCATTTTTCATTCCTAACTAACGAGATTACATATTGAACTTACATGTTTGCTCCAATAAAAAAGTTTATTTCAATAAAATCATTTTGCGGGATTGCGTATATTTCCCAGCAGTGATTATATAAAAATATACACCGCTCGAAAGATTAAAATTCTTTGTTAAAAACAAGTGGCTATAACTGCCGGGTTGTTTATACTCGTCAACAAGCGTCGCTACTTTTCTTCCAAGGATGTCATAAATTTTTAAAGTTACATAACCGGCAGATGGGATATTATAACTAATAACGGTTGATGGATTAAAAGGGTTCGGATAATTCTGAGTTAGCTTATAATCTCCAATTAGATTTGTATTGTTTGTGTCTTTGATAGAATTTAGCTTATCATACATATAAATATTTACCAAACCGATTGGAGACTCACCATAGGAATATCCTACAGCAATTTCTTTCTTATTATCACCATTGATATCACCAAGAGATAGTACAGGTCGCCCCCAAAACGATGGATTTATTCTTGGAATTGTATCAGGGATGGTTTTCCCTAAATAGACTTTTAGTGTACTTGATGTTATTACATAATCATCATACTTATCGTTATTAATATCATTTAATCCGCCAATAAACACATATTCATCACCATAATATCTCAAAAATACTTTATTAATATCAAAGTCCGCTTTACCTAAAAAAATATCAACATAATCCCAGGAAGCAATTCCAAAATCCATAAACCCATCGCCGTTTATATCTCCCAAACCTGATACAAACATTCCGTAATCACCTTTAATGCTATCAGTCCCTACAAATTCTACGCTATTATTAAATCCTATATCATTCCCGCCATATAGTAAATAAGCTTTACCGGGTCTGCCTCCCGCTAATTCTTGCGGAGCTCCAATTAACAGATCATCATACCCATCCCCGTTTGCATCACCAACGTTTGAAACCGAGCTGCCAAACATATCAAATGGCTCCTTGCCTTCTAAAAACACATCGCATTCTGTGTCCATTTCTTTATCACCGTAATAAATATAAACTCTTCCATGAGCATCATAATCATCCATGGGCGCACTTATTACCAGATCATCATACCCGTCACCGTTCAAGTCCCCATTTATTGCTCTCCCTCTAAAACCGTAATACCAGCCGTTATTTGTTATTGTTAAATCTGGATTATCGTAAATCTTCTTGTCTTTTCCTCCGTAGTATATCTCCACCCTATAATCATCTACAAAATAAGCTGTGTTGATTACGAAGTCGTTATATCCGTCACCGTTCAAATCTCCTTTTCCGCAGCCGGAAGCACTAACTCTTCTCCATGTACCCTTAACAAATCTTAAACAGTCAAGGGTATCGAACGGTGAACCACCAAAATACAGTTTAACATATTCACCGCTGCTTCCGCCAACTATAAAGTCATCGAATCCATCTCCGTTCACATCTCCAATGGCATCTACAAAAGAAAATGCGTCGCCGGCTTTTTCACCATGCACAGTTGTTAAAAGTGTTAACCCATCTTGCGCATATAATTCAACACAAAATAAAATCAAGATCAAATGAATTGTTTTCATTTAATAACTCCGTGTATTTTCAGAATGTTTTTTTGCAGCAGCCAACAATAATTTTTCAACCAGCTGTTTTTGGACTCTTCCACAATAGGGAAGGAAATGTATTTATTCGGTAAAGGAAAATATATTTTCAGTACTTGGCTTACGGTAAATGCAAAAAGCCGTTTTGGGTTTCTTAGCGGTTCAAGAACCGTCAAGGAAGTGTTTCAAAGGGGCATGTGAAATTTAATTTTAGTACAGCAACCAACAGCACCATTCAGCAACTTTATTTATCAACCCCGAAACAACTTAAATATTATAACTTATATTGTCAAGTGTGGAAATTACAGCATAATATGCACACTCGAAAAATCAGTAATTATAAGAAAGAATATTTCAACACTTGTCAATCAGCAAGTTTCGGTAGTATCTCAGTTTCAATTTAACTGTCATGCCCGAATGTATTTATCGGGCATCCATAAATAGATTCCCGCTAAAAGCATGCGGGAATGACTTATGTTGTTTAACCAATCTTCAAACTGAGGCACTACTCAAGTTTATATGCTTCTCTTGCTTTTATTCTTACCCGCTTCGCCTCGACTGTAAGGCGAGGCAGGCACGGCTTCATCGAGGCGAGCTCATGCTCTTGATCGACGCAAAAGATCAAGAGCACTATAATGAGCAAGAATTAATTGTAACTTTTCAACAAGGTTAGGATTCAAGACCCTTGTACATATCCTCAATCAAATCCTTGTAGCGTTCTTCAATAACTTTTCTTTTAACAGAAAGCTTTGGAGTTAGTTCGCCCGTTTCAATTGAGAAAGGTTTATCAAGTATTGCAAATTTTCTAACACGCTCAAAGTTCGCAAGTTTTTTCTGGAATTGATCAAGTTCCTTATCAAGCATTTCGTAAATTTGTTTCATCTGTACAAGTTCTTCAACATTTTTATATTGAATTCTATTAGCATCAGCATATTCTTTTAGTGCTTCATAATCGGGAACAATCAAAGCGCTTAAAAACATTCTTCTATCACCTATCAATATAAACTGTTCGATATATTTACTTGCCAAGAACATATTTTCAATCGGGGTCGGAGCAATATATTTGCCGCCTGAAGTTTTGAAAAGATGTTTTTTGCGGTCGGTGATAATTAAAAAACCTTCGGCATCAAATACTCCGATATCGCCTGTATGGAGCCAGCCGTCTTTTATCGTTTCCTCTGTTTCCTTTTTATTTTTATAATAACCCTGCATGATGTTCGGACCGTGCGCGAGTATTTCACCGTCTTTGGCGATTTTAACTTCAACACCCGGCATTACTTTTCCAACGGTTCCGAATTTATAATCATTTACTCTGTTGGCTGCAATAACTGGCGAAGACTCGGTTAACCCATAACCCTCAATAACTAAAATACCGGCTGACTCGAAAAATATTCCTAACTCCCTAGCCAAGGCAGCGCCGCCGGAAATAAAAAATCTTAACCGTCCCCCGGTTTTTTCTCTTAGCTTATGGAAAACAAGTTTATCGGCAAGTTTGTGTTTCAGACTTAGAAATATTGGAATTGGCTGACCAGTTTTTTTTGCTGATTGATATTCTTTACCAAGTTCAATAGCCCAATTAAATATTTTTTGTTTCTTATCCGGCTGGCTTTCAACATTCTTTTTTATTTTTGAATACATCCTCTCGAACAAACGCGGGACTGCGGTCATTATTGTCGGTTTTATATCTTCCATGTTCGATGCAATTTTTTCTATGCTTTCCGCATAGGCAATCATACAGCCGCCGGAAAGAGCCGTATAATAACCGGCCATTCTTTCGAATATATGGCACAAAGGAAGAAACGATAAAAATATATCCGTCGAACCGATATCAAATATTTCGTGGGCTGCTTTTACATTCGAAATAATATTTTTATGTGTAAGCATCACTCCTTTTGGTTCTCCTGTCGTGCCCGAAGTATAGATGATTGTACACAATTCATTTTCTTGACTAAGATTTATACTTTCTTCAAAAAAATTAGGATTGGATTTTTTGAATTCGATACCTCTTTCTTGGATTTCTTTTAAAGAATAAACTCCTTTTTCATTTCCCCTGTCTTCATTGTTTAGAACAATGATGAACTTAAGATTTTTACAGTTGCTTCTTATTTTAAGAACTTTATTAAGCTGAAACGAATTAGAGACAATAACTCCAACCGATTCCGAATTATTCAAAATAAATTCTATAGTATCTGAAGTAGAAATTGGATACAAAGGAACATTAACACCTCCAATTCCGAGTATAGCCATATCGCTGTAAGACCATTCCGGGCGGTTTTCTGAAATTATGGAAACTTTATCTCCGTGTTTAACCCCAAGAGCGGATAGACCAAGCGCTAAATTTTCAGTATTTGTAAAGAATTGTTCATAACTAATATCAACCCATTGATTATTTATTTTATTTTTGAAAACCGGCCGTTGATAACCTTTTCCAAATTCTTTTGTAATAAAAAAGAATAATTGCGGAATGGTTTTAAAATCTTTTAATATGGGCATGAATACTCCTTATTATTGGCATTCGAATTTACTTTTGCATATTTATAAATGCAACAAAAGAATAATTCAAATTCTTCATGTCCCAAACAAAATATTTAGAATTGACTTAGGATTTCACCGTTTACAACCGGGGTAACACATACTAACGGGTTATGAGGTAAGTTAAATTTTTCAAAGATATCTTCAAATAGTCTGAATTGCATACCCTGTTTTTCAAATTTTGCGAAGTGTGAGTATTTCATCAACTCACCTTTTTTATTGCGCGGCGCGTCGAACGAATAAGCCGTTGAAAAATCTTTACGTGCGTTCTCTTTCAAGAATTTGATTTTGTCTTCGTCACTTCCTTCTTTCTCGTATGCTTTTGCTTTAAAGGTAACAACCAAATTATTATCGATTACAAGGTAAATGTTAAGAATTGTTTCCAACTTATTTTTCTCTTTATACAAAAGCGCAGATTGCAAATCTGCGCTGCGATTTAATAAATTAAATTACTAAAGCCATTATAGCCTTTTGAACGTGAAGACGATTTTCAGCTTCATCGAAAATTACCGAGTTTGGTGAATCTGCTACTTCATCAACAACTTCATCGCCGCGGTGGGCAGGCAGGCAATGCATGAATAAATAATCCTCTTTGGCATTTTTAACTAATTCTGGATTTACTTGGAATCCCATAAATTTTTTCTTTCTTTCATCGGCTTCTTTTTCCTGACCCATGCTTGCCCAAACATCAGTGTAAACAATATCTGCATCTTTCACTGCCGCTATTGGATCGTCAAGTATTTCAACCTTGCTGCCCATGTATTTTGCGTTTTGCTGTGCATGTTCAACAATTTCTTTTACAGGTTTGTAGCCCGACGGTGAAGCAATCGAAATATTCATCCCGACTTTCGAACAACCGTTTAATAAACTATGAGCCATGTTATTGCCGTCGCCAACATATGCTAATTTTAATCCTTCAAGTTTTCTTCTCTTTTCAAGAATTGTAAATAAATCGGCCAAAACCTGGCAAGGATGCAATAAATCAGTCAATCCGTTTATTACCGGGATTGATGCATACTTAGCGAGGTCAAGAACATCTTGATGAGAAAATGTTCTAATCATAATTGCGTTTAAATAGCGAGAAAGTACTTTGGCTGTATCATGAACATTTTCACTTTTTCCAAGCTGCAAATCATTTTGATTAAAATACATACCGTAACCGCCGAGCTGGTAAATTCCGGTTTCAAATGAAATGCGCGTTCTTGTTGAAGGTTTAGCGAAGATCATACCCATAGTTTTTCCTTCCAACAAACGGTGCGGTTCGCCTACATATAATTTTTCTTTCAATGTTTTTGAAACATCAAAAATTTCATATACTTCTTCCAATGAAAGATCAGCAATAGAAATGAGATCTTTTCCTTTCATGTTAACTGCCATTTTTCACCTATATTTTTATTTCCAACAAACTATTTTCTTTTGCGTAAAGAAAGTTTAATTCTTGAGAACAAATTACAAATAAATTCAAATAAGATATTGCCAAAAATAAACTTCGCTAACATATCATCAATGTTACAAAGTAATTCTTGTGCCGCAATTTTCATTTTCAATTTCTTCTTCCGAAGTAATGATAGCTTCTTTTCCACCGTTTGTTACAAAATCAATTGCAGCTAATATTTTTGGTCCCATACTGCCTGCAGGGAATTCACCGGCATCGTATAATTTTTTAGCTTCTTCGGCATTTAATTTATCCAAAGTCTGCTGATTGGGTTTATTAAAATTAATGCAAACTTTAGGAACATCTGTGATTATGTACAATCGTTCGGCATTAATTTCGCGAGCAAGAAGCGCCGAAGCCAAATCTTTATCTATTACCGCCTCAATTGCTTCGAGGTAACCGGTATCGCTGTGCCAATAAACAGGAATTCCACCGCCACCGGCACCGACAACAATATGACCTTTTTCAACCAAGTCACTTATAACTTGGTTGTTCATCACGTCAATCGGTTTTGGAGAAGCAACAACTCGCCGCCAGCCGCGTTTGCGCGGGTCTTCCTTAAAAACCCAATTATTTGTTTTAGCTAAAAGATCGGCTTCTTCTTTTAGGTAATAAGGGCCAATAGGTTTTGTTGGATTCTTAAATGCGGGGTCATCAATGTCAACAAGCACTTCGGTAATAACAGCTACAACATTTTTTTTCATCTTATAATTATTGAGTGCGTTGCGCATTTGTCGTTCAATCATGTAACCGATTCCGCCTTGGGAATCGGCTACGCAAATATCGAGGGGCATTTTGGGAATTTTGAATTGCTGATACCCGGCTTCGTTCCTAAGCATAATATTTCCAACTTGCGGACCGTTGCCGTGTGTGACTACAAGTTCGTAACCGTTTTTAAGTAAACCAATCAATCTTTCGCAGGTTTCGAGAGTATGTTTTTCTTGTTCTTCAATTGTTCCCAATTCATTAGCACGTTGCAACGCATTTCCGCCAAATGCAACAACTGCTATTTTGTTCATATAATACCCTTGGATTTCAAAACAGATTCAAGAGTGTTGGGACCGACTTCCTGAAGTTCATACATTACTCTAGTATGCGGTTTGTTGATCTTCAAAATTCTACCAAGGTCTATCGGTGTACCAATAACAACAGAATCGCAATCTGTTTTGTTAATTGTTTCTTCAAGGTCTTTAACTTGTTGATCTCCGTAGCCCATTGCGGGAAGCAGTATTCCAATGTTCGGGTATTTTTTGAATGTATCGGAAATTGATTTTACAGTAAATGGTCTTGGATCAACAATTTCGAGTGCACCAAGTTTATTCGCTATAACGGTTCCCGCTCCGTACTTCATTTCTCCGTGAGTTAGTGTTGGACCGTCTTCAACAACCAATACTCTTTTCCCTGTAATCAATTCAGGTTTATCAACAGTGATTGGCGAAGCTGCATCAATAACAATCGCATTTGGATTTACTTTGTGAATATTACTTTTGACTTCGGCAATTCCTTCAACAGGTGCAGAATCAATTTTATTTATTATAACAGCGTCGGCCATTCTTAAACTTGTATTGCCGGGATAGTATCTCATTTCATGGCCCGGTCTATGCGGATCGGTAACAGTAAAAGTTACATCGGCATTGTAAAAAGACATATCGTTATTGCCGCCGTCCCAAAGAATTACATCGGCTTCTTTTTCGGCTTCGCGGAGAATTGCTTCATAATCAACACCTGCATAAATAACCCCGCCTCTTTCTACATGCGGTTCATATTCTTCACGTTCTTCAATTGTACATTCGTGTTTTTTAAGATCTTCGAATGTTGCATAACGCTGAACTTTTTGTTTTACAAGATCGCCGTAAGGCATCGGATGACGGATTGCAACAACTTTTTTACCGGCTTCCTCAAGAACTTTAACAATTTTTCTTGATGTTTGTGATTTTCCACAGCCTGTTCTTACTGCCAAAACAGAAACTACGGGTTTGGTACTTTTGATCATTGTTTCGGCTGCGCCCATCAAACGGAAAGAGGCCCCGGCAGCATTTACTATTGAAGCTTTTGTCATTACATATTCGAAAGGTACGTCCGAATATGCGAATACAACTTCATCAACTTTTAATTTATGAATAAGATTAACCAGTTCCGATTCTTCGTGAATCTTTATTCCATTCGGATAAAGAATGCCGGCTAATTTGGCTGGATAAACTCTGCCTTCGATATTAGGGATTTGCGTGGCTGTGAAAGCGACAACATTGTAATTCTCATTATCTCTAAAGAATACATTGAAGTTGTGGAAATCACGCCCTGCCGCACCCATTATAAGTACGTTTCTGCGTGTCATGTTTTACCTCGTTAATAAGTGATTCCGGGGGATCGCCCCGGATGATTTATTAATTATTCAACCGTTACGCTTTTGGCGAGATTTCTCGGTTGATCTACATTTAATCCTTTCTTAACGGCAATGTGATATGCGAGCAGTTGCAGCGGTATAACGCTGAGTATCGGCTGAAGCATATCAATTGTTCTTGGAACTTTTATTATATCGTCAACAATTTTTTCTATGTTATCGTCATCTTCATTTACTATTGCAAGAATTCTACCCTTTCGGGCTTTCACTTCTTCTATGTTGCTCAAAACTTTTTCATAAACCGAATCATGCATGGCAATAAAAACAACCGGCATATTTTCGTCGATTAAAGCTATAGGTCCGTGTTTCATTTCTGCAGCCGGATACCCTTCCGCATGTATGTACGAAATTTCCTTCAACTTAAGAGCGCCTTCAAGAGCAACGGGGAAATTATATCCGCGACCGAGATATAAAAAGTTTTTACTATCTACATATTTTTGCGCAATATTTTCAATTAATTCATTTTGCTTAAGAATTCTTTCCACTTTGGCAGTCAATGATTGCATTTCCTTAATCATTTCTTGTCCTTCAAGTTGATTAAGGTTTTTCATTCTTGCAATCAAAATTGTAATTAAAGAAAGAACAATTAATTGTGAAGTAAATGCTTTAGTGGATGCAACGCCTATTTCGGGACCCGCGTGGATATAAACGCCGGCGTCGCTTGCGCGAGCGATAGAACTTCCAACGACATTACAAACACCGAGACAAAGGGCACCTTTCTTTTTGGCTTCTTTCAAAGCAGCTAAAGTATCGGCAGTTTCACCGCTTTGTGAAATGAACAAAATTGTGTCTCTCGGTGTAATTACAGGATGGCGATAACGAAATTCCGAAGCGTACTCAACTTCAACGGGAATCCCTGTGTATTGCTCAATCATATATTCTGCAACTAAGCCTGCGTGCCAAGAAGTACCGCAAGCAGAGATAATAATTCTTTCTGAATTCGCAATTCTTTCTTCAAATCCCTGCAAACCGCCGAGTTTTGATATGCCTTCCTTTAGAAGTAAACGACCACGCAAAGAATTAAATATCGATTCAGGTTGTTCCATAATTTCTTTCAACATAAAATGCGGATGACCGCCTTTACTAATTTCGTCAACACTCAGTTCAACTTCATGAATTTCTTTTATTATCGATTCATCCTTAATAGTCTTTGCATGAAAATGATCTTTGTAAACTTCGGCAATTTCACCGTCTTCCAAATAAACAACTTGACTTGTATGTGCAATCAAAGCATTAACATCTGACGCTACAAAATTTTCATTTTTGCCAATTCCAATAACAAGCGGCGATCCTTTTTTAGCAACAACTATTTTATCCTGCTCTCCTTTGTAAATAACTGCTAAACCGTAAGTGCCTTCAACTTCGTTTAGCGCGTAGCGGACTGCCTGGAATAGATTGTTTTTTAATTTCAGATATCTGTCAATTAAATGAACAAGCGTTTCCGTATCAGTATCAGTTATAAATTTATATCCTTCGCTAATCAGACCTTTTTTTAACGAAGTGTAGTTTTCAATTATTCCATTGTGAATAATAAATAGTGTATTGTCGGCGTTAAAGTGAGGATGTGCGTTGATAGTATTTGGTTCGCCGTGCGTAGCCCATCTCGTATGTCCTATCCCCAATTTTGAATTTACACCGTTTCCGTTTACAAGTTTTTCTAAATCAGCAACCTTTCCCTTTGTTTTAATTACTTTGCTCTCGTCTTGCGTTATTATACTTATTCCTGCGGAATCATAACCGCGATATTCCAAGCGTTTTAAACCTTCCAACAAAATGGGGACACAATTTTTTTCACCAATATAACCTACTATGCCGCACATAGTTGCTCCTTTAAATGATTAGCAAAAAATAAAAAATACAAACGAAGATAAAAAATTAATGATCAGGACAAGGACGTAATAATAGTAGATTTGATTCGATAACTGTTCGCGTTTTATTGAGGATAATATTTATGTCAGACTTCTTCACTGTCTTCCGAAAAATGACGGGACAAAGTTCTATAAAATATTTTCTATATGCAACTAAGAAGTGAGTTATTAATTCAACACTCTTAACTCACCTCTTTTCATTGGTAAAAGTACACCCGGAAGGATTCTCCCATAGGGATGCCTTCGGCAGAACCCTCAACCTTTACATTTTTATAAATCATAATAAAATTAACTAGTTGTACACCCGGAAGGATTCGAACCCTCAACCCTCTGATCCGAAGTCAGATGCTCTGTCCAGTTGAGCTACGGGTGCATATCACAGAAAATTAAAGATCTAAACTGGTAAATGAATTAAATAAAAAATGGAAGATTGAATCGTACATTTTCCATCTTCCATTTAACATTTTGCATATTTAGTACACCCGCAGGGATTCGAACCCCGAACCTTCTGATCCGTAGTCACACAGAATCGAGGATTTCAGTTAATAAAGTAAACTTTTTCACGTCAGTCCCTACTTTGTCCCTACCGAACATAGGAGGTTTTTCTTATGTTCATATCAAAATCTAAGAAGTCGCCATTCTATCAACTCACTTATGAAATTAATGGCAAGCGAACAACGATTTCAACAAAAACAAAAAACCCTAAAGAGGCGTACAGTTTTCTGGAGAATTTTCAGTTACAAAAAGAACAACCTAACAAACAAACTAATTGTTTATTATTATCAAATTTCAAAGACGAATATATTGAATTTGCCCTCCCTGTCAAATCGAAAAAATATCTTATCTCAATTTCATCATCATTCAAGCAGTTAATTTCTTTTTGTGGTGATATTTCTTTATCAGAAATCAATAACCGTATTCTCGATAAATTTATAATAACAACATTTTCACGAACACAAAGAGGAGCTCATCATTATTACCGAACTCTGAAAGCTGCATTCAATAAAGCTGTTGAATGGAATTACATTTCAAGCAATCCATTCACAAAGATTAAATTTCCTAAAATTCAAAAATCCTTTCCTGTGTTTCTGATGGAAGATGAATTACTAATCATTTTAGCAAATACTTCATATCAACATCTTAAAGATATTTTTACGGTTGGCTTCTATACTGGATTACGACTTGGTGAATTAATAAATATGCGTTGGGATTGGATAGACTTCTTTCAAAATCAAATCACTGTTAAATGTACCGATGACTTCCTCACCAAAAGTAAAAAAGAAAGAATTATTCCAATGACTGAAAAAGTAAGATCAATTTTATTGAGTCGTTTTAATTCTGATTCTCATCACCCTTGTGAAATAGTTTTTTACAGAATAAGGAATAAAATTCTTTATCAAGAATCTATAAGTAAGCAATTCAAAAATATAGTTCGCAAATCAAATCTGCGTGACAAAATCCATTTCCATACTTTACGTCATTCTTTCGCCTCGTTATTAGCTCAAAAAGGAGTTTCACTTTATATCATTAAAGAATTGCTTGGACATGAAGATTTAGCTACAACTCAGATATATTCTCATTTACAAAAACAAAACTTGAGAGAAGCAGTCAACCTTATTTGAAAAGAGAAAAGCATGCTCACACTCATCAGTGAGTACGTGCTTTATTTCCCATTCTTACAAAAAACTACTCACTTATTTTCTTTTTTTCAACCAAACTCATGGAACAAGGACATGGGCACAGTATGACTATTCCAATGGTAATTTTTGCAAAATTGTAAAAATAAAATCAGTTCAAAACCATAATCACACAGTCACATTTAATCGAAAAACATTCTCATGGGCATCATAATCATGTAAAAATGTAGTGGGCTGCAATGTAAAATATCAACACGTTTCACCCAACTCATTATAATTTAGAACGAATTAATTGTGATACTGTCCCTTCAATATCATCAGGGTATGAATATTTCAATTGTTCTGCTACTTTGTGGGCTAATTGACCGAATAAATTATTACATGCAAAAAGAGCATTCCAGCTATCATTTAAATCATAATGTCCAAATAGTGTGTCCAGTTTTTCCAAAACAAAATTATCTGCCCACTTATTAATAAATTTCCCCATATGCCAAACATCCTTTGACCAATTAGATTTAATTCCGGCATGCCATTGAACCATTATTAATAAACTTTCTTTCAAATAGGCATCTCTCATTTTAACATGCCATAATTCGTTGCGGAATAATTGTTTAGCAATATAATAAGCTTGATACCAGTACATATTAACATTACGTATAAACATTTCTTGACTAGGTGGAAAAAATAATTGGTCATTTTTTTGAAAATGATGAAATTGTTTAGAAAGATTATCTTTATCTAAAATTATTTTAAATCCGCGATGAAATGCAAAAGGTAGGGTGTGTGTTTTATTTATATTTTCCAATTCATTTACAGATTGGAAAAAAAAATCGATACTCTTTCCATCTTCAAAAAGAGTTGAAATACCAGGTTGGTTAAGAAAGGATAAATTGACAAGTGAAATTAATACGTTGCCAACATTGTTCAGCCATTCGTTTTTATGTATATATTGCTTGATATTAATAGCATATACCATAAAATCAGTATCTGACCATTTATCTGCATTCAAAATATTCCTTGCTCTTGATCCAAAAATAATTACGGCTCGGATATCATCTTGAGTTTCTGCCCATTTAATAAAATTATTTTCTAATATAGTTAAGAAATCCTTAGAGGTTTCCATTATAATACTCTCCACATAAAAAGATTTTAATCTAAGTGATCTCCGATTATAAGATTATCGTTTTTTGTTCAATATATTTAGCTAACGTTGATATATTATTGAATAGAGCTAAGTTAAAATCTTCATCATTAATTACAATATTAAAATTTTCTTCTAAGGCAATGGCCAATGTTATAGTTCCTACGGAATCTAAACCCAATAAATATAAAGAATCATTTTCGTTTAAGTCATCGAGATTAATTCTCAGACCTATTTTCTGAATAATGATTTTTTTAATTTCTTGTACAATCTCTGCATGTCTCATTTTTTTTAGTTTATATGTGTTTAATCTCAAGTCCCAAATGCCTACGAAAAATAGTTAACCACAGTATCAAATAATTTTTTTTTCCCCTTTTCACTTATAACTTCGGTTGTAGGTATTGAAGTCTTATCTTCTAGCTCTTCTATTCTTTTATTTATTTCTGAGGTAGTTAATTTTCTATAAGAAAAATTGCTGCGACCAAAGGTTGATTTAGTTTCATTGGAGTGATCACTAAAAACCAGTAATATTGTTTTCCCTTTCCCTAAGATTTCCAAACCGTGGATGCTATCGGAAATGAAAGAATTATTATCGTGATAGTTTATACATAGAATATAAGCATCTGGATTAGCACCAAAAAGCATTGCAATTGAAGATAATGTATATGTAGGAGAATAAGTCTCTATTTCGTAGGGAATAATACCAGACTGTCCCGAGAGGATTATTATGTCAAATCGTTGAATGTCCATGCAAGATAGTACTCCTCTGAATACGGCCGGATATGAATCTATCGGGAGATTAACGCTATTCCCATATCCCATGGGGAATGTAAAATCAACTCCAAACAATTCAGCCTGATGTTCCGTGCAAATTGTTCCAACTTTATAACCATTTTTTTTTAACTCATCTAATAATGTTAATTGTGTTGTAAATTTCCCTTGATTAGGACTAGTACCAAATATCCCAACTTTTGGTGTTTTGTGAGGGATATTCAAGTTATTTTTTATTAAACCAATTGTTTTTATTATGTCCGAATTGATAGAGGGATATCTAATTATCAATTTCTTTTTCAATGAAAGTTCAAATATTTTTTTATAAGATTCTACAGGTATTTGAGCAAGACTATAAACATTCTTTCCCATTTCTATTGATTTACATACTATTTCTCTCAATAAATTTTTTTTTCTAATGCGAGTTATTTCATCTAAATACCCAAGTATACATGTATCAAAATGATTAGAAAAAGATTCTAAATTATTTATAGTGTCAATTTTCATTTCACTAGAATCGACACCAATAATTTCACCAGGATCTTTGCCACAAAGTAACCTCGCAGGATCATCAAAAACTCCAACTATTTCAAAAGGAAGAAGGTTTCTAAATCTTATTAAAGAATGCATTTCCTTATTATATGGATATAAAATTGCTCTTTTAATCCAGCTTATATCTTGCCGTATAATTAATTCATTCATTGCTTCATTACTCGTTGTAGATAAATTGCTTTTATGATTTTCAAATAGTTCTGGAATTGTATCTTCAGAGTTAGCTGCTAAGATTTCTTTTATCTTTTCTATTGTTACCTTTGGAAATGATTGCATTATAAGAGCAATTATACCTGAAAGATGTGGAGCAGCAAAACTACTACCAGCAACAAAAATATTTTGACCATTCAGCCAATCTACCTTTTGATGATCTCCTCTTGCAATAATATTGTTCGAACCATCGTTTTTGAAAAAATATCCATATTTCTTATATATTTTTCCAGCTTTAACACAAAAAACATTTTCAAAACAAGCAGGATATGAAATAATTCCATCTGAATTTTCGGCCGCAACAATTACAATATTGTTTTCATATGCTTTATTACATAGAGCTTGAAGCTCACTGTAATCAATCCTCTGGGTCATACCTAAACTAAGATTAATGATATTTACTTTCTGATCTATGGAATACTCAATTGCTTTTAACAAAAGACTATACGATGAAGTAAATTCCGTATCAAATATTTTTATGATTAATAGCTCAACAGCAGGAGCTTTTCTAGTAATTATTCCAGCGCAAGCGGTGCCATGACCTATCAAGTCTTTGCAATAATCGATTTCATCATTCTGTAGTATTGTACTTAAAGAAAAATCTTGGAGATAATAAATACCATTTGATAGGAAAGAGTGATCTTTATCGATGCCCGAGTCAATTAATGCAATTCTAATATTAGCACCGGTATATTTTTCAAAAGAAAGTTTAAGTTGGTTAGTTTGAGTCATACTTTTTCTTCCACCAATCATTCCATTCTTTTGTTGTTATATAATTTAAGCCAGTGGCTTGTTGCAAATATTCAATAGTATTTTCATTCTCTTCTGTTGTATTTACCCACATTGAAGAAAGTGCATAATAAATCTGTAATTCATTAATTCTATTTTTTATCTGGTCAATTTCAAATTGACTTAAGAAATCTAAACGATATGAGATGCTCATATTGGAATAAAATGTTTCTTCAGGTATTCCTCTCGGCAAATTATATACTATTGTTTTGAGCATACTTAGATAGAGCCATTTATCATCGAATGTATCTGTCAACATGATCCATTTATCCATTGCCTCAATGTTCTTAACTACATCAAATTTATTAATGAGTTCTCTGCTTATTCTTCTTGTAGTTTTATAAATAAACTTAATGTCTTTCCTTGTAAATTGCATTGGGTAGGAAGCTAGTGAATCTATTTTTCCCTTGTAAGTTTTTTCTCCATATAAATATGATCTTCTTACATGGTTTAAAAACATTCTTGAAAATTGTACGAATAGCAGATAGTCTTCTTCTTTGTCACTCGCAATATATTTATCCGAAAGACTAATTAAAGAATTTAACGTCGTTTTATTATTCATAATGTAAAGAGGAAACGGAAAATCCGGCAACACATTACATTTTATATAATAATCTTCATATTCATCTGCTTTTTCAAATTTCTGGATAACATCAGTACCTTCTCCATGTACTTTTGCTGTATAATATACTTCCACCTGATCTCTTCCAAAGTATTCATCCAGGTAGTGGGCTAAGAAATAATCATATACTGGTTCTTGTTTAGCTGAGTATGCCCATGGTGATTTATCAATGTATTTTCTTTCAAGGTGCGCTGTCCCATAAAATATTATGGCTTTATAATCTTTATTTTGCTCCAATATCCGCTGTATATTTTCTGCCACCAATTTATCCCTCACTTTTGCAAACCATAGAAATAATTCTTTTTGATACTTCTCAGCTCCCATTTGGTACATCGTGGAGAAATTAATAAATGAAGGAAGGGTTTCAGCCCAGCTAATAACCAAAGATATATCTTGAGTAGTGTTTTCATTCAGTTCATCAATCTCTTTTTTTATTTCTCTTAATTCGAATAGAAATTCAAGATTATCCACAGAACACTTGTCCCATCCACCAAATTTTGTTGCTCCTTCTATTTGTTCAGTTAAATAATTATTAAAATTACCATCATTTATTACTTGATTAAGTAGCATAAGCGAAAGAGAATCTTTTTCTAAAAAAAGAAATAGTTTTTTGGGAATGTTTCTATCTGTTGGATTCTTTGCAATATTTTTTATCCACTCATTCAGAAGATCGGTAATCTTTTTCGTAAAATAACCATGTCCATGCATCCCATCGCCAAGCATTAAAATCTTTTTTGCTTTTAAAGATTCAAAGATGCAATTATTCAATGAATCAATACTAGTGGCACTTATAATTCGCGGCTGTTGACTTTGTGAATTACATGAGTTTATGCTTAAGAAAAGCAACAAGACATATAACTTTAATAATGATTTCATATGATTTTTTTATATTGAAAAGGTCTAAATTGTTAGCAGATTTAATTGAATGTAATGTTATGAATTAAAAATTTGTTTTTTTTCCTTTCCCCAATTTGTAATCAATTCGGGTTTTTCATCCATCAATTTGCAATACATATATGCAGATGCTTTATATAATCTCTTTGAGAAATTGCAATTACGTGATGGTTCATTACACCCCAATCCATCTATTGTAAGATAACGAGCAATACAAGATGATGAACATGAGTTTCTTAACCAACAATCTGAACATTTATCAAGTACTTTAGCCCATTGCTCTCCAAATTTTTCAAGTTTATCGTAATCAATTTTAGTATAAATAGTTCCAATTTTGTATTTATCAAAACCTACAAATCCTTGACAAGGAAATACGCTACCATCTGAAGTAATACTTATTGTTCTTCCAGCTCCGCAAAGACAATAATATTGTTCAATATTATGCGAAAGTATACTTCTGATCTGAGCTTCGGTAAGACTAATCCAATTAGAATATCCTTTATTAATAAGGTTGTCAATTATTTCATTATTTACTGCATCCAACTCATTCATAAAATTTTCAAGATCGTCTTTTCCCATTTCGTAATCGGAACTATCAAGAAATGCACTTTCACCCGTAAAATTAGCAATGACTCTTTTAGCACCCAAATTCCATAAATGCTTCACTGCATTTTTATAATGTTTACCTTTACTAATTGAAGCTTGTATCATTGGTTCCTCAGGATTAAACTTCAGAAATGTTTGTAATCCTTTGATCGTATCATCATAGCTGCCTTTCCCATTTTGATATATTCTAGAAGCGTTGTGCATTTCTTTTGTTCCATCAATGCTAAATCTAACAGAAACATTTTTATTCTGAGCAAACCATCTTGCTTTATTCTCATCCATAAGTATTCCATTTGTATTTAAAATAAAATCTACTGGTTTCGTCGAAATTTTCATACTATATTCAACTGATTGTTTTAATACTTCAAAATTCATTAGGGGTTCACCCCCCATGAATATTATTGTTAATTTCTCCAAATTTTCTTGTAAATTATCGAAAAAATAGTCTAATGCTCTTTGAGCCACTTCAATGGTCATAAATTTAATTTCAAGGTTATTGCCAAATCTACCATATTCTGCTGAACAATATTTGCATCTTAAATTACAATCCTGACTAATTACAAGATATAAACCATTAAACCTATGTTTACCCAATATTTCCTCTTTCTTGAAAAAATTTGGACTGGGAGTCATAACTCTTTGAGGAAGATTCTTTCTTAGAATAATTTTGTCTTTTTTTAGTTCATTGAATGTCTCGTTAATCTCTTTAATACGGTATTTACCAGAATTATTTTTTTTGAGAAGATAATAATGTGTTGGCATCTGACATAGCATTAAATAGGTTAAATCTGAAATCTCTGCTAGTAGTTTTGTATTAATCCCATACAGAAAATATTTTTCTTTATTTTGAAAAAAATGGTAATTATTATTTAAGTAAAACATTTTTTATCACCTCGCTGAATTTTTGGGGAACATCATAATATTTTTTTAAGAAGATAAATGCTGTTGGGCATAGCAAACAGCATTTATCTTTAATACCTCCTTCAGTCACTTATATCTTCCCTGTCCATGATTGGAGTCTAGTACATTGATAACCTTCTGGACTTACCATCGCACCATCTGCGCACAATACTGATTTGCATCCACTGGGAACACCTAGGGAGTAACCGCATTCAGGATTCACTAATGGAGGTACATCGATAGTAGTTGTTGTACTACTTCCGCAATTGCTACAATTGATAGTAGTTGTTGTACTACTTCCGCAAATGTTAGTATTGGTTGCATCCGGAACAGTAAAGCCAGTACTTGAACAGTTATTAGATGGCGGGTCCCAAGCCCCTGACCAATACCCCCACGATGCACCAGCCATGTTAAAACATGATAAGAAACACTCACTTTCGTACAGGTAGACTTTACTACTTGGACCATAGTTGAGTAATTTGATAGGTTTTTTTAGAGGTTTCATAAATCCTCCTTAATTGAAGATTAATAATTGATTGATTTATTTACCAACAAGAAGAGGAATGCAATCTTTATTTATAATTATTTTTATATACTAGATTTATCCAAAAATTTATCAATTGCATATTCAATGAGTATTTTACTTTCTTTGATTATTTTACAATCGGCAATCATTCCTTTTTTCAAGTGGAAAAACGTACTCCTTTTTTTAAGACTATTGATATCCAAGGAATCAACATATACTGTATATTTAAATTCCTGACTCTCGGGGGATGAAATTACTTTTTTTACACAGCCACTGAAAATTTTATATTTCATATAGGGGAATGAATTAAAATATACCTTTACTTTCTGATCCTCTTTTACAAAAGGGATATCTTTATCAGAGGTCATCAATTTTAACATCCACCCCTTATTAATATCTACCAGCTCAAATAATATCTGACCTTCTGAAAAAAAACTGCCTAAAATTTTTCTTTTATCGGACAAAAATACCACACCCTCAGTTGGCGCGAGTACTATACTCTTTTTTATATTTTCTTCTAATAATTTTTTACTAGCAATTAATTTCTCTATCTCATTTTCAAGTATACCTAGATCGTATTTATTGAGTTCATTCCTCATCTTTTGTTCATTAATTTGCCCTAAAAATAATTCAGCCTTTTTTACTGAGAGTTGCTTAACTTGAGTCTCAAAAGGGACAATGCCATTTGAAATTAATCCATCAATTTTCTTTAGTAATGTATCTTCCTGGAGTTCAAGTTTTTTATTGGAAAGGTCAAGGCTTGCAAGCTTTTCTTTTGTTTGAAGCTCTCCGTTCGATAATATCAAATCAAACTTTGCTTTTTGAGCAAGTTTTTCTTTAATAAATAAATCTCTTTCAATTCTTTGCAGTTCGACTACATCAGCCGTATTGTTGAAAACAACCATTGTATCATTCTTTTTAACATAAGAACCGTCATCAACATAAATATTACTAACAATTCCATTAACTTTGGATTTAATAATGAATTCCGATTTGGGTAAAACGATTCCAGAGCTTTCTACGGTATCATCAACGGTTATTAAAAATGAAAAAAGCAATAAAACTCCACATAGGGATCCAATAAGTAGAATAAAAATTTTCAAAAAATTGCGAATAAATTTAAAATGCAATTTCGAGACTATAATATTTTCATCTTGTTCATAAGGCTCGGTCAACTCTACTACCTATTTTTATATATGAATCGTTAAGTGAATTTTCTAGGATATTGCCATTTTCAATGTAAAGCAATCGATCGGCTTTCCGTAGTAACGAACTTCGATGAGTTACAAAAACAAATGTTTTATTTCTGACAATTTTATCAAGTGCATCAAAGATGAAGTCCTCCGATTGTTCATCAATAGCATTTGTTGCTTCATCCATAATTATTATCGGGCTATTTCTCATTATTATTCTTGCTAAAACTATTCTTTGCTTTTGTCCTTGCGACAACAATGCTCCTCTTTCCCCTATTATAGTATCAAAACCATTCGGTAGTTTTTTTGCAAACTCATCAACATAAGCTATCCGGACTGCATTGTTAAACAATCCTAGATCGTTATATTCATCAAAACAAGTTATGTTTTCTCGGATTGTTCCATAAAAAATGAACGGATCCTGAAGAAAGAAACTAATGTTCTTTCTAAGTGATTTAAGTTCTATATCTCTTATATCATTTTGATCAAGAAAAACCGCCCCTTCAGTTGGATCATAAAATCTACCAAGAATATAAAGTAAAGTACTTTTACCTATACCACTAGGACCAGTGATTCCTACTTTTATACCTGGTTCGATAAGTAGATTTACTCTATTTAGAATGCTCTGATGATTATTAGGATATTTAAATGTCACATTATCAAGTAATAATTCACCCTTTACGTTATTTAATTTTACAGCATCTTTTCGTTCTTTAATAGTGGATTCATTTTCATATATTTCGAAAAATCTTGTAAGGTGAACTAAAGTAATTTGGATACCTTGGGACATATTAATAATGTCTTTTAAAGGTGAGTAGAAAAATCCAACGTAACCTGAGAAAGCCATGAATGTACCCATACTCATGGTTCCATTAATTACACTAGTCCATCCTATGTAGGAATAAAACAGTGTACAAATCGCTCTAATCATACCAAGTATAAAACCAGATGACTGCTGGATTATATTCAATTTCAATTTTAGCTTAATTGATTCTTTAATTAGGTTTCTAAGTCTGTTAAAGATTTTATCTTCAATGCATAGTGACTGAACTGCCCTAATTCCATAAATCGATTCATAGTTTTTGGCACTTATATCAGCATCTTTTTCTGCTAATTTTTTGGATATGGCTTTAACATGCTTGTTCACCAAACGGAATCCGATCACATCAAATGGAAGAACTATTAAACTTAAAAGTGTAAGTTGCCAGTTTATCAGTAAGAGCATAAGTGGGAAAATCATTAGTTGGCAAAGGTTCATAAATAAACTGCTTACTAATCCTATAACCCCACCCAGTGATGCTTGAGTATCCGCTTGTCTCGATAATATCTCCCCCGTTTCTCGATTACTGTAGAAGTCAAAGGATAATGATTGAAGACAACGATAAAACTTTAATCTAAAATCAACACCCATTTCAATCCCTATCCCTAGACTAAAATAGTCTTTGATAATTCCTATTAAAGAGTTAAAGAATGTAAAAATTAAGGAGAGAATTAATATGAATTCTAAAAGTGAAATATTCTGATTTGGTATAACTTCATCAAAAATAAATTTACTTAATAATGGAAGAGGCAGTGTTAATAGTGTGATAAAGAGGCTAGATATTAGATTTTCAAAGAGATATTTTTTATAAGGTACAAGAAGTTTTAAAAATTTTATAAACTGCTGCATTATGCTAATTTAGAATGTGGATAAAATAATTTATTCCTTTTGCTGAAAAAAATCTCAGTTCAAATGCTATGAACATTTCTGGTATTTGCATATTAAATCTAAGGTATAAAATATCTTTAAAAGGTGGTATTTCATTACAACAAAGTTGCAAATCTGTTACAACATTGATGCAAAAATGATTACAATAATATTGTGATGCAGTTATATGGTAATAACAAACTCATTTTTTAATCGATTTTGCGGGGAATCGGGAGGAGTACTTTTCAAGGAATTCTAAATAGTCGGATCGTTTACAAATACCAAGTTTCTCATTTATCTGAACTCTTGCATGGTCAATAGAACTTTTCGATAAAAATAATTTTTCCGCTATTTGCTTATTCGTATTACCTCCACTCACAAGCTTAATAATTTCATACTCTCTTTCAGTCAATCCGTGCCCGTTCTTCTTATTTGTTATCTCCAGAACAGATACCTCCCTTTGAACTTCGGGTATATAAGGTGATAGTGACTTTGCAATTTTTTTACTAATTGAAATATTCTTCTCTGGTCCGTAATAGGCAATTAGAATAGGGAGAATTATTATCATTATTAAGAACAATGTGTAATACTCGGTAAGTACTTCTTGATTTGAGTAGTATAAATAAAACATCAGCAAGTTTCTTAAAAAATAAATAAGAAGCAGAATTTGAAATACTTTAAGCGCCGATTCCTCTTTAACTGCCGAAAAAGCATCTTTCAAAATAGAATAGATCATCAATGATATAACCAATTCACAAACAATAAATTCAAGATAGCTATTCATTCCTACAGAAAAAGCAATTAATAAAAGAGCAACAGATGTAACGGTTCTCGACTTTGAATCAATTAAAGGTAGAGTCATCGCTTCAAAAAAAAGTGCAATAGGAATATAATTATACGTTCCAATATTAAATGTGTACCTAAGTGCAATATATATCGGATCAACAAGCGAATTAACCACAAAAAAAAGTAAATATTTCTTATTGTTTCTGAAGGAAATAACAGGCAAGTACCAACAAACTAAATTAACTATAATTAATATTTTCCATAAGAGCATACTAATGCACCCCGCAATTTGTTAATATTACATTTTTCTCCCTTCTGGATTTTAATTAATCAAGATTAATGAGATTCTAATTTATCCGTCAACTTCATAATAATAATATAGCAAGTTGCTAATTATTTGGCAAGCAATACCCACTACTACAGATTAAAAGTTTATTTTGACTTGATGCTTATTCCACCGACAATTTTTCATTTACTACAGCATAATTTAAGAGATGCTGATTTAAAAAAACATACGACAATCCAATTGTGAGTATGCTCTAATTTTATTTTCCTTAAAATTTCTCCCCTTTCACAATCCATTTTCAAAACAAACTCACTCCACCTATACATAACCATCAGCTTTTTCAAAACTTGTCGTTGAAGCGGCATTTTTCGGAATTGTGCATCCTTTACGGTTTGGATTAGAACCAAGCCGATAAGGGAATAAAACACAATCCTTAATCACACATTCGCGCACTTGCTTCTTTTCATATCCGGAACATTCTAAACAATGTTTCTTAATTGCTTTCAGAGGTGTTAGTGTCATTTTCAACTCCAATAAGTTTATTCTAATCTGACCTTTTCGAAAATTTCAAACTGTCCAAATAGACACTTTCCAAACAGTAAAACGTCCAAAAATCATTTCCCATCACAGTTTTTATCCAAAATGTCCATCAATCTGTCAAATAAAACTTAGAAAACATGCTTAATTCATAACTTTGGACACTTGGACGTTTTGAAATAGGAATTCTTGCCCGATATAGAAATCAAAGTGTCCAAACGTCCACATCGTGACTATGCCAACTCATATTATCACTTTTTTGTTTTTCCATGACCTCAAAAAAATGATGTTAAAAGAATGAACGAACGAAACGTCAAACAAGAAATGCTGTTTGATCCCGCATTCAATATTTCTATGAATATTGCGGGAGAGTTCATTTCTTGTAGTAGAGTGAGTGAAATTCTTAGTCATTTTTTTGCAGTCTTGATCTTTTGCTTCTTTTCTATCAAGAGAAAAGAAGAGTGAAATATTATTTTCAAAAAAGCTCAAATTCATCTTTATCCTTTTTACTAAATGCTATCGATTTTTCATCGATAAATTTTATTAATCTATCAACTCCGGTTTTCCTCTCATTCACACCCAGCCCTTTTATCCTGGCCGCTTCTTTCATCCACCGGGTAAATTTGGTAAGTTTCAGTTCGGAGAATTCATCATAATTTTTCTTAAAGTCTTCCAGCAATTCTTTTTTATTAAGCTCAACATTTAACCCCAATGATTCAAAGTATTCAGCAAACTCTTCACATGTTGAATCAATCAGTTTTTTCTTTTCTAAGTTTATGTGTGAACATTGGATTAGTCCTTTACTTAAATACAGCTGGAGGCAACCGATCATATAATTAAGAAAGCAATTCCATTCCTCATTACTCCATTCATCATAAAATCTATGTCCGAATTCATCGATAGGTCTGTGAGATTTATTATAATGGTCCGAAAACTCAATTACAAATTGCCTGTCTAATGTTGAATCGTCGGATCCTTCGATTGTGTAGTTTGTTGAAATGATGATCTTTGGTGATTGATGAAATGGAATGATTATTTCATTTTGGTTTTTCTTTTCTACTGTGATATCATCGGTAATGATTGAGAAGAGCTTATCGAAATTGAATTTTTTTGTAACATCATTGAATTCTATTATTGCCGTATCAAGAGTAACAGATTGAAAACTAAAGCTTTTTGAAAAATTAAAATTCCTACCATCTAAACGAATTGTTTTCCGCAGCTTACCTATTGCCTGAGCTACTAATCCTTTTCCACTTCTTCCATAAGCACCATCACTCAATTTCTCATCAAGGAAAATCACAGCTTTAGCATTCGTTGAATCTTTATAATTATGCAATAAATATCCGATCGCACTTCTTAACGATAAAATCCTTTGCTCATTATTTTTGCAGATGTTCTTAATAAAGATTCCAAACTCCGGCTCTTTTCTCTCAAAAGAAAATCTTTTATTGATTACCTGTTTATCCCAAATAAATCCGTCCAGCTCTTCATATCTTTTTACTGAAACCTTGTCAGATGTTATCTCAACAAAACAATTCGAGAAAAAAAGAAATCCTTTTTCTTTTGTGTCTCGTAAGAATTCGAGTTCCCTGGTTTCTAAGAATTCAAGAAATGTCTGAACAAAATGCTGCGGAGCTCCTTTGATAACAGCATCAATTACTTTAATTCGTGGAGTCTCTTTAAAATTTTCTTCGTCTAATCTCTTTAGATTGTCAATCACAAAATCCTTGATGTTGAATATCTCTACTTCACGAACAATATTCTTGCTAACCTTCAGCAGAATATAACCGCGCTCAAGCTGCAGCTTGCAGAATCCGTTCTCTTCAAGAAATCTTTTAAAGTTCTGTTTAGAGATTTTTGTTTTATCATTTTCGATATACCAGAACTTTACAAACGGTTTTTGCCAACCGAACTTTTCAGCAATATGATAAACTGTTCCAAGAGTTATCTTTCCATCATAATCTTTCTGCAGTGAATCATACTTTTTACTTATCTCAAATTCTGAATCATGATAATGCTGATTACCAAGACTCATCTTCAAAAAATATTTTCTTCCTTCTTCACCAATTGTTACCAAACCAAAACCTATCCGGTACCATTCCTCATAACAGTTTGTCGGAAGATTGTTTTCTAAAAACTCGATTGCACTTTCCAATTTCTCTTTATCAAAACTTGCCGGTTCAAATGTTCGTTTACCTATTTCAAGTATTTCTTTTTCTTTTTGCCGATCACAATATTCATCCAAACATTCTAACAAAATATCAGATGCTATTTCCGTCGGCGGCTCTTTCGGTTCTTCAAAAAGAAATGAGTATCTGTTTCCACTTTCGTGTTTTGAATAAGGAAGGACAGTTTGAGAATTATTCCATCTCAGT
Source organism: Bacteroidota bacterium (assembly GCA_023397505.1). GTDB lineage: Bacteria > Bacteroidota > Ignavibacteria > Ignavibacteriales > Melioribacteraceae > JAEWUC01. The sequence continues at coordinate 339,725 of JAEWUC010000007.1, read as the reverse complement.
TCAATATGATCGCATAGACCTTCGTCTTTCAAATAAAATCTGTAAACGCTTTTTGGACCGTTCAATCGTTTATGAAGCATTTCACTTTCTCTGACCTTCAGCCAAATATGATAACCTGCACCGCTTCCACTTTTAACTGTCCACATATATTTTTCACTAAGCCCAAGTCGTTTGCAAATCATTTCAACAATGCTGTGCTCAGAAACTTTATCGAAGTCAATAGTTCGCAAATCATTTATTCCACATATTCCGCCAATACCGGTTATTACAGAATTCCATCCAAGATTAATAACATCAGTTTCCATTTGCTCTATCAGTTGCCAATTCTCCCAAGGAATTGTCGGCCGCTTTCCTTCGACCGGAAGAACATTAAATCCAAAAACATTTCTATAAACTTTCGCCATTTCCAGAAATTGTATCATCTCTTTTCTCCGGAATTAATTCTAAAAATCTGTAACCCGGATTTCTCCCCCTTAGTAAGGGGGAGAACACAAGAGGGGGTTTCATCTAACAACTTTATCGCATCACGCAACGAATCCAAATTCAAATGCGAATAAATTTCAGTTGTTGAAATTGATGAATGCCCGAGTAGTTCTTTTATCGTATAAAGTGGAACACCTTTCTGAACAAGATTAGAAGCAAATGAATGTCTCAACGAATGGAAATGAATTGATTGATCTGCACCAGCAGCTTTACAAGCCAGCTTAAAACTTTTAGAAATGTAATCCCCGGTAAAACGTTTTCCGTCATCTTTACAAAAAACAAATCCAAAAACCTCTCCCCCTTTTTTAAGAGCTTGTCCCGCCTTTGCGGGAGGGAGAACACAAGCTTGCCCGTCCGATAGGCGGGAGGGGGTTCCCGACTTCTTTCTCATAAGTATTTCAAACACTTCATCGCAGATTGGAATGAACCGTTGATTTCTTCCTTTTGTCATAAACTTGTCATCACCAACAGTAATAATTCTTGCGCTGTTATTGACATTCTTCCATTTCAGATTAATAATTTCATTCAATCGCATTCCAGTATAAAACGCGAATACAACAACATCTTTCACGATTTCATTTTTTATCTGCTTACTGATTTCTGATAACTGCTTACTGTCCATAAACACCGGCACTAACTTTTGTCTTTTCGGCAGTTTAACTTTCGTGAAGTAATTCTCTTTAATATATCCCCAATCTTTGGCTTTATTGAACGCCGCTTTTAAATTACGGTAGTAAACAACATAACCTTTATTAACCTTTTGTTGTAGATGAATCAGAAAATTCTCAATATTCTTTTGTTTCAGCTGATCAATCGCGTGTTGTATGTTGAAAAAATCTATTAAATAGCTAAATGCTATTTTCACTGATTTGTAATAAGACCTTGATCGGTTACTCTTAATAAGATTCAAATATTCATCCATGAACACCCGCAGCGTTACTATTTCTTTTGGTTCTTGTCCTGGTATAATAGAAAACAACATCTTTATCTTTTCTAAATCCTCTATAGAAAACTTTTTTAAAAAGTCATCTATGTTTTCATCTGTGTTAATCATACTAAATCCGTGTCACCTGCCGTCCGGTAGGCGGGTCTGTGTTCTATTTCTTTCTTCTACTCTTCAACGGAAACTCAATTAATATTTCATTTTGGTTTTGCTTCTTATCAAACATTTCAACCTGGTTGGGATCATTATTGACGAGCGCAGCCGAGCCATCATTCTCCTTACTTCCTACTGAATTCTCACTTCTGTTTTTATAAATCCACTCATCCAGCTCATTCTTCGAAAAGAAAATCATCTTCCCCGTCGGCTTGTAATGCGGAATTACTTTTCGATAGGTTAATTTGTAAAGATAACTTGGCGCATATCCGAGATAAGCGCACGCTTCTTTGAAAGTCAGTGGTTTGTCATCTTTTTTCTTTAGCAAATTTTCTAGAGTGCAAAGTTTCTGCAGTATAGACCGACTAAGCAAAGCCCGCGGTGAGCCGAAGCTCTGAGCTTGTTGAAGAGAAGGTCGAACCGTCGAGGAGTCTTTCTGTTTTCCCATCTCACACCTCATGCTTGCCCGGCATCTTTCTGTCGGGTTGATTATTAATCTTCATTAATTACATGAGAAATATGAAATAGAAATACTGCAAAAAGAATATATCCGCTTTTATGGCATTTAATGTTAATTGAGATTAAAGACGATTAAAGATTGGTTGAAGAGCTTAATCTTTAATGCCATTTAATGTAATAGAGCATTAAAGATGATGAAGAAAGTTATCTAAGATATCAGTCCAACTTGATTCAATATTTCCCTTATTAGGTTACCCGTTTTAGTATAATTATCTGTATAACTTCTTTTCTGAGCTAATCCTTTAAATTCTTTATTCCTATTATTAACAAAATGTGTGGCAAACATCTTGAATTTATTCTCATCGTTAATAATTCCCTGTTTGGCTAATTCATCAATTAAAACTGCAAATCTGCAGTCGCTGTCCTTCCAGCAAAATCGTTCAATATTTTTATCGCATGCATAAAAAGGAATAAGTTTATCATTCGAAAAATGTGATAATATTTCTTCTTTACTGTATTCCGGAATTATCTCGTTCTTATATAGTGCATTAAACAAAGCTAACAGTTTTTCTTCCCCTTTCATCCAAATAATTTTATCATTTTTTCTATTTAAATGTTGGACTCCAGCACTTTCAAGATGGATACCGTTACTTTTAATTGCCAGATCAAACTTCAATTGAAAATGCTCTCTTAATAACTTTGCGCGGTCTAAAAAATGTATGTTCCGTTCGTATAATTTTTCCTTGCATGTCTTAATTATTTTTTTCGCAATAGCATGTTGAATCTCCGCATCTTTATTTAGTAACTCGGTTAATTTTTTGTCCGTCCCGGTTTTCTTAATGGTGAATTTTATTTCTATCGGTATAGCAGCTTTCATATCAAATTGCATTTCTTGTATAACTTTTTCACACTTTAATATTTCATCAGAAATGAACTCTATCTTTGCTTCTAGTAATTCGATTCCTTCAAGTCTCTTTTCTAATTCAAGTATTGAAAATTCTTCAAAGCACATAGCACCCCCATAAAGAGTGTAATTTTTTTTAAAAAAGTACATACAGGCACTAAGAATTTTATTTCCTTAAAAGAAAAAAATCCTATTTCTCTTTGACAAATTTCAAGCGGTATAAATTTTCGATATGATTTATAAAGTTAATTCTACATTCTTTTCGGACAGTAAAAGGTGTTATCAATGTCGTACGCAGTTGTTTAAATATAAAGAATATATCAATTTAAATACAACTGTAATTCCCGGTATTTTTAGTTCATATTCCATTAAGGCATCTCGCCTATTTAAGAACTCTATTATCGGTAGCTTCTCAGTTTGAATATTGGTTGGGCAGTATATGTCATTCCCGCACGCTTTAAGCGGGAATCTAATTGTGTATACCCGATAAAAACATTCGGGTATGACATTTTAATTGAAACTGAAACACTACCCTATTATCTATATACTTGACTTCAACATTTCTTCAAATTATCTTTGTAAGGAATTCTTTACATATGTAATTATTTCCTAACATTTATCATGTTCTGTCGGTCTTATCCGCTCATAGTGGAGTATATATGGTAATTCATAAACCTCTTAATGATATTTTTTCCACCTACTCTAACATTGCGGTTATACGCGAGTTGCGTTACACTAAAAACGGTTTCAGCGGCAGAGAAATTGCAAAAAGAGCCGGACTCAGTGCACCGGCTGCAATTAATTCCCTTTCCAATCTCGAATCATTAAAAATTGTTAACCGTCAAATCGGCGGACGTGATCATATCTTCACCCTTAATACTTCAAATTACTTTGTGAAAACTATCCTATTGCCGATTCTTGATGCTGAAGGTAAATTCTATGATTCAATTGTAAAGGACATCAAGAAAACTTTGTCTAAAGATACAATCAGCGTTTTCCTTTTTGGCAGCGTTGCACGTAAAGAAGAATCTATTCAAAGTGATTTTGATATCTGCATTATTTACTCCCTCTTAAAAGACAAAAATATTATTGAAGAAAAAGTAAATATACTCCGCGATAATCTGCATTATAATTATGGAATTTCCCTCGCGCCGTTTTATATTTCTGTTAAAGAATTCCGGCTGCGTGCAAAACTTAACAAATCGCCTATAAACGAAATTATTAAAGATGGAATTCTATTGTTTGGTTTACAAATTAAGGAATTGCTAAATGACAAGCCGAAGTCCAAGAAAGAAAATTGATTCTTCCCGTTATATTGGTTTCAAAGAAGTCGCTAAAAATTTCTACGAAGGCGCAAAAGTAGCTTCTGAATACTCTTACTATAATGCTGCCGGTGTGTTAATTGTGCATTCTGCAATTGCTTATTCTGATGCAATTAGTATTAAAAACGGCGAAGTAAAAATTCAAGGCGATAATCATTACGAGATTATCTCTCTTTTAGATGATTTGATTTCCCATTCAGCTGATAAAAAGAAAGCTCTCACCCAACTAAAAAATATTATTGATCATAAAAATAAAGTTTCTTATTCCGGCGATGTTTATCACAAAAAGGATATCGATCAATTGTGGAAACATTTTGAAAGATATAAAACATGGGTTGATGTACTTTTGAAATGATCTTCTTCTGCTGTACAATATAAAAGCGATTTAGATTTCATCGAATAATTCTGTCAGTATAACACATTATGAATTCTTTAAATTGAATCAATAATAAACTATTTTGAATAAAGATTTCTTAGATTTTCTTTAACAGATTCCTAAATTGAATTATTATTTATGCCCACACTAACATGGATTGGTAAACAAGCTGTAGAAAAACATCATCTCGAAATTCCTTACCGTTTATTGGAATATGACGAATCACTTTCTGTTGGAGATAAAGAAAGTGGAAACCTGCTTGTGCAAGGAGATAACCTACACGCGCTTAAAGCTCTTTTGCCTTATTACGCCGGTAAAGTAAAATGTATTTATATAGATCCTCCATACAATACCGGTAATGAAAAATGGATTTATAATGACAATGTAAATTCTCCTGAAATAAAAGAATGGTTAAACCAAGTTGTAAAAGGAGAAGAAGAAGACCTTTCACGCCACGATAAATGGCTCTGTATGATGTATCCTCGATTGCAACTTCTTAAAAAATTATTATCAAAGAATGGTGTTTTGCTAATATCAATTGGAGATGATGAATTACACAATCTGCTTTTTTTATGCAATGAAATATTTGGCGAAAAAAGTCATGATGCAACTTTTGTTTGGAAATCACGGACAAAACCTACTAATGCTGGGAAAGCAAAGTATCGTCCACAAAAGGTTACCGAATATATTTTACTTTATTCAAGAAATCCGAATCTCTTATTCAATACACTAACTGGGGAAGATAATTATAGCTATCCCAATGAAGATAAGGACGGTAAATTCCGAACAACGACTATTCTTACTTCAAACCTTGGTTCATATAAGCGTGAAACTATGCGTTTTAGTATTGGTGATTACACTCCTCCGAGCGGTCAACGATGGAAAGCCGGAAAAGATATTATACAAGATTTGTATGATTCTAATAGATTACAATTTAGTGATGGCGTTCCGATGCAAAAAGTTTACGAAAATGATAATGAAGAAATCAATAATCCATTGTATACTCTGATTAAACAAGAATTATCTGGCACAGCTGAATCTGGAAAAACATTGTTAAATAAAGTTGTTGGAATGGGTCATGGATTTGATACTGTAAAACCAATCGAATTATTAAAGTATTTACTCGAAGTCTTCACTGATCAAGAATCGATAGTTCTTGATTCATTTGCCGGAAGTGGAACAACCGGTCACGCTGTTTTGGAATTAAATAAAGAAGACGGCGGTAATCGTAAGTTTATTCTAGTAGAATTAGATAAAAAGATTTCCAACGAGATAACGACTAAAAGAATTAAAAATGTTATTAATGGCTACAATGTTAGTAAGCAGAATGGTAACAATGAGCAAGTAGAAGGACTTGGCGGCGGCTTCCGGTATTGCAATCTTGGTGAACCACTTTTTGATAAATTCGGTAATGTAAGTCAAGGTGTAAAATTCAAAGAACTTGCCCGTCATATTTTCTTTTCAGAAAATGGTGTTCCTCTTTCAGAAAAAGCTAAACTCAATACCCCATTAATTGGCACATATAAAGGTGTTGGTTATTATTTATTATTCAACGGAATACTTGGTGATAAAACTGTAAACGGTGGTAATGTTCTTACAAGCAGAATTCTAGAATCACTTCCAAAGCATAATGGTCCTAAAATTATTTTTGGTGAAGCAAATAGAATCAGTCCCGAACGTTTGAGAAAAGAAAATATCGTTTTCAAGCAAATACCTTATGAAATAAAAACAGTATAGATCATTCTTTTTGGAGCTAACAAATTAATGGAACTGAAAGAATATCAAAAAATTACGAACGCAAAACTTGAGAAGTATCTCAAATTATGTGTTCAGTATATTGATGTAAAAAAAGCATTTTACGAAATTACTAAAGAATCATTTGGAGCTCCCGCAGAATACAACGACGCCGGACTTGGAAATATTCCTTATGTGTGTTTACGGTTGCCAACCGGGGGCGGTAAAACTATTCTTGCCGCTCATTCCATTTCAATTGCAGCTAATCATTTTTTAGATATTGAATTGCCCTTAGTTCTTTGGTTAGTCCCAAGCAGACCTATCTTAGAACAAACTTTTAATGCATTGAATAATCCGCGCCATCCTTATCGGTTGGCGCTTACAGATTCATTTAAAGATCGTGTTAACATAATGAAGGTTGAAGACGCGCTCAATATATCCAAAGCCGATCTCGAGGGTAATGTAAATATTATTGTTACAACCTATGCCTCATGGCGTATTGGAGATACTGAATCAAGAAAAGTGTACGAAACTAATGGGAGTCTTCATCATCATTTTTCAAATCTCAATGCAAAAATTACAAGCGAATTGGAATCGTATGAAGAAAACGGTGCGTTGAAATATTCCTTAGCAAATCTAATTTATCTTAACAATCCTTTAATAATTGTCGATGAATCTCATAATGCAAGAACACCGCTAACATTTACAACACTTAAAAGACTTAATCCAGCGTGTATCGTTGAGTTCACTGCAACTCCAAAAAACGAAGGCGAAGATGCAAGTAATGTTATTCATTATGTCTCTGCTTCAGAACTTAAAAATGATAATATGATAAAGCTGCCGATTGAGTTATACGCAATTCCTGAATGGCACAATACTGTTTATGAGGCTGTCTCAAAACAAAAAGAATTAGAAGTGATTGCAAAAAAAGAAGAAGAGTTAACCGGTAGATACATTCGCCCAATAGTTCTAATTCAAGCCGAAAGTGACAGCAAAGAAAAAGATACTGTTAATGTTGATATCGTAAAACAATACCTAATAGAAAAATGTAATATACCTCATGAATACATTGCCCGTTCTACCGGAATCATCGATGAAATAGAAAATGTTCCAATTCTAGATCGAGATTGCCAAATAAGGTTTATAATAACCAAACAAAAACTTAAGGAAGGTTGGGATTGCCCATTTGCTTACATTTTTTGTTCAGTTGCTAATGTTCGTTCTAACAAAGATGTTGAACAATTACTCGGTAGAGTGTTGAGAATGCCTTATGTAGAAAAGAAAAATAACCAAGAACTGAATGTTGCATATGCTTTTGCCAAGTCATTGGACTTTAACACTGTTGCCAACAATCTAAAAGATTCTTTGGTGAATTCCGGTTTTACTAAACAAGAAGCTAATACCTATTTACGACCGTGCCAAGAACAAACATGGTTATTATCAGAAACAGCGGGTTTACCCTCACAACAATTTATTTCAGCTCCGGATATGAATAGACTATCTGAAGATCTTAAAAGGAAAATTTATGTTGATTCAGAGAAACAAACACTTACACTTGTCAAAAGAATTACTTTTGAAGAGAAAGAAGAATTAAAAAACATTTTTAGTAATGAAGAAGATAAAACTAATCTCGAAAAAATATTCAATGAAATAAATCTTAAACCGGAAACTTATAAATCTCCTTATGAAATAGGTAAAAGAATTTCACTCCCTCAATTGTTTCTAAACCTATATGGTGAAAGTATTATCTTCGATGAAGAAGCTTTACTTTTAGATGATTGGAGTATTGCTGATTGTGATCCTTCTTTAACTGAAGAAGAATTACCTGTTGTTGTTCAGATTGGTGAACGGGGTGAAATTGATATTGATAAACGAGGCAAATCATTAATCAGTCGTTCATCTTACATACAAGAAAGACTTGAGAGAATTTATTTAGAAGCCCATCAAGATAAAAATGAATTAATAAAATGGTTATTCCAAAATGTTCAACATTCTGCAATCCCCCCGGCTCAAATGGTAAAATACCTAGCCAAGGTTATTGATTCATTAGAAGAAAAACGTAAGTTGAAATTAGAACACCTAATTTTTCTTAAAAGGCAGCTGCGGGATGTTTTAATAAATAAAATTAAGTATCATATTACAGAAGCAAAAAAGAAGGGATACCAAACAATTCTTGGTCTCAAAGATAATTCTGTAAAAGATGAACAACGTTTTATTCTTGGATCAGAATTTGAGTTTATAGATGAATATCCAGTTCTTGAATTATACAATGGTTCTTACTCCTTCAAAAAACATTATCACAAAATAATTAGTCACATGAACGGGGAGGAAGAAGAATGTGCCGCTATAATTGATAGCAATCCTAATGTTGATGTCTGGTTAAGAAATCTTGATCGAAATAAGGATTATGCTTTCTGGCTTCAGACTTCAACAGATAAATTTTATCCGGATTTTATTGTAAAGCTTAATGAGGGAACTATAGTAATTATAGAATACAAGAATTATGATGATTACTCAAAAGATGATAGTAAAGAAAAAAATACTATTGGTGAAATTTACGCAGCTATAAGTGACGGCAAATGCCGCTTCAAAATGCTGAAAGGTAAAGACTGGAAAGCATTAAATTATGTTTTATCATAATATGTTAAGATCGTCTCTGATGCAATATAAAGTATTAAACATTTTTTGTAATTCATTCCACTTATGAACTCTTATTTAAGAACAATCGGTATCATTGCTTCCTTTTTTATTGCTATTGGCGGTTTCGTTTTCTCACTGCGTTTATTCATAAACAAATTCTTTAGTAGCTCATATTCAGACGAAGATATATTCCAATTAATTAAGGACAATGTATTAATCTCAATCCTGTTACTGGTAATTTTTTCATTAATAGTTTTTATTCTTGATAAAATCTTCGTAACGATTTTGAAGTATTGGACAAAAAACAATCCTGTTTCAAAAACAATTTCTGAGTATGTGGCCTATTATAATTCTGGTCAATATGATCACGCCTTAGCTTTCATTCATTCAAAATCTAAATGGCAATGGAATAAAAAATACCGGTATTTCACTCATCAACTTGCAGCTCGTGTTTATTTAATTCAAGGGAAAGAAAAACTCTCCTTTCAGCATCTTACTGAAGCATATAAATTTACTTCTTCCGAAGAAGACAACACTGCACTTGATAAAATAAAGCTCCAATTATTTATTGCCTCCGGTAGTATTAATAGTGCAATAGAAATTTTTGATAATATTAAAAATAAATTCACAAAATCATCTTCTCAAACTCTATCCCATTTCGAATCCCTGCTGCTTGAAAAACAAGGGAAACTTGAAGATGCAAGATCAAAACTTTTAACTGCATCTCAATTACCAAGTACTCATGATTCTAAAGAATTGTTTACTATCTATAATAACCTCGGTAGAATTTCCGGTTTACTCAATAATCGTTCCGACAAAAAATTATACTACGAAAAAGCTAAAGATCTTATCTCTGATGAAATATTAAAATACCAGTGCCACGTTATTTACCAAAACTTGATAGATACTTATCTACTGCTTAACGACATGCATAAATATTCAACTTTATTATCTGAATACTCTTCCATAATTGATAAAACAAACAAATATGACCTCTTAGAATATTATAATTATATGTTACGGTTTTATCGCCAAACCAATAATCTTACTGGGTTTTTAACGACAATTGAATCCCAGCATCAAAATCTCTATCCACTTTTAACAAAAGATGAACAAATTGTCTCCGATATTTACGAATTACAATTCAGTTTTAATAATTTGGGCATAGCAGTTAACTTACTTCATAAAATAGAAAACAATTTCTCTCTATATGAAAAATTTTCTTTAAGTGAAAAAATGAATGCTTACCAGATCATTTATCAATCTATTACTTCTGAAGATGGCAAGATGATCTTACATCCATTTGAGGACTTGCATAAATATATTTTCGAATATTTTCGTAATTCCTTTTCTGAAATTGATAATTATATTAAAAATGAAGTACGCGATTTCCAAATATTTGAGAAATGTTCGTTGCTAGAAAAAAAAGTTATTCTTCATAATTATCAGAATTATATGTCATCAGACATTTATTCAATCATTCAGAATAAGTTGAAGCTTATTGATGATGTTACAGATTGTTATTTATCTTCCGGTAATGTGCTACCTGGTCTGGAATCCAGTCTTAACTATGTAGACGAATGTATGGGATCACTTCAAAATCCTCTTGAATCTAAACAAGTTGAGAAACTTAAAGAACAAATGTCAATCGCTTTTGGAAAAGCTGAGATAACTATTCTTCAACTAATTAAACATCCCGAAATGCCTCCTAATTTCATTAGAATTTCACGTTATGCTCTTTTCCTTCAGAAGGAAGAGCTTTCCAAGCAATATCTTGACCGATTTATAGAACTTAAAATCAGTATACACCATTATTCAGCTAAAATTCAAAAATATTTTACTGAAGTTTATAATTATTTCTATCCCTAAATCTTGTCATCATATTTATCAATGCTATGGTTTTTAATTTTATGCATAACCAGAGATACCGCATTATTGATTTATTAATATGAGTTAAGTTTTATTTAACTAGCAAAAACAACTTGTCTTAATAAAACGCATAGCTCCTTTATCTACAACATTTTTTTATGTAACAGATATTCCCCTATTCTAATAAACTGAACGTTTAACTTCCCTTTGAATATCTTATCGATTTCGCATTCCAGTAAAAATGCCCTTTTTGATAAATTATGTTCAATATTTATATTATAAACCAAAAAATGAACATAATATTCTTAATAACATGTTTTTTCTTGCTTATTGTTCAGTAATTAGATATATTCACAATCAATGAACATACAATATTGAAATGAAAGACACAGATAAGAATATAATCACTAAAGCAGTTACCCGTTTCGAGGATGAAACCGGTTTTCGGCTTACAACTTACATCACCGATGAAAAAGTCGAACTGATTTTAAGAGAAAAGGAATATGATCTAAAATTTACAGCAGAGGTAATTCCCTTTTTAAATAAAAATAATTTGGGAATAATTAAAAATCGGCTTGATAGATTAGATAATGTTCCCCTTCTAATTACCTTGACTGCAAATAATGAAACCATTGAACTCCTCAAAAATCTTAACGTAAATTTTATCGATGCTGCCGGTAACGCTTATATCAAGGTTCCCCCATTATACATCAACATAAAAGGACAAAAGATAACTCGCCTCGATTTGGCTCATCCAATTGAGTCGAAGCGGGCAGCTGTAAATAATTTGGCCGCTGTTAGCACCGGCATTTTTCAAACTGCGGGATTACAAATAATCTTTACTCTCTTGTGTAATCCAAGATTAGAAGCAAACCCAATTCGCGAGATCGCTGAGATGGCAAACGTAGCAGTTGGAACTGTGCATGTTACTATGAAGCAATTAGAAAAACATGGGTTTCTTATCATCGATGAAATCCAAGGGAAAAGACTTGTAAACAAAACTAAGTTGCTAAAAGAATGGACTGTTGGATATCCTGAAAAGATAAAACCAAAATATTTTGCTGGTAAATACCAAATCGACAATCCTGAAATCATAAAAACAATTGATGTCAAATACTTCGGAGCTTTGTTCGGTGGAGAAACTGCAGCGGCTCAAATAACAAATTATTTACGCCCTTTAATCCACACTATATATATTGGGGATAAATTAGGAGAGTTCATTTTAAGAAATCGCTTAAAGAAAAATCTTAATGTAAACGTTGAGATTGTAAAAAAGTTTTGGAATTTTACAGATGATAATGAAATAAATAATCTGGTCCCGGCAATTCTCATTTATACAGACTTAATAACAACCGGTGATCCCAGAAACATAGAAACAGCAAATATAATTTACGAGAAAGAAATTGTTGGACATCTCAACTAAAATAGATCCGTTCACTTCAGAAGTTTTAACATTGGTATCAAAGATTACAGATTCTTTGAACATGGATTTCTTTGTGATCGGAGCTACCGCAAGAGATATAATTTTTAATCTTATCTATGGAATTAAAATTCAAAGAGGAACAAACGATATCGATTTTAGTGTGCGTGTAAAAAATTGGGAAGACTATACAAGACTTACTGATGCGTTAAAAGAAAATAATTTTTCCCCTTCAAAAATAGTTCACAGATTTACTTACAAATCCATTCCAAGTATTGATATAATTCCTTTTGGAGAAATCTCTCTTGATTCAGCTTCTATTAAGTGGCCGGATCAAGAAGCAAAAGAAATGAGTATTATCGGTTTCGAAGAATGTTTCCAAGATTCAGAATCTGTGCGTATCAAGGCAAATCCTCCTCTCGATATTAAAATTGCTTCCACAAAAGGATTGGTCCTAATGAAATTGATTTCATGGAAAGACGGATTCCCTTCCCGTTCCAGAGATGCTCTCGATATTTTGTATATCATTAATAATTATATCGAAGCTGGAAATATGGATCGTTTAAAATCGGAACACAGCGATTTAATCAATGATCAATTTGATTTTGAATTGACTGGAGCTATTCTACTTGGTCGGGATATTTCAGAAATCGCAAATCCTCAAACCCTGGAACTTCTTGTAAATATTCTTGAAGTGGAAATTAAAAACGAGGGTAATTCAAAATTCATTTCTGATATGATGATTGGAACCAGCATTATTTCACAACAAGACAATATGATTCAACACAATTCTATTCTTCTTAGTAATCTACTTCTTGGTTTAAAGTATAATCAGTAGGAAACTACTACAAATTATTCGAGAATTTTCTTAACAACAAATCATCAATAACTAATCACTTCCGAATCTTCTCGACAATCTTTTCACCAGTCCTGCCAACTACATAACCACCTAATCCAATTTGTAATAAAACCCATGCTTCACCACTTAATCTGAAAGCAAGCCATCCGAATGAATCGCAAACAACAAGAATTAAAAATGTTAGCATTGTAATTGGTCTCCAATTCCTTTGCAGCCAACTTTGTCCTTTTGCTTCCGCTTCAACAACCCTTCCTTGGGAATCAAGAAGCTTCGCTTCATATTCTAAAGCTTTACCTAAAAACTCATTCTCAATTTTCGTCAACTCATTTTGAAGTTTCCCGCGCTCTTCATCAGAAGTAGAAAGATTATCAATCAAATCAGTTATTGGTCTTACCACACCGCTTAAAAAATCTAACACTCCCATTTCATCCTCCTTTTAAAAAAGTCCCTCTCCTTATTTTAAGGAGAGGGATTTTGGCTTGCCCGGCTTTGACGGGGTGAGGTTACTTATTATTCATTGCCGAAAATTTAATCGAATAAATCTCCTTGATAATATTCTTCTCAACTTCACTCAATTTATTATGAAGGTCTTCGAACCTTGATAAATAATTCTTCTCAATCGAAGACGATTTCTTTTTCGCTTCATCAACATCTTTTTCAATCCTCTTTATTCTGGACCAGAATAACATATTGACCAACCCCAACAGCCCTCCTATAATCCATATGTAAATTCTTTCGTTCATTTGTTACTCCGAGCGAAGCCGAGGAGCCATATATAAATCTTCTCATCCATTTTTTAACCAATAACTGGTAACCGATCACCTATAACCTTTTCATACACTGTTTTTCCATAAACCTTTTTCGAAATCATAACATCCTTACGATTCAATTCACCGTTCCAAGAAACATGAATCCACTTTCCGAACTCATAAATCAATTGATCGAATGATAATTTTTGTAAAACAATATTGAACACATCAATTAGATTCATGGAATGGACAACTAAGTCGGCGGCTTTTCCTTCAAGATGTTGAGAATTAAATCTCCCACCAACAGCAGCATTTACATCGAATGAACGAAATCCGGAATTAATAAAAATCGGCACATTGATTATTTCTCTTAGCGGTTGAAGAGCATTTACACAAAGCAATCTCAAATTATCAATCTGCTTTTCACTCGGTTCATTTCTGTAACCATGTCTTTCCGCCACTTGAGAAATTGTAAACTCATCAAGATTAAAACTTTCTGATAACTTCATAGCATGATTCCTTTTCTTCTCACGCATAACTTTTCACTTCTTATGCAAAGAACCACTGTATTTCACTTTACATCAGATAGAAGATTTCATGGATCAACAAACCTTTTGTGTGAGGTCTCAGCTCATCGGGACATGGGACAGCCCGTATTACATAAGTAACATTATGTTTTTGTATTTGGGTAGTCCCAACAAAGGCGTTTTCTCAATTACAATCGAATCAACATAATGTTGTCTTATATAAACTCGGCACTAATAAATTCTAATCGCCTCACCATCGCTCACTCCGGTCGTGGATTCCCACACACCTTTGTTCGCTTACATGTGATTCTGTCGCTCGTTTTATGTCGTGGCTTTGCCACACACACTCCACTTCGCTCCTTTTTGTCATTCCCGCAAAAGCGGGAATCTAATCTTTAGATTTTCTCATTTTCACAAGCTCACTTATAATATCATCACTCTTGATAACAAAAGAAAACAAATCATAAACATCGAGCGTTGCACTCATCAAATCATTGAATATATTTTTGTATCAGCTAAATGAAAAGGGCTAATGACTCACAGATTTGATATATCGCATATTAGAAATGAATCCAAATTCCAGAAATATCATCAACTTGGTTTAATCAATGAACTGGTCCTTCGTAATTTGCAAATTAAATCAGAATACCTTGAATTACGAAAAACTTACACTCAAATTGAATCAATCTTCATTCTCTCAGAGAAGTATAATTTGTGTTATGATTCTGTGAATACAATTCTATTCCGGAAAAGAAGAAATAAGCTGGTTTCTTTTCCCTCATCAAACAAGCCCCTAACAAGCCTGTAACAAGCCATATCCAAGCCATAGGACACTCACAATCTCGTTTTCTTTTACTTTCCCATTATTACAGTGAACACGTCTATTCAATCCCATAAAATTGCCTCTGTAATTCATCATAACTTTAGGAGGTTTTACCATGGCAATCGTAAATGGAAATGTCATCGGAAATTTATCCGGGAAGCTTGGCAACCTTTCCGCGAGAACAGTTGATGGCCGCACTGTATTAGCTGCTCGTCCATCCAGCTTCAATGCTAGTCAAGAACCTGCGGTACTTACTGTTCGTCAGAAATTTTCAGTCACTGCAAAATTTGCAAGCGCAATCCTTGCCCTTACTTCACTTGTTTCAATCTGGAAGAAAGTAAGAAATGTAGCAAATTCAGTTTTCAATGAAATCTTTCAGAGTAACTTCGCTTACTCTTCTATTGAAAAACCAACCGAGCAGAACATTCTCGTTCCGGAAGGATTTCCTTTACAGATTTCAACTGCTGCAGTAGCCGCTGATAAAATCACAGCTACACTTCCAATACTTAATGTTTCATCTGTCTTCGGTGCTGATGAGGTTAATCTTTCTGCAAATGCTCTTGTTTGTTTTTACGATCCAACAAATGAAGCAGACGAACCATTCAAGATCATTTCTTTGTCCAAAGATGTACCTGGTTACAATTTCGCGCAGACTTACGATCTAGAAATTGATCTTAATGCATTGCAGAAAAATGCAGCCGCGAAGTATCAACATAGCATCCTCTATGTATGTGTAGTAACTAAAACTGCCGATGGAAAAGTCGTTCAAAACTCCGGCACCTACACAAAACTCAGCTAATCAATTCGAGAAAGGGTTATCATTCCTGGTAACCCTTCTCTTTTTACATACCTATAGCTCACAAATTTGTGTTCACTTCGATTCACTTAAAATTGTTCGCTAATAAAAGTCCGCTCTGATTCGGCTTGCCCGGCATCATTAGACGGGCTCATTCATTCGCCTCACACAGCGTAAATCTACTTTCAGTTCGGTCAATAATTTTTCATCAAAGATATTCAAAAATATTTCCCTCATAAATCATGAACGCAAATTATTCGTTTGTCTCTTACTCACACTTTTTGTGTCAAAAAGATGCGCCAATTTCCAAACTCATAAATTGCTTAAGTCAACTACTTTTCCGAATTGTTTGCTTCACTTCCTGCCTCGCCGGCAAGGCGGGCGTTCAGCTATTGCAAGCATTATTTTGCCCCTCGGTAAACAAGCTTAGTTTTATTCAAATCTTTGTAGCCAATCGGGGCAAGGGTATATGAAACTCATACCGCTTGTTTATGATGATAATTCTCAGTTGCGGTATTTCGCCCTTGCCTTGAATCATCATCTTTTCTTACACCATCATGGTAACAAGTCATTATTTCGCAAAAGATCGCCTAAGCGGGCAAAATATGTTTTTTAACGGCGTAACTCGCCTCGCTTACGCAAGGCGAAGCGGGAAGGTTGGGTCATGGTATCTGTAATAGTTCATTACTCTAAACGGCACAAAGGTTTTCTTATTCGGTTAGTTCAATCAAATCAAAATTTCTTTGTAAATGTTTTTACTCCATCCGGTTCATTTCATTCACAATCATTCAAAACATATAATGCAGCAAATACTTTCCTAAATGCTTTTATCAAATCAATCAAAAAATCTTAAGGGAGTTAAAGCCATGTTATCACAAGAACAAAAACAACAATTGAGACAAGAGAAAAAAGAAAAGATCATCCGTATTAGAAAAACTCTTTCTGAAATGACAGAAGAACAACGCCAAGCCGTAGCTGATAAATTCGGCATTGTTACAGTTGAAGGGCATCTATTGACACCTCACAACCAACGCTTTTTGGTTGCTCAATCAGAAATAAACTTTTCAATTGTTGGTGGGTTTCAACAGTGGAAGAAAGCTGGAAGAATTGTTCGCAAAGGTGAACATGGCTTTTTAATCTTTGTCCCATCTAAAGCAAAGCAAGAACTTGTCTCGCCACAAGGCGGAGATAATTCAGAGATGATTTCAGATGATGAAGATGTTCACTTCTTTACTGCTACTGTGTTTGATATTTCGAAAACAGAAGTAATCGCAAAATCAGAAGCTGCATAGCTTCCGGTTATTTCTCTTATTTTTCTATTTCATTATATTCAATATGTAAAATTCGATGAAGTTTGGAATAAACTATTTTGTTCATATTAAAAATTGTCCGGTAGGATAAAGGACACAGACTCAAAAAGTCCCTACTCAGTCCCTACTTTAAAAAACTGAAATCATAGGGAATTCTGTATGTGTGTAAAACAAAAAAAGCTTGAATACATTTCATATTCAAGCTTTTAGAAGTACACCCGCAGGGATTCGAACCCCGAACCTTCTGATCCGTAGTCAGATGCTCTATCCAATTAAGCTACGGGTGCATAAAAAAACGAACGAAGAATTATGAATGTCGGGTGTAGAATAAAAAATTAAATGAATCCCTCTTCACTCAACATTATACATTCAAATTCTTTTGCAAATATACAACAGTGGTTTTTAACTTACAATTTGTACAAAAGGATTTGACGAATTTTAGATGTGACAATTTTTCCTTTAATTTGTGCAGATAAAAACAGGAAACTATGCTTTTCGAAAAACACATTTATAAATATATGTATGCTGCTTTGCAAGAAGCCGAGAAAGCTTTCGAAGCTAATGAAGTACCCGTTGGTGCAGTTGTAGTTTATCAAAACAGAATTATCGGACGTGGTTTCAACCAAACTGAAATGTTAAAAGATTCTACGGCTCATGCGGAAATGCTGGCAATTACCGCAGCGTCAAATCATCTTCAAAATAAAATATTGAATGAGTGCGATATTTATGTTACGGTGGAACCATGTTTAATGTGTTCAGGCGCAATTCTACTTTCGAGGATCAGAAATTTGTATTTTGGAACATTCGAGCCGAAATTTGGTGCGTGCGGTTCATTATTCAACGTAATTGAAACAGAAAAGTACAATCACAAAGTGAATGTATTTTCAGGTATTTACGCCAACGAATCAAAAAATCTAATTGAGCAATTTTTCAAGCAAAAACGTGATGCAAAAAATTAATCTTTGTTCATTTTTATTCCAATTAATTTTTATTTCTATTGCCCATTAACAACCGTCCCAAACATTTTAAATAATACTTTTGGCTATTAAAACATTTGTGATTATTTTTTCGACCACGATAAATAATACTTTCTAATCATATTTAATTAACGGACTATGGAAATAATAATATTTGGTGCCCCCGGCGTAGGCAAAGGAACGCAAGCAAAAATTCTTGCTTCAAAACTTAATGTTGCGCACATCTCAACCGGTGATATTCTCCGTGCGGCAATTAAAAACGGAACCGAACTCGGCTTGAAAGCAAAATCTATTGTCGAATCAGGCGGACTAGTTCCGGACGAAATTGTTGCAGGAATGTTGAAAGAAGCTTTGAAAGAAGATAGATGTAAAAACGGTTTTATACTTGACGGTTTTCCAAGAACAGTAAACCAGGCTGAAATTTTAGATCAAATATTTGTAGATCTCGGTAAAACAAAAATCGATTTAATTAAACTTGACGCCGATGACAATATCATGATAAACCGTATAACAAACAGAATGGTTTGCAATTCATGCGGTAACATTGCTATTAAAAGCGAAGTGACGGAAAATTATACTTGCCCTGTTTGTAAATCTGTTAATAGCTATATTACTCGAAAAGATGATACCGAAGAAGTAATTAAAAACAGATTAAAATTGTATCACGAGCAAACGGCTCCGGTATTTGAGCATTATAAAAACAAGGCAAATATTATTGAAGTCGATGGTACGCTTCCGATTGATACAGTGACCGAAGGGATTTTATCCAAACTTATCTAAATTGAACAAGCCTGCTTCATTTAACAAAATGTTGCAGGCTTTAATTCTCTTTTTTCTTTAAGATTACTTTCACAACTTTACCGTTTTCCAAACGCATTATTTTAGCGTCGAACCTGCTGATTAAATCATAATTATGTGTAGCAAAAATTATTGATGTTCCGCGCGAATTAATTTTTCTTAAAATTTCCAAAATCTCTTCTGCTGTTTCGGGATCCAAATTTCCCGTTGGTTCGTCTGCTAAAACAAGAAACGGATCGTTAATTATTGCGCGGGCAATGGCTACCCTTTGTTTCTCTCCGCCTGATAATTCATGCGGCATATTTGTTTGTTTATGAGAAAGCCCAACATCCGACAATGCGTGAAATACTTTTCTTTTTATAAGTTTTTTAGGTACTCCCGTTACTTGCAAAACAAAAGCAAGATTGTCAAATACATTCCGATCCTCAAGCAGTTGAAAATCTTGAAAAACTACGCCAAGTTTTCGTCTAAGTTTTGGTATTTCTCTTTCTTTTAATGAATCGGATGAGTATTCACTAATTTGCACATAACCGGATTGAGGCATGCAGTCCATATAAATCATACGTAATAAAGTTGTTTTGCCAACTCCGCTTTTCCCAATAAGAAAAACAAACTCGCCCTCATCAATATGCAAATTCAAATCATTGAAAACCGGTTGATTGGAATATTCAAAATCGACATGATTAAAAGAAAGCATCTTAAATCCTTTTCTTTAGAACAAATTGAGCGCGCTCGGTTTCGGCATTCGCATTTGTAAATGTAAAAGTTTCGTAACATCCGCTTACATAAAAATCGGAATCATCTATAAACATAAAATATTCATCGAAACGGTAAATTTTTTGTCTGTGAATTTCTTCAACCTTCGAACCATCCGCAAGTGTAATTTCAAAATGGTTATAATGTATGCGTGTTTTTTCGTTATACTTGCTTCGTTGAATATATCTTATTCCGTCTAGTTTGCCTTTCCTATTAAGATATTTTTGATAACGCAAACTGTTGTTTTCTAGGCTTACATCGAAAGTTAAAACTCCTTCAGAATCCAAAATCGATGACACTTCTAAAAGAAATTTTTTGAATTTTTCTTTTGTTAACAAATAATTAACGCTGTCAAAAGTTGAAAACACAAAATCATATTTTCTTTTAAATGGAAGCGCCGTCATGTCGCAACAAACCTTTGGTAGTCCTTTTTCATTCAATTGATTTAGCATCGATAAAGCTAGGTCACATGCAACATAATGCTTGAATTCTTTATTTAGTATTCGAGCAATATCTCCGGAACCGCAGGCAATCTCCAGCACACGAGGATTTTTCTTATTCGTTTCCCTGCTTAATACATTTATATAATCGGACCAAATACCATAATCAATTCCGCGCATTAGGTGTGAATAAAATTTTGCGAGATGGTTATAAGATTCGGTTGACATAAGTTTTTTTTCGGTTACTAATAATTTTTTCCGCCCATTTTACAGCTTGTATCATGCTCGATTCATCCGCGATTCCATTGCCTGCAATATCGAATGCAGTGCCGTGATCTGGTGAAGTTCTAATCACCGAAAGCCCGGCAGTAAAATTAACTCCCGAATTGAAGTTCATCATTTTAAACGGAATTAGCAACTGATCGTGGTACATTCCCAGCACGGCATCATAATTCTTGAATTGCTTCGTCGCAAAAAATGCATCGGGTACGAATGGACCTTCCACAACTATTTGATTTTGAAAAGTTGTAATAGTCGGTTTTATAATACTTATTTCTTCTTTACCGATTTTTCCATTTTCACCGGCATGAGGATTCAAACCAAGTACAGCTATCTTTGGCAATAAAATTCCTAAATCATTTTTTATTGTTTTGTTCAATATCTCAATTGATTTTTGAAGACGGCTTCTTGTTACAAGTTTAGAGATACTTTTAATAGCTTCATGAATTGTCACAAGTCCGCAAACCATTTTATGCGACAGGAAAACCATCATATAATTTTTTGAATTGCAAAGCTTGGCAAATATTTCAGTTTGACCCGGGAAATCATAACCGGCTAATTGTAATGATGTTTTGGAAGTGGGTGCAGTTATAACCGCATCTGCATATTTATTGATGATTGATCGATACGAAATTTCAATAGCCTTGAATGCCGCAGCACCGGATTGCTTAGATGGGTTTCCCAACTGTTGTTTGAAATTACCGATATCTACAACAATTACTTTTTCGGAATCGAGAATTTCCTTTTCATTCTTTTTTATTATCTGAAATTCAAACGAAGGATTAATTGCGGAAAGCGTATTTTCAAAAACGTTAGCCGGACAGAAATAAATAATTTTTCTTCTGCCCGGTTTGAAAATTTTGTTTATTGTTTTAATTGAAATTTCAGGCCCAATTCCGTTTATGTCGCCGCATGTAATTGCTATTCGTGGCATGATTTCGGAATTAACTGTTCATGCTGTTTAAAAATTCCTTGTTGTTCTTTGTGCCTTTCATTTTATCTAAAATAAATTCCATCGCTTCAACGGAATCGAAATCAGCAAGTATTTTGCGGAGTATCCATACTTTGTTAAGCTCTTCTTCTTTTTGGAGAAGTTCTTCTTTTCTTGTACCTGATTTATTAAGATCAATTGCCGGGAATATTCTTTTGTCTGCGAGAGTTCTATCGAGAACAAGTTCCATATTGCCTGTGCCCTTGAACTCTTCAAAAATAACTTCATCCATCCTGCTTCCGGTATCTATAAGAGCTGTAGCGATAATCGTTAAACTTCCGCCGTCTTCCGTATTACGCGCAGCGCCAAAAAACCTTTTTGGTTTTTGAAGTGCGTTAGCGTCAACACCGCCTGATAAAATCCTGCCGCTATGAGGAATAACAGTATTATGGGCGCGCGCAAGGCGAGTGATACTATCTAACAAAATAACAACGTCGTCACCGGCTTCAACCATACGTTTTGCTTTTTCAATTACCATGTTTGCAACTTGAACGTGGCGGTCGGCAGGTTCATCGAATGTAGAACTAATAACTTCGGCTTGAACAGAACGCTGCATATCCGTAACTTCTTCGGGGCGCTCATCTATCAACAACATTATGATTTTTACTTCGGGATGGTTCCTTGTTAACGAGTTTGCAATCTTTTGAAGCAAAATTGTTTTACCTGCTTTTGGAGGCGACACAATTAAACCTCTCTGCCCTTTTCCAATTGGGGATAATAAATCCATAATTCTCATCGGGTATTCGCCGGGTACAGATTCAAGTTTTAATCTTTTGGTCGGATAAATTGGGGTTAAGTTGTCGAATAAAGTTCTTTCACGAATCGCTTCAGGATCTTTTCCATTCACAGCTTCAACGCGCAGTAAAGCAAAGAACCTCTCTCCTTCTTTAGGAGGACGCACTTGCCCGCTCACAAAATCACCTGTACGCAAACTGAATCTTTTAATCTGCGAAGGTGAGACGTAAATATCATCCGGCGAAGGAAGGTAATTGTAATCGGCGGAACGTAAAAATCCGTATCCGTCGGCAAGTACTTCCAACACTCCTTTGGAGAATGTTAGACCGTCCTTTTGGGATTGTGCTTCAAGTATTTTGAAAATCAGTTCTTGTTTGCGGAGGTCGCTGTATCCAGCTATAGTGAATTCTTTTGCAATCTTATAGAGGTCAACTATTTTCTTTGATTGCAGTTCTGAGATATCCATTGGCATGAGTAAATCCTACGATTTGTGAAATGAATCTTTTGAATTTTTGTTGGTCAATAATTTATTAGAGGAAAATGAAATCGATTTTTTGTTCTGTTTATTGATTAATATTACTATTAGTTAGTACTGAAGATTTCTGAGGAACGGCTGAAAATTATAGTTCATTAACGATATTGTCAAGCATTTTTATTAACAATTTTAAATTTTATTTCACCAAGCAAATACATACTCCCCAGTACCACAAGACACTCATTACCTATTTTCATCATAAAATCATTAACGAATTCGGCTGCTTTCGTAAGTTCAGAAAATTTATGCTTTTCAATTTCAATCATCTCCATTATTTCAAGAATAGTTGCAGATCGCTCAATGCCAATTTGTGTAACAAAGATTTCATCAAAGTATGGCGTAAGTAAATTAAGCATACCAGGAATGTCTTTATCCTTCATTGCACCAAAAATCAGTATCCGTTTTGAGTAAGTTTTATTCATTTTTTGAAATTCATTGATAAAAGCAGCAACCCCTTCTAAATTATGAGCTGAATCAAGAATAATTGTAGGATTGTTCTTGATTACTTCATAACGTCCTTGTATTCCTGAATTAATAATAACATTGTTCATTCCCCTAGTAATTATCTCGGGGTTATCAATACCCAAAACCTCATTTACACATTTTAGTGCAAGTGCACAATTTATTACCTGATGTTCGCCCTGTAATGGTGATGAATAAATTCTAAAAATCTTGTTGCGTAATTGCACACTTACATTCTCATTCTCCTTAGTAATAAAATCACCAGCTTTTAAATGACGGCAGGCTTGCCCCAATGCTTTTGAAGCAATTATTTCTTCGGCAGAATTCGGCATCAAGCCGCTTAAGACAACTGTCCTGGGTTTAATAATGCCTGCTTTTTCAGTTGCAATTTTTTCAATTGTATCCCCTAAAATATTTGTATGCTCAAGACTAATAGATGTAATAATAGATGCAAGCGGAGTTATGACATTTGTTGCATCCAACCTTCCGCCCAAACCAGTTTCAATTACAGCAAAGTCTACTTCAGCTTCACTAAAATACTTAAACGCTAGAACGGTTGTAATTTCAAAAAATGTTGGTTCATATTCCTTGATATAATCTTCCATTGATTCTACAAATGCGGCAATATATGAATCTTCAATTTCCTTTCCGTCTATTCTAATTCTTTCGTTAAAACGGACAAAGTGCGGAGAAGTGTATAAACCAACTTTAAAACCCGCTTCCATTAATAAACTTGCAACAAATGATGCGGTACTTCCCTTTCCGTTTGAGCCAGCGATATGAAAACATTTTAATGAAGAATGAGGATTGCCGAGATGATCCAGTAAATTTTCTATTCTTTCCAAACCCAGCTTAATAGTAAACTGATGCATGGAATAAATTTTTTCAAGGGCTGAGTTTATATCCATATCAAATCTGATAAGAAGCGGTAAGTGCAGAAAGTTTTGTTAAACCAATTTTTTGACAGTACGAATAAATCCCTTCCACAATTTCAACACCGGCATTAGGATTGATAAAATTCACAGTTCCAATTTGTATCGCGGTCGCTCCGGCAATCATAAATTCAACGGCATCTTTCCAATTCATTATTCCACCGATACCAACAATTGGGATATCGACATTTCTGCTGATCTCTAAAACTTTAGCGAGCGCTACCGGTTTTATTGCCGGGCCGGAAAGCCCGCCGGTAACATTTTTTATTTTAGGTCTGCGCGTCCAAATATCGAATGCTGTTCCGACAAGAGTATTGATAGCTGAAACAGCATCGCCACCTTCGTCTTTAACAACCTTTGCGAAATCCGAAATCTTTGAAACATTAGGCGAGAGTTTTATTATTATCGGTTTCTCTGTTATCGACCTTAATTTTGATGTAATAGCACCGACCGCATTTAAATCATTCCCAAAAATCAGTCCGCCCTCTTTAACATTGGGGCATGAAACATTAATCTCAAAAGCTTCAACCGTATCTTCTTCGGTTAATATTTTTGTGCATTCAATGTATTCTTCAATGCTACTCGCGGCAATGTTACAAATTAATGTTGTACCCAGATTTTTTAAGAATGGTATTTTTTCTTTGACAAAAACTTCCACGCCAACATTTGCAAGTCCGATTGCGTTAAGCATTCCTGACGGAGTTTCAACAATTCTTTGCGGCGGATTACCCTTGCGTGGTTTTAGCGAAACGGATTTGGTTACAATCCCGCCAAGTCTATTCAAATCCGTAAACTGTGCTATCTCATTTCCGTAACCGACAGTTCCGGAGGCAAGCAGAACAGGATTTTTAAGTTTCCAACTTCCGATATTTACCGACATATCAACATTGCTCATAACTTCACCGCTTTTGCGTTAAATACCGGACCATCTTTGCATATAAGATAATATCCATCACCATCGTATTTATCTATCGGGCAGCCCTGGCAAATTCCGAAACCGCAAGCCATAGCGGATTCAACCGAAATTTGACAGTCAATATTTTTCTTAATTGCATATTCCTGCAAAGCTTTTAACATTGGATTTGGGCCGCAGGCAAAAACACGTATTCTGTTTAAGTCATATTTATTTTCTTCACTTTTTAACAACTCAATAACATTTCCATTAAAACCTTCCGAACCGTCGTCTGTTGCCGATAATGTATTTTTCATTCCATAAGTAATTACGAAATTTTTATTTCTACCGCCGACATAACAAATATTTTTTTTGCCAGAAGGTAAATTTTTCAAAAGAAATGGAAACGGGGCTGAACCGAGTCCGCCTGCAACAATAATTGCAGTTTCATAATTGCCGTCAAAACCAAATCCTTTTCCAAGCGGGCCTAATATATCGAGTTCATCACCAACTTTTTTATGAGATAGAATTTTTGTTCCCTCACCATGGATATCAAACATGAAGAAAACACTACTTCCTTCAACATCGCAAATACTAAATGGGCGGCGTAAAAGCGGGAAATCGGTTTCGGAAACTTTAATGTTGCAAAACTGTCCGGGCTTGCCGGCTGCGGCAATTGATGGAGCATTTACTTCTATTAAATAGATTCCATTTTTAATTTCTTTGATAGATACAACTTTGGTTTTTTCAATGTGCAAGAGGACTTCTCAAATTGTTGCTGGTAAATTTAAGTATGTAAAATATAATCACAAAATATGGTTTCGAATTAAGAGTTATTTATTCTTCAAATATTTTTCTTCAATCGCTTTAATTTTATCTAAGCGGCGCTGGTGGCGGTCGCCAAGAAATTTTGACGACAGCCAAACATCGGTAATAGCTTTTAGAGTTTCATCACCTAAAGCTTTTGCGCCAAGCACAAGTACATTGGCGTTATTATGCTCGCGAGAACTTTTAGAAGAAAATTCATTGTAACAAGTTGCCGCACGAATTCCGGGGATTTTATTGGCTGTAATTGCAGAAGGAATTCCTGTTGCATCTATAATTATACCGTAATTAAATTCGTTTAACGCTACCCGCGACGCAACATTAAAAGCAATGTCCGGGTAATCCACAGAATCTTCGTTATATGTTCCGATATCAGTAACTTCAAACGTGTTTTTCTTCAAATGTTCAACCAGTATTTTTTTCGCCTTGACGCCGGTATGATCCGAGCCAATAATTAATTTTACTTTTCCAAGAATATTAGAATTAGAATTTTCCTTTCCGCGTTTTACTTCAATGCCGGCATGACGAATCCTATCAATGGCAAGAGGAGTAAGGATATCGTTTTCAGAAATCACTATTTCCTTTGCCCCGCTTTTAAGCAGCTTTAATATTTCATTTTCCGTAACAGCGCGTTTCATAATTAAATTAGTTCTGTTCTTTTATTCATTTTAAGATAATCGACTACTTGACGGACATCCTGCGCATTATTGCGATGACAAATCAATAAAGAATCATTCGTATCAATCACTATTAAATTGGATACTCCGATTGTAGCTGTAAATTTTTTTGGCGAGAAAATATACGAATCAAATGTATTGAAAGTATAAACATCTCCGAACAACGCATTGCCTTCATCGTTTTTAGACGAGACTTCATAAACAGCTTCCCAATTCCCGACGTCGTTCCAATAAAAATCCGCCTTTGTTAGAACAACCGAATCAGATTTTTCCATAACGCCATAATCGATGGAAATACTTTTAAGCTGCCCATAAACCTGCACAAGTTCTTTTTCGAAATCCGGTGTGCCGATTGCCTTTTCAATTCTCATCATCCCGTCGTAATGTTCCGGAAGATGTTTCTTTAATTCGTCAAGAATTGTATCAACTCTCCATGTAAAGATTCCGGCATTCCAAAGAAAGTCGCCGCTTTCAATAAATCTAACGGCCGTTGCAAAATTCGGTTTCTCTGCAAATGTCAAAACTCTATAAATATTTTTACCCAATCCATTTTCATCAAACTGTATGTAACCATAACCGGTTTCAGGGCGGGTTGGAGTTATTCCAATTGTTACCAAACCTTTTTTTTCATAAGCGTAATTTGCCGCACCAAGGAGACAATCTCTGAATGCTTGTTCATCTTTAATTAAATGATCGGAAGGAAGAGTAATTGTGACGGCATCGGGATTTTTTTTCTTAATTATTACCGACGCAAGACCAATGCAAGCCGCAGTATTTTTACCGAACGGTTCGTCGATAATATTTTCTTCAGGAATATTAGGAAGTTGTTCTTTAACCCGTAATTTCTGAATCTTATTTGTTATTACATAAATATTTTCGTTCTTCACCAAACCGTTCAAACGCTTAACAGTATCCTGAATCATAGTATTTTCGCCAAAGATTCTAATCAATTGTTTTGGTTTGCGTTCTTTACTTCTCGGCCAAAACCTTGAACCAACTCCGCCAGCCATAATCACTGCAAATATTTCCATTAGATTACCTTTTTTGTTTGAGATAATGTTTTACCGAACTCTTCCGCTTTATTTAAATAATTTGTGATATCTACTTCTTTACCGCGTACAACGGCAACAATTACTATTAAACTCGCCCTTAATGAATCGATTACATTTGTACTCGGTGCAATTTTTTTTTGATTAATTAGATCGAGCCCCGCGGCAAATATTCTGTGCATGTTTGATAGAACTTCGAATCCAACTTTTTGAGATAACTCGGCATTCTCTTTCATCAATCGAATTTTAGTATTCATTTCAGATTCTGTGTAATCAAACTTCAAAACACGGTTTAGGAAAGCGTCCAAATCTTTTACAGGGCGCAGAACGCGCGACTCATACTGTTCAAAACTAAAATTCTCTTCTTTATTGAGATCGCCGAGAATAAGTTCTTCCTTTAATTCTTCCGCCGAGGATCTCTTGGGAATTTTAATTTCCTTTGAAACTACTTCAATTATTTTTTCTTCAGTTTCGTCGTTTACAGAGCGGCTTGTGAGATCGACATTAATTGATTCATTTGTAATTTTTTGAAACAACTCCCTCATCATTTGCGGCGTAACAATATCGAGAACGTAGTTCAATTCTTTAACCAAACTGTAGCTTTGATCTTTAAATATATCCGAAAGTTTTGCGAAATCTATTTTACCGTTTTCAATAAATGAAAGCAGTTCGCCGAGCCGCACACCGAATTTTGAAAGCTCGGTTATTTTTTTAAATGTCTTTAATTCTTCAGAAAGGTTTTCAGCTTTACTAACCCGCTCACGAAGTATGGCTACAACTTCAATTTTCTCCGAACTTAGGCGAAGATTATTTGAAGCAGCAATAATGCACTGTATTATGTATTGTTTGGATAAATCCAATACGGAATCTATTTATTAATTAATGTGTTCTTAATTAGTATTAAATAAGCAAAACATACGCCGATAATTTAATCAATTTTTAGAAACTATTTTGAACTTACTTACTAAAACGCATTCACATTAGAAGAACTTTTAAGCGGAAAAAACAGTTTCATAAATAAAGGAATTCTATGATCGGTTTTCGTTTTACAGATTTTGTACCCCCATCCGGAAGTTCAAATTTATTTGAGCAGTTGCTGAATATTTTTCTTCAACTTCTCAACATTACAGGGGGAAATGTATCCGAGGCATTGGATATTATAAACCAGCTTGACCGGAAATACGAAATCACTGATAAAGATTACGGCATCGGAAATTTTATTCAAGAATTGAAAGACAAAGGATATATTAAGGAAAATGAGACTTCACCAAATACTTTTAAAATCACTCCAAAATCCGAGCGGGAAATACGCCAAAAATCGCTTGAAGAAATATTTGGAAAGTTGAAAAAATCCGGTTCCGGCAACCACAACACTCCTTTTTCAGGCGAAGGCGACGAAAAAACCGCCGACCGCCGCAGTTTTCAATTCGGAGATCTTTACGAAAATATTGATGTGACATCCTCATTAAGAAATGCTCAAATACAACACGGCTTCAATGATTTCAAACTTACAGAAGACGATCTCGAAATTGAAGAGCGCGAATACAAAACATCCACATCAACAGTTTTGATGATAGACATTTCACATTCAATGATTTTATACGGCGAAGATAGAATTACTCCTGCCAAAAAAGTTGCGATGGCTTTAGCGGAACTAATAACAACAAGGTATCACAAAGATACCCTCGATTTAATTGTTTTTGGAGACGATGCTTGGCCAATCGAAATTAAAGATTTGATTTATTTGCAAGTTGGCCCATATCATACAAATACAGTTGCCGGATTGGAGTTGGCAATGGATATTTTGCGGCGCAGAAAAAACAAGAACAAACAAATTTTTATGATTACCGACGGTAAACCCACTTGTCTAAAAATCGGGGCAAAGTATTACAAAAATAGTTTTGGTTTAGATAGAAAAATAATCAACAAAACTTTAGACCGTGCAGCTCAATGCAAACGGCTTGGCATTGCAATTACAACATTCATGATTGCCCGCGACTCATATCTTCAACAGTTCATAAGAGATTTTACAATTGTAAACCAAGGAAGAGCTTACTACAGCAGTCTAACAAAACTCGGAGAATATCTTTTCGAAGATTTTGTTAAGAATAGAAAAAAAACAATGAGATGATTTTTTGCAATTATAAAGTTTGGAGAAATTAATGAATCTTGATTTAACAACAATCAAAACATTCGGCGAATTAAAAAATTCCGGTTACAAATCTTTATCGGTTAAAGACGAAATGCGGAAAAATCTTATTGAGATTTTGCAAACCAATAAAAATCCATTTGAGGAAATTATAGGTTATGATGATACTGTAATTCCCGAAATACAAACAGCTGTTCTTTCAAAACATAATATTATCCTTCTAGGTTTGCGAGGACAGGCAAAGACTAAAATCGCAAGATTGATGATAAACCTTCTTGATGAATTCATACCAATCATTTCCGGTTCGGAAATTTATGACGACCCATTCAACCCGATTTCCCGATTTGGTAAAGATGAAATTGAACAAATGGGCGATCAAATGCAGATTGAATGGGTTCACAGGAATGAAAGATACACGGAGAAATTGGCGACACCCGATGTAACAATTGCAGATTTGATTGGTGATGTTGATCCAATTAAAGCGGCTGCTCTTAAACTTCATTATTCGGATGAAAGAGTAATTCACTTTGGACTTATCCCCCGTTCTAATCGAGGTATTTTTGTTATTAATGAACTGCCCGATCTTCAGGCAAGAATTCAAGTAGCACTCTTTAATTTGCTTCAAGAGAAAGATGTTCAAATACGAGGCTTTAAAATCCGGCTTCCTCTCGACGTTCAATTCATCTTTACTGCAAACCCTGAAGATTATACAAATCGAGGTTCAATTGTAACACCTCTTAAAGATAGAATCGACTCGCAGATTTTAACCCATTATCCGAAATCAATTTCTGTTTCAAAAAAAATAACCGAACAGGAAGCAAAAATTTCTTCAGAAAGAAAAGATAAAATTTTGATTCCTGAATTGGTAAAAAACCTAATTGAGCAAGTTGCATTCGAAGCACGTGAGAGCGAGTTCGTGGATTCCAAAAGCGGGGTTTCGGCACGCCTCACAATTTCCGCTCTAGAAAATATTGTTAGTACTGCTGAGCGGAGAATTCTAATCAACAATGAAAAAGAAACAACGCTTCGCATTTCGGATTTTATAGGAATAATTCCATCAATCACCGGGAAAGTAGAATTGGTTTATGAAGGTGAACAGGAAGGCCCAATTAAAGTGGCTCACATTCTAATCGGCAAAGCAATCAAAACTCAATTCGAACATTATTTCCCAAGTCCGGATAAAATAAAAAGGACACATGAACAAAATCCGTATCAGGAAATTATAAATTGGTTTTCAAAAGGCAATGAAATAGACTTGTTGAATAATTTATCTAATGATGATTATTCAAATATTCTTAAGTCAATTCCGGGACTTAAAGCTTTGGTGAATAAATATCATCCTAACCTAACTGATAATGAAAAGCAATTGCTAATGGAATTTGTACTTCACGGTCTATCGGAGTACTCATTGTTGAGCAAACATAAATTGGAATTTGGTACACAATTCAAAGATATGCTGAGCAGTATGTTTTCCAAAGGCGATGAAGATGAAAAAGATGATGAAGAATTATATACGTGATTTATAATTATTTATTATTTTGAAATAGAACAAAATAAAACCTTGAGGGGAAAATGCTAATAACAACAACCAACACTGTAGAAGGTAAAAAAATAGTTAAGTATTTAGGATTAGTTTCCGGCGAAGCAATTCTCGGTGCGAATATCTTTAAAGATATTTTTGCAAGCATTCGGGATATAGTCGGCGGAAGATCGGCGGCTTATGAACAAGAATTACGGCAAGCAAAAGACATTGCAATTTCCGAGATGCTTGACCAGGCAAAAATTTTGGGCGGCAACGCAGTTATTGCTGTTGATCTTGATTACGAAACAATAGGTCAAGGCGGAAGCATGTTGATGGTTTCGGCATGCGGTACCGCTGTTTTAATGGAAGATTAAAATTGCAGCGCAGAATATTTTTCTGCGCTTTCCTTCCCTTTTAAAAGATAAAATCAAACCAAATAACTCCAACCGCAATAGAAAAAATTGTAATTATCACTCCGGCTTTTAAATATTCACCAAATGTTAATTTTACAGAATATTTTTTTGCTGTTTCCGCAACAATTAAATTGGCAACTGACCCTATTAATGTAAGATTGCCTGCAAGTGTAGTTGCCATTCCAAGTATCAACCAAGCTTGTTCTGGAATAGGCATGTTTGGAATGAAAGGTCTGTAAAGTAAAACAGCAGGTACATTTGAAACTATATTGCTGACCAAAGCCGATGAAACTGTAAATGATAGTATGCTTTGTGATAATAATGGTTCTAATGTTAAAGAAAGATATCTCCCGAAGCCTGCAGTTTCAATTGATTTAGTAACAATGAATAAACCGGAAAAGAAAACGAGAAGTCCCCAATCGATCTCATTAAAAACTCTTTCTGGTTTTAATCTTCGTGTTATCAATAAAATTGCCGCACCGCCTAAAGCCGCAAGCGGGATGGACATACCAGCAAAGAATGCAATTATCATTAACGAAGAAGCAATTATGCTTTTTATGAATAAAGGTTTGTATGGTTTAATAGGAAGGATTTCAATTTCCCCAAATCGTATTTTAATAAACTCTGTGCGGTAAATAATTACTATTACAATCCATATTATAATTAGTCCTACTAATGTTACCGGTGTTTGATATAAAGCATATTTAGAAAATGAAATACCGGATGAAATGCCTATAATCATATTTTGAGGATTGCCGATTATAGTAGCCGATGAACCTATATTCGCGGCAGTTACTAATCCGATTAAATAAGGTATAGGATTTCTCTTTAGAGTAATTGTAATTTCAATAACGAGCGGCGTAAACATTATTACAATTGTATCATTCAAGAAAAAAGCTGAAAGGATTCCTGAAGAAATTATAATTAATGATAAAAGTTGTGAAGGTGTTTTAGCAATTTTAATAATCCGTTGAGTAATGAGTTTAAAGAATCCACTAATACGCAGATTGCCGTTAATTATCATCATCGCGAATAATAAAAGAATTGTATTTAGATCAACAGCATCATAAGCTTCCTCAAGTTTAATTGCGCCGATAAAAATCAATGCTGCAGCACCTACCAAAGCAATCGTAGCGCGGTTCATACGGAATTTCGGATAACTACCTATTGCTATTCCGTACAAGGTAAAAAGTATTATAAATAAAGATGCATAATGAAATGTTGTCATAAAAATATAAATGCAGAATGTAGATTTTAGAATGAAGAATCATCTCTACTCTAAGTTCTACACTCTGCACTCTTCTCTCAAATTATTCTCCGTGTTTTGTTTTAAATCCTTTCATCATCCAACCCCTCGCAAAAATTAATCCAATCGGACTTAATACAGCGATACCGCCGTAGATCAACCACATCATTTCAGTATTCATCATCGAGGAAGGTACATCTGCAGGACAATAATTCATTAAGAACCAACCGGAGTATAAACTCGTAACAATTTTAGTTAAGAACCACGGGAACTGACCTATCCCCATATAAATACCGGTCATATTTTTCGGTGCAATTTCTGCAACCCATTGTAAAAATCTCGGCTGCCACATTGCCTCGCCAATTGTCATAATAATCAAATAAGCCATTAAAGTATAAATACTCGGGCCCAACGCAAGTATAAATGTCGGGAAAGCCATAACGAATGTGCCGATTATCATCATAGTATAAGCATGCTTTTTTGTAGTAAGCGCAGTAACTATAGGAGTAAGAATAAAAATTAAAATAGGATTAAGATTTACAAAAAATTCAAAATTGTCCTGCACAAATCCATCGAAGGCACGACT
Source organism: Bacteroidota bacterium (assembly GCA_023397505.1). Taxonomy (GTDB): domain Bacteria; phylum Bacteroidota; class Ignavibacteria; order Ignavibacteriales; family Melioribacteraceae; genus JAEWUC01. The sequence continues at coordinate 306,094 of JAEWUC010000007.1, read as the reverse complement.
TGTATAAAGCGGCAGAGTCAGCCAGTTGTGTGCGAATAAAGTTTGTACGGGAATAAGAATAAAAATAAAATACAGAAAACGAAGGTCTCTTAGCGGAAAGTTTTTAAGATAGAATTTCACCTTTTCATTAAAGCTCATGTTTTTTAATTCATCTTCGTCTTCTTTCTCACTTTCAGTTAAATCTTTACCGGCATCGGCTACGGCTTTATCGTAAGCTTTCTTTGTAATTACGAAATAAACTACTCCGATACCAACAACAGTTAAAACAACATAAACCCAGAACACACCAATAATTCCAAATGATTTACGCACAGGCGGCGAAATCAATCCCGGTAAAAATCCGCCAAGATTCATAATTGCGTACAACATTGCATAACCCATTGCCGCGGTTTTTTCATTTGTTAATTTTTTCACTCCGGCATAGCATGCAGGCTGGTAAATTCCGTAACCGATAACAATTCCAAGAAGACCAAGCATAGCTAATAAATGTCCGCTTCCCCATAAACCCGGTTCTCCAACTTCAGGAGCAATTGATAATAAAACTCTTCCGATGAGCATTGACGACAAAGCAATTAATAATGCTTTGCGAAGTCCAATCCAATCAACAGTAGCCCCTAATAGAAGCATCGCAAAAGTTATTCCCGCTGTTAAAAATCCGACCATATTACCTGCACGGATATCATCAAGCCGAGTATATTCATTAAAATAAATTGCCAGCAACCCAACAACTCCAAAATATGTAAGCCCTTCAAGCAGGTAGGAAAGATTAACACCAAACAACGCTTGTGAAGTGTGAAGTAAATCTTTGAATGGTTGGGTAATTTCTTTCCATGTCTCTTGTAGAATACTTTTTTGTGGTTCCTTCTTTTGTACCGACATTTTAATCTCTCCGCATAATTGGTTAGAGAATGGTTACTTCTGATTCAAGTTTTATTTGAAATTTTTTATATACCACATCAACAATTTTTTCTGAAAAATTTCTGATCTCACTTCCCTTTGCGTTGCCATAATTTATTATTACAAGGGATTGTTTTTCATAACACCCTACGTTGCCTTCTCTTTTTCCTTTGAAACCGCATTTTTCAATTAACCATCCAGCGGGAATCTTATATGAATCTTCTGATATTTTATGATAAACTATATCGGGGTACTTATTTTCCAATAGATTTAAAAGGTTAGAGTCGATTTCTGGATTTTTGAAAAAGCTGCCTGCATTGCCGTATATTTTAGGATCCGGCAGTTTACTTGCTCTTATTTGTTTTACAGCTTCACTTACCTGCTGAATTGTTATTTCATCTTGATGTTTATTATGGAAAATATCTTTTAACGCTCTATATGTTAAATTGATTTTTTTACTTTTACTCAAACGAATAACAACCTTAGTAATTATGAATTTATTTTTTAAGTCATTTTTGAATAAACTGTTCCTATAACCGAAATTACACTCGTCCTTTTTAATAATTTTTCGATTACAACTATCAATATAGAATCCTTCCAAATATTCAAATACATCTTTCAATTCAACTCCATAAGCCCCAATGTTTTGAATTGGGGCGGCACCGACACACCCTGGAATTAAAGCCATGTTTTCAATTCCATAGTAATTATTCTCAACGCAAAAATTTACAAGACTATCCCATTTTTCTCCAGCATCAGTTTTTATCAGAACCGTTTCATCTGTTTCTTCTATAATTTCAATCCCTTCCTTGGAATATTTTAGTACAGTACCTTCATAATCTTTTGTAAATAATAAATTACTGCCCTCTCCAATCAGCAAAAGATTGTTTTTAAACCTATTTCCATCTTTTAGAAAATTAATAAATTCGTATTCTTCAAAAACTTCAACAAAATGTTTGGCCTTTACATCAATTCCAAATGTGTGCAGGTTTTTTAGAGAATAATTTTCGTGAATTGTCATAGTAGAATTATTTTGTTGATCAAAATATAATCCCCGCTTACTCTTTATTCCAACTTATATTTTTTATTTCATAGCCGTCAGATTGAAGAATTATAGCACCGGATAAGTCAGTGCGTAATATTTTTGCATTGTGTCGTTCAAACCTTTCTATAACATCTTTGTGCGGATGTTTGAATTTATTAGCGACACCTGCTGAAATAATAGCAAGTTTCGGCTTAACCAAATTGACAAATGATTCGCTCGAACTTGTTTTGCTTCCGTGATGCCCGGCTTTCAAAACGTCGACTTTAAGAAAACTTCCATATTTTTTTTGATAATATTTTTCTGTTTTTATTCCTGCATCACCCATAAAAAGGAATGAAGTTTTGCCATAAGCAATTTTTAACACACCGCTTTTATCGTTACTGCTTAAAGTATAATAAAAATTGTCGGTTGTATCGTTGAGCATATAAACTGCCGCACCGCCAATCTTATCCGCGTTTTTAGAATGATAATGAATGGGAATATTCATGTTTCTTAAAAATTTTTCAAAATCAATATCTTTTTGAGATGATGGATCGAATTGAGGTTTTATAATTTCTTTGATAAGATGCTTCTTTACAATTGTATAATATCCCATAAAATGATCACTATCGATATGAGTTATAAAGCCATAATCAATTTTATCAATACCGAGTCTTTCCAATAATGGGGCAATTACATTCACACCGTTATCAAAGTATTGAGTTGCATCGCCTGCGTCAATTAATGCGTATTTGCCGTCTGGAAATTTGATCAGGAAAGAATCACCTTGCCCAATATCAATTGCAACAACAGATAATTTGTTATCGGGAAGTAATTTGTAATTATCAACTGAAAACCATACAAGGCAATTCGATATAATTAGAATCATAAAAATTACTTTTGCAGCAGTAGAATTTAGTCTATTCCATAATGTTAAAATCATTCCTAATGAGAGATAAAAAATGATTGAATCCAGCATTGAAAATTGGCTAACTGTTAAATATGAGAATGATAAACTGCCTGAGAAAACAACGACACTGAATAAAATATAGCTTAGCAATTCATTTGCAGAAGCATAATATAAAGACAAGCTTGCAAATACCTGGGCAATTACAATCGTAAATATTCCCAATCCGACAATCACGCCAATTAAAGGGATTACTATTAAATTTGCTGCAAAAGCAACAAGAGATAAACGATGAAAATATGCTAAAGTAAATGGCAGCGTTCCAACCTGGGCGGCGAATGAAACCGAGAAGAATAATAGTAAATAACTGATGACTTTTGATTTTATACTCCACTTCAAAATGCTTTTACTCATCTTGGGATAAATAATAACAATAGACAGCACTGCTGAGAATGACAATTGAAATCCCGGGTTAAATAATTGCGACGGATCGAACAACAGAATTATTAATGCAGATAAAGCCAATGAGTTGATGCTGTTGTAATTTCTTCCCGCAATCGGAGCTATTAGCATCGAGATTGCCATAATTGTCGCTCGCGTAACTGAAGCCGGCGTATTTGTAATTATCATAAATGAAAACAATCCGAGTACTGTTAAAACAAAACGTAAGTACACATTCATTCTTCTAAATAGAAATATGAAAATTAGGATTACAAAACCAACATGAAGCCCGGAAACAGCAAGTACATGAATTACACCTGCGTTCACAAATTCATTACGTAAATCGTTTTCTATTAAACTTTTATCCGCGAGAAGTAATCCGCGCAATAGAGCAGATGTTGAAGAATTATGTGTTGCTGAAATAACCGCATCAATACTTTTTCGAACAGAATGAATTGAATTCGATAAAACCGAAGTCTCGTTCGAGAGAATTACAAAATCATCTTTTTTATAAACATTAATTATGCATGATATCCCCTGCTGCGATAAATATTTTTGATAATCAAATTCACCCGGATTTCTTTCGTTTCGCGGTCTTATAATTGTCCCAATAATTTTTATTCTATTACCGACTCCAATCTTGTTATAAATTTCTCTTAATTGCCTTTGAGATAATTTAATACGTGAACGAATAGAAATATCTTCAGCATAGATATCGTCATCCCAAAAAGTTGTGTCAGCATCAACCTCAAAAACAAGATTATCTTTTTTTAATAAATCGATTGAGGATATATTCCCAATTACAACAGCATTTTTAATTTTAGGTTCGGTGAATGGGTAATCGGCGCAATCATTTTTCATTATTGTATAATATGAAGCGCCGCATGCTGAGATTGCAATTATTAATAAAATGTTTTGGAATACCGAAATGTTGTACTTTCTAAGCAAAGAGAGTAATACAAAAATGAACGTTGCAGAGACACAGATAAAATAGATTACAATCCCTTCGATTAAAAAGAGGTACTGAAGAATAATGCCAAGAATAAAAATCAATACAAATTTAATTAACGGGTATCTTTCCAACCATACATCTCCATGATAGCATGTTTTATATGGTAAAGTTTTTTAATCTTCTTTGAAAGTTCGTATGAATATTTTCCGAAAGTCATGCCCAGCGCAGGATTTAATGTGTGCATTTTAATAGATAAGTCTTCAAAATTTCCATGATCGGAACAAACAATTAAAGTCATTTCATCTTTCAAATTCTTTGTTAAACACAAAAGGAAATCATCGAGTACTTTAATTGTGTGTTCAAGGTATTCAACTGCCCTGCCGTGCCCGTGATGATCAGTATGAAATATTTCAAAGACTGTAAGATGATTTTTACAACCGATTCTAAGCAAACGTTTTGCGGCTGCTTGGGGCGAAAGAATATTCAATTTATAATTCATTTTTTCGACAAATCTGATATTATCAATATCCGCTGCGAGAGCTTTGCCATTTCTAAGATCAGCAATTTTATTCAATTTAATTCCACTCAACAAACAACTTAAAGTTGTAACGCTCAATCTTCTTCTGCCGGAATTTATATATTGAAAAAACTGTTTGGGATATGCATTCACAAACTCTACTTTTTTTCTTCTTTTTTTGAATTCATGAAAAATATTCTTTTGCTTTATTATCTGAACAAGAGTGGAGTAAGGATAGGGCCCGAAATGTTTACCAATCATTTTAGATGCATTTACACCGCAGAATATTGAGGTTTGGCCCGTACCGCTTAACGGAATATCGGGCACACCCATCGATGCATCAACCGGAAACACAAATCCTTTTTTACATTTAAGTTTTTGATTTCCGAGATGCGGAATCTCTCCAAAATTTTCAGTGAATGTTTTAAACCCGTACTTAAAGAAAGGATTGTTTTCAAAATCCCTTTTCCCTATCCCAACACCATCTATAAATATTAGAATTGTTGAATGCAAAACCTATTCCTAATAAAAGTGATTTTGAAAAATATTTATTTTGATTCTACAAGAATAGTAACGGGACCGTCATTAAAGATTTTTACTTTCATCATCGCAGCAAAAATACCGGTTTTAATTTTATTATCGCCAAGATTCAATTTCATTCTTTGTACAAATTTATTGTATAAATCTTCGGCTAATGCCGGATTAGCGGCTTCCATAAAATTTGGTCTGTTCCCTTTTCTGCTGTCGCCATACAAAGTGAATTGTGAAATAATAAGTACTTCACCGGAAATATCTTTTATAGATAAATTCATCTTCCCGTTTTCATCTTCAAATATTCTAAGGTTTGAACATTTATCAGCAACAAAAACTAAATCGCTTTCAGTATCTCCTTCTTTCATACCGAGGAGAATTACAATTCCGCTCCCAATAGAAGCCGAATATTTTGGTTCTTCGATTTCAACTGCACCTTCCGATACTCTCTGAACGAGCGCTCTCATGCTTTCATTCCGAATATTACTCTTTCAATCTGCTGGTAATCTTTAATTACATCTATTTGACATAAATGGTTTTCTCCCATTATTGATTTCACAGATTCATGCTGCCCTTTACCAACTTCAAAATATACGACACCGTTTTGAGCTAATATTTTCGAGGCGATAAACGATATACGTCTGTAATATTTCAATCCGTCTTCTTCGTCTGTAACTGCAATTCTTGGTTCATAATTAACAATCTCATTTTGCAAACCCGGGAATTCATTCGCACAAACATAAGGCGGATTTGATACTATTACATCATAAAAGGATTCTCTGAGAATCGTGTCTTTAAAAACATCAACAAATTTAAATTCCACAATTCCATTAATGTTATTTAACACTGCATTTTCTCTTGCAGTATTTAAAGCATCTTCAGAAATATCAATAGATAGAATTTTACTTTCGGGTAAATTCTTTGCCAGAGCAATTGGTATGTTTCCGCTGCCGCAGCCGATATCAAGAATCGATAAATTACTTTTGTTTTTGTGATGATTAATAATAGTCTCAACAAGAATTTCTGTTTCCGGACGAGGGATTAAAACAGTAGGATCAACTTTAAATGGTATTCCATAAAACTCCGCATGACCAATAATATATTGCAGCGGTTCATATTTCCCACGGCGGGCAATAAATTCGCGGTATTTATCGACTTCTGTTTCCTGAAGGGGTTGATCGAATTTAAGATATAAATCCAATCTTTTACATTTTAGTATATCTGCTAAAAGTAATTCCGCATTTATTCTTGGCGATTCGATGTTTTTTTTTTCAAAATACTCAGTTGCTAATTTAATTGCATCTATAACAGTCAACATCCGCATTCTCTATTAATAAGCAAGTAAGATTATTTTATAAAAACATTCACAAAATAACAAAGGAACTATTGAGTAAAAACATTCCCTAAAGAAATATCTATTCCTTATTTACATATAAATTTCGTGGGTCGTATGCAACCAATGCTCTTTTATATTTACATAACAAAGCGTAATCGACATTTGATAAATATGTATATGGTTCACCCTTGCAGGTTCCGTCTAAAATATTTCTGATACAATTAATCTGCTCGTCAATAAAAGTTTTATCCAAGGGCTCACAGTGTCCGGCTAAAATTGTATCAAAATCTCCGCCTCGAAGTTTTAAGTTCTCCAAATTTTTCATATACGTTTCAAGCGGGAGACATCCTTCCAGAAAAAGCCATACAATCTCGTTGTTATTATCGCCTGCAAATAGCAATTTATTTTGTGCATCGAGAATACAAATGCTCCCCTTTGTATGACCCGGCGTTTCAATTATTTCCAATTTTCTGTTGCCAAGATCAAAAACAAGCCCTTTTTTTACCGGAATAATTTTGGGGGATGAATAATCTTCAACTTCACTTAAGATTAGATTTGATAACTCAGGCGATTTTGATAATACTTGTTTAACAACATTTTTTCTATAATATTCATTACCGCAGTTTTTGATAAGATCAGAATCCATTGCATGCGCGTAAACTTCTTGAAACTGGAAATTACCTGCCGCATGATCGGAATGTCCGTGAGTATTCACTACAATCACGGGCAGTTTTGTAATTGAACTAACAAATTTTAATAAATCACCAATGCCTCTTCCGGTATCTATTAATAAAGCTTTTTCATCACCTTCAACCAAATACATAAAATCACCGCCGTGATCATTAATTCTCCAGACTTTCTCAGCTACCAACTTAACAGAAAACCATGAAGTATCAGATTCCTGGCTATCTGAATTTGAAATCTTTCCATAAATTAATTCATCAGTTCCACCTCTTAAAACCGCGAAAGTAAAAAACATAGATACTAAACTTAAAGTCATAAACACAAAGCGCAATTTTTTCATTTTGACATTATTCCTTTATTAATTTATTTGAACAATTATTTTAAAACCGGGTAATGAATTTTAGGTCCTTTATTTTGTACCCAAGGCAATTCATCCCAAGTAATTGTTTTCTCACTAAAGTACACATCCAAAACATCTTTAAATCCTTTTGGATCACGGCTACCCAAATCCCCCCAAACCATAAACCAAGTCCAGCGCGGTTGATCTTTTAAAACATCAATTGAAGGCACTGCGCCGACTTCACCAAGAGCAATCGGTTTATCTTTTGCAAGAGCCAGAAGCATTTCATAATTCATCTCATTAAATCCTTCTGAATAAACATCTGTTGCAAGTATGTCAACAAAATCATCGCCGGGATAATACGCTTCGTAATCGTCAACACCTGTTTTAACCTCGTTGGCGTTGAAAACCCAAATAAGATTATTCAAACCGTGAAAATTTACGAGCCGACCAAAAAGCATTTTATACAATCTTTTATAACCATCATCACCTTCTTTTTTACCCCACCAAAACCAGTCACCGTTCATTTCGTGATAGGGACGCCACAGAACCGGCACTCCGGCATTTTTTAATTGTTTCAGGAAAAAGGCAATAACATCAACTTGTGATTTCCATTTTTCGTTAATTAAAGTTCCGGGAGTAATTAAATCCTCCCATTCAGAAACTGTAAGTTCACCTTGAATCGACTGCCGGAAATCAACCGGCTCTTCTTCAATCGGGCGGACAGCATGCCACATCAATGTAATTATAAAACCTTCGGAGTGCCTTCGAATTGCTTCATCAACAATTTGCTGTCTATAATTTATTCCATCCCATGTGCCCGGTTCGCTAAACCCGAAGTCCTGTCCAAATACAGCCGGATACTTTGTAGTCATTTTTTGAACAGCAGGCAACCGCAACGAGGCGAACAATGGAATACTATGCTGACCTGTTAAAGTATTTTTTCCTCTAATGCTATAAATAAAATTTAATAAGCTAACAGCCTCCTGTGATGCACCAGGAGTTACGGGCATAACTAATTCATTTTGCTGATATAATATCGAAAACGGCAATATTATTCCAATAAGAATTTTTTTGAGCATGAATTATTCTCCAATTCTTTTAAATAATATCTGAACATCTAAAGATGAAATTGCAAAAAATGTTTTTTCAGTTTTTAATGCAATAGTAATCGAACGACATCAGCATCCAAATATTAATTGCTTTGCCATTTGCCTGAGCCGGTAAAAATTTTAGTTTACGCGCAAATTTAGCTGTAGCTGAATCTAAAATACTGCTGCCTGATGAAGTTTCCAAAAATACTTTTTCTACATCACCGTTTGTATTTATAAGAAATCTAACCCTTACTTTACCTTCGATATTTTTGTTTACTGCTTCCATAGGATATAAAATATCTTCCCTCGATATCAGTATTGCTTTTTGAAAAACAAATCCCGAGTCAACTTCTGATATACTTTTTTGAATGACTACCGGCTTAACAGGTTGAAGTTTCGGTATGATATTTTTCTCTTTAAATAGAACAAACGTCTTCTCGCCGAACAATTTATACGAGATTCCTGTTTTGCTTAGTATTTTAACAAGGGCTTTCTCAGGTTCCTTTTCAACTTCACAATTGATTTTAATATTTTCAATCAATTTATCGCTATAAACAAAACTACATCCGCTTTCGGAAGCTATTATTTCAAGCGCATTTTGCAAGGATTCATTTCTAAAATAATATTTCCCCTTTACATTGTTCACATTTTGAAATGAGAACAAAATTGAAGAAGATGAAAATGCAAAGCATAAAACGAGTATTTTTAACGATATCATTTATTAATATTTTTTGATTACATATCTGTCGGGTGTTTTTTCATATTTAGCTGTTAATGTTAAACAAATCATTGCAATAACGCTATCGGGATTATCTGCCTTAAACATTCCCGTTATTCTTTCATCAAAAAGTTTCTCATCCAAATCGATATTAATATTGTAACGGTTCTCCAATTCTTCTGCTATATCAATAAGTGGCTTGCTGTCAAATATAAATTCATCACTTACCCAATTTAATATTACGTTTGCAGCTGAATGTACCGGCATAGTAGGTTTATTTTTGCCTTCAATAAAACTTAATTGACCGCTTTTCAATTCAATTCTACTCTCGGAATCTGAGGACGAAACAAAATCTACTTTCCCTTCTTTTACAAAAACTTGCGTAATGTTGCTGAGAGATTTTACGTTTAATTCAGTTCCTTTAATAGCAACAATTGCATTCTCTGTTTCTATAACAAATGGTTTTAGATCCTTTTTGATAGTAAAAAATGCTTCGCCTTTTAGCTTAATTCTTCTTTCATTTGCAGTAAAATTTTCAGGATATTCAATACTGCTGTTCTTATTTAAAAGCACGGTACTATTATCGGACAAGATTAAATTTTTCTTTTCGCCAAAAGTCGAAATGCTTAATAATTCCACATCTTTATTTATACCAACTGTAAATAAAATAACTATTGATACTATTATGAGAATTGATACAATCAAAGCTGGCTTCCACAGCAATTCAAATTTGGTAAAATATTTTAAGGATTTTGTTAATTCAATTTCATTTTGAGTTGGTTTATAATTGCTCAAATCATTAATTCGAAATTGGATTTCTTCCCAATCTTTATCAATGTTAATCTGTAAAGGTTGTTTTATAATTTCACCTTTATTCCAAATATTATTCAGATGTACGAACTCAGATTGATTTTTTTCTGAGAGAATAATCCATTCATCTAAAATTTTTCTTTCAGCATCGGTAATATTGCCGGTTATTGATTTAATGCAAAGTTTTTGATAGTTGTTCATTTTAGAAACAATTTATTGATATTTCAGTTTTTTCATTCAAAATAGTTTTTTGGGAAAACTTTTCTAAGTTTTTTAAAAGCATTCGACATTCTTTTTTCCACAGTCTTTATCGATACTTCACATATTTCAGAAATTTCCTGATAGTTTAATCCATCGTAACGGCTAAGTGTAAAAACTGTTTTAAGTTTTTCAGGCAGATTCGATATTGCATTTTGCATATCCATAATAAATTCTTGATCAGATTCATTTGATGTTTTTTCAGAACATACATCATCTAACATAATATTACTCGAAGAATGTAGTTTATGAATATTTATTACTGCGTTGCCGACAGATTTATAGAGATATGCCTTTATTGATTTCTTCGGATCAAGTTTGTTTCTCGCCAGCCATATTTTACAGAAAACATCCTGCACCAAATCCCGCGAAATTTCCATTGAATAAGTACGGTACCAAGCAAAACGAATTAACAATGAGTAATACTTCTGATACAATTCTTTAAATGCGTCTTTATCATCTTTTCTAATTGCAGTAATTAAACCTTCATCAGTAGTACAATTATCAATTTTTCGAAGCATTTATAGATTACCCTGAAACAAATTTACAATTCGAGGAGAAAGTTACTTTAATTCCGCAAAAAATGTAATATCATAACAAATGCTTTTCACATAAAAAAAAGACAGCTATGAATTGGATCCATAACTGTCTTTTGTAAAAGTATAAGAAAATAAGATTACTTGAGAAGAATCATTTTCTTATTTAATTGGAAATCACCAGCTTCAATTGAATAGAAATAAACGCCTGAAGCTAAGCGGCTAGCATTAAACTGAACAGAATATGATCCTGCATTCATAAAGTTATTAACTAACGTAGTAACTTTTTGACCAAGGATATTATAGATATTCAATTTAACGTTGGAAGCTTTACCAATCGAGAAGTTGATTGTTGTTGTCGGGTTGAATGGGTTCGGATAATTTTGTGAAAGAGCATAACCTTCAGGTAGTTCTGTTTCTTCAATACCTGAAATTAAAGTTCTTTGTAGTAAATTAATTTTATCAAGTTTAAAACCATTACCCGAAAAACCGATTGTGTGATTACCCGCTGTACCAACTGAAAAGGTAGTAGATAATGCATCAAGACCGGTTGAATCAGTATTAGCACTATAATCAATTGTAGCTACTGGTGTTCCGTCAAGCAATACATCCCCAGTTCTTGGTAAACCGATATTTTGGAAAAATGCACGAGCTAAATAAATACCTGCTTCTGCAAAATCAACATTAAAAGATACGTTCCCATTAGATCCCATTTCAACCGAATTGAAATCTTCCGGCACCCATTTACCTTCACCGTTTGGTATAGCACCGTTATTTACTGCAGATGCAGGAGTAAGAGAAGCAATCAATGTTGTTGTTCCGGGTTGGTAGAATTCAATTTTCTTAACACTAACTGGGTTCCAACTATACCCTAATTTTAATGTATTCACCCCGGCTTTTAATTCCAATGCTTCTTTTATATCAGCCTGAGCATATTTAACAGTATACCAACCATTTGGTTTACCTGACCATTTGTTTGTTGGTTGATCCGGGCCGCCCCAAAATACGAATTGTCCCCAACCAAGAATATCGTGCAGGTTAACATCATTAAGAATAAGATCAGCACCGATATTTTGACCACCAAGATTTGCGGTAATATCCATATCAACTAGTCCAGCAGTCGGAGAGTCAAACGTCCAAGTTACTAAACAACCACCAGCCGTAGTATACCATGCAGTTCCAGTAAATGGTGATATTGAAGCAGTACCACTAATAGTACCGGTTTCGGCTTGAGCATCAAATGTAACTTCATCCACAATTCTATCACCACCCATGCTTTCAATTTTGGCAATGTATTGTGCTTTATTTGCCTCAAATGTTGCTTTGGCATCAGAAAACCAATTAAGATCTCCGAGTGGAAGTCCATCTGTACCTGCAGTCATAAGAGAAGCATCTGTATAAGTAAAGTTTTCAGGAACCGGCCATATTGGAGATGTCCAAAGTGTGTCACCGGTAACGGGATCAATTGGCAAACTTACAAAATATGGTAATGCTTGGATTCCAGTTTGATAATATTGATATCCTCTTGAAGCTGTGATATGATCGTACATCTGCTGTAGTAAGGTTGCATTAATTGGATTACTAACAAAATTTGGATAAGCACTTAACCATGCGGTATCTTTAATAACCATCTGTCCACCATTTGCAGGACTAAATGTAGTAAAGAAGGAATCGGTTAACTCATTAATATATGGTTGAACGCGAACAGTATCAGCATATTTAGTTCTAAAGAAATTATCAAGAAATGCAGCAGCATTGGCAAAAACTACTCTTCGGCCAAAGTCTGTACCATACTTTGAAGGTAGTGTATTAATTGTGAACATGCCTGTTGTTTTAGCCCGCTGATTACGACCGGGTGCAAAAGAAGGACTATAGTCACAATAACCTTCACCATGCCAACTAACATTAACAAGGAGTAGATTAGTGAAATACGCTTCCTTCCACCAATTACCAGAAGCTGAAGAAATCTGACGGCCGACATTAATCAAGGTATTGTGATTAAAACGGATGTAATTACCTGCACCGTTTTCAATTTGGAAAGGAACAAAGTTAATATTGAAGAATGTATTATTTTCAACAATGATAGTATCTTGATCTTTCCAGAAGGACATACCACGCCCTGTCCATTGTTGCGTGGGTGGTTTTTCAACCATATTACGAAATGTACAATTTGTAATAAATACATCATTATTACCTGCACCCTGCCATGCAAGCATTGAGAAGTTTGAACGATCAAAAAGTACTTTATCAACAACTACACGTAAATCATTGGCATTAAATTCAATTGGCTGATAATAGGTTTGCACACCCTGATCATCTGATCCAATAATATAGAGATTCCTAAGAGTTAAGTCGCCAGAAACATTAAGCATTTTTCCAGGCTGCGCTCCAGTTGATGATAAAACCATCTGAATCACTGGTGGAGCTTCTTCAAAAGTTGAACCAGGAGCTTCACCAATAAGGCGTAAATGCCAACCGTTATTAGTAATAGTTGATGTATTCCAATAATAACCGCCTTTCCTTAGTTGATAAACGCGGTCTAGGTTTGCACGAGCTCCTCCAGCTACTGTGTCTCCCATAACAGCATTATATAGAGCATTCACAATAAGGTTACCCTGTGCATCTGCCCATTCGACAGTCATGGTATTAGATTGAGCAAGAACGCGTCCGCTAAATCCAAAAACCATCAATGTTGCCAAAATTAATAAATATTTAAATTTCATATATTGCTCTCCAATAAATTAATTAGTAGTTTGTTAATTAATGACGCTATTGTATTTTTCATAAACATTATTACTTTATCTTTTCCAAATGTTTAAATCATTCATGTATTTTTATAATTATAAATTAAACCTGATTCCTAAATCCATCGAGAAGCCGTAATACTCAATACTACTTGGAGAATTTGTCATTGCACCAACAATGTTTTGGTCACGCCTGCTATTTAGGTTGTTAAAATTTGCATACACCTGCAATTGTTTGGTAACTTTTTGTTGAGCTGTAAAATCCCAACGTCCATATGCACCCTGATATGAACTCAACCGCGTTGTTGGGAGAGTACCGTCGTATCCTATAGATGTAAGTTTATCCGTCTGGTACAAGTACGAAAGTCGAGCAGAGAATCCTTCATAATCGTAACCTATTGTTACATTAAGAACATATTTGGGTTGATTTGGCATACGAGTTTTGATTGATCTTTGTACAAAAGAATATGAAGTTCTTGGCGGAAACCCTGATATGGCTGAACGTAAACTATCATATTGTAAATTCATTTCTGAATTAATACGTGTATAGTTTATGTTAAGTACCAAACCACTTAATACTGATGGTAAGTACCAGAAATGTGTTTGCCATTCAATTTCAAAACCATAGTATTTTGAAGGATTAGGATTATTTCTAAATGTGTTAACTTGAGGAGAAGAACCTTTGTACCACCCCGTTGGTATATCCAAATTAGGATCCGGTGCGACACCCCCTACGAGTTTAAAGTTAGAGTAAAAAATTAAGTCCTTAATATTTTTATAAAAAGCACTTGCCGAAAGTAGACCAATATCATTATTGAAGACGGCTACTGACATATCCAGATTTGTAGCTTGGGAAGTTTTCAATCCGTAATTAGTGGCATTTATTTGTGTGCTTTGAGCATCAACATAAGAAATTGGTGCGTATTGTCTAAAGTCCGGGCGGGCAATAGTTTTTGTACCAGCCATTTTTACTTGTAGCCAGTTTGTTGGCTTTATGATTACATTAATCATTGGAAGCCAAAAATAATTCTTCCTTGTTTTTGAAAGGCGAACATATTCAGAAGGTGGTTGTTCGGCAGTTTGACCTGATTGCACTTGTCTATATCTTTGTCCATCGTAACTAGTATATTCATCTTCATATCTAACACCGGGTATAAGTGTTAAAAAATCACCCCAATTTAATTCACTCATTAAATAAAGAGCTTTGTAACGCTCAAGTCCTTTGTAATCGTTACCATAAGTTTGTATGGCGTTTGGGATCCAAAGATTGGATGGTCCCAAACGAAGTTCATCTGTCATTTTATTCAAGATAGATAAATCGGCAACCGGTCCTAGAGGATATTCATTATTTAGGAAATTAGAACGTGAGTAATCTGATAAAAATGGAGCTATGGACAAGCCACCATTTTGAGTAACTATTTCCTTTATTTTCCATTCCGGGTGTATATCATCAAGGTATTTATATACAACGTTTAGTGTACTGCTTCCACCGCCATATTGTAATCCTTGGTATCCGCTTCGTCCTTCATCATTTCTCCGGTCAATCAAACGCAATTTACCACCTGCTTTGATTGATCCGCTGATTTGTTCGCCTAAATGGAAAGGGATTTCGACATTAAATTTCGCCGATGTAGAATTTTCAATTAGTCTTGTACTGGTGCTGTATAGTTGAGCCAATAAAGCATTATTTGAATCCACATAGGCAATCTCTGCAAGATCCTGTGTGCTAATAAATGGATAATACTTTGCCGCATCTATTGCACCATTTTCTTGATTGAATTGCCATTCACGACGATCAGGACTACTATTTAGTGTACCAGACCTACTGACATTAGCATCATAACGAATCCAATCAAAATCCTGTTGAATTGCAAAAGCACTTGTAAATACATTTGTAGTACTTTTATATTCTTCTAATTGGAAAAAACGTCTGTTAGTACTATAACCTAATGTAGCAGTATTAATTATATTTACATGATACAGACCATTTTCTTTAAGTTGATTAAAAAAGCCATTTGCAGTTATTTTACCATTTGGTATGTTATAATCTAATAAAATACTTGCACCTGCTCTTTTACGATTAATTTTCTCTTCCCTCATAGTTAACTGGCCAATGGAAATAGTATCCGGAACCGCCCCTCCTCTTCCATAATTCACCCAATTAACATTCAACTTATCTGCACTCCGGTCATAATTATCAACATTTATATTGATAATAACACCTAGTTGGTTGTCAAAAAACCTGTTACTAACATTTCCTGTAAAACTATAATTACCGTAATACTTTTGAAGAGCATTATAACCGCCTTGAGCTGAAAGGCTAACTTGAAAACCTTGTGTAGCTTCTCTTAATTTCAAATCAATGGTACCTCCAATAACATCTGCATCCATATCCGGCGTTGTTGATTTTTTAAGAGTAATTCCATCGAGCATATTAGATGAAACAAGAGATAAATCAACACTTCTATCCATAGAGCTTGTAGCAGGAAGCTCAACACCATTTACAGTAATGAGACTATATTTTGGATCGAGACCGCGCACTTCGACTTTGGTTGCTTCACCTCCATATCTTTGTAATGAAACACCTGGTAGTCGTCCGATTGATTCAGCGGCATTAACATCGGGCAATTCTTTTATTCTTGCTTTTGAAACTATATTAGAAATCGTATTCGATGATAATTGTTGGTTAATAGCAGATAATTGTCCTTCTGCTTGAGCGGTAATTGTAATAGTTTCGCCGGTAATTGTTTTTGCTGCAAGATAAACGTCTTGTTCTACCGTCTTATTAACTTGTATCGTAATATCAAGTGAAACTGAATTATATCCGATATACGAAACTAAAAGTTTATAAGAACCGGCAGGTGCGCTTCTAATTATAAATCTGCCATCTAAATCTGATGCTGCGCCAAGACTTGTATTTGCTAAAAGTACATTCGCGCCTGTTAATGGCTCACCGGTTTCTTTTTCGTAAATGTACCCTCTAATTGAACCTGAACTTTGTGCAAAATTGTTTTTGATTGTAAATACAAAAAGAATTATTAAAGCAAAGGTGAGTTTACTTTTAATATTGTATATTATTAACATGGCCCTCCTCCCAGGAGATACTTTTATTATTAGAACGAACGAGTTTTTTAATAATGCTTTTTGAATATTGTAACAAAATTCAATACCAGTAAAAAAATATAATGTCCCATAAATCTTACAATGGAAAAATATTTTTCATATAATCAGTTTCATTCTATATCACATTAATTTAGTCTTAGTATCCCTCAAATTTGACAGTCAATAAAACACTTGAACATCGATAATTTTCAAAAATGATGCCATTAAGACTATGATTAAAACAACATTAAATCAAAACATTCCATAGAATGAATTCATCCTATAATTATTATTTTAATAAAAATTTATGTTAATAATAAAAACGGAATTGATTCAAGAATTCGTGGTTTATTCATAAATAAAAAGGTAATTAGTAGGTATCTGGATCTATTAATTCTAATGCTTGTTACAATCATTTGACAACATCATTAAACAATTTATTATAGCTCTGGATGTATGATAATTTCCTTTCCAAATAGATGCTTTATTACTCATACTTTGTTCTGGTTCTATATCAATTCCTCCCCAAAACCAGCCGCCGTATTTATGATCAATCAAATATTTTTTAATGTAATCCCATTGCAAATAGAATTTTTGCAAATAGTCAATTTCATCATTCGGAAATAATTTGGACATTAATAAAAACGAATTGAGTGCTTCGGCTTGTGCCCACCACTCCTTTGTATTTTTTATTATAGTAACATTCTCATCGCCTGGCATATAATATCCTCTATCGAATAAGCCGCCACGTTCGAAATCAAATCCGTTTTTTATTGAATGATCAACTAATTTTTTAGCAATACGCAAAGTAAGAGAATCATTTTCTATCCCGAGAACTTCGGAAGCCTCAAGCATTAAAAATGCAATTTCAACATCATGACCGAATGATACATGATCAAATTCATAATTCTGTTCTTGGTTACTTTTAATAATCGGAGTCCAATCATTTTGAAAAAACAAATTCACATATCCTTTTGGCGTAACAAGTTTATCACGAATTATTTGAAGAACTGATTTCAACCTATCCTTTAACAATTTGTCTGGCCACACTTTATATAGTTCTGTAAAACTTTCCAGAATGTGAATCATTGTGTTTTGATCTTTAGGCGGTGTACCCATATAGCCGTCTTTGAATGCTTTTCCATCTTTAGAAATAAATTGGAAGTACCCGCCGAGTTCAGAATCATAGCTGTATTTTTCAAACCACTCAAAAGTTTTAATTGCCAAATCAAGAGCTTCTTTTTTATGCGATGATTTATAATATGCAGCTAACCCGTATAGCGCAAAAGAATTACCGTAAGCGTGCTTAATTATTTCACGTCCTTCAGGTATTACTTTACCCTCGCGAGTTGTAAGGTTAAAAAATCCACCGAATTCCTTATCCAACATAGTGTTTTTGAGAAATTGGAATCCGTGTTCTGCAACGTCGAGATATTCTTTATTTGCAGTGAAAAACACTGCGGCATTAGAATTTGACCAGACGTGTCGCGCCTGCGTCACAATCATTTTATCCTGACGGCCATGTAATTCCCATTTATAATTTACATCGCTGAAAAATCCGCCATAAACCGAATCAATCGTTAGAGGGTACCAAAGCTCAAAATCATACGAAAGAACTTGCTTTAATTCGTTTTTGATAGTTTCAATATCGGTTACAATCACAGTTTTATTTTTTTTATCTCCTTTTTCGTCGATTTTTTGACAATGATAGGTAGAAACCAATACTATAAGAAAAAGAGTCAAAAGAATTATCTTATTATTCATTTGCATAGAGTTCTCTTAAGAATTTCTAATGGTATAGTCATACTTTCGCATAAATTATTTCCGTTGCTTTATCTTTGGATAATATTTCGTATTCATAAATTGTAACTTGCTTAAAGATTTTAGACAACAACCATAGTTCTTTATTTATTTGATAAAAATTATACTTTTAATAAAATTCCTTTCGACAATAATATTCGATTGATTAGTAGTCGCTTGTTAATATCGACTTATTTTCTACAATAAGGTAATTATTGATTCATGATAATCCGGTTTATTAAGCCGAACAAATAACAAAGTTCAATATTTAGGCCAAAAATTTCCTATCCATAATTGAAAAAACTTTGAGCATCGAAATGGTTTAGAAATAACAAATGAAGGAATGTTTACTTTAGTTAGTTATATAGTAAAATGATATTTTGATAATCATTAAGGACTAATCGTTGAAAAGCATATTAAAAAGAACGGCACTATTAGATGCCGTTCAATGGAGACTGGAATTAACTAACTAAGGAGATGAGGTTAAATATTTTTTTTGAGTTGTATTTCCGGATATTTCCTAGCAATAAACTCATTTATTTTTGAAAGGATTATTTCCTTTTGTTTTTGCGATTCCAAGTCATTTGATGCTGTGTTTTCGATATATTTTATATCGAAATTTAATGCCTGGTTCATCTTCATTTTAACATCAGCGATGCTGTCATAATCGTTAAATCTTATCAGAAAATCATGATATAATAAAAATGACAATGGCCATGAATCCCAAACATCTTTCCATTCATCAACAATATTTGGAGAAAGAGTTTTTCTAAGAACAAGATTAAAACTGAGAGCATCTTTCATGTTATTAATAAATTCGTCATGCAATTTTAAAATCTGTTTTTGAGCATATCTTTTTTCGTTTTCTGTTCCAGAATAATTCATATCTCTGTAAAGACGCTCAATTTCTAAAAGATAGGAATTTGCTTCAGAGTTTACATCCGAAATATTAAAATTAATGTCCCAGATTATTCTGCATGATACCTGTTTACCGTTTCTTTCAGCGGGATTAAAAACAATTTGTCTGCAATAATCTATAGCGGCGTTATCCAATATTTTGTACCCGGTTGATTTTTCAACGGATACTTTATCAACCGAACCGTTATTCATAACAGTAAAAATAATTTTAGCCGTTCCTGTATAGCCGTTTTCCTGCGCAACTTTCGGATATAAAAATCTTGGCTGGATTTTTACCGAAGGCGGTGCGAAATTGTTTTCGGATATTTTTTCAATATTATGCCCGCACGATGCTGCAATTAGCAACAACAAAATAACGATAGTTACATTTTTCAGTTTCATAGTTACCCCCTTTTGAGTTATTTATGATTGTCTAAATCATTCTTACTCTTTATCAAATACTTTCCGTTTTGATTTTCATATTGAATATCTAATGTCAAACAAATCATTTGAACAATACTATCAGCATTTATTTTGTTAAATGTTCCGGTAATCGTTGGAGATTGATCTTTAGGAATTTCCGACTCAATGTTGATATCATAATATCTTTCGAGTTCATCCAATGCTTCATTTAACGGTGTGTGGTGAAATACTAATTTCCCCTCAATCCAACCCAAAATATTTTTTTCTATTACTTCTTTAGGAATTAATGGAGATGAATTTTCCTCAACAATACTCATTTGATTTCTCACCAGCATAACAGCTTTATTGTTGTCATTATACGCTGCGAAATTTACTTTCCCTTCCTTTACAATTACACGAGTACTATTATTTCTTGCCCATACATTAAACTTTGTGCCGAGAACTTTCACTCGTGCGTTTTCAGTAGCAACAATAAATGGAATCGAATTTTTTGTAACCGAAAAATAAGCTTCCCCACTTAACTTAATATTTCGGTTTTCTTCTCCGAATCTTTCGTTAAATTCGATTGTGCTGCCGCAGTTAAGAATTACATTTGAACCGTCGGGCAATTCAAATCTTTTATTTTCAATATTTGCTGTAGTAACAGTCATTATTTTTACGTTTTGATCTATTCTATTGTTAAAATAAAGTATAGATAAAACTGATAAAACAAATACTGCCAAGAACAAACTTAGCGCCACACGATATTCATGCGTTATCAAATGATTTTGTGAAGTAACAAATTCTTTGTTTAATGGTTTTCTTGTTCCCGATTTAAAATCCAGGATTCTTAATTTTTTATTCAATACGATCCAATCGTATTCGGTATCAGGTAAACCAGCCACTTGTTTCGGTGAATTACAAAGCCATATTTTTTTTACGGCGTCAAATTCTTCTTGATTTTTTGAGGATTCTTTAAGCCATTTATCAAGTATTTCTTTCTCTTCATTACTTGCCTGATTTATAATTGCTTTAATGCAAATATCTATATAATTACGTTTTCTCATTGTACTCCCTTTTTCTAATACATAATACAATTGAGATTGAGAAAACCCTACTGCCGAATGTGAAGCAGCAGCCGTTAATTGTAAGATGGAGGAATTTCTAGAATAATATAATTGATTTGTTTGTCCGTTAAATTGAATGGTAAAAATGTTTCTGCGAGCACATTCTATAATTTTCTGCTATTTGAGAAGTATAAGTTTCTTAGTGCTTAAGAAATTTCCGGCTCTAAGTCTATAAAAATATACCCCGCTGGTAAGCTGAAAGTTATAAGTTGAAAATTGAGATTTGTAATTGCCCGGCTGTTGGAATTTATCAACCAATGTTGCGACTTCCCTTCCAAGCACATCATAAACTTTTAATGAAACATGACCTGCGGTTGGCAAACTGTAATTAATCACTGTTTCAGGATTAAACGGGTTGGGATAATTCTGCGATAAACTATATGAGGATGGAATAAGATCAGATTCAATACCAGAAATGTTTGGATTGAATATTTTTATTTCATCGAACCACAGTTTAGTTTCAACAAGATTAGAATCTTCCGCAACAATTTCAAAACAGTCAATACTATTCCAATCGAACAATCCGGCTTCATTATACCATTGATTATTATCCCACGATCCGAATTCATACATATCTTTAAGAGGAATTCTAAGATTTTGCCAGGTATTATCGAAAACCATTTTGTTAACTTTGAATCCCAAACGCCACGGATGATCTTCTGTGCCGGTTTTTGAATCAATAAATCTAATATCAAAGCTCGTATTTGGTATATTACATTTAACCATGCAATCAAAAACATAATCTTCATTTTTCAAAACTGATAAATCTTTATCGGGTCTAAAATCAAATGAAATAGTGTTGTATCTATTTGCACCGTGCCAATAAATAGAATACTTGCCGCTTTGCGGATTATCTTCATTATAATAATCCAAAGTACCGGCGCTGCCGCTGGCATTTTCGATTTTCTCACCGATGAAATCGGAATACAGACTAAACCATTTTGTATCCGGCGTAATTGTAAAATCCGATTGCGGCAGAACATTAAACCCCAACGCTTCTAACAAAGGCACATTTAAATCGTGATCAAACAATTCTTGACTGTTTTTTTCGAACAATCCAAATCCGCCTCGGTAATCCCAGATTGTCCAAGCTACATTATTTTGTTCTAAATATTTCCGAACCTCTTCATACCAATAAATCCTATCAGTTTCGGGACTGTTTGGAATATACACGCCAAACTCTCCGCAAAAAACCGGTACGTTGCGTGCTTTCGAAAAATTAATTGCAACGTTTAATTGGCTTTGCACTTTAGCAACAGTGCCATTGTTTTTGTAATTGTACAACAATTCATTTTTTACCCAAGAAGCCGTGGCATCTAATTCAGTTGGATAAGCAGGCATTCTTGCCGCATCGTATGGAAACGGCACTCCCGCCAAAGGTGCCATTCCAGACCAACTTGCGCCTTGATGTGTAAAAATGAATGGATCATAAAAATGAAAAGTGTAAATAAGATTTTTGTCTTTGTACACCGGCATCGCTGATAATTTACTATAACTGTTCCAATCTGCAGGTCCGACAATTATCGTGTGAGTAGTATCGATTGTTCTAATCGAATCGACGACGGCTTGTTGAATTTGATTCCATCTCGCATCGGTAATTCCATGCGGCTCATTTAAAATTTCATAGTAAATTTTATTTGATCTGTTTTTAAAGTGTTCCGCCATTTGTTTCCAAACCGGGATTAATACTTTATCAATGTTAACATCGGTGTTTGTATTTACATCGAAGGTGTGGTTATCTATAATCAAATGAATGTTCAACTCTTCAGTCCAATCAATAACCTGATCGAGGAAATAAAGAAACAACGGATCGAGAGTATAACTTGGCGAGCCGTTCGTCATGAAATGCAAATTGATTGGAAGTCGAAAAACATCAACTCCCAAACTTTTTAATTGCTCAAAATCATTTTTAGTGTATTTGGTAAAATGAATTTGCTTTGCGCCGTTAACTTGAAACCAGTTTGTGACATTAACGCCGCGGCTGAAAGGGACTTGTTGAGCAAATGCTAAAGAAATCATTGCGAAATAAATAAATAATAGTTTTTTCATAAAATTCTCATTTAATATCAATTCGTGAAACCTGTCTGCCGACAGGCAAGATTTATAGCAACTTATTAATACTGCTTTAACAATTCAAGCATCTTACGATCCAGCTTATGACCTTTATAATCTTCATATTTTACATCGACCCGGCTGCTGTTCAAAACACCGAAATCACCTTTTAAATTCCACATTGCGTAACCCCAATTTGCATCATGCCATAATGAGAGAATATCTTCCATCCAGCGCAGACATACGTCGTGCGGAGTTTTATTATAACATCCCCATTCGCCAACGTGAACTTGAACTCCTAGATCAACAAGAGGTTTCCAAGCATCAATTAATTTTTCTTTCAATGCGGCTTTATCCCAAAGTTTTCCGTCATCACCTTTTAAAGGCCAAGCTGGGAAATTGAAAGTCTCAAATTCGTCTTTCGGAACCCAGGTGGCTGTGTAATGGCTTACGCTCATCGGGTCATAACCGCGTGTACTTTGCATAACGCCTAAATCTGCAATCCCCATAACGGGATTTCTACCGATATCTTTTCCATCTGCAACGATTAATCTTTGCGGATCTTCTTCGCGAATTCCTTCAACGATTGATTTAAAAATTTCGACATACCGTGTTTCGGTTTGCATTTTTGGCGGCTCGTTTATCAAATCAAAACTTAATTGTGAACTTGGAATTCCGGCATAGCGGCGCGCAAAATATTTCCAATGATAAACTGTTGCATCGAGCGCCTTCTGCATATTTTCGTGTGTGTCGTCAAACAAATCCATCGGTTCCATATTCCTCCCGTTGATGCAATAACCCGGTACGCGGTGCATATTTAAATTTATGTGAACATTGTACTGCTTTCCGAATTCAATCACTTCATCAATATCTTTCATCATTTCTTCATTAATCTCGAACCAGTTTTCCTTAGTAGCCCAATTCCAATATGACATCGGTATCCGCGCAAAGTTTAAACCCCACTCGCCCATTATTTCAAAATCTTCTTCGTTGAATTTTCTTCGAGGACCCATACCGCCGGTCTTCTCCGTTAAGTTAAAACCACGGTACCGAGGGAATTTTTGAACAGCTTTTTGAATTTCTTGAGAGAAGGATGAAGTGTTGAATCCCAAACCAGTTACCGAAGCAGCCGCAATTATACCTCTCGATTTTATAAAATCTCTTCTTTTCATAATTTATTCCTCGAAAAAAATTATTTTTTATTCATCAGGTAATCCGCTGCCATACCCAATAAAATAAAATCCGCTGTACCGCCGCCGAGTACATACTCAGTTTGCTGCCAGAAATACGGCCATACTTTTAACTCGGGGAAATCCGGACGAATCAATGCTGTGCCGCTCCCGATTCCGCCGGGGATGTACGACCATTCATCCCTGTTAACACCGTAGGCAACGGTTAAGGAATTAACACCAACGCCCGAAACAAATGAAGCTGTATTTTCACCGGGGTGACAACCGAGTACAAAATTCAATGAGTTGAATACATATTCACTTGAAAATATTTTCGGGAAAGCCATGTGAAGAAATAATTGACTTACACCGAATGATTGTATTCCCCATCCCGCTCCCCAAATATTTGGTTTATAAGGAACGCCATAAGGATTATCTTTTTGCTGTTCAACTATTTTATTAAACTCTGCTTTAACGCCTTCTTCAATTCTTTTAGAGAATTCATTATTGCCGATTTTTTCAATTACTGCTCCGATGAAACTTCCATAATAAAGAATCCCGTGCTTGAGAGTTTCAATATTTTCGAGAATTATTTTTTTATACTCATCCTTAGAAGTAGATAAAAACAATTGTGCTGCAATTCCTATTTTTAATCTCACTTCGACTTTTTCATTTTCTTTATAAATAGTTTCAGCGGCGTATAAACATTTTTCGGCGAGTTCGTCATTAAAATTTTTCAATGTTCTATAAACAGCTGCAAGCGCTTGCGCAGTTTGTAATTCCCGCCACGGATTTTCTTCAGTGAAAACCCATCGATCATCTTTAGGTAAAGCCAAATTTAGAATAGGATCTTTTTTATTTTCTTCGTAAATAAAATTATCGGTCATTGATTGCGCATCGCCCAGGTGAACATACTGACGGATAGTCGATTCAATAATTCCCCGGTATAATCTTCCCAATGATTCGTACCCGGAAATGATTGAAAGAGCGCCGTGCTCGATCTGTTGAAGAATATCCGGTTTGCCGTCCGGCTGATGAATTTCTACAATTCTATTTGTTTGATCGATTGTTGTTTGATCGGTGTTATCTTTAAATAATTCGTAAGCGAGAGATAGTTTGTAAATTGTTTCCGCTTGAGATTCAACTCGCAAATCATAATCGCCGGCATCATGCCATCCGCCGATATTTAATCCCGGCACATGCTCTCCCGGCTGATATTTTGTTAATGTTGATGATACTTGCAAATAGCCGTCGAAATGGTTGTGATTGACCGGCGCCATCAATGCATCGTCCATGTGACAGAGTCCGTGCCATACTTTATAACGATCGTAAATTTTCATATGACACATTTGAACCGGCAGAAAATATTCTAAAGTTGGATGCCAAACATCTTTCGAATAAATATCATTTCTTATTTCAAATTGGTTCGATTCTATTGCACCGTATTTTATTCTATACAATCCTTCATCTATTACATCGCTAAAATCAAAACGCAAATATTTGTACCGCAGAAAATTGCCCCATACTGCCGGATGCAAAATTTCTTTGATTATCTTTTTAGAATCTTTTTCAATCTTGATTAAAGTTATCGATTCATAATTTTCAGTAAGTTTATCTAGTTCGATAACAGCAAACTTATTTTGTTTAGGATGATAACCGGCCTGTGAAATCTGGATTACAGGTTTGTAACGCCAGTCCGTATTTATTTTAGGTGAGATTATCCATTCAACCGCATTTTTACTAACACCCTCCGGGATTATTGAACGTAAAACAAACCAGCCATTGTTGTGTAAACTTCTTCCGTCATACAGCTGTAATTTACTATTGCTTGTTATTTTTATTTCTTTCAAATCACTTCCGGGCGCGGTGATAAATTCATTACCTTCGGCCAATGAAGTAACTTCTAAATTTTTATCATCTAAAAAAACAGGGGCGTTTGCCTGACGTGGAAATATTCCTGATTTGCCATCCATCAAATAATATTCACCAAAGAAATCACCCGGAAATAATTCCAGATTAAAACCTACTTTTCCAATCCATTCTTCCTGCAGAGGTTCATCCAAATCAACAATTACTTTTATGTTTTGCTCCAATGCTTCGGTTCTTATTTTGTATCTTAACTTCAAATCAGGGTAATCAATTGGATTAAATCCTTTATCATTTTTTGATGAATCGGGATACCATAACTCAACTGAAATAGTATTATTCTCTTTATCAACAATTCTCTTACCGACTTTTGGTACGGGCGCCCATTGCCCCGGTGCGGGTTCAAGTCTCAAATCACCGTTAGCTGCCAAACGTGTTCCGAATTGTATAATGCTAACTCCGCCTTGATGACCATCGGGATAAAAATCGTCGAAAACCATAATGTTTGTGCCGGGCAGTTCGTAATAACCGCTTTCATTTATTTTTAAGTTTTCTTTTGTCATGTTTGATTGTGCCATGGTTGATGAAGCAACTAAAAAGATGATTAAGAAAATTGTTTTAGAAATATTTTTATTTATCATGATACTCCCAACTTGTTTCAAATGAAGAATGATTCAACTACCAGTTTCCATTTAACATCCCTCATTTCCCATTTTACTTTTCACTGCATAGTATTCACAACAATCAACTATTGTAATATTGCACATAATTGGACAGATAAACAGTTTTACAATTTTTTACAAATCACTTTCATTAACAGGAAATACAATAAGTCAGATTTTATGCCAGTAGACTAACTAAATTTGTTTCGAAAATCCTTTGATAAGCCACAAAATATTTGGTGAGATTTATGAAAGTTTATAATCATGATAATAATTTATCATAATAATAAATTAATGCTGTAACAGATTGATTTAGGATGATCTCATCTAAATACTTATTTATACATACGTTCTTTCGGCACCGCAATTCAAACAATCTTTTCTATGAACACTTATCGTATTTCCGCAATTCGGACAAGCCCATTTTTCCTTTTCACTTCTTGTAAAACCTCTAATACCAATATCTCTTATCGTATTCAGATTCTCGATCATGCTCATTCCGTATTTGGTTCTGTAGCGTTTGTCAAGTTCCTTTAATCTTTTACATGAATATTTTTCGCACGAAAAACAAAATTTACCACCGCTCTTTTTCAACAATTCACAATTTTTGATTGAGCAACTGATGCAATATTTAGGTTTATTTTCACTTTCATAATTGCATCCCGGGCATTTATTCTTTTCGCGTCGAAATGCATAACACAAACCGCAGTTCATTCCGCATGGTGCTAATAATGATGATTTTAATATAATATTCATGCTTATATAAATACGTTCTAAAATTAAAATGCAAATTCAATCATTCTGTATTTTGCAATAAACCCGGCACTTTCCAAGGACTTGCGGGATGCAATGTTTTCAATCGTACAACCGCATGTTGGACGCCAGCCGTTATTGATACAATGTTCTGCCATAAAATTAATTATATATTTCCCGTAACCTCGTCCTCTAAATTTTTTATCAACGAGCATACCAATATCAAACTCCGGACGTTCCTCAATATTTCTTTGGAATATTCCAAAACCAGCTGTTTCGTTTTCATACTCAAATATTATCATACTTTGATTAGCAATTGTGGTTTTAATTTCATCATTGTCTTCAAAAACTTCTTCGTTAATCTGTGATATATGTTTGAAATCATTCATATCGGCAAAACGTGTTTTTAATTCATCAATAGACAAATTATTCAACTGTCTTCTTTCTCTAAAAAGTGCGCCTATTACCTTCACTGATTTCTGAATACCGAGACAACACGACATCATTTCATGATCGAACGATTTGCAATATGCTCTTTCTATAGAGAAGTTATTTATTATTTTGCTAAATATTACATCAATGCCATCAATGAATTTTTTTATGATGTAATATTCAACCAACAAATTATTTTCTGCTATCATAAAGTAACCGGCACTTTCTTTATTGATAGTAATTAAATATTTACCTGCTTTTCTACACAGCAATTCAAGAAATAGCTCCTGTGGTTCGATTAATCCGTCAAGATATTGATTTCGGAAATTTTGTATATCTGAAAACGAGTCGACTTTTTCGAAGGAAACGACCATTGATTTATACACCTTTATCTATATTTAACAATCCCGAACAATTGTCGCTACTTGTAAAAAATTTATTCTAATTATTTCTTTTTTGCCAACTCCAACGTGTGCTTCAATAATTCTAAACCGCCGAAATTGCCGTGACCCGGAATGACAAACTCAGCATCTTTATATTTATTCAATATTTTCTCAACTGTCTCTGGGTAAGCGTTTAAATCACCGTCCGCTGTATTGCCAAGATTCTTTGCATTTATTTCTTTAACAATACAGCCGGGGAATAATATTTTTTCCGACGGAATCCATACAACAATATTATCCATCGAGTGTGCAGCGCCCAAATATTCACAAAATATTTTTGTGGTTCCGAGCAACAAAGTTGTAGAATCCTTAAAACCATGTTTAGGCACGGGCAAGTTTTTTGATCCGGCAATTTTTACAGTCATTTCGTTTGCGTAAGATTCAATTCCCAAACTGTGCAGATATTCCAAGCCGCCCATACAATCGGAGTGCCAATGGTTCGGTACAAACAATGTAATTTTACATTTTAGTGAATCCGTAATCCATGCAATCAATTCCCTCGTCAATTCTTCGGTCATCGGTGTATCAAATAGTGCCGCTTTGCCGTTATTAACTAAAATCATTCCGTTTGAAGCAACGCGTCCGTAATTTTCGATTGTAGAATATGAAACATGAACAAACACATTTTCAGTTACCTTTATAATTTCAACATCATTTGAAACAATTATTTTTTGATGCTTTTGTGAGAATATGTAATTTGTAGAGTAAATAAGAAGTAAAACAATCATTATTCTTTTCATATTATGCGCCTTAATTGAATTTATTCTGAAAATAAATTAGTTGATATGGTTTTTAATTTCAATAAATCACAAAAAACAATTACGGAAATATTTATTAGTGAACCTCATTCTTTTATTAGCAAAGTTTTTTCAAGAATATTTATTACTAAATTAAAAGATATAAGCAGCGAATTAATCCAAAACTATAGCGAGGTATTAGAAATGAAAAGAATTTGTGTACTGTTTATGTTATTTGTCTTTTATTCAATTTCGTTGGGAAATTCCGGTGGTGATTGCAAAAAAGATGTTGACGACCAGCGCGGAAAGATTAAACCGTGGGAGAAAGGTGCGTGGGAAACCGGCAAATACCGCAATGTATTTTTAGAAGCCGGTTATAAACAGGAAGATATTGACGCGAAATTGGCGAAAGCTTATTACGATGTTTTCGAAGGTCCAGATAGAGTTTACTTTGAAGTCGGCGATTCAATGGCTTACGTATCCGATCTGAAAAATCATGACGCACGTACAGAAGGACTTTCATATGGTATGATGGTTGCAGTTCAATTAAATAAGAAGGATGTATTTGACCGTTTGTGGCGCTGGACAAAGAAATATATGCAGCATCAAGGCGGATCGCGCGACGCTTATTTTGCATGGAGTGTTAAACCTGAGACTGGAGCTCATAACGCCGAAGGTTCAGCTTCCGACGGCGAACTTTATTTTATAACAGATTTATTGTTCGCTTCAAATAGATGGGGCAACAATACAGGAATTAATTATTACGCAGAAGCGCGTAGAATTATTGAAGCAATGTGGAGTAAAGACGGCACAGACGGTCATACGAATGTTATTAATGTTGAAGAAAAGAAAATCACTTTTGTACCGGATACTTCAGGATACAATTGGACTGATCCTTCGTATTTTCTTCCTGCATTTTTCGAAATATGGGCTGAATATGCTAAAGACGGCAGAGAACAATTTTATAGAGAATGCGCTGATACTGCACGGGTTTTTCTTCACAGGGCATGCTCAGCCGAAACGGGTTTGAATGCCGACGTAACAGAATTCAACGGCGAACCGCGAAGTTTCGGCAGATTTAAAGCTTCATTCCGTTTTGATTCGTGGAGAGTTCCGATGAATATTGCAATGGATCATTCATGGTACGCAAAGGATAAAGAATGGCAATCGGATTATGTTAAAAGATTACAAAATTTTTTATACTGCCGCGGTATAAACACTTTTGAAGATCAATTCGAAATAGACGGTACACTTCCTAAGTTTATATTACCTGCAGGAGGATATCAGAAGTTGAGACATTCATTAGGATTTGTTGCTACTTCGGCTGCAGCTTCATTGGTTGGAACACAAGCAAAAAGCTGGAAATTTATTGATGAATTATGGAACTCTAAGCTTGAACCATACGAAGACGGTTACTTCGATCCGTATTATGATGGATTATTATATTTATTTAGTATAATGCACTTAAGCGGAAATTATAGAATCATTAGACCATTATGAAAATACTCTTTCCATTGACTAATGTTATAGAGACTCTCAACTCGGGGTCTCTATAACTTTTAAAAGATTTGAAATGGTAATATCTTACCATCAATTACTCTCTATAAAAACAGGATAGGAATCATAAAACTATGGTTAAATTAAATTGACAAATAAAGAATGAATATAATTTTAGCTTGATACTACTAAGATTTTAAATTGAATACTGTTTTTAATTTACTGCCAAAATGATTAGCGGTTAAAAGAGTGAGAAAAAGAAAAAGACATGGGAAGAAGCTAATCCACCATGCTTGTGATAAATAATATTGGCCTGATTCAATCATGGCTCCCCAAGATGGAAAATTATTTCCTAAACCTAATCCCAAATAACTTAATGCTGACTCAGCAATAATTACACTTCCGTATTGCAAAACTAATGTTACTATTATTGACGGCATCATAATTGGAAGCATTTCCTTAAATAGAATATGGATATTTGAAAATCCCAGAATTTTTGCTGTGATTATATAATCTTTATGCTTTAATGCAGCGGTTTCATTTCTAATAATTTTAAATAAACTCATCCAACCTGAAAAACCCAATACAGTGATAATTGTAAAAACAGAATTACCGAACAATCCCACTATCAATATGATTAGAAATATAATTGGGAAAGAAAGAAATAAATCCGCCAGTCTGTTCAATATAGTATTTATTAATCCTCCTAAATAGCCGGCAGTAAAACCAAGTAATATGCCTATTAAAAATGAAATTAGTACTGAACCTAAACCGACAAAAAGAGAAAGCCGTGTTCCATAAATTAATCTTGAAAAGATATCCCTTCCAAATTCATCTGTGCCGAGTATAAAATGTATTGTTGAAATTTCCGGTTCAATATTTTCTTTAAGAATCTCTTCCCCGCTAATAATTTTTTGTTTACCTCTTTGATAAATAATAATACCGTTGTTTATTTTAATGCTGTCGGCTATTATATAATCTCCAATCATTCCTTTATTAAAAACCTTGTCGCGCTGATAAATAAAACTATTTATTGGAGTATTATCATGCATTTCTTTTTTTAAGTGCAAGATTTTTTTACTGCTAAGCGGCGTTAATAATTTTGAAAGTGAAATGTTATGTTGAGTTTCGTATTGAGAAGGCGTGATAACCGGAGCTAAAAAAGTAAAACAAATAAGAATAATTAAAACGGAATCCGAAAAACCGGCATTTAGAAACAATAGTTTCAATTTGTTTTTCTTACAATACAGAAGAATAGGCAAGCATAATAAGAAGATTAAAGAGGTAAAATAATCTAATAAATTAATATTCAATTGTTGTATTGCCAGTTCAGAACTATTAAGTGCAAGTTCCATGAAATAGATGAAAAGTATCAGTACATTATAAATGAATCCATACCTTAATAATATAATAGCAAATAAAATTAAAACTAATAGGTGCCATATTTTGAATTTTGATTTCATCTAATTCAATATCTCTCTTACCAAACGTTTATCAATTTTTACTTTTAATAAATCAGCAAATAGATTAGATAAAACAATTAAAACTCCCGATACAAACGTACAACCGACAACCAAAGGATAATCTCGCAATAAGATTGCATTTACTGTTAGTCTGCCCATGCCAGGTAAACCAAAAATAACTTCAGTAATTAACGCACCGCTTAAAAGCATTCCTAATTCAACTCCCGCTACAGATATAAAAGGGCCCAAAGCATTTGGAATGATATGTTTATTCAATATCTCGTTTTCGCTTTGCCCGATTGTGCGAAGATAAACAACAAAAGATTTTTTACTAATCGAATCAAAATTATCTCTGAGGTATTTGTAAAATATAACGATACCGCCAAGTGAAAGTGTAGCCACGGGTAATATTAAATGCCGGAAATAATCGAATATCTTTTCTAACATAGATAACTCGTCAAAGTTAATTGATTTTAACTCTGATGATGGTAACAAACCAAGAGTTAGTGAAAATATATAAATGAGGATAATTGCTGTAATGAAGGAAGGGATAGAATATATTACAAATGATATTCTTGATAAAAATTTATCAATTAAACTTCCTTTTTTCTTAAATGCTGTAATTGCTAATATATAGCTAAAAACTAGCTGGACAGAAATACAGATAAACGAAAATGCAAGAGTAAATAAAAAATAGTCTTTTATTACGGCGATAACTGGAGAACGGTAATTATACGATATCCCAAAATTCCCTGAAAATAAATTTTTAACAAAGCTTAAATACTGATTAAATACAGAACCGTTTAAGTCAAATGATTCTCTAACTTTTTCTGCAAGTTCTTTACTTAATTCGGGCGAAATATATTTTTGTACAGGATCACCCGGCGCGATTCTAATCAGAACAAAAATTAAACTAATCAGAAGAAATAAAATTACTAGTGAAGAAAATAGTCTAACAAAAAGAATTTTTGTGACTGATTTTTTCATTGTAATTTATTCTGAGATTGTCCAATTCCAGCATTTATGAACAACCCCTAAGGGGCTTACTTCTAAACCGTCAAGATTTTTATTGCAAGCAACAATATTATCTTTCCAAAAAAGAAATGTTACCGGAGAGTCTTCATAAAGTATTGTTAAAAATTCTTTATAAATTTTATTCAAGTCTTC
Source organism: Bacteroidota bacterium (assembly GCA_023397505.1). GTDB lineage: Bacteria > Bacteroidota > Ignavibacteria > Ignavibacteriales > Melioribacteraceae > JAEWUC01. The sequence continues at coordinate 272,736 of JAEWUC010000007.1, read as the reverse complement.
CTTGGAAACTTTAGCTTCCATTTTATCAAGCAATGCATCTGCCTGCTTATTCTGATAGCTTGGCAAATTGACAACATTATTTTTAAGATCCGAATGCCAGAAAGGTTTTAAAGAAACCGGAATCGGAACCATCCAACCTGCGATCCACGCGTCATATTTCTTTGCGAAAACACTGCCCCAAAAAACTTGCGGCTCAACGGTTTCAATAATAACATCTATTCCAACATTTTTAAGATTATCTTTAACAATTGTTGCTGTGGAATTTCTTAATGGATTTCCGCCCGGGATAATTAAAGTGAAAGAGAATTCTTTTCCATTTTTATCTATTGTTCCATTGAGATTAGAATCTTTCCACCCTTCCTGCGTTAATATTTCTTTAGCTTTTTCAGGATCGAATGGATGCGGTTTAAGTGCTTGATTAATTGAATTTTTGAATATTGGAGCAATTGGACCGGTTGCTAATTCACCGTAATTGTTTAAAAATTCCTCTAAAATTACTTCCCGGTTTATTGCGTAGGTCAATGCTTTTCTTACGTTGATATTACCAAACAATTTATGTGGAACTATATTCTTGTTTTTTGCATACGCCGCCGGATCAATGTTGTTCCATCCGGCATAATCATAGCTTCTTCCCTTTTGGAATTCAATTTTTACATTTCCGCTTTTTTGTAAATCTTCTACATCCATAGGTTTTATTTCTTCGGCAAAATCTATTTCACCACTTTTAAGTTGAATTAATCTTGCATTATAATCAGGTACAATTTTGAAAATTAATTCTGGTATCATTGATTCATTGTATAAAATAGAATTCTTATTGGCAACAAGTTTAATCGATTGATTTTTTGACCATGCCGATAATTTATATGGCCCGGTACCAACCGGTTTAAAATTTTCTTCTGCCTTCGCTAATTCATTCCTGGGTATTTTATCAAATATGTGTTTAGGTAAGATTGGGTAGCTGATATCAAAAAGTGTAGGCACAGAATTTTTAGCGAAATTAATTTTGATTTTATATGGAGATAAAATCTCAAATGATTTTTCTATATCAATACTTAGATCGTCTTTAACATAAAAATTTTTGAACAAGCCATAAAATTTACTTTGTACTTTGGCGTCGGAGTAAACATCAAAAGTAAATACAACATCTTCTGCATTGAATTGAATACTATCCGCCCAAAAAATATCTTCACGTAATTGTATTAGCAGACTTGATGAATCATCAGCCCATTCCCATGATTTTGCCAGCATTGGTTTAGTAGTTATTTCACCTTTATCATCATTCCAATTGAATTCAGCCAAACTTAAATAAATCAACTCGGAGATACTGCCTTCGTTAACGTTAAATGCGAACATTGGATTATATGTTGTAACGTCAGTCGGAATTGCTATTATAACTCTTTTTGCCGTTTGATTTTTATTGCTGCTGCATGACAATAAAAATACAGTACTAAGTATTAATATTATGGAATACGCAAAATACTTTTTCATTATTGACCTCTATTCAAAAATAACTTTTAACATAGAACTAATAATATAAAATATAAAAATCCAGCTTATATAATTCATATAAGCTGGATTAAAAAAATAACCAATATTATTTACTACATCAGTATAGGAAACAACTTATTTCAAAAATTCCTTAATCTCAGATACTTTTTCTTCTGCATTAATTTTTAGATAGTATTCTAACGCTTTGTTGAAGTAAAATTCATAAGAATTTTTGATGTTTAATTCATGATACACTAAACCGAGTTCAAAAGCGGCTTCGGCAAAATTCTGTTCGTTTCTTAATTCATCATTAAGCCGCAAACTTGCTTTTAAGTATTCCTCGGCTAATTGGAACTCAAATTGTTTCTTTGCTATTATTCCTTTTAGCTTATAGATATCGGCAATTGCTAACGTATTGTTAACTTGATAACAAACATCCATTCCTTTGCTTGCGTAAAATGCAGCTAATCTTAACTCATTTATCCCAATATAAACCATAGCTTTATTCACATAAGCCATACCAAGAATTGGAAGATATCTGCCTTCGGTAGATAATTTGATACATTCATCATATTCAAATAGAGCATATTCATAATCTTTCTTGTGGTTATAAACCATACCCAAATTATTTCTTACTTCGGCAGCTCTTCTATTGTCGTTAAGTTCTTGAAATTTTCTTAGACAGCTTTGATAATAATTGAGAGCTTCATCGTGATTTCGCTCGGAGGCAAAAATATTTCCCAGACTTATCTCGATATTGGCAACTAAAAGAGAATCTTTTTCAAGGTTAAGATAAGATAAACCTTTCATAAAGATAGCTTTCGCATTTTTAAGGTCGCCTTTATGAAATGTAATTGCACCTAAGATATGTTCACATTGAGCTAATCCTCTTTTATTATCAAGAGCCCTGCTAAGTTTCTCTGCTTCATTTAAATGAGTTAATGCAACTTCCCAATTAGCCTGATTATAATAAATCCTGGCCAAATTAATGTGAGCTTCATTTTTTATTTGAAGCAAATTCTCATCCGATTCGGAATATTTAAGAATATTGAAAAAGATTTCCGAAGCCAGAAAAAATTCGCCTTCGGCTATCATCATTTTACCAAACTCAACTAAGAAAATGTAATATTTGCTATCATCCAGCTTTTCTCTTGCAAACGTAATAATACGATCCGCAATAGAACGGATTCTAGAGGTGAAAAATGACCCCGAAGCAAATGAGTTACTTTCTCCACCTCTATCAAACGAATTAATTGAAGTAAGAATTAGAATATCGTCCATTATATTTTGAACGAACAAATCTACTTCTTGTTCATCAAAGAATTTTACTAAGATGAACTTCAATTCCTCCGATATTTGGGTGGTTATCTTTTCTCTCATTTAGTTTCCTTAAATTCCAAATCCATATAATGAAAAGTGAGGTATTTTTCCATTTACTACTGTAATAGTACCAGTTGCCACATCAATAATTAATTGATCACATTCCATTACTTCATAAGTTCCATCAGGTATCATGTAATATAGTTTTAGATTGCTAACGTCAATACCCGATAAATTTAAACCTGTAAAGGTTTGGTTTAATATTGCAGGGGTATTAAATACTTGATGAGGCATGAAAGTGCTAACGCCGGTTTGATCATCAATATCCATAGTAATATTAACATCTTCTTGAACACAGCCAGGCGCAAATGAAATTGATGAGAAAGCATGTACTGTTTTGCCTTCAGTAGAAGTATAAGTTTCATCAATAACCAATTGACCGCCATCAGCTACAGTTACATACGCGCTGGTTCCAAAAGATTTAGATAATTTTACATCTGCATTTTGCGGTAAACCTATCCATGTTGGTTCAGCTTTGGATACTTTTTGACTTCCATTTAATTCAGGACCAGAAACCGGACCTTCATTTTGGCATGCCGTAAATACAAGTAATACTACCATTAACGATAAAAATAATACGCGCTTCATTTGTTCTCCTTTTTTTTGAATAGATATTTTGTTAATTGTGTTAAAATTAGTTTTACAATTTTTTTCTGACTCCATTCAACCTCCATCCTTTTAATAAATAAATTAATTAGTTGTTTTCTGCTGCTATTAATGTATTTTCATATTTATTGAAAATTGTTTTAAACACTGTCCCTTCACCTTTTTTGCTCGAAACACTTATTGCTGAATTATTCAATTCGATATATTTTTTTACTATAGCAAGACCTAAACCATTGCCGTCATATTTTCTTGTATAACCTTGTTCCTCTTGTGTAAACGGATCAAATAATTTAGATATGTATTCTTCCGACATTCCAATACCGGTATCTTTTACTTCTACTATAACTTTTTCATTTTCGTTTTCATATAGCTTGACTGATATTTTACCCGATTTTGTATACTTAATTGCGTTGTCAATTAAATTTTGGAAAATTTGCTGCACGCAATATTTATCCGCGTATATATGAGGCTTTTCTGTTTCTGTGATTAATTCTAATTCCAAATTCTTTTGATCAGCTAATCTTTTATATCCCTTTATCAAATCTTTTAATGTGTCTTCATAGATGTTTATTTTTTGAGGATTGTTTTCGAAGGCGCCAACCTGTAATTCTGCCATATTAAGAATTAAGCTTATAGTCCTAATAATTCTGTTGCTCGCGTTTTCAATAGGCGTAAAGTATTCCATGAATTCCTTACTAAGTACCTTTTTAGCTTCATCTTTAATTAAGCTAATGAAGCTAAGTATCACATTTAAAGGACTTCTAATTTCATGTGACATTTGAGCAAGGAATTCGAGTTTGAGCTTTGTTGATTTTTCGGCTTCTTCTTTGGCTATAGCTAATTCTTTATTAATGGATTGAAGTTTTGTTATATAGGATTGTTGTTCTTCATATAATTGAGCATTGTTAATAGCTATTGTTGCCTGGTTTGCTAAAATTTCGAATGTATCAGTAACTTCTTTTATTTTTATTTTATGAAGATTTTTACTATCGACATAAATAACTCCTATTTTATTACTGCCTGCAATTAAAGGCGAACACAAAATAGTTTCTAATTCAAGTTCACGAATACTTTTGCTATGGCTTGATAAATAATCACTTTGGGCGTATTCAACAAAGCGGGATTGATTTGTATAAAAGACTTCTTCAATTATAGATGTACAAATATTATCGAAAGAAGGCGCTAGTAGTATTTGTCCAATACTATCTAAGCCCAATTTGAAATCAAGATTTCCATACTTATTTCTTAATACAATAAAACCTCTCTCTGCGTTTGATATTTCAATCGCATTACTCAGAACTAATTTTAGAACATCTTCTACTACCAATGATCTATTAATTCTATTTCCAATATTCAGAATCAATTCCATCTTTCTTTTGATTTCATGAATATTATCTTCTGCAATAACTCTATCCCTATTCGCGATATTTTCTTTGAAGTCCGAAAAGATCATTTTACATCCTGTAAGTATTCTTCATAAGAATTAGTTTGCCATTATTTTGCTTATTAATTAAAAGTATTTTTTAGTATGGATTACTCCAACATTACCCTAATTATCAATATTATATTCATCTCCATACAACAAAAGCGTTCGAGTATTAAAAATGTATTTTGCTTCTATTGAAATAATTAGAGAGTTAGTTAAATAAGACTTAAAGTGGTGGTCTGAATTTCGAATAAAAAAGATTGGTTCTAAAATCGCGGCTGATTGATGACTTTTTAACTGCATCCTTAACTCCAACTGTAAATACTTTGAGTCCATTCAAACTATTCGCGTTGGCACAAGACGCAATACGAGCTATTCATACTATCGAATAACTTTAGAATTTGTTTAGCGGTTTTTTCATTTTTTTAAAAAATATTTTTAAAATTCTTGAAGTTATTATTTGGATTATAAGATGTTGGGTATTGATTAATATTGAAAATACTTTTTTACTTAAAGATGATTTCAAATAATATTGGTTTTTATATGAATGTGTACAACAATGAAGGATTTATAACAAATTCGAAGATATCTTAAATCAGCTTTTCCATATTATCAAGAATTTCAATTATTTTTTTTCTATTGAAACTATTAAAATATTTTGCCCTCATTTCCTTTGAGGTAATTTTACTAGCAATATAGTTTATCAACGATTTTGTTATCAAAGAATATTCTGAAAATTTTTTATAATCACGCAAATCATAGTAATATTTTGCAAAAGCATAATTTAGTTCACATGTAATTTCCATAATGCTTTGATTTTCAATTAGTTGAAGGGCTTTTGTAAAATACTCAATTTCTGGATTTAATTCGGGATCGTTTGTTCTTTCTGAAATCATTCCTAGCAAATATTCTCTTTCAGCGCGCAGCACCAAATTATTTTCGCATATTTTTTTAAATGTACTTTCGAATAATTGATTTTTTGCAATATTATAATTTTTAAGACTAACATGCGACCGAATTGATAACATATTACATTTTGCGTAATAATAAATATTTCCAGGGTCATATTGATTTTTATAATAATGAATAACGTTATCAATGTCTTGAACAATTTCTAAATAATTTTCACGACAGAACCGTAATAGATTTTTTAAGTAGGATGTATTGTTTTTGTGTTTTTCTACAAAATGTGTTTCGGGATATATATTTTCATAATGATTTATAACGATTTCCAATTTATCAGTATCACCCAAGTAGAAATAACATTGTCCGAACAAAAAATTAGTCTCTAAATACTTTTCTTTATCAATATCATTAAAAATATTTTTTGCAAGTCCAAGGCATTCTATTGCCGAATTATATTCGCAAGTATTCAAATAAACTTTTCCGAGGTTTGCTAAACACATACCTCTGCCATAATTGTTTCCAAGACTTTTGTATATATTTTCTACACGCTGATATTGTTTAATAGCTTTATCATACCACTGCGTATTAAAATAATATTCACCATAATTAAAAAGTAAAACCGCATCTAAAGATAAATCGCCCATTTTCTCATTGTTGTTTAAGGCGATTTGCCAATGCTTTTCCGCCTCGACATAATTATCTTTCAAATAAATAATATTTCCTATATTCATCTCCATCAGAGCAACATTATACGGAAGATTAGCCCTTTCATACATGTTAATAGCGTATTGATAATTATAGATTGCCCCGGCTAAATTATTATTGAATATTTGCTCAACCAAGGCAATCATGCTATATGCTTCTGCTTTTAATTCATCTGTGCTTTGTTTAGCATTAATAATTTCTTTACATATTTCCGTTACTGTTGAATAATTTTTTAGATTATAATTCGCTTGTGCTATTTCTATTAATATTTTTTGTTTTTCTTCTACATCCTTTATTGCCGGTAATGTTGTATTTAATAAAACTATGCCCTCATTACATTCATTTAATCTTACTAAACATTTTCCCTTTTGGGTTAATAGTTCCATTCTTTCATCGCTAATAACATTTTCTTCCAATAATTCGTTTGTAAGATTTAGACATTTAGAATATTCTCTTGATTTATATAACGCTCGGCTAAGCAGATATTTTATTTCTAATAAATCATTTTTATCAAGTGGGAATAAAGATAGTTTTGTCAATATTTTTATTTGATAAGCAATATTTGATTTTGCCGAGACAGATTCTAATTCATTTTTTAAAACTTGATAACAACTTTTATATTCTCCAGCAAGTTCAAAATGACGTGCGCACTCTATCCGGTTAAAGTCAGGTATTTTCTCAATAATTTTTTTTGCGATAATTAAATGCAATTCTTCCCTTGATGATAAGTTATCATCAACACATTTTTTGAAATCTGCGGATCTAAACAAAGGATTTTTATTTATATCATTACTATAAAAAATACCTTTGTTTATTAATTTTAATATTATGCGTTCGGTCGGTTCTAAATCATATTCGCTTAATACCGAAATTGTTTTTATATCCAAATTAATATCAAATAAAGCATATAGATTAATTACCTCCAATTCATCTTTTGAAAGTTGGGAGTATTTTAACCTGCACACTTCGCTTTGATCTATTTTATAAGTTTCGGAAGATTTTGTACTATCATAGACTAAAATTTTTTGATAATCGAACTGGAGGATATCAAGAAATATTAAATCTTTAATAGATTTTATGATTTTACCAGGTTGTAAATATGATTCCCTTTTGAAATAGTTCTTCAATAAACTTTTTGGAAATAATTTGAAATAACTCTTTTCAATAAAATCATTCAGCTCCTTTTCGTTAAATGGATGAAGATGAAATATTTTCAAAATATTTATAAAATCTGATTGAAGTGGTTTATTTGTGTTCTCAGCTATAACTATTTTTATTCCATTAACCTGTAAAATTGGGAGTACTTCTTTTAATATTTCTATCGATAACTCATCATAACTATTAAAATCATCAAGAAGTACAATAAATTTATTTTCGCGTGAAATCCTTAAAAATATGGATTTATATTTTTCAATAAATTCATTATCACGTTTTGATAGTAAATCTCTTATTTCATCTTTAAGGTCACTATTGATATTTTTATATACATTATCTAGATAGAAAACATTTCTTAAAAGCACATTACATAATCCGTAATGAAAACTAACATCGGATTTTTTAATCAATATTGAATTCGCATGATTATAATGCAATTCTTCAAGGAATAAAGTTTTACCCGAACCGTTTTCGCCTCTGATAGCTACAACTTCTATTTCTCTTTTATCGTAAATAATTGAATTTATATCATAAACCACTTTCCCCCGTCCGCTAAAATGCTTTATTGAATTCCAATTATTTTTCATCTCGTTGGAAATCGTGACCTGTAATTCTTCTAATATTTGCAGAGTAGTATCATATCTTTCATTGGGCGACTTATGTAGCAGTTTTTTTGTTATGCTTATTATTTTTTCATAACCATACTTATGTGGAAATTCAAATTCATTTTCAATATTAGCTTTATAAATAATTAATTCATTATCAGTAGGAAAAGGGAAACGTTCATAAATTAAATAATAAAAAATTATTCCCAACGAATATAAATCCGCTTTATGATCTACCTGATTTATTTGTAATATTTCCGGTGCTATAAAATTAGGAACGCCTTGTACTTCATATGGCTCATTTTTAGGTATATATTTTGTGAACAAAAAATCAACGAGGTAAATACATACAGTATCTATCTCTTTTTTAACAATGATGTTTTCAAGATTAAAGTTATAATAAATGTAATTGGATTGGTGAAGATAATAGAGTACTGAACATAATTGTTCAAATATTTTTTTGAGAATTGGTAAATCGTTAAGACCTGCAAACTTCTCGAGCGTTTCTCCTTCTATATAATCCATTGTAAAATATTTACTGCCTTCAACAATCTCCGAATCGTGTTCATTTTCTTGTTCAATATTTAAAACTGTACCATATTCATAAACTCGTATTATATTCGGATGATCCATTTTCTTTAATAAAATAAATTCATTTCTGAATACATCAATTTCTTTTTGATTGTTAGTAAAAGAAAGGATTTTTATAGCAATATCTTTTGAAGCATTTAGTAAATCTGAACATATGTAAACCTGGCTTCTGCCCGACCCAAGTTTCCTCTTTATTTTATAACGATCATTAATCATATTGTATATTAAAAATAAAACTGTAATTGGAACTAATGCTTCATAACTAATTTGGATTAATAATACTCATATAACAATAAACCTAACTTTACTTCCATAAAATATGGATATGTATTCTAGTATTTTGCTAATATATAAAATGAGTAATCATTATTATTATCGAAATATTTATTATTAACTTTAACTTAAAAGAAAAGAAATGCTTATAGCCAATATTAATTCAGTACAAATTATAAGTGATAATATCTCGAAGCAAATATTACACAATATCTACTTTCAACTAAATAAGGGATTTATCTATTCAATATTAGGCAAAAATGGTTCGGGTAAATCTACTTTAATTAATACAATTACTAATTTGCTCGACAACACAATTTATAACATAGACGCAAATATAGAATTTGATGGACTTAATATATTTGAGATTGATAATAATCAATTGCTCAGAATAAGAAAAGAGAAGGTACGATACGTTTTCCAGGACTCAATAAACAGTTTCGATAATCTTAAGAAGTTTGCATATTATTTTAAAATGTTAAATTCATCCGACGAAGAAATTGATGAAATGCTGGAGTATTTTTTACTGCCGGACAAAAACAAACTATACAACTTATATCCTTACGAAGTTAGCGGAGGAATGGCACAAAGGATAGCTGTGTGCCTTTCAATTTTAGCTAAACCTAAACTTCTAATTTTAGATGAACCGACATCGGCAATTGATATCAATATTTCAAATATTTTATGTAATAAGTTAAAAGAATTCGTTAAGGAAACAGAATCATCCATTTTATTAATAACACAAGATTTGGATTTTGCCCAACATGTTTCTGATTTTATTGCTTATATGGAGAACAAAACATTATCACAATTTTACACGATAGATAATTATATGAAACTAAAAAGTATAATTTATTAAAGAGATTGATTTGAATATTTTGTTAAAAGTAGAGAATGTTTTTTATTCGCCTAAAGGGTGGGAATTATTTAAAAGGAATAAAAAACACAATGCTATTATAAAAGACATTTCCTTTGATGTGAACCAAGGAAGCGTATTAGGGATTGTCGGTGAATCTGGAAGCGGAAAAACTACTTTAGCAAAAGTAATTTGCGGAATTTTAAGACATGAAAAAGGAAACATCATATTTAAAGGCGGGAAAGAAAATATTAGAACAAATACAATTCAAATCTTATTTCAAAATACAAACGAATTAATTAATCCATTAAGGAAAGTCGGGGCTATTTTAAACGAAGCTTATCCAGATAAAAAAAAATTAAGTGATATTTGTAAGTTGTTGGATATTCCAGAAAATCAATTTTATAAATTTGGGAATCAACTAAGCGGCGGCGAAAGGCAAAGAGTCGGTTTAGCCAGAATTTTATCGGCAGAACCAGAGTTATTAATTCTTGATGAACCATTTTCAGCACAGGACCCTGAATCACAAATAAATTTTTTGGAATTGTTTAAGAAAATAAAAGAAGAACTTGGCATCACTATCATTTGTATATCTCACGATATAAAATTATTGAAGCAATTCACAGATAATATTCTTGTATTATTCGGCGGTAAAATTATGGAAATAGGTAAAACTGATAAAATTATGAATTCTCACCGACACCCATATACGAAATTTTTAATTGAAGCATACAATTATAAATTAACGAGAGCCGATTTTGGAGAAAGTTTTGAAAAACCATTAAATGTTGACGGCTGCCCATATTACTCACGATGCGCTAAAAGATCCGATAAATGTATTAATTCTGTTGACCAATGTGTTGACGAAGGTTTAAAGACTTATTGTAATTATCCGCTGTAACTTCCCACTTTATCATTTTATTAAAATCATTTTCTTTATTTCGGTAAACGAATCGGCATTCAATTTATAAAAATAAATTCCGCTTGATAGTTCATCACTCTTAACTCTAAACTCTACACTATATTTCCCAGGCCGTTGATATTCATTAACCAAGGTTGTGATTTCATTGCCAAGTACATCATAAATTTTTAACTGCACATAAGAGGCAACAGGGATTGAATATGAAATCACTGTTTCGGGATTAAATGGATTGGGATAATTAGTAAATAATTTGAAATCATTCGGAATATTTTCATCATCATTTTTAGAAGAAGAAATAATTCCGCCCATATTATAAACTGCCAATCCCCCGCCGATTGTTGCAACCCATTTATTGCCGAATTTATCGATCGCGATATCGGAAACGAAATCGTCCGGTAAGCCGGAATTATTTTTATCAAACTTATTCCATATTCCGTTTTTAAATAAAATCAAACCTGAACCGCTTGCAATCCATTTTTCAGCGTTCTCGGCTATAAGTGAGCTTATACCACTGCCGGGATAATCGGAATTGTTTTTATCGTAAATGGTCCATTCGTCATTGGCTATTTTTACCAAAGCCCCGCCGTTTGTACCCTTAATTCCAAGCCAAATCTGATTGTTAGAATCACAATCAATCGCGTCGGGAAAACTTGAAAACAAACCATGATTTTTAAGACGGAAATATTTCCATCTGCTTCCGTCGAATGTCCATAAGCTCCCATTAAAACTAAAATGATCGAAAGTGCCTATCCATATTTTACCGCCTTGATCAATTGTTATTGAGCAGACGAAATCTGCAACGAAACCGGAGTTGTCGCTATCATAAATCGACCATTCATCATTCTGATATTTTATCAATCCTTTATCTGTGCCAAACCAAGTTGCATCTCCGCCAAATTTAATTTTCGAAATGCTATTACTTTTTAAAACCGAGTTTTCGGTTGTATAAACATCCCACTTATCATTATTATGATGTGCAAGACCTTTATCTGTCCCGATCCATATTCCATTATTTCCATCACTTTCAACGCATGTTATATAATTGGAAGGAAGATTGGAGTTAGTTGTGTCGTAAATATTCCAACTGGAATCGTCATATTTAACAAGTCCAGAACTAGTGCCAATCCATTTTATATTTTGTTCATCAATATAAATTGTATGGGTTTGATCTACCGGCAGATTGGAGTTGGAAGTGTTATAAACTTTCCAATCGGTTTGCTGCGCGAAAGTAAAGGAATAAAATATTAATAGTATTACTGAAGCATAAAAATTTATATTCATTGGATTACTTTTTTATTATAGTTGCAAGAATTAAGATGGTAATAAGACGTTAAATCTTTTATAAAGTTGCTTTAAAGTAAAAATAATTTTTGACCAAATAGGATGGATTACACTTTTTTAGCACAAATAAATTCAATACATATTTAGTTGAAAAATTCCAAAATCCGAATTCTTCATTCTAAGCTCTTCACTCTACACTATTTTTTGTACGTCTCCATTATGTGCTTGGCTACAGCTTCGGCTTCGTTTGGCTTTAACCCTTGATTCGGCATGGGCGGGTATTCAGGATTAATCTTTGTCGGATTGAGAATATACTTTACAAGATCATCCATTTTGCCTTCGTATTTGGGAAGAGTTTCATTGTATGGGGGACCGACAAGTTTTCTATCGTATTGATGGCATGCAATACATTTACCATTGAAAATATCGGCGCCACTAATTTCAACAACCGCAATGCCGAGTTTTTCATTCATTTCTTTTTGATACTGCTCGTAATTGGCGGCAATAACAGCGTATTGTTTTTTTGTTGAAGTGTCAAAACCGGACTGCTCCTTTAAAACAAGCAACGATATTACGGCAACAAACAAATAAATTACAGTTGAACCAAACTTAACATTCGATTCCTTTATCATCGCGTAAAACAAATTTGCAATTAATAATACTAACAGTAGGGCTAATAAAGTCGCACCGAATAAATCATATGAATATGTTACAGCCGGTTTGGCAACCACATTTAATACAATAAATAAAGGCCACACAATTGTTGAAATCAACCCAGTCTTAAGAGCAAATGATTTTACAAAAGCTGAGTAATCTTCATCCCGTAAAGATGCTTCAGAATTAGGACGGAAAAATTTATAAAGCACAAATGCCGATGTTACCGCAAACGATGCCGCGATGAACTGTAAATAATATGTTAAAGCGCTTAACGAAAAAATAAGTTCGAAAACACTTGTAACACTTTCCCATTTTGAAGTATCTGCTGCTAATTGAACTGCCGCAGAAAATATGTAAGTCGCGACAAATAACAATATCCATCCGTACAAACCGGATTTTGCGAATAACCCCGATGCGATTTTTGTATAGGAACTTAAATCTTCTTTTAATTCTTCTTGAACTGTTTCGGTTTTCGAAGCTAATTCAAAAATACTTTTTAAGTGGAAGGCGTACTTGTATGTATAAATCAAAATCAAAGAAATAATAAAAAACGCCAGAGCCAATAGAATAAATCCGCCGACACCGGCATTGCTTAAATGCAAAAGCTGCGCATAACAAAACGCAGAACTTAACATCGGTACTATACCAAGCGCAAAAGCTACACCTTTGTTGAAGGTAATTAAATCAACTAAATCCTTAGCTAACTTTAAAAACTTTGCATCGGAAGTTTTAGCAGCTTTCCTTTTAAAGTAAAGAGATAATGAAAGCGAACCGAACAGCGTGCTTAAATATGGTATTAATAAAATATAGGTTAATACCAAAAGGTATTTTAGAAGGATCATATGATGTGCCGATTGCGGCAAAACCGAATTTTCCAAAAAGTCCATTTTCTACCGTTATATTACTTTTAGAAACAATTTTTCGAATGATATAATTAGCACAACAGCAAGAACATAAATATTGATATTTATGAACGCCTTTTTAAAAACTACTTTTTCAAGATAATGATTCAAAATTTTAATGGTTGATAAAACCAGCCAAATTCCAAGAGCTACAATAGCAATAAACGATATCAAGGTTGAAGAAACATCAAATGATAAAATGAACAAACTACTTGTTGTCAAAGCTATAATCCAAACAAATGTTATTCTACTCAATTGATGAATGTTGAAAATCTTTGTGAGTGTAGGAAAACCGGCTTTGTCGTAATCATTTCCGAAAATCAAAAGCAGAAGCCAGAAATGAGGTATCTGCCAGATGAAAAAGAAAAGAGCCAAACCAACAATCTGCAAATCAAACGGAGATCCCCCGGCGGCTGAGTAGCCGATGACCGGCGGCAACGCACCGATTAAAGATCCCGGTACAACAGCAAGCGCGTATTTTTTCTTTAAGGGTGTATAGACAACGTTGTACCAAATAACCGTAATAATTCCAATTGCTAGAGCCGTGACATTTGACGACAAATAAACAACAGCGGAACCGATCAGAATAAAAAATAATGCAACTACAAAAGCATATGTTTCCGAAATTTTTCCCGAAGGCAATGGACGATTTTTTGTGCGCTCCATTAACGCGTCTGTTTTTCTTTCTTGAAAATGATTGAACGCCGATGAACCGCATGCTAGTAAAAAAACTCCGAATGTCGGAAACAGCATATTCCACGATAAACTTTCGGAAAAAAGAATATAACCGGCAAGGGTTGAGAAGGAAACGAAAATTGTGATTCTAACCTTTCCCAATTCCAATAATATTTCAAGATGCTTTTTCATAACATCTAAAATTTTTACATCTCCTAATTCCAAAATATTATTACCGGCATTTGCCATTTATTTTCCATTCTCAGATTGTGCTGATTCACTTCCCTTTTCATACCACTCATAGAATATATTTTCCGGCAGAACTTTTACTTTGGTGTACATCATCGAGTGATTCAAACCGCAATATTCCGCGCATGCTATATCGTAATCGCCTGTTTGCTTTGCCGTGAACGTAAGATAATTTGTGCGGCTTGATAAAACATCTTCTTTAATTCTAAACGCCGGGATGTACATTGAGTGAGTAACATCGACAGATTTCAATTCAACTTTAATAGGAGTATTTACGGGTACATACATTGTATCGGTTTTCAAACCGTTTGCATAATTGAATTCCCACGCCCACATTCTTGCAGTTGCTTTTATTTCGAAAGCGTTATCGGGAATTTTTCTTGATTCAGCGAAACCCGTGTAACCGAAATAAAACATCGATAAAACAAGTATTGTTGGAACAACAATCCATATAACTTCCAATAAAGTGTTGTGAGGAATATCTACCGGCTTGTGTCCGTGTTTGCGGTGATACTTGAAAACAAAATAAATCATCGTTGCCGTAATACCGAGCAGAAGTACAACGGAGATTCCCACAATATAAAGCATTACAAAATCTACAGTTTCAACATGAGTTGTTGGAGTTGGCGACATTTCCTATCCTCAACGATAAATGACATCAAAAAAAGTTAAAATAAAAATTACCAACAATGTTAACCCGCTAATCGCTATAAAAACTTTGAATATCGGCTCATCGAATTTTATATGCATGAAAATATTTATTACAAGTGCAGATTTAATCGCTGCGATAGAAAGAGCAACAAACAAAGTATAACTTCCCAAACTTATCCCCGCAACCGTAACAGTAATTGAAGTGAAAGCAAGCAGCGCAAGCCAAATTAAAATATATGTACCGTAACCGATGTGGTGTTTGTGTTCGTGTTTAATTTCTTTGTGCATATTTCCTCTACTGAATTAAATAGAATAACGGGAATAAAAATATCCAGATCAAATCTACAAGGTGCCAGTACAAACCGGAGTTTTCGAGTTTAACATAATTATCCGGCGTGATTTTATTTTTAATTATGAAGACAAGAATTACTGTAAGAATTACAACGCCAATGATAACGTGTAAACCGTGAAGTCCGGTCATCACATAATAAAGTCCGAAAAACAAAATCTGTCCGTTCGGCTTTGCTAGAAGTTCTTCCGAGCCGGGGTAAATTCCGTGTTCAAATTTGGCTGACCATTCAAAAAATTTATTCACCATGAACATCAAAGCGAACAAATTTGTAATTATCAACATTATTATTGAAAGAAATCTATTCCCCTTTTGCATCGCCGCGATTGAAAGCGCAACTGTTAAACTTGATGTTAAAAGTATAATTGTATTGAGCGTTCCGATTCCTGTATTTAATTCCATTGCCGCAAGATGGAACTGATCGGGATATTGATATCGATAAACGGCATAAGCCAAAAACATACCTCCGAACAATAAAATTTCTGTAAAAAGGAAAAGCCACATTCCCATTTTTGCGCCTACGTCGTCCCGGTGCACGTGCACTTCAGCTGCGGCTTCGTGATTATGACTCATAATTTTTCATCTCCTTAAGCTGACTGAAATCGTATGGTTCATGTGTAATTGTCGGGATCACTTTAAAATTTTCCATCGGCGGCGGTGAAGGAATATGCCACTCGAGAGTAACTCCGCCCCATGGATTTTCTTTTGCAATCTTACCTCTAAACAAAGCATGTAATAAATAACCAACCATAAAGAAAATTGAAAACGCCAAAATCCACGAGCCGATTGTTGAAATCAATTGCAGCGAAGCAAACTCAGGCAGATAATCGTAATACCTTCTCGGCATTCCCATGTAACCCATAATAAATTTTGTAAAGTACAACATGTTAAAACCGATGAAGAACAGAATGACGGTAATTGTCGCTAATTTTTTATTGTACATTCTGCCGAACATTTTGGGAAACCAATAATGCAGCGCAGCGAAGAAGATTGTTCCGGTTCCGCCGAACATTACATAATGAAAATGCGCAACAACAAAATAAGTATCGTGAAGGTGGACATCAGTTGCAAGCGAACCGAGAACCAAGCCGGTTAAACCTCCGATTGAAAAGAGGAAAATAAAATTCATAACCCAAAGAAAAGGAGGCTGCGGATCGATGGAACCTTTATACATCGTCGCAACCCAGTTAAAAATTTTAACGCCGCTGGGTAGCGCAACTATAAAAGTCAATAAAGAGAAAATCCAACGTGAAGTATCGCTCATTCCGCTTGTGAACATATGATGCGCCCAAACCAAATATCCGACAAAAGCTATCGCCAAACTTGAATACGCGATTGCTTTATACCCAAAAATCGTTCTTCGCGCAAATGTTGGGATGATTTCCGAAACAACGCCCATAGCCGGTAAAATCATAATGTAAACAGCGGGATGCGAATAAATCCAAAATAGATGCTGGAATAAAATCGGGTCGCCTCCCAAAGCCGGGTCGAAAATTCCAACGCCGAAAGCTCTTTCAACTATTACGAGTAAAATTGTGATTCCGATAACCGGTGTAGCAATTATTTGTATCCAAGCTGTAGCATAAGTTGCCCATACAAACAACGGCATTTTGAACCAGCCCATTCCCGGTGCACGTAATCTGTGAACTGTTGTAACAAAATTAATTCCGGTTAATATTGAAGAAAAACCGAGAACAAAAGCAGCAAAGATTGCGAACGAAACATTTGTTGTGCTTCGAACTGCATACGGGATGTAAAATGTCCAGCCGGTATCAATTGGTCCGCCCGGTAAAAACAGAGATGTTAATGCCATTATCGCACCGATTACATAAATGTAATACGACAATAAATTTAATCTTGGGAATGCAACATCGCGTGCGCCGATTTGAATGGGTAGAAAAAAATTTCCGAATATCGCCGGGAGACCAGGAATGATAAAAAGAAAAATCATTATAATTCCGTGCAGTGTGAAAAGAGAATTATAAGTTTGAGCATCCATGATTGTTCTGCCGGGTGAAATCAATTCCCATCGCATCAACAAGCCGACAATAACACCTACCAAAAAGAAGAATAAAATAGTTACAAGATACATCAAGCCGATACGTTTATGATCGACTGTTAAAAACCATGAAAGAATACCGGAATGTTTATTTGTACTCTGCTTATAAAATGAATTCTTAATTTTCTCGGCTATTGAATCTGTACCGTCAGCCATTTATTAAACTCCCTCGTTCTTTTTTTTCTTCTTTAAAATTAAAACTGCTGCAAAAAATCCGACACCCAAAAGCATAACAGCGCCGACAATTCTAGTAACATTCAACTTATAATTTCGTCCTTCCGGATCGTAACTATAGCAGAACTCCAAAACTTTAGAAATAGTAGGATTAGTCTTTCCAGCTTTGGCATCAATTAACGCCATCTTCAAATCGAAAGGATTGAATTGAGTACCAAAAATGTAACGCGAAATTTTCCCTTCCGGAGAAATTGCTATTATCGATGCCGGGTGAACAAACTCGCTGTCCGCACTTGGCTTGAAATAGTATCCCGCCGCATTTGTCACTTTGTTAATATTAACACTGTCGCCTGTTAAAAAAATCCAATCATCTTCGGAAATATTTCTTTTTATTGAATGCAGATAATTCTTCTTCCATTTTGCGGAAACAGTCGGATTTTCTCTCGGATCAAAACTTATACTCACAATCTTGAAATCAATACCCGGTTCGAGCTTAATTCTATCTATAGCCCAGCTCAAATCATTTAGCAGTGGGCTGCAAATCCCGGGGCACTCATAATAAACCAGGGCAAGGAGCACGGGCTTATCAATAACTTGTTTAAGTGATACTGTATCACCATCCGAAGTAACAAACTCGGCAGCCATCGGTAAAAATGAACCGAGTTGTTCGTCAATACCAACTTCAATTTTGTTTTGGGCATAATTAAAGAAAAGTGAACCCGCACAAAACATTAAAATAAAATAAGTTAGCCAAAACCTTCTCATTTACATTGCCTTATATAATTTCAAATCGTGATCGAACTTAAATAGTCGTATAAAACTTTCCAATCGTTGCTTTTTAATTGCAAAACTGTTGGTTTATAACCGAGTGTGATTGGCGAACTTGAAACAGTCTGAACAAATTTTTCAAAACTTGCCGAGGAATTAGAAGAAATAAATGAATTGAGAACTTTATTATAATCATACACTGAAGCACGGAGCATATTTAATCCTGCCGATTCCACCGAAGATGCAATTTTGATTTTTGCTTTCTCGATTCTTGATAGTACTTCAACATTTTCTGTTTCCAAAGCCAATCCCGCTTTTGAAACCGGAATTTGGTTAGCCGTAACAGAGCCCGCAGAAAGATTATAAGCTATGTCCATAGAATTTATTTGATCATCGGTAACTTCAGGGTAACTAGCAAAACTTCGCACATAATGAATTATATCAAATCTGTCCGCTGGGGATAGATACTCGTAAGCTGCCATACCGTTTTTAATTATTCCCTCTTGCAAAGTTTTATAGATTTGATCGATTGTTCTGCCGTTTGTCCATCCTTCCGTTTGATGAAAGTTTCTTGGTTTGGGATTCAAAGCCACTCCGGCTGTTCCATCACCCAAACCATTATCACCGTGACAACTTTTGCAATTCGCATCGTAAAGTTCTTTCCCTTTGGAAAGCATTTCGGGAGTTGGATTTTTAATTGAAGCGAGGTCAACCGCTGGACTGATTCCGCCCTTCTTTAGAACAACTTCCTTTTTAACATTTGAAGAATCCGGAGCGCCAACCGGCTGTGCATTAAAAGAAATTGTTATTAATTGATGCCCGAAATAAATTCCGAACAAAAGAAGAACTACAAAGAAATAAGGATAAATCCATCCGAACAATCTCATAGGATTTTTCAATAATTCACTAAATTTTATTTCGTCTTCAGGTTTTCTTTTTTGATCCATAATAGTTATAACCTAAAATCAATTCCGCGTTTTAATTTGGGATCGCCGATAGCGACAAAATTATTCTTATGAGTTTTAAATACAAATACAAGAATCACAATTCCGGCTGCGAGCAATAAAAATCCGAGTTCGTTCCAGCCAAGCATAACGCTTTGTTTACTGAAGTTCGGTTTTACAATCCAATAAATATCATAAATGTGCGAGAACAAAATAACCGATGAAGCTATTAATAACCTCTTCGGATCTGTCTTCGATGGTTGAGACAGCAATAAAACGTAGGGCACTAAAAAATGTAACAACAAAAGTCCGATTGAAAAATACATCCAGCCGCCTTCCCATCTTTGAAGAAACCAGAAAGTTTCTTCGGGAAGATTTGCGTACCATATCAATAGATATTGACTGAAAGCTATGTACGCCCAAAAATTTGTGAAGGCAAAAAGAAGTGCGCCAAGACTGTAATAATTTTCGTTTGAAATTCCTTTTACTAAATAACCGTTTTTATTCAATAAAATAGCCGCAATTGTAATTACCGAAAGTCCCGCAAGCACTGAACCGGAGAAATAATAAATACCGAAAATCGTGGAGAACCAATGCGGTTCAAGACTCATCATCCAATCAATTGCCGCAAATGTAATAGTAATTGCGAAAACAGGAATGAATACTGCCGATATTTTAATATTCTTTCGCGTAAGATTCTGATCTGCAGATTGATCTTGTTTCAAAGAGTTTCTTGTTATAAGGAAATAAAATAAAATCCAAAGCGCGAAAAATATAATTACGCGAATAATGAAAAATGTAGTATTCAAATACGGCGCTTTTCCGATTAATATTTTATCCATGTTCACAATTTCAGGATGCATCCAGTGGAAAATATTTCCGAGATTAAAAAGCAGGGGAACAGCTACAACGGGAACTGCAAGTAAAACAGCCGCAAAAAATTCGGCAATTCTTCTGAACGGAACAGACCAATCGGCACCGGCGACATATTCAACAGCCACTAAAAACATCGAACCAAGCCCGATACTGATCAAAAACATAAGCAAAACAATATTGTTGAATGAACTTCGTGTCGAATCGACAAAATATCCTATTGCCGATAAAATCAAACCAACCGCAAACAAAGATATGCCAATATTGAAAATCTTTTTCGGCAATTCTTTTTTCTGATATTCTACTTTAAAGGACGAACTCATTGTAAGTCTGACTCCTTGGCATTTAGCGATCTTTGTAAAACTCTTATATAATTAACGACTGCCCATCTTTCTTCAGGTTCGAGCTGGGAGGAATAACCAGGCATAATATTTTGACCTTCGGTAATTACGTGATAAATTCTTCCGTCACTCCAACTTCTAACTTTTTCGGAGTGAATACTCGGCGGATTGGGAAATTGACCGCGCAAACGGCTGTCGCCTTCACCGTGATATCCGTGACAAGGACTGCAGAAAGTATCGAATCTTTTTTGACCGAGAGCCAAAGATTTTTTAGAAACTGGAATTGGATTGGCGAGATATTCTCCCGCGGCATCGGGTTGATTTTTGAATGAATACGGTAAAAATCCTCGCGCGACAGTTCCCTCAAGTGGTGTACGCATTCCAAATCCATCTGTAAAAATACTTTCATACGATTTCTGCGGATTAAGTTTTTCCTGATCAACCATCCAATCAAACGGCGGCATGAATAAAACTTTATTATAAATAAAATATATCGCGCCGGAATTCAATGCTGCAACAATGATCAAGAATAAAATAAATTTTGGCTCAAAGATTTTGTGCTTGTGATTAATCTCTTCGTTATCGAAATAAACCGGGGTAATCTCTTTAGCTCCGAGTGATTCCAAAAACTGTTTTACTTCATCTTCGTTAAATTTATCATCTTCGGCTTGAATACTTATCCCGTGCATATCCGAAGAAACTTTTTTCATGTAATCTGTACCATGCAGCGGATGGGAATTATTAGGAAACTTAAAGAACACAAAAAGCATGGCAAGCACTGTTCCAATCGCGGCGAATAAAACTGTTAATTCGAAAATTATCGGAACATAAGCCGGAAAAGAAAACAAAGGTTTACCGCCGATAACTATCGGATATTCAATTGCAGAAACCCAATATGTTAATGCGAGTGCAGATAAAGTTCCGGTTAACCCCAACGCAAGAGCAACATAACCAAGTTTTGATGCCGGCAGTTTCATCGCTTTCGGCATTCCGTGAACCGGGTACGGAGAATGAATATCGTATTTCTTGTAGCCCTTTTCTCCAGCTTTTACGGCAGCGTTTATAATCGCGTCGGGGTTATCAAAAAGTCCGGTATAACTATATAAAATCTTTTCGCTCATTATTAATGATCCTTATGAGAAGGTTGAGAACCGTCAACAACAGCTTTCACTTCGGCAATTGAAACAACCGGCAGCGCCTTCGTAAATAATAAAATAAAAGTGAAGAAGAATCCGAAACTTCCGAGTAAAATCATTCCGTCAACAAGAGTTGGTTTGTAATATGCCCAGCTCGAAGGCAAATAATCTCTCGAAAGAGAAGAGACCACAATCACAAATCTTTCGAACCACATTCCAACATTCACAAACACAGCAACAATAAACATTGTTGGTATTGATCTTCTAATTTTTTTGAACCAAAATAATTGCGGAGAAACAACATTACATGTAAACATTATCCAATATGCCCAAGCGTAAGGTCCTAACGCGCGGTTGAAAAATGTAAACTGTTCGGGTTGAACGCCGCTGTACCACGCAATAAAAAATTCCATCGAATAAGCGTACCCAACCATGGAGCCTGTGAGAAGCATAATTTTATTCATCTTCTCCAAAGTATCGAGAGTAATTATGTGTTCATAGTTGAAAATTTTGCGCACAAAGATTAAAACATTTTGAACCATTGCGAAACCGGAGAACACGGCACCGGCAACAAAGTACGGCGGAAATATTGTTGTGTGCCATCCCGGCAAAATTGATACTGCAAAATCGAACGAAACAATTGTGTGAACGGATAGTACAAGCGGAGTTGCAAAACCGGCAAGAATTAAATACATCATTTCATAATGCTGCCAGTGACGGTTTGAAAATCTCCATCCCAAACTAAAAATTGAATAAGTAAGTTTTTTGAATTTGCCGGATGTTCTTTCGCGCAGCGTCGCAAAATCCGGTATCAAACCAACATACCAAAAAATTAATGATACAAGGAAATAAGTTGTAACAGCAAACACATCCCACAGAAGCGGCGATGTAAAGTTTGTCCAAATGCCGTGCTGGTTTGGATATGGAATAAGCCATTGATCGAGCCACGGACGTCCTACGTGCGTTAACGGGAAAATTGCCGCAGTCATAACCGCGAAGATTGTCATTCCTTCTGCGAAACGTGCAATTCCGGTTCTCCATTTCTGCCGGAATAAAAATAATATTGCAGAAATCAATGTGCCTGCGTGACCAATACCAACCCAGAACACAAAGTTGACTATATCGAAAGCCCATCCTACAGGATTATTATTTCCCCAAACGCCTACGCCTTTATAAAATGTTATTCCCAAACCAATGAACAATAAGCTCATCAACGAAACAGTAATCGAAAGAGCTATATAAAATTTTTTATCTGGCTTTGTAGTTAACGGTTTTGTGAAAATATCGTCCAACTCGCGCAGAGGCGGGCGGCCCTCAACTACTGATAATTCTTTTGAATAATCGACAACACTCACGCAATTTCCTCCGAATGGGTGTTCCTTAATTTAGCTATATATGTAACGTTCGGTTTAACATTTAATTCTTCGAGAACGTGATAGGATAGGTTATGATCCCTCAATTTTGCGACAGCAGAGTTTGGATCATTCGCATCGCCGAAGACAATTGCGTTGGACGGACACGCCTGTTGACAAGCGGTAACAATATTTTCTCCGTAAACTTCCCTTCCCTCCTTAATCGCGTTGGATCTCTCTTCCATAATTCTTTGAACGCAGAATGTACATTTTTCCATGATGCCGCGTGAACGAACAGTAACTTCAGGATTATTAACAAGTGCGGTTAAATTATTTTCATAATATGCATCTGCAAAATGATCACGGAAATTATAGAAATTAAAACGACGGACTTTATAAGGACAGTTGTTGGCGCAGTACCTTGTACCAACGCATCTATTGTAAGCCATCTGATTCAATCCGTCCGGGCTGTGATTGGTTGCGTTAACCGGACAAACATTTTCGCACGGGGCATTATCGCAATGCTGGCAAAGCATTGGCTGGTTCGATACTATAGGTTCTTCGGGCGTACCGGAATAATACCTATCGATACGCATCCACTGCATTTCGCGTCCGCGCTCAACCTGATCTTTTCCAACAACGGGCACATTATTCTCGACATTGCATGATGAGATACAAGCCGAACAGCTTGTGCATTTATTTAAATCAATAGCCATCGCCCATTTGTTTCCGGTGTAAACATGTTCCTTGGTAATGCTTATATGTTCCGGCTGATGTTCGTGTAAAAAACCGGGATTATTTTTATACTGTTGAACTGTTCCTTCTTGTATAATTTTTCTTATTCGATGAAAATCTTTTACAAAATCGTCATCGAGTGCATGATGCTCTTGAGTTGACATTAATTTATATGTATCACCTGTTTTAGATAATGATGCACCTTCAATGATATAAGGTGATAAAGAACTGTCTTTTGACATCAATGCAATTGAATTAAATCCAACATTTATTCCCACCTCGCCGGTCATTGTTCTTCCATAACCCAATTCGATATTGATTGTTTTATCATCGTTGCCGGGTTGAACAACAACTGGAAGTTTTAATTTTCCGCTGCCCGTCGAAACTTCAACAATATCGTTCATCTCAACATTCAACTTTTTAGCTGTCGCCGGAGAAATTGCCGCGTAATTATCCCAGGTTATTTTCGTAACCGGATGCGGAGTTTCCTGAAGCCAGCCGTTATTTGCGAAACTTCCATCGCCGGTAAAATAACTGCCGGTTAAATGAACAACATAACCTTCTTTCTTTTTCGGTTCTTGAATTATTGAAAAAGATGATGGCAAAAATTTATTCTGAGTTGCATTTTCATCAAAGACAACTACCCCGTCATGCAAAGCCGAAAACCAAAAATTACGGATATCGGCTAAAGGATTTTTCTTTGGATAAATTTCCTTATTAAAATTTTCCATCAAATAATTATGATAAATCTTTTCGCTATATGATGAAGCCTCGCCGCCGATCCATGTTAAAAGTATAGCTTCTTTCTGTCGTGTGTTGAATATCGGCGCGATTACCGGTTGCTGTAAACTATAAACTCCGTTACGAACATACGCGTCGCCCCAGCTTTCAAGCTGATTGTTGATCGGTAAAATATATTTTGATAAAGCGGAAGTCTCATTCTCCAATTCTGTTAATGAAACGGCCGTAGAAACTTTTTTAAGTGATTCTACATAACCATAATCGGAAGGTAAGTGATAAATTGGGTTTGAATCGAAATGCACTACAACTCCAACATTTCCGCTTTTCATCGAAGAAATCAATCGTAATATTTCTTCTTTTGAAGAATGCGGAAGTAAAGATTTAAATGCTTTTGAATAATCATAAAGATTTGTTCCGCCGATAATTTCATTCAATAAATTAACAGCAATGTGAACTTCTTTTGATAAAGTATCACCCGCATAAACTATTGCTTTACCTTTGTTATCGCTTAAATCTTTTATAAGATGATTCAATGATTCTTGATTAACACCTTCAAACTTTGCGTTTGAGTATTTGTTAATTTTTTGGATTGATGCTGCATCTAATGAAATAGAATTATTACGTCCAAGTAATTTGCTAATCAAAAACATTACAAAATCAAATTGATCTGATGGTGAAATACGTAAGCGATAATCTGCCATAGCGCCGGTTGCGCTTAATCTTCCTTCGGCAGCATAAAACCTGTTGAAATTGGTACCGTTCACAACTTCGCGTTTAGCAGAAAATTTGCGGATATTTTCAACACTGTTTCCTTCGTTAACGAGAAAATCGGAATCGAGAGAGAGAATTACATTTGCTTCATCAAATTTAATTGCAGGGTATTCTTCAGTTCCGTATGATTCTTTCCAAGCATTTCTTCTTTGATCATCATTTATCAGACTAAAAGAATAAATTTTTGCAGTGGAATATTTTGCTTTAAAATCTTCAAGTAATCTTTTTGTTGTCGGCGATGTTAAAGTTCCTGCAACAATTGCAATTTCTTTACCCGATGCTTGAGCAGAATTCAATGCATCAATTATTTGATTATCAACATCCTTCCAATTAACAGTTCTACCTGAATATTTCGGGTCGGTTAATCTTGCAGGATCGTACAAATCATAAATGCTAGCTTGACCTTTTGTACAGATTTTACCTTGATTTATTGGATGATCCGGGTTGCCGTCAATTTTAATCGGGCGGCCTTCGCGTGTCTTGATTAGAATGCCGCAAGCGTTTTCACAGCCGTTACATGTCGAGGCATAAAAGTTTGCATGTCCCTGTAATATTTCTTCGGGGCGTTTGTTGTACGGAATTATTTCACCTTTATCGCGGTAATCCGTACACGCAGTTGCAGCAAAAGCTGCAGATGCCGACATCAATGCCAAAAACTTTCTGCGTGATAATCCCGATAATTTCGACGGATCGAATTCCTCCGTTACACCGTCTTGAAATTCATTCGTTTTCGCTTTTAGAATTTCGGGATCGTCGTAATAGTCTCTTAAACTCTTCCAAAAATTTTTCTTTTCGTATGGTTTTTCAGAATTACTCATGTCTAAACCTTGTTTGATCTTTTAACTGCCGAAGGATGAATTTCTACTTTAACTTTTTTATTAATTCTTTTCTTTGCACCGAATAAATACTGCGGAACCGCAACACTTACAGCAACAAACAACGATGCCTTTCCAATTTTCTCAAAAAAACTTTTCCTGTTTATTGTAATCTTCATTATCTCCTCAAAAATTAACGGTGACAAGCCGCGCAATGTTCGGGACCGACTTTTGCATTTTTCAAATACGGCATATGTTCTTGCGGACTTCTATGGCAATCCAAACAAGCCTTCATTGTAAATTGTCTTACTTGTCCGACAACTTCCATCTGTGTAACATCGCCGTGGCAGCTTTCGCATTGAATTCCTTTATTGATGTGAACACTATGATTAAAGTAAGCGTAATCCGGAATTTTGTGAATTCTTTTCCACGGAACCGGTTTGCTTTCTTCGTAATATTGCGTGAGTTTTATTATTTCCGGTCTATCTTTGCGTGCGACAGTATGGCAGTTCATACAAATATTTACCGAAGGAATAATTGCATGCCTACCCTTTTCAACTCCTATATGGCAGTACTGGCAATCGATAGCCATTGTGCCCGCGTGAAGCTTATGCGAAAATTTAATCGGCTGTTCGGGCGTGTATCCAATTCCATCGCGTTCCGGGCGCGATACATAATAAGTTATCACAAAGGTTAATAGAATAACAAATAGCGTTATCGGGAGGCGTATTTTTAGTGCATAATCAAGAACAGTCTTTTTCATCTATTGCTCGAAAAAAGAAAAAATTTGTTTTGAAAAACTTCTGTTAATTGATGAACCAAGCTTGTACTTCAATGTTGCACAAGCATATATTAAGACAAGACATAGTATTTTATTAATTTCAGCACTACAAAATAACAAATGGCTTTTAAAAAGAAAAAGTTCATTGAATAAAAAATATTTTTCAAAATAATTGATTAAGACCTTTTAATCCGACGGAAGAAGAAATTTATTTCGTTCTAACTACAACAAAATTTACAAGTGAAGTTAATCCTTGCTTAAATTCTGAAGAATCAAAAATAGATAAACAACTAACAGCTTTCTCAGCATAACTTTTTGCGGCTTGGTCTGCGTAATCGATACCTTTGTTTCGCTTAACAAAATCAATGATATGTTCTACTCCCTTTTTACGGGCACCGTTTTTAATTGTTCTTAAAATTTCTTTAGATTCTGGTGGGTGTGCTTGAGCTAAAGCGTATATTAATGGAAGAGTGAGTTTTTTTTCTTTGATATCGCCGCCGAGAGGTTTACCGAAAACGGAAGTTGTGCCGATGTAATCCAAAATATCGTCGCGGATTTGAAACGCGATGCCGAGGTTTTCGCCGAATTCTCTCATCGCTTTAATTTTATCTTCGTCGGTTGTGGAAGCGCGGGCACCTATCTCGCAGCAAGTTGCAAGCAGAGATGCTGTTTTATCAGAAATAATTCTCAAATATGTTTCTTCGTCGTTGTTCAATTTTCTTGTTTTACTTATCTGAAGTAATTCGCCTTCGGACATTCTTTTGACTGTGTTTGTTATGACTTTAAGAAAATCGAAATCCTCCGATTCAACTGCAAGCATTAAACCTTTCGCCAAAAGATAATCTCCCATTAAAACGCCGACCTTATTTTTCCAAATAGCATTTATAGAAGGCAATCCCCTTCTTGTTTCCGCGTTGTCAACAACATCGTCGTGAACTAGAGTAGCAGTGTGTAAAAGTTCGACCAAGGCTGCGCCGCGTAAACTTCGTTGCTCAATTCCACCGCACATTTTACTTGAAAGCAAAACAAGCGCGGGACGTATTTTTTTACCTTTTTGCTTTAGAATGTAGCGAGTTACTAAATCAACAATTCCAACTTTTGATTTTAGAGATTCTTTGAAATGTTTATTGAATTGATCGAGTTCATTCTCGATTAAGGATGTTATTTCCGAAAGTGATTTTATGTTCAAGATTTCTTTTGCGATAATTTTGAAACTAAAATACTTATTTCGTATAAAATAACCAACGGGATGGCAAGTATGATTTGCGATACCGGGTCTGTCCCGGGTGTTAATATCGCAGCAAAAATTAAAATAGTAATTAATGAATGTCTTCTATATTTACGCATTATCTGTGGTTTTAGGATACCGATTTTTGAAAGAAAAAACGAAAGCATTGGGAGTTCAAAAACCAAACCCGCGCCAAGAATAACACTCAGTATTATTGAAAAATATTCATCGAGAGCAAAATTATTTGCAATGAATGAAGAACCGAATTGTGCCGCGAATTTTAATGTTAACGGCAGCATTACAAAGTAAGCAAACACAACTCCGCATAAAAAACAAAAGGTTGTAAAGATTACAATCGATGTAACGTATTTACGTTCGTTATCTTTTAATGCGGGAGAAATGAATTTCCATAATTGATAAAACACGTTCGGAATGCTGAGTATTAATCCAACAATAATTGCTACCTGGAAATAAATAAACAACTGACCGAATGGTTTGAGATTTTGGAGTTTGAAATTAGCTTGTTTGGCTGGTATTAATAAAATGTTATCGATTAGAAAATCAATGAATATCCACGCGATAATTGTGCCGAGAGCAATTCCGATCAAAGAATAAATAATTCTCCATCTCAATTCTTCAAGATGTTCAAGAAAAGACATTTCTGCTTCTCTTGGCTCAGATTTCTCCGAAAATAAATTGTTCTCGTCACTCACGTTTTAATTCTGTTTTAATTCAGGATAAAGAGGAAAATGTGAACACAATTCGGCAACTTCTTTTTTAATTTGAGCTAAAGTTTGTTCGTTTTCAAAATTTTTGATTGCTTTATCGATAAAGCCGGCAATCAATTTCATTTCGCTTTCTTTCATACCGCGCGTTGTAACTGCCGGTGTTCCAATTCTAAACCCGCTTGTAACAAAAGGACTTTTAGTATCAAATGGAATCATATTTTTATTAACCGTGATACCTGCTTGTCCCAGGGCTACTTCAGCCTTTTTTCCGCTCAAATCTTTTTTAGATAAATCGACAAGCATCAGATGATTATCGGTTCCGCCGGAAACAATATCGAATCCGTAATTCATTAATTCTGCGGATAGAGTTTTGGAATTTTTAATTATTTGTTTTGCATAGTCGGCAAAAGAATCTTGAAGCGCTTCTCCGAATGCTACAGCTTTAGCCATAATTATGTGCATTAAAGGTCCGCCTTGTATTCCCGGCATTACCATTCCATCCAAAACTTCGGACATTAATTTTAATCTATCGCCTTTAATAGTTTTTATACCCAATGGATTTTCCTTATCCTTTCCGACAAGAATAATTCCGCCGCGCGGTCCGCGCAATGTTTTGTGAGTTGTAGATGTAACTATATCGCAATAAGGAAGAGGACTGTTTAATAATCCTTTTGCAATCAATCCTGATGGATGAGCCATATCGCACATTAATAAGGCACCAACTTTATCTGCAATTTCTCTAAACTTTGCATAATCCCAATCACGTGAATATGCGCTTGCACCCATGACAATAATTTTTGGTTTTTCTCTTTTTGCAATGTCTTCAACAAGATTATAATCCAACATCTGTGTTTCCTTATTCAGCATATAAGGTACAGCACGATAAATTTGTCCGGAAAAATTTACAGGAGATCCGTGTGTTAAATGTCCGCCGTGATCCAAACTTAATCCAAGAATTGTATCACCCGGCTTTAGAACAGACATATAAACTGCCATATTTGCCTGCGATCCGCTGTGAGGTTGAACATTCACATATTCAGCGCCGAATAATTTTTTCAATCGGTCGCGTGCTATATCTTCAGCCATGTCAACAAATTCACAGCCGCCGTAATATCTTTTACCGGGATAACCTTCGGCATATTTATTTGTTAACACCGAGCCAGCAGCTTGAAGCACAGCCATACTTACAAAATTTTCGGACGCAATCAATTCAAGATGACTTTCCTGACGTGCAAGCTCTAAATTAGCAACATTTTGAATTTCGGTATCATTGGATAGATAATTTTTCATTTGATTTACCTGTTGGATTGAACAAGGATTATTTAAAACAAAAATGCCATCTTATAATTAGAATGTGCAAAGTTAAAAAAAACTAATTAAAGATGGCATCTTAATAAATATTTATTGATTACGGTACTTGAACACTTTTACCTATCCATGCGTAGCACTGGCCTTCTATTTTAATTGTGTCGCCGCTTTTAATTTTTCTGAAGAAATAATCTTCTTTAGTAGGAATTGAATTGGCGAGAGCTTTAACTCTTTCCGCCGCTGGCGCTGAAAACTGTCCGCCCATCGATGCTGCTCTTCTATAAGTATTTACGGCAAGAAGATAAACGCATTTTGCCATAAAGTCGAATTCACAAGCACGTGCGCTTTGTTCGTACAACTGGGCTTCAACAACAACAGGATAATCCCAATTTGAATCAACATTCATAGCTCTCTGTAAATAAGTTCTTGAAACAGAAAGCTGGTCAATTTTTTTATAAACCAAAGCAATATTCAAATAATTATCGCGGCTGTCGGGCTGTAAATCAATAACCTTTTTATATGCTTTAATAGCATTGTCATTTTCATCAAGCTTATCGTAAACATTTGCAAGTTGTTTCCAGTAATTAATAACATCAGGCATTTTTTGGGTTAAAAATTCCAACGGTGACTTAGCGCTTTCAAAATCCTGAGCGCGAATACAAATTGATGCGTACTTCCATGCTTTTTCAGTATTCTCTTTATCAAGGTCCCAAGATTTTTTAGTAATGTCTTTTAACTCGTCGATATTGTCTGCAATCCCTTCAAGTTTTTGAATCCAAAGTGCATTCTCAGGATCGGATTCCGATAATTTAGAATAAAGATCAAGCGCCTTTAATTTATAATCATTGCCATCTGCTGCACTGGCAATGTATATCATGCCGAGTCTATCTTTATAAAACGGATCAAGTGCAGGATCTTTTTCAATTGCTTTTTCATATAAACCAATTGCAATTGTAGGATCGGATTTTTTCCAAGTTTCTTCAACATAAGCTTTTCTTGCAGTATAATATCCTTCAAGGTCAGGCTCATATTGAATTGCTTTATCGTAAAAATAAATTACCGTATCATTAAAACTAGTTATTTCATTTTCTGCAACTTTGGAACTATCGTGCATAAACCAAAGAATTTCTTCCATTTTAGGAAAAATTTTGTATTTCAACCACGGAGTGGGATCGGAATTAATAACCTTCCACCCGTATGGCAAAGCGCTGTTAAAATCTTTATTCTTGTGATATTCATAAAACAAACTAAAAGTACCTGCATCGTTCTGTGCTTTTAATACATTGCTTGAAAAAGCAACTGCAA
This sequence comes from Bacteroidota bacterium, assembly GCA_023397505.1. Taxonomy (GTDB): domain Bacteria; phylum Bacteroidota; class Ignavibacteria; order Ignavibacteriales; family Melioribacteraceae; genus JAEWUC01. The sequence continues at coordinate 241,000 of JAEWUC010000007.1, read as the reverse complement.
CTAAATAAAAAAATAAAAGTATAGTACGTTTCAATTTAATTTCCCCTATTCTAATTATCTATCTTCACGGAGAAACCATAGTTCTCCGATGCTTAAACTTATGGAAAATTTATAAATATTTTCATTCAATAAATTTTTATCCAATGTGCCTCTTTTGCCGTATTGGAAACCAAAATCAATATTGTTATCGTAACCAAGCGGCATAGAAAATCCCGCATATACCGAAGTTTGATTTATGCCTTCGCCTTCAAATGTATATTGCGACTGCTCGTAGCTTAGACCGCAACGTAACATTACGTGTTCCCAAAAGCTTTGTGATTCAGGTCTCGCTTTACGGTATTCAAATCCAAGACTGACTTTGTAAAAATCGCGGATGTTTTGTGAATAGATACCGTTTTTGTTGTACTCACTCAGGGGCTGGTAAAGATAATCAAGCGTTACCTGATATTGATTTACCAAGTTCATTGATAAACCAGCGCCAAATCTGAATGGCAAGTTGGATTTATATGATTGAGACGAATTTTTCAATGTCCCGAGAATTGTTTCCGATGAACTGACGGTATCTGTAGCAAGATCAACCTTACTCGAAAAAGAAAAACCAAGTCGTAATTCTTTCAATTCCTCCAAGCCAATTATATCTGCAAAATTATTCGAAACTATTCCTAAGGTAAAACCAATTCCATGATAGCTAAATTCTTTATTATAAGTAACATCATTAAAACTAGCGCCTGATTCGAAATCCATATCTGTAGAATAATTTACTTTGCCATTGTAATAATCGAAAGATGAACCTATTGAAACATCGAATGGTAATTTATATGAAAGACCAAAAAACGCTTTTGATATTCCGCCAATACCCTGATAAGTTAGCTTGTATTCATCAACAACGTTTGAATCTATTTGTTCGGCAACTTCGTAAGAAACATTTGTATAGGGCGTAATTCCGGCCACAAAACTTATTCCGTTTTGTACTGATACCGGGAAGCCGATCATCATACCTGAAAAAATGGTTTGCGAATGAAAAACATCGCTGACATTAGAATTGATTTTTGTACCGTGATAAATTACTCCGGTTTCGAAACGGGTTAAACGTAAATTGCTCCAACTTGCGGGATTAAGATTATTAAGATAATCGCGATCTAAGGCAGCTATTCCCAATTCTCCCATACCCATTCTTCTGGCGGTGTAGGAATAATAAAAATCTCCCAATCCAAATCTTGAATAATATGAACCACCTGATGATAAAAGTTCCATAGGTAAAAATATGCACATCAATAAAAATATTTTTATGTATTTCATAATCATATCTTCTTTGGATAATAGATTGTTAATCGTGGTCTAAGCAAAGCATTTTGTTCTTTACTACCGTACAAAACAATTCGGGCTACAGAGGAATATTCATCAAATAAAGTTAGATTTATTCCTTGGTTTTCTAACTTTTTACCATCAATTAGCAGTTCTGAATTCCATGCTTGAACAATTCCCGAAATATCGCCAGTAAATTTATTGCCCTTTCTTGTTAGCAGAAGAATGCTTGAACTATCAGCCAATGTTTTTTTTGTGCTGTCTTTTAAAATATGTACAAATAGTGAATCCGATGCGGGAATACCATCAACTGAAGATTGAGTATCAATCGTAAGCTCAATAGTAGCTTTACTTATCGCAATTTCTTTTGGTAGTGATGATAAATCAAAAAAAACAGTTCCACGAAGTGCATAACCGCCTTCCAAATAAATTCTATCTTCCGAAACAGGTTTGGGTTGCAATTTTTCAACTACGTGCAAATCTCTGCTTGGGTAACCAACAAGCGTATCAATTTCAGTAGGCTTTTGAAGCACTATCATTATTTGAGTCTGCTCATAAGTTCCATAAGCATAAGTAGCTTCGAAACCGACAAAATAATTAGTACTGTTGGTAGGAGTAATATATATCCCGTTATTCTTATCAGTCGAATTGCTGTCGGCTGTATATCGTAACCAATCGTAAACCACATTTTTATTTATGTCAAATGTAACTGTGCTGTCAGTTTTGATCTTATTGGAAGCAATATCATTCGCATCTCTGTTAATATACTGCAGAGTGTCTCTGTGTAATTTTGCTACATCCCATTCACTTATAATTTTGTGAACCGTAAAATCAAAGAATCCCGTAGTATCACCAAGCTTATATTTTCTTGTCATCGATACTTCGGAAGAAAGAATTGTTATTTGACCATTATTAATATACGTTTTGATAGAGTCGGGCAGGTAAAAATCCCAGCTGAAAAGTATAGAAGATTTTGCATAATCGTTTTTTCCAAGAATGCGGGTATCGGCACCGTATAAGTTTTCAAGTTCTTCATAATAAGAAGAGCTTTGTTTTACATTCAACTCGTAAGTATCGAATTTATTGAATTCTACTTTATCTTCATCAGGAATTAATTTATCCGGTACCGAAGCAGGATCCTGGTTACAAGAAGTAAAAATAAAAACCGAGATGACAAGAAGTAGTGTTGTCAATCGAAAGGGCTTTGTCAAGAATTTCCTCCGGTATAATCATTAATAATAAAATCGCAAGCTTGGTTAAAATTAACGGCTACAAAATTGGGGTTTTTCTCAAGATTTTGCAAGATAGAAATTTCATCATTCGCATTATTGTTAGTTAATAATACCGATTTCAATTTTGCATTGAATCCCGCTTCAATATCGCTAGCCCTATCTCCTACCATATATGATTTCGATAAATCGATCGAATGTTCTTCGGCAGCTTTAAAAATCATTTGAGGAGAAGGTTTCCTGCACTTTGATTTTTCCGGCGGGTCGTTATCGGGATGAAATGGGCAATAATAGAATGCGTCGATTAAGGTCCCCTTTTCTTTCAGAAGTTCATTAATCTTAGAATTAATTTGTTCAACATCTTCTATAGTCATCAATCCCTTAGAAACACCAGCTTGATTTGAAATCACGATTATCTTAAAACCGAAACCATCTTTAAGTTTCCGAATTCCCTCGGCAACTCCCTCAAGCAGATAAACTTCATCGGGATTTTTGATATAACCGGGGTCAAAATTGACAGTTCCGTCTCTATCTAAAAATATTGCGGGTTTCAGTTTCAATCTAGTCGGTGAGTTTTTTATATAGATCTAAATATTTCTTTGTTGAATTCAACCAAGTAAAATTGGATTTCATACCGTTCTTCATAATCGTAAGCCAAGCATCTTTATTGGTTGAAAATATTTTAACCGCATCTTTAATTGCCGAAAGCATATCAGCCGCGGTATATTTTTCAAAGAGGAAACCGTTTCCAGATCCATTTTTGGGATTGAATTGCTGAACCGTATCTGCCAATCCGCCTACTTTACGCGCAACCGGAACTGTTCCGTACATTAAGCTATACATTTGATTTAGTCCGCACGGTTCTGTTTTTGATGGCATAAGAAACATATCCGATCCGGCTTCAATTAGATGCGCTAATTCATCATCAAAACCAATAAAGCACGAAAATTTATCCGAGTGCTTATTTGCTAATGTCATAAAAAACTTTTGAATTTTTTTATCGCCTGCTCCAAGCAACACTAAATGCATATTTAATTTCATTAATTGGGGAAAAGCTTTTTGAAGCAGATCAAAACCTTTATCATCTATTAATCTCGAAATCATTCCTATAACAGGCACATTTTCATCGTATTTGAAATTAAACCTTTCGGCAAGTGCTTCTTTATTAACCTTTTTATCTTCGATATCTTTTAAGGAATACTTCTTCTCAATTTTCGTATCAATTTCAGGGTTCCAAATTGTTTCATCAATACCATTAATAATTCCATAAATATCTTTTTTACGTTTGGATAAAATAGCATCCAGACCGGCTCCAAATTCCTTTTTAGTGCTTATTTCTTTAGCATAATTCTCGCTTACGGTAGTAATCATATCGGAATAAACCAAACCGCTCTTCAGAAAATTAACTTTTCCTTTATGAAGAATTCCTTTCTCGCTGTTAAGTTCTTTCGAGAGTTCCGTTTTATCAAAAGTTGATTTTGGAAAAATGCCCTGTGATGTTAAATTATGAATTGTAAAAATAGATTTAACATTTGTGTAAAGTTGAGCATATTGCGGATCAGGCTGAGACCATGTTTTTAAATAAGCCGGGATTAAACCACATTGCCAATCATTACAATGAAGAATATCGGGAACCCATCCAAGCTTATTAATAAGTTCAAAGACAGCTCTTGATAACAAAATAAATCTTTCATCGTTATCCGGGTAATCTTCACCCGTCAACGGATCAGAATAAAGGCTATGCCTGCTTCCAAAATATTCGGGGTTGTCCAGAAAATAAATCTGAACCCGTGTTTTGGGACCTATTAAAAAAGAAGAACGCAAAGAAAAGACTACTTCTTTTTCGCCTACATTTATTTTTATATCTTTTAAACGAACAACTTCATGAATCTTATATTTTCGTTCGTCTATTGCCCCATATTTAGGAACAACTATTCGAACTTGATGCCCTAATTCCTGCAATTTTTGAGGTAAAGCAGAGGAAACGTCAGCTAAACCACCAGTTTTAATAAATGGTACAACTTCTGAGGTAACAAAAAGAACTTTATACTTTGAAGGCATTTCTAACCGTCCCAGTATTATTTAATGTCCAAAAATACGAAAATTTGAACGTCTGAACAAAAAGATTAGAAAAGAAGTGAATAAGTATCTATTTTTGAATCCGAATTGGAGATGTTGTTTTATTATTAATCCGGTACAAAATGTTAACATTATTAAAGAATCCTGTACAGATAATAACCGTAAATACAAACGGTAAAAACTTATCGCGGGGAATAGATTCACAAAATCTTGGAATTATCGCCGAACACTCAATTATTGTAGAAAATTCTACAATAAAAGATATAATTCCTAACTCAGCCGTACAAAAATTAACTTACGATAAAATAATAGATGTAAAGGATAAACTGGTTTTACCAGGCTTAGTTGAATGCCATACTCACGCTGCATTTGCCGGTTCACGCGCCAATGAATTTCTTCTAAGAATGAAAGGTGCTACTTACGAAGAAATTGCATCAGCTGGAGGAGGAATTTTATCCACTGTCAAAGCCGTCCGGGAATCTTCTTTTGAAGATTTAGTAAAAATTCTAAAACCGCGGATTGATTATTTTATTTCGCAAGGAGTTACTACTTTAGAAATAAAAAGCGGCTACGGTTTAAGTTTTTACGACGAGATAAAGTTGCTTCAAGTAATAAATCATTTTAAAGTGCACTCCTCTATCGAGATTGTACCGACTTTTCTCGGCGCACACACTTATCCTCCCGAATACAAAAATGACCACAAAGGATATTTGAAATTAATTACCGATGAATTGATGCCTTATGTTATAAAAAATAATTTGGCTGAATACATTGATGTTTTTTGTGAAAGCACTGTGTTTTCATCGGAAGACGTTGATGTAATTTTTACTAAGGCAAAAAAGTTGAGATACAAACTTCGCCTTCACACGGAACAATTTAATAATATCGGCGGATTACAAACGGCATTAAGACATAAAGCTCTTTCCGTTGATCACCTTGAAGTTGTAAAAGATGAGGATATAAAATCATTGTCAAAATCCGAAACAGTGGCGGTGTTATTACCCGGTGTTTCTTTCTTCCTAAATTATGATTATGCTCCGGCGAGGGAATTAATTGAGTCGGGTGCTATTGTAGCTCTTTCAACAGATTATAATCCCGGCTCATCAAATATTTCCAATCTTCATTTGATAATGAGTCTTGCTTCGCTTAAAATGAAAATGACAATTGAAGAAATTATAAATGCAGTAACAATAAATGCTGCGAAAGCAATCGATCTTAACAAAAATATCGGGAGTATTGAAATCGGCAAGCAAGCCGACTTTGCAATATTCGATGCGAAAGAACCGGCAGATATAATTTATAACATCGGAAATAATTTAAATGTTATAACTATTAAACAAGGTAAAATAGTTTACGAAAGAAATGAAGGTTCGATATGAAGATAATTGAATGCGTACCAAATTTTAGCGAAGGTAAAAATCCAAAAACATTTGAAGCGATTAAAGATGCAATTGCTTCAACAAAGGATGTAAAGCTTTTGAGTCTTGAGCCCGATGCCGATTACAACCGCGTTGTAGTTACAATGGCGGGTAATGAAACAGGAATTTTAAACGGTGCAATTAACGCATGTAAAGCTGCTGCAGAAAATATCGATATGACTAATCATAAAGGTGAGCATCCGCGTCTCGGAGCTATTGATGTGGTTCCTTTTGTTCCAATTTCAAATACGACAACTGAGGAGTGTGTAAAAATATCTGAACAATTTGGAGAAATAATTTCGAGAGAATTAAATGCGCCAGTTTACCTTTACGAAAATGCCGCTCGCAAACCCGATAGAAAAAGTTTATCAAGTATTCGCCAGGGTGAGTACGAAGGACTCGAACAAAAATTAAAAGATCCAAATTGGCTGCCCGACTACGGTAAAGCTGAATTCAATCCTAAACTTGGTGCAATTGTAACCGGTTCGCGATTTTTCTTAATTGCATACAATGTTAATATTAAATCCGCAGACGTGAAATTCGCTAAAGAAATCGGTGAAGTATTGCGTGAGAGTGGCTATTATAAGAGAGATGAAAATGGAAGTATTATTAAGGTTAATGATAAAGCTGTAAAAATTCCCGGTAAACTAAAAGAAGTAAAAGGTATGGGTGTGGCTCTCGAAAAATATAATATCACACAGGTATCTATGAATTTAACTAACTATAACGTTACACCAATGCATATAGCTTTTGAAGAAGTAAAAAAAGAAGCTGTACGACTTGGTATTGAGGTAAACGGCAGCGAGATTGTTGGTTTGCTTCCGCTTGAATCAATTTTACAGGCAGGCAAATTTTATACTGCCGGTAAAGAAACCAATGACCAAAAACTTGTTGAAGCTGCGATTGAGAATTTAGGATTAAACGCGCTTCACCCTTTTAAACCGGAAGAAAAAATAATTGAATATATGATATAGCCACGCCCTCGCCACGAGCGACGAAGTCAAGCGGGCTTCAGTTCTTCCCCTTAACTTTTAGTGGAAGGTTAAAAATATGGAGATACCATGAACCTCAATCAATCGCTTCAAGAATACTTTAACGATTTATCTTCAAACTCGCCTACACCCGGCGGTGGAAATGTTGCCGCTTTGTGCGGAGCTGTTTCCGCAAGTCTCGGTACAATGGTTTGCAATCTTACTATCGGCAAAAAAAAATATGCAGATATTGAAAATGAAATGCTTGCCGTAAAACAAAAGTTGGAAGCATATCAAAAAGAATTTTTCATTCTGGCCGAAAAAGACAACCAAGCTTTCGATAAAGTGATGGAGGCTTTCAAACTCCCCAAAGAAACAGAACCCGAAAAAGATTTGCGTACAAAAAAAATTGAAGAAGCAACAATTGGCGCAGCTGATGTACCAAGCCAGGTTATTAAACTTTGCAAAGATATTTTGAAAGAGTTACAAATTGTTTCAGAAAAAGGGAATAAAAATTCTTTATCCGATGCGGGTGTTGCAATTTCAGTGTTAAAAGCTGCAGCGCAAGGTGCATATTTGAATGTTTTGATTAACTGCACATCAATGAATAACCAGACTTTTGCAAGCGAGATGAAAAAGAGTGTTGATATTTTGCTTGAAGAAGTTGAATACGAAGCTGCAGGAATATTCAATCAAATAGTTAAATCAATAAGCGCAGCATGAAAAATTTTCTCGTACTTCTCATATTCACATTTTCAATTTCTTTTGCGCAAAATCCAAAAATCATGCTCGGTATTGATGTCCTTCAAAAAGATAATTTTTCAATGCTTAGTGGAAAACGAATCGGCTTAATTACAAATCAAACCGGCATAAACAGCCGTCTAGAATCTACATTTGATTTATTTAAGAAAACTAAGAACTTTGATCTCGTTGCTGTGTTCAGTCCGGAACACGGACTAAAAGGACATTTCGGCGCGGGAGAAAAATTTGAAGATAATTACGACAGCACAAATGGAATCACGTTTTATTCATTGTATGGAATGACCCAAAAACCTACAAAAGAAATGCTTCAGAATATTGACGCGCTTGTTTACGATATTCAGGATATCGGATGCAGATCTTATACTTATATAAGCACAATGGGTTTGGCAATGGAAGCAGCAGCAGAAAATAATATTGAATTTATTGTTCTCGATAGGCCAAATCCTCTCGGAGGTCTTCGCGTTGAAGGCAATGTAGTTGAAGATGGTTTCGAATCTTTTGTAAGCAAATTTAAAATTCCATACGTATACGGTTTAACTTGCGGCGAACTTGCACGGCTATTAAACGAAGAAAAGATGTTAAGCAACGGTATAAGATGTAAATTAAATGTTGTTAAAATGGATGGCTGGAACCGCAATATGAAATTTGAAGATACCGGTTTAATCTGGGTGCCTACATCTTCACATGTCCCGTATCCGGAGATACCGTTTTATCTTGTCGGAACCGGTGTACTCGGCGAACTAGTCACAATAGCTATTGGAATAAGCTACACACTACCCTTTCAAACATTTGCCGCGGAATGGATTAACGCAGATACACTCGCTGCTAAAATGAATGCACTAAATTTACCCGGCGTTTTATTCCGTCCGATTGTATTTAAAACAAATTACGGATTATGGTTAGATAAAATTTTAAGCGGCGTACAAATTCATATAACCGATTATGATAAAGTTGAGTTGTTACCGTTACAGTTTTATTTTATGCAGGTAAACAACGAATTGTATCCCGATAAAAATATTTTCGGCATAGCCGATTCTTCTCGTATAAAAATGTTCGATAAAGTGATGGGCACAGATAAAATTCGTAATTTATTCTCTAAGAGATTTCTCTTCGAAGATATTAAGGATATATTAAAAAGGGATGTTGGTGCTTTCAAATCACTTTCTAAAAAGTATTACTTATATGATTAGAATAACCAAAATCCCTTTTAACAAATTAGTATCAACTCTTTAACTTTGCTTCAAACCAGTTTTTTGTTTCGACAGAAAAAATATTTTCCACCAATTTCATAAAATCGTTAGTGTTCGATACTTTTTGTTCATTAACCATTTTGAGAAAATTAAAAAACTTTTGGCTGCCTACATGTTTTTCAAATTCGTGAAGAATGACTGCTCCTTTTTGATAAAGTACAACATAGGCCTGGTTGTCGTTTCTACTAATGCTCCAAATTGCCGGAGTATCTTTTATGCTTTCCAAATATTCATCGATCTGTTTGTTGTAAAAATCCTGACCGAATCTTTCTCTAAAATATACAAGCATACTGTATTCCGCGAAAGATTCGTTAAGCCAATCCTCCCAAGTTGAAGTGACAGCTTTATTCCACCAAAAGTGCGCTATCTCGTGCCCGATTCCTCGTAATGTGTTATGATTATATTGAGTAGTTCTCATGCAAATAAAATTTTTCCGTGAATACCCGCCTCCTATTTCAAACGGGGCTATGGCGAATCTTAACTGAGTGCTATCAATTTTGCCGAATAATTTTTCAAATAGTTCAAGAGCAAATTTGCATTCGCTGATAATTGAATCGGCACCCGCTTCGGGATAGGTATTGTAAACAACTTCTATACTTGCCCCATCCTTGCTAAACTTTTTTGATTTTAGATTGTCGGAGACAATAACAACATTATCAAACCAGTTCCAAGGTTGTTCCATCAGCCAGTAACCGTCTGCTTTTGAAATAATCCCCGAACCCGAAACGAAATATTTATCACCGGTATATATTTTTATTTTTGATTTTGCATCCCCGGTTTTTAAACCTACGGGGTACCAAGCCGAATAGTAATTTAGTTCAATCCAATTTTCCTGGAATGAATTAGCCCATCCTTTAAGTTCTTTCATATCACATTCATAACTAAAACTAATATTCTGAATGGTATGGCTTCCCTTAGGTTTAATAACATATAGACTTCTTCCGCCTGCTATATACATTGCAGGCGAAGCTGATAACGTATCGAAGAAATAATTGATCTTTGATTCTAAACTTTCGATCTTTTTTATCGAAGAATATTTCCAAAGTACAAGCTTTAAAGTATCGTTGTTTTTAAAATCCGCTGTTGCATTGCCTTCAACACTAATCTTCTTGTTTTCTGCATCGATTCTAAGTTCTAAATCAAATACTTCTTTCTTTTGTGCAAGTATCGATGTTAATGATAAAATAAGAAAAAGAAGGAATGAATATTTCATCTGTACCTCTATAATTAGTTTATGGTAGAATTATTAGTATACGCTTATTAGACCGGAATAATTAAAGATGGGTACTATTGTATTTATCACAATAATGTAATGAAATGTAAATGTTTGTAAACAAAGAAAAGTAACTGCCTTATTACTGTTTATTTATACTCAACCTTTACATCGCCAACCGGCCAGCGCGCACGAAGATTAAGTGTATCAGGATAAAAAGTAAAATCTTCAGAATATTTAAATGGTTGAATTTTCCCAATATCATAAATCTCATTATTGTTTCTATCCTTAAAGCTCCACAATAAATATTTGCCGGGCAAAACTTTCTGAATATTAAAATTCTTTTTAGTGTCAACTTTTTCTTTATATACTTTCTTTTCTTTTTCCAAGCTTTGCAAAACAACAAATGTATGTAGTGTATCTTTACTTTCAACTAATCCCGAAACACCGCTGAAATCCAAATCATTAACTGTGGTAAATTTATGTTGATATATCGAATCAACTTTATTGCCTGCGGCATCAGCAATAAAATTCAAATCAATTTTCAATATATAATCTGTACGGGGTTTAAGTTTTTTAATTATCCTAATATCAAACCATGAATCGTCGTGTTTATTTATTTCAAAATTATAGTTTTCGTTTTTAGAATCTGCAACAACAACAGCTTCCTTCAATTTAGCACCGTCAAAGCCATCGTTGAATTTCATTTCAATTACTGGCAAATCATAATCAACTTTTGCGTCGGGCATTTTGCCGCCGATTGTTAGAATCTTGGGGACTGTCGTATCCTTATCATTCTTTACTGTAATCAAATTATTTTGGAGTTTAGAAAGATTTCCTGTCTTATCCGATAAATTTTCGGAGAACAAATAATTATCGTTATCCGGTATTAACGAATCGGAAAGAGCCAAATAGAATTGATTATTTTTTGCATCGCCACGGAAAAAGTACTTGGGCAATATTTTTAATGAAGAAGTCGAATCGAACAAATAAAAATTTGTTGAAGTAACTTTTGAAGTATCAATCGGTTCGCTGAATTCCACTAGGAAATGATTTCTATCTCTCATGAAAACATTTGATATCGATGGCGGGATTGTATCTTCAATTGAAATAAAAAAATCGGCATTTGCAATCTTTGTAACACTGTCGGATAAAACCAATTCCTTTGCTTGCACGCCGTATTCATCATCGTTTCTTTGATAGATAAAATCCCTGAACTTATCGCGAATCGCATAAACATTGTAATTTCCGTTTGCAAGTCCTAACAAAGTATATTTTCCATTCGCGCCGACTTGCGAAATAAAGTCGGGCTGATTTTTCATAGGATCACCGATAGAATCATTTTGCATATAAGCAAAAACCATCATCCCACTCGGGTCATCGCTGTAAATTTTACCGGATATTTTTCCACTGTCAATTTGTGCACCTGTAGAAAACGAAAAGGTAACAGGTTCAGCCATTTTATTTCTGTTGTTTATGTCCTGAACTTCCGCCCCGATAGTAATTATGTAGGTTGTATTTTGTTTCAATGTGTCGTTAAAGTTGACTGTAAGAGTTCTACCGCTCCAATCAAACTCCAAACCTTTTTCGATGCGGGGAGAAATAAATATTGCTTCTTGCACCGATCTTTTTTCTACCCATTCGCTGAACGTAACTTCAAAATAATTCTCTTTATAATTTGTCGTACCATTTTGCGGAATAGTCTCAATAATTTGCGGAGGGATTCTATCCACTTCACCGCCGCCCGGCCCAAGTTGATTGGCGCATCTGTTAAAAATCAGAACAACTATTGCTAATAAAACTATCTTTGACTGTTTCGCCATTCCCTGTACCGTAAGACGTTTTGTGAATGATCTGTGTATGTCTCTGAATACCTATGCCCGCCGGTTCCATCCGCTACAAAATACAAATATTTATTGCTTTCGGGATATAATACGGCGCGTATAGCATCTTTACCTGGATTGTTAATTGGCCCAGGAGGAAGACCTGGATACTTGTAAGTATTGTATGCAGATTCAATTTCCAAATCTTTATAAAAAACTTTTTTGCTTTTTCTTTCGCGTATTAAATATTGTACTGTAGGATCGGCTTGAAGAGCCATTCCCCTTTTCAATCTGTTATGATAAACTCCGGCAATTGTTTTGTATTCATCAAATATATTAGATTCAGCTTCAACAATAGAAGCGAGAGTCAACACTTCATGCCTGCTCATCTTCAAAGCAGCCATTCTTTTTTCTGCTGATTGGTCAAATATTTTATCCATTTCATTTTTAAGTTTTCTCAATACTTCTTCCGCTGTAGAATTTGGATAAAAATAATATGTTTCAGGGAGCAAATAACCTTCAAGGTTTTTTAGATTTAATCCCAATGAATTTATGAAAGATTTACTTTTACTGAGTTCCATCACTTTCGAAGAATCAATGCCTAATTTTTCTTTAAGCAATTTTGCCAATTCGAACTGCCAAATACCTTCGGGAATAGTTACCGCCACTTGTTCAACAGGAGAACCGCCTGTTAACAATTCAATCAACTGCAGATAATTTAGTCCGTTCGGTATGTAATAACGCCCCGCTTTAATTTTTCTATCGGCTCCATAAATAAAAGCCGCAATTTTCATATTTGTTTTATTCGAAATCACTTCTCTATCATAAAGAGAATCAACTACTTGGGTAAGCGAAGCTCCTTTAGGAATGTCGATTATTACATTATCATTTTCTTTGTTGTAATTCGGGCTGAAAAAAGTAAATAATAAAAGCGCGAGTACAAAAGCAAAGAAAGAAACTATCAAAATGATCTCTTTCTTATTAAATATTGCCGAAGCCGCTATCTTTTTATTTTCATCCAATAATCTTTTCCTTTTTTGAGCGGTGGAAATATAAATAAATTTTCTTTTTCGAATAGTGAAAGATTTTTTACGCAGTTTAATACTACTTAATAAACGTATTGTCGTTTAAACTTGGATAGGCATTATAATCGTATGGAAATCTTAAGCCGGCTTCATAAAGTTTCATTCCGCGGTAAGCTATCATGGCAGCATTATCCCCGCAGAATTCAAGAGAAGGAATAACAAGTTTCTTTTTGTAAGCCGATGCTAATTTTTCGAATTCATCCCGAAGCATTTGATTTGCCGCCACACCGCCGACTAATGAAATCGAATTCACATCAAATTTATTTAATGCTTTTTCCACATTTTTAATTAATGCTTGTACTGCTGAATATTGGAAAGATGCGGCGATTAACGGCAAATCATTTTTATTAATGTTAACAGCAGAACCATATTCTTTTTGTATGAAGCGCAATACCGAAGTCTTTAATCCGCTGAATGAAAAATCGAATTCATTTTTACATTGTGCAATTGGAAAGTTGGCAAAATCAGTTCTCAGATCTTTCGCTATGTGTTGAATTTTTGGTCCGCCGGGATAACCGAGTCCGAGTAATTTTGAAACTTTATCGAATGCCTCACCCGCAGCATCGTCAATTGTTGAACCGAGTTTTATAATCTCAGTATCACTTTTAACAAGAAGTAATAAAGTGTGCCCGCCCGAAACTGCCAGACATAAATAAGGGAATTCCGGTTTATCATCCATCAAAAATCCTGAAAAAATATGCCCTTCAATATGATTAACCGGAACGAAAGTTTTTTTAAGTGAGTATGATAAACCTTTGGCAAAGGTTAAACCGACAAGCACCGCACCAATTAATCCGGGTCCGGCGGTTGCCGCTACAACATCAATCTGGTTTAATTCAACACCTGAATCTTTAAGTGATTTTCTAAGCAGTGGCAAAAGTATTTGCAGGTGCGCCCGACTCGAAAGTTCGGGCACAACTCCACCGTAATCAACATGAAAATCCTGGGATGAAATTAAATTTGATAAAAGTTTTCCATCGGAGATAATAGCAACAGAAGTTTCATCGCAGGAAGTTTCTATACCAAGTATGTTCATTATCAATTAAACGAAAAAATACTTTTTGTTATATGCCAAGCCATATTCGGATTTTCCTGTAATCTTCTAATTGAATATTTATACCAGTGTTCACCGAACGGGACATATATTCTCAACTTGTAACCGTCAGCATTAATTTTATCGCGTAATCTTTCTTTTACACCGTAAAGCATTTGGAACTCAAATTTATCTTTCGCAATATTTTTTTGTTTAATCATTTCATATGCTTTTTTAACAAGATAATCATCATGAGTTGCAATGCCCACATAATTACCGTTATCAAGCATAAAATTCAAAATCTTTAAATAATTTTCTCGAACTTCTTGATATCCTTTATATGCAATCGCTGCAGGCTCAATATAAATTCCTTTACATAAACGGTAGTTTGTTCCATTCATTCCAGGCGCTTGAACGTCAGGCAAAGTTCTTTTCAAATATGATTGAACAACAATTCCCACGTTATCATATTTTTCTTTTAGTTTTTTATATAGCTCGATTGTTATTTCGGTAAACGGAGAATCTTCCATATCAATACGCACAAAATTATTGTACTTTTTAGCATGATCTAAAATTTCAGAAATTTGGTTGTAACAAAATTCCTTATCTATTCCCAAACCGAGTTGTGTAGGTTTTAGAGAAAGGTTTGCATTGAGTTTGTGTTTTTCAATTTCAGCAAGAACTTGGAGACATTCAATCTTAGCTTGCTCTGCTTCATTTTTATTTGCAATCGCCTCGCCGAGAACGTCCATAGTTGCTACAATTCCTTTTGCATTTAATTCCTTAACTACACGTACAGCATCTTCCAATTTTTCGCCGGCTATATACTTTTTTGCGAAAATATGTACTACTTGTTTTGGTAATAATTTTACAAAGCCCACAATAACGGAATTAATTGGATTCATAATATCACCTAAATTTTTTGTGATGAAAATTACCGTGCATAAAATTATTAATCAAGGAAGGCAGAATAGAAGTAATTTAGATTAACTTGCCATACTTCTTAAAAGATTGAGTATAAAGGTAACTCTTACCTTCAATTCTTCTATCGATGAATTATTATCAATTACAAAACTAGCTTTTTCTCGTTTTACTTCATCCTTAAGTTGAAATTCCATTCTTCTTTTAACTTCATTCTCAGTCCGTCCGTCCCTGCTTATACTTCTTTTTATTCTTATATTTTTATCTGCACAAACAAGGATTACATGGTCGAACATTTTATGAAATTTCGCTTCATAGATTAATGCCGATTCGATAAATACTAATGAACTAGTTTTAAGTTGCTCGTTCGATTTAGTTTCGATTAGTTTTAATACCGGGGGATGAATAATAGCGTTAATCTTATCAATATTGTCTTGAGAAGTGAAAACTTTTTCTGCCAAAAATTTTGTGTTTGGTTTACCGTCTTCATAGGATTCTTCGCTGAATGCTTTAATCAATTTCTTTTTGATTTTTTCATCATTCAGCATCATATCTTTTGCAATCGAATCCGCACGTAAAACAATAAGACCTTCACTTTCAATAATATCGCTAACAACGGATTTGCCCGAACCGATTCCGCCGGTTATACCGATTTTTAATTTTTTATTCATAAAAAACAAACCCGGCTTTCACCGGGTCACTTTGATCAAAGAAAAATTATTTAGCGTAAGCCACTTTTCGAACTTCACGAATTACCATAACTTTGATTTGTCCAGGATATTCCATTTCTTCTTGAATTTTCTGCGCAATATCTATTGATAAACGATCGGCAACAGCATCGTCAACCTTATCCGGTTCAACAACAACGCGCACTTCGCGGCCGGCTTGTATTGCATAAGTTTTAGCAACACCTTCAAAAGACTTGGCAAGGTTTTCTAAATTTTCCAAACGCTTAACATAACTTTCAAGCGGTTCTCTGCGCGCACCGGGTCGAGCGCCGCTGATTGCATCAGATGCTTGTACCAACGCTGCAATCGGGTGTTCCATTTCAATATCTTCGTGATGGCTTCCAACAGCATTTACAACTATAGGATGCTCGTTATATTTTTTAGTTAAATCATATCCAAGTAATGCGTGCGGACCTTCTACACTTTTATCTATTGTTTTACCTACGTCGTGCAACAATCCGGCTCTACGCGCAAGGTTGGTATCATAACCAGCTTCGGCAGCCATAATTCCTGTTAAGTAAGCAACTTCAATACTGTGCTGTAAAAGATTCTGCCCGTAGCTCGAACGGTATTTCATTTTACCGATGTGTTTAATCAATTCGGGATGAACGCCGTGAAGACCAAGCTGCATAATAGTATTTTCGCCTTCGCGCTGAATTTCTTCATCGAGTTCCTGTTCAACTTTGGCAACAACTTCTTCAATACGTGCCGGATGAATTCTGCCGTCCGCAATTAATCTTTCAAGAGCTATTCTCGCCACTTCCCTTCTAAACTGATCGAAAGCAGAAAGAATAACTGCCTCAGGTGTATCGTCAACAATTACATCAACACCGGTAGCTGCCTCGAAAGCGCGGATGTTTCTTCCTTCGCGTCCGATAATTCTGCCCTTCATTTCATCATTCTGAATTTGGACAACCGAGACTGTCGTTTCAACTGAGTGATCGACCGCGGTTCTTTGAATAGCTTGAACAACAATTTTCTGTGCTTCTTTTTTAGCATCTAATTTTGCTTGCTCTCTAATCTCCTTAATAGACTGAACAGCATCTGCTTTGGCTTTATTTATCATATTTTCGATAAGCATTTTCTTAGCATCTTCCGATGTTAAACCTGCTGTTTTTTCCAGCCTAATATTTTGCTCTGCAATCAAACGGTCAAGTTCAGTATGCTTTCTTTCAAGGTCTTCTTTTTGATTAAGAACTTGTTTTTCCAAATCCTTATTTACTTTTTCTTTTTGATTAACAACATCCAATCTCTTTTCAAGATTTTCTTCGCGCTGTTCAAGTTGTTTTTCGTGATTTTGAAGTTTTTGTTTTTTAGAATTTACTTCACCATCAAACTCTTGTTTTTTCTTTAGCCATTCATCTTTAACTTCAAGAAGTTTTTCTTTCTTGATATGCTTTGCATCTTTTTCAGCATCCTCAATAATTTTTTGAGCTCTATCTTTTGCACTGGCAATACTATTCTTGCCGATTTTTGAATTTAGAATCCAGCCGATAAAGAAAAATATAACTGCCGCGGCTACGGCAATACCAACAACAAACAATAAATCCAACTGCATTTAACCTCCGTTATACCAATATATTTAAACCGCAACAACCGGCTTGGTTACAATAAAGAACACTTTCCTACGCATTGGCGGGTAAATGCCCGACGCTTTTTACTTCCACTGGCCACGCCAAAAGGCGTGGTCCTGCCGGAGCAGGATGAGGCCTGTAATACACGCCGCGAGTCAAGAACCCTTGTAGTTTTAATGTTAGTTCTTTTTTATAACGTGAACCGGTTGCGCGGAAAAAGTTAGGATGGAGTAGCCGTAAAACTTGATTCGTTTAAAAGAAGCTTGATCTTCTTGATCTTGTCTGTGGCTTGAATGCTAAATTCCCTGAATTTATTTTTTTCAACAAATAGATCGTAAGCAATATTCAATGCGGCTATAATCGCAATTGTATCTTTGGGTTGATCGGGTAATTCTTCTCTAGTTTCTTCCATTATTGTATTAACATATTCAGCCAATTCAGCAGCAATTTCTTGATTCTCGACTAGTAAAGAATATTCTTTATCAAATATTTTTACTTTAAGCTTCTTTTTATCCGTCATTTTAGGTTTTTTCCATCATCATTCATCTTATTTAAGAACGCAAATGATAGTCTATTCTGGCTATCAAATCGTGTATTTTACTTTTTAAAGCTTCTCTTTCCTCCAGATTAATTGATTCAGCACCGAAAATATTTTCTTCGCCCAACATTAATGATTTACTTAACTTTGATTCAATTTCAGTAATACGCCTTTTAAGTGTATCGTTTTCTTTTTCAAGTTGATTGATCCGGTTGTTCAAAGCTGTATTAGCTTCCAAAACTTCCGAACCTTTTTGAATAAAATAATAAATCTGTTTTTCGAGAGTATTTAACTCATCGAGGAACAAATCATATTTTGTAGTTTCGGCCACTAAGAGCCCCTAAGTTGTGCATTAAATTTTTGTTCTACTGCTTTTATCGCTTTCCTAAATTCAGTATCTACTTCTTCTTCAGTTAAAGTTTTCGACTCATCAAAGTACTCTAATTGAAAAGCCATGCTTTTTTTGTCGTTACCTAAACTGTCGCTTTGAAAAATATCAAATAACTTTATCTGATGCAACAACTTAGAGCCCGCACTTTGAATAATCTCTACAACGCTGTCCGATTCTACTTTTTTATCAAACACAAAAGCAAAATCCCTATAAACCTTTGGATACTTCAATAATTCCTTAAATGCCTTTTTAGATACATCGACTTTTTTAAGATTATCTAAACTGAAAATACAAATGAACACTTCCTGATTTATATCAAAAAGGTCTGTTAATTGTTTTTTAATCCTTCCGGCACTTCCGATAATCATGTTTTGACATGATATCTCATAACTAAAATCATTTGTTAAATCGGCAGCTTTATATTCAAATGAAAACCGAACACCCGGAAAATATTTGTTTAGGAAGACGAGCAAATTCCCTTTCAAATCATAGAAATCGTAATCACGATCTTTTTCGTACCATTCTGTGCGAACAGCTTTACCCGATAAACCAAATATTAAATGTTCGTTTTCTTCGAAATCTGAAAAATCTTTTATTTCGTTATCATGTTTATGTTCAAAGACTTTTCCTATTTCATAAAACATCAAATCTTTTTCGTTTACTTTAAGATTGTTGGAAATTGCTTGAAGAAAACCCGGTATCATCGACGGACGCAAGTGCGACATTTCGCTGTTCTGCGGATTCATAAGTTTTATTGCTTTACCAAATTTCAATGCCACATCATCTTTTAGTAACGAGTTCGTCATTATTTCAAAAAAACCGAGTGAGTTTAATGTTTCGCGAACTTTGTCGTTAAAAGCCGATTGATCAACTTTCGGTTCGAGCACAACAGAAATTTTAGAAACGTCCGGGATCTTTTCGTAACCGTAAATGCGAGCTACTTCTTCAATAATATCAATTTCTCTTTCAATGTCGTGACGGTAAGTTGGGATTTTTAATGATAATTCTTTTTCGTTTTCTAAAAGAATTTCAAATCCAAGTCGAGTTAAAATTCCTCGAACTTCATTGTTCTCAACTTTATAGCCGAGAACTTTTTGAATTCTATCAAAACGAACAGAAGTTGTTTTATTAACAATAGGTTTAGGGCAAACATCTATTTCGCCTGAATAAACTTCGCCGCCCGCTGTTTGCTGAATTAGTTGTGCTGCTCTTCTTGCAGTCCAAACAGTAACGTTAGGATCGCTGCCGCGTTCAAAACGATACGATGCGTCTGTCTGAAGCCCCAATTTCTTCGCTGTCTTTCTAACGGATGACGGATTAAAATGAGCGCTTTCAATCAAAATATTTTTTGTTGCGTTTGTAATCTCGGAATTTTCGCCGCCCATTACTCCTGCAATTGCTACGGGTTTTTGCCCGTCACAAATCATCAAATCTGATGAAGATAAAATTCTTTCTTTCGAATCGAGTGTAACAAACTTTTCTTTATCGTTGGCTTGTCTTACAATTATTTTTTTATCTGCAACATTATCAAGATCAAAAGTGTGAAGCGGTTGACCGATCTCGTATAAAACATAATTTGAAACATCAACAACATTACTGATTGGACGAAGCCCGACACTTTTTAATTTTCGTTTCATCCATTCGGGTGATTCTTTAATCTCTACATTCATTATTACTTTGCCAACATAACGAGGGCAATTAACTTCATCCAAAATCTCAATAGATGCAGCATCACTTGATTTTTTTGTTGATTCTTTTAATTCAATCTCCGGATACTTCAAAGGTTTGTTGTAAATGGCAGAAAGATCTCGAGCAATTCCGATATGGCTTAATGCATCAGCCCTATTCGGTGTAATTGCAACATCCAAAACAACATCGTTCATTCCTAAAAATTCTGCAAGTGGAGTTCCTTCTTTTGCAGAAGAATCGAGAACCATAATTCCTTCGTGGTTATCGCTTATGCCGAGTTCGCGTTCGGAACAAATCATACCGAAGGAAACTTCGCCGCGGATTTTCGCTTTTTCCAATTTCATTCCGTTTGTTGGAATTACTGCGCCAACCTTTGCGAAAGGAATTTTTTGACCGGCATCTACATTCGGTGCGCCGCAAACAACATTGAAATCTTGGGTACCGTCTGAGACAATACATACGGAAAGCTTATCAGCGTTAGGATGTTTTTTTCTTTCTTTAACATAACCGACGACAAAATTTTCAAATTGTTTTGCATGATCTATAACTTCTTCAATTTCCAGTCCGGCAAAACTTAATTTATCGCAAATATCGTCAACTGAAATGCCGCTTAAGTCTATGTAATCATTTAACCACTTGAGAGAAATTTTCACTTCATCACCCTGGACTTTTCAAAATTTTAAAATTGTTTTAAGAAACGAATATCACTATCAAATAAAAGGCGTATGTCATCAATTCCGTATTTGCGCATACATGTTCTTTCTATGCCCATACCGAAAGCGTAGCCTGTATATTTTTCAGGATCGATTCCAACATTTCTTAAAACATTCGGATCGACCATACCGCATCCGAGAACTTCGAGCCATCTTCCTTCCTTGCCTTTCGGCTGCCACCAAACATCCATCTCTGCGCTTGGTTCGGTGAACGGGAAAAAGCTAGCGCGGAAACGATAAACAACATCGCTGCCGAAAAATTGTTTTATGAATCCCACCAATGTTCCCTTCAATTCGGCAAATGTAATATCTTCATCAATACACAAACCTTCTAACTGATGAAAGAGACAATAACTTTTTGCACTGATCGCTTCGTTGCGGTAAACTTTGCCGCTCATGATTGCTCTTATCGGCGGCTTCTTTTCTTCCATTAATCTTACTTGGACGGGCGATGTATGTGTACGAAGCAAGAAATTTGGATTCACAAAAAACGTATCCTGCATATCGCGCGCCGGATGGTCGTCCGGAAAATTCAACGCGCCGAAATTGTAATAATCCGATTCGAGTTCCGGGCCTTCGTAAATTGAAAAACCCAATCCTTTAAAAATTGATTTCATCTCGTCGAGAGTTTGAATAATAATATGTTTACTTCCGAGCGTTTTAACTCTTCCCGGCAATGTGAGATCAATTTCATCTCTAAGATTCTCGATTTTTGATTCCAATTTTTCTTTTAAGGAATCGAATCCTGATTGAGTATGAATTTTTAATTCGTTTAATGCCTGACCTACACTTTTCTTTTCTTCACGCGAAACATTTTTAAAATCCTCGAACAGAATCGAGACGATTCCTTTTCTGCTTAAAAATTTTATGCGTAATTCTTCGAGCGACTTTAGGTCGGTAACTTTTGCGAGATCATTGTCAAATGAGGTTCGGGTTTCTGTAATTCTTTCTAACATTTTAAATCCCGATAGCCCGCCTGTAAGCAGGCAAGTTTAAAAAAATTCCCTCCCGAAACTTTTTGAAATAATTTCGGGAGGGATAAATATTAGTTCATTACGAATTTTACAACATCAGCAAAAGCTTGCGGATTTTCTACAGCCATTGAAGCAAGTAATTTTCTGTTGATGTCGATTCCCTTTTTCTCGAGTAAATTAATTAAACGAGAATAAGTTGTTCCGTTTGCTCGAGCTGCTGCATTTATCCTAACAATCCAAAGCGAGCGGTATTCTCTCTTTTTAAGTTTGCGGTCTCTGTAAGCATGAACAAGACCTTTTTCCACGTGAGTTTTAGCAACGGTATAAACCTTGCTCCGGGCACCCCAGTAGCCCTTCGCCATTTTCATGATTTTTTTGCGTCTGCTTTTCGACGCAGCATGATTTACTGATCTAGGCATTATTGTTCTCCATTATTGAATCATTTTACTAACCCGCTTCGAATCCGCATCGGAAACATAGGACGGAGATCTCAATCCTCTTTTTCTCTTTGTGGATTTTGAAGTGAGAATGTGTGACTTAAAAGCTTTTTTTCTTTTGATCTTTCCAGAACCTGTTTTTGCAAAAGATTTTACGGCTCCGCGATTACTTTTCATTTTGGGCATTACTTCACCTATCTATTTTTTCTTTTTTCCTTTTTGCGGTGCAAGAATGGCATGCATCGCTCTGCCTTCAAATTTTGGTTCTTGTTCTACTTTAGCTACATCATCCAATCTTTCAAGAAATTTCCTCAAAAGATTTTCTCCAAGTTCAGTATATGCTAACTCCCTGCCTTTAAAAATAACAGAAACTTTTACTTTATCTCCTTCTTCAAGAAAATTTGCCGCATGGCGTGCTTTAAAATCGAAATCGTGTGTATCCGTGTTGGGATGCAGCCGGATTTCTTTTAAAACACTAACCGCCTGATTTTTCTTTTGAAGTTTTTCTCTCTTCTGTTGTTCGTAAACAAACTTTCCGTAATCAATAATTCTACAAACTGGTGGAGTTGCTTGCGGTGCAATTTCAACTAAATCCATTCCTGCTTCTTCGGCTTTTTTTAAAGCTTCACGAGAAGTAACAATTCCAATCTGTTCGCCGTTTGCGCCTATAAGTCTTACTTCAGGAATTCTAATTTCCTGATTGACTCTGTGCTTTACTTGAGTAATATATAACCTCGTTAAATATGATTAATTCTGTTCTTTGCTTCGTTTAGAACTTGTTCAATAAATTGTTGCAATGAAACGCTTCCTTTATCGCCAACTTTGTGCTGACGTACAGATACATTACCGCTTTCTTTTTCTTTTTCACCAACTATTAACATATATGGTACTTTTTGAGTTTCCCAATCGCGTATTTTATAACCTATTTTTTCGTTACGCGCATCGAGTTCAACAATAATATTATTCTTTTTAAGTTCATCCGCAACTTGTTTACCGTATTCAAAGTAATTTTGAGAAACGGGAACAACAGCTGCTTGAACCGGCGCTAACCAAGTAGGAAATGCACCTGCGTAATGTTCAATTAAAATACCCATAAAACGTTCAATAGAACCAAGCAACGCGCGGTGAACCATAAACGGCTGATGTTCTTTTCCATCTTCACCGATATATTTCATTTCGAAACGCTGCGGAAGATTAAAATCGAATTGAACTGTGCTTAACTGCCATTCGCGGTTTAGTGCATCTTTTATTTTGATGTCGATCTTCGGACCGTAAAAAGCTCCGCCGCCTTCATCCATTTCATATTTCAAATTTTCTTTTTCTAGTGCATGTTTTAATGATGCTGTAGCCCTTTCCCATGTTTCATCATCACCGACTGAACCTTCCGGTTTAGTAGCGACATAAAATGCGAGTTCTTCAAAGCCAAATGATTTTAACATATGACGTGAAAATCTTACTACTTCAATAATCTCATCTTCC
This sequence comes from Bacteroidota bacterium, assembly GCA_023397505.1. Lineage (GTDB taxonomy): Bacteria > Bacteroidota > Ignavibacteria > Ignavibacteriales > Melioribacteraceae > JAEWUC01. The sequence goes on along the minus strand of JAEWUC010000007.1, from coordinate 217,388 downwards.
ATTTGTTCATGAGTACAGAATATGTGAGCATCATCCTGTGTGAATCCGCGTACGCGAAGCAGCCCATGAAGTACACCGCTTTTTTCATAACGATAAACTGTACCAAGTTCCGCCCAGCGCAAAGGTAAATCTCTATAAGAACGCAATTGAGATTTATAAATCATTATGTGGAATGGGCAGTTCATCGGCTTAACATAATAATCTTGTTCATCAATTTTCATCGGCGAATACATACTATCTTTATAGAAACCAAGATGACCGCTTGTTTCCCACAACCAGCTTTTACCCATATGTGGCGAATATAAAAGTTCGTAGCCATTATCAAGATGTTCTTGGCGCCAGAACGTTTCGATTGTATTTCGAATGCGAGCGCCTTTCGGATGCCAATAAATTAATCCCGCCCCTGCCTCTTCGTGGATGCTGAAAAGATCTAGTGCTTTGCCGATTTTTCTATGATCACGTTTCTTTGCTTCTTCTAAAAACAAAAGATAATCATCAAGCATTTTTTTCTTGGGGAAAGAAATGCCGTAGATTCTTTGCATTCTTTTATTGTGCTCATCACCTCGCCAGTACGAACCGGATACTGTTAATAATTTTACATATTTGATTTTACCAACATCGGGAACATGTGGACCTGTACATAAATCGGTAAACTCGCCTTCGTCGTAAATACTTATCTTAACATTCTCTTCATCAAGTTCGCTGATGATTTCAAGTTTGTAATTATCACCTTTGTTCTCAAAAAATTTCAGAGCATCGCTTTTAGAAAGTTCAGTTCTCTTGAACGGATTTTTCTGTTTAGAAATTTCCATCATCTTGTTTTCAATCTTAACAAGATCCTCTTCAGTCAATGCAGAATTAATATCAATATCGTAATAAAATCCGGCATCAATTGCAGGACCCACTCCGAATTTTGCTTCGGGATAAATTGATTGAACAGCATGAGCCATCAAATGAGAAGTAGAATGCCAATAAGTTGATTTTCCCTCTTCGCTTTCAAAGGTCAATATTTCTAAATCAACATCGTCATTTAACTTAGTTGAAAGATCGCGAACAATTCCGTTAACTTTGGCAATCAAAGCATCATCAGCTAAACGGTTTGAAATTTTCTGAGCAACTTCGAAAGGAGTAATTCCTTTGTCAAAATCTTTAACCGATCCATCAGGAAATTTTATTTTTATCTGTTCCATAATCTCTTTAAGAAACGGAGAAAACTCCGGCAATTATTGGTTCAACATTATTAATCAAAAAAAAATCCTTCGAGAAAACAAATATTTTTTCGATCCGAAGAACCAAAAACATTTTTGTGGGTTCTATAGGATTCGAACCTATGACCTTCTGCACGTCAAGCAGACGCTCTAACCAACTGAGCTAAGAACCCGAATCCAGAATACCCAAAAAACAAAAAGCAAATTCTAATATAAATCGAATTTGCTGTTAACAATTTGTACCGAGGGCCGGACTCGAACCGGCACGGGTGCTAACACCCACAGGATTTTAAGTCCTGTGCGTCTACCAATTCCGCCACCCCGGCAAAATTGAGTGCAAATATAAACCTTTTTTCCAATTTCCCGCAATAAATATTATAATTTCATTACAATATTGTTGATAAATCTGATTTTGTAAGATTAATGGTTTCAAGACACTTTTAATACTTCACAGTTACTAATATGTTAAACGGTAGTTATCTATGTTATTAATCTTCATCATCGAGGCTAATTCTCTATTAAGTTTCTTTATCAATCCGAAATAAAATATTGTCTTTTAAATATAATTTGATTTATAATTTAGTGTTGATATTATCAATTTTAATTTAATAGCACCAAATGTTTGAAATAAGTTCAAAAAATATGATAAGTGACGATGAGACTTCAAAAGCGTTAAGAATATCGTCGGCTATTTCAGTAATTGCTGGAAGTTGGTCTCTCTTATTTGAGATTTCTTTTTTCCAAAATTTTGCAATAGATATTTATTTGGCAAGGGTAATATTTACGATAATATCATTTAGCATTTTTCTTTTATCTTTTAGAAAAACCACAAGGGCATTTTCAACTTTTCAGGTTCATCTTCTTATTATATCGTTAATCGGTTCATTTGTTTATACAATTTACAAATTGCCCGATACGCTTTTTATTAATTCTCAAATTCTCTCTTTATTAATTTTTACAACAGCACTTGTATTCAGTTGGGAAGTAACAAATCAAATTATTGTAGCGATCTATTACAACATTCTTTTTGCTTGCTCAATTATTTTTAACGACCCTAATTTCTTTCTTTTGCCAAATATTCTTTCAATTACAATTTTTGTATGCCTTATCAGTTTATTGAGCATTGCTGTCAGCGCTATCAATTATAAGATTAGGAATTCGTACAAATCAAAAACAGAAGAGATTAATTATATATTCAATAACGTTCCGATTGGAATTTGCAGAACAGATTTGGATGGTAACATTTTAACCGGCAATCAATTTTTATATTCTCTTCTAAAAATAAAAAAAGATAATAATAATCTATTAACTCTATTTGAAAGCAATTCATTTAAAGAACATTTTTTGTTATTGAAATCATCGGAAAAGAATCAACTTGAATTTACTATTGATTATTCAGATGGAAACAATCGAGTATTTTATCTAAGAATTATAGGTGAAGTTAAATACAATGCCAAAGGTGATAAGAATATAGATTTTACCATTAAAGACGAAACAACGGAAGTACTTGCAATTAAGGAACAAAACGAAGCTACCGAAAAATTATTAAAAGAGATCAAAGAAAAAGAATTGCTTGCACAGAAATCTATTGAGGACAAAAATAAAAAGATTCAATTGCTTGCAAAGATAAATCACGAGGTAAGAACTCCATTAAACTCCATTCTGATTTATCATGAAATGCTGGAGGATAACTATCTAAAATCGGTTGATGAAATTAAGAATTATTCCCGCGCAGTTAAAACAGCAGCGCACAGTTTATTAAATACAATTAATAATTTTATTGATTATTCGAAAATTGATACCGGCAATCTTGATACCGAGTTCAGTCTTTTTACACTTAACGAAGAGTTGGAAAGCATTGTTCATCTTCTTTCACCGTTGGCATTGAATAAAGGAATTAAACTTTCATTGAATTTACAGAATATTATTGAACATAATGTTTATTCAGATGTTATTAAATACAGACAAATTGTAACAAACTTAGTTGCAAATGCAATTAAGTTTACGCAAAAAGGTTCGATTAAAATTTTTGTGGACAATTCAAAAAAATCCGAACATGAATTTGAATTGATAACTACCGTTGAAGATACGGGAATAGGAATACCCGCCGATAAGGTTGAAACTATTTTTAATCCTTTCGTATCGTTGCAGGATATGAACACGCCTCAATACGGCAATGGCTTGGGTCTTGCAATATGTAAAGAATTTGTAAATATGCTTGGTGGCGAAATATCAGTAGAAAGTACATACGGTGTAGGTTCAAAATTTACTTTCAAGATACCCTATAGTTTTCCCGCCCATTAAATTCGATCAAGAGATTTTTCACAGTTTACTAAAAATTAGGCTACAAATACCAAGACAAAAAACCCCAAAAACGATTTGTTATTGGGGTTTTGGAGTGGGCCCAGAAGGACTTGAACCTCCGACCCGCTGATTATGAGTCAGCTGCTCTAACCAACTGAGCTATGAGCCCTTAAAATTGCGAGGTCAAAAATACTTTTTTAATAAAACGAATGCAAATAACATTTAACCTATTTAAATACTGGTAAAATATTTAATCGTCTCTTCTAATCCATCGGCTAAAGAAAAATCTGCTGAAAAACTAAATTGCTCTTTTGTTTCGTTTATTGATGCAAGACTATGTTTAATATCCCCCGCTCTCTCATCTTTGTAAATTATTTCACTTTTACTACTTGTCCTTTTAATTATTTCTAAAGCAATATCATTTATTGAAATTGATTTGCCAAGTCCTACATTGAATACACCATTTACATTTTTATTGGTTGCTGCTAAAACATTTAACTTAACTACATCTTTCACGTAAATAAAATCTCTTGTTTGCTGACCGTCGCCGTAAATAATTATTGGTTCATTTTTAACAGCGCGTTCAATAAAAATTGGAATTGCTGCAGCATACTGACTTTTGGGATCCTGTCTCGGTCCGAATACATTAAAATATCTCAATGATACCGCACCAATATCACAAATATCATGATACATCTGGAGATAATACTCGCCGTCAAGTTTGGTAATGCCATACGGAGATTTCGGTTGGGGTTTCATATCTATGGTTTTAGGTGATATCGGATTATCGCCATAAACCGCCGCTGAACTGCTGAAAACGATTTTTTTCACTCCAAATTCTTTCGAAGCATCCAATACATTCAACAAACCGTTTATATTTATATCTACACATTCTTTTGGTTTTTCAACGGATTCCGGTACAGATATTAATGCTGCTAAATGGTGTACATAATCTGTCCCTTCTAAAACCTTAAATACTTTATCGCGTTCAGTTACGCTTATATTATGAAATATTGCTTCGGGGAATAGTTTAACATTTGATAAAAAACCGGAACGTAAATTATCAATTATATGAACTTCCGCTCCTTCATTAAGCCAATGTTCGACAACATGACTGCCTATAAACCCCGCACCGCCAGTTACAACAACTTTTAATTTTGCCATAAATCCCTTTTTAATTTTCCGTACAAAACTAAAGAGATGTAAACATAAAAGCGAAGAAGAAATTTCTCCATCCATAGATTTTTATATTTATAAAAAATTAAAGATGCTTTTAAACGACTACGTATTTATTTTGCCGCAACCTTTTCAGAACATTGAGGATTGAATGAGCATATCGAGCAGTATCCAAAAATTAAAAGACGGTTTTCATTCTTCGTTTTGGGTTGCAAATTTTATGGAGTTGTTTGAACGGCTTGCATATTACGGGCAACAAATTGTTTTTATGATTTATCTCCGTAACGGACTTGGATTTTCGGAATCGGAAGCGGGACAATTATCCGGTTTATTCGGCGGACTAATTTATTTACTTCCAATCTTAGCCGGCACTCTCGCTGACAAATGGGGATTTAAAAAAGCATTCAATGTTGCTTTTTCAATTTTAGCAATTGGATATTTTTTAATCGGCTCGATGGGCATGAGTATTTTTTCAGGTATTTACGGAACCGAACCGAATTATTGGCTTCTTCTTTTATTCTTAGTTTTCACTGCATTTGGCGGTTCATTTATTAAGCCATCGGTACTCGGTACAGTTGCCGTCGCATCAAACAAAGAAACAAAATCGCTTGGCTTTGCGATTTATTATTGGTTAGTAAACGCTGGCGCTATGATTGGTCCTACAATAGCTTATTTCGTCCGCGATCAATTCGGCAATGAATTTGTTTATCTTGTTTCCGCTGTTAGTTGTCTTGCAATGTTGATTGTGAATTTCTTCTTATATAAGGAAGTTAAAAATGAGAAAGATGAAATTGTTGAAACACTCGGGAAAAAAATCCAGAATCTTTTTGTTGTTCTTACAAATTACCGGTTCATGATTTTTCTATTAATCTATTCATTGTACTGGATAATATTCTGGCAGGAATTTATAATCGTTCCATATTATGTAACCGATTTTATTGATAAAAATGCTCCTTACGAAATTTTACAATCATGGTCCGGGGCAGGTGCAATTATTCTTTTTCAGATTCCGTTAAATCGATTGACAAAAAATCTCCCCACCCATAAAGCCATACTTATGGGGTTTGCACTATCAAGTTTGATTTGGGTTATCATCGCTATTCATCCTAGTATAATTACAATCGCAGCGGGAATTGTTGCCTTTGCTATTGGTGAAATGATTCAAGCGCCGCGATATTACGAATACATTTCTGAAATTGCGCCTCCCGGTCAACAAGGTTTGTTTCAAGGATATGCATTTTTACCGATTGCAATTGCGAGGTTTGCAGGCGATCCGTTCGGCGGATGGCTCTACCAGACTTATGCAACAAACGCCAACAACCCTACAATAATCTTTTTAGTTATGATGGGTGTTGGAATTCTTGCAACAATTTTAATGTATATATACAATAAAATTTTCTTCCCGAATAAATAATTTAACGTAGCGCAGATTTATAATCTGCGCTACGAAAGTGGGCAGAATTCGATTCTGCCCTACTAATTATTTGTAAAACTCTGCAATACAATCAACAACATATTTTAATTGATCGTTAGTAAGTTCCGGGTAAATGGGCAAAGCCAATGAGGTTTCTGCGGCGTTATTCGAAACAGGATAATCTGAGTCAACACAATTCAAGTAATTAAAACATTCCTGGCGATGGAATGGAACAGGATAATAAACCTCGCAGCCGATTTCTTTCTTTTTCAAAAATTCCCAAAGTTCATCCCGCTTAGTTTCAACACGAATTATGAATTGATTAAATATGTGATAATTCTTTACTCCGGAAGTTTCAAATACTGCTTTGGGCAAAAGAACTTTGTTCTTGTTATCATGTTTGATTCTTCCCGGTTCTTCCGAAAGACCTGCTTCGATAAAATATTTTGCGTAAGCTGCGGCATTCTCTCTTCTTTTAGCCGACCATGAATCGAGATGCGGAAGTTTAACTCGAAGCACCGCCGCTTGCAAAGAATCCAATCTAAAATTCCCGCCGATAACTTTATGATAATATTTCGGTTCCATTCCGTGCATGCGCATAATTTTCATTGTGTGATAAAGCTCCTCATCATTTGTTGTAACAATACCGCCGTCGCCGAAGCAGCCAAGGTTTTTGCTTGGAAAGAATGAGAAGCAACCAATATCGCCAATGGTTCCGACAAATTTCCCATCTTTGTATTGTGTGCCGATAGCCTGTGCACAATCTTCAATAACTTTTAGATTATGCTTTTTAGCAATAGCAAGTACTTCATCCATCTCCGCGCTTTGCCCGTAAAGATGAACAGGAATAACTGCTTTTGTTTTTGATGTTATTCTCTTTTCGAAATCTTTCGGATCGATATTAAATGTAACCGGGTCAACATCAGTAAAGATTGGAACAGCATTTAATCTTGCGACAACACCAGCAGTTGCAAAGAAAGAATAAGTCGGCACAATAACTTCATCCCCCGGCTTTATTCCTATAGCCATCAACGCAAGCAATAATGCGTCCGTGCCCGAAGTGACACCAACCGAATATTTACATACAAGATATTGGTTTATTTCTTCTTCTAACTTTGCGACATCGGGACCCATTATAAAATACTGCGACTCAACTACTCTGGCAATGGTTTCGTCAATTTCTTTTTTCAAAAATTGATACTGCGGTTTAAGATCGAGCAAAGGAACTTTCATAATTTACTCACTATTTGTTAGAAATATTTTTTGTTTTAAAAAAATGATTGTATGTATAGATTAGATCATGCAATCATGTATCAATGCATTCTACTACCAATTCATTTTCCAGCTTATATTTTTTATTTGACTTGCTGCAGAATGCATAACCATCTTTATCAAAATTTAATCTCTCTCCCGCTTCGCTAATCCAGCCGATTTGCCGTGAAGGATTGCCAACAACAAGCGCAAAATCCGGCACATCATTTATTACGACCGCACCTGCACCAATAAACGAATGCTTGCCAATTGTTACGCCGCATACAATTGTGCAATTAGCACCCATCGACGCGCCTTCTTTTACTAAAGTTTTAGAATAAAATTCCGAACCGCGTTGAGGATATTTACACCTTGGATTAATAATATTTGTAAATACCATTGAGGGTCCGCAAAAAACATAATCCTCTAATGTAACACCTTCATAAACCGAAACATTGTTTTGTATTTTACAATTACTGCCAACTATAACATTGTTACCGATGTTAACATTCTGTCCAAGAACGCAATTGCTGCCAATCTTTGCACCCGATTGCACATGTGAGAAATGCCATACTTTAGTTCCGTTCCCAATTTTTACATTTTCATCAACAATAGCTGATTCGTGTATAAAATAATTTTCCGGCATAAATGCTCTACCTATTTTTAAATACTTTAGTTTTTATTACAGCATGGCGAAGATTTTCAACGAGTTCTATAGAACGACGAGCATCTTTGATTCCCATTCCGTTGCCTGCAATTATTTCAGAATATACTTTTGTATGCAAATCCGTGAATCCGTCAGAGAATTCTATAATCTTTCCATCTTCTTTCAACAACCGGAGAGATGTTTTTGATGAATTAACTTTATCGCTTAATAAATCATTTTTATCAATCGATAAGAACCACTCAACATCTGCATTCTGTAAAGTAAGATTTCCTGACATTTTGTTTGGCTCGGATTTCATTAGTTCAAAATTTTCAACTTCACCGTAAAGCCAAATTAACAAATCGAACAAGTGTATCCCGATATTCGTAGCAATTCCCCCGGATTTACTTTCATCGCCCTTCCACGAATTGAAATACCAATTACCGCGCGGTGTAATGTATTTTAATTCAATTTTTTTTCGTGAGCTATTTTTTACAGTTGAATTTTCTTTCTTAAGTTTTATTAGCGCAGGATGATATCTCAATTGCATCACGGTAAAAACTCTTTTACCCGTTTCTTTTTCCAATCTTTCGAGTAAATCCAAATTTTTGAGTGAAAGAACAATCGGTTTTTCGCAAATAACATCGCAGCTGTTTTGAAGTCCCAAACGAATATGTGTGTCGTGTAAATAATTCGGAGAGCAAACCGAAATGTAATCTAATCGTGATTCTTGTGAAGAGTATAGTTTAAAAATATTTCTTTCGAATCTTTCGTAATTAGTAAAAAAATCCGTATTGGGAAAATAACTGTCAAGGATTCCAACTGAATCATGAGGATCGAATGCAGATAACAATATATTTCCGGTTTCCTTTATTGCTTTCAAATGACGTGGCGCTACAAATCCCCCAGTACCTATTAATGCAAAACGTTTCATTTATCTTTCATTTTTTCTTTATGAAAAATAGAGAATTCAATTATCAATTAGAAATAATCAGTTTAATATTATAAATGGGGGCTTCAAACATAATTTATGTATGATATTATGGAAGTGATTTTGACAGATGAAATTAGAAATAGCATTGTCTGCAGTATTCAAACGTAGGTTAAATATTTCGCGACTTATCGATTCATAATTTTATCAGAATAAATTAACCGACGACTAAAATGCGTTTCTAAAATCAACAATTAGGTTAGAAGGTTTTTCGATTACGTAGGAATAAAGACTACCTTAAAGATTCTAAAAGCATATTAGTATTACTTTTCTTCAAACTTTAGAATCACCGACTCTTTTTCCTTTAGAGACAACATTTCTGTTTTATGTGTTGATTTAAACAAATCAAACAGGCTTACAGCACCATCCGGCAAAACATCATCTTTACTATTTAATTGCACATTTTGATCTATTACCGAATCGGTTTTGTCTGTTGAATGGAAAGATTTATCTGTTTGTTCGGGAATATTTAACGCTTGTTTTAACAAAGAAATAATTTCATCCCTAATATCCGAAGCTTTTGCATTATCGGGAGTTACAGGTAAATTCATATTAGAAGTTTTTATTTCTTTGTCTTCTTTAATAATTAGACTTGATTTTTCTTCCGCACGAGATTTATTAGTTAGATTTTCTTCATCTGTTTTTTTCGAGACTGTCGTTCTTATACTTCCGATGTTGTCATTTTGATCGGAATAATTCGGATCGAATGCAAAGATTGCATCTGCAAATATTTTATCATTTTGATTCTGGGCTTCAACTGCTTTCAAATCGAATGAATATACTTCAGCAAAGTTTGGTTCACTTTCCCACTTTGTAAGTGATGTTAAACCTAATTGTTGAATTTTGAATCTGAAATGCCCGGGGTTTAATTCAAAACGAAGATGCCTTAAATCTTTAATTGCGTAAATGGGATCGAAGTAAACCAGTTCCATCCGGCCGTTTATTTTTATGAAATAACCATACTTTGTTGAATAAGCATCAAGATCATTTACATTAGTTAGAAGTCGGTAAATAATTAAATTTTTGGGGAAAGGATCTTTCACAAAATTGCATACATCAAAATAGCTAATGCTCTGCGGCTTTCTTACTTTGGCGTTTTTATGAACAATTTTAAAATTTTCGCCGAAGTTAAAAAGATTCTGAGAGTAAATCAGAATATCGTTTGTTCTCAAATCAAGAGTTTCGAGCAGCATAATCCCAAGTATTTAGTTCATAAAATTTAGAAATATTTTTCAGTTTACGCCCAGCGTATTAATCCCATTTCAAATGGATTAATCAACTGCTTATGTTTTGGTAAAATTCTTAATGTGAAACCGATTAAACCGGTATCCTTACATTCAATTTCGCCCCTGTAAATATTTTTATCACTTTTATTCTTTTTAGAAACATCAATCATATTTGTATAATTGCGGGAAGTTTCATCACCGCTGTCAACCTTACCGAAATAAATCTGAACATCAACATCATTTGTTGTTAATTCACCGAGTTCTACTTCTGCAACGATAGGATATTTTTCACCTACTTTTAAATCTTTGTTTTTCTTTTCTTCAGTTATGTACATGAATTTTACTTTATCCCAATTGGAGTTAACTTTTCTTTTCCATGCAGACAATTGTTTGCCTTCTTCCCAATCATTCTTCATCAAGTTTAGTCTCTTTTCCAAAGAAGGGAAATAAAATTTCTTTGCATATTCCTGAACCATTCTATGTGTACTATAAACAGGGCCCAGTTGCTTCATAGAATTTTTCATTGTGTTAATCCATCCGCGCGGAAGTTTATCGTCACTTCGGTTATAAAATAACGGCACAATTTCTTTTTCTATTACTTCATAAATTAATCTCGATTCAACTTCGTCTTGATAATCAAGGTTATCATACTCTTCGCCGTTGCCGATTCTCCAACCAACTTCGGGTGTATAAGCTTCATCCCACCATCCGTCCATAACGCTTAAATTGAGCCCGCCGTTTGCAATCATTTTCATTCCCGAAGTACCGCTTGCTTCCAAAGGTCTGCGCGGATTGTTAAGCCATACATCGCAGCCCTCAACCATGTAGCGGGCAACATTCATATCATAATTTTCGAGGAATACAATTTTTTTACGAAGATGGTATTCCTTCATTATTTGAATTATTTCCTGTATAAATTTTTTACCTTCGTCGTCGCGCGGGTGAGCTTTGCCTGCAATTATTAATTGAACAGGATAATCCGGATTTGCCAAAATGCTTGTCAATCTTTCAATATCGCTGAATATTAAAGTAGCGCGTTTATAAGTTGCAAATCTTCTTGCAAAACCGATTGTTAATGCCTGCGAATCGAGTACTTCTTTAGCTGCCGAAATTTCATTGGATGAACCGCCGCGTTCAACTATTTGTCTTCTTAATCTTCTTCTTGCAAATGCAACTAAACGTTCGCGTCTGCGCTCGTGAGTACGCCATAATTCTTCGTCCGGTATTTCATCAACTCGTTTCCAAGCTTCAGCATCGGATGGATCGCGTAAGACTTTTTCACCGAGATATCTGTAAAGTAACTCCTGCATATCGTTTGAAATATGGGAATGCGTATGAATCCCGTTGGTTACGTAATCAATCGGGATTTCGTCAAACGGAATATCAACAAACCCAGATTGCCACATTTTTTTGGATACTTTGCCGTGAAGTTTACTAACTGCATTTACAAACCCCGCCATGTTCATCGCGAGATGTGCCATATTGTAATTACTAACCGGTTTGTTTTTAATAATAGAACCAAGCGAATAAAAAGTTTTATCGCTGATCTGCAGTTCATTTCTATAATAACTGCCAAAATATTTCTCTATTAAATCATTTGGGAAGATATCAATTCCCGCAGGTACCGGTGTGTGCGTCGTAAATACATTAGAATAAATTCCTATATCTTTTGCTTCTTCAAATGTTAAGCCGTTGTTCTTAATCATCAATCGTATTCTCTCGAGAGAAAGAAACGCCGAGTGCCCCTCGTTCATATGGCAGACTAACGGTTTTATATCCAAAGCGTGTAAAGCGCGTATTCCGCCTATGCCGAGTAAAATTTCCTGCTGAATTCTTGTTTCAATATTTCCACCGTATAGTGAGCGGGTAATTTTTTTATCTTCGTCGGAATTTTCTTCAACATTTGTATCTAATAAATATAATGGCACTCGACCAATCTGAATTTTCCAAATTTGAAAAGTTACTTTCCTACCGGGAAAATCAAGTCCAAGTTTTAAAGGAGTTCCGTTTTTATCAGCAACTAAATTCAGCGGTTGGTTATAGAAATCCGTTATCTGATAAATTTCCTGCTGCCAGCCGTCGCTTGTTAAGTACTGCTGGAAATATCCTTCTTTATAACATAAACCAATGCCGACTAAAGGAAGACCTAAATCGCTGGCTGATTTTAAATGATCCCCTGAGAGAACTCCTAAGCCGCCGGAATAAATCTGTAAACATTCTGTTAATCCGAATTCTGCCGAGAAATATGCTATTACACCGTCTTTACCGTAATTATAATTTTTTTGATACCACGTTTTTTCTTCAATGTAAACGCTGAGTTGAACATAAACACGGTTCATATGCGAAATAAAACTATCGTCCATCGCAACTTCGTTTAATCTTTCTTGACTAATTTTTCCAAGCATCAAAACAGGATTGTGGTGAGTTTGATCCCAAAGTAAAAGATCGAGACGCCTAAAAAGTTCTATTGCATCCTGGTTCCATGTCCAGTATAAATTAAATACGATTTCTCTCAGCGGTTCAAGCTTTTCCGGCAGCGATGGAACAACATTGAACCTTCCTATATAATTAACCATTATAGTCTCCGATTTTTACTTTGCTATATTCTGGATATAAATTTAATAATTTTATTTTTACTAAAAAGTATTTACTAATTTTTCTTGGAACTTAAATATATTAGGGCGTTAAAATGCAGCGGATTGTGATTCTTCAATGTAAAATCTTTTTATTGATCTAAAATACTATTTATCATAATTAGTAAATTTTATTTCTTTAGAATATCGGGTATAAATGGAAACAGTAATAAGTTTTTTAATTGGTTATTTCTTCGGCTCTTTTCCAACTGCATTCATTGTAATTAAACGGAAAACCGGATTGGACATTACTCAAAACGGCACAGGAAATGTTGGCGCACATAATTCTTTTGATGTTTCTAAATCTAAGCGAATCGGTTTATTGGTATTGTTTATAGATTTATTAAAGGGATTAATCGCAGTTTATTTAGTAAGATTATTTTTCGGAGAAAATTTTTTATATGAAATGATTGCACTTGTCGCGGCAGTATTTGCACATTGTTACTCACCATGGATAAAATTTAAAGGCGGGCGGGGTTTGGCTACTGCCGCAGGCGGTGCTTTAATTCTTTCAATTCCTATTTTGATTATCTGGGGTGTTATTTGGACAATAGCTTATATATTCAGAAGAAATATTCATTTTGCTAATTCTTCGGCAACGCTATTATCCGCTGTTTTAGCTTTTACATCTTCAAACATTTTAAGTAAGTACACAAATCCACAGCCGAGTTCGGAATTACAGTTTAGTATTTTATTAGTAATTTTATTCGCGATTATTCTTTCTAAACATATACAACCGCTTAAGGAATACTTTATTTCACAACAAAATAAAAAATTAAAGGAACAAAAAGATGAATCGATATAAGACGATCATTTTTTCATCGGCAATTACGTTGATTGTTACTTCGCTGGTTTATGCTTTGATATTTACTCCATCAAGAAACAATAACAGCATATTCAGTTCTATATTAGGCGATACAAGCAGGCAAATAAATTTGCAGCAATCAAACGATGATATCTCAAATTCACGACATAACATAATTACTAAGACAGTTAAAGAAGTTAGCCCTGCTGTTGTGGGAATTACTGTTACCGAAATTCGACAGTACAGGGATGTGTTTTCGATGGATCCATTCTTTCGTCAGTTTTTCGGCGACCGTGTGTACAATCAACCGGTTAAAGGTTTAGGTTCCGGCGCAATTATCTCACCTGATGGATACGTAATTACTAATGATCATGTTGCAGGTAATGCTGTTGAAGCAACTGTTACTTTAACAGACGGCTCGCATTACGAAGCTAAAATAATCGGCACAGATCCAACAAGCGATATTTGTTTATTAAAAATTGAAGCCGAAAACCTGCCTTACATCAAACTTGGAGATTCGGGAAATATTCTTGTAGGTGAATGGGTAATAGCGCTCGGTAATCCTTTTGGATTATTTGATGTAAATGATCAACCAACTGTAACAGTTGGCGTGATCAGCGCAAAAGGAATGAACCTCGGAGGCCTACAAAACAGGTATTATATGAATATGCTGCAAACCGACGCGGCTATTAATTCCGGCAACAGCGGCGGACCGTTAGTAAATGCGTACGGCGAATTAATAGGTATGAATACTTTAATTTACACTGCTAATACCGGCGGCACAGGTAATGTCGGTGTTGGTTTTGCGTTGCCGGTAAATAAAATCAAAAAAATTATAAATGAACTTAAAGATAAAGGAAAAGTTAATCGCGATTTTTGGACGGGCTTAAGCGTACAAACAATTGATCCATCAATTGCAAAAGCATATAACTTGAAAAGTTCGCGCGGCGTAATAATTACAGACGTAGCAAAAAATTCTCCGGCTAAAAAAGCAGGATTACAAACTTACGACATCATACTCGCGGTTGAAGATATCAAAGTAAATAACGATAACACTTTAATAGGAGTTCTACAGGAATTCCGCACCGGCGAAACTGTAAACGTAAAAGTTTTGCGCGACGAAGAAACATTAATTAAAAAAATGAAACTGGAACAACGCTGATGATAACACGCTACACACGGCCCGAAATGGGTAAAATTTGGGATGAGCAATTCAAGTTTGAAACTTGGCTGATAATAGAAATACTTGCATGCGAAGCCCGCTCTGAAATGGGTGATATTCCCAAGGAAGATTTGGAGCAGATTAAATCCAAAGCCAAATTTGATATTAAACGCATTCTCGAAATTGAAGAAATAACAAAACACGATGTGATTGCTTTCTTAACAAACGTTGCAGAATATGTCGGACCCGCATCTCGCCACATTCATTACGGAATGACATCTTCGGATGTTCTCGATACAGCCCTCGCCTATCAAATGAAATGCGCAGGAGAAATTCTTCTTAAAAATTTAATTGTGTTTAAGGATGTGTTAAAGAAAAGAGCACTCGAACATAAACGAACAATTTGCGTTGGAAGAAGTCACGGCATTCACGCTGAGGCATATTCAATGGGGTTGAAATTCGCCCTCTGGTTCGAAGAGGCAAAAAGAAATATCACACGTTTGGAAAAAGCAATAGACATAATTGGAACAGGGAAAATTTCAGGCGCTGTCGGAACATTCGATCACCTTTCTCCACAAGTTGAAGAATATGTTTGCAAAAAAATGGGATTGAAACCCGAACCTGTTGCGACTCAAATTGTACAGCGAGATCGACACGCCGAATTCCTAAATACTATAGCTATCATCGGTGCTTCACTTGAAAAAATTTCTATCGAGATTCGGCATCTTCAACGAACAGAGGTTTTGGAAGCCGAAGAATATTTTTCAAAGGGACAAAAAGGTTCATCGGCAATGCCGCACAAACGTAACCCAATTGTAAGTGAAAGAATTACAGGGTTAGCGCGTTTGCTTCGAGGTAACGCTATGGCTGCTTTAGAAAATGTTGCGCTTTGGCATGAAAGAGATATTTCTCATTCCTCGGTTGAAAGAGTTATAGTTCCGGATAGCTGCATTGCATTGGATTATATACTTGGATTAGCAACCAAACTTGTTGATAATCTTATTATTTATCCCGACAACATGATTAAAAATTTAGACTTAACCCGTGGTTTAATTTTTTCACAGACCGTTTTATTAAGGTTAACAGAAAAAGGTATGACGCGTGAAGATGCGTATGCTTTTGTACAAAAATCTGCAATGGATGTTTGGGCTGAGCAAAATAAAAATCTTAAAGATGAATTGCTCAACTCCAAAGATGTCGGAAAATATTTAACTCTTGATGAGATTGATGAATTGTTCAACCCTGATAAACTTTTGAAGAACCTCAATTATATTTTCGCAAGATCAGTTGAAACTGAATAATACATTTATGAGGTTGAAATAAAGATTCAACCTCTATTTTATCAAAGTAGTGATTTTTCTTCATTTTGGCTTCTTTTCATAACTCTCATCATTATAAGCACTTGACAAAATCTTTTCGATAGCATAAATTAGCACTCACAATTTATGAGTGCTAATATCATTTTAATTTAATAAGGAGGTAAAAATGGCAAATTTCAAAATTCAACCTTTGGCAGATAGAGTAATTGTAAAGGCCAAAGAAGCTGAAGAAGTTACCAAGGGCGGAATCATTCTTCCCGATACAGCAAAAGAAAAACCAATTGAAGGTACAGTTGTAGCAGTCGGTTCTGGCAGAGTAACTGAAGACGGCAAGTCTGTTGCTATGAATGTTAAAGTCGGAGATTCGGTTCTTTACGGAAAATACTCAGGTACAGAAATTAAAATTGACGGCGTTGAATATTTGATTATGCGCGAAAGCGATATTTACGGAATTGTAAAATAAGTTTGATAAAATAAAAGGAGAAAGAATATGGCATCAAAAATAATTGAATTCAGCACAGACGCAAGAAGCTCACTTAAGAACGGCGTTGATAAACTTGCAAATGCTGTTAAAGTTACACTCGGACCAAAAGGCAGAAATGTAATTCTTGATAAAAAATTCGGCGCACCGACAGTTACAAAAGACGGCGTTTCGGTTGCAAAAGAAATTGAACTTGAAAACCCAATCGAAAATATGGGAGCTCAAATGGTTCGCGAAGTAGCTTCCAAAACCAGCGACGTTGCAGGCGACGGAACAACAACAGCTACAGTTTTAGCACAAGCAATTTTCCGAGAAGGCTTAAAGAACGTTACAGCAGGCGCTAACCCAATGGACTTGAAAAGAGGTATTGACCTCGCTGTTACTAAGGTAATTGAATATTTGAAAACTATTAGCAAAGAAGTCGGCGGACGCGAAGAAATCGCTCAAGTTGGCTCTATATCTGCTAACAACGATAAAACAATCGGTAATTTAATTGCCGATGCAATGGAAAAAGTAGGCAAAGACGGCGTTATCACTGTTGAAGAAAGCAAATCAGCCGAAACAACTTTGGATGTTGTAGAAGGTATGCAATTCGACCGCGGATATATTTCACCTTACTTTGTTACAAACAGCGAAACAATGGAAGCTTCTCTAGAAGATCCTTATATCTTGATCCACGATAAGAAAATCTCAGCTATGAAAGATCTTCTTCCTGTACTCGAAAAAATTGCTCAAGCCGGTCGTCAAATGTTAATTATAGCTGAAGATCTCGAAGGCGAAGCTCTTGCAACTTTAGTAGTAAATAAATTAAGAGGAACTTTGAAAGTTGCAGCAGTTAAAGCTCCCGGATTCGGCGATAGAAGAAAAGCGATGCTCGAAGATATCGCTATTCTTACAGGCGGTACAGTAATTTCAGAAGAAAGAGGATTCAAATTAGAAAACGCTACGTTGGAATACTTAGGCCGCGCTAAAAAAATCAACATCGATAAAGACAATACAACAATTGTTGAAGGCGCAGGAACTACGGAAGAAATCAAGAAAAGAATTAACGAAATTAAAGCTCAGATTGAAAAAACAACTTCTGACTACGATAGAGAAAAATTACAGGAACGTTTGGCAAAATTATCCGGCGGCGTTGCAGTATTGAAAATAGGCGCTGCTACAGAAATAGAAATGAAAGAAAAGAAAGCACGCGTTGAAGATGCACTCCACGCAACAAGAGCTGCAGTTGAAGAAGGAATTGTTCCGGGCGGCGGAGTTGCTTTAGTCCGCGGTATCGCTGCCTTGGATAAAGTAAAAGGCGAAAACCAAGATCAAAATACAGGTATAAAAATTATTCAAAAATCTCTTGAAGAACCATTGAAACAAATTGCAGCAAATGCCGGTTTGGAAGGCGCTGTTGTTCTCAACAAAGTTCTTGAAGGCAAAAACGATTTCGGTTTCAACGCTGCAACCGAAACTTATGAAAACTTAATGAAGTCAGGCGTTATAGATCCTACAAAGGTTACAAGAACCGCGTTGGAAAATGCAGCTTCTGTTTCTTCATTATTAATTACTACCGAAGCAGTTGTTTACGAAAAGAAAGAAGATGAAAAACCAATGCCTGCTATGCCACACGGCGGTATGGACGGAATGTATTAAAATCGAATGTAGAACGATGAGTTCAGAATGTAGAATTGGTCCCGCTTTTAGCGGGACTTTTTTATTTTAGAACTTCTTTGCGAAAATATTCCATGGTAATTTTTAAACCTTCTTCCCTTTTAACTTTAGGTTCCCAGTTTAAAATCGTTCTTGCTCGCGTAATGTCGGGCTGGCGTACTTTTGGATCGTCCTCGGGTAAATCTTTAAAAACAATTTTGCTTTTTGAATTGCAGAGTTTGATAACTTCTTCCGCAAAGTCTTTTAAAGTAATTTCTTCGGGATTGCCGATATTAACAGGGTCAGTTTCTTTTGATATCAATAATTTGTAAATGCCGTCAATCAAATCATTCACAAAACAAAAACTTCTTGTCTGAGAACCGTCACCAAATACTGTAACATCTTCATTTTTCAACGCTTGTGAAAAGAATGCCGGTAAAGCGCGTCCGTCGTCTACGCGCATTCTCGGTCCGTATGTATTGAATATTCTAACTATGCGAGTTTCCAATCCGTGAAAACGGTGATAAGCCATTGTCATTGCTTCTGCAAAACGTTTCGCCTCGTCGTAAACTCCACGCGGACCAACAGGGTTCACATTTCCCCAGTAATCTTCTTTTTGCGGATGGATTAACGGATCACCATACACTTCCGAAGTCGATGCAAGCAAAAATGTTGCCTTCTTCTCTTTTGCCAATCCCAATGCTTTATGCGTTCCGAGTGAACCAACTTTTAATGTTTGTATCGGCAGATTCAAATAATCAATCGGGCTTGCCGGTGAAGCAAAATGCAAAACATAATCAACGCTTGAAGGAACATGAATGAAATTTGTTACATCCAGTTTAATGAATTGAAAATTTTCGTTTCCAAAAAGATGCTCAATATTTTGAATTCTTCCTGTCAACAAATTATCAAGGCAAATTACCTTCATCCCTTCAGCTAATAATTTATCACACAAATGTGAGCCGAGAAATCCGGCGCCGCCTGTTACAACTGCAGTTTTATTAAACATCTTTCACCTATTTGAAAAATCTATTCACCAATAAATAATGTTATTTTCTTTGCAGACAAATAACTACCAATAAGGCCAAGCACTATCCCCATGCCAATGGATATAATATAAATTCCGTTTTCAATAAACGGGAAATTCAAATTTCGAAGCACCGATTTAACAACAAACAAAATTGCGAAATTAATACCAAGTGCTATCAAACCGGATATTAGCCCAATAAGTATACCATAAATAAGTATCGGTAATTTTAATGTCCTCAGTTTAGCGCCGACGAGTTTCATTGTACGGTATAAATTTTCGTTTGAGGTAAATTGAAGTTTACCGTAAACATAAACTAAATAAATCGACAGCAATATTAGCATCACCGAAATTGCATATACAATCAGCTGCCCGGATTTCAAATAACGTAGTAATCTTACAACGAATTCATTTTCGTAATCGACATCCGAAATACCTTGAATTGCTTTTATTGACTGCACTTCAGGCTCTATGTTTTCTTTTGTTAAATACTCCGGTTTAAGTCTTATCACAAATGACTGCGGTAACGGATTAACATCTAACATAGTAGTTATATCTTCACCGGTATCTTTAACAAATTCTTTAAGTGCGTCTTCTTTGGTGACATGTTTAACGGAAGAAATAAAATCCAATTCTAGAATTTTGTTTTTTGCATCAACAAGTTTTATAGAATCAATCGGCTCTTCGAGATACGCGACTAACTCGATGCTTTTTTTAAGACGATTAGAAAGCTCATGCGATACAAACACGAGATAAAACGATAGGCTTGTAAGCAAAATTGCGATTGTAGTTATAGAAATTACAATCAAAGCGGCAAAAGGCGAACGTTTAAAAATTCTGAATGCTTCCGAAAAATAAAATCTTATCATAGTTTTTAGTAGTTGGATTCATCGTACCAGCGTAAAATTCTCCAGCGCTCGTCGGAATCTTTTTTTAATTCAAAATTAACTCTTCCATCCACAAAAATAATATCAGTCGGATTGAAAGTAATAGTTAAATTAAAACTACGAATAATTCTTGAAGAATCACCAGCAGCAGAAACAATATTATTCCATATTATATCAAGTCGTTGTGCGTTTTGAAATAGTCCGTCCGTTATCCTCATATCTTCGTCACGTCCCCATGAAATATCTGCACCCAAATCATAATCTCTATAGCTGAATGCAAAATCCTTATCAAGTAACTGGCTATAAATTAAAGTATCCTTAAAAGTATATGCATATTTAAAATTTTGGAAAACGCCTTCAACACTTTTCTGATCGCTTATTAATCCTTCTTCGGTACCGAGTTTTTCATCAATACCCGGTGCGAAAGGATTTACACAACTCGATACAACCGCAGCAAAAAAAACGAGAAGAAAATATTTCTTAATACGTCCTCCCTTTCAAATCGCTCCAGCTTTCAAACTCCTCTTTTTTAATATCCTGCCATTCGACAATTACCCATTGCTTTCTATCGTCTTCAAAAATTTTAAACCGGGAAGAACCAGAAAACGAACCGGGCAATGCCGATGAATTTATTGATATGTTATAATCAATTACATATTCCGCGCTATCGGATAGCGGAACTTTTTCCTTAATCGAATAGCTAAAACTTATTTTACTTCCCTGCTGAAGTTTGGATTGTAAACTTGTAAAGTAGTTTTTTTCAGAATTAATGTCCCAGTAACTTAGGTTTTGGTACTTTATTACTGAACCGGAAGCCGGTGTAAAAACATATTTCTTCTTTAGGTATGAAGTATCAACAAAACATGCCATGTAGTTTTCAACTATCCCATCTTGTATTGATGATTGCAAATTTTTAAATAATGTTTCTCCGTCGGAAGCCGGTACAAAATTGGAACCAGAACCTTCCGGTTCTTCAGGTGTCCGTGTTGATAACAAATCGCACGAAACGACCGATATTGTTAATAAAATCAATATGAAATAATATTTCTTCATTTATTAAAAATAATTATCAAGCGAGGTGATTTATCTTCATCATATTCGGCACCGTTATAATTACCAAAGATTTTATGAACTTTAAACCCAATACATGAAAAACCCGTAATTATATCTTCAAAGCCATAAAGTCTTACAGATTCCAAGAATTCTTTTTTTTCACCGTTTCTGTTAAGTATTATTTTCTTAACTATCCTATCATTTTGGAAAATACGTTTTTCGTTTATTGAAAGATCGTCAATTATTCTATTCGATTCCGGAACCAGGTTTTCCAAAAGATAATTTTTATTAAAATAATCGATGACATAAAATCCGCCATCGTTCAAAAACTCAAAAGAGTGTTTAACGAATCTAAAATTTTCTTCGTCTGTATTAAAGTAGCCAAAACTTGTGAATAAATTCAACACTGCAAAAATTTTTCTTCGGAAAGTAATTTCGCGTATATCTGCCTGAATAAACTGGATTTTGGTATTGTTCCTTTCTGCGTCTTCTTTAGCTTTCAAAAGCAAAGTCATGCTGAGGTCGAAACCAATTACGTTAATATTTTTTGATGCGAGGTAAATTCCATGCCGCCCGGCGCCGCACGCCGAATCGAGAATTAAATCATTTGGTTTTGGATTAACATTCTTAATAATTAGATCGGATAAATTCTGCGCGTCTTTGGAATCGCGGTGATTGTAAACTTTAAGGTAGTCTTCGGAAGCAAACCAATCTTTAAACCAGTTTTTTTCCATAATAATTTGTTCCGAAATCACAAAGAAATTCGCCCGATAAAAGCCCGGCCGATAGTTGCGGCATCTGCAAATTCAAGGTCGCCGCCGATTGGCAAACCGCGGGCGATGCGCGAAATTTTTAACGGGTATTCCTTCAATAATTTTGAAATGTATAAAGAAGTTGCGTCGCCTTCGGCATCGGGATTAAGCGCAAGAATAATTTCTTTAATCTCGCCGCTTTTTAACCTTTCCAATAATTCTTTAAAATGAAGCGATTCTGCTGTTACACCCGAAAGAGGATTTAACACGCCGCCAAGAACGTGATATAACCCGTTAAACTCATTTGTCTTTTCAATAGCGATAACATCACTCGCTTCTTCAACTACACAAACTAGAGAACGGTCCCGCTTGGGACTTTTACAAACATCACAAAGTTCATCAACGGAAATATTAAAGCATTCATTGCAAAATTTGATTTTATCTTTTAAATCCATTAGAGCATGAACGAGAGAATGAACGGTTTCCTCGTCGCTTTTTAAAATATGAATAGCCAAACGCTGCGCGGTTTTTTTACCGACTGCGGGAAGTTTGCTCAATTCGTCAATTGCTTTCTGAAGCGGTTCTGCGATTAACAAAATTAAAACCCCGGAATGTTCATACCCGGAGGCATCATTCCTTTAGTTACACTTGCTAATTCATCTTCAGCCATTTTACCCGCGGCAGTTAAAGCTTTATTAACAGCGGCAACAACCAAATCTTCCACCATTTCTTTATCGCCGCCTTTTATTATTTCTTCATCTATTGTAATTGAAACAATTTCTTTTTTCCCGTTGGCAGTAACTTTAACCATCCCGCCGCCGCTTTCTTCGTTAACTGTTTTATTTTCCAATTCGGCTTGGACTTTTGCCATATCTGCCTGCATTTTTTGTATTTGTTTCATCATTCCCTGCATGTTGAAATTCATTTTTCCTCCATAGATTTTTCTATTGCGCGCAAATTTACCAAAATAAATATTCACAAGAAATTAAAGTGAGAAAATATTACATTTGCACATTCCTCAATCGAATTTTTAGGATTAATGATAACAAAGTACGGTTTAAATACATTTTTAATAGCCGCCGGGTTTTCAATTCTATTAATTATTGCATCATTTTTTATTCAAAATGGTTGGATAAAATACCCGGTCCTTTTTATAGGAATAGCATTTTTGCTTTTCAATTTGAATTTTTTCCGTGATCCGGAACGAACAACTCCCGCGCTAAAAAATGTAATTTTTTCTCCTGCCGACGGCGAAGTTGTAATTTTAAGACATGGATTCGAGAAAAGATTTATCAATGAAGAAGCAACGCAGCTTTCGATTTTCATGTCTCCCTTAAATGTTCATGTTAATCGAATCCCAATTGATGGAACAGTAGATTATCTTAATTATGTAAAAGGCGATTACCTTGTAGCATTTCACGAAAAAGCCGATTTGAGAAATGAAAGAAGTGAAATTGGAATTACGAGCAAATATGGTAAAGTTTTATTTACACAAGTTGCCGGGTTTATTGCACGAAGAATTGTATACAATTTACAGAAAGGCGATACTGTGCAAGCCGGTAATAGATTCGGTATGATTAAGTTTGGCAGCCGATCGGATGTAGTTGTTCCTAAAGGATGGAAAGCAAAAGTTAAAATAGGCGATAAAGTTACAGCAGGCGAAACAATACTTTTCGAGAAAATAGATGAATAAAAATCCATTTTCAAAATCCTCTTTTGCAAATGCGGTTACTTCGCTAAATGTATTCAGCGGATTTGTTTCAATAATTTACGCATCGCAGGGTAATTTTAGAATGGCGGCTGTTTTTATAATTGTCGCAGCGATATTCGATACTCTCGACGGAATAGTTGCACGGCTGCTTAAAACATCAAGCCGTTTCGGCGTTGAACTTGATTCACTTTCGGATGTTGTTAGTTTCGGCGCTGCGCCCTCATTCCTAGTTTATCAAGCCCATGCTTATCAATTCGGATTTTGGGGAGTTGCCGCTAGTTCTTTGCTTCTCATTTTCGGAGCTATGCGTCTTGCGCGTTTCAACATTAATGTTAGCGATTTGAATACTAAAGGTGATTTTACCGGGCTGCCGATTCCGTTGCAGGCAATTACAATTTCCCTTTTGATATTTTCTTTCCATACCGAAAACGGCATGCAGGAACCATATAATTATATAGTTTTACCTTTAGTTGTTCTTCTTTCATTCTTAATGGTTAGTAATATACGTTACAACGCATTACCAAAATTCAAAGACAAAAAACTCAAATTAAAAATTTTGTTTTTTATTGTTCTTTCAATTGCATTGGTTCTTACAATAATTACAAACGGACAAATTCTTTTTTATATATTTTTATTGATAATTTTATTCGGAGTACTTCGACAAGTTTATAACTTAATTTTTTCTTGATATGGAAATAAATACCGGAGAAATAAAGTGTTTAAAGTTACAGTAATAGTAAAACGCAGACCTAAAATTCTGGACCCGCAAGGCAAAGCGGTTGAACAAGGCGCCAAGTTATTGGGTTATAACAATGTAAAAAATACCCGCATCGGCAAATACATTGAGTTTTTTGTGGATACAAAAGATAAAAGCGTTGCCGAAAAAGAAATACGGGAATACAGCGAAAAATTATTATCTAACCCGATAATGGAAGATTTTGAATATCAATTGGAAGAAGTAAAATGAAACCAAAATTTGGAGTAGTTGTTTTCCCAGGTTCCAATTGCGATCACGACGCTTACTTTGCCGTAAAAAAAATTATCGGTTACAATGCAGAATTTTTATGGCATAAAGATAAAAATCTTAAAAACTCCGATGTGATTGTTCTACCCGGCGGATTTTCCTACGGAGATTATTTACGCACAGGTGCAATCGCCCGCTTCTCGCCTATTATGGAAGAAGTTTATAACTTCGCAGAAAAAGGCGGAACAGTAATTGGAATTTGCAACGGTTTTCAAATTCTGTTGGAAATCGGTTTGCTGCCCGGCGTTATGATTCAAAATGAATCGTTAAAATTTGTCTGCAGAGATATTTATTTGTCGGTAGAGAATAAGAATACGCTGTTCACAAAAAAACTAACTAAAGACGTAATTAAAATTCCGGTTGCCCACGGCGACGGGAATTATTTTACCGACGAAGAAACTTTGAAAGATTTGGAGAAAAACAACCAGGTTGTTTTTAGGTATTCCTCATCTTCCGGTGAAGTTAAGAATCAATTTAATCCAAACGGATCGCTCAACAACATCGCTGGTATAATAAACAAAAAAGGAAATGTTTTGGGAATGATGCCTCACCCCGAAAGAGCGTGCGATCCAGTATTAAGTAAAACCGACGGAGTTGAAATTTTTAATTCCATTGCTGAAAGTTTGTTGAATTAATTGTTAAAAGACTGATCAAAAGTAATTTTAAATAGAGGTTAAAATGTTTGGAAATTTAGGAGCCGGAGAAATAATACTTATCGTGCTCGCAATTTTAATTTTATTCGGTGCTAAAAAAATTCCTGAACTTGCACAAGGTATCGGCAAGGGTATGCGCGAATTCAAAAAAGCCATGCGCGAAGTTGAAGACGATATTAAAACAATCGATAAACCGGAAAACTCCGACAAGAAATAATTATTGATATTCCACGGTGCAGACATTGCTCAACTATAAAAACCATTTTGAAAAAGTAAATCTTATAAAAGAGGGTAAACTTTCTCTCAAAGAAAATGTTACTTTTTTCTTAAACAGAATTAGAGAAAACTCTAAACTAAATGCTTTCAATTTTGTTTTTGAAGACTGCATTGAACACGCAGAAATTATTGAGAAAAAAATCAAGAATGGTACTGCAGGTAAACTTGCCGGAATGGTTGTAGCAATTAAAGATGTTCTCGCGTTAAAAGACAAACATCTTACATGTTCATCAAATATTCTTAAAGATTTTACAGCAATATATACTTCCGAAGCAGTACAAAAATTAATAGACGAAGACGCGATAATCATCGGCAAAACAAGCTGCGATGAATTTGCAATGGGTTCATCGAACGAAAACTCGGCATTCGGACCTGTATTAAATCCGCATGATAACTCACGTGTGCCCGGTGGTTCAAGCGGCGGCTCTGCCGTTGCGGTAGCAGCCCACCTTTGCGATGTAGCGCTTGGAACCGACACCGGCGGCTCTATTCGTCAACCGGCGGCATTCTGCGGTGTGTACGGCTTAAAACCCACCTACGGAAGAGTTTCACGTTATGGTTTGACTGCTTTCGCATCATCCTTTGATACTATTGGTCCTTTTGCAAATTCAATTGAAGACACTGCTTTAGTTTTAGAAGTAATATCGGGTTTCGACGAAAAAGATTCTACAAGTCAAAATACACCGGTTGATAAATTTTCACAAAGCATTTCAGTAGATAAAAAATTCAGAATCGGTATTCCGCCGGAATGCTTCGGCGAAGGTTTGAATGAAGAAGTTAAATCGGCAATCCAAAATAAAATTGAGCAGTTGAAAAATGCAGGGCATGAAATTGTTGAGATACATCTTCCCCACACCGATTACGCGATTGCAACATATTATATTTTAACAACGGCTGAGGCATCTTCAAACCTTGCACGTTACGACGGCGCACACTACGGATTCCGTTCACAAGAATCGGGTGATTTAATCGGTTCATACACAAATTCACGATCTGAAGGTTTCGGTAAAGAAGTCCAGCGTAGAATTATGCTCGGTACATATGTTTTATCTGCAGGATATTATGATGCATATTACCGCAAAGCTCAAAAAGTACGCAGACTATTAAAACAAGATTTCGACGAAGCTTTCACCAAAGTTGATGTCATTCTAACGCCCACAACTCCAGATGTTGCTTTTAAAATCGGCGAAAAATCTAACGACCCTCTTCAAATGTATCTTGAGGATATTTACACAACTTCCGCAAATCTTGTTGGAATTCCCGGTATAAATATTCCTATCGGAAAAAACAAAGAAGGAATGCCGATTGGAATGCAAATAATGGCAAATCAATTTGATGAGTTGAAGCTTCTACAATTCTCAAAATCAATTAAATAAATATTTACTTATCATTCTGCCCAAAAACTTCACTATTGAGAGGAATTATCAGTTTATGGATTCCAGTTTATGCTGGAATGACAACTAAAAAAAATCCAACGGAGTCATTTAGATTTAATAATCTACATTCCGATTCATGTTTGACAATAACTATAATTTTATCAAGTATATTTCCGCCCTCTTTCTTAATTTTAGCAAGTCTAATTTCGAAAATAAACACAGGTATAAATATGAGCATTCTTCTCGATAAAAAAACTCGAGTAGTAGTTCAAGGCATAACCGGCAGCGAAGGATCATTTCATACAAAACAAATGATCGAGTACGGTACAAACGTAGTTGCCGGTGTAACTCCAGGTAAAGGCGGGCAGAAATTTGAAGATACACCCGTGCCAATTTTTAACACTGTTACCGAAGCTGTAAAAGAAACCAAAGCTGATGCTTCCGCAATTTTCGTTCCCCCGACATTTGCAGCAGACGCAATACTCGAAGCAGCAGATTCAGGAGTCAAATTAATCGTGTGCATCACCGAAGGTATCCCCACAAAAGACATGATTAAAGTTTACAATTCAATTCAAAATAAAAATGTTAAGCTGGTTGGTCCAAACTGTCCCGGAGTAATCTCGCCGGGCAAAGCTAAAATTGGTATTATGCCTGGCTTCATTCACAAACAAGGAAAGATCGGTGTTGTATCGCGCAGCGGAACATTAACATACGAAGCGGTAAAACAATTAACTGATCTTGGAATCGGTCAATCTACTTGCGTAGGTATAGGCGGCGATCCGATAATCGGTTCTCGCTTCATTGATGTAATAAAATTGTTCAATGATGATCCGGGAACTGAAGGCATTATAATGATTGGCGAAATCGGCGGAAGTGCCGAAGAAGAAGCCGCGGCATTCATAAAGAAAAATGTGAAGAAACCCGTTGTAGGTTTTATTGCGGGAAGAACTGCTCCTCCGGGCAGACGCATGGGTCACGCTGGCGCAATCATTTCGGGTGGCAAAGGTACTGCTGCAGAAAAAATGGCATCGATGAAGAAAGCAGGAATTTATGTTGTTGAATCCCCCGCAGAAATCGGCGCAACAATGAAAAAAGCTTTGGATAAGTTGAAAGCAAAAGTTCAGAAGACAAAACCGGCTAAAAAAGCTATTAAGAAACTTGTGAAAAATGTTGCAGCCAAGAAAAAAGTTGTAGTGAAAAAGAAAGTTGTTTCTAAAAAGAAAAAATAAATTTTTGTATAAATAATATTCTTAATATGGAGGAATAAATTGAGCAACAAAACACTCGCGATTCTAAAACCGGATTGTGTCCGTAAAAATTTAATTGGAAAAGTTGTAGCGCAAATACAAGATGCAGGATTCAAAATAAACTGCATGAAGATGGTGAGATTAACACAGGACACCGCAAAAGGATTTTATGAAGTTCACAAAGAAAGGCCGTTCTTTAATGATTTGATAGATTATATGACTTCCGGTCCGTGTGTACCCATAGTTTTGGAAAAAGAAAATGCGGTTGAAGAATTCCGTAAACTTATCGGCGCAACTGACCCGGCGAAAGCTGCTGATGGAACAATAAGAAAATTATACGCGGCAAACATTCAAGAAAACATTGTTCACGGTTCTGATTCCGATGAAAATGCAGCAAAGGAAATTTCTCATTTCTTTTCAAGAAAAGAGCTTCTCGAAATTAACGGCTGGCAATAAATTATTTAACAAGCCGTTGAATAACGGCTTTATTTTTTATCAAACTAAAGTGGCTAAAAATGAAAAAGAATATTATTCTATCAACTCTATTAATTTTTTCGGTTTTACTTTTTTCATCTTGCGGTGATTCAAAATCATCACTTCCTGAAAAAATTGATCTTTCTTACAAATTTGAAAAGGGTGCAAAATTTCAATACAAATTAACAACAACACAAACTTCCGAAGAGCAAATTCAAGCGGATTCAACAATTAATGTCAGTTCAAAACAGTCGGATTCTTTTGTAATGGATTTTGAAGTTATTGATATCGACGCAGATAAAATTGCGGAAATGAATGTTACAATAACATCCATTAAAGTTGAGATTGACGCTAACGGCGAGAAAATGAATTTCGACACCGCCAAAAATCCAAGCAAAGAAGAGCAGCAAAAGTTTTGGCAGTACGCAATGCAGTACAGTACACCGTTCAGAGCAAGAGTAACTTCCAAAGGCGAGGTGATTGAAATATCGAGATTGGATAAAATGATAGACAAAATGAATTCACTTCAACCCCAACAAAGAGAATTACAACCTGCTGAAAGAGCAAAACTTTCTCAAGATTTGAGCGAAGGTATTATTCGCCCGATAACGCAGTTGGTTTTCCGCGAATTTCCTCAAAAGCAAGTTGCCAAAGATTCTGTTTGGGAAAAGAATTATCCGGGACAGTTAAGTGTATTTCAGATTAAAAACAACGCTAAATTCAAAGTTGAAGACATAGTTGAAATTGACGGCGATAACGCAGCTAAAATAAATGTTGACTTAAGTGTTACATGGGAAGGTGAAAAGAAAGGAGAGCAACAAGGATTGAAATATAGTTTTGAAGATCCTAAAGTTTCCGGTTCCGGTTCAATACTTTTTAATATTGACAATGGTATGATTGCAAAATCCGAGACACTGACTACTGTTGAGTTGGTTGCACATCTTGAAGGTAAAGATGCAATGCAGAAAACATTGAAAACTACCCGTAAAGATTTATCATCCAATAAAAATGTGGTTGAACTAATCTCCAAGTAGTTTTATTGTAGCACAGGTTCTAAATCTGTGCTACACTTTTTTGCCCACAACAATTTTAGAACCCTCTGTAGCCGAAACAATTATTTCGGAACCATGATTTATGTAATCGCCTTCGGTAACTACATCAATACGTTTCCCGTTTATCATTGCAGCACCTGATGGGCGCAAGTCTGTTAATGCGGTTCCAACCATTCCTATATAATTAGGAAATGATTCTTTGTCGGCATAGCCGGATTTAGCCGAAACTTGATCTTGTAAAACTAATTTGTTTAACATAGCACTCTTTGGTAAGAATTTTAGTAATAGCAACATTACAGAAAAGGTTGCAAGAAAAGTTACTGCAAGTTGAATAATTGCTTTGGAAATTATATCCCAATCAATTAACTCGAAATCCGAAAGTAAACCGAGGAACAATCCAGATACAATAAAGACAATACCGAGTATTCCGAAAACTCCAAATCCGGGGACAATAAAAATCTCAAGTAACAACAGAACCACACCAACGACAAAAATTATTATTTCAATTATTGACGCTAGTTCAAGTATATAACCTGAACCAAAAAACAGCGCAAGACTTATCAATCCAACTGTGCCTGGCAATCCCCAGCCAGGCGTTTTTATTTCCGTATAAAGTCCGATAAGTCCTATCATAATGAGCAAAGAAGAAATGATAGGGTTATTCAAAAATCTAACAAAATCCTCCGCCCAATTAGAACTAACGCCAACTACCTCAGCATTGATATCAACAAAAGCTTTTTTTACTTCGTCAATTGAAGTAAGGATAGTATCCGTCATTTTATATTTAAGTGCTTCTTCGGAAGTAAGAGTAATTAATTTTGTGCTGTCGTCTTGCAAATCCGGTACAATTATTTTTTCATCAACCATACCTTGTGCGATATCGGTTCGTCTTCCGTTTTTTTCGGCGGTCGCGCGCATTTCGGAACGCATATATGATTGATATTTTTCCGATTGCTTCTGCCCTGCCTGATCAACAACAGTTGAGGCGCCCATTGAAGCGCCGGGAACCATAACAATTTTTTCGCAGGATAAGGCAATTAAAGCACCGGCAGAGATTGCACGTTTATCAATGAACGCAATAGTTTTTACTTTACTATTGAGTATTGCGTCTTTAATCTGAGTGGCGGCATCAACTCTTCCGCCGAAAGTATTAATCCTAAAAATTATTGCATCGGCAGAATTCTTTTCTGCTTCATTAACAATCCTTTTAACATACGGCGCCAATCCTAAATCAATATCACCTTCGATATTTCCGTAATAAACTGTTTGAGCAGATATTTGTTGAAATAAAATGAATGTGAATAACACAAATACAAAATTTTTCAATTTTTCCTCATAAGAGATTTTTCGAAGGTTTAATTAATTAAAAAGCGGTAATAATTCAAGGACTATCTATTAATAAAAGCGTAGTTAAGAATTTTGTAGATAAGTTTAGCAACAATGTAATTTGGAGTTTCTGAAAGCTTTGTCGGAATAAAATTAACGATATCGAAACCAACAATGTTTTTATCAGCCCCGATAATTTTAATAAGATTAAGAACTTCATCCCAAAGCAATCCGCCCGGTTCGGGATTTAATACCGTAGAAAGTAAAGATGTATCAAACACGCTTAAATCGAAATTAATGTAAACATTTTCCGAAACATTTTTTGCAGCTAACTCCTGCCAATTGTTTCCATACATACCCATTCTAATTTCACGCGCATAAAATGTTTTAATGCCTTTTGTTTTCCTGAAATCATTTTCTTCAGCGCTTTGTGATCTTATACCGACCTGTATAATGTTTGAATTAAATTCCGAAATTTTTGCCGACGTGGATGAAAATGTGTTTTTATTACCCTTGTCTTCACAAAGATTTGAATGGGCACTTAAATTTAAAATCGTAAGATTTTGGAATTTTTCACTGCATGCTTTTATTATAGGGATTGACATCAAACTTTCGCCGCCTATTGCAGCTATAAATTTCCCGGAGTTCAAATGCAATTTTGTTTCTTTATAAATTTTATCTAACGCTTTTTGAAGGGACAGTTTTTCAAAAGACAATGGGGAAAGAGAACAAATTCCCTTTTCGAAACATAATTCTCTTCTTTGTTCTTCGTCAAAAAATTTTAAGCGATGAGAAGCTTCAAGGATTTTTTTTGACCCAGATAAAATTTCCTTAGGAATAGAATTGTTTTTTCTAAACTGTAAAGGAATTATTACAATATCTGAATCTTTGTAATCCGAATATTCTTTACTAAGTGCAAGAAAATTATTTTTGCCGCCGAGTACTTTCATCACCCTTCCAATCAGCAAATTCCCCCCTTTCATAAAGGGGGGAATTAATGTTATGTTAATCTTTCAAAATAGTTGCAATTGCAGATCGATCATATTTCATTTTAACATTATTTCCAACATCAATAAGAACTGATTTTTCTTCGAGTCCGGCAACCGTACCGTGAAGCCCGCTGCTTAAAACAACTTTATCGCCTTTTTCAACGGCAGATAATAATTTCTCGCGTTCCTTAGCTCGTTTTTGTTGGGGACGAATAATCATAAAATAAAAAATTGCAAAGATAGCGCCGAACATAATCAAAGTGCCTATCATGCCTCCTCCGCCGCTTTGATCACCACCAAGTTGTGCTATTACTAATAATAGATTCATTTATTTCTCCTTTTTTAATGAAAATTTTTTGATTCAATTATTTTTTTATTTAACAATTTAATTATCTGAATAGCTTTACTTTGATCAATTGTTACATTCTCTATAACACTTCTTTTAAATGATAAGCCAAATTTTGACCCTCCACTTGTCTCAATTATTATAGTAATTTTCTTCCCTAATGAATAGAAAGCAAAAAATAGAATGCTAATGATAATAAATACTAATGATACTAACCCAATTGATAACATAGCAATTAATCCAAAAGAGAAAAAAATTATTCCAAAAATTAATGCAACAAGTGGTTTGTGAAATGTACAAACTGCACTAGCAACTTCCTTGTTCGCAACTACTATCAAACTCTCTTCTGCAAAACTTGAACTTCCAAATTCAATCTCTTTTTCTGTGCATCTTAAATATGTTTCATCCTCTAATCGTGAACTCGTAAAAAACCATGCAAAAAGTCCTGATCGCCTACCTTTAATTAGAATAAATTCATTCATTGAATCATCAGGATCCATCTTAATGGATCTTAATACTAAAAATGGGATTTTTGTACCGAACATCAAACTGAAGACAGAATAAATAACCACTAGTAAAATCAACACCATCAAGATAGTGCCTATCATGCCTCCTCCG
The DNA here is from genome assembly GCA_023397505.1 of Bacteroidota bacterium. Classification (GTDB taxonomy): domain Bacteria; phylum Bacteroidota; class Ignavibacteria; order Ignavibacteriales; family Melioribacteraceae; genus JAEWUC01. The sequence goes on along the minus strand of JAEWUC010000007.1, from coordinate 184,323 downwards.
CCGCCTTGCCCGTCTGCCGGAGGTGCCATTGCTAATAGAATATCCATTTATTACTCCTTGTTGGTTTGAACATTTATAGAAATTATTTTGATAAAATTATTTTTCCAATCGACAAAAGTACCATCCAAAATTCTTTTACGCGCTTCACGAACAAGATCGAGATAAAAAGTTAAATTGTGAATTGTTGCTAATTCCAGCGCAAGTATTTCCCTTGCATTGAACAAGTGGCGCAAATAAGCTTTTGAAAAATTTTTGCATGTATAACAACCGCATTTAGGATCGAGCGGAGTAAAATCATCTTTATATGCCGCGTTTCTCATCGATACAATTCCCTGCGATGTAAAAAGATATGCATTACGCGCGTTGCGGGTAGGCATAACACAATCAAACATATCAACTCCGCGAGCAATTGCCTCCAATATATTTTCGGGTTTTCCGACTCCCATTAAATATCGCGGTTTATCCTGCGGCATAAAATCGGTTGTAAAATCAACAAGATCGTACATCATATCAATCGGTTCGCCGACGGCCAAACCTCCAATAGCGTACCCATCGAAATCAAGTTTAGCCAAATCGATTGCCGAACTTTCGCGCAGTTCTTTATAAACACTTCCTTGAATTATGCCAAATAGAAATTGCTCATGACCGTAAAGCGGTTTTGTTTGTTCAAAAGCTTCTTTATTTAGAACCGCCCATTTGGAAGTTAGCTCTTTTGATTTTTTTGCATAATCAAACTCGCACGGAAACGGTGTGCATTCGTCAAGCGGCATAATAATATCCGAGCCGATGCTTCTTTGAATCTCGATTACTTTTTGCGGCGAAAAAAAATGTTTGGAGCCGTCGAGATGCGAACGAAACTCAACACCGTCGTGTTTCAGTTTTCTTAATTCCGAAAGACTGTAAACTTGAAAGCCGCCGCTGTCCGTTAAAATAGGTCTGCTCCAATTCATAAATTTATGAAGCCCGCCCGCCTGCTCTAAAATTTTTGTACCCGGTCTAAGGTACAAATGATAAGTATTAGAAAGAACAATTTCGGCATTTACTTCTGCATCGAGAACTCTTTGAGTAATTGCCTTAACACTGCCCTGTGTTCCCACAGGCATAAAAATTGGCGTTTGAATAAAACCGTGGGCGGTTTCTATTTCACAAACTCTTGCTTTAGAATTTTTATCTTTATAATGAACGGTAAAATTTAACAATACATTTCTTGGAAATTTGATGCTAAAGATAATGGAAATTGCGAACATTCTCCATTAAAAGGCAGCATCGATGCAACAACAAAAAAAGTATTATTTCATCTTTTTAGTTGGTATAAAACACTGTTCCCGCCTGCCAAATAATGAGTATCTGTTTAGAGCCATAAAACTATAGATTGAATCCAAAATTTTACTCGGAAGGATTTCCACAATACAAAATAATTTCCAAGGAAAACCAAGCAATTTGAATATTTTTAATATTGCCTCTGCCCTTTCGAAAATTCCATTCTCATATATTAAAATCACCGTTTTAGGGTTTTCTTTCAACACGGGATATTTGTTTATTAGATTTTGACAATCATCATTTTGAAAAGGTACAAAAGTAAGTTTTTCATACTTATCAATCCTTATTAAAAAGGAAACTAAAGATGAGCACAAGTTGCAGAAGCCGTCGAATATGACCACAGCACTGGATATTAAATTATCCTCTTTCAATTTTGCCGTTCCAGCTAATAATCCCATCGGCTAAATTATATACATTTTTAAAACCCATTTTCAGCAATTCCCCGGCAGCCGAATAACTCCTTCCACCACTGTGGCAGTATATATAATATGATTTAGATTGATCTAGTTTTTTAATCTTATCAAAAAAATCATTTGAATAAATATCTATCAAAACGGAATTTGGAATCCGCGCACTTCGATATTCTTCGTGGGTTCGTACATCAATAATTACTGCATTAACATCATTACTAATTTTTTCTTCGAATAAATCTGCATCTATATTTTGGATATGACTCCCGCCCAAAAAAGAAGATAGTACTCCCATTTTTTCCCTTTAAGATATTTTTTGTTGTAAGATGAAACGCAGAAACTAATCAAGCAGTTCAGTAAATACTGATAATTTTACGAGGTCAATTTTAGTTTTATCGGACTTTAATATCTGCACAGAGAAATGATCGATTTTGAAAGATTCTCCTTTAACCGGTATTCTGCCGAGTTTATAAGTTATAAATCCGGCTATAGTTTCATAGTCACCTTCTTCAAAAAGTAAATCGAATTCATCGATTAAATAATCTATTTCAACTTTGCCGCTAAGTATGTAATTATTTGCATCAATTTTACGAACAACATTTTCTTCTATATCATATTCGTCTCGAATTTCACCGAACAATTCTTCAATCAAATCCTCGATAGTAATAATTCCGGCTGTTCCACCGAATTCATCAACAACAACTGCAAGTGAAAACTGTTTTTTTAAAAATTCATTCAGCATTTCCAAACTTTTTTTTGTGTCGGGTACAAATACAACATCCCGCATCATTGCTCTTAAATCAACCGGGTTTGTGAACAAATCTTTTAAAAGAATAATGCCCCTAATGTTATCGAGATTATCTTCATAAACGATTAATTTTGAATAACCGGATTCAATGAATTTTTGCGATACTTCCTCTATCGTTGCCGAAATTTCCACTCCGACAATATCAGTCCGCGGTGTAAATGCTTCGTAAACACGCTGATCCCGGATCTCAATTACTTTACCGATAATATCGGATTGTTCTTCATCCATTTTCCCCGCTTCAGAACTTTCTTCTATCAAATTCTGCAAATCTTCTTTATCAAACGTTTGGAAAATTTCTATTTCTTCTCTATAGGAATTTCTATTTATCAAACCTGAAATTTTAGAAGTTATTCTAATAAAGGGGTAAAAAAGAAAATTCAATGCTCTTAATGGTATGGAAGAAATCAAAACAAAATCATCGGCTAACTCCCTGCCGAGGTATTTTGGAATTAATTCGCCGAACAATAAAATCAGAGTTGTTGAGATTATGAGTATTTCAAATTCTGCTAAATTAAAATGCTGGAGAAGAAAAACCGATATAAGAGAAGCAAAAGCAATATTAACAATGTTGTTTGAAAACAGAATCGTTGAGAAAAAATTCTCCGGGTGTAAAACAAAATAATGCGCATTTAGAGCATAAATGTTTTTTTTACGTGCGCGTAATTCAATCTTAATTTTATTTGCCACAACAAAAGCAATTTCGGAAGACGAAAAGAATCCGCTTAGCATTAATAAAACTACCAATACAATGATGTCGTTAATTACCATTTAAAAAATCCTGAGTTCACAATTCAAAAATAAATTATATATACTGCCACTGCAACAAACAGCAATGCGTTTATAATCATAGGCCAATCCGATATTAAAACTTCCGTTACATTTTCGCCTTTATCTCTTTTATAAACAAGGTACATATATCTAAAGATACCATAGATTACAAAAATTGAAGTAAACACGAGTGCCTCGCTGCCGAATTGCATTACCGTTTTTTCAGACACTGAGTAAAGTGCATAACAGATTATAACGCCCCCCGCGGTTATGGCGGAGATTTGATCGATGAAATTAAGTGTATAATCTTTTAATACCATTCTTTGCTCGACTGCTTGCGGTCCTCCGGCAATTTCAACACGGCGCTTCATAACTGCAAGAAAAAGTGAGATAAAAATTGTTGTTAATATCAGCCAGTTGGAAATATAAACATCAACGGCAAACGCTCCGCTGAAAACCCTTAACATAAATCCGAATGCAATACAAAATAAATCAACAATTACAATTTCTTTTAACCACATTGTATAAAAGAAATTAAGTACAATATATGTCCAAAGAAGCAAAGTAAAAGATTTTTCGAATCTCAAACTGAAAAGGATTGTTACAAATAAAAGAACAATCAACAATATGACAGCGCTGTTTTTTGCAATTCTGCCGCTTGCCAAAGGTCTTTTTCTTTTCGAAGGATGGATTTTATCTTTTTCTATATCAATCAAATCATTAAAAACATACACCAAACTGGACGCGACAGAAAAAGCAATGAAAGCCATTACAGCTTCCGTGAAATAGCTTTCGTCAAAAATATGTTTTGAAAAAACAACCGGCACAAAAACAAAAACATTTTTAAGCCAGTTTGTTACACGAAGTAATTTTAGATATGATACTATTTTAGAAAACGACCGATTCCTCATATATGCCAAAATGTTTTTTTAATTCATCCACCATTTCACCGAGCGAAACATAATTATCTGCCGCGTTAATTAAAACAGGCATAATATTTTTCCCGTCAACGGCGGCTTCACTGATTTTTCGCAAACTGTCTTCAACCAAAGCACTGTTCCTACTCATTTTTAATTCCGCCAATCGCTTCTTTTGGTGAATTTCAACTTCGGGCGAGATTTGTAAAATTGGTATTTCAATTTTGCTGTCCTCTTCAACAAAATCATTTACGCCAACAATAATTTTTTCTTTCTTTTCCAATTCAAGTTGGTATCTGTATGATGCATTTGCAATTTCTTTTTGAAAATATCCCGCTTCAATTCCGTTTATTACACCGCCGAGAACATCGATTTCGTTAAAAATTTTATTCGCTTCTTCTTCCATTTTATTTGTCAACGATTCCACAAAATAACTGCCACCGAGAGGATCAACAGTATTAATCACACCGGTTTCGAAAGCGAGCAATTGCTGGGTGCGCAATGCAATTTTAACCGCTTTCTCACTCGGCAACGCGAGCGTTTCATCCATAGAATTTGTATGCAAAGATTGTGTCCCACCCATCACAGCTGCCATAGCCTGGAATGCTGTGCGAACAATATTGTTTTCCGGTTGTTGTGCGGTTAAAGTACATCCTGCAGTCTGAGTATGAAAGCGCATCCACCAAGAACGCGGATTTTTTGCTCCGTATTTTTCACGCATACGCCTCGCATAAATTCTACGCGCTGCTCTAAACTTTGCGATCTCTTCAAAAAAATCCAAATGTGAATTAAAGAAAAATGATAATCTCGGTGCGAACGAATCTATATCCATTCCTCTTTCCAAACTAGCTTCGATATAAGCAAATCCATCTGCAAGAGTATAAGCCAATTCCTGGACTGCCGTTGAACCCGCTTCGCGAATATGATAACCGCTTATCGAAACAGGATTCCATTGCGGTACTTCGTTTGTACAGTATTCAATCATATCTGTTATTATTCTCATCGAATGATTCGGCGGGAAAATATATTCTTTTTGTGCGATGTATTCTTTTAGAATGTCGTTTTGCAATGTGCCGCGTAATTTATCAAAACCAACACCCTGCCTTTTGGCGATTGAAAGATAGAAAGCAAAAATCATTGCGGCCGGAGAATTAATCGTCATGGATGTTGATACTTTATCCAAGGGAATATCTTTGAACAAAACTTCCATATCAATTAATGATGAAACAGAAACGCCGCAAATTCCAACTTCGCCTTCGCTAATTTCGGCATCGGCATCGCAGCCCATTAATGTTGGTAAATCGAAAGCTACGGATAAACCTGTTTGCCCGTGTTCCAGTAAATATTTGAAACGCTCGTTTGTATCCTCCGGCGTTCCGAATCCTGCAAACTGCCGTTTTGTCCAAATTTTACCGCGATAACCGTTTGCATGAATTCCGCGCGTATACGGGTATTCGCCGGGGAAATTGATATCAGTCAGAAAATTATTCCCATTTATATCATCCGGTGAATAAAGCGGTTTAATTGTTTGTCCTGAAACTGTTGTGAATTTCATCCCGGATTCATTTGCTGTGTTCAATTTATTTAAATAGGCGTCCTTTGCTTTCTTATAATCTTCAGAAAACATTTTGCCTCGCTTTCTTTTTTTGTTATGAAATACAAATAAGGTTAAGAAGTTCTTCCAAATCTTCTGTCGAGTTCTTCAACTGGGATTTTAATAACAATCGGTCTGCCGTGGGGACAAACATAAGGCATCGAAGTAGCGAAAAGTTTATCAACAAGAATTCTCATTTCCTTTTCGCTTAGTTTGTCGCCGGCTTTAATAGCCGCTTTGCATGAAAAAGATTTCGCAAGATTATCGCGTATTTCGAGCTGCTTCTCCTGTTCATTCTTTCTGTACTCGTGTAAAATGTCCAAAAGAGTATCGACTTCATGCTCGGTTTTCAAATCCGATGGAATCCCGACAATTTCAATTGTGCTTTTAGCTTTGAACTTAATAGTAAAACCAAGATTCGTAAGGTAAGGTTCAAGATCCTTTGCAAGTTGGTAATCTGCAGGATCGAGTTTTATTGTTTGTGGAAATAAAAGATGCTGCGAAAAAGGGATATTCGCTTCAAAAGATTGAAGCGCTATTTCGTATAAAATTCTTTCGTGGGCAACGTGGGCATCGATAATCATCAAACCGCTTTTTATCTGCGAAAGAATATATTTGTTATGAAGTGCAACTATGAAAGGCGTTTCAACCTGTTTATTATTCAATGTGTCGTTTTGATGTGCTACTTCTCTAAAAGGTTGCTCTTCGAAAGGATGATGAATTTCTTCATCAGGGTTTTCATTATTCAAATCTCTATTTACATCACCGAATAATCTTTCAACATCATCATCGTTAAACATCGGCGGTCTGTTTTTTCTTTCGGTATTCCCCGGTGCAAAAGGTCTATCGCTAAAATCCTGCCTCTCCGTACTTCTAAAATTCTGGAATCTTATCGATTCGTTTTCATTATTCGACTGGTTAAAAGTCATTGAAGGGACAAGGTCGAAACTGCCCAACGTTTTCTTAATTACTGCTTGCACAAATGTATAAATTTCTTTTTCGTCGTCGAATTTAACTTCAAGCTTGGAAGGATGTACATTCACATCAACCTTGTGCGGATCAATAGTTAAAAACAAAACGAAGAACGGGTAATCACCCTTTTCCAAAATATTCTCAAAAGAAGTGAACACAGCATGATTAACGGTTCGGTTGCTTACATATCTTTTATTTAAAAATAAGTATTGATCACCCTTACTTTTGCGAAGATATGCCGGTTTTGCAACATATCCGGTAAGACTTATATAGTCTGTGATTTCTTTAACTTCGAGTACCCCATCAAGAATGTTATCTGCAAAAACCTGCTTCATTCTGTCTTCAATTGTTCCGGCAGAAAAATCAAAAACAATGTCGTCGTCATTAAAAAATTTGAAGCTGATTTCAGGATAGCTCAGTGCAATTTTGTTAAAAACCTCGATAATATGTTTTAATTCCGTTGCATTACTTTTTAGAAAGTTTCTACGTGCGGGAACATTGTAAAACAAATTTTTAACAGAAATAGAAGTGCCGTTTTGGAATGAATCCTTTTCTTTTATTACTTGAGAATCTTCGCCGATCTTAACAATCGTACCGAGTTCATCGTTATTCTGCTTTGTTTTTAATTCGAATATACTTACAGAAGCAATCGAAGCCAAGGCTTCGCCACGGAAACCAAAAGTATTTATCGCTTCAAGGTCTTCAACAGATGAGATTTTACTTGTAGCATGCCGTTGAATGCAAAGCACTGCGTCATCTTCATTCATTCCGCTGCCGTCATCAACAACTTGAATTAGATTTTTACCCGCATTTTTTATAACAACATCAATATTTTTTGCACCGGCATCAACAGAATTTTCCATCAATTCTTTTACTACAGATTCCGGGCGGTTTACTACTTCACCCGCGGCTATTTTGTTGGCGAGGTTTTCCGGGAGTATTTTAATTTTTTGCGACAATTTTCATCTTTTCCATAAAATCACTTTCTAATATAGTAATGAACGGTGAAATCAGTAAACACTTTCTTTGATATTTCTTTCCATGTTTCACTTTTTATTTCAGGAAAGAACACATCGCCGTCCGTTTCAAAATTCATTTTAGAAAGGATTATCTCGTCGCAAAAATTAATTGCTTCTTTATAAATTTCTCCGCCGCCTATTATAAATATTTTTCCGAATTTTTCTTTTTCACAATACTGTAAAACATTATTAAAAGAGTTGAATACGTGCACGTTTTCATGCCCCGGCTTTAATGCTTTATCGCGTGAAAGAATAATGTTTAATCGGTTCTCAAGAGGTTTGATCAGTGACTGCCACGTTCTTCGTCCCATTAAAACCGGAAAATCCGAAGTAGTATTTTTAAAGTGAGAAAGTTCTTCCTGCGAATGCCACGGTATTTTGCCATTCTTTCCGATAACATTATTTATCGATACAGCCGCTACTATAACTTTTTTCACAAAAGCACCAACACAGAAAGAGATAAAAACCTACTTTCCCCTTTTAGTAAGGACAAGACGCAGACCTAGAAAGATCAATACACTTCCACTGATGTATTGAATGATCCTTTGATATAAAATATTTTTCGATAGCCATGAACCAATATAACCGGAGAAAAATCCTACAAGACCAAACCAAGCAACAGCAAGGAAAGAAATAATCCCGCCGAGCAATATAATCTGTACGGTAGCATTTTTATCAAGCGGGTTTACAAATTGAGGAATAAAAGCCATAAATGTTACTATCGCTTTCGGATTGAAAACATTTGTAAAAATTCCCTGACGAACAATTGAAATATTGTCCATCTTTTTATCATCGTCTTCAAGGTTCAATTTACCTTTGCTAATAATTGTTTTAATTCCAAGATAAAACAAGTACCCTGCACCTATATATTTTACAGTTTGAAATGCAATATCGGAAGTATTAAGAATTGCAGACAAACCAAATGCCGCTAATGCTGTGTGGAATATTAACCCTATGCTTATTCCGGCTGCAGAAAGAATACCGGCTTTGCTTCCCTGTGCAATTCCGCGGGTAGCTACATAAAGAAAATCGGGCCCCGGAGATACAATGATTATGAAAGCACCGGTAGTGTACAATAATAATGTTGATATATCAATCATTGTGAAACTCTTTAATAATTTATTTTTACGTTCACGTTTTTCTTCTGGCCAGCAACAACATCTACATTTACGGTTTCTTCTCCATATCCCAGCAATCGAACAGTAACCGAATAATTGCCAGGCTGAATTCCTAACAAACTATCAGGAGTAGTTTTGCCTGTTTTATTATAATCAAAAAATATCTCAGCACCGTTTGGATTTGATGTTATAAAAAGATCACCTGTTTTAACTGTGTTGTCAAATTCCACAATTCCTTCGCGGCAGTTTGATATTATTAATAAACAAAATATTAATAAGAAATATTTTATTGCTCTCATAATCCCCCCGATTAAGATTGCGCGAATATTTTCAATCGGCAGGGATAAAGCAATCCAAAATTTGAATCACTACATGATTATGTAATCACCAGGGTTTTGAGAGTCCGAGTTTATCAAGTTTAGCTTCGAATTCACTGCGTTCGCGGTTTTTTGAAAGGACACCATCTTTCATTTTTAACCAGCCGAGATCATCTGCTGTTTTACGCGCTTCTTCTTTTTGCCCGGCAATAATAATCTTTAATAAAGGAATTTCGATAGACGTTATGTTTATTGAATTCATATAGTATGTTTTGAATGCTTCCCATGCAACAGGACACCACCGGGAAACAATTTCATTACCTATTACATTTGCGTAAGCGCGGATCTCATATTGAGCATGGCTGTCCATTCTTAATTCGAGAAAGCGAAGAAGATTGTGAAGATCAACTTTCCAATATGCCTCGGTATAAGTTGAAAGCGGCAGGTCTTTGCGCGCCTGTTCGCGTGCCACGCCAAGGTTTAATCTTTCCTGGTAAACTTCACGTGCATAATTTTGCAATTCTTCTTCGCGGGTTGATAATTTTTTACCGGTCTCAATATCTAAGAATCCGTCGCTGCCCTGTTTATTATCCAACGCTTGAATGCGCCATTCATCATGATTTGTTTTTTGCGATGCATCTATAGCAATTGAATAACGGGTCGAGTATTCGTTAATATTTGCAGTTCTGTGACGAATCCACTGGCGCCAAGCATCCATTGGTACGCGAACGTGGAGTTTAATTTCGCACATTTCAAACGGAGTTGTATGGCGGTTGCGCAGAAGATAGCGTATTAATCCGTGGTCTTCCGTAACTTTTTTTGTTCCTTTACCATAAGAAACTCGAGCAGCTTGAACAATTGATTCGTCGGTTCCCATATAATCAACAACGCGTACAAAACCGTCGTTGAGAACGGGAAATTTTTTGCCGAGAATTTCATCCAAAGCAGGTACCCTAAGTTTTTCTAGAAGTTCTATATTGTCCATCAATATTTCCTAAAAGTAATAATTAATTCTTTGTTTCTTTTTTAGATATCATTTGGATTAAACTTTTACTGATTTTTCTACATGCGATATCGATGCCTTTGTCAAAGTTCTTAATCGACTCTTCAATGGAATCGAAATATTCGGATAATTCAATAACAAAAAGGTGATCGCTTTCGGGTAAATCTCCTTCGGAAATTCCGCATACGAAATAAACAGGTACTTCTTTTTCGAGAAAACGGCTCGCAATAATCATAGCGCCTTTATTCATATAACTTTGGAAATCGTATTTACCTTCGCCGGTAATTACAACATCGTAATCAAGTTTTGTATTACTAATACCAAGCTCATCTTCAATAAATTTAGTAGCTGTTTTTTCCTTGGCATTAAAAAATAATTTTAACGCCGCGGCTAAACCACCGCCGGCACCGCTTAATTCCGAAATCGTTTTTTCATCAACTTCCATTTGCTTCAATAAATTGCTGAATCCTCTTTCAAGTTCTTCGACTTCATCTTCGGTGGCTCCTTTTTGTTTTCCAAAGACTTTAGAAGCACCGCGCAATCCCATTAAAGGATTTTCAACATCATAAATCATTTCAATTTCGAACGGCAGTTCACCTTCGGGCACGGCAATTTTTTCTACTAAATTGAAATTCTTCGGCAGCACTTCAAGCTGCTTGTCGTTTTTATCAAATAATTCCAGTCCAAAAACTTCCATCATTCCCATACCCAAATCGTTTGTGCCTGTTCCGCCAATTCCAATAACTAATTTATTAACATGCATGAAACCAGTTTCAACTCCATCGAGTACTTGCATAATTAAATCACCAATACCCCGCGATGATAAAAGCATCGGTTTACGATTTTCTTCCGGTATTGTTTTCAAGCCAAGGATATCTGCACTTTCAACATAAAGAGTTTTGTTTTCTACCGAATATCCTGCGGGGATAAAAAACTTCTCATCATCATACGCGTGTGCAACTTCGAAATGTAATGTTTCAAGTCCGAGTGCATTCTTGCACACTTCGAGGAAACCGTCGCCGCCATCGGCAATTGGTTGATTAATAAATTGTATAAGCGGTTTTAAGGAGTCAGGGATATATTTGTTGAAAGACGCTTTCATCAATGTAGAGATTTCAACTGAGTCGGCACATTCCTTAAAACTATTCGGTGCTATTAGAACTTTAATTTGGTTTTTCATTTTTATCTGCTTTTAGTTTATAATTTTTTTATTGCTTCAATGAGCATTTTTTTTGTTTGTAATAAATCCTGAGAAATTATTTTCACTTCGCCGATTGCCGGCATAAAGTTAGTATCGCCGTTCCATCTTGGTAATACATGAAAATGGATATGATCATCAATTCCGGCACCAGCAGCTTTACCTAAATTAGCTCCAAAGTTAAATCCTTGCGGTTTCATAATTGATTCAAGCGCTTTCATAACCAGTTTGGTAATTTTCATCATTTCCATCAATTCATCTTCGTTCAGCTCTTCCAACTTGGAAACATGTTTTTTAGGAATTACCAGCGTATGGCCGCTGTTATAAGGGTAAAGATTAAGCATAGCAAAGCAACTTTTATCTTCAAAAATTTTAAGGCAATTATCATCCTTAATACTTTCGATTACAGCATCGCAAAAAACACACGATGTTTTTCCTTTTCCGGTATTAAAAGAATCGATATACTGCGAACGCCAGGGTGACCAGAGTTTTTCCATATTAAAATACATGCAATTTTTTAGAATAGATTAAAGATTTACAGACAATACTGATTAAATTTTATCAATTTGGTTGATGTCTGTAATCCGGTGTGCAAAATAAAAATATTCTGTCAAATAAATAAAAAAGGCGGAAAGTTATTTCCGCCTTTAAGCTCGGATTATTCAGCTTCCTCTTCTTTATGCTTTTGATATTCCTCAACAATTTTTGCTTCGACTTCTTTTGGTACTTCTTCGTAGTTTGAAAATGCCATTGAGAACATACCGCGTCCCGAAGTTAAACTTCTAAGTTGTGTGGAATATTTATGTAATTCCGAGAGCGGAACTTTTGCTTTAATAATTTGGAACGGGCTTTCCGAATCCATACCTTGTATTTTACCGCGGCGTGATGAAATATCGCCCATTACATCACCCATAAATTCCTCAGGGATTTTTACAGTAATATCGTAAATCGGTTCGAGCAAAATTGGTTTGGCTTCCATAAAACCTTTTTTGAAAGCTTGCGATGCTGCAATTTTAAATGAAACTTCATCCGAATCTACTGCATGATAGGTGCCGTCAAACAAAGTTACTTTTATATCTATTACTTTACTTCCTGTAAGAATTCCTTTAGCCATTATTTCTTTGAGACCTTTTTCTACGGCAGGAACAAATCTTCCGGGCACAACACCACCAACAATTGCATCAACAAATTCAAATCCTACGCCGCGCGGTTGAGGTTCTAATTTCAAATGAACGTGACCATACTGACCGCGACCGCCGGATTGTTTTTTGTGTTTAAATTCCGAATCATCGCATCTTCCTCGGATAGTTTCGCGGTATGGAATTCGCGGCTCAACCAATTCAACTTCAACACCGTAACGATCCTTCAACAATTTTATAGCAAGATTTAACTGCAATTCTCCTTGGCCTGAAACTATTGTTTGAGAAATTTCAGGATCAAACTTTGTTCTAAGCGTCGGTTCTTCTTCGTGTGCTGTATGAAGTGCAGCAGAAATTTTATCTTCATCACCTTTAGCTTTCGGTTTAACCGCAAAACGAATTACCGGTTCGGGGTAATCAATTTCGGGCAATAAAATTGTAAAATTTTTAGAGCAAAGAGTATCACCGGTATGACTGTCTTTTAATTTTACAACCGCACCAATATCACCCGCACCAAGCTTAGCAACCTCTTTTCTATTGTGTCCGTTAAGCACAAACAATTGACCAAGACGTTCAATTTTTTCTTTGTGAGTATTTACTAAATCCATACCGGGTGTGAGAGTACCGGAATAAACTTTAAAGATCGAAAGTTCGCCGACATGCTGTTCCGATAAAGATTTGAAAATAAATAATGCCGGTTCACCGTTGGGATCGCAATTAATTTTTACTTTGTTCCCACCTTCTTTCATAGAAGCTTCAACGGCTGTTCTTTCATTGGGCGCGGGGAAGTAATTTGAAGCAAAATCTAGAAATGTATTTGTTCCAACACCTTTTGTTGCCGAGAAGGGAAATACCGGTATTAACGCTCCATTTACAATCGATTTTTTTAAACCTTTGAGCAACTCTTCGTCACTCAATGATCCTTCTTCAAAAAATTTGTTCATTAAATCTTCGTCGGATTCAGCAACTTTTTCAATCAACTCTTCGCGCAATTTTGTTGCTTGTTCCTTTAAATCGGCTGGTATATCATCGACTGATACTTTTTTTGAATTAACATCGCCATAAGCAACAAGTTTCATTTTAACCAAATCAACAACAGCGCTGAAATTCAATCCTTCCTTTGCAGGGAAAGCGACGACTGTTGCATCTGTGCTTAACCTGTTTTTTGCATGCTGTACAGTTTCAAAAAACTTAGAATGTTCGTTATCAACCTTATTAATAATAATAGCTGCTGGCAGTTTATTTTTACGAATATACTCCCAAGTTAATTCTGTACCGACTTCAATACCTTCAGCACTTTTAATAACTGAAATTCCAAGATCGGCTACAGTCAAACTGGAAATAACTTGCCCTATAAAATCCGGGAATCCTGGGGTATCAAGCATATTTATCTTAGTATTATTCCATTCAAGATGAAGCGGCGCTGCCGAAATAGAAATTTTTCGATCAATTTCATTTTGATTAAAATCGGAAGTGGTATTGCCTTCTTCAACTTTTCCTATCCTGTTTATCTCTCCACCTGTAAAAAGCAACAACTCGGAAATAGTAGTCTTTCCACTTCCTCCGTGACCAATAAATGCTATATTGCGTATAGCTTCTGGATTGTACTCTTTCAAGATTATTTCTCCTTAATATGATCAGATTAAGTTACTTTCGTTTATACTCGGTCCAAAAAACAGCAATGCCTTTGGAAAGAGCTTTTAAATTTTTGATAAGATCTTGGGCAGGATTTTCCGCATCTCGAAAACGGGTAAATGAAGTTAAGTTTGCTGCCTTTGCTTTCAAATTTTTTATAGAATGATCTAATTCATCCCAATAACCTTCGGCTTCGTTTACAATTCTATTTACCTTTGTAGTAACTTCATTAATATTATGCAATACAGGGATTGTATTTTCCACAAGCTGCTTTACGTCCTTTTGCAATTGTTCAATTTGTTCAATTGATTTTTTTAAAGACACAATTACATAAAGACATAAAGCAGTTGCAGCGAGAATTAATATGATGAGGAAAATATCTAATACTGTCATGATCTTTTATGCTTCTTTTTCGGATTTATAAGTTTCCATTCCCGCTTTAATGGCTGATTTTAATCTATCACTTTCTTTTTCAACTTTTTCCTTTCCGGAATGAATATATCCGCCTGTTTTATCTTTTGCATCGCTAAGAATTTTTTCAGCTTCGCCTAAAAGAGTATCAACTTTTTCTTTAGCTTCTGCAACTAATTTTTCAGATTTCTTTTTCCCTTCATTTATTAATTGTGAAGCTTTGTCTTTCGCGTTTGCCAAATACTGTTCGGCATCATCCATAAAATCCTGGGATTTTACTTTAATATCCTGCCTTAATTCTTTGCCGGATTTAGGGGCAAACAAAAGAGCAATAATTGAACCGACTGCTGCGCCGGTTAAAAATCCAACCAACAAACCTTTTCCTAAACCATTATCTTCAGATGCCATGTTGTCCTCCGTCTTTTTGTGTTTTAAGTGTTGCCAAAATAATAACAGTGGTCTCTAAAATCAAGGATATTAAGGTCAAGAGAAAGTTTCCTTATACGATTATTAATTTACCTCTACAAATTGGTAAGGCTCTATGAAGAAAATATTTTAGCATTTTGCCAATCATGCAGACGATACGCTAATTTTAAATCTAGAAATAATATTTTTTTAAGATAGTTTAAGCGGAATTTCTACCCACATGCATTTTTAATAAAAATGCCATTTGTAAAAAGCACACACAAATACATATTGTAGGTACAAAGTATGAAGTGATGACAAAGATTGGTTAAACAATTCACAAAATTTCCAGAAGCGATTTATAAATTTTTGCCAGGGGTAAACCGACTACATTATAATAACACCCGTTAATTCTTTGAACAAATACTGCGCCGAAATCATCCTGAATTCCGTAAGCACCGGCTTTATCCATCGGACTCCCGGAAGCGATGTAATCTTTTATTTCTTTAGGTAATAATTTTCTGAATGTTACTTCCGTCTTTTCATAATCCAAGATTAATTTATTCTTCTCGATGTTTTTAATTGCAAAACCGGTATAAACGATATGAGTTTTTCCGCTAAGTTTTGATAATATTTTACCTGCATCTTTTTCATTTTTAGGTTTACCGATTATTTCTTTATCCAAAACAACGATTGTATCTGCGGTAATCACAATGCCGCTTTTTATTTTTTTTGTTGCCTCATCGGATTTATGCAATGCAAGTCGTTTGACTGTTTGAATAGGATGTTCGCCGTCAAAAACTTCCTCGCGAAGATCAACAGAAAATGATTTGAATTTTATTCCAAGTTGTTTTAATAACTTTCTACGACGCGGTGATTTTGACGCGAGAAAAATTTTTTGATCGGAATTAATCATTTGTAAAATTAGATAGGAATTATTTTAAGAAATTATATCAGCGGAATAAAGCTTTAATGCTTCCCCAAGTTCTTTTTACGCCGGTAGTCTGATCATGCAAAACTCTGAATTCGCCCGAATAAGAAACTGAGCCGTCGTTATCTACAATTTTTAATCTGTAAATATAAAATACGTCTGAAGTTTTATACGCAGATTGATCAATATATTCATAATTGTGATCTGCCTTGGGATTCACTGTTGCGATCTCAACAAAACTACCTTTTACAGTATTTCTTTCAATAACATAATGTTTTAGATTTACTTCCGAAGATGCTTGCCAGGTTATAACTACATTACCGTTCCGGCTTGTCGCTTGAAAATTGATTAGTATTGCCCCTGCGTAAATTACGCCGCAAGCGAATACAAGTGACAATATGAGTAGTTTTTTCATCATGTTTAATTTTACGGTCTTAATATATCCCTATACCATAATATTGTCAAGTTTAATTATTAGTACAAAAATATCTATACTTTCTTATATCCTTCCCAATTTCCAAACTTAAATTTTACAAACACAATACCGGCATAAACTATCACATAAAACGGTAAAGCTGCCCAGGCACCAATTAATCCGAATTCAAGATATACCCCCAAAAAGTATGCAATCGGAACAAAAACAAACCAATTTGCGAAAACCTCTGCAGTCATAACGAATAGTGTTTTTCCGGCTGCCTGAAGTCCATTTGCAAGTACAACTCCAATTGAATAAAATATCTGACCGAGTCCGGCAATCCTCATTGCAGGTACTGCAGTTTCAATAACATTTTGATCGTTAGTTGTTAAAATTAATACAACACGAGGCAAAAAGAAGAATATCATTCCAGCTACAAACGTGTAAATAGTTGCCAACCGACTGGTTTCATAACCATAATGTTTTGCTTGCTCATAATTTCCGCTGCCAAGACTATTGCCAACTAAAGTTTGAACCGCAATTCCAAAACCAAAACAAGGCATTAAAGAAATAAGTAATGCAGAAAAAACTATATTACTTGCAGCCTGTTCTTTAATACCAATAAAACCTGTGATTGCAATAAAACTTAAAAATCCAATAAGTATAAAAATATTTTGAAGTGAAACAGGCAAAGATATTCTTATTATTTTTTCTGCTATATCTTTTATAAATCTAAAATTTTTGAAATAGTGATACTTCTTCCTATAATTATATAAAGATGAAATACTGAAATAAAACAAAAAATCGAATATTGTAGCTAAAGTGGAACCAAGCCCTGCACCTGCTAATCCCATTCCTTCAATTCCAAATGCGCCGTATATGAAAATATAATTAAATATAATATTCAGAAAGTTTGTGAGAATTCCGGAATACATGAAAATTTTTGTATTACCGATTCCAAAAAAGAATCCCCTGTATGAAACCGTCATCAGAAAAAACGGAATTCCCATAAAACGATAATGAAGATATTCACCCGCATAAAAACCAACTTTCTTATCGACGGAAAAAAAACCTGCAATGTGAAAAGAGAAATAAACGACCAAGAAACTGACAAATATTCCGAGTATTAAAGATAATATCAACGAAGTGTTTAATACTTTTCCGCAGCCGACAAAATCTTTTTCACCATATCTTCTTGCAATTAAAACGTGAGTGCCGGTTGCGAGACTTGAAAAAAAACTGACAATTGCCCATGTTGCAAAAACTCCAAGTCCCATTGCAGCTAAATAGTATTCCGGATTTGGAAGTCGGCCAACCATTGCAGTATCTACCAACGATACTATCATTTGAGTTGACAACCCGGCAATTGCTGGTAATGCAATTTTGAGAATATAACTGTGATCTTTAGTAAATGAGAATAATTTCATACATGGCTAAAATATTGAATAATTGGTTTTGATAAAACTGAAATTATTAAAATCAATTCAAATATCAACTAATTAAAACTAACCCAAATATGAAACTAAAACTTAACATTTTGAATAATTTTTACTATTTTTAGTCGCGATTCTGCTTAATGATTCAAAGGAATCCTATATGACAAAGCAGGAAGAAATAAAGTATCTTATTCATACGCTTGGAATAAAACACAGCGTTATTGCCGAAAAACTCGGTATGAAAGTCCACACCCTTTCCTTTCTTTTGAATGAAAGTCCGCAATTTGATGACGACCTTTACAAACAAATAAAGGAGATTATCGACGAGTATCAATTTGAACTAAACCTTTTCGATACTGAATACACCGAAAATCTTGATCTCTTTACCGATGAAAAAATGCAGGCAGGAATTGGTGAAAGAATGAGATGGTTTGCCAAACAGAAATTTGGTACTCTAAAAAAACTTGCCGATGCCATGAATATTTCTCCTCAACAATTACAGCAATATATTAGCGGTAAAAGAGAACCTGGTTCAAAAGTGCTCGCAAAATTACTACGGCTTGGCTGCGATGTTAATTGGCTTTTAGGCGGGAGAGAATCTTTGGAATCCTATAAGATTTATAAACTGGAACATGAATTAAGAAAACTTCAAAGCAGTTTTCAACAAATAAATTCGTTAGTCCAAAAGGTAGAAACCGGGTATTAGTTTATAGAAATAATTCCTTAATTGCCGCATCAACATGAATTTGGGTTGTATTTAATAATTCGATGCCTCTGTAATGTTTATCTTTTAATAAAAGCGGAAGTTCGGTTCCGCCTAAAATCAGGCAATCAATATTATGTTCATTAATTAATCCGTCAATTACACTCAAAAAATATTTTTTTGTTTCTGGTAAGAAATTCCCTTTCACAAGTTCATTCATGTATTTGTTATGAATTAATTCCATATCAATTGATTCAGGCAGAATAACTTCGAAACCATTATTCCTAAAAACTTTCTGATAAAATCCACCGCGCATTGTAAACTTGGTGCCCAAAAGTCCGGCTCTTTTAACATTAAGATTTTTTGCATATTCGCATGTTGCTTCTACAATACTTATTAATGGAATTGATGATGTTTCTTTTATTTTATCAAAGACAACATGTGGAGTGTTTGATGCAAGTAATCCGAAATCCGCCCCTGCCTTTGCCAGTTTGTTTAATTCTTCAGTAATAAAACTTGTTACTTCATCATATTCCCCGACTGAAATTAAATCGAGCATTTTTTTCATGTTGATACTATTAATCAACAATGAAGGATAACTGCCATCGTTACGAATTACTCGGTACTTTGATACAAATAATCGGTAGTAATCAATTGTAGATTCGGGTCCTATTCCGCCTATTATCCCCAACGTATTCATAAATTCCCCATGAATATGAATAAAGTAAGTTGCGCTTATAATTTACAAATTTTCTTTTGAAAGGGATATAAGAATTATACTATGAAGACAGGATAAAATATAGAAGTGTGGAGCTAAACGGGTTCCTCCGCAGGAGTCCCTTCTGGAGAACCGATGACCTTCCCGAATTTCATTCGGGACGCTCTCCCGGAGATATTAATCTCTGGATATAAACGTGACTTTGATTTCAGATTCACGTTTCATAGCCGAAGAACGATCACAGTATTCTTCAGAATAACATAACTTCCATGGAATGCCCCGTTTTGTAGATTTTGAATAACCGGCATTGTGTTGACTAATTCTTCTTTCAAGATTATTAGTTGAACCAGTGTAGAAAATATTTGCAGATGGGCGGAATAAAATATAAACGTAGTACATATACAAATTAAAAACTTGTGGAGCTAAACGGGTTCGAACCGATGACCTCTTGAATGCCATTCAAGCGCTCTCCCAACTGAGCTATAGCCCCATACATAGGAAACAAGTTGTATCAAATAACTTGCGCAAAGGTATGAATATAGAATATTTCAGTCAAATTATATTTGACTACTTCGTATTCTTTAACTCATTTTCATTAACCGAAAATTCCCAAAGTACATTTCCATTAACATCGTAATCGGTACATTTTAAAACTCTATTTTTACGCGGACCGGAAATGTTAAACATTGCAAAATTATGCTGATCCGATAAAGTGCCGGGAATTCTTAAAGTGTTTTGTTCATCTTTACCAGGAGAAACTCCGGCAGTAAAGGATGAAATAGTAAAATCATATAACGGATAAGTTCCTTTCCTTTCCAACTTAGTAATTTCTGAATGATGCCGATCGCCATCTAAAAATATTACGCCCTCAATCCCCTCTTTTAAAATCATACTCAAAAGTTTTTCTTTCTCTTCGGGATAATTTGCATATGTCTCTAAATAATTTTTTTCAACCGGATTCAGTACCTGTCCACCAATAACAATAAACTTGAAAGGTGCTGTACTCTTTGCCAAATTATCCATCAACCATTCAATTTGATCATCACCAAGAATTCCCCTGTTGGAATCAGTTTTTCTATAATCTGGTGTTTTATAAAACCGATTATCCATTAGAAAGAAATCAATATCACCCCATTGGAAAAAAGTAGTAATACCCGGCTTGCCGTTAATCCCAAAAGAAGGATTCGGAATAAATAATTTAAATGCTGCCAAAGTGTTGTCCTTATTCCAAAATCCGCGGTCGCTGTCGTTCGGGCCGAAATCATGATCATCCCAAATTGAATAATGATGCATCGAACCAAGAACAGGTTGAAGTTCCGGCAAAGAACGTGTGTGTGTAATGCGATGAATAATACCGCTCCAGCTATCCCAATCCGCCTCGCGGTAATACCAGTTATCGCCAAGCCATAACATAAAATCCGGTTTCTTATTATATATGCTTTTTAATATTTCATACTCGCTGCCGTATGGTTTGCCGGGACGGTCATATTTTTCTTCATTGATATATAAACAGCTCCCTGTTACAAAATTTATTTCTGGCGGATCTTCGCGCCATTGCCATAATTTTTGTGTTTGAAATTTTAATTCATAAGGTCTCTCGATTTTCTTTCCATTGATTAATAAAGTGTATTCATATTTTTGCCCCGGTTCAAGATTACAGGCAACTAATTTTACTGTAAATCCCTCATCTTCTTTTGTTAAAACCTCTTTGGTGAAAAATTTCTTTTTAGGTTCATTCATATTCCAATATTCGAATTTTACTTTTGCCGAGGAAGTTGTTTGAACCCAAAGGCATACTTCGCGCATAGCTGAATATCCAATCATTGGTCCAGACTTTAATAAATTTTGCGCTGAAAGATTAAATGCCGTAATAAATAAAACGGCAAACACGAGATACATTTTTATTTTACTTTTCATATTAAACTCCATAAGAAATTTTTCCTTTTGTAAGATAATAATTTTCAAGAAACCGAATTATAGGATTGAATTCCACCCAAACTAAAAATATCTTTGCACAAAGTTTTTGAGAATAATATGAAGAATACCTTTATTCCACTTGGATTGATATCGATCTTTTTAGCAATATTTATTACATCTTGCGATGACACAAACACTATTGAGGATATTGACAAAAGAGTAATTCCATCAAGTAATGTTAGCTACTCTGAACACCTTCAAATAGTATTTGATTACAAATGCAATAATAGTTATTGTCATAATGCTGTTGACCGTGCGGGTGGATTGAGTTTGACAGATCATTCAAACACTACCGCTAGTTACC
Source organism: Bacteroidota bacterium (assembly GCA_023397505.1). Classification (GTDB taxonomy): domain Bacteria; phylum Bacteroidota; class Ignavibacteria; order Ignavibacteriales; family Melioribacteraceae; genus JAEWUC01. The sequence goes on along the minus strand of JAEWUC010000007.1, from coordinate 162,805 downwards.
TAGTAGTTGCACCTGGTTACCCGGATAACAGCAGTCTTGCATGGGCAATTAAAGGAATAAGCGCTAATCCTATGCCGCCTGTCGGATATCCGGTATTAACAAAAAACCAAATTGATGGAGTTGTAACCTGGATTAAAGAAGGTGCTAAAAATAATTAGTGAAGAGTGATAAATACAGAGTATCGAGTTATGAACTCTATACTCATCAATCTAAACTCTACACTTTTAAAGCCATTTCATTTCTTTGTACCATTCAATAGTTTTAATCATCGCTTCTTCAATTGATAATGATTGTCTGAAACTCAAATCTTTTTTAGCTTTTGAAATATCGCAAGTCCAAGCTTTTTGTACAAAGTCTCTAGCTTTTTCTAAATTAAAAGTTGCAGGCTGCGAACTGAACATCGCAAAAAACTGTGCAAATGCCGCGACAGTATAAACAAGCCAATGTGGAAACCGCACATTCAGCGCTTTGCGCCCGAAAGCTTTTGCTATAAACCCACTTACCTGCGGCCATGTATTAATTTCTTCTGCCGAAATAAAATATGTTTGCCCGATTGCCTTTTCAGTAACAGCCGCAAGATAAATACCGTTTACAAGATCATCCACATAAACCAAACTTAATTCTTTTTTATCAAAACCAACCAATGTCATTAAACCTGCTTTATAAGTTTTGAATACAAGGTATATCTCGGTATCGCGCGGTCCGAACACTGCAGGGGGACGGATAATTGTAATCGGTAATTTATCCATATATTTTTTGGCTAGGTTTTCCTGTGCAAGTTTACTTCTGCCGTATGTAGTAATCGGTTTTTCATTTGTCTCTTCCGTGCATGGTTTCCCGTTTACCGAAGGTCCGCAAACTGTAAGACTACTAGTAATTACAACTCGTTTAACTTTAGTGTTCGTTTCACAAAGCGCATCTAAAAGATTGCGTGTGGTTTCAACATTACCCTTATAGTATCCTTCTTCTTTTTTGGATTTTACAACTCCCGCGATATGGAATAAATAGTCGGCATCTTTCAATACATTTTTCAAAGCATCTTTATCAAATAAACCGCAGTCAATAATTTCAACAGGTTTACCCTCAAGCCAGCGTTTCGAACTTGATTTACGAAGAATACATTTTACATGATGCCCCTCGGCAATTAACCGATCAACTAGATTGCTTCCAACAAAGCCCGAAGCGCCTGTTACTACAGATATTATTTTAGAGTTCATAGTGTTAATAAATTATTAAATTTCGTTATATTGTTTGCATTAATTATCATTTCTAATTAAGTAATTTTTATTAACATAAAAAAATCAATATAGAATAATAATCTGGAGGAATTTTTGGAGGATTTATTCAAGAAGTGTTACGAATTTACCCGCGCCGACGACATAAAGGCGATGGGATTCTATCCTTATTTCAGACCTATAGAAGAAAATGAAGGCCCGGTAGTTCAAATTGAAGGCAAAAAAGTTGTAATGGCTGGATCGAATAATTATCTCGGTTTAACCGCTCATCCAAAAGTAAAAGAAGCTGCTTTAGAAGCTGTTAGAAAATACGGCACCGGTTGTTCGGGTTCGAGATATTTGACAGGTACTTTAGATCTTCATATTGAATTGGAAAAACGACTCGCTAATTTTTTCGGTACGGAAGCTGTTTTACTTTACAGCACCGGTTATCAAACTGCACAGGGAATTATTCCCACATTAGTTCAGCGCGGCGAATATGTTGTTTCCGACAAAGATAACCATGCGTGTATAGTTGCAGGACAAATGATGGCGCGAGGTGCGACTGCCGAACTTGTGCGTTACAAACACAACGATATGGTTGATCTTGAGCGCGTACTTCAAAAAATACCGATCGAAGCCGGCAAATTAATTGTGAGCGACGGCGTATTCAGTACCGGCGGCGAGATTGTTGATTTACCAAAATTAGTTGAACTTGCCAAAAAGTATAACGGAAAACTTTTGATTGACGATGCTCATTCGGTTGGAGTAATTGGCAAAGGCGGACGCGGTACCGCAAGCGAATTTAATCTTGAAAAAGATGTCGATCTAACAATGGGTACTTTCAGCAAAACATTTGCTTCTCTCGGTGGTTTTGTTGCCGGCGCCGAAAGAGTGATTAATTATTTGAAACACCATTCATCCGCTCTAATATTCAGCGCATCACCAACTCCTGCCGCTGTTGCTGCTGCTCTCGCTGCACTTGATATTCTGGAACAAGAACCTTGGCGTGTTGAAAAACTTATAAGCAACTCCGATAAAGTTCGTAAAGAATTATCTGTTGCCGGTTTTAAAATTATCGAAGGCAGAACTGCTATTGTACCGGTAATTGTTGGCGACGATGCGCGCGCATTCCAAATGTGGCGCCGACTTTATGATGAAGGAGTATTTGTTAATGTGTTTATTTCACCCGGTGTTCCTCAAGGCAGACAAATGATGCGTACAAGCTACATGTCAACACATGAAGATGAACATCTTGATTATATTATCAATACTTTTAAAAAAGTCGGTAAAGAAATCGGACTAATCTAATAATTCGTAAAAGGTTGTTTGGAAATTATTATTTATTTTTTGAATAAAACTTCGAGCAACCTTTTTATTTGAGAGGTTAAATGTCTGACGTAGAAATTCTACCCGTCCGAAACAAAAGTGAGTTAGATAGATTCTTAAAACTTCAATGGAAGATTTATAAAGATAATCCTTTTTGGGTTCCTCCGCTTTTGTATGACAAAAAGAAGATTTTGGATAAAACAAAAAATCCGTTTTTCCAACATGCCGAAATGGAATTATTCCTTGCCGAAAAGAACGGCGAATTGATTGGCAGAATTGCAGCAATTAAAAACGACTTACACAATAAACATCATAACGATAAAGTAGGATTCTTCGGCTTCTTCGAATGCATAAACGATCAACAGGCAGCCGACAAATTATTTGACGCGGCAAAAGAGTGGTTGAAAACAAAAGGATTCGACACAATGCGTGGACCGGCAAATCCTTCTTCAAACGATGAATATGGAATGCTGCTTGAAGGATTTGATGACGAACCCAGATTATTAATGCCTTATAATCCTCCGTATTATCTTGAACTTTGCGAAAATTACGGAATGCAAAAGGCAAAAGACTTGTACGCGTATAAAATTGAGAATAAAGAGTTGATGAAATCAGATAAACTAAGAAGAGTTGCCGAAATTGCACAGAAAAGATCCGGCGTAAAAGTTTATCAACTTGATATGAAAAATTTCTATACCGATCTGGAGAAATTTAAATATGTCTATAATAAAGCTTGGGCGCCAAATTACGGTTTTGTTCCAATGACAGAAGAAGAAATTGATGCTCTTGCAAAGGACTTAAAACCTTTAGTTGAACCTTCACTTGTTATTTTTGGTGAAATTGATAATAAAGTAGTTGGTGCTGCTTTAGTTATGCTGGATTATAATCAAATCTTCAAATCTATGAACGGAAGATTATTACCTTTCAACTTCTTAAAACTATTTACGCAGAAGAAAAAAATTACTTGGAGTAGAATTTTAACATTGGGTATAATTCCGGAATTTCAAAAGCGCGGACTAGATGCAGTATTTTATTGGGAAATTGTTCAACGCGCAGAAAAACTAGGAATTTTTCTTGGTGAAGCAAGCTGGGTTTTAGAAGACAATGAAATGATGAAACGCGGAGCCGATGTTATGAATGGTACTCTTTATAAGAAGTACAGATTATATGAAATTGGGATTTAACTTATTCCGAAATTAAATCCCTATCATAAATTTTATTTTAATGCATCTTCATACTTTGTTGTATGTGCAGGATCAATCTTTTTTAAGATGCTTAAAACACTTTCTTTATTAGGATAATTTCTTAGATACTCTGCCATTTCACCTGCCTTTGCATCGAAAAATACTTTTAAATAAACGCTTCTTGAATCAAGTTGATCTTTAACTTTGAAAAGATTATTAACAAGTTTAACAATATTGTTATAAGCCGTTTGCTTACTTTGAGGATCATTGATTAAATCAATCCCGTTATAATGATAATCGAAAACATCCATTCGCAGCTGCTGATATTTTGCATTCATCAAATTATCAACAAGGATTCTTCTATTATAAGATGTACTTTCAGATTGCCATCCGTCCGAAAATTTACTGCTGCCGCCTCTCACTGCAATTTCAAGCGCTTTAGAAAAATAATCCGAGCCGCCGAGTTTATAGTATGAATCCATATCGAAACCGATAATTATATATGCGTAGAAATCAAGGAAACTTACAAGCGGGTCGAAATCTGTTTGGTTAAAATACATGGCCTGATTCTTTTCATAATTAAACGACCATTTGTTATCTAACAATGAAATCATCAGTGAACTTCGCGAAGAACCCTCTATCGGTCTTTGACTGCTCACTACCAATTGCGCCGTATAACTCGTTTCACTTCCCCACCCCGTGAAGAAAACATTAAAGCTGCACTTAATTCTCTCACCATCCCAAGCTTGTCCGGTGAATTTATTATTGTTAAGATAATCCTGAATCTGATACTTAAAATTATCCAACCTTTCTTTACCACCAGTTGGAAGTTGTTCATAATTAACTATCACTTCGGCATCAAGTTCCTGCGCTTTTAATGAAATAACCGACAATAACGAAATAATCATCACAAAAATTGTCTTTTTCATATAACTCTCTTTTTCTTTTAATTTCAAAATAGACATTTGAAAAATATTATACAATCCTTTAAGTTAAGGATGTATGAAACGAGTATTTAAAATATTACCGTTTCTACTCTTTACACTCACTTTAAGTTTCGCACAAGAAAATCCCGGTGCGCGGCAAGTTGCTTTATCTCACGCAGATGTTGCGCTTACTGCCGATCCATTTTCATTATTTAATAATCCCGCCGGTCTGGCAGAAATCAATTCCAACTCTATCGGAATTTACTATTCCCCTTCGCCGTTCGGATTGAAAGAATTATCAAATGGTTTTGGAGTAACTTCTCAACCAACTTCATTCGGCACACTCAGCGGCGGGTTTATGATTTACGGTTTTGAATTATATAAGGAAACAAAATTGACTTTGGGATTGGGCAAGAAATTTGCAAATAATTTTTCTTTCGGAATCTCGACTACATATAAAAACATCTCAATTAAAAATTATGGCGCTAAAGGATTCATAATTTTAAATGCGGGCGGAATTGCCGAACTATCTAGAAATATTAATATTGGTTTTTCGTTGGAAAATTTTACACGAACAACTATTAACAACGAAGAAAATCAAATCCCGGTTGTATTTTGGACAGGTATAAGTTATAAAGTACTCGACGAACTGCAGTTGTTTGCCGCACTTAAAAAAGAAATTAGTTACAACGTTTCATTCAGATTTGGCGCAGAATATTTTCTTTTAGATTTTTTACAATTGCGGTTCGGCACCGCCAACGAGCCTGATACATATTCCGGCGGAATCGGGATTAATTATAAAATGCTTCAATTGGATTATGCTGTTTCCTCACATCATCTTCTCGGGCTGACTCACCAGTTCGGATTGATAATAAGTTTTTAGCAAAAAATACAAATGAAAAACTATTTTTTAGTTTTAGTTATATGTGTTTTACAATCTTACATTTTTGCACAAGTCGATACAACAAATATTGCAAACACAATAGAAAATATTCTTGAAGATGCCACCCGCGACCAGGAAGACAGCCAGATTTGTGATTTATTTGAAGAGTTAATAAACAATCCTATCAATATTAATTCTGCAACGGTTAATGATCTGCTCAATATCCCTTTGCTTAATTATGCCGAAGCACAGGAAATCATTAATTATCGAAATAGAGCCGGAATTATCAATTCACAAACCGAGTTAATGAATATCGAAAATCTTAATAGTGAATTGCTTCATAAAATAATCCCGTTTATAAACTTTAGTACAGCTGATTCAATAAATATTTTTGATTCACTTTCACAATTGATTAATGATACAAAATTAATTTTCCGTTCGCGTGTGGTTCATGATTTACAAAATCGCAGCGGCTTCACTGATGGTTTGTTTGCTGGTTCTCGTCAAAAAATTTACAACCGGTTTAAACTAAACACCTCTAATAAAATTAACATAGGAGTTTTGTTTGAAAAAGATGCCGGGGAAAACTCGCTCGCTGATTTCACTTCATTTCATTTATCCATCAAGGATATAGTCATTTTTGAAAATATAATTATTGGTGATTACATTTTTGAATTCGGGCAAGGATTGTCGATTTGGAGTCCATACGGGTTTTCAAAAGGGTCGGATGCTATCGGCACAGTTTCACGAAATCCGCGAGGTTCTGTTCCATTTACAAGTTCGGATGAGAATCGGTTCTTCCGCGGTGTATCTTTACAATTATCGAAAGGTAATTTGTCCGTGAGTTCGTTTTTCTCTTCACACTTTTTAGATGCTTCAATAGATAGTTCAACAAATATTATTTCTGCTTTGGTTATCGACGGTTACCATAGAACCAACAATGAAATAAACAAGAAGGATAATCTTAAAGAAACTATTCTCGGTTTAACTACATCATACTCTTTTGGTGAAACGTTTAAGTTAGGTTTTCTCTATTACAAATCAACTTACAGCCATAACTTTTCTAGCTCAACCTTCACTAATAGAAATGAATTTGAGCATTTATCTGCTTCCTACCATACAAAAATCAATAGACTTTTTTTATCCGGCGAGTTTGCTTTAAACAATAACTCGCTTGCCGCAATAAACACAGCCAATTTCTATATAGACAAAAATTTGTCTGTTGTTTTTTCTTACAGAAATTTTTCGAAGGACTATTCAACATTTAAGGGAAATCCCTTCGGAGAAAAAAGAGCTGCTGAAAATGAAATAGGATTTTATTCGGGTTTACAACTGAGTACTCAATTTGGGATATTCAACATTTATTACGACCAATTTAGATTTCCAGTTACAAGTTCAAACTACAGTTTCCCTTCGGAAGGAAATGATTTTTTGATTTTCTATAAATATAAAATCTTTAAAAATACCGAGCTGAGAATTAAGTATAAGAACGAGAATAAAGCTGTTGATGCCATAATCAACAATCAAAATAGTATTGTTAAAAAAAATTCGCAGAATTATAGATTTGAGGCAGCTTATAATATTTCGAGCAAAATAAAACTTAGATCCCGTTTTGAGCTTGTAACAATTTCTGCATTAACGGATTCACCAAGAGAAAACGGATATTTGTTTTTCCAGGATGCTGCATTCCAGCCAATGACTAATTTAATGTTGCATGGCCGCATAATAATTTTCCAAACAGATTCATATAATTCCCGCGTTTATGAATTTGAAAACGATCTATCCGGCATCATGACGAACCCACCTTTATTCGGCGAAGGCATTCGTTGGTATATTATTATGAAATACAAAACTCAATTTGGATTGGATTTATCATTGAAATATTCCGAGATGCACAAGCCGTTCGAAAAAACTTTAGGCAGTGGTTATTCGGAAATAATCGGCAACCTCGATAATAGATTAAGTTTCCAAATCGATTTTCTATTCTAATCGCGTGAATCAATAATAATAAAGAACTTCTTGCCAAATAATACAAGACTATCTAAGTTGCGAAGTAAATTTTTCAAACTAAAGGAAAACAAATGAGAACTATCGTAGCATTGCCCGGCGACGGAATTGGGAAAGTTGTTTTACCGGAATCAATTAGACTGTTGGAAGCAGCCGGGTTTAAAGCTAATTACGTTTGGGGAGATATCGGCTGGGAATTTTGGTGCAAAGAAGGCAATGCTCTTCCGCAGAGATCTATAGATTTAATCGCGAAACATAAAATTGCTCTATTCGGAGCTATCACTTCTAAACCGAAGGATGCAGCTGAGAAAGAACTTGATCCATCGCTTAAAGATAAAGGATATGTTTATTTTTCACCTATCGTTGGACTACGCCAGCATTTCAATCTTGATATTTGTATTCGTCCGTGCATCTCATTTAAAGGCAATCCTCTCAACTTTATAAGAAAGAATATGAACGGTTCTTTCGATGAACCGTTTATTAATACAGTAATTTTCAGGCAAAACACAGAAGGTTTGTATTCTGGAGTTGAATGGACAAATCCTCCCAAAGTTGTACGCGACGCTTTTGAAACAAATCCCAAAATGATAAATTTTAAAAATGTACCAAGCGAAGAGCTTGCAATATCAACCCGAATTGTTACTAAGAAAGCGAGTGAAAGAATTATACGCGCCGGTTTTGAGTATGCTAAAAAATTCGGTTATAAAAATCTCACGCTTTGCGAAAAACCAAATGTACTCCGCGAAACTTCCGGCATGATGTTTAAAATCGCTAAAGAAATTGCGAAAGAATTTCCCGAAATATCTTTATGGGATACAAACATAGATGCGCAGATGATGTGGCTGACAAAAAATCCCGAAGATTACGGTGTTATCGTTGCAGAAAACATGTTCGGCGATATTATCAGCGACGGTTTCGCGGGATTAATAGGCGGACTCGGTTTTGCATGCAGCGCAAATATCGGCGATAATGTTGCTGTGTTCGAACCGACACACGGTTCTGCGCCTAAATATGAAAAATTAAATCCTTCAATCGTAAATCCTATAGCAATGTTCATGAGCGCAGTAATGATGCTTGAGCATATCGGCGAAAATGAAAAAGCCGGAAAAATTAAAACCGCAATTGCAAAAGTAATAGAAGAAGGAAAAGTTAGAACATACGATATGTTGAAATTGAAAGGCGGACCGGATGTTTTTGAAAAAGGAGCCGCTACGACTCAACAATTAACCGACGCTGTAATTTCCAAACTATAAAATAGAGATGTTATGAGCGGTATTGTTTTGATTCTCCTTGCGATGGTTATGTTCACCGCAGTTTATAAGTATTACGGTTCATTTCTTTCGAACAAATTAAAAATTTCCAACGATAACCAAACGCCCTCGCACACGATGGCAGACGGTGTTGACTACTGCCCGGCAAAATCACCTGTTTTGCTTGGCCATCATTTCGCATCAATTGCCGGTGCGGGTCCGATTGTGGGACCTATAATTGCTGCAAGTTTCGGATGGGTTCCTGTTTATTTATGGATTTTAATCGGTGCTTCTTTCATCGGCGGTGTTCATGATTACACAACAATCATTGCCTCGGTTCGCCATAAAGGGAAATCAATAGGACAAATCATTGAAACGTACATTGGTACAAGCGGCAAAAAATTATTTTTACTTTTTTCGTGGTCAACTCTTTTGCTTGTTATTGCAGTGTTCACAATAATTGTTGCAGATACTTTTACGCACATTCCAAGTTCCGGTACGTCATCTTTATTATTTATTCTTTTAGCGGTTGGTTTTGGATTAGCAACTACTCGTTTTAAAACATCACTTCTTGTTTCTTCAATTATTGGAGTAATTCTTTTATTCACATGTATTTACCTTGGCAATATGTTTCCTCTGCAGCTTAGCAAGGATATTTGGATTTTGATTTTGCTTGGCTATATTTTTATCGCTTCTGTAACTCCAGTTTGGATTTTGTTGCAGCCGCGTGATTATCTTAATTCATATTTTCTATACACGCTTATTCTTGGCGGAATTGCCGGATTATTTTTTACAATGCCTTCGGTAAACCTTGCGCCTGTAACTTCTTTTTCGGTTGATAAAGTCGGTTATCTCTTCCCTGCACTATTTGTAACTGTTGCTTGCGGTGCAATAAGCGGCTTTCATTCTATTGTTGGAAGCGGCACAACTTCTAAACAACTCGATAAAGAATCTGATGCTAAAATTATCGGCTTCGGCGGGATGCTGATTGAAGGAATACTCGCGGTGCTTGCACTGCTCTCAGTCGCGTCTTTAGATCAAACACATTTTCTGGAATTATTAAATACAAAAGGAGCTGTTGCGGCATTCTCTTCAGGTGTTGCAAATTTTATTCATAATATTCCTTTTCTCGGGATAAAAACAGAACATGCTGCAAATTTTGCCGCACTCGCTGTTTCTGCCTTCGCTTTAACTTCGCTCGATACTGCAACGCGTCTCGGCAGATATTCATTTCAAGAATTTTTTGAAGTCGAAGAGAAAAAAGAACAAAGCATTTTGGTAAAGAATAGATTTGTTGCTACATCAATAACAGTTGTAATCGCGGGAGCTTTAACATTCAGCGGTCAATCAATGGTTATTTGGCCCTTGTTCGGAAGCGCGAACCAGATGCTAGCCGCAATTGCACTCCTTGCAATTACCGTTTGGATTTCAAATCTAAAGCTGAATTATTTATTTACTTTAATCCCGATGATATTCATGTTTTTAGTGACGCTTACAGCTCTTGCAACTTTAATCTATAGCAATACAATGCAAAGCAATTTTTCGTTGACTATAATTGCGATTGTACTTTTTGTTCTGGCAATTATTCTTGGTTATCAAGCTTATAAAGTTTTGAGAAATAAAGAGAAAGTTGTTTTGACAGCAAAATAGCTAAAAGTGGATTAAAGATTTTAATTCTTTAATCCACTTTTTTAACATAATTCCTACCAATATCATAAATCAAAAAGTATTTATAAATTCGTAATGTAATTAAAAATTCATGGGGACGAATTGAAACAGACATTAATAGAAAAGATCGCGCAAAAATTTGCAGTTGGATTGACCAAAGATCAATATGTTCACGCCGGGGATTACATTTCTATAAAACCGGCTTATGTAATGACACACGACAACACCGGGGCTGTGATTCCTAAATTTAAAAGTATTGGTGCAAATAAACTTACAAATCCGCGGCAGGTTGTAATTACACTCGATCACGACATTCAAAACAAAGAAGAAAAAAATTTAGCGAAGTATAAAAAGATAGAAGAGTTTGCAAAATCTATGGGTTCGGATTTTTATCCGGCTGGAAGAGGTATCGGTCATCAAATAATGATAGAAGAAGGATATGCATGGCCGGGTACAATGGCTGTTGCTTCGGACAGTCATTCAAACATGTACGGAGGCATAGGGTGTTTGGGAACGCCTGTTGTTCGCACTGATGCCGCTTCAATTTGGGCAACCGGAAGAACCTGGTGGCAAATTCCGTCTATCGCTAAAGTTGAACTGAAAGGTAAACTTAGAAGCGGTGTTACGGGTAAAGATATAATCATAGCACTTTGCGGATATTTTAATAATGATGAAGTTTTAAATCACGCAATTGAATTCACCGGGGAAGGAATAAAGTATTTAAGTATCGATGAAAGACTATCAATCGCGAATATGACTACGGAATGGGGCGCGCTCGTCGGCTTATTTCCTATTGATGAAGTAACAATAAATTGGTTGAACCAAAGATTAAATTATGTTTCGCAAAGAGGATTGGAGGGCGTTCCTTCGGATACAGACGGAAATGGAAAACATCCTCGTATTAACGATGAAAGAATTTCTTTGCTCGAAAAAAATATTGATGAACTTAAAACCGATACAAATGCATTCTATTCAAAAGAATTAATGATAGATTTGTCAACCATCGAACCATACATTTCCGGTCCAAACACAGTGAAGAGAATGACAGCTGTTTCGGAAATAAAAAAACAAAAAATAAAAATTGATAAAGCATATTTAGTTTCGTGTGTTAATTCAAGATTGGACGACATAGCTGAAGCAGCAAAAATTTTACACGGCAAAAGGATTGCCGAACATGTAAAATTCTATATTGCAGCCGCATCAAGTGAAGTTCAAAAAGAAAGCGAGAAACGCGGTGATTGGCAAACTTTAATTAATGCAGGCGCTATTCCACTTCCACCCGGATGCGGTCCGTGCATTGGGCTCGGCACAGGGTTACTTGAAGACGGTGAAGTCGGCATATCTGCAACAAACAGAAATTTTAAAGGAAGAATGGGTTCTCCAAAAGCGCAAGCTTATTTAGCTTCACCGGCTGTTGTTGCAGCTTCCGCCCTTGCCGGTTTTATAACTTCTAATTTCGAACAATCAAAGCAATCAATTATCGGAGAAATAAAAACAAATCCCAAGCCGGCAAAAGAGAAAAGCTCAATAGAAATTATAAAAGGATTTAATTCCTTTGTTGAAGGAGAATTAGTTTTCTGCAATCAAGATAATCTTAATACCGATGGAATTTATCCAGGCAAATACACGTATAACGATGACATGACTCCCGCACAACAGGCAGAAGTCGTTATGGAAAATTATGATCCGGAGTTCGGCAAAATTGTTGAGAAAGGAAATATACTTGTCGGCGGTTATAATTTTGGAACAGGCAGTTCACGCGAGCAAGCAGCAACAGCATTAAAATATAGAGGTATTCAACTTGTGATTGCCGGTTCATTCAACGATATCTACAAACGCAACGCATTGAACAACGGCTTCCTTTTAATTGAATGTTCTGAACTTGTTGATGAACTAAAAGAAAAATTCGGCAGCGAAAAGTTGACTGTCAAAACCAGAATAGTTGTAAAAATTGATTTTTCAAAATCCGAAATGATTGTTGGAAATAATACTTATTCTATTGATCCGGTTGGCACAGCTGCACAAGAATTAATTGTTACAGGTGGATTGGAAGAATGGGTGAAACAGAATTTAGAGTGAAGAACGAAGAGTGCAGAATAAAGGATATTCGCTGTAGATAGATAAATTGTGGAAAACTTATGAACCAATTAAACTTGTGCCAGGGATTTGGAATCTAATAGAAGAGAATATTCTCAGTTAATAGCTTAACTTTTTATAACGTGTATTAGTAAAAGGAGATTTCAATATGTTTAAGAAAACATTTTTGCTCGCTTTAGTTATAATGTTTGGATTCTCAACATTATTTTTTGCTCAAGATATGGGAAGGATGTCTCCGGAGGAAAGAGCAAAACAGTTAACAGAACGGCTTAACCTAAATAAAGAACAAGCTAAAAAAGTTGCAGAGATTTATACCAACCAGCAAAATGAAATGTTTAAGATTATGGAAAGTGGCGGCGGATTTGGTGATGAAACTACAAGAACCAAAATGACTGCACTACGCGATTCATCTAATAATAAAATAATGAAGCTTTTAACAGCAAAACAAAAAATCGAGTTCAAAAAGGTTTTAGAAGAACAAAGAAAAAGAATGGAAGAAATGCGTCGTAATATGGGCATGGGAAATTAATTTTTTGTTGAAAACATGATTGACCATTTATTAAAACAGTTGCTAAAAAAATATTAATTCATGATTATTTATTCCAATCATCCATTTGCGCTCTTTTGGAGAAGGAATTTATATGAGTTGTTTTAATTCGATAACAAATAGCCCCGATTTTCTAGATCGTAAAGACAAGATTCAGAATTTTTCAAAGGTCACAAATAATAATATGAAGAAACTAATATTTGAAATGATGTAAGAATAATCTTAGCAGTAAATAAAAAAAATCTTTAAAATAATTAATGTAAATGGGTTTGATGCTTGGACAGCAAATTCTATTTTTATTAGTTATTAACCAGCGGCAATATGCTTTGAAAAAGTTTATGGTATTTGGAAAGTCTATGAAGTAAAGAGACATTGTGCTTGTAAAGTATATCAAAGGAAAGTTATTAAATTGACAACGCATGACCAATAGGGCGTTTTTGTCGATTCCTAAACTACAATACTAATCTGCTTGGTAGAATGTCCTATGTCAGCGCATAAAAACTAACACACAAAAGGAGATACTACCATGAACACAAAGACAATTACGCCCCCTACGGTTGAAGAGCATGCCAGAAGATTCAGAGAAACTCATGTTGGGAAAGGTCTTACGGATGAGCAGATCGACGATATCTGTACAGCAATTCTTAACTCACAAAAACCTACTGTCGGAGACGAACCATCAGGAATGTATTACAAGTTTAATTTGGGGAGCGCGATATTCTACATCAATGTGATGATTAATTTACGTACATCAAACACTCCCGCGCGTTTCTTTAAGAGTTTTGTTGGTCATTGCGGCGGGCTTGCTTTTCCAGGTGATTCTTTTTTTGATGGTGCAGTATTGCATGCCTGTACTCCATACACTTTTGAAGATATTTTCTATAAACAGGAAGCTATTGAGGTAGATGCTTATTTTGACGCAGCTTTCATCCGCTTCTTCGACAAGGATAATCATTTGCTCGGATATATGTGGGGTTATGGAGCCGGTACGGTAATTGGTGTTATGGGCGGTAAAGGTATTTGGAAGGACGGTTACTTGAGTTAATTTCTTCTATACATAGTATTAATATTGTCTATCAGGTAAGTGCAATTCATAATAACTTAGCAAATAGTTTGGCAGATAATATTAGTATTTAACAGTGTAGAAAAAATTCTTAGCGGTAAATAAACTTTATTTTACCGCTAAGAGATTAATACTGTTGATTCTTAATGACTGCTTACTTTTTTATGCTTGAAGAATTTATTTACTTTTTCTCCTGCATGTTCAAATATTATATAAACAATTGGAATAACAACTAATGTAAGAATAGTTGTTGCCGTCAAACCTCCGATAACCGCTCTTGCAAGCGGCGACCAAGTTTCGGCACCTTCTCCAATTTCTATTGCAAGCGGAACCATGCCAAGAATAGTTGTTAGTGCCGTCATAAGAACCGGCCGCAGTCTTGCTTTGCAGCTAAATTCAACAGCTTCAAACAATTCCATTCCAGCAAGACGCTGTTGATTTATATAATCCACCAAAACAATTCCATTGTTCACTGCAATACCAACAAGCATTACAATTCCAACCAAAGCCATAACGCTGAAAGATGTGCCCGTAATAGCGAGGAAAATAAACACACCAATAATTGAAAGCGGAACCGTGAACATAATTATCAATGGATCAACTAACGATTCAAACTGTGAAGCCATGATCATGTAAACTAATAAAATAGCGGCAATGAATGCGAGTCCGAGATAAAAATACGCTTCCTGCTGGTCTTCAGCCGAACCGCCTATTATAACTTGATACTCCGACGGAACTGGTGTATCAGCAATAATTTTTTCTATTTCGGCAATTGCAGTTGAAAGATCCGTACCGGATAAACCGCATCCAATTGAAACAAATCTGTTTTGATTTTCTCTGAAGATTGTAGGGCTAGATTGCTCCTCTTTAATTTCTGCAACATCTTTTAATTTTACTCTTCCGCCTGCCGGTAAAGCAAGTTCCAACTGTTCAAGAGATTCTTTTTTGTTACGGAATTCTTTCGCGAATCTTACAAAGATATCGTACTCATCTCCTTCCTCACGGTATTGAGATGCTACCCTACCTTGAATAGAAGTAGAAATATTAGAAGCAACCTGCAGTGTTGATAAATTATAATGATTCAATAAATCCTTGTTAAGATGAACCTGCAATTCGGGTGTTGTTTCTTTTGTGTTCAAAGAAATATCGACAAGTCCGTTAATCTTTTCCATTTGGGATTTTAATTCATTTGCAATTACTTTCGCTCCTGCAACGTTAAATCCTACAACTTTAATTTCGATATCCTTTTCTGTTGAAAAAGAACCGCCGTCTTGGAAAGTATAGGTAATTCCCGGCAACTCATCGAATCTTTTTCTTAATCTATCCTGAAGTACAAATTGTGAATTCGTTCGTTCTGCCATTGGTTTTAGTTTTACAAAAAGTTCAATCGTACTTGATGTTGTACCGAATGCGCCAATGCCTTCCCTCTCACCGTAAAATATTGCGAGCGATTCAAAATCTTCTTTTCCAACTTCTTCTTTAATTATATCCTCAATTTTATATGCATAGATTCTTGTTTGTTCTATCGGAGTTCCCGATGGCGATTCAAGGAGAACATTAATTAATCCCTGATCAGATTTCGGCATAAACTCACCGCCTAAAAATGTTACAAGTGAAATTGAAAGGGCCAACAACACACCGACTGAAATCATTACTGTTTTTCTGTGATAAATAGACCAATGTAAAATTTTACTATATCTATTAGAAAATTTTTCGATGCTGTTTCCCATCGTGTCTTTTATTTTGGTGAACCAGTTTTCCTTCTTCTTAACTTCCAGCTTAAGAATATTTGCAGCCATCATAGGTACAATTGTTAAAGCAACAATCAACGATACAATTAGACTAAATGTTATTGTTAAAACCATATCTTTAAATAATTGCCCGGTAATATTCGGAACGAATAATACAGGCAAAAACACCGCAATTGTCGTTAATGTTGACGCGGTAATAGCCATACCAACTTCTTTTGTGCCTATTTCAGCGGCATCCATCAAATTTTTATCCATCTCCCGATGGCGGTAAATATTTTCGAGAACTACAATGGAGTTATCAACAAGCATTCCTATTGCAAGCGCGAGTCCAGCCATCGAAATAATGTTCAGCGTAACATTTGCCGCGAACATAACCGCGAATGTTGTGATTACCGAAACCGGGATAGAAATTCCCATAATCAAACTGCCCCGGAAATTTCTTAAAAAGAAATAGATTACTATAAACGCCAACACGAAAGCAATGATTGCCGTGCTTTTAAGATTATTAACTGATTTTAAAATAAAATCCGATTGGTCCCAGATAGGACTAAACTTAGTGCCTTGCGGAAGGCGTTTAACAATATCCGGAATCGCTTCTTTAACTTTGTTGCTTGTTAGCACAGTGTTGGCATCGGACTGTTTCATCAAAACAAGCATAACGCCTTCGCCGTAATCTGCACGTACTTCGTTTGTATTTTCTTTAAATCCGTCTTCAACTTTTGCAACATCTTTTACATAAACCGGCACACTGTTTTTATAAGTAATTATTGTATTTTGAATTTGCCGAACAGATAAATATTCGCTCAAAACACGAAGGTTATAATTTTTATTGGAAGTTTCGATAGTGCCCGCAGGCTGTAACCCGCTTCCCGTTTGAATTGTTTGATAAACATCGTTCGGCGATAAATCATAGGATGCAAGAAGAACCGGGTTAATCTCAACATTAATCTGTCTCTGCTGCCCGCCCATTGTTGAAACGGAAGCAACACCTTCGATTCTTTCAAGAAGCGGTTCAATTGTTTCTTCCGATAACCTTCTTAATTCAGCCGGACCGAGATACGGCGAACTAATACTATAATAACCTATCGGCATCATAGAAGGATCGAATACGAATACAATAGGTTCCGTCGCATCATCTGGTAGGTAATCCCGAATCATATCCAAATTTTTTCGAATATCGTTTTCGGCAACATTCATATCCGTGCCGTACTTGAATTCAAGCGTAACTATCGAAGCGCCTTTTGAAGATTGCGAACTAACCTTATCAATATTTTTTACGGATGATACCGCTTCTTCAATCGGTCTCGAAATTAGATTTTCTATGTCTTCGGGACCAACGCCTGTATAGCTTGTAATTACGCCTGCAAACGGGAATGTTATATCCGGGAAAAAATCTATTTTCAACTGCGAAAAAGAAAAGAAGCTGAAAAAGATTATCACCGCGTAAATCATTACTAATGTGATTTGTCTTTTAAGTGAAAATTTTGTGATTAGCATAATTTAAAATTTCCTTATTCAATTACATTAACAGTTTGACCTTCCTTAACAATACTCTGCCCAACAACAATTACCAAATCGCCAATATTCAGTCCGCTGGTAATCTCAATCTGTCCGTTATTTGCAATACCGGTTTTAACTTCTTTTAATTTGGCAATATTCTTTTCTACAACAAACAAGTAGAATTTTTTAATAGAGTTCTGCAAACCGGTTTCTCTGTTAATTTTGATTTCAGTTTGAGAGATTAAAGCCGCTTCCGGCACAACCAAACTACTGGCAATGGTTTCCGTTTCAATATAAAATTCACCGAACATGCCGGATTTAATGCGGGCATCTTTAGTTAAAATTACAACCTCAACTTCAACCGATTTTGACATTTGATCGACAGAAGAATTAATTTTTTCAACTCGCGCGTCAAATTCCTCGCCGGGAATTGTCGGGAATTTCACAACTACCTTTTGTCCGACTTTTGCATTTTGAATATCGGCGCCCGTCAAATAAATTTTTGATTTCATTTTAGAAGGCGAAACAACCTGTGCCACCTGCTGACCCATATTAACCATTTGATTTTTCTCAACATAAACGGCAGCCGCAACTCCATCAAAAGGAGCTTTGATGAAACTATTTTCGTATTGTTCCTTTGCTTGTTCATACATTGATTTTGCTTGTTCCAAAGCATGTACGGCAGTTTCATTCGCAATTTTTGCCTGGTCAAATTGTTGCGGACTAATGGCTTTTTCGGAATTAAGTTTGCTCATTCTTTCAAAATCTATAACAGCTAATTTTGCCTGGGCTTCTGCTGTTTTTAATGCAGCGTTCGCAATATCCATTCCCTGTTTTAGGATTTCATTTTTTTGTTGTGCGAGAATTTGATCTTTTGTTACCCGTTGCCCCGGTGTAATATTTAATTTTTCGATCCGCTCGGTAACTTTACTGTAAAGAATTACATCTTCATCACCGGAAACCGAACCCGTTGCGCGGATGTATTTTGAGATTGATTCCGTCTTAACTTTATAAATTTTTACCGGAACAGGTTTTTCAACTTCTTTTTCTTCTTGTTGTGAACATCCGATCAGAAACAGAATTGTAATAGAGATGATATAAAAAATTCTTTTGTTCATTTTATCCTCCCGCAAAAGCGGTCAATTTTTGAAAAAATTATTTCCAAATATTATCTAATAACCCAACCGACTTTAATAAAGCAAGTTGGCTGACATTGTAATTATAAATTCCCTGCAAGTAATCGCTTTTACTTTTAGTATAAAGTAGCTGTGCGTTCAATACGTCAAGCTGGCTGCTCATACCCTGCGTATAAAGCACATTCGAGATGCGTAAACTTTCTTCGTACTGATCCAATGCGTCTTTTAAACTACTCAGACTTTTAGCTGATTCTGTAAAGCTATAATAACTTTGCTCAACATCAAGATCAGCTCCGTATTGCGTTTGTTGAACATACAAATCCATCTGATCACTTTTAATTTTTGCAATTTGATAATCGAGAATTTTTCTTCCGCCTTCGAATAAAGGCCACGAAACCGAAAGTGTTATGGATTTGGATCTGACATAATCTTTCCACATTACTTTGGCATTATCCATCTGCGCCGCGTGATCTACGCTTGCTGTTACTGCAACTGTTGGTCCAAATTGACCGAGCGCTAATTTTTCGCCCGTCTTTGTTGCGTTTAGTTGATATTCCAACGCTTTAATGTCGTTCCTATTTTCTTTCGAAAGCATTTTAAGTTCATCGAGTGATATTTTGGCATATTCATTTAGAAATTCCTTTCTATCAAGCGCATCGCTAACCACTAATGAATCCGAGAGAGAAATATTCAATAAACTTTTTAATCTCTGTGCAGATAATTTTTTATTCGAGAGCGCCGATTCTAGCATCGGTAGAGTTGAAGAATACTGCGCTTTCGCTCTTTGGAAATCCAATTCAGTCGCGGTTCCGGCGTCGTAAAATTTTTGAACTTGTTCTAAATTTTGTTTTGCAACATTAACCGCTTCATCAGCCGTTTTTGATAATTCATCTGCAAGTATAATAGCATAATACGCCTGCATTGAATTTAGAACCGTCTCTTCTTCTTTACCTTTCAATTCTTCACTCAAAGATTTCTTAATATCTCTTTGAATATCGTAATTAAACCACCTGCTTCCACCGGTAAATAAAGGAAGCGATAGGCTCAGCGAATGTTGAAAATTGTATGGCGCTCCAACAACAAATCTTTGACCCATGAATACAAACACGGGCAATTCAACATTTTTCTGCATAACTCCCTGATACGTTAACGACGGTAGAAAGTATGTCAGCGATTTCCATGTTTCAAGATTCTGAGCATCATAATCAAGCATTTTTGATTTTAAACTCAGATTATCTTTCAAAGAAATATCAACAACATTCTTCCACGAAAGTTGAATAATTCGCTTTCCATCCTGCGCATGTGTGCTATTCCATACAAAAGCTATAAAGAAAAGAGTTACCAACAGACCTTTGCATTTCATCATAATCATTTCCCCAATTGATTCCTGTTAAAATATTTTTACTATAAAATTAAAAAAATCATGTTTAATAGACGTATTCGTCCGGTTAAAAGTTACTAACTATATTAAATAACTTTATGAAGAAATTTGCACTATGAGCTCAATCCTTAATCTCTTTATAAAAATTATCCCATAGAGTTAACATTTCTTCCTTCATTTTTTCTGTTTTATTTTCCAACAGCAGTCTTAAACCTATCCCGTCGTTCGAATAAATAAATACCTTAGCAATCTGGTCGTCAGTCATAGGCGAAGTAAACTCGCCCCTCTCCCTTGAATTTTTAATAACATCAATCCATGCATCAAGTTCTTCCTGCATAGCTTTCATCAATTTGCTTTTTAATTCCGGAAACATATGAACAGCATCAAACATGATTGTAATAAAATTCATATTCGCCAATGAATCGCAATACGAGTAGTCGCTCTGCATTTTGTTTATAATGAGTACCATTTTTTCGACATAATCATTATAAAATTCATATAGAGAATTTTTGTTTAACAGATTGAAATCAACCATAATATTTTTGAAATAAAATGTATCTATCACTTCGAAAAACAGTTTTTCTTTACTTTCAAAATAGTGGTAGAAAGCGCCCTTTGATAAACCGGTCTTTTCCACAATTTCTTTCATTGTCACTTCTTTAAAATTTTTCTGAAGAAATAACCCGAAAGCTGTTTTTAATATATGTTCTTTAGCTTCATTCATAAACCGACCGTTTGGTATGTCTAAAAATAAACTTTTACGTCATTACAGCAAAACAAAATTTCATTTTTTTTATGGTAAATTTCTATACACTATTTGGTAAGTGAGAGAGAATTCGGTTGAAAATAATCAATATAAAACAAAATCTATCTTTTGTATTTTGAAATACCATTGTTAAGAGTTGTAACCCAAATATTATTTTGAATATCTAAAACTACACCCGTTACCCTGCCCAACGGTATCTGCGAGTTTTGCACATTATATATATTCACCACTTCCTGATCTGTTATTTCGGCAAGTCCGTTTGTTGTACCGACCCACTTTGTATTGTTTTTATCAACATATATAGATTCAACGTAATTTGTATTCACGCCTGTATATTTCCATTCGGACCATTTTGAACCGTCAAATCTGGTCATTCCTCCCCGCATACCTGCTTTATCATTAACTGCATGCGCAACCCAAATATTGTTGTCTTTATCTGCAGCAATATGGATTATGATATTTCCGATGCTTGTATCAACACCCATGTTTGCGACAATATAAGTTTGCCAATTATTACCGTCGAACTTGCTAATACCAAACATGTTTGTGCCTACCCATACATTACCAGTTTCATCAACTGCAACACAAGTTGTATAATTAGCTACAATACCTGAATTGGAAGTATTATAAAATTGCCATAAGCCCGAATTATATTTCGCTAAACCGACCTCAGTTGCAACCCATATATCACCATTCTTGCCCAAAGAAATATCGGTTATATATTTATTTAGATATGATTCAGAGAAGTTTTGCCAAACCCCATTACGGTAAACAGATAAACCCACAGCAGTACCAACCCAGATAGAATTATCTTCAGCGACTTCAATGCAATAAATAAAGTCACTTATTAAAGAACTGTTTTTTGTGTCGTATTTAAACCAATTTTTCCCGTCAAAAGCAGCGACACCTTTATCCCTAGTTCCAATCCATTTCATATTGTTTTTATCAACTGAAATACACGAAACAACATTACTTGAAATCTGCGAGTTGGATAATTTATAACTAACCCAATTTGTAGTGTCTTCCAATAAAATATTAATGTATTGGCTTTTACCCCCGTACAAAAGAAAAGAAACGCTGTCTTCCCTGCAATTAGGATATGAAAGTTTTACTTTATAGTTGCCGGGAAGTTTTGTAATTGTGTTTGGAGTAGTTAATTCGGTATTAACCCCATTAAGAAAAATTGAAGCACCGCTCGGTTTGGAATTGCATTCTATTTTTCCCCAGAATTTAGGATTGTTTCTATAATCAACAAAAATTTCTTTTTTAATATTTTCATCAATGTTGATAACAAAACTTGAATCGCCGAATAATCCTTGCTTTAATGTAACGGTATAACTGCCTGTCTCAAGCCATTTAACAGTATCGGGAGTTACATAACCAGTGTTTTTGTTATTTATATAAATTAGCGCTTCAGGCGGATCACTGTTTAAAAATATTTTCCCGAAATGAGCAGGTGGTTCTGTAGGATATCCTGTAAACACTTCCTTATCGCAAGAATTAAATAACATAATTGATAAAAGAATAAAAATGAAAATTTTAGATTTTCTCATATTGTTATAATTTTTCTTTATTGAATTATAGCACATCCGCCAACCCCGCAATATACCCGAATGAAGAAATGTAAGAATGCTTAAATCGAATAACAAAATACGAACGCATATAAACTCCGAATAGTCCGCTGCCATTTTCTATATTTGAAAAATCCGTTTCATCGAGTTTAACGGAGTAATGATCGTTGCCGCGAATGGTTCCGTTGTAATAGAAGCTTAATTCCTCGTTAAGTGAAAGAACTTCAGCAATACAACTTAGAATTTCATATCGTCCTTTGTTTGCATCCCCTTTTGAAATCAACTCCATTGCTTTACTTATTGTTTCCATGCTTACTTCGTAAGAAAGCTCGCTCTGCGGTTTAGGATTTATAGGTATAAATTCGCCCGCATAATTTGTGTAATACAACGGGACAGTTAGAACATTTCTTTTTTTAACACCATCTTCATGTTTGAAATAATAGATAGCCAGCCGGATTACAAACAGCGGCTGCTTTTGTGCGCTTTCCCATTTCACATAGATTTTGTCGCCTTCCTTGGGAGGTATTTGCCCGGTACTCTGGCTTTCGCGAATTAATATTTTTGCAGGCACCAAAGCTGTCGATCTAAGTTTTTTCCCATCAGGTAAAATTGCTTCTATTTCAACAGAAGAATTTTCGGCCGGTTGAAAATCATTTGTATAAAAAACAGTGTATGGCTTTTTATAATTGGAACCTTCAGGTTCGCTAATTGTGGTATCTCTCAAAACTGTTACTTTATCATTTTGATTCCATATTCTAATGGTAGCGCCTTTAACAGCGGGGTCATCTATTATTGAATACGGATCTCCGTTTGTAACCTGATAGCTTTTTGTTAATGTCGCAGTTTGAAAAGTAGAATCGCCGCGAATAACACAATTCAAAACATATTTTTCTTCAAGATCGCCAAAAGGATTTACATTATCTTCGCACGAAACGAAAGCTATAAAAATCGCAAAGCCGAATATAAGTTTTATGAAATTTTTCATAATTCAACCTTTACAGTTGCTGTTGGTAGAAAAGGAAGCATATTTACGCGCTCGCCAGTATCGCGTTTAAAGTAAAAAATGTTTTTCCTGTTATAAACGTTAATTGCGCTTAAGTCGATATATACATTCATAAAATCGAAACTGAGTTTTTTAGAAACCGTGAAATCGAGGCGGTGATATACAGGCAAACGTGCCAGGTTTTGAATGCCGATAATTCCAAACGGAATACGCGGATCGAATTCATCCCAGGGCGCAAAAATATCCTGTAAATAATATTTATCGTAATAACCCAACAATTGGGTAAACGGTAAACCGGAATTATAATTCCAAGCCGAACTAGCCGACCAGCCTGCACCTAAGTTAACTTCGAGTGAAAGGTTAACGGTATGGCGAATATCGTAACGTGGATAATATCTAAGCCCGTTAATTTCTTTATAAGCGTGCGCAAAAGTATAAGATGCAGTGAATATGAAAGGATCAGGAGTAATTTTCATCATTGATTCTACGCCGTATGCTTCACCGTCGCCCGGTATAAAATCGTGATCCGACTGCAATAATTTTTTATCATTTATATAAGGAATGTCTTTTGTAGTTTTATAATATCCCTCCACACTTAATATCAATCCATTGAATGGATTCGTTTCAATTCCTAAAATATAATGTTTCGATTTCGAAGGCCCGATATAATCCGGCGCAATTATCCATGGTTCAAAAATATTTATAACGCTGTTTTCATCACTGAGCGTTGCTAATTCTTGCTGGAAAATTCCAACCGCCCCTTTAATTGAAATCTCCGGAATTATACTTAGATTAAAACTTAATCGAGGTTCAGCGAATACAGAATTCTTATTCTTGGAAATTGTTGTGAGGTTTAATCTTGTTCCAACATCAACTCCAAGCCATTCCAATTGTAGAAATTTATATTTTGCATAAAATGTAATATTCGCACCGGATGAACCAAGATTGGTCGGAATGCCTTTATCATTCTCTAAGAACAAATCGGCATTGATTTGTTTAACATGAAATCCGATTCCTATTTCATCCTTACTGTCGAACATATATGTAAAATCCATCTGTAAAGTTATGTCGTCAATTTTATTATCGGTCTCCCTAACATTACTAAGTTTGGGAATCACGCTGCCTTTGAAACTGCTTAATGAAACTCCAAGTTCATAAAACAAAGGGCTATCACCAACTTGGAACCATTTAAAACCAAAAATATTATTCGACCATTTAAAATCTTCAATACGCGGATCTTCGTTGTTGATGTTATCGCCGCTAAAAAATCCGTTGAACGTAAATTTAGCACCTTCAATAAAATCGGAACTTGCAAAATTTGTTTTGAACGAGAAGTCATAAAAATCCACCGGTACACTTTGTTCATTCAAAAATTTTTTCATTATCTGGTTAGAATAACTTTTTCTTCCGGTCATGATAAACGAACCGCCCGGCACCGGGCCTTCGAGTAAAAACTTACCAGACAACAAACTAGCAGAACCTTTCGCACTGAAACGGTTTTTGTTCCCATCTTTTGTAATTACTTTCATAACTGAAGATAGTCTTCCGCCCAGGTCTGCGCTGAACCCGCCTTTGTAAAACTCTACATTGTTAATCATGTCGGGATCGATAACGCTGAACAAACCGAGCGCGTGAAAAGGATTATAAACCGTGATGCCGTCAATCAAAACTAAATTTTGATTTGCCGCCCCGCCGCGGACATAAAACCGTGCAGAAACGTCGCCGGTTGATTGAACACCGGGCATATATTGCAGCGAACGAAATATATCTGTTTCAACTCCTTTTGGCATAGCTTCCAAATCGCGTATGGCGATACGTTGAAGACTAATATCCGTTTCATTTCTTTCAATTACTCTTTCGCCAATCTTTTCAATAGTTTGAAGTTCAACACCTGCCGGACTAAGTTTAATATCGTAATGAGTAACTTTGTTTTTGCCCAGCTTAATAGTTATTTGCTTTGTCCGGTAACCAACATAAGAAATTATAAGAGTGAAATTTTGCTCTGCGGGAATTTGTGGAATTAAAAAATATCCCCGCGCATCTGTTGAAGTGCCCTTACCCAATTCTTTTATGAACACATTTCCGTATGCAAGAACTTCGCTTGAAGTTGAGTCTGTTACTAATCCACGCAAAGTTCCGTATTCTTGCGCAAATAATAATGTTTGAACAGAAATGAATACAAGGATGAGAAAAAAGATTTTTTTAAGAAGCATCAGCAGAAACCCCCGAAAAGGACAATTCAATAATTTGAGTGTTGAAAATAAACTTTTATGTTAAAAAATCCACACCTAATTTTTGGTATGGATTTTCTTTATAGCTATTCTTCAAGAGTTGAAAGATTGCCGGGGTCTTGCCCCAATGCCCTAGCTTTCAGAACTCTTCTCATGATTTTACCGCTTCTTGTTTTGGGAAGAGAATCAACAAACTCAATGTGTTCGGGCTTTGCTATTGGTCCCACTTCATGACTAACATGCTGACGCAACTCTTCAAGTAAAGCTGGATTCTTTTCAATACCGGTTTTTAAAATTACAAATGCGTGAATTGCATTCCCTTTAACTTCGTGAGGAAGTCCGATTGCAGCAGCTTCTGCAACGGCATGATGACTTACAAGAGCGCTTTCAATTTCTGCGGTGCCGAGCCGATAGCCGGAGACTTTTATTACATCGTCAACTCTTCCAATAATCCAGAAATACCCGTCTTCGTCTCTGCGTGCGCTATCGCCGGTTAAATATACACCGGGGTATTTACTCCAATACTGGTTTACATATCTTTCCGGGTCTTTATAAACAGTTCTAATCATTGCAGGCCAAGGTGTTTTAATAACTAAAAATCCTTCCTCGTTTGGCTTAACCGATTTGCCTTCTTCGTCAACAATATCCATTTCAATTCCGGGGAAAGGTTTCGTGCCGGAACCGGGTTTTAAAGGTACACTCGGCATTGGCGTAATCATAAACATTCCTGTTTCTGTTTGCCACCACGTATCCATGATCGGGCATTTTTCTTTTCCAACAATTTTATAATACCACTTCCATGCTTCGGGATTTATCGGTTCACCCACAGAACCAAGTAATCTTAAAGAAGAAAGATCGTGCCGGTTTACCCACGATTCGCCAAAGCGCATAAGTCCGCGTATTGCCGTCGGTGCAGTATATAAAATATTTATACCGTAACGTTCAACCATCGACCACCATCTGTTTGGGTACGGAAAATTGGGAGCGCCTTCGTAAAGAAACGATGTTGCCCCGTTTAACAAAGGTCCGTACACAATATAACTATGGCCTGTAATCCAGCCGGGATCGGCAGCGCACCAATAGCGGTCTTCTTCGTGAATATCAAAAACGTATTTTAATGTTGCGTATGTTCCAACCATGTATCCGCCGTGGGTGTGAAGAATGGCTTTCGGCTTTCCGGTAGTGCCGGAAGTATAAAGAATAAACAGAGGATCTTCGGCATCCATAATTTCCAATGCGCAATTATTTGTTGCGATTGGAAGGTTCATTAATTCATGAAGCCACATATCGCGGCCCTGCTCCATATTAATTTCCTGCCCGGTTCGTTTAACAACAAGAACATGTTCAACAGTGCCGCAGCGCTGCAATGCTTCATCTGCAATTTGTTTTAAAGGAATAATTTTACCACGTTGGTATGCGCCGTCGGAAACGATCAATACTTTTGAGTTGCTGTCTTCTATTCTTTCTGAAAGAGATTCGACAGAAAAACCTCCGTACACAACTGAATGAATTGCACCAATTCGAGCACAAGCCAACATTGCCATAATTATTTCAGGAGTTCTGCCCATATAAATTGTAACACGGTCGCCTTTTTGAACACCCAGACTTTTTAAAACATTAGCAAACTTGCATGTCTCTCTATGTAATGCATAGTATGAGAATGTCCGGCTTTCGCCGTCCTCACCTTCCCAAATCAATGCAAGTTTGTTACGCCTAAAAGTTTTTATATGAGTATCTAGACAATTATAAACAATATTTGTTTTTGCAGAAGTGAACCATTTATAAAATGGTTTTTCGGAATCATCAATTACTTTATCCCACTTTTTAAACCAATGAAGTTCATCAGCAATTTCAGACCAGAAACCCGGATAATCTTTCTTTGCTATCTTATCAAGTTCTTCCCAATTTTTTATTTGTGCTTTTTCAATAACACTTTCTGATGGATAAAAAACTTCTCCTGATAGTTTTTTGCTATTCATAGCTTTCCTCGTTAAAAAATCTTTAAAAAGATAATCCAACTTATTTTTAGAATCAATAAATAAGTTATTTGGTATTGTTTTGAATGTACAAGAATATCTATATTTGCCGAGGTAAAATATGATCGGTAAAAGAAAACATATAAAAAACTTCGCGGCGTTTTTCTTAGCGTTTTATTCTTTTTTTATTTTTTATGCTTCGCTGCATACTCACGGGATTCATACTCATTCGAATAATATTAATTACGAAATAGGTCATGAAGGGAAAACACATCATCCATTCCTTGATTCAGAAAACAACTGCCGTTTAGTTTCCTTTTCGAATAGTTTATATACATGCTGTACTCAAAACGAAAGTACTACAGCAACAAAATTAACATCAACAGAAATACAGCTTGATTCGCAATCAAGACCACTTCAAATTTTTAAAAGATCTTTACAACTTAGAGCACCGCCCACGGCATCTTAATCCTAACTTTATTTCTTAATCTATTTTATAACTCAACTTTGAGGAGGATGAGATGTTATTCCATAAACATTTTAAAAATTTGTTTATTGCACTTTTTGTTATAATCGTTTCATTCACAATTACTTCATGCAGTAAAGATGATGATCCGCTTTCGCCGACTGAAAATCATTTCGAAGCGATAGGAATGGTAATTTATGATGCAAGCGGTAAAATGGTTGTGAAAATCTTACGCGGTGAAACTACCGATACTCTTTATGCCGAAGCCGGAAAAAGAAGCGATCATTTCTCGGTAAAATTTTATAATGAAGATGAAGTCTTAGTTGATGCGCCCGAAGATGAGCATCATTCCTTCACAGCACAAATTGAAGACGTAACAATTGCCAAACTTTGGCAGCACGCAGGCGAAGAAGGCGGATTTGAATTTCATATCGATGGCATAAAAAGCGGAATTACAAATATTGAATTCTTTATCGAACATGAAGGGCACGCAGATTACCGCACCGGTAAAATTCCGTTAAAAATTTACGAATGATTATGACTATCTTATTTAATATAAAAAGTCCCCTGTTTTTGGGGACTTTATTAATACTCCTTTTGTTAATAAGCCCGGTTCAATCTTCCCAACTTTTCAAAGGAAATTTAAAGGGAGTAGTAATTGACAGCGAATCAAATAAGACTATTCCAAATGCGGTTGTTCAAATAATCGGTAGGAATTTTTATGCAACCACCAATTCAGAAGGATATTTTTCTTTCAACAACTTAACAGAAGCAAATTATACATTAAGAATAACTCACGTTGCATACAAAGAGAATCTTTCAGAAATTAAATTCGAAGAATCAAATAATTCTGTATTTGTTATTTATATGATTCCTAAAACTATAGAAATTTCTACCGTAGTTGTAACAGATCAAAATCGTTTGTCAAAACTCGAAGACATTCAAGAATTAACAAAGGTTTTAAAAGGTAAAGAATTACAAAAGAACTTGGGATTAACTCTTGCTGCTACACTAAAAAATGAAACCGGCCTGGCAATTCGTTCTATGGGTCCGGCACCGGCACGACCCGTAATTCGCGGACTCGGCGGAGACAGAGTTTTTATTTCAGAAGACGGAATTAAAACATCGGATTTATCCGCAACTTCGCCCGATCATGCCGTAACAATAGAGCCTTTTTCAACTGAACGTATTGAAGTAATTAGGGGGCCGAAAGTATTAACAAAAACTCCGGTAACAATCGGCGGTGTTGTAAATGTTGTGCGGAATGAGATACCACTACAAATTCATGATGGCATTTTTGGAACAGCAGGATTTTATGGTGAAACCGCAAACCGGGGATATCTAACATCAATCGTTTCCGAAATCCCCATTTCAAAATTTGCAACACGTTTTGAACTCAGCCAAAAGAAGGCGTCTGATCTTTCAACTCCCGTTGGTAAGTTGAAAAACTCGAATTCAGAAAATCTTAATTATGCTTTTTCTTCAAGTTACTTTCCTTCGTTCGGAGTTATTGGTGCATCATTCCGAAAATTTGAATTGGACTACGGAGTACCGGGCGGATTTATCGGCGCACATCCAAACGGTGTTGATATTTCCATGTATAAAAACCAGTTTAACTTTTTGAGCGAAATAAATATTGAGTCGAAATATTTCCACAAACTTCATATAAAATATGGCTCTTCTTTGTTCCGTCATAAAGAATTTGAAAAGAGTGGAAATATTGGTTCTGAGTTTAGAATAATTAATCAATCCGGCGAAATAAATCTTCCGCATAAGAAAACCGGATTTTTTAGAAGCGGCATCGCAGGTATTTCTTTCGAGCACAGGGATTTTAATATCGGCGGATTTGTTTTCACTTCGCCGACGAAATCATTAAATGTTTCTGCTTTTTTGTTCGAAGAGTTTTCAGCCGGCAATTTTAGTTTTGAAACTTCTACAAGATTTAATTATGATAAAATTACACCTCAAAAAGAAAAGCCGGATGCCAAAATCGGTCATATACGCGAACGAATTTTTAACACATATTCACTTTCTGCTTCCGTATTATATGAATTAACAAATATTGTTTTTATCGGCGTTAATTTTAGCAGATCATCGCGTGTTCCCACAATCGAGGAATTATTTTCCGAAGGTCCTCATCTCGCTGCTTATTCTTATGAAATTGGCAATCCAAACTTAAGTGCCGAAACAGGTTTCGGTTCGGAGTTTTTTATTTATCATAACTTTAAAAACTTGTTTTTTCATTTAAACTATTTCAGAAATGATTTGAACAATTACGTTATCCCGCGAAATACCGGCAAAATTAATTACGCTACTTTTCTACCGATTTATGCTTCTTCCGGTGTGTCGGCTTTAATTTACGGTTTCGAAGGGCAAATAAAATGGAATTTTTTGGAAAACATAAACTTGGAAATTTCATCAAGTTATACACGCGGCAAATTTAAAGATGATGGGAATTCGCTTCCTCAAATTCCGCCGTTCAAAACAATTGTGGGATTATATTATTCCGAAGATAATTTAAGTTTTGGCGTAAACTCGGAAATTGTATCGGCACAAAATAAAGTTGATACTTTTGAAGAAATAACTCCCGGTTATGCTGTATTAAATGCCTTCGGTCAATACAGTTTTGAAAAAGGAATTTTTATACATTCAATTTCACTTAATATCGAGAATATTTTTAATAAAGAGCATCGCAATCACCTTTCGAGGGTGAAGATCATACTTCCTGAAGCAGGGATTAATGCAAGATTGATTTATAAATTGTTCTATCATTTATAGGAACGTATTTTCAAATTCGATATAACTTTTTTATATTGCCGCGTCAAATTTTTGAAAATTTCAGCACGGAGAGATGGGTGCCAAAATGGCTGTCATCGCCTCCGGCGAGATCCCGCCAAAGGCGGGAAAACCAACGGTAACTTTTATGAGTTACTATGTTTACATATTGAAAAGTTGTTCGGCTGACAGATATTATATCGGACATTCATCTGATTACAACAAAAGACTTATTGAACATAATTCGAAAAGAGTTAAATCAACTAAGACCTTTGTTCCTTGGGAAATTGTTTATAAAGAAGAATACGAAAGTAAATCTGAAGCTTTCAACCGCGAGATGCAAATTAAGAGTTATAAAAGCGGTGAAGCATTCAAAAGATTAATAATAATTTCAGCACGGAGAGATGGGTGAGTGGCTGAAACCAACGGTTTGCTAAACCGTCGTAGTGGGTAAACCGCTACCGAGAGTTCGAATCTCTCTCTCTCCGCAAAAGCTCAGGTGTAAACTTGGGCTTTTTGTTTTTATTATCCTATAAATAGCAGAGACAAAAAAAATGCCCGGCTTTTAACCGGGCATTAATTTCAATTAATTATTACAATGCAGTTAAATCTATTTCAATAAAACCAGCTTTTTGGTTTCCTTAATATCACCAGCAATAATGTTGTAATAATCTTTGTTGGAACTTACAACCTCGTTGATTACAATATTTTGTGGAAAAGTAAGTTAATACCCTAACGATAATATAAGTAGCAAATGTAACCTATCCTTTTTTCCCCAGTTCAATGAAATTATTTTCTATTACTCAGAATCAGTCGATTAATTATTAAAACTCATGCCGAATCAGACTTTCTAAACTTACATTGTATTAGTGGAAATCAACAGAATGCAGTAAATAATTGCTCATCACGAAATTCATAATATCTGCTGGTATTTTATTATTTATTTGAAAGATTTTTTTTCTGTTCAAACTTTAGACATTCTTTTCCGGATGAAAGCAATACTTCTACCGAAGGAATTCTTTTAGTTTTGAAACCAAACGCTTTGCATGCATACGGCTTTTCCTTTTCCCAGGTAATTTTAAAATGCTGACATTTTCTGCATTCAACCGGCACCGCTAACCTTTCTTTTTATCATCCGTGTTTTTAATATAACAATTAACATTTCATCTTTCTTGGCAAAATGAAAAACTTATACGTCGGCACCGCTGGATGGTCATACGAAGATTGGATTGGTAGTTTTTATCCGCAGAAGCAAAATAAAAATTTCGATTGGCTGGAATTTTATTCTCAATTTTTTAATACAGTTGAAGTTAACGCGAGTTATTACACTTATCTTTCGCCCAAGATTGTTGAAGGTTGGATAAAAAAAGTAGAAGAAAAAGATGATTTTCTTTTCACACTCAAGCTTCACCAAGATTTTACTCACAAAAAAATTTTTAGCGATCAGCAAATCAAAGCGGTTAAATTCAATTTAGATATTCTAAACAAAGCAAATCGTTTTGGCGGGTTGTTGATTCAATTCCCGTATTCTTTCGAACTCAACAAAGCGAATGCGAACCACGTAAAAGATTTAATCGACATTTTTTCCGAATACGAAAAATTTGTTGAAGTAAGGCACAAGTCCTGGTTCATAGAAAGATTTTTCAATTTTGTAAGTCTAAACAAAGCATCTCTATGCACAATCGATCAACCTATAATCGGTGAAGCTTTTGAATTCAAACCTGTTGTAGCGGGCGATAATTTGTATCTTCGTTTTCACGGGCGCAACAAAAAAGCTTGGCAAAAATCAATCGGCAATTTTGGCAAAAACCAAACATATGCGCAACAGAGCGAGCGCTACAATTATCTTTATACTCCCGGCGAGTTGACGGAGATTGAACAAAAAGTTAAAGAAGTTTTAGATACTGTAAAAAAAATTTATGTAATACTTAACAATCACCCGCACGGCAATGCCGTTGCAAACGCGCTGGAATTGCTCCATATGCTGAGCGACAGGATAAAGATCAATATCCCGGATACAACTCTGAAAAGTTACCCGCGTTTATCAAAGATATGCATGAATTAATTTTTCCCTGTCGAGGGAATTGATTACATAAATTTCCTCAGGCTCTGCCTGCTTTTCCGTGTCGCCGAAGAAGTTTTTGCCGGTTCTGTCTTTTTGTGTTATCGATTTAGCCTGTGATGCGGCAAGAACTTCAAGTTTATCAACTATAATATTGTAGCCGCTTTTGGCGTCAACCTTTCCTTCTATAAAATACGGCCCCATGGACATTGTGAGTTCGGCATATTTTTGATACGCTTGCGGAAAAATCACGGCTTCGAAAGTTCCTGTTAAATCCTCTAGCGAAAGGAATTTCATTACCTCGCCCTTGCTCGTCATAATTCTTTTCGAAGCCATGTACCAGCCGATCATTTTAATTTTACGGCCGTCATGTTTCTTCATTTCGTATGCATTAGTAACCTTCAGAGGCTTAATTTCCTCCTCGAAAAACTGGAGCGGATGTTTTGTAACCATGTAGCCGAAAGCCTCATATTCATTAATACAAATTTCCTCGGAGCTAAATTGTCTATCGGTTGAAACTTCATCTTCAATTTTCGAAACATCTTTTATAAACAAATCGCCCGTGCCGCTTTGTAATAATTTTTTGTTGCCGTAATAAATATCGAGAAACCGCAGCAACGTGGGACGTGTTTTGCCGAAACAATCCGCCGCTCCGCATTTTACAAGTTTATCAATCTGCTCGTAGCCGAGTTGTGTGCGTGTTAAAAAATCCGTGAAAGATTTATATTCACCGCCGGTTTTTCTTTCTTCAATTATTTTATCGATTGCACAGCGGTCTAAATTTTTAATTGCCATCAGGCCAATGCGTACCTCGTTAATGTTTCCTTCATACTCGTAAATGCTTTTATTAACACACGGCAGCAAAACTTTTAGATTAAGCCGTGTGCATTCAGTAATATAAACCGCGGCAGAATAATACCCGCCGCCGTTGCTTAAAACAGAGGCCATAAATTCCGCGGGATGATGTGTTTTCAAATACGCTACCTGAAACGAGAGCAGCGCAAACGATGCGCTGTGAGCTTTGCAAAACGCGTACCCGGCAAACGATTCTATCTGCTTCCAGAGTTTTTGAGAAATTTCTTCGGAGTATCCTTTATCGCGGCAGCATGAAAAAAATTTATCGACAATTAACCGCATAGCTTTGTGTGAACGCATTTTGCCGCTCATCGCTCTTCTTAAAAGATCGGCTTCTTCCAATGTTAAACCAACAACGTGATGCGCAACCTTAATAACATCTTCCTGGTAAATCATAACGCCGTAAGTTTCGCCGAGGTATTTTTCCATTTCGGGCACAAGATATTTTCTGCGCTTCGGGTCTTTGTGGCGTTCAATAAATTCCTTCATCATACCGCTTTCGGCAACACCTGGACGTATTACCGATGAAACCGCGGTGAGCATCTCAAAAGTATCGCAGTCCGTACGTTTCAGCAACGAGCGCATTCCCGGGCTTTCTATGTAGAAACAACCGATTGTATTCCCTTCCCGGATAAGTTTTTTTGTGGGTTCGTCGTCAAAAATTTTTTGATATTCAAAAATATTGAACCCGCTTACATTTATAATCTTAGGAACCGAATCGAAGATTCTCGGATAGTTATTTTTATTTTGCTGTTTGTAAGCTGCTAGATCTATTATAGAAATCTTGTTATTTAGATTAAATTCGCGCATATTAATAGTGTACATTTGTACACTATTTTATATATTTCGGGCGAGAAATGCAAAACATTTTTTTATGAAAACAATATTTCATTTGGATATGGACGCCTTCTTCGTTTCGGTTGAACGGATTTTAGATCCGTCGCTGGAGAACAAACCTGTAATTGTGGGCGGCGACCCGCACGGGCGAGGAGTTGTAGCCGCATGCAGCTACGAAGCACGCGCATTCGGTTTGCATTCTGCCATGCCCATACGAACTGCCTATCGCCTCTGCCCGCATGGAATCTACATTCACGGGCACGGCAAGGAATACGGAAGATACTCGCGTGCCGTTAAAA
This sequence comes from Bacteroidota bacterium, assembly GCA_023397505.1. Taxonomy (GTDB): domain Bacteria; phylum Bacteroidota; class Ignavibacteria; order Ignavibacteriales; family Melioribacteraceae; genus JAEWUC01. The sequence goes on along the minus strand of JAEWUC010000007.1, from coordinate 128,028 downwards.
AATTATTGGAAAAATATTTCCCGCAGATGCAGCAAACATCCATCGATGAATTTTATTTGGATTTTACAGGCTGCGAAAAAATGTACGGACCGCCACAATTATTCGCCGAAAAAATTCAAAAAGAAATTTGGGAAAAATTTCACCTGCCGTGTTCAATAGGAATAGCAAGCAACAGAACTATTGCGAAAATTTGTTCGGATTTTAAAAAACCTATGGGAATAACATTCGTTCCTCACGGCACGGAAAAAGAATTCTTAAATCCATTGCCGATTGAAAAAATTCCCGGCATCGGAAAAGTAACAGGACCTCTTTTACGCTTGCGCGGATTTTCGAAAGTGGGAGATATCGCATCGGCTTCGCAGGATTACCTCGCTTCCCTTTTCGGCAAATTCGGAATCGATCTTTGGGAAAAAGCGAACGGGTACGGCTCTGATATTTTGTACGCCGGGCACGAACGGAAATCAATTTCAAAAGAAACAACTTTCGATACAGATGTTGTTGGTAAAACAAAAATAGAATCAATCCTATTTGAACTTGTCGGCGAGGCGTGTCAACTTTTACGCAACGAATACTGGCAGGCATCAACCGTTTCGATAAAACTGCGCTACTCTGATTTTGTAACATTAACGCGCGCAAAAACAATTAAACCCTCCGACGACGATAAAACCGTTTACGAATATGCCGTCGATCTTTTTAGAAAAGCATATACACGGCGCGTTGGAATAAGATTGATTGGAGTTCATTTATCCAGATTGAATCATTTTTCTGAGCAGGAAGAACTTTTTGAAGATGAGGAAATAATTAGAAAAAGAATGCTTCGCGCAGTAATGAAAATACGCGACAAATACGGTTTTGACTCAATTCATATCGGGAAAGGAAAACAATAAAATGATTGTTAGAAAAGTTAAATACTTGTTTTACGATACCCATCAATTTTATGGAGCTCATAATCGGCATCATTATAATTTTACAACTTGGGTATTTTAAAAGGAATAAGTGAATTTTATTACTAATAATACAGTCTGGGAAAATATTGACGCGAGTCAACAAACTATATAAATATGTTTACACTTCACGCACATTCATTTTATTCATTGCTCGAGGGAACTATTCCCGTTGAGGAATTGGTAATCTTTGCGAAAAAAAACAACAGCCAATTTGTTGCCCTTACGGACACAAACGCGATGTACGGATTAATTCAATTCGCAAAGATTGCTCAAGAACATAATATAAAACCACTGCTCGGCGTGCGGATTGACGATCCGAAGCACCCCGGACTTGCTTCGATATTCATAGCTAAGAACAACGACGGCTATGCGCAGCTTTGCAAATTCATTACAATGCGGAAATTAAAAGATGACTTTAAAATCATCGATCTTTTTGCGAACCCTATTTTTAATTTATTCGTTATTACTTCTTCAATAGAGTTGCTGAAACAAATAAAAATCGATTTGGTATTGCGGCAGAATTTATTTATTGAATTAATATTAACTGAAAATCATAAAAGAAATACCCGCGAACTTTACGAGTTTGCGCGAAACAATAAATTACAGATAGTAGCTTCACACCCGGCATATTTTGAAAATATCGACGACTATCTTTTACATAAAGCTGTAACGGCAATACGAACAAACACAACGCTTGATAATTTATCCGCCAAAGAAATTGTTGATCCGGAATATCATTTAAAATCCGGCAACGAGATGAAAAAGGATTGGCGTGTATTACCTGAAGCGATTTGGAACGCACAAAAAATAGCGCAATCTTGCAACGTAGATCTCGAATTGGGCAAAAATAAATTTCCGGTTTATCCCCTCCCGCCGCATGAATCCGCTTTTTCTTTCTTGTGGAAAACTGCTTTTAAAGGATTGGAAAAGCGCTATTACCCTTTGACCGATCAAGCAATAAAGCGCTTGCAATACGAACTCGAGGTTATCGGCGAGATGGGTTTTGCGGATTATTTTTTAATTGTGTGGGATATTATTAACAAAGCAAAAGAATGCGGAATGATGCACATCGGGCGGGGTTCGGCAGCTAACAGTCTGGTTTCGTATTGTTTAGGATTTACAGAAGTCGACCCGATAGAACAGAATCTTTACTTTGAAAGATTTTTAAATCGCGGCAGATTATCACCGCCGGATGTCGATTTGGATTTTTCATGGAAGGAACGCGACACAATAATAAAATATGTTTTTGACAAATACGGATACGATAAAGTAGCCATGATCTCAACAACAGTAACTTTCCGCGCCCGCTCAGCATTTAGAGAAGTTGCAAAAGTTTTCGGAATTTCCGAAAGTGAAATTTCCAAATACAGCAAATTCATCCCGTGGACAAGCGCTAAAAACCTCGTAAACATCCGCGAAAAATTTCCAGAGACAAAATCACTGGATTTCGACAACGAACCGTGGAAATCAATCATCAAAGTTGCGGCGAAACTTTCAAGTTACCCCCGCCATCTAAGCATTCACCCTTCAGGAATAATTATAACGGAAAAGCCAATTACAAATTATGTTGCCCTCGAGTACGCTAAGAATAAAGGACTCGGCTTGATAATTACACAACCGGATATGTACCCAATAGAAGATTTGGGATTGATAAAAATCGATTTATTGAGTCAACGTTCATTAGGTGTTCTAAAAGACACAATGAAAAAAATAAGCAACATTGGCATTACAAATAATGGTGTTCTGCAACCGGGATTATAATTCTTATTAATTACACAAGACTCAAAACTATCACTCAAAACGGTTTTGAAATATTTCATACTTGATTTATTTCCTTTAACAATAAAACCATTGAATGATTCGATTGTTTGGACGCAGGATGCTGATTTCAAAAATTTAGACGGCGTAAAATATTTTAAAAAGAATTAGTGAATTTTCATCAATAATAATACTGTCCGCAAAAAAATTAACATGAGTTAACAAACTCAATAATTATGTTTACACTTCACGCACACTCGTTTTATTCACTGCTCGATGGAACTATTCATGGGGTTATCATTAAAAATAAGAAAGCGGGTCTTCCGATCCGCCTTCTGTGCAAAACTATTTATTATTTTTATTTTTTACCGAATGCAACTTCTTCAAGCATTGCTGTTGTTAAAGATTTAGGTCTTTCAAGCGGGTAACCCAATGCCCTTGCCCAAATAATATTTGAACAGACACCGAGTGCTCGTCCTATTCCGAATAGTACGGTGTAAAATTCATATTCTTTAACACCATAATACCATTGAATAACACCTGATTGCGCATCAACATTGGGCCATGGATTTTTTGCTTTTCCTTGTTCCAACAATATAGGCGGAACAACTTTGAACAAAGTATCAACATATTTGAATAAAGTATCGTTGGGAAGATGTTTCAAACAAAATTCTCTTTGAGCCATGTAGCGCGGATCAGTTTTTCTTAAAACCGCATGTCCAAAGCCAGGAATTACTTTACCGGATTGCAGAGTATCTAAAACAAATTTTTTCATTTCTTCTTCGGTTGGAACCTTGCCGCCCATAGAGTTCATAACACCGTGCAGCCATCTTAAAACTTCTTCGTTTGCTAATCCGTGTAAGGGTCCTGCTAAACCATTTAGCATTGCGCTGATTGCATAATACATATCCGAAAGTGCGCTTGAAACAAGATGTCCCGTATGAGCGCTTACATTTCCGCTTTCGTGATCGCTGTGAAGAATAAAATACAAACGAGCAACATCATCATATGGTTTATCGATGCCCATCATCTTTGCGAAGTTGCCGCCGAAATCAAGCTGACTTTCACTTTTTATAATCTCTCCGTTGCGATATTTTAATCTATAAATGAAAGCAGCTATCTCAGGAAGCTTTGCTAAAAGATTCATAGCGTCTTCATAATAAGCACCCCAATACTCTCCTTTTTTCAATCCTTCGTGATACGCCTTAGCAAACACTGATTCTTTTTGCATAGACATAATTCCGGTTGCGAACATTGTCATTGGGTGAGAATCAATCGGCATTGCTTTGATTATATCGAATACATAAGCCGGCACTTCTTTTCTTTGGTTGAATTCTTTATGAACATCGTTAACTTCATCTATTGTTGGAATATCCCCTGTTAAAAGGAAATAGAAAAAACCTTCAACAAACGGCATTTCTCCACCGGGCACTTTTGGAAGTTTTTCTAAAACTTCCGGTATAGTTAAACCTCTGAAACGAATTCCTTCAAAAGGATCGAGATAAGATATATCTGTTACAAGACTTTTAATATCCCGCATTCCACCGACTATCTGGCTAATGGTAACTTCGTCAACCTTTACGTTGCCGTATTCCTTTAACAGTTTTTCAGTACGGGGGCGTTCTTGTAATATTTTTTCCTGCAGTTTAGTTTTAAGTCCGGACATGTTTCCTCCGATTTTTGAGTTCATCTATTTATTCTTGTTACAACTAATTAATAGGTGTCGCCGTTGATGTTACTAATAATTTTTTCTGCAGCATTCTTTCCACTGCATACTGCACTTTCTATTGTCGACGGCAGCCCGGTGTTTGCCCAATCACCGGCAAAAATTAAATTCGCGAAAGGTGAATAAACTTTTTTTCTTACACTATTAGATTGAGTATCGGGGATAAATGTAGCACGTTTCTCTTTAATAACCTTCGAATCTACTACCAAATTGCGTTTGAATATAGGAAAATATTTTTCTAATTCCGAACAAAACTTTTCTACTATTTCTGCGTTGTTAGAATTATTAAATTCATCGGCATTACTTGTTGTTAAAGAGATATGTGTTCCGTGATTGAAAACCCAATGAATTTTTGAGTCAATTAAACCGTAGAATTTTTTATCGAAGAGATTCTCTTTAAGCCATAAATGAACATTTAGTATAGAAGAGTACTGAATTTTATTTATCTCATTTTTGAATTGAACGACTAATTTCTCTTGTCCTGAGTTTTCACAAGTAAATATTATTTTATCCAATGCATGCGGCGGAACAGTTGATATTGCATAATCAAAATCATCATAAACATTTTTATCCGTAATAATTTTTTTTATCCGGTTGTTATGAGCAACAACTTCGATTACCCTTTCGGAAGTTGAAATAATCCCGGAATTCATTTCTATAAATTTTTCCGATTGCCGGATGTAAAGTTCCGACAAGCCGACTTTGGGAATTACAATAGAAGCCGATTGTGAGCCGTCGAAAAAAATTCTTTTCAAAACTGCCGCGAACATACTAGCCGATGCTTTCTTCGGACTTGTATTCAAAGCTCCGACTATTAAGATTTCCCAAAAAGCTTTTAACGATTTTTCCGACTGCCCTTTCGCCTTCAGCCATTCATCAATATTTTTTTCAGTTAAATCTTCTTCAAAGCAACAGGCAAGATCGAGAAAAAAATCAACTATCTTAAATCTCTCTTTTAGAGATAAGGGTTTATAGTTCAGTATCCCCCACAGAAAATTAAACGGATAAAAATTTTCAAGTGCTTCAAGTTTATTTAACTTTCCGCCTCTCTCAACAAAATTAATGCTGAGTGATTTTTGGAATTCGAGAAGTTTAGATGAGCCAATCTTGTTAAGAAATTCCAAGGTATTGTGATAACAGCCCATCAAAATATGTTGACCGTTATCAAAAACATCGGTAAAGTTTTTGTTAAATAGTGAATATGCACGCCCACCGAGTTTTGGCGAAGCTTCAATTACATGCACCGGTATTTTTTTTTCGGAGAGATAAACAGCCGTACTAAGTCCTGCTAAACCGCCGCCAATAACAATACATTTGCTCATCAATAGACAAGGCTATATTTAGCCCAAACGCCAACTGCAATTCCGGCCTTTTCAAACTTGTTAACTTTAATTTTCTTATTGAGCACGTCGTAGTTCTCGTCTTCAATTTTTTGAAGAAGTTTGAAATAAATATGCTGCATTGCGCGAGCAGGGAACATCGAAGGTTTGTCATCGAAATCCAATGCCATATTCGCTTTTGTAAAATAATCTCGGGCCCGCGCTGATTCATGTTTCATTAATTCAATAAAATTATTGTTGTGAATCTTTTCGAATAATTCTTTTTCAGAATAATTAAATGCATTTAAATCATACTGGGGTAAATAAATCCGTCCGCTTTCGGAATCTTTTCCAACATCGCGTAAAATATTGGTAAGCTGCATAGCAACACCAAGATTAACGGCATAATCTTTTGCGGAACAATTTTTATATCCAAATATTTCAATACACATTAATCCGACTGTTGATGCAACCCGGTAACAATACTGAGAAAGGTCGTCAAAACTTAAGTAGCGTTTGCGCTGAAGGTCCATTTCCATTCCGATAATCAATTCAAAAAACGGATCAAGCGGAATGTTGAATTGCTTTATATATGTTGCTACTTTATTCAGCAGCGGATATTGCGAATTCCCAAGCAATGCTTTTTCAAGTTCAATTCTCCAACGGCGGAGTTTTTCATATTTCAGATCATCGGGTTCGTTCCCTTCGTCGACAATATCATCAGTCTTACGGCAAAAAGCATAGACAGCATTCATCGCATCGCGTTTTGGACGAGGTAATAAATTGAAAGCATAATAAAAACTGCTTTTGCTTTCTTTCGCTATCTGTTTCGATTCATCAATCATTTTTTTATAAATGCTTTAGTTAATAGTTTTACATAATCAATCTTCGAAAGTTTAGGACGAATATTTAGTACGTCATAATCTATCTTTCTAATTTTACGAAGTATCTCTTCACCTCCAAGTATAGTTAAACTTATTTGAAATCTCAACCGTTTGGGCAATAAGGGTAAAAGGTTTTTCCCCTTTTCAAATAATTCAGAACTTCTATTAACTTGAAAGGTTAAAAGATTCTTAAAATTCGCATCGTTTCTTTTCTCTAGAAAGCTGCTCTCATTAACGCCGTATTTTTTTATTTCAGTAATTGGTAAATAAATTCTCCCTTTTTTATAATCAACCGATACATCCTGTAAAAAATTAGTTAATTGAAGTGCCGTGCAAATTGCATCCGAATATTCGATTGCTTTATCATGCCGGATGATATCAAAAAATTCAAGGATAATTCTTCCTACTGGATTTGCAGAACGTTTGCAATAATCTAATAGTTCAATGAATGTTTCGTAACGGTGTTTTGTAATATCCTGTCCGAACGCACTTAATAAATCAAAAAAATATTTTTCACTAAGGTTAAAGCTAATAATTGTGTTATGAAGCGCTTTCCAAAATTCGTTTGCATAATTACCCTGTAAAGCTTCGCTGAATTGATATCTGTACTTTTCTAAGTGTTGTATTCTCTCTTTAATCGAGTATTCACCTTCATCTGCAATATCATCTGCATTGCGTGCAAAGTTGTAAACAACAGCAACATGTTTCCTAATATTTTTCGGAAGGAATAACGAAGCAACCGGGAAATTTTCGTAATGCGACTGGGAAAATTTTATTGCTTTCGAATAAGTTGAATCTATCCCAATATTATCAAACGAATTTTCACCCATTATTAATAACTTTATACCGATTCCGGTTTTTTCTTTTTTGCAAGATTTAAAGCCGCAGCAGCCAATGCAATTAATAGTATTGCTCCCACAACGACATATGCGGTATTATTTGTTGATTCATGTTTTTCAAAAACAACCGTCATAACATTGTTTGAAGAAAGCCCGGCAAGATTAAATTTCCATTTAACCGATTTATTTTCTGTGTCAACATCTTCTTCTTTAGCATTGGTAGAAATTATTTTTGACGGCAATATCAATTCATACTGCCATTCATATTTTGAAAACATCATATTCATCATGTTTGTAGAATTGTCCGAATCTTCTTCTTTATTATTATCATTTGAAATTTTACGGTTAAAAACCCAATTGCCGTTTTCGTTTTCGGTTAATGACATTTCCCCAATCATTCCGTTATTGGAACTATCTTTTGAAGCATTCTGTAAATTTTCTATTGAATCAAACTCAAGAGAAACTTCTATCCATCTATTTCCGTCTTTTGAATACGACCTGCTGCCCAATACTTTTATACCTTCCTTGCCTTCATAATTCTCTTTTATCTTTTCTTCATTAAAATCATTTGATTGCATTTTACCATCGTCAAAGTTTAAAAGTTCTTCACTCAAGCCGACAGCAAAAGTAATTTCGCCCGATCCGTTGTTATTCAATTTCATCTTTTCTGTGTATTCAATACAACTAATTAACATTGATGATAGAATTAAGATTGCAAGAATAAAATATTTTTTCATGGTGAGCTCGTAATTTTATTGCAAAAGAAAATACTAGGGAGAAAACCAAAAACAAACATAGAAACGCGTAATACGATAACGATAAATTTCTAGAATTTCTTATCCGCAGAATCAAATTTTTAATGTACCCGGAACAGGACTTGAACCTGCACGATGTTGCCATCACTAGCTCCTGAAGCTAGCGTGTCTACCAATTCCACCATCCGGGCAATTTTATATCAAACTTTTTAAGAACTCTTTACCAATTACAGATTTTAAGTATTTCTTTTTATTACTTGTCGATATTCTATCATTAAATTTTTCCTCATCAACAATGTGAAGAGAGCATTACTTGATTATACATTGCATATCTCGCAAGCTAGCGTGTCTACCAACCTGCCTGCCGGTAGGCAGGTTCCACCATCCGGGCAATCAAAAAACAAAAAATTTAATTACAATTCCAAAATACTCAAGTAGAAAAACTTAAACAAAACTCATTTTATTTCTTTTGCTTCGCGGGAAGAAGAATCTTTAAGCGAATATCTATCAATTGATCTTGAATAAGAATGACTGAATGCATCATATCCTTCGGGAACATCTTTAACATTTGATATATCGGAATAGTCACCGCCTCTACAATCACTTGAATATAATTTTGGATTACCCAATTCAAATATAGATTCCCTGCAATATTTTACTCTAACAACATTTCCGCTTTCCGGCATTTGAAAATCTTCGAGCGGTAATTGTAATTGTTCATAAACATCATGCATGAAAATCGCCCAAATAGGAAGAGCTGCGCGCGCTCCTTGTCCGTAATCGCCGGTAAAAGAAATTCTCTGATCGTCAAATCCAACCCAGGCAGTGGCAGTCAACTGAGGTGTAAAACCGCAGAACCATGCATCTGCATAATCCTGTGTTGTCCCTGTTTTACCTGCAGCCGGTCTGTTAAAATTATATGTGTACCTCGCCGCAACACCGGTACCATGATCGATAGCCGTGCGCATCATATCTGTAACAATGTATGCTGTTTCTTCAGGGATTGCCTCGCTCGCATAATTGTTGAATTTATCAATCAACATACCGTTTTTATCTTCAATTTTTAGAATAGAAATCGGTTCATTGTAAATACCATGATGTCCAAGAGTCGCAAATGCTGAAGCTAATTCTAAAGGAGTTACGAGAGATGTTCCGAGCGAAATTGAAGGGACCAAATCCAATTTACTTTTTATTCCCATCCGCTCAGCAAATCTTTCTATTTTCCACAACGGTGCATGATCTTCAATAATTAATCTTGCCGCAACAATATTTAGTGATTCACGAAGTGCTTCGCGGAGAGTTTCGAAACCGGTAGTTTTTCTATCAAAGTTTTGCGGACTCCATCCGTTGTAATCAAATCTTTGATTAAGAATTGGGTAAGCCGGGTACAAACCATTATCGATGGCAACTGCATAAACAATTGGTTTGAAAGCAGAGCCGGGCTGTCTCCTAATTTGCGTTGTATGATTTAATCCGTACAAAAATTTCTGATTGCGTCCGCCAACCATTGCGCGTATCGCACCGTTCTTTGTATCGAGAGCTACAAAACCAACTTCAATAAGTTCTCCGGCTTTTTTAACCGAATCAACAAAAATTTTATCATTCATAAATTGATTATATACTTTTGCTTTTTCACTTACTTCAGCGGATTTATATTCAATTCTCTTTTTAATTGCTTTGTCAAGAATTTCTTTTAGAATTTGCGGGTACCTGTTCCAGTTCCAACTTTTATCAAATTGTTTTTGAAATATTTCAATATGTGTTGCTGAAGCTTTATTCGCAATCCTTTGCATACGGCTGTCCAGTGTAGTATAAATATTTAATCCATCGCGGTACAAGTTAAAACCATATTTGTCAGTAAGTTTTTCCATCTGTTGACGAACGTATTCAAGAAAATGCGGAGCTATTGTTGCACTGATTCCTTCTTCATATTTTTTGTACGAAAGTTTTATCGGAAGTACTTTTAATTTGTCGTAAGTCTCTTGGGCAAGATAGCCGTTATCAACCATATTCTTCATCACAACATTTCTTCGACGCATTGCATTTTCATATTTTTCGAAAGGATCATAATAGACGGATGATTTCAAAACCGCGACCAAAATACTTGCATCGCTAACAGTTAGGTCTTTTATTTCTTTATCGAAATAAACTTTAGCAGCCATGTTGATACCGTAAGCGCCGTGCCCAAAAAATGAAATATTAAAATACATTTCAAGTATTTCACGTTTTGTATAAGTCTTTTCAATTTGAATAGCAGTTATCCATTCTTGGATTTTACGAACACCCGTATCAAATATCGATTCTTTCCTGTTTTTGAGTTTGTATAGATTTTTGGCCAACTGCTGCGTGATTGTACTTGCGCCTTCGCGTTTGAAAAAAATGACATTCTTAATCATTGCTTTAATGAAACGCTGTAAATCAACACCCCAATGGCTGTAGAAATTTTTATCTTCCGTAGCAATCAATGCATTTACAACTTGCGGAGGAATGTCGTCAATACTTACTTCTACCCTATTTTCCTTAAAGAATTGGCCGATTAATTCGCCATCGATACTATATACATTACTTGCCAATGTAGCTTTCGGGTTTTCAAGCTCGTCGAGAGACGGGAGACCTTCCGCTACATATTGGAAGAATAAAATCCCAGCAGCAATAATTAGTACTATTAATGCCGCAAGAAAATAGCGAAGCGATTTACTTTTTTTCTTAACCGGTTTTTTCGTAATTATTTTTTTAACGTTGTTCATTTCCCTTCCAATCGATTATCTCAAATGAATCGCAATACTTGCCGTAACATGGCTGTTCTAGCCAGCTTCCTAAATTTATATAATATCCACCGCCGTATTTTTGCAAAGATTTCTCATGCGAATGGCCGAAAATAACATAATCATATCCTTCGCTAATTTTAACTTTTGCTGTTTCAATCAACCCGTCAACAGTTCCGTAATTCTTTTTACTTGTATATCCGCGACTCGTTTTACTTGTATGGCTGGCAAGTTTAATTCCAATATCGGGATGAATTAAAGAATAAAATTTTTGCAAGGTTTTGTTGCGTAAAATTTTTTTCAAAATTTTATAACCGGTATCATTTTTAACCAGACCGTCACCATGCCCCATAAAAAATTTTTTGCCGTTTAACTCAATATCAACCGGATCATGATATATTTTAGCGCCTATATCCTTTTCGAAAAAGTCCCGGTGAAGGAAATCATGATTGCCTATTATGTAATGAATTTGTTTCCCCGAATCAGCAAACTCAGCCAATACAGCGAGTGTTCTAATAAATCCTTTTTGAATTACCCGTTTATACTCGAACCAATAATCAAATAAATCACCCACTATGTACAACTCGTCGCACGAAGTTGTTGCATATTTTATAAAATCAACGAGCAATTTTTCTTTATCTTTTTCAGTGGAATAATCATGTAATCCCAAATGAATATCAGAAATAAAGAAGTATGTTTTTTTTTGTTTCATTAAATGTCTTTTTCGTTAAAAATTGCGAGCAGCCATTTATCGGGATCAATAACTATTTTTTTCGGCTTTGAAGTAATGTCCAATGAAAAAGATTCCTTTTTATTATAAACATATTTCGTAACTATTATAGGTTCTTCTCCATTTTCATAAAATATTTTTATGTCAACCGGAAATTTATATAATTCAAAGCCGCCCTGTGTTTGTTCGATATTCAAATTTACTTGATAGCCAGAATCGACATATTTTGAGGTCCAATCATAATCACAAAAAATTATTCCTTCGCCTTCATAAATCCACTGCTTAAAGAAATGAGTTAAGTTTTTGCCCGAAACATTTTCACAAAGTTTTTTAAAATCTTCTGTAGATGCGTTTCCGTATTTAAATTTTTCAAAATACTTCCTAAGAATACTAAAAAAAACTTTATCGCCCATTTCTTTACGAAGCATGTGCAGCACCCAGGCGCCTTTATCGTAAATCAATCTGCTGAATAAATTATCAATCGGATTATATAATGTACCTTCGTCAAAAGTATCAAATTTGGAATCAAGTGTAGACTGCAAAGTAGTAAACCCGTTCTTTTTTTCAAAATATATTGCTTCGGAATATGTAGCAAATCCTTCATTAAGCCAAATATCCTTCCATGATTTTGGGGAAACAGCATTACCCCACCAATGATGGGCAAACTCGTGAATCAGCATATCTGCAAAAAATTTATGCCCGCTTATGTACTTTGATCCAACACCCGTAATTGTTTGACTTTCCATCGCACCGTAATTCCACCAGAATTCCGCAAGTCCATACTTTTCTTTTGCAAATGGATAAGGTCCAAAAAGTTCTTCAAATACTCTCATGTATGTAGGATGATCTGCAAAATCTTTTTTCAAATCCTCAAATTTTTTGGGTGTGGCATAACAAAACAAATCAATAGTATCCTTTTCAACAGAAATATATTTTTGTAAATAGGTCCTATAATCGGCAGAATATAATGCTATTAGATAGGTTGATATCGGGTAAAAAGTTTTCCAATGGTAGGTTCTTCGTGAACCGTTTGTAATTGTATTAACCAGTTTTCCATTGGATAGTGAGACCATAGATGAATCATTTGTAATAAAAATATCCGTGAAAGCTTTATCTGTTGGAATGTCGATGCACGGCAGCCATGTTGATGCATAAATAGGTTCATTCATTGTATAAACATATTTTCTATTGCCAACTTTCGGAAAATTGAAAGATCCGAAACCAAGACTTTTTGGAGTACCTTCGTAAATTATTTTAATGTTGGCAGTATCCGAACGGGAATCACCCAAATAGACTGAAAGATTTTTTTCAGTCCGAGTGAACTTGGTATTTTTACTATTCACCGTCACGCTTTCAATATTCATGTCATCATAAAAATCCAGATCAATTTTTTCAGCACCCGTGTCAACAATTATTTTTAATGTTACTTCGGCTTTAATAATTTTCTGCTCGGGAAAAAGATTGATATTTATTAAATAATGAAGAACATCTATTCCGACAGCCGGTTTTCTTTCAACTGCTTGCTTTAATTCATCATTGACTTTAATTGCATTCAGGCTTTTTTCAATTACATCATCATTCTGAACAAATAAATTAAATGTTGTAACAATTGGCTTGATTAATAAAAAAGTACTAATTGCAAGCGCAATGAAGATTAATGACGAATAAATTATAATAGTTTTTGTTCTTGATAACATTAACGGATATTTAATCATTTTCTGTAGTCTTTAACACAAACTTAATAATTTCAGCAATTGCCAATCAATTCTTAATTAGATATATTTTAGGTGAACAGAGTGAGAATGTTATGGCATATACCGGCGCTGCAATTTTAAGAAAAACTTTAACAATGGTGTTGGCTGGAGGACAAGGAGAACGTTTATTCCCTTTAACAAAGGAACGAACGAAACCTTCAGTTCCTTTCGGCGGGAAGTACAGAATAATTGATTTTACACTTTCGAATTGTTTGAATTCGGGATTGAGAAAAATTTATGTTTTAACGCAGTACAAATCCGATTCACTCAATAAACATTTGTATGAAGCCTGGAGTATTTTTCATCCAGAGCTTTATGAATTCGTATATTCTATTCCGCCTCAATTCAAAACAAGTAACAACTGGTACCTTGGAACGGCAAATGCTATTCATCAGAATTTTAATTTGCTCGAAGAACAATATTATGATTGGGTTCTGCTTCTTTCCGGCGACCATATTTACAAAATGGATTACATGAAGATGATCCAAAATCATATCGAAAAAGATGCTCAGTTAACAATGTCGGCTATTGAAGTACCGCAATCACAAGCTTCGCGTTTTGGTGTTTTGAAAATCAATGATGATTATAAAGTTACTTCATTCATAGAGAAGCCGAAAAATCCCCCTGCAATTCCCAATAAACCGGATGTAAGTTTCGTGAATATGGGTATTTATGTATTCAACATTAAAACACTTAAAGAGATCATGAATAAAATGGATCAGGAAAAAATCCATAATCATGATTTCGGCAAGGACATAATTCCTTATATGATAAAGAACGGGTTTAATGTTAGAGCATATCAATTCGTTGATGAAAATAAAAAAGATGAACCATACTGGGTTGATGTTGGAACGATTGACAGCTATTACGCCGCGAGCATGGACTTAATTAACGTTAATCCGCACTTTAATCTTTACGATGCCGATTGGCGTTTGCGAGCGCAACAACAGCAATTTCCTCCGGCCAAAACAGTTTCGCACGAAGGTGAACGAGTTGGACGTGCAATCAATTCTTTAATCTCTGATGGAACAATTATCTCCGGAGGTTTAGTTGAAAGGTCAATTCTGGGTTTCAATGTAAAGGTTAACAGTTACAGTTACATAACCGATTCTATAATCATGGATAATTGTAATATCGGCAGGCATGCGCGTATACGTCGTACAATTATGGATAAAAATGTTGTTATCCCGGAAGGTATGGAAATAGGTTTTGATACTGAGACCGATAAGAAAAGATTTACTGTTTCTGATACCGGCATTGTGATCATCCCCAAAAACTACGTATTTAAGTAAAATTATTATGCCGGCTTTTTAGCCGGCAATATTTTCAATTTGCAAATCTTTCAGGCATTCTTTAATTAATAAATCAAAAAAAATTGTTTGTATGAATTCTCTTTTGGAAGATAAATTAAACAACCTGCCGTCGTCGCCGGGCATTTATCAATTTTATAATGATAAAGGGAAAGTGATCTATGTCGGCAAAGCGAAAAATCTTAAAAACCGTGTCCGTTCCTATTTTCAGAACAGAATTGATTCCCCCAAAACAGCGGCTCTTGTTGCTAAAATAAATGATTTGGAATTGATCATTACAGATTCGGAAATTGAAGCGCTAGTTTTAGAAAATAATCTTATCAAAGATTTAAAACCCCGCTACAATATTAACCTAAAAGACGATAAAACTTTCCCTTATATAAGAATTACAAATGAACCTTTCCCCCAAATTTTCCCGACGAGAACAATTATAAAAGACGGATCGAAATACTTCGGTCCTTATACCGATGTTAAGAATATGAAATCTTCACTTCGGTTGCTTAATAAAGTTTTTAAAATCAGAAGCTGCAGGCTCGATATTACACAAGAAGCAATAGATAAAAATAAATTTAAAGTGTGCCTCGATTACCATATAAAAAAATGCGAGGGACCTTGCGAGGGACTTGCAAGCCGCGAACGATACAACGAAATGGTAAACCAAGTTGCAAAAGTTTTACGCGGCAAAACTGAGGATTTAATTATTGAATTAAAAAATCAGATGAATGAAGCTTCTGCCAATCTTGAATTTGAGAGAGCAGCCGATCTTCGCGATAGATTGGAACAACTGCAAGTATATTCTTCAAGACAAAAAGTTGTTTCAAATGATTTTGAAGACCGCGATATTATAAGTTCCGCTTATGAAGGAAAAGATGTTTCGGCTACAATATTAAATATCCGCTCCGGTAAACTTGTTGGCAAACGACAGCTAACATTGTCCATTGAAGAAAATGAAGAAGCAGCACAAATCTATTCGGCAATTATAAAGTTTTATTACAATGAGTTTGTTGAAGTTCCGAAAGAAATTGTACTGGAAATTGAACCCGATGAAGCCGATTCACTTTTGGAATGGCTGAACACGAAGGCAATTAAGAAATGTAGTATTGTAATTCCGCAGCGCCAAAGCGAAACAAAATCGTTGTTGGCTATGTGCAAACAAAATGCAATTCTTCATTTGAAAGAAATTCAATTACAGAAAATGAAGAAAGAAGGTAATGTACCTTTTGCCCTTTCTGCTCTTCAACGAGATTTACGTTTAAAAAATCTTCCGCGTAAAATCGAGTGTTTCGACAATTCCAATTTACAGGGCAGCGATGCGGTTGCAAGCATGGTTGTATTTGTTGACGGTAAACCTAAAAAAAGTTTGTACAGAAAGTTTATCATTAAAACTGTCGAAGGTCCCGATGATTTTGCGAGCATGCGTGAAATCATTCATAGAAGATACAGCCGTTTGATTGAAGAAAAAGAAATGGTTCCGGATTTGATTATGGTTGATGGCGGCAAAGGACAGTTATCAAGCGCGATTGAAACGTTGGATGAGCTTGGAATGAAAAATTATGAAATCATCGGACTCGCTAAACGGCTTGAAGAAGTATTTCTGCCCGGCGATTCAGAACCGCAATCAATTCCCAAAACATCATCAAGTTTGAAACTGCTTCAGCATGTCCGCGATGAAGCACATCGTTTTGCAATAACATTTCACCGCGAACGAAGAAACAAAAGAACTTTTGCAACTGAATTAACGAATATTAAAGGTATTGGTGAAAAGGTAGCGCAGAAATTATTGACTGAACTAAAATCCCTCGAAGAAATTAAAAAAGCATCATTGGAAGAATTAGTTAAGGTTGTGGGCGAAAAGAAATCAAAAACTATTTTTGAATATTTTCATGGAAATAAGAAATAATCTGGACAATCATTCCCTTGCATGCTAAAAACATGTGGAAATAGCAGAGTACTCTACTATTTCTATCCCAACTTTATGAAAGACTATTTTAAAAAATTCGCAGTCTTTTTTTATCATTAAATTCTTAAATTTGCAACCGAATTAATAAAAAAAAAGTGAGCATAAATGGGCAGAATTTTTGAAACAAGAAAACATGTAATGTTCGCACGGTACGCGCGAATGTCAAAAGCATTTAACAGAGTTAGGAAAGAAATAGAAATAGCAGTTAAAGCAGGCGGAATTGATCCGAAATCCAATTCAAAATTGAGGATTGCGGTTCAAAACGCTAAAAGCGTTAATATGCCTAAGGATAAAGTTGAAGCTGCAATTAAAAGAGCTTCTTCAAAAGATACAACCGGCTACCAGGAAATAGTTTACGAAGGATATGCACCGCACGGAGTTGCTATTATTGTTGAATGTGCGACAGACAATCCTACGCGTTCGGTTGCAAATGTTCGGCATCATTTTCGCAAACACGAAGGATCATTAGGGAATGCCGGTTCTATTGCTTTTATGTTTGAGAAGAAAGCTTTATTCAAAGCGTCAAAGGCAAATGTAGCAGATCTCGAAAATTTAGAGTTAGAATTGATCGATTTCGGGCTCGACGATTTTACAGCAGATGACGAATTTGTTTATATCTATACACCGTTCCAGGATTTCGGTTCGATGCAAAAAGCACTTGAAGATAGAAACATGGATATTGCCGCAACAGAATTTCAGTTTATTCCTAATAATTATAAAGAAGTAACCGAAGAACAAAGAAAAGAAGTAAATGAATTAATAGAAGCCCTTGAAGATGATGATGATGTTCAATCCGTCTATAATAATATGCAATAGAATTTTAAAGTTGAAAAATTAAGCCGTCAAAAGACGGCTTTTTTGTACCCACTTCTTTTTAAACACTATCCTTTATTTTGAAAATAACTTTGCGGAATTGTACTTATAATTCTATCGGCTAATCTTGAAAACGGCAAACTTTGAAGATAAACTGTTCCGGTTCCAGAAATTGTAGCCAGGAATAATCCTTCTCCGCCAAAAAGCATAGATTTCATATTGCCAGCGCGTTCGATATCGTATTGAAGGTTGGGAGAAAAGGCAACAACACAACCCGTGTCAACTTTTATTGTTTCATTAACAAGATCTTTTTTAATTATCGAACCCCCTGCGTGTAAAAATGCTAACCCGTCTCCGGTTAATTTTTCCAATATAAATCCTTCGCCGCCAAAAAAGCCCGCGCCAATTTTTTTAGTAAACGCGATAGAAATTGTTGTTCCTTTTGCTGCACAGAGGAATGCATCTTTTTGACAAAGAACTCCATTGCTGTATTCATTCAGATTGATAGGAATAATTTTACCGGGATATGAAGCCGCAAACGCTACTTTCCTTTTTTTACTACCAATATTTGTAAAATGTGTTATAAAAATTGATTCTCCTGCCAACGCCCTTTTGCCTGCACTCAATAACTTACCCATAAATCCGGAATCAGTTTCTGTTCCATCTCCCATTTTAGCTTCGAAAGTAATATTGTCTTCCATATAACACATCGCTCCGGCTTCCGCAATAACAATTTCCCCTGAGTCCAATTCAATTTCTACTAATTGTAAATCATCTCCAATAATTTGATAATCGACTTCGTGTGATTTCATATAAACTCCATTTTTTGAAATAAATATTTTATTTGATCATCGGATTTAATCTATTAACAAATTGAATCGGAAGTCCCCAAGGGTCGCGCATCATTAAAATAAAATCACCACCGGGAGTTTTGTTTATATCTTCAACAACTTTAGCTTCCGATCCGAGCAATTTATTTTTTACAGCTTCAATATCATCGGTCATAAACGCTAAATGGATTGTCATGTGACTAATACTGTCCCATACAATTACAGGGTAATTTTTATCCTGATATAATTCAAACATCATATTTTTTTCTTCATCCGCAATAAACATTCCATAATTCGGTGCCTTACCATCCCGGATAATAATCATTCCAAGATTATCTTTGTACCATTTTGCTTTTGCAGGTGAATCTGCTACATTAAAAGCAATGTGTTCAAAAAACAATCCTTCATGATTAAGCATAGTATTTACTCGCTGAACAAATTGAATCGGCAAACCCCAAGGATCTCTCAGCATCATTACCTGATCGCCGGAATCTGTTTTTTTCAATTCTTCTGCTAAAACTGCGCCTGCAGCAAAAAGTTTTTTCTTTATTGCTGCAATGTCGCTGCAATTGAAAGCTACATGAATTGACATAAAGTGCCAATCATTAAAATTTTGGAATGGATAATCCGCATTCTTAAAAAATTCAAACATCATTTTTCCATTTGGGTCGGAGACAAATGTCGTATAATTCGGTTCGCCTCCTTGTCTAACAATAATAAATCCAAGATTATCTCTGTACCATTCAGCAGTTTTTAAAGGGTCTGCTACATTTAATGCAATATGTTCAAATTGAACAACATTTTTTGAATCACCTTTTTCGGATTTTGAAATACCGAACAAAAAGGAATGTCCAAAAATTATTATTACAAAAAACAAAACGATATTTCGGGAATCAACTATTTTATTAAGCATTACAAATCCTGTTGTTAATTATAATAAATAATTATTTTTTATTTAGAATTTTAACACCAGCCTGTGCAACAATCCCATCTTGCTGCGGAGTACCACCGCTAACACCGATAGCACCGATGTATTCCCCCTCTACTATTAAAGGTAAACCACCTTCAAACGGGAGAATGTTCGGCACTTTTAAAATTGCATTGTTACCTGATGTAACTCTTTCTTCATAAGCTTTCGTTGATCTTTTAAAATAAATAGCTGTGCGTGCTTTTTGTATAGCAACTTCAATACTTCCGATTTGAGCGTTATCCATTTTTTCAAGAAGAATTAAATTTCCTCCATCATCAACAATTACAACAACTGCAGCTAAATTATTTTCGACAGCTGCCGTAACTGCTGCATTTGTAATCATTTTAGCAAGATTTAATGTTATTGTTTTCTTTTCAATAACTTGCCCATTAACTACAACTAGATTAATGCCTATTATATAAAAAAATGCTGCAAACAAAATTATTTTCTTATTCATTATTAAACTCCGGAGATAATGAATTTCATCGTTTAGTAAAAATTAAAGAATTCACAGTCAAGTTTCATATCTCAGTAATATTTTATCAACATTATTTCAGTTATAACTTTAGTTATAAAGAAAAATATCTTCTGATAATGCGAATATCTTTTTTATGTTTACGCCGGTGAAAATTGAGCAAAGAACAAAACTGCAGTCATTTTATTATGGAATAAAGATGAATATTATTGAATGGAAACTCAATGAATTGTTTGAAGAAAGAAAATTTGATATATCGATTTTTGGCAGTCCGAAAGTAGTCGATTCAAAATACGGTAAAGCCATACATTTTAAAGGCATTGACGATGGAATTGTTTTCAAACAAAATCCAATAATCGGATAAACGTAATTCATAGTAGAAATGTTATTCAATCCCGGAAGCGGGGGGCAATTCGAACAAAGGTTTTTACACTGCGGTTTGGTTCAAAGCGATAGATTATTGTTAGAACTACGCTGCACCGAACAAAATCAATGGTATTTTGATGCTTTCCTCGCAACCGGCGAATCATCGCTGACTCTTGCTGATAAAGATAAACTTCATCCATCCGATAACTGGTATCATGCGGCTTTTGTAATTGATAACGGTAATTTGATTTCATACATAAATGGAAATAAGGAATTGGAAGAGAAAATGGATTTCATACCGATGAAAGAAGGCGTAACATCATTCGGCATGAGACAAAATCAAATAAGCTGGTTTAAAGGAATGATTTATAATTTGAGAATAACCGACACCGCGCTTAAGCAGGATCAGTTTATAAGATTGTAGTTTTTGATTTTACAAACATAATAATGGGAAATGCTAATCATCAGTATTTTCCATTATGCGTCTTGCGCCGGAGTATCTAATCTTATAATATTTTTCGTCAAGTGATGAAATTGTAACACCGAGTTGCCTGCTTGCATGTACAAATTGATTATCACCGAGATAAATGCCAACATGCCCCGGGTTACTTCTTCTGCGAGTATTAAAAAAAACAAGATCGCCGAATTTTAATTCGTCTTTATCAATCTTTTCGCCAACTCCAAATTGTTCGCGGGCGGAACGCGGTAATTCGGCTGTAACAGAATTTTCAAATACTTGTTTTGTGAACGCCGAACAATCAATTCCCTTATCAGAGTTACCGCCGTATTTATAAGGTGTATCGAGATATTTTATTACTTCAAATAAAATTTTTTCGCGGTAGGTTAACGGCACGTTAAAATCTTTCAGCTTTTCATACTTCTCAATAAATTTGGTTTTATCAACCGGATTTTCTTCAACAGGTATTTCATCAAATTCAGTTCCATTGTTTTCAGGCAAGTCCTGCATAACAGTTACATTTTCGTCTTCATCCTTACTAAATCTTTCATGCGCGGATTTGCTTTTTTCTTCACTGTCGCTATTCGGTTTGTTATATCTTTGAGATCTTGATGAAGGACTACAACCAATTGATGTAATAATTAGAATTAAGCCCAAAGACAAGTGCAATATTTTTTTTAGTAGATTCATAACAATATAATCAGCCTAAATATGCACGTAGGTTTTTACTTCGGGATGCATGGCGCAAACGGCGTATTGCTTTTTCTTTTATTTGACGAACACGTTCACGGGTTAAATTAAATTTTTCACCAATCTCTTCTAAGGTCATTGAATGTTCTTTGTCCAGTCCGAAATATAATTTTACAACTTCTGCTTCCCTTTCTGTTAAAGTTGATAGGGCACGTCCAATCTCACTTCTTAATGATTCCGACATTAACGAGAAATCCGGTGACGGTTCTTCGCCGCTTTCCAAGACATCCAACAATCTATTTTCTTCACCTTGCGCAAACGGAGCGTCCATTGAGACATGCCTGCCTGATATTTTTAACGTATCGGAAACCTCTCTAATATCCATATCCAATTCTTGCGCAAGTTCGTGAGCGCTTGGTTCACGTTCATATTCCTGTTCAAGATTGCTGTATGCTTTTCCAATTTTATTTAAAGCGCCAACCCGGTTTAACGGTAAGCGTACAATCCTCGATTGTTCTGCAAGCGCCTGCAGAATTGATTGACGAATCCACCACACGGCATAAGAAATAAATTTGAATCCGCGAGTTTCATCAAATCTTTTAGCGGCTTTTATCAAACCAAGATTTCCTTCATTAATCAAATCACCGAGTGTTAAACCTTGGTTTTGATATTGCTTTGCAACTGAAACGACAAATCTCAAATTAGCTTTGACAAGTTTTTCCAAAGCTTTTTGATCTCCTTTACGAATTGCGATAGCTAAAACGATTTCTTCTTCGGGAGTTATGAGATCAACTTTGCCGATTTCCTGCAGATATTTATCTAATGATTGGCTTTCTCTATTTGTGAATTGTTTCGAGATTTTCAATGATCAATCCCTCCGTTCGGATTCAATATTAATCGAATCGACAATACCCACAATGGATGCATCCACAGGAGCCATGTCGACATTTAACGGAATAACAGCTTCGCTTGCTGTTACATAAAAAATAATTTCACCCGGTCCGGCGCCCACAGTATCCAAAGCAATAATTGGTTCACCGGTTTTTTTAAGGCTGGAGCTAATTGGCTGAACAAATTGCATCTTGTAGCCGGCTATTGCTTCGTATTTCTTTGTCGCCCAAATTGTTCCGATTACGCGGCCAAGATACATTAGTCCTCTACAGCTTCTTCAACTTTCTCTTTAACGGCAATATCAAGCTTATCGACAATTGCCATAATTACAGCATCAACAGGTTTATTCTTGGTTATGTTTGTCTGGCGCGCAGAACTTCCCTGAGCAACAATAACAATTTCACCGACTCCGGCACCGACTGAATCAACAGCAATAAGTGTAAAATCTTTTGGAGTGTAATCAAGGTTTAATTGGCGTACAATTAAAAATTTAGCACCAACTAAATTTTCATCCTTCCGCGTTGACCAAACAGTTCCTATTACTTTACCGAGTATCAATTTTCACCTCAATTGATTTGGATTTATTATTTCCAATCCGCAATCTTTATATTTTTCAATCTGCGCGGTAAATATAGGCAGATTATTATGTTTAGCAACAGAACAAATTAAAGCGTCGCGAACGGTTGCAACTTTATTAAAAAAATCCGAAATGTTCAAACTATAACGCGCGTTTAATCCCAAAACTTTTAACGACCTCATCATGTCAACAAATATTTCGCTTTCCTGATCATCAACCGATGCAAAAAATATTTCCGACGAATTAATAACCGTTGTATAGCATACACCGAGTGTCATTGCATGTTCAAGATCTGACAATGTCGATTTATCTGAGTGTACTAAATGTTCTTTAAGTATATCTGTTTCAACAAGAAATTCCCTTTTATCAACCATCAAAAAGTCCTTCCTTCAATTTTAGCTTTAAACAAACTTCCTTTAGCTTTAAGAAAACCAAGCACAACAGAATCGGGAATTGATTGAACTTCTTTTATACGGTCAAACACTTTCACATCATAGCCAAGCTCAATTGCGGTTTTCTTTGAATCGCCTAAAATATAAACTCTTATTTCCTTATATCCTTTTTGTAAAACAGATAGTAATTTTTCGCGGGGGATTTCAATTTCACCCGTTTCATAAATTTTTGATTTGAATGATAAAATTTCCGAATAATTATCGTCATTCATTTAAAAAACTCTTTCCGTTCAAATCATTATTAATTTTAAAATAATGTGCTATCGTTTGCGCCACATCGGCAAAAGTATTTCTTATACCCAAATTTTTTCCACGGATATTCTTTCGATAAAAAATAAGCGGAACATATTCCCTGCTGTGATCCGTGCTCGGCGTTGTCGGATCGTTACCGTGATCGGCTGTTAAAATTAGACAATCTGTTTCATCAAGCGATTCGAGAATTTCCGGTAATCTTTCGTCAAAATCTTTTAATGCTTTTACAAAACCAGGCGTATCGTTTCTGTGACCATAATAGACATCAAAATCAACTAAGTTGGCCATTATGTAAGAATTATTTTTTGTTTTTATCGATTGAAGAATTTTATCAATACCCTCGTCGTTGGATTTGGTTTTTAACTGGGTAGAAATTCCCTTGTAGTTGTAAAGATCGTTTATCTTTCCAACCGCAACGGTTTCAATTCCATTCATCATCAAAAAATCCAAGATAGTATTTGACGGCGGATCGAGAGAATAATCTTTGCGGTTTGTAGTACGTTTATAATTTCCGCTTGTGCCGATAAACGGACGCGCAATAATTCTTCCGCACGCGTTTTCATTTATCATAACTTTTTCGCGGGTGATTTTACAAATTTCATATTGCCTTTCAATCGGGATTACTTCTTCGTGGGCCGCAATTTGAAATACGGAATCCGCGGAAGTATATATTATCGGGTAGCCGGTTTTAACATGTTCGTCGCCAAGTTTTTCAATTATCTCTGTGCCGGATGAAGCATAATTACCGAGCACTCCGCCGAGTTTTGTTTCTCCTAAAAATCTGTCAATAATTTCTTTCGGGAATCCATCCGGGTACATAGGGAAATCAATATCAAGGCGAAGCCCGGCTAGTTCCCAATGCCCTGTTGTGGAATCTTTGCCGACTGAAGCTTCAGATAATTTACCAAATGAAGCGAGGGGATTTATTTGGGGAGTGATACCTTTTATTGGTGCGATATTACCGAGTCCGAGCTTTCCAAGATTTGGTAAATCCAATCCCCCGACTTGCTCGGCCATATTACCGAGTGTATTGCTGCCTTCATCTTTATAATTAAACGCATCGGGTAATTCACCGATTCCTACGCCATCGAGTACAATTACTACGAAATTCTTCAAAAGAATACCTTCGAAAAGTAAAAATCAGTTTATACTTTTAACAGTGTTGCCGCCTTTTTCAAGAGATTTTTTTAATGCAAGTTCGGCGTTGTAAAGGACATCTTGAACATCAGTTTTATTCGTAGTTGCCGCGACGCCGATTGAGACAGTAAATGTAGTCTGCTTGGAAACTACAGCTATGGGTTTGCGCGCAATTTTAATCCTGATTTTTTCCGCCCATAAGAAAACATCCTTTGGCGACATGTTGAAAAAATAAACCGCGAAAATTCTTTCACTTAATCTTCCCATTAAATTAAGCGGGGTCATTTCATCTCTTATCATTTGTGCCACCGCCCGCAAAACCTTAGGAAATGGATTGCCCTCGAACAATGAATCTTGCTCTATCAAATCATCAATTTTTATAAGAGCAACCGCACCTTGAACTCCGAGTTCTTTACTTCTAACTAAATCCACGGTTAGTCTTTCAATAAATGAATCATAATTCAAAGCTTTTGTTTCAACATCAACAGAAAGAAGCCCTTTTAAAACACTTATTGTTGAATAAGAATGTAAAATAAATGCAAATATTTTTGTAGCGTTTTTTACGAATGTTACTTCACTGTTCGAGTAAATATTTTTCTTTAAACTTTCGAAACAGAGAACACCATAATTCTGCTCGTCGTAAATAAGAGGAATGGCAAGGAATGAACCGTCAAAACTAACATCTTCATTTTTTGAAAAACGCGGGTACTCGGTAACCGAAGTATCGTCAATTTTTACCGGCGTAGAGCTTAGTATGGCTTTACCCACAAGAGTGCCGCTCAAATCAATTTCGAGGTGCTCACCTGCATATTTCAACGATGTTTTGTTTATAATGCGTGCGGTTTTAAATTTATGTTCAATCGGGTTGTACGATACAAAAGTATAAGCATCCCAATCGATCAACCCATCGACCGCGCTGTCAAGAGCGGCGAAAAGATCGGTTTCGGATTCAAATTTCTTATCATAACTTAAAACACCGAGCAGCGCTTTCAATCTTTGTTCCGCTTGTGTTTCCGAAAATTTTTCTTCGAACAATGAAATTATGACGGAGATTACTCTTACAATTCTTCCCAAAGAATAAATTTGTTCAATTCCGAATGCATCGTTCATTTTAGAATCGAGCGCTAAAATTCCGGTTAATGTTTTTCCGTAAAACAACGGAACACCAACAAAACTTTTTATCCCTTGCGGAATGCTGTAATATCGTATTACATCCCGCTCAGCATTGGAAGAAATATCGGTCAATAATTCAGGTTCTTCCCTTTGAACAATTTTTCCGAGTATATCGTCTTCGAGGTCAAATTTTTGTTTAGCAATTTGAGTTGCACTTGAAATATATCTTTCCAAGGTGAGACGCTTACGATTTTTATTGTACCAGAAAAACATTGCAGTGTGCGCCATAAAAGATTCTTTTACAACGCTTAAAATCTTTTCCAGTACAAAACCGAATTGCTCGTCCTGGTTTACGTCTGTTGGCAGTTCTTCTAAAATAATTTTCTGAAAATTCTCTTTGAAGTCCGCGGGCTTAAAAAACTCCTTGTTGCCTCTTGCTATAGATGGAGTAAAATTATCGGCTGTAATGACTTCAATATTTTTATTAGGCGAAATAATTTTAAAATCCTCGCCGTCATCAGTTTCGAAATAATTACTTTCCTTTTTAGGTGTTGGACTAATTTCTTCTTCTTTAAATTCCGTTATGTCTTCAATTACAGATTTTTGTGTGTCTCTTAAGAAAATTATAAACCCGGCATAAATCGCTAAAATAACAGCGGATATTATTCTAAGTAATAAATCATCGGTTAGAAACGGAATGACAATTAGAATAGGGAAAAACAGAAAGATCAGTATTCTTCTTTTACTTTTATCCGAAACGCCCATCCAACCGCCAAATAGTTTTGGGAATGCAAAAACTTTTGAAAATTTTGTTCAATAATAAGAAAGTTTTAAGATAATTTCATGATAGGAGCATTGCTGAAAGCAGTTTTATTATTTCTTTTTTCCCGGTGCCCTTTATCGTAGAATAGAAGAAAAGATTCTCGTTTAAGATTAATTCCGGGAAGGCGGATATTGTTTGCCGTTTCGATGCTGCAATTTCAGATTGCTTGAGTTTATCAACCTTGTTCAAAATTACAAAATATGGTGTGTCCTGCTCTCGTAAAAACCGGTTTAGTTGGATATCAAGCGCCATCGGTTCGTGGCGGCTGTCGATTAGATGTATTGCAAGTATAATTTTCTTATTGGTTTGAAAATACTTTTCGATAAGTGCTTGCCATTCTTCTCTTTCGCTTTTTGAAACCTGTGCATAACCGAATCCGGGTAAATCCACCATATAAAATTTATTTTCAACAAGATAATAATTCATTGCGCGGGTTTTACCGGGCGTTGAACTTGTCTTTGCAACTTTAAGCGGCGCAAATATTGAGTTTATGAAGGATGATTTACCGACATTCGAACGCCCGCACAATACAACCGTCGGAAGTTCCGATTTAGGAATTTCAGAAAGTTTATACACGGGTTTGATGAATTCGATCTTTTTCATATTCATAAAATTCTGCAACTGTATTTTTTGTTCTCGTTAACAATCATGCTCAAACTTGTAATAAATCATTCAAGAGCAGAAATAAGATTAAGCGCAAGGTTACGAGAGACAACATTAAAATATCACATCTAAAAATAAAAAAAGAGTAACCGCATTCACGATTACTCTCCCAATATCTTAATTTATAAAAACTACTAACCGGATTTTCTCGTAGTAGAAGTTCTTTTAGCCGGAGCTTTCTTCTCTTTAGTAGTTTTCTTTTCAGCAGGTTTCTTTTCTTTTGCCGGAGCCTTTTTGGTTTTCGGCTTGGCTTCTTTTTTAGCTGCTTTCTTTTCTTCTTTTACTTCGTCGGTTTTAGCTTCAACCGGGGTTTCTTCACCTTTTGCTTTTTTAGCCGGTTTTGGTTTTACAATACCGCTAAAATCAACTAATTCAATAATAGCCAATTCAGCGCCGTCGCCTTTTCTTTGTCCGAGGCGAACAATACGAGTGTAACCGCCCGGTCTCTCGCCGACTTTAGAAACGATTTCTGTAAATAATTCTTTAACAACTGTTCTGTCTTTAATATCGTCACTGATATATCTTCTAGAAGCAACCGAATCGGTTTTAGCTTTTGTTATCATCGGTTCAACAAATTTGCGCAGCTCTTTAGCTTTTTCAACAGTTGTAGTAATTTTTTTATGCTTAAGAAGCGATGTTGCCAAATTTATCATCAAAGCACGTCTGTGTTCCGATGTTCTGTTAAATTTTCTTCCTTTAACTCTATGTCTCATTATTCAACCCTAGGGAAAGTACTAATTATTTTCTGGTTTATCTTTAACGTATTTATCCACGTCCATTCCGAATTCGAGGCCGTAGTTATCTACAATTTCAATTAATTCAGCAAGAGATTTTCTTCCGAAATTTCTGAACTTCAACATTTCGTTTTCGTCTTTGCGGACAAGATCGCCCAACGTTTTAATGTTTGCTGCTTTAAGGCAGTTATGCGAACGAACGCTTAATTCAAGATCATCAACATTTGTTGTTAAAATCTTGCGCAGTCTTTCGCTTTCGGCATCTTTCTCACTTTCAACTTTTTCTTCTTCAGGTTCGCTGTCGAAGTTGATGAATAACTGAATATGATCTTTCAGAATTTTAGATGAGCTTGAAAGAGCTTCTTCGGGAGTAATTGAACCGTCGGTGGTAATTTCGAGTGTTAGTTTCTCGTAATCATTTTTCTCACCGATTCTAACATTTTCAACATCGTAACGTACATTAACAATCGGTGTATAAATCGAATCGATTGGAATTGTACCGATTGTCATTTCCGCAAGTTTTTGTTCGTTTGATGGGACATAACCTTTGCCGGTACCAAAACGAAGTTCGACGTTAAATTTTGCGCTGCCGTTTAAACGGGCAATATGTAAATCGGGATTAAGAATCTCAACATCGGGACATGCTTTTTGAATATCACCGGCTTTGAATTCCTTTGTTCCGCTTAAAGATATTTCGCATCCTAAAGTTTTCTTATTCAACACTCTCATTCTTACTTTTTTAAGATTGAGAATAATTTCCGTTACGTCTTCAACAACACCGGGCACAGTAGAAAATTCGTGAAGAACTCCTTCAATCCTAACAGCAGCAATTGCAGATCCTGTAAGCGAGGATAATAAAACTCTTCTAAGCGAATTGCCTAGAGTAACTCCGAATCCTCTCTCTAACGGTTGAACAGAAAATCTTCCAAATGTTGCACTCTTTGAGGATTCGTCTTGAACAACGCCTTCCGGCATTTTTATGAACGGATAACTCATTTATTGTATCCTCTATATTAAATATTATAAATTACTTAGAATATAATTCTACGATTAATTGTTCGTTGGCATTCAACGGTATATCTTCTCTTTCCGGTAAGTTCATAAACGTTCCGGATAGTGTAGCTTTATCAACTGTTAACCATGCGTAAACATTATCTTTCGTTCTTCTTAAAGAATTGTGAATTGCGTCTAGTTTCTTGCTCTTATCGCGTACCGTAATAACATCACCAGGCGCCATTAAGAATGACGGGATATCCACAACTTGGTTATTAACCATAAAATGTTTGTGAAGTACTAACTGTCTTGCCGCTTTTCTTGAAGGCGCAAAACCAAGCCGGTAAACAACATTGTCCATTCTTCTTTCGAGAAGCGTTATCAAGTTGGTGCCGGTAATGCCTTTTTGTCTCGAAGCTTTTTCGAAATAATTACGGAATTGAGTTTCCAACAATCCGTAAATTCTTTTAACTTTTTGTTTTTCTCTAAGCTGCACGCCGTATTCGGAAAATTTGGTTCTGCGCGTTAAACCGTGCTGACCAGGTATATAATTCTTCTTTTCAAGCGGACATTTTTCGGATAAACACTTATTTCCTTTAAGAAATAATTTTTGTTTTTCTCTTCTGCACAGTTTGCAACTAGAGCCTGTGTATCTTGCCATCTAAAGTTTCTCCTTCTTAAACTCTTCTGCGTTTTGGTGGTCTGCATCCGTTATGGGGAATCGGTGTTTGATCCTTAATGGAAAGGACATCCAAACCCGCAACGTTTAATGCTCTTATTGCTGCTTCTCTACCGGTACCGGGACCTTTAACAAAAACATCCACTTTTCTCAAACCAAGATCGTGAGCTTCTTTAGCAGCTGCTTCGGCTGTAACTTGAGCGGCAAAGGGAGTATTTTTTCTCGAACCTTTAAAACCGTTTTTGCCTGCCGAAGACCAAGAGATTGTATTACCGTAAATATCGGTTATAGAAACTATCACGTTGTTGAAAGATGCTTTAATATGAGCTACACCAACTGCGTCAACGTGAACTTTCTTTTTTGCCTTTTTAACTACTTTAGCCAATGTTGATCCTCACAATTATTTATTACTTCTTAGCGGCAACTTTTTTCTTGCCTGCTACTGTTTTACGTTTACCTTTACGGGTTCTTGAATTAGTTCTTGTGCGCTGGCCTCTTGCGGGCAATCCTCTTCTGTGTCGTATGCCGCGGTAACTGCCGATGTCCATCAATCTCTTGATGTTTTGTTGAACTTCGCTTCGTAAAGCTCCTTCAACTTTAAAATCTGCAGTCATCACAGAACGGATTTTTGCAATTTCTTCTTCGGTAAGGTCCTGGATTTTTTTATCCGGGTTTACCTGAGCTTTTGTAAGAATGTCCATAGCACTCTTACGGCCAATGCCAAAGATATAAGTTAAACCGATAAAAGCTTTTTTTTGTTTTGGTAAATCAATACCTGCGAGACGAGCCAAATCTAATTCCTCCTAAATTTTAACCTTGTCTTTGTTTGTGTTTAGGGTTTTTGCAGATAACTCGTACAACACCCTTTCTCTTTATAATCTTGCAGTGCTCGCACATCTTTTTTACAGATGATCTAACCTTCATTTTTATTCTGCTCCGCTATTTATATCTGTAAGTAATTCTACCTTTGTTTAAGTCGTAAGGCGAAAGTTCAATTGAAACCTTATCACCGACCAAAATTTTAATAAAGTGCATTCTCATTTTACCGGAAATATGAGCCAGTATTTCATGACCATTCTCTAGACGAACTTTAAAATGCGCATTCGGTAATGTGTCGGTTACTGTTCCGTCTACTTTAATTGGTCCTTGCTTTGCCATTTATCCTTTTAACACTTTGTTAATATTTCCGGCTTTCCGTCTATTATTGCAATCGTATGTTCGAAATGCGCCGAAGGCATTCCGTCCACTGTATAAACTGTCCATCCATCTTCTGCTACAAAAACTTTATATGTACCTAAATTTACCATAGGTTCGATAGCAATGGTCATTCCGTTTTTCAACAAAGTACCGGTTCCCTTTTTACCGTAGTTTGGAATCTGCGGATCCTCATGTAAATGTATTCCAACACCGTGGCCGCATAAATCCCTAACTATCGAAAAACCGTTATTCTCAACTACTTCCTGAACAGCGAATGAAATATCACCAACTCTGTTTCCGCTAACAGCTTGTTCAATTCCGAGATACAAAGAGCGTTCCGTTACATCCATAAGTCTTTTCTTCTCATCGGAAATATTTCCGATTGCAACACTCAAAGCTGCATCACCGAAATAACCGTTCTTTTCTACGCCAACATCAACGGAAAGAATTTCACCGGCTTTTAGAATTCTGTCCCCGGGTATTCCGTGGACGACTTCATCATCAACTGAAGAACAAATTGAACCCGGAAAATCGAACGAGCCTGCTTGTGAATATCCTTTAAATGCCGCCCGGGCGTTATTGCTTAGAATATAATCTTCGGCAATTTTATCGAGTTCGATTGTCGTTACGCCTTCTTTTGCATAACGCTTCAATAATTGTAAAGTTTCTGCAACTATCTGACAGCTTTCGCGAATGTAATCAATATCTTTTTTTGTTTTAATTAATACCACAATAAAGCTGTCATTTTAATTTATAAGCCAATGCTTATTAAAATTTTCTTCCTTTTAATTTACCGGATTTCATAAAACCGTCGTAATGTCGCATCAACAGATGTGATTCAATTTGCTGTAATGAATCAAGCGCAACGCCCACAACAATCAACAAACTTGTGCCGCCGAAGAAAGATGCGAATCTACCTGATACTCCAAAACCCGAAATGAATGCCGGCAATATTGCAATGATTGCAAGAAATACCGAACCTGGCAAAGTAATCTTTGTTAAAATATTATCTATAAATTCTGAAGTTTGTTTTCCCGGACGAATACCTGGAATAAAACCACCCTGCTTTTTCATAGTCTCTGCAACTTCCTGCGGATTAAAAGCAATCGCAGTATAAAAATATGTAAAGAATATAATCATGATAGCATATATAACAGAATACGATACCGATTCATAATTAAAATATTGAGCCAATGTTCCTATAAATTCACTGTTTGGGAAGAATGAAAACATTGTGCTAGGAATAAACATAATTGATTGAGCGAAAATAATGGGCATAACACCGGCTGTATTAACGCGCAACGGGATATATTGAGTAACGCCGCCGTAAACTTTTCTGCCGACGACCCTCTTTGCATATTGAACAGGAATTCTTCGCGTGCCTTGAGTAACAAGAACAACACCGGCAATAATTAAAACCATTAACGCAATAATCACAACTTCCAATACTATATTTCTTTGACCAGATGCTATCAAACTGTATTCATCAAGAATAGCATAAGGAAAGCGGTCAATGATCCCAATAAAAATTATTAATGAAATACCGTTTCCAATTCCCTTCTCGGTAATCTGCTCACCCATCCACATAACAAACATAGTACCCGCTACAAGAAAAATAACAGCAGATATCGACCAAGCAAATCCTCTTACCGCTTCGGGAACTATCGGAAGATTATTATGATAAATATTGTTAAGGTGAATTGTAACGCCCCAAGCTTGGAACATAGAAATCAGAACAGTGCCGTATCTTGTCCACTGGGTAATTTTTTTCCTTCCTTCTTCGCCTTCGCGCTGAAGTTTTTGAATATAAGGAATTACCGCACCACCGAGCTGCAAAATAATTGATGCAGAAATGTAAGGCATAATTCCAAGAGCAAATATAGCGGCGTTGGAGAATGCGCCTCCTACAAAAAGGTCGTACAAACCAAATAGGTTGTTCGATGTTTGATTTGCCATAGCCGACGAAAGCAAATGAGCATCGATACCGGGCAACGTTAAGTGTGCACCGACTCTCACAATAATGAGTAGAGCAACTGTGTAAAGTATTCTCTGTCTCAGCTCGTGAATCTTAAAAATATTACGGAATGTTTCTTGAATAGTAGCCATTAAATTTTGATCTCTTTAATAGTTCCGCCAAGTGATTCAATTTTTTCTTTAGCCGAAGCGCTTATTTTATGAGCTTCGATATTTAATTTTGCCTTCAACTCACCGTTACCCAAAATTTTGAAAGGGGCATTAGCTTTTGATATTGCGCGGCCTTTGAAAAGCGATACTGCATTAACAACGCCGTCTTCAATTTTTTTACTATCAACAAGTCTTTGTAAAGTACTAAGATTAACAACCTGGTATTCAACGCGGAAAGGGCTGTGAAAACCTCTTTTGGGTACACGTCTTTGCAAAGGCATTTGTCCGCCTTCGAACCAAGCCGGGTATTTGGCGCCTGCACGTGAACGTTGACCGTTTTCTCCGCGTGTAGCAGTTCCACCATGTCCTGAACCTTCGCCGCGTCCAATTCTCTTAACTTTTTTATGTGATCCCTTTGCCGGTTTAAGATTACTAAGTATATCCATTTATTCCTCTTAAGCTTCTACTTCTTCTACTTTAACAAGATGCGATACTTGTCTAATCATGCCTCTTATTTGAGGAGTATCGTTTTTAATTACGAAATGATTTGGACGAGCCAAACCCAGAGCTTTTATTGTTAATTTTTGCGGAACCGGTCTATCTATTACACTTCCGGTTTGAATGATTTTTATTTTCTTAGCCATTTACAACCTCGCTTACAACAGGACTGCTTTCGGTTAAACCAAACATTTCTTTTACTTTCATGCCGCGTTTATAAGCCATTGCTCTTGCATCAACAACATTTAACAATGCATTCAAAGTAGCTTTAACTTGATTGTGCGGATTAGAAGAACCGAGAGATTTAGTTAACACATCCTGAACTCCGGCAGCTTCAAGAACAGCACGAACCCCGCCGCCTGCAATTAATCCGGTACCGGGCGAAGCAGGTTTAAGCAGAACTTGACCCGCACCAAACTTTCCGATAATTGTATGCGGAAGCGTACCTTTTACAACTGTTACTTTGTATACGTTTTTCTTTGCGTCGTCAATTCCTTTAGAGATTGCATCTGTTACTTCGTTTGCTTTGCCGAGTCCAACGCCAACGTGTCCGTTGCCGTCGCCAACTACAACAATTGCATTAAAGCTGAATCTTCTACCGCCTTTTACAACTTTTGCAACTCTGTTGATGTGAACAATTTTCTCTTTTAAGTTATCTAGTCCTGAGACTTTTTTGTTCTTAAAATTCAAGGTTAACTCCTCTATTTACTATCTTCTCTCATTGCAGTCAACTTTGGATTGACATGCATATTTTATAATCAAAATGTAACTATGAACAACCGCAATCATAAATTATACAGACTGCATTAAACTCTGGCTGCCGAGGGAGGATTCGAACCTCCACAGACGCCTCCAAAGGGCGTTGTCCTGCCATTAGACGACCCGGCAGTTAATTAAAATTTCAATCCGCCTTCACGTGCACCATCTGCAACAGCTTTAATACGCCCGTGATAATTGTATCCGTTTCTATCAAAAACAACAGATGTAATTCCCTTTTCAACAGCTCTTTTTGCAACTAATTGACCGACAAATTTGCTTTTCGAAACCTTACCTTTAGCAGCTTTAATTTGGTCTGCTACTTCTTTAGAAATAGAAGATGCTTCGGCTAAAGTAACACCTTTTGTGTCGTCAATAACTTGCGCATAAACATTACTCAAGCTTCTAAAAACACTTAATCTTGGGCGTTCCTGTGTACCGGTAATTTTTCTTCTTACTCTTTCTTTTTTTCTTAATCTCTTTTTATTGTCCTTCAAAAACATTTTCTTCTATCTCCTACTGTCTGTTGTTACTTGCCAGCAGTTTTACCGGCTTTACGGATAATAACTTCGTTAGAGTATTTAATACCTTTGCCTTTGTAAGGTTCAGGTTTTCTTAATGATCTTATTTTTGCAGCAACCATTCCAACTAATTCTTTATCGGCGCCGGATACTTTGACTTGTGTTGGCGTAATCACTTCGAGTTTAATTCCTTCAACAGGTACGAAATAAATCGGGTGCGAATAACCAATTGTAAAAAGAATTCCATCGCCTTTTAACTCGGCTTTATAACCAACACCAACAATATCAAGTGTTTTAACAAATCCTTCCGAAACACCTTTAACCATATTGTTTAATAGAGCGCGGGTTAATCCGTGAAGCGATCTATTTTCTTTTTCGTCGTTGGGACGCGTAACAAGGATTTCTTCACCTTGGATTTCAACTCCAATATTGGGATGAACACTCATCTCCAATTCACCAAGTTTTCCTTTTACTTTTATTTTACGGTCGGTTTTTGTAACCGTAACGCCTTTGAAATTTACAGGTTTTTTACCAATACGTGACACTTAATTACCTCTCTAAAATTTTTACCAAACGTGGCAGATTACTTCGCCGCCAACGGATTCTTTTTTAGCTTGTTTATCGGTTAACAGTCCTTTTGGGGTAGATAAAATCGAAATTCCCAAACCACCCAATACACGCGGCGGATTATCTTTATCAACATACTGACGAAGACCGGGTGTACTTATTCTCCTTAATCCGGTAATTGAAGGCGCGCCGTTAACGTATTGCAGATGCACTCTTAAAATATTTTGCTTATTATCTTCAATTACATTGTAATCTTTGATAAATTTATTTGATTTCAAAATTTCAGCCAAACCAACTTTCATTTTCGACGATGGTATTTCAACATATTTCTTTTTGGCTTTAACTGCATTTCTTATTCTTGTTAAGAAATCTGAAATCGGGTCTGTTACAGGCATTAAATTTCTCCTATTATTACCAACTTGATTTTTTTAATCCGGGAATTTCACCTCGTAACGCCATTTCGCGAAGCACAAGGCGTGAAACTCCAAACTTTCTATAATAAGCACGAGGTCTTCCTGTCATTTGACATCTGTTATGCTGTCTTACAAGCGAAGAGTTTTTCGGCAGTAATTGTAAACCTTCGTAATCACCTGCGGCTTTTAGTTCTTTTCTCTTTTCAGCAAATTTTTTGTACAATCTAACTTTTTTAACTTCGCGCACTAATAAACTTTTTCTTGCCATGATATTCCTATTAATTATTTTCCTTTTTTCTAAACGGCATTCCGAAAGCAGTTAGCAACTCGAATGCTTCTTTATCTGTATTTGCCGTTGTTACAAAAGTTACATCCATACCAAGAACTTTTGTTACTTTATCAACATTAATTTCCGGGAAGATAATTTGTTCTTTAATTCCCAATGTATAATTTCCTCTTCCGTCGAATGATTTATCGGAAACGCCGCGGAAATCTCGTACGCGCGGAAGGGCAATAGTTACAAGGCGGTCAAGGAATTCGTACATTGTTTCTCTTCTCAAAGTAACCTTCGCACCGATTTTCATACCTTCGCGGAGTTTGAAATTTGAGATAGCTTTCTTTGCGATTCTAACAGAAACTTTTTGACCGGTTATTGTTTCCATTTCTTTAACAGCTTCTTCAAGAATTTTTTGGTCCTGTGTTGCTTGTCCCACACCCATGTTAACAACAATCTTACTGAGTTTCGGAACTTGCATGATGCTTTTATACCCAAACTGTTCTTTAAGCTTAGGAACAATTTCCTTTGCGTATTTTTCTTTAAGCCGGGCAGGTACTTTTTCTTCAACAACTTTAGGTTGCTTTTGTTCTTCGCCGCCTTTGGCCTTTTTTTCTTTAGCTTCTTTTTGTTCTTTCGGTTGTTCTTTTTGCTTTGCCATCTTGATTTAGAATCCTTGAGTTTTATGCGAGCATTTCGCCGCTTGCTTTGCTAATTCTAACGCTTTTCTTTTTACCGGTTTTATCATCAATAATTATTTTAGCCCCGATTCTTGTAGGTTTATTCGATTTAGGATCGAGCAGCATAACGTTTGAAACATTTATCGGTGCTTCTTTTTCAATAATTCCGCCCTGCGGATTTTTCTGGTTCGCTTTTGTATGACGTTTGCGCAGGTTAACGCCTTCAATAATTACACGGTTTTCAGACGGAAAAACTTTCAAAACTTTTCCTGTTTTTCCTTGTGAGTTTCCTGCAATTACCGTAACTGTATCGTTCTTTCTAATTTTCATTTTTATCTATCCTTTATTAAAGAACCTCTGGAGCCAGAGAGATAATCTTCATAAATTTTTTGTCTCTTAATTCTCTTGCAACGGGTCCGAATATACGCGTTCCTTTTGGTTCGCCTTGAGCATTCAAAAGAACAGCCGCATTTTCATCGAAGCGGATATATGAACCATCGTTTCTTCTAACTTCTTTTTTTGTTCTAACAATAACAGCTTTAGAAACTTCGCCTTTTTTAACTCCGCCGCCCGGGATAGCGGTTTTAACGCTGACAACAATAACATCGCCGACGCTAGCGTAACGTCTGTTGCTGCCGCCAAGCACGCGGATACAGCGGACTTTCTTCGCTCCGGAATTATCCGCCACTACTAAATTTGTTTCTTCTTGTATCATGATTAACAGCTCCTCATCAAACTTTTATTATAAGCCGGGGCTTATTACTTGGCTTTCTCTACTATTTCAACCAAGCGCCATTTTTTACTTTTACTCAAAGGACGAGTTTCCATAATTTTTACAACATCGCCTAATTTGCATTCTTTGTTCTCGTCGTGCGCCATCAATTTGGTTGTTTTCTTAAAATATTTTTTATAGATCGGATGAGCTACACGTCTTTCAATTGCCACAATTATGCTTTTATCCATTTTATTGCTGACTACAGTACCGATCCTAACTTTTCTTAAGTTGCGTGTCTCCATGGAAAAACAATTACTCCTTATTTGTCTTTGAGTTTTTGGCTTCCTGCATCTCACGTTCTTTAAGAATTGTTTTCATCATTGCAATATCTTTTTTTACGAGACGCAGCTTAGCTGTATTAGTTAGGTTTTTTAATTCCTTTTGGAATCTCAAATCAACCATATTTTTTTGATCTTCAAGTACTCTTTTCTTGATCTCTTCGGTTGACATTTCTTTGATTTCGTAGATCTTCATTTTTTCTTAAACCTTTTTATGACTCTAAGTCGGGACGTTGAACAATTTTTGTTTTAATCGGCAGTTTGTGAGATGCAATTGTCAAAGCTGCATGTGCAGTTTCTTTGTCAACTCCTCCAACTTCAAACATAATTCTGCCTGGTAAAACAACCGCAACCCAAAATTCCGGTGCGCCTTTACCTTTACCCATTCTTGTTTCAAGAGGTTTTTTGGATACCGGCTTATCGGGGAATATTCTTATCCAAACTTTACCGTCTCTTTTCATTTGTCTCGATATAGCAACGCGGCATGCTTCAATTTGTCTGCTTGTAATCCAAGCCGGTTCTTGAGCTTTCAAACCATAGTCACCAAAGTTTACAAGATGACCACGTGTTGCAACACCTTTTCTTCTGCCTCTATGTGCTTTACGAAACTTAACTCTTTTTGGCATTAACATGAAAAAAACTCCTCGATCTCAATTATTCAGTTGAACGTTTACCGAGAATTTCACCGCGGCAAATCCACACTTTGATACCTATTGAACCGTAAATTGTCTCTGCTCTACCGTGAGCATAATCGATATCCGCACGAATTGTATGCAATGGAATTCTACCTTCTTTATATTGTTCAGTACGAGCCATTTCTGCACCGCCTAATCTGCCGGCGCACATAATTCTAATTCCTTCGGCACCCATTCTCATAGCTGACTGAATCGCTTGTTTCATAGCTCTTCTGAAAGAAATTCTTCCCTCGATCTGCTTAGCAATATTTTCGGCTACCAAGTAAGCGTCAAGTTCGGGTCTTTTAATTTCTGTGATCTGAACTTTAACTTCTTTGTCGGTAACTTTTTTCAATTCCTCTTCAATCTGGGCAATTTCTTTACCGCTTTTACCGATCACAACACCAGGACGCGATGTATGAATTGTAAGAATAACATTCTTCGAAGTTCTATCAATTTTAATAGATGCTATTCCTGCATTCTGCAATCTTTTTCTAACGTATGTTCTAAGTTTCTTATCCTCAACTAATTTTTGAGAATAACTCTTGTTTTCATACCAGTTAGATTCCCATCCTTTTATTACTCCAACCCTAAAACCGATTGGATTAGTCTTCTGACCCAAAACTTCCTCCGATTACTTTTGTTTTGTAGCAACAATAATTGTTAAGTGATTAGATCTTTTTCTTATTCTGTAAGCCCTTCCCATAGGAGCGGGTGAAATTCTTTTTATAGTTGGACCTTGATTAACAAAAACTTCTTTAACAAAAAGGTCGCCAACTTCGTGTTTCGTGTTATCATCCTTGTTCATCAAGTTAGACACAGCAGATCTCAAAACTTTTTCAGCAGGCTTAGATGCATGCTTAGGCGAGAAGTGTAAAATTTCTATTGCCTGATCGACTGATTTACCGCGAATCGTATCAATAACCAAACGCATTTTTCTCGGTGATGAACCGATGTATTTGTGAGTCGCTTTTGCTTCCATTATCATTTACCTCAATTTTACCGGCTTACTTTACTTTAGATGCTTTTTCTGCTTTAGTACCTGGGTGACCTCTAAAAATTCTTGTCGGTGAAAATTCACCAAGCTTATGGCCAACCATGTTTTCCGAAATATATACCGGTATCATCTTATTGCCGTTATGAACTGCAATTGTGTGACCAACAAATTCCGGAGAAATCGTGCTTGAACGAGACCATGTTTTAACAATTTTCTTTTGATTGGTATCGTTTAGCTTTCTTACCTTTTTAATCAACTTAACGTCAATGAAAGGACCTTTTTTAACTGATCTTGGCATATATTACTCTATTATTTTCTTCTCTTTACAATATGTTTATTAGAAGTATTTTTTCTTTTTCTTGTTTTAAGACCTTTTGCTTTTTGTCCCCACGGAGATACAGGATGACCGCCGCCGGAAGTTTTACCTTCGCCACCGCCCATCGGGTGATCCACAGGGTTCATGGCAACACCGCGAACATGAGGGCGAATACCAAGCCATCTTGATCTGCCTGCTTTTCCCAAACTTATATTTTCATGATCGCCATTTCCAACAATTCCGTATGTAGCCATGCAATCAACACTCACCATTCTAACTTCGCCGGACGGCATTTTTAATTGAGCCATCTTTCCTTCTTTAGCCATAAGTTGTATTGAAGTACCGGCCGAGCGACCCAATTGACCGCCTTTACCGGGTTTCAATTCAACATTATGAATAAAGCTTGCCAAAGGAATTTCTTTCAACGGCAATGAATTACCGGTTTTAATTTCCGAACCGCTGCCGGACATTACGTTATCTCCAACCTTCAAACCGTCGGGAGCGAGAATATATCTTTTCTCACCATCAGCATAATACAATAATGCAATACGGGCTGAACGATTAGGATCATATTCTATAGAAAATACTTTAGCCGGAACTCCGTTTTTATCGCGTTTGAAATCGATAATTCTGTACCTTCTCTTATGACCGCCGCCTCTATGGCGCGAAGTTACTCTACCCAGATTATTTCTACCGCCGGATTTTTTTATAGCAGATGTTAAAGATTTTTCCGGTGTACTTTTAGTAATCTCATCGAATGAGGAGATACTCATGAATCTTGTTCCGGGTGTATTTGGTTTAAGTTTTCTAATTGCCATTTTTAATTAAGCTCCAAAATTCGTACGGTCTTACGCTTGACCAAGAATATCTATCGTTTGACCTTCTTTAATTGTTACAATCGCTTTCTTATACTTTGGTGTTCTTCCGCTAAAGCGACCTTTCTTTGTAAACTGAGTTTTTGATTTTCCTTGATGTGAAACCGTGTTAACGGAAACAACATCAACATTAAATTTTTCTTTTACGGCTTTAGCGATTTCTATTTTATTAGCATCAACAGAAACTACAAAACCGAATTTCGTTGAATACTTTTCGCTTATCCCCGTCATCTTCTCTGTTATTAAAGGTCTTATTAAAACACTTTTCATTTTCCAACCAGATTAATTGAATGTACTTTCTAATAAATTAACTGCGCTCTTCTGTAATACTAATACTTGATTGTTCAATAAATCGTATGCCGATGCCTTGTTGGCTTCAAGCACATTAACTTTCTCAATATTTCTACCGGACTTGTAAACATTCTCTTGCGTGCCGTTTGTAAGAATTAATGCTCTCTTTCCTGTAATCTGTAATTTGTTTAAAAGGTCGGCAAAGCTTTTTGTTTTCGGCGCATCATAATTGAAATCTTCAACAACAACAATTTGATTTGCTTTTGCTTTATAAGAAAGAGCCGATTTACGAGCAAGAGCATTTACCTTCTTGTTAATTTTTTGTCTGTAGCTGTGAGGTTTAGGACCAAATATAGATCCGCCGCCAACCCAGAGTGGTGAACGAGTAGTACCTGCACGAGCACCGCCACGACCCTTTTGTTTCCAAGGTTTTTTACCGCCGCCTCTTACTTCGCTGCGTTCCTTAGCTTTATGCGTACCTTGTCTTTGATTAGCTAAAAAAGCTTTAACCGCAAGGTAAATTACATGGTCGTTCGGTTCGATTTCGAACACTTCTTTCGAAAGTTCTACTTGCTCGCCTGTTTTTGTTCCGTCTGTTTTATAAACTTCTAATTTCATTTTCGATTACAATTATTTATTGATTTCAACAATTGAATTAATAGAGCCTGGAACTGCTCCTTTCACCATTATCACATTTTTATCAGCGATAATTTTTACAACTTTCAAATTTCTAATAGTAGTACTTTCATTACCCATTCTTCCGGCCATTTTTTGACCTTTGAATACTCTTGATGGATAAGAGGAAGCACCAATCGATCCGGGAGCTCTTTGCCTGTCGCTCTGTCCGTGGGTTGCTTGACCAACACCGCCGAAGCCGTGACGTCTTACAACACCTTGAAAACCTTTACCTTTATTCTTACCGGAAACTTTAACTTTATCACCGACTTGGAAAACATCAACTTTAATTTCATCACCAACTTTATATTGACCGATTTCAAAATTTCTGAATTCTTTGATTCTGAACGGCGATTTCAAACCGAGTTTTTTATAAACATCTAATTGCGGTTTGCTTGTTTTCTTTTCTTTCTTTTCGCCGAATCCAAGTTGAAGCGATTCGTAACCGTCTTTATCTTTTGTTTTAACTTGATATATCGTACACGGGCCAGCTTCAAGAACCGTTACCGGTATTATCTGTCCGTCTTCAGAATATATGTTTGTCATTCCTAATTTTTTTGCTATCAAACCAGGCATTTCATTTGTCCTATAACTTTATCTCAATATCAACGCCGGCAGGAATATCTAATTTGCTCAAAGCGTCAACTGTTTTATTGTTGGAATTATGAATATCAATAATTCTTTTGTGTGCCCTAATCTCAAATTGTTCTCTGGATTTTTTATCAACGTGAGGTGATCGTAAAACAGTAAAGACAGTTCTCTTTGTTGGAAGCGGTATTGGTCCAGAAACAACTGCACCAGTGCTTTTAACCGTCTTAATAATTTTCTCAGTTGACTTGTCAATCAAAATATGATCATATGACTTAAGCTTAATTCTAATTTTTTGACCGGCCACTTTTACTAATCTCCTTGTTCAGACATAGTAAAGGGAAAGATTTCTCTTTCCCTTTTATTTTCAAATAATTATTGAATAATCTTTGTTACTAAACCTGCGCCTACAGTTCTACCGCCTTCGCGGATAGCGAACTTCAATCCTTCTTCCATAGCAATTTCGGAAATCAAATCGATTTTCAATTCAACGCTATCACCGGGCATAACCATTTCAGTTCCTTCCGGCAATGTAGCAATACCGGTTACGTCTGTTGTTCTGAAATAGAATTGAGGTCTGTAACCGTTAAAGAATGGAGTATGTCGCCCACCTTCTTCTTTTGATAGAATAAGAACTTTTCCCATAAACACTTTATGAGGAGTAATAGAACCGGTTTTAGCAAGTACCATTCCTCTTTCAATTTCTGTTTTATCAACACCTCTCATAAGAAGACCGGCGTTATCACCAGCCATTGCAGAATCTAGTTCTTTACGGAACATTTCAATGCCGGTAACAACTGTTTTCTTGTGAGCTCCCAATCCAATCAATTCAACTTCTTCATTTAATTTAACTGTTCCTCTTTCAACACGACCGGTAGCAACAGTACCACGACCTGTAATAGAGAAAACATCTTCAACTGGCATCAAGAAAGGTTTGTCTGCATTTCTTTCTGGAACAGGTACATAAGAATCAACTGCATCCATAAGTTCCCAAATACAATTATATCTTGGATCAGTAGGATCTGCGCCTGCCGAGCCTGCATCTAATGCATGTAATGCAGAACCACGAACTATCGGAATATCATTCCCAGGGAATTCATATTTTGTTAACAACTCTCTTAATTCCATTTCAACAAGGTCAATCAATTCAGGATCATCCATCATATCAACTTTATTTAAGAACACAACTATTCTCGGTACGCCTACTTGACGAGCGAGAAGAATATGTTCTCTTGTTTGAGGCATAGGACCGTCAGTAGCAGCAACTACAAGAATAGCACCGTCCATTTGAGCGGCACCGGTAATCATGTTTTTAACGTAGTCAGCGTGACCAGGACAATCTACGTGTGCATAGTGTCTGTTAGCTGTAGAATATTCTACGTGAGCTGTTGCAATTGTAATACCTCTTTCTCTTTCTTCAGGAGCGTTATCGATACTGTCGAACGATCTAACTTGGGATAAACCCTTTTTAGCCAAAGCCATGGTGATGGCAGCTGTAAGAGTAGTTTTACCATGGTCTACGTGTCCGATTGTACCTATATTAACGTGAGGTTTACTACGATCAAATTTTTCTTTTGCCATCGAGTTACTCTCCTTGTTTTTTTATTTTCTTATTTAATTTGAATTTATTTTAAATGCTTAACTATTTCTTAGCTTGAGATTTTTCAGTAATCTCTTCCGCAACAGATTTTGGTACTTCGGAATAATGAGAAAACTGCATCGAGTAAATAGCTCGACCCTGCGTCATTGAACGTAAAATAGTCGCGTATCCAAACATTTGTGCTAACGGAACCATAGCTTTAATTACTTGCGCATCTTTACGTGAAGTGAATCCTTCAATTCTTCCTCTTCTTGAATTCAAATCTCCCATAACATCACCGAGATATTCTTCAGGTGTTGTAACTTCAACGCTCATCATTGGTTCAAGTAGTACCG
Organism: Bacteroidota bacterium; assembly: GCA_023397505.1. Classification (GTDB taxonomy): domain Bacteria; phylum Bacteroidota; class Ignavibacteria; order Ignavibacteriales; family Melioribacteraceae; genus JAEWUC01. The sequence continues at coordinate 83,932 of JAEWUC010000007.1, read as the reverse complement.
GACCAGCTTTCAATGCACCTTGCTTAAACGCCATAGAAGCAGCAACTTTAAATGAAATTTCATCCGAGTCAACATCATGATAAGAACCATCGTACAGCTTAGCTTTAACATCGACAACCGGGAAACCTGCTAAAACTCCATTTCTTAACGCATCTTGTAATCCATGCATAACAGGATTAATATATTCTTTTGGAACAACACCGCCAACAATTGCGTTTTCAAATTCAAAACCTTTACCAGCCTCATTAGGTGAAAACTCTATCCAAACATGTCCGTATTTACCGCGGCCACCAGATTGTTTAACAAACTTACCTTCAGCATTAACAGTTTTTGTAATTGTTTCTCTGTAAGCCACCTGCGGCTTACCAACATTGGCTTCAACTTTAAACTCGCGTTTCATTCTATCAACAAGAATTTCAAGGTGAAGTTCGCCCATGCCGCTTATTAATGTTTGCCCAGTTTCATCATCAACTTTAACTTTAAAAGTCGGGTCCTCATCAGACAATTTACCAAGAGCATCGGAAAGTTTATCTTGATCAGCTTTTGTTTTTGGTTCAATTGCAATTTGTATAACAGGTTCCGGGAATGCCATTCTCTCAAGAACAACAGCATCATCTTCAGTGCATAAAGTGTCACCAGTTCTTGTATATTTTAAACCAACAATAGCAGCAATATCACCGGCTCTAATTTCGTCTAAATCTTCTCGATGATTTGCGTGCATCTGAAGTACGCGTCCAACTCTTTCTTTTTTCTCACTGACTGAATTATATATATACGAACCAGCCAATAATGTCCCGCTATAAACTCTAATAAAAGTTAATTTACCAACATAGGGGTCTGTCATAATTTTGAAAGCCAATGCAGCAAATTTTTCTTTCGGATCTATCTTTCTTTCTATATGATCATTTTTATTTACGTGATGCGCAGATAACGCGCCGGTATCCAAAGGTGATGGCAAGAAATTGACAACAGCATCAAGCAACATTTGTACGCCTTTGTTCTTAAAAGACGAACCGCAAAGAACAGGAATTATTTTGGACTGTACTGTTGCTTGCCTTAAAACATCTTTAACTTCTTCAGGAGAAATTTCTTTTCCATCTAAATATTTTTCTAATAATGTATCATCAACTTCAGAAACAGCTTCAAGCATCTGTGTACGATACTTCTGCGCAAGCACTTTTAAATCAACAGGAATCTCGACATCTTCAAAAGTAGCACCTAATGTATCTTCATTAAACATACGAGCTTTCATAGTCATCAAATCTATAATACCCGTAAACAAATCTCCTTCGCCGACAGGCAAAGTAATAGGGACAGCATGAGCACCAAGTTTTTCTTTCATCATCTGAACAGCATTATAAAAATCAGCACCAATTCTGTCCATCTTATTCACAAAAGCAATTCTAGGGACACCATACTTATCTGCTTGTCGCCAAACAGTTTCAGATTGAGGCTCAACACCTCCAACTGCACAGAACAAAGCAATAGCTCCGTCCAAAATTCTTAAAGAACGCTCAACCTCCACGGTAAAATCAACGTGGCCCGGAGTATCAATAATATTAATTTGATGTTCTCTCCATTCGGTTGTAGTGGCAGCGCTTGTAATTGTTATACCACGTTCCTTCTCTTGTTCCATCCAATCCATTGTAGCAGCGCCATCATGAACCTCACCGATACGATGAACCTTACCAGTAAAAAATAAAATTCTTTCTGTAGTCGTAGTTTTACCGGCATCAATATGAGCCATGATACCGATATTTCTAACTTTATTTATGTCAACTCTTTTACTTGCCATCTAAAATCGAATTCCCCTTCTAACTATTACCACTTAAAGTGAGCAAAAGCCTTATTGGCCTCAGCCATCCTATGTGTATCATCTTTCTTTTTAACTGAAGAGCCTTCACCGTTAGCAGCAGCCATTAACTCTGAAGCTATCTTCAAGGCCATTGATTTATCTTTTCTATCGCGTGAATAAACTCTAATCCATCTAAATGCAAGAGCAACACGTCTTTCAGATCGTACTTCCATCGGAACCTGATACGTAGCGCCACCAACTCTTCTGCTACGAACTTCAACCAATGGCTGAACATTTTGAATAGCCTTTTTAAAAACTTCTAATGCAGGCTTTTTCGTCTTCGATTCTATCAAATCAAAACTATCATAGATAACTTTGCGAGAAATCGATTTTTTACCATTCCACATAATGTAGTTGATAAATTTAGATACCAGAATATCATTGTATTTCGGATCTGGTTTCAGGTATTTTTTTTCTGCTCTTTTCTTTCTCATATTCTATTATTTTGCTTTTGGTTTTTTGGTTCCGTATTTAGATCTACCTTTTTTTCTATCTTCAACACCACTTGTATCCAATGTTCCCCTAATAATATGATAACGAACGCCAGGCAAATCTTTAACTCTACCACCTCTAATAAGTACAATAGAGTGTTCCTGAAGATTGTGACCTTCTCCTGGAATATATGCAGTAACTTCAATCCCGTTTGATAGTCTAACTCTCGCAACTTTTCTTAAAGCAGAATTAGGTTTTTTAGGAGTCGTAGTATAAACACGTGTACAAACACCACGCTTCTGGGGACATGCATCTAAAGCAGGTGCTTTATTTTTTGATGTCACTACAACTCTACCTTTTCTAACCAACTGGTTTATCGTTGGCACGTAATTTCCTCCAAAATGTTATCTTTAGATAAAAATTCAGACTTGAAATTTATTGATTATCAATTCAATTGTCAAGCAAGTCTGTTTATATTTTTTAGAAAATCGGTTATGCAGATTCCTTTTCCACTACGGTTTCCTCTATTAGATTGTTCTGGGCTTCCTGCACATCTCCTGAAAGAATAATACTCTTGTACTTTTTCAATCCAGTACCGGCAGGAATCAAATGTCCCATCACAACATTTTCTTTCAGACCAACTAATGTATCTACTCTTGCTTCGGTAGCGGCATTAGTTAAAACTTTAGTAGTTTCCTGGAATGAAGCCGCTGAAATAAAGCTTTCAGTTGATAACGCCGCATGTGTAATTCCCAATAAAATATTATCAAAAGTCGCAGGTTCTGCGTCCCTGCTCACAATTAATTTTTTGCTTTTCCGGGTTAAGTCTGCATTTACTTCACGTAATTTTGTTTTTGTGATCAACTGACCAGCTTTAAATTTGGATTGCCCAGGATCAGTTATGAAAACCATATTTTTAATTTTTTCATTTTCATCATTCAAACGATTACGATCAACCAGATCCTCTTCAATAAAATTAGTATCACCGGCGGAAATAACGCGCAGTTTTTGCAACATTTGTTTTACAATTACTTCAATGTGTTTGTCGTTAATTTTTACACCCTGGAGTCTGTAAACATCCTGAATTTCATTTACCAAATATTCTTGAACCGCATTGGTTCCTTTAATTTTTAAAATGTCGTGAGGATCGATCGGACCATCTGTAATTTTTTCACCGGCAGGGATTTCATCATTTTCCTGGACAAGTATATGTTTACCATAAGGAACTCCATATACTTTTTGAACGGAGCCGTCATAAGATTCAACTATAATTTCGCGCGAACCTTTCTTACGAGCCCCGAATTTAACACGTCCTTCAATTTCGGAAACAACTGCAGGATCATGCGGGCTTCGAGCTTCAAATAATTCCGTTACTCTTGGTAGACCGCCTGTAATATCTCTTGTTTTGGCTGTTGCTTTCGAAATCTTCGCGAGAATAGTACCAGCCTGAATCGTTTCTCCTTCTTCAACTGATAAATATGCTCTTGTAGGAATATTAAATACTTTTTCGTTTCCTTTATCATCTCTTATCGAAATACTCGGAGTTAAGTTTTTATCCTTTGACTCAATAACAACTTTTTGTACGTGGCCTGTCTGTTCATCAGCCACTTGCTGATAAGTAATACTGTCGACTAAATCAACAAATGAAACCTTACCCGTAATATCGGTAACGATAACTGAGTTATACGGATCGTGATTATACAGTGGTTGACCTTTCTTAACTTTTTGGTCATCCTCAACCATTAATTCGGCTCCGTATGGGATTTCAAATCTTTTGATTTGCCTGTTGTCTTCATCGTAAATTCCCATAGTACCTCTGCGGCCAATTACAACTTTAACTTTTCCGAATGCATCAACCTTTTCAACAAATGTAATTTTTTCGAAACCAATTTTTCCATCAATGTTAGCTTCTACTTGGGATTGACTTGCAATACGCGAAGAAGTTCCGCCTAAGTGGAATGTACGAAGTGTGAGCTGAGTTCCAGGTTCACCGATTGATTGAGCAGCTATAATACCAACGGCTTCGCCATTTTCAACAAGTTTACCGGTTGTAAGATTTCTACCGTAGCATTTTGCACAAACGCCGCGTTTGGATTCACATGTTAATACAGTTCTAATATATACCTGATCAATACTTGCTTCATCAATTTTTTCGGCAACGCCTTCAGTAATTTGTTCACCGGCTTCAACTAAAATCTCATCAGTGCGCGGATCATAAACATCTTCCTGTGCAACACGGCCTGTTATTCTTTCTGCCAATGGTTCGCGTTCAAGTTCTACATCTTTCAATGCTGTAACATAAACACCGCGGATTGTACCGCAATCGGGTTCCGAAATAATCACATCCTGAGCAACGTCGCAAAGTCTTCTTGTAAGATATCCCGCATCCGCAGTTTTTAAAGCAGTATCTGCAAGACCTTTACGAGCACCGTGAGTTGAAATAAAATATTCAAGCACGGAGAGACCTTCTTTAAAGTTCGCAACAATCGGGTTTTCAATAATTTCGCCAGATTGTCCTGTCAAACTTTTCTGGGGTTTTTGCATAAGACCACGCATACCTGCGAGCTGCCTAACCTGCTCTTGAGAACCTCTTGCACCGGAGTCCACCATCATGTGAAGTGAATTAAATCCAGCTTGATCGGTTCTAATTCTATCCATCAACGATTTTGCAACGTTGTTTGTTGTGAATGTCCAAACGTCAATAATCTTATTATATCTTTCGGCATCCGTAATGAGACCTTGTTCATGTTCATTCATAATACCGTTAACTTTTTTATTTGAATCATCGATCAATTTAACTTTTTCATCAGGAACAATCATATCGCTAAAGCTGATTGAAATACCTGCAGCTGTTGCATAGCGATATCCTATAGACTTAACATCATCCAAAAATTTAGCCGTGACAACATTGCCGAGTTTAATAAACATTTTATAGATCAAACCGCTGAAAATTTTCTTAACCAAAAGTTCATTGATAAAACCCATATCTCTTGGAACGATTTGATTGAAAATTACACGTCCAACTGTTGTTTCAAGCAATTGTTCATCAACTTTAACTTTTATTTTGGCATGAAGATCAACCGCTTTAGAATTATATGCAATAATAACCTCATCCATACTGCTGAAGATTTTACCTTCACCTTTTGCACCTGCGCGTACTTTCGTTAAATAATAACAACCTAGAACTATATCTTGAGTTGGTACTACGATCGGTCCGCCGTTTTGCGGCGATAAAATATTGTGCGAACTTAGCATTAACACGGAAGCTTCTAATTGTGCTTCATAAGAAAGAGGAATATGAACAGCCATTTGATCGCCGTCAAAATCCGCGTTGAATGCAGTACATACCATCGGGTGCAACTGAATTGCTTTTCCATCAATTAATATTGGCTGAAAAGCTTGAATACCAAGTCTGTGCAATGTGGGAGCGCGGTTCAGCATAATCGGATGACCGTCAATCAATCTTTCTAAAATTTCCCAAATCACCGCATCTTTTCTATCAACAGCTTTACGTGCGCTTTTTACTGTTTTAAAATGTCCGCGCTCTATTAATTTGCGAATAATAAACGGCTTGAACAATTCAACAGCCATATCTTTCGGCAAACCGCACTGATGTAATTTTAATTCGGGTCCAACAACAATTACCGAACGGCCGGAATAGTCAACGCGTTTCCCGAGCAAGTTTTGGCGGAAACGTCCTTGTTTACCTTTAAGCATATCGCTCAAAGATTTTAGCGGACGGTTGCCGTCGCTGCGAACAGCGCTTGCACGGCGGGAGTTATCGAACAAAGCGTCAACAGCTTCTTGAAGCATTCTCTTTTCATTTCTTAAAATTACTTCCGGAGCTTTTATGTCGATTAATCTTTTTAAACGATTGTTACGAATAATTACTCTTCTATATAAATCGTTCAAATCGCTTGTAGCGAAACGGCCTCCTTCCAGCGGAACAAGCGGGCGAAGTTCCGGCGGGATTACGGGAATAACATTCAACACCATCCATTCGGGTTTGTTAGGAACTTTTCCTTCATATTCGCGGAAAGCTTCAAGCACTCTTAATCTTTTTAAAGTATCGGCGCGTCTTTGCTGGGATGTTTCATCAATTAGCGAAGCTTTCAATTGCTGAAATGTTAATTCAATATCAATCTTTTTCAACAATTCTTTTACGGCATCACCGCCAATCTTTGCAATAAATTTTTTCGGATCTTCATCATCCAACGCATCGTTATCATGCGGCAAAGAAGAAGCAATTTCGTAATACTGATCTTCCGAAATTAGATCTTTCTTGTTCAAACCGGTTACGCCGGGATTGATAACAACATAAGATTCATAGTAAACAACTTTTTCAAGCTCTTTAGTTGTCATGCCGATTATATTTCCGATCTTCGAAGGCAACGCTTTGAAGAACCAAATATGAACGACCGGGACTGCAAGTGAAATGTGTCCCATTCTTTCGCGGCGGACACTTTTTAATGTAACTTCAACACCGCATCTATCGCACACGATACCTTTATATCTAATACCTTTGTATTTACCGCAAGCGCATTCCCAATCTTTAACGGGACCAAAAATTTTCTCGCAGAATAAACCGTCTTTTTCAGGTCTGAAAGATCTGTAGTTGATAGTTTCTGGTTTAGTAACTTCGCCGTGCGAACGGGATAAAATATCATCAGGACTAGCAAGACTGATGGTTAATTTTTCTATTTGTTTAATTTTAGTTTCTTGTGTTTTGAAACGCATCATTTTTTTCTCCTCAAAACCTACCATTCAGCGGACATACATGCCTGCCGGTAGGCAAGTTTTAAAGCTTAGTTAATCTTTATATCAAGGCCAAGACCTTGAAGTTCTTTGATCATAACATTAAAAGCTTCGGGTATATTTGGTTCAGGAATATTTTCACCTTTTACAATTGCTTCATATGTTTTTGCTCTACCTGTAACGTCATCACTTTTTACCGTAAGTACTTCCTGAAGAACATGAGCAGCGCCGTATCCTTCAAGAGCCCAAACTTCCATTTCTCCGAATCTTTGACCACCGAATTGAGCTTTACCGCCCAATGGTTGTTGTGTGATCAATGAGTATGGTCCAATTGAACGAGCATGTAATTTATCGTCAACCATATGACCAAGTTTCATCATATATATATAGCCGCATGTAACTCTCTGGTGGAATTTTTCTCCGCTGCGTCCATCATACAGCCAAGTTTTGCTACCTTCATTTATTTCAGCTTTCTTTAGATAATCTTCAACTTCGCTCACTTGCGCGCTGTCGAAAATCGGGGTTTCGAATTTTACACCGAGTTTTTTTCCGACCCAGCCAAGAGCAGTTTCATAAAGCTGTCCAAGGTTCATACGTGACGGCACACCAAGCGGGTTTAAGACTATGTCAACCGGAGTTCCATCTTCGTGATACGGCATATCTTCAACCGGAACAACTTTAGCAACAACACCTTTGTTGCCATGACGTCCTGCCATTTTATCGCCGACAGAAATTTTTCTCTTCTTAGCGACATAAACTTTTGCAAGCTGGGTAATTCCCGGAGGCAATTCGTCGCCGCTTTGAATTTTTAGCTTTTCGCGTTTATATTCTTCTTCAATATCCGAAAGCAGATTAAAATAATTATTGAATAATTGTTTGATCAATTCATTGATGTTTTTCTTTTCGAACCAATCTTTTGTGTAATCTAATTTTGTAACATCTCCGATATCAAAAAATGTAGAGTCCTTGATTGTTGTTCCGCTTCTCAATACAACAGAGCCGTCTAAATCGCGAATACCTGAAGTAGTTTTACCTTCGGTTATTCTTGTTATCTTTGTCGCAAGCTTATTGTAATGATTCTCTCTACGTTGTTTAAAATCCACCTCAAGCTGATCGAGTTGTTTCTTCTCGATCTTTTTTGATTCAGCATCTTTCTTTTTGCGTGTAAATAATCTCGTTTTAATAACTGTGCCTTTTAAGCCTGGAGGTGCCTTTAAAGATGCATCTTTTACATCACCGGCTTTATCTCCGAATATTGCTTTAAGAAGTTTTTCTTCCGGGGTAGGATCGGTTTCGCCTTTAGGTGTAATTTTTCCAATTAATATATCGCCGTCCTTAACGTCGGCACCTTCGCGTACGATACCGTTCTCATCAAGATCTTTTGTAGCTTCTTCGCTAACATTCGGAATATCGCGCGTTAATTCTTCTTCACCGCGTTTCGTTTCGCGTACTTGCAATTCAAATTCTTCAATATGAATGGAAGTGAAAACATCATCGCCAACAAGGCGTTCACTTAAAACAATAGCATCTTCAAAGTTGTATCCTCGCCAAGGCATGAATGCAACCGAAACGTTCCTGCCGAGTGCAAGTTCGCCTTTTTCAATCGCCGGTCCGTCTGCAAGCACATCACCTTTTTTAACGCGTTGCCCTGTGACTACAACCGGTTTTTGATTAAAGCATGTTTCCTGGTTTGTGCCGGAAAATTTAGTAAGAGTGTATTCAACAATTCTATCATCATCAAAACTAACCAATGTAGTAGGGTCGCTTTCATCAACATCATAACGTACAATAACTTTTTTAGAATCTGAAAATTCAACTACGCCGTTATCTTCCGCAACAACTATAGAACGTGAATCGCGGGCAATTTTTGCTTCCATACCAGTTCCAACAATAGGAGCTTCAGGTACAAGAAGCGGAACTGCTTGACGCTGCATGTTCGAACCCATGAGTGCTCTGTTTGCATCGTCGTGTTCGAGGAATGGAATTAAAGCCGCAGCAGCACTAACTATTTGTGCAGGTGCAACATCCATATAGTGAACTTCTTCTGGATGAACAACCGGGAACTCACCGCGTTCGCGGCATTTTACTCTATCCAGAACATATCTTCCCTGTTCATCGAGCGGGGCATTTGCTTGTGCAATAATAAATTCATCTTCTTGATCGGCACTTAAATAATCAACACTATTTGATACTTTACCTTCTTTAACTTTTCTATAAGGTGTTTCAAGAAATCCGTAATTATTAACACGCGCAAAAATTGTTAACGAAGAAATAAGTCCGATGTTTGGACCTTCGGGAGTTTCAATCGGGCACAAACGTCCGTAATGTGAATGGTGAACGTCGCGTACTTCGAACCCTGCACGTTCGCGCGTTAATCCGCCCGGTCCAAGCGCAGAAATTCTTCTTTTGTGCGTTAATTCCGAAAGAGGATTTGTTTGATCCATAAATTGCGATAATTGATTTGTCCCGAAAAATGCATTGATAACGCTGCTGATCGTTCTTGCGTTAACAAGATCTTGCGGCTGCATGTTTTCATTATCGCGAATGTTCATGCGCTCTTTAATTGTACGGCTCATTCTTGCCAAGCCGACATTGTATTGCTGCATCAATTGTTCGCCTACAGTTCTAACTCTTCTATTTCCAAGATGATCAATATCATCAACGCTAACGTTACCGTTTTTCAGTTTGATGATGTTCTTCATAATTGCAACAATATCTTCAACAGTAAGAACACGTATGTTTTCATCAACACTTAAATTCAATTTGTCATTCATTCTAAAACGGCCAACATCGCCAAGATCGTATCTTTTTTCGTTGAAGAATAATTTATCTATTAAACCAATTGCGGTTTCCATATCAGGAGCTTCGCCGGAACGCAATTGGCGGTAGATTGCATACAATGCTTCTTCTTTTGTTTTGGATGTATCTTTTCTTAATGTATTTATTACTAAATCCTGCTCGTAGGAAGTTTCAAAACTTAATAGCTGAACTTTCGGTACGGAGGACGCTTTTATGTTTTCAATAACTTCTTCAGTTAATTCGGCATCTTTTGCTGCATAAATTTCACCTGTTTCCAAATCAATAATATCGTTAGCAGCTAATCTTCCAGCATGTTTTTCAATACTAAGTTGTTTAGTCGTTACTTCTTCAACAAGGTCAAAAAGATTCAGAATTTGGTCGTCAACTTCATAACCCAACGCTCTTAAAAGAGTTGTAGATGGGAATTTTTTTCTGCGGTCAATGTAGCAGTAGAGAACATTATTAATATCTGTTGCAAACTCAACCCAAGAACCTCTGAATGGAATAATTCTCGCAGAATAAATTGGTGTTCCGTTTGGGTGAAGCGTTTGTGCGAATGCAACTCCGGGAGAACGGTGTAATTGACTTACAATTACTCTTTCGGCACCGTTAATTAAGAATGTACCTCGCCCTGTCATAAAGGGTAAATTACCAAGATAGACTTCTTGTTCAACGGTATTTACATATTCGCCGGTTTCATCGTCTTTTGTTGAAAGACGTAATTTAGCTTTAAGCGGTGCTGCAAAAGATAAACCTCTTTCTTCGCATTCCGCTATCGAAAAGCGCGGTTTTTCGATGTAGTATTCAATAAAATCCAATCTATAAAATTCTTTGTTGTCGAAAATGGGAAAATTTGTATTGAATACTGCTTGCAACCCCTTATTCTCTCTTTGAGCAGGGGGCGTTTTTAATTGAAGAAAATCTTCAAATGATTCCAATTGTATATTCAACAGATCGGGAACTTTGAGCGCAGGAATAATCGAAGCAAAGGTAATTCTACCTGTGCTTTTGTTAATTTTAGCTTTTTCCAACCCTAACCTCCGATAATTTATGCTGGGTTTTTAACATCATAATAACGCACAAAAGTGGTAAGACAGTTTCGGCTATCTTACCACTTTAATTTTAATTCATTAATGAGCAGGTCAAAATCAAATTACTTAATTTTAACAGTAGCGCCTGCTTCTTCGAGCTCTTTTCTAATTTTTTCAGCTTCATCTTTAGAAACAGCTTCTTTAACATTTTTAGGCGCGCCGTCAACTAAATCTTTAGCTTCTTTTAAACCGAGTCCGGTGTGAGCGCGTACAACTTTAATTACGTTGATTTTTGTAGCGCCAGCGGCTTCGAGAACAACATCAAATTCGGTTTGCTCTTCTGCAGGGGCAGCAGCAGCGCCTGCAACAGCAGCACCGGCCATAATAACAGGTGCAGCAGCCGAAACACCAAATTCATCTTCTAATGCTTTCTTTAATTCAGAAGCTTCAACTAATGTGAGCGCTTTAATCTTTTCTACGATTTCAGCAATTTTCTCTGACATTTTATTTCTCCTATTGCGATTTAATTATACAATTCAATTTTATTATGCAGCTTTCTTTTTGCTAACTTCGTCTATAACCGAAACGAGGTCGCGGATAACTGCGTTGATTGCGCCCACAATGCCTGATGCCGGGGCTGCAATGCTGCCGACAATACCGGACATGATTTCTTCCTTGGTTGGCATAGAAGCAATCGTGTTTAATTGATCGGCGCCGTAATACGCTGTTTCAATGTAGCATCCTTTAAATGAGAATTTGCCGGTTTCATCAAAATATTTTTTGATGACTTTAGCCGGAGCTACAAAATTTTCGCCCGCGAAGGCAACGCCAATCATTCCAACCAATTGGTCGTTAAATTTTTCGTAGCCGCCTAATTGCTCAAGTGCTTTTTTGAATAGCGTATTTTTAAGAACTTTGTATTTAACACCATCTTTAATGAAACTGGATCTAAGCTTGTTAATATCAGCGACATTAACACCGCTGTAGTTCACAAGAAACATCCCGGATGAGTTTTTTACAAGTTCTTTAATTTCTTCAATGATTTCTACTTTTTCAGATTTTTTCATCGTTTTCCCGATTATTTCCAGTTCTTTAATCTGTTAATAAAACAACCAGTCGGTTAGAAGCATTTTTACATTCCGTTCACAACCGGAATGAGTGCGTAAACTTTTTTTATTTAACAGCAAGAGCAGCTTCGTCTTTGGATATCTTTAAACCAGGACCCATAGTTGACGAAAGATAAACACTCTTTACATAAACGCCTTTTGCAGATGAAGGTCTCATCTTAATAATTGTTAACAAAAAAGCGCGGGTGTTTTCCGCAAGCTGATCTATACCGAAAGATAATTTGCCAAGTGATGTATGAACTATACCGGCTTTTTCTACTCTGAATTCAATTTTACCGGCTTTAACTTCTTTTACGGCTTTTGCAACATCCATAGTTACAGTACCGCTTTTAGGATTAGGCATTAAACCTTTAGGACCAAGAACACGGCCTAATTTTCCAAGCTCGCCCATCGTATCAGGTGTAGCAATAATTACATCAATATCAGCCCAGCCGCCTTTTATTTTTTCGATATATTCTTCGAATCCGGCATAATCGGCACCGGCTTGTAAAGCAGCCTCGGCAAGAGCACCTTTTGCAATAACGAGAACCGAAACTTTTTTACCGGTTCCGTGCGGTAAAGATACAGTGCCTCTTACCATTTGGTCGGCATGACGCGGATCGACACCGAGACGGATTGCGCAATCAAGTGTCTCGTCAAATTTAACTTTTGATGTTTCTTTTAAAAGCTTAATTGCCTCTTCAAGAGAGTAATCCTTTTGTCTGTCCACTTTTTCGTTTATTGCTTTTATTCTTTTTGCAATATTTTTCTTTGCAACTTTCATTTTTAATTCCGCTAAAATTTTAGTTAAAAATTATTCCTCAACTGTAAAACCCATACTGCGGGCAGTACCGGCTATCATACTTGCGGCATGATCAATATCGTGAGCATTAAGATCCGGCATTTTAAGTTGAGCAATTTCCTTTACTTGAGCTTTTGTTACTTTCGCAACTTTTGTTTTATTCGGCTCGGCAGAACCTTTTTCATTTTTAGCAGCTTTTTTTAATAATACGGCTGCGGGCGGTGTTTTGGTGATAAACGTAAAAGACTTATCGGAAAAAACTGTAATTACAACAGGAATGATTAATCCGTCTTTATCGGAAGTTCTTGCATTGAATTGCTTACAGAACTCCATAATGTTAACACCTTTTTGACCAAGTGCAGGACCTACTGGCGGAGATGGATTGGCTTTGCCAGCCGGTATTTGCAGTTTAATAAATCCTTCTACTTTCTTTGCCATTTTTTTTACCTAAGATTATTTCTCTAATTCAGCTTGAACAAAATCAATTTCGACCGGTGTTTTTCTTCCGAATATCGAAACCATTACTTTAACTTTCATTTTTTCTTCATTTACTTCTTGAATAACACCGGAAAAATTGTTGAATGGACCGTCAATAATTTTCACAAAATCTCCCGCACGGAAAATTGTGTCGGTTCTTTCAGTTTCGTCACCCTGGGTTATTCTTCCGACTATTCTTTTAACTTCATCCGGCTGTAACGGTATAGGAGTTTTTGCAGAACCTAAAAATCCCATTACCGATGGTGTATTTATTATAAAATCTTTTGCTTTTATATCAAGATCTGCACAAACAAGAATGTAGCCCGGAAAAAAATTTTTCTTTTTAGTTTTTTTCTTGCCGTCTTTAACTTCAAATACTTTTTCCGTGGGAACAAGCACTTCAAAGATTCTTGCGCGCAATTCGTCGCTGTCGCGCAATTCACTTTCAATCAGAGTTTTAACTTTATTCTCGTGACCGGAAAAGGTTCTAACCACATACCATTTTGCTTTTTCGTTTTCCAAGTTTAGAATAATCCTTTTATAAGACTTGTAATTCCCATGTCAATAACATATGTAAATGCGGCAAGAATTAAACAAACAACTATTACAATATTAGTTGATTCTTTTAATTCGTCTCTTGTGGGCCAGGTAACTTTTTTCATTTCCTTTACCACATCGTTTACAAAGTTGATAATTTTTTCTTTCATAAAATTCCGGTCTTTATTGTTCCGTGCACGTCAGGAGGGACTCGAACCCCCAACCTGCGGTTTTGGAGACCGCTGCTCTGCCAATTGAGCCACTGACGTATTATTTAGTTTCCTTAAAAATCACGTGTTTGCGAGCAACTGGATCATATTTCTTAAATTCAACTCTACTCGGATGATTTCTTTTATTCTTCTTTGTTGTGTATCTGTATCCGGTATTAGCTGTACTTTCTAAAATTATTATCTGTCTGATATTTTTTGACTTTGCCATTTTCGACTTCCCAATAACTTAAACTTTTTTTTGAACTAACTTCTTTAACGTTTTCTATAGAGCTGATGACCGGGATTTCCCGAAGGGATTCCTTTGGAAGAACCGGTGACCTCTTCTCCCGCCAAGGCGGGATGCTCTAACAACCTAGCTTTTACAATTTTTCAATTGGGTTTTAGAGCTGATGACCGGGATTGAACCGGTGACCTCTTCCTTACCAAGGAAGTGCTCTACCAACTGAGCTACATCAGCCTGCTGAGCGGGAGACGGGACTCGAACCCGCGACCAACAGCTTGGAAGGCTGTGACTCTACCAACTGAGTTACTCCCGCTTTTACAATACAAAATGAACACTATTTCTTATTTTCCAATTAATAAGAAATAAATTACAAAACTATTTTTTTGAGAATGATTGACGAAGTACGAACAAATTTGGATTTCTTCTCCTTCATCAATACAGTAATTGTGGGCGGCGAGGGATTCGAACCCCCAAAGGCATTAGCCAACGGATTTACAGTCCGCCCCGGCGCTCCAACTCCGGCGTCCGCCCGGATGCATTTTACCCACTAATTCAAAAAGCGAGCGTCAAATATAGAAGTACGGTAATAAAAAAGCAAGAATTGTTTAAAACAAAAAGTATCGCTTCAATTTTTTCAATGATTTTCAACATTGAAGAATAAGTTTATAGAATAATAAACATCAAAATCATATCTTTCGAGTTAAATTTCGAATAATGAGGATTTTATGAAAATATCTGTTATTGGCTGCGGGAATATGGGACTTACATATGCCAAATCATTTCTTCAATACCATAAAGCCAACAAAGAAAACTTGATTTTAGTTGAAAAAAAAGAAGAAAACTTTCAAAGACTTCTAAATTCGGCTATTGCTAAAGTTACTTTAGGCGTGAATGATGAAGTAGTGAATTCGGATGTAATAATTTTAGCCGTGAAGCCACAAGATTTAAATACACTTTCACTGGAACTATCAGGAAAAATCAGCAAAGAAACTCTTGTAATTTCTATTTTAGCCGGAATTAAAATTGAGAAGCTCAAGAAAGTTTTAGCTCATAATTTTGTTGTAAGAGCAATGCCAAATATGCCTGCTCAATATGGAATGGGAATCACTGCTTATATTCCATCCAGCGAAGTTACTATACATCAAATTTCTACTGTAGAAAATTTATTAAGTACAACCGGCAGAGCATTTATGATTGACGATGAAAACTTAATGGATGGAGTTACGGCAATTAGTGGAAGCGGCCCGGCTTACTTTTATAACATTGTCAAAATTATGGTTGATGCAGCAAAAAATATGGGATTTGATGAAAGTCTCGCTTCTTTACTTGTTCTTCAGACAATGCACGGTGCTTATCATGTAATTAATAATTCCGATACGGATTTAGAAACTCTAATTCAAAAAGTTTCTTCTAAAGGAGGAACAACTGAAGCTGCATTTAATGTTTTAAAAGAAAAAGAATTCGCGCAAATTTTTACAGATGCAATAAAACGTGCAGAGCAAAGATCAAAAGAATTATCAGGCAGTTAAAAATGTACCAGAAGTTTTACACTTCCGCTACATTTTTCTCTTTATGGAATTGAAAAAGTTTGTAATTGATACTGTCGCTTAATGCTTTAAAACTTGCTTCTATAATATTTGTAGAAACACCTACAGTGCCCCAAGTATCTTTGCCGTCGCTTGATTCAATCATTACTCTTACTTTTGCCGCAGTACCATCCTTTTCATCAAGTACACGTACTTTGTAATCCACGAGTTTCATTTCGGCAATTTCCGGATAAAATCTTAACAACGCTTTTCGAAGAGCTTGATCTAATGCATTAACCGGGCCATCGCCGTCGGAAGCTGTGTGTTCAATTTCATTATTCACTTCAATTTTTAATACGGCTTCCGAAGAAGAATGCCCCATTGCATCGTAAAATACATTTACTTTGGAATCAATTAGCTTGAAGAACGGAGAAAATTCGTTTGTCTCTGAACGTAATATTAATTCAAAGGAAGCTTCGGCTCCATCGAATTGGTAACCGTTGAATTCAAGCGATTTAATGTTTTCAACTACTCGCTTGCTTAATTCTTTGTGTTCGGATAAATCTATTCCGACTTCTTTTGCTTTGTATTTTACATTGCTCTGCCCCGATAAATCCGAGACTAAGACGCGTTGCTTATTCCCAACCAATTCCGGTTCGATGTGTTCATACATTCTGCTTTCTTTCATAACCGCGCTAACATGAACTCCTCCTTTATGAGCAAAAGCAGATTTGCCGGTATATGCTGCACGTGTATTCGGATTAATATTCATCAACTCGTAAACGTAATTTGAAAGCGAAGTAAGATGATGCAAATTTTCTTTTTGATTAGTATCGTGTTTCAATTTTAAAATTATATTTGGAATAATGCTGCTAAGATTTGCATTGCCGCACCTCTCACCAACTCCATTTAAAGTACCCTGAACATGTTCCGCCCCGGCATTAATTGCAGCGATTGAATTTGCTACAGCAAGTTCGCCGTCATTGTGCGTATGAATTCCAATCTTAACATTGAATTTATTTTTTACATCTTTAACAATTTTAAAAACTTCATCGGGTAAAGAACCGCCGTTTGTATCGCACAATGTTAAAGTATCGGCGCCACCGTCAACCGCGGCTTGAAGCATCTTTAAAGCAAACTCTGAATTGTGTTTATAGCCGTCAAAAAAATGTTCGGCATCAAAAATAACTCTGCGGTTAAATGATCTTAAGTATTGAACGGATTTTAAAATCAGCTGAGCATTTTCATCATCTCTTAAACCCAAACCTTTTTGAGAATGGAGCTGCCATGTTTTACCAAAAATTGTTATAACCGGTGTTTCGGATTGAATTAATTTATTCAGATTATGATCACCTTCAACATCAGTTATAGATCTCGCTGTCGATCCAAAAGAACAAAGCTTTGCATGATGCAAATCGAGTGATTTTGCCTGTGCAAAAAATTCCTCGTCACGCGGATTACTGCCCGGCCAACCGCCTTCTATAACATCAATACCAAACTCATCAAGTTTTTTTGCGATTAATAATTTATCCTTAACGGATAGGTTTACAAATTCCCCCTGTGTTCCGTCGCGCAAAGTGGTATCGAAAACTTCTATAAACATTTTTACCTCTTTTTAGGTTGACCGTTTTTAACTTTTTTATAATACTTTGAAATCAGTTGTAATTATGATTTTATAATAAAATATCCACGAATTAAATCATTTCATTTTGTCTAGCATACTCGAAAATATTTCCGGCTTCAATAATCGGTAGAATATCTCCGAGCGGATTTAATTTATATTCTTTTCCGTCGGATAAATTCTTCAAAACATTAGCCGTTAGATCGATTTCAAGTTCATCGCCCGTTTTAATTTTGTCATTCAGTTTTACCGGAGTATCATAAGGTACAACAAAACCGCCGTCAACGGAATTTCTAAAAAATATTCTTGCGTAGGATTCAGCAACAATTGCTTTTGCACCTGCAACTTGTAAGGCAAAAGGCGCATGTTCACGTGAAGAGCCGCAGCCGAAATTAGAACCGCCGATAATTATTTTAAATTCCGATTCGAAATTTTCTCCGTTAACAAAAGAAGTATTGCCTTGCGGAAGTCCTGCATCTTTTAAAGGCACGCCTGACAATGCATACTTGCCGTAAAATTTAATTTCGTTTGGATCTGTCAAACTATAAACCAAATGTTCGGCGGGAATAATTTGATCGGTATCTATATTATCGCCAAGAACAAATGCTTTTCCTTTTATGATTTTTTCCATTTTAGATTCTCAATTATTTTTAATTTGCCAGCGATTGAAATCGCAGATTATCTTTTATAAAAATTCTCTCGGATCTGTAATCACTCCTGTAATTGCCGAAGCTGCAACAGATAAAGGCGAAGCGAGATAAACTTCCGATTTTTTACTTCCCATTCTTCCAGGGAAATTTCTATTAGTAGTAGAAATTATTACTTCGCCGTCAGTTGCCCTGCCTACAGTATCCGATGGACCACCGAGACATGCTGCACACGATGACTGCGCGATTTCACATCCGGCATTTTGAAAAATTTGTTTTAATGAAATCCCACTGATCGTTTCTTCTTCAAGCTGCTGCGCAACAAGAGTGCTTGCCGGAACAATGAATGTTGGAACTTTCACTTCGTTTCCAAAAATAATTTTTGCCGCATTTACAAAATCCGAAAGTTTTCCGCCTGTACAAGAACCGATATAACATTTTGTAAGTTTTGTTCCCTGTACATTTCTTACAGTGTCTCGGTTATCCGGGCTGTGCGGTTTAGCTACGAGGGGTTCCAACTTTGAAGCATCGTATTTATAAACAGATTTATATTTAGCGTCGCCATCACTTTCAAAAATTTCATACGGTTTGTTTGTTCTTTCCTTCACATATTTTTCGGTAATTGCATCGGCTTTAATAATTCCGTTCATCGCGCCAGCTTCGATAGCCATGTTTGTTAAAGTCATTCTTTCATCCATTTCCATAGCGAACACAGCTGCCCCGTCAAATTCCAAAGCGCGGTAAGTTCCACCGTCTGTTGTAATATCGCCGAGCACCTGAAGAATCAAATCTTTCGCAGTTATGTATGGAGGAAGTTCTCCATCAAAAATAAATTTTAAAGATTCAGGAACTTTCTCCCAAATTTTTCCGGTACCGAGAATAAAAGCCGCATCGGTATTTCCAACACCTGTTGAAAACATTCCGAATGCGCCGGAAGTACATGTGTGAGAATCCGTTCCGAAAAGCACTGTGCCTGGAAGGTTGTAACCTTCTTCAGCCAGTGCGATGTGACAAACACCTTTGTACCTGTCTGTACCAACATCATAATAATTCGGAACGTTATACTCTTGTGCAAACTCTCTTAAAATATTTACGTTTCTATTTGCTTGCGCATTTGAGGTAAAGATGTAGTGATCAGGAAAGATCACAAGTTTTTCTTTATCCCAGATTTTTGCTTTGTCGCCGAATTCGCGTTTCCAAATTCCGATTGTAGGCGGTCCGCAAACATCGTGCGTCATAAGCACATCAACATTCATCCAAATATTTTCACCGGGATCAACATGACGCCGCCCCGATGCTTTTGCTAAAATTTTTTCTGTTATTGTCATTCCCATAATTTATCCTTTATATAACTTCAGATACTTTTTCATTTTCCGAAATGTGTTCTTCTTCTTTCGAGTACAATACTTTTTGATTCAGCGCGCTTAAATATGATTTAGCGCTCGCTTCAATTATATCTGTAGAGATTCCTCTTCCGGTAAAAGATCTTTCACCGCTGCGGATTCTAACAAGCACTTCGCCCATTGCCTGTCTGCCTGAAGTAACGGATCGGACCTGATATGATTCCAACTCGGATTTTAAAGACAGTGCTCTTTCGATTGCGTTGAATACCGCATCAACTGGTCCGTCGCCTGTAGCTGCTTCTTCATAGATAGTTTCGTTTGTTTTAATTCTAACAACGGCATTAGGTATTGAACTTGTGCCTGCGTGAATTTGTAAATAAGTCAATTCATAAGTTTCATCGCGTTTTTGAATTTCATCACCCATTAACATTCTTAAATCGTCGTCGAATACTTCTTTCTTTTTATCGGCGAGTTCTGTAAATGCATCGTACACATTTTGAAGTTCTTCTTCTTTAATTTTATAACCAAGTTGTTCGAGCCGAACTTTTAAACCGTGCCTTCCCGAATGTCTTCCTAAAACAATTTTGCTCATGTTGATGCCGACACTTTCGGGAGTCATAATTTCATAAGTCTCGCGGTTTTTCAAGTAACCGTCTTGATGAATTCCAGATTCATGCGCAAAAGCATTTTCGCCAACGATTGCTTTGTTACGTTGGATCATCATTCCTGTAAAAGCAGAAACCATTTTACTCGTGTTATAAATTTCCTGCGTATTGATCTTTGTAAAATATCCAAGTAAATCTTTGCGAACATTTAAAGCCATAACAAGTTCTTCGAGTGAGGCGTTGCCTGCGCGTTCGCCGATTCCGTTAATCGTACATTCAATTTGCCGCGCTCCGTTTTGAATTGCGGCTAATGAATTCGCAACTGCAAGTCCAAGGTCGTTGTGGCAATGAACGCTTATTATTGCTTTATCAATATTTGAAACTCTCTTTTTTAACTCTGCAATTTTATTTCCGTATTCAAAAGGTAAGGTATAACCGGTTGTATCCGGAATATTAACAGTCGTTGCACCCGCAGCAATTGCTGTTTCGATTACATCAGCCAAATACCCGATGTCGGTGCGTCCGGCATCTTCGGCAGAAAATTCAACATCATCCGTAAAAGTTTTTGCGTAAGCAACTGCATCGTGGGACATTTGAATAATTGTCTTTCTTTTTTCTTCGAGAGTTTTGCCGTATCGCTCGTGTCCAAATTTTCCCATTATATGATAATCCGAAGTACTTGAGAAAGTATGAATTCTCTTTCTCGGTGCGCTTGTCAATGCATCCGCCGCAGATTTAATATCTTTTTCGTTCGCTCGGCAAAGTCCGGCTATTATAGCATCAACTTCATCGGCAATTCTTTTTACTGCTTCGAATTGTGCGGGTGACGAAACGGGAAACCCCGCTTCGATAACATCAACTTTTAATTTTGCGAGTTGATGGGCAATCTCAACTTTTTCATGAACATTCAATGATGCGCCGGGCGATTGTTCGCCATCCCGCAATGTTGTATCGAAAATTAAAATTCTATTTTCTTCCATTTTATTTCTCCGTTAATTTAAAGCGTAAAGACATTCAACGCTTCTTTAGCAAATATTTTTTCGAATTCTTCGATAATCTTGTTTGTCATTTCATCGGTCGAAACAACATTATCATTTTGTTTAGAGATATCTTTTGTTCTGTAACCTTTCTCCAAAACGCTTTCGATTGCAGCTTCCAAAACTTCCGCAGCTTTATCCATTTGGAATGAATATTTAAGCATCATCGAAACAGAAGAAATAGCAGCGATGGGATTAGCCAAATTTTTTCCGGCTATATCAGGTGCGCTGCCGTGCACGGGTTCGTATAGTGCATATTTAGAACCGAGGCTCGCGGAAGGCAACATGCCTAAACTTCCGGTTATCATAGCGGCGATGTCGCTCAAAATATCACCGAACAAATTTGACGTTACAACAACATCAAACTGTTTCGGGTCGCGGACAATTTGCATCGCGGCATTATCCACGTACATGTGACTTAATTGCACATCGGGATAATTTTTATGAACCTCGATTACTACTTTCCTCCAGAACTGAGAAACCTCAAGAACATTTGCTTTATCAACAGAGGTAACTTTTTTATTTCTCAATCGTGCCAATTCGAAAGCAGAACGTGCGATGCGTTCAACTTCTTCCTTGGAATAAATCATTGTATTAAAACCTTTTTCGTCATCATAGCCGCGCGGCTGGCCGAAGTAAATTCCCCCGGTTAATTCGCGAACGATCATCACATCGGTTCCTTTTAAAACTTCGTCTTTTAAAGATGAATATGAAAGCATGGGGGTATAAACTTTTGCGGGACGAAGATTAGCATAAAGTCCAAGTGCTTTGCGAAGTTTTAGTAATGCCGCTTCGGGTTTTAAATTGTGAGGAAGGTCTTCCCACTTCGGTCCGCCAACGGCGCCGAGAAAAACAACATCGGAATTGTAACACTCGCTTAAAGCTTCATCGGTTAACGGATTTTTGTGCGCTTCGTACGACGCGCCGCCGATAAGCTGGGTGTTGAATTCAAACTCTGTGTTGAATCTTTCTCCAATTAATTTTAAAACTTTAACCGCTGCATTTGTAACTTCGGGACCAATCCCATCACCGGGCAAAAGGGTAATTTTATACATCGTTTTCTCCATACTTTAACGCTATGCGCTAGTCGCTCTGCGTGTTTTATTTTTTTATGAGCCAGCTCATCATACTTCTTAACTGTGAGCCGACCTTTTCAATAGGATGATTTTTATTTTCTTCTCTTAATTTATTCAACAACGGCTGACCGTTTTTATTTTCATTAATCCATTCTTCAGCAAATTTACCGCTCTGAATTTCATCCAAAATCTTTTTCATTTCTTTTTTACTTTCTTGAGTAACAACTCTGCTTCCGCGCGTCATTCCGCCGTATTCGGCAGTGTCACTAACAGAATAATTCATTCTTGAAAGTCCGCCTTCGTAATAAAGGTCAACGATTAATTTCAACTCGTGCATACATTCAAAGTACGCAAGTTCCGGATCGTAACCTGCTTCAACCAATGTTTCGAAACCGGCTTTAACAAGTTGAGCCGAACCGCCGCAGAGAACTGCCTGCTCACCGAATAAATCTGTCTCGGTTTCATTTTTAAATGTTGTTTCAATAACTCCGGCGCGGGTTCCGCCTATTCCCTTTGCCCATGCTAGTGCTTTGGCTTTAGCTTGTCCGGATGCATCTTGTTCGATTGCGATTAAACACGGTGTTCCGCTTCCACCCTGAAATGTTCTTCTTACCAAATGTCCGGGACTTTTCGGCGCGATCATAATTACATCAACATCAGTCGGGGGAACAACTTGTTTATAAAGAATATTAAAACCGTGCGCGAACGCTAAAGTTTTCCCGGCAGTAAGATGAGGTTTAATTTCTTTTTCATAAACTTCTTTTTGTGTTTGATCCGGAAGTAAAATCATAATAACATCACCCCATGCCGAAACTTCATCAACCGTCATAACTTTAACGCCGGATTCTTCGGCTTCTTTCCATCGTGCGCTGTTTTTTCTTAAACCAACACCAACTTCCATTCCGCTGTCTTTTAAATTGAGCGCATGTGCATGTCCTTGACTTCCAAAACCAATAACAGCAATCTTCTTACCTTTTAGTAGATTAAGATCGGCATCGGCATCATAATAAACTTTCATTTTATCTCCTGCATTTTTATTGTTAATTTTTATTGGATTAAGAAATAAGAATAGATTAAGTAATAAATTATTCCGAAATCAAAATCCATTTTCCAATTTATGTTTATCATTCTTTTTCGGTTGATGTAACTTTTTTAACTTGTTCGCCGCGTTTAAGAACAACATTCCCGGAACGTGCAATTTCTTTAATTCCATACGGCATCAATACGTTAATGACAGCATCAATTTTTTCCGGCGGACCGGTAATTTCCACCATCAATGTTTTATTATTGATATCGACAATATTGCCTCGGAAGATTTCGCAGATATCTATAATCTCGCTTCTGTTTCCTTTCTGATAAAAAACCGAAATAAGCGCAAGTTCTCTTTGAACGATAGCTTGTTTTGTGAAATCAATAATTTTAATTGTATCGATTAAACGGTTGAGTTGTTTTACAACCTGCTCAATAATTTTATCATCGCCTTGAGTAACAATTGTCATTCTCGAAACTTCCGGGTTTTCAGTTTCGCCAATTGAAATTGAATTGACATTGAAACCCTTTCCGCTGAACATTGTAACAATACGATTGAAAGCTCCGAATTGATTTTCGCAAAGAACAGAAATAATATGCTTCATTTTACATCATCTCCTTGGGGTCCAATCTTCCCGTTATCATGTCTGTAATGGAAGCGCCTGAAGGAATAATCGGGAATACCATATCTTCCTTCACAACCTTGAATTCGATTAATACCGGTCCTTCATTGTAATCGAAAGCTTCTTTTAACAATGATTCAACTTCAGCCGGTTTATCTGTTGAACTTGATTTTACTCCGTATGCCGCGGCAACTCTTACGAAATCGGGATTACTATGCGACAGATCGGTAAAGCTGTATTTTTCAGCGTGGAATAATTCCTGCCATTGACGAACCATACCGAGAAAACTGTTATTCAAAATAAATATTTTAATCGGAAGTTTATGATATACTGCGGTTGCCAATTCCTGTATGTTCATTTGAAATCCGCCGTCGCCGTTGATAGAAATTACAGGCCTGTCTTTAATTCCAAACGCAACGCCAATTGACGCCGGTAAAGAAAAGCCCATTGTACCCAATCCGCCGCTTGTAATGTGCGAACGCGGATTATTAAACTTATAATATTGTGCAGTCCACATTTGGTTTTGTCCAACATCTGTGATTACAACTGCTTCCCCTTTTGTAAGTTCGGAAATTTTTGATAGAACAAATTCAGAACGAAGGCGTCCGTCGTTACAATCATAACCAAGCGGGCATTCTTCTTTCCATTGATTTATCTGCGCCCACCACTCATCAAGATTTGGTTTTTCAGTCATCTCGCTTGCAAGTTCTGCGAGAACATGTTTAACATCGCCGACAATCGGAAGATCGACAATTATATTTTTGTCGATACAAGTAGGATCAATATCAACATGAATTTTATATGCGCCTGTTGCGAATGTTTCAATTTTTCCTGTAACACGGTCGTCGAAACGTGCGCCGAGCGATATAAGTAAATCGCAATTATTTACTGCTTGATTTGCATAATAAGTTCCATGCATTCCAAGCATACCCAAGGATTGCGGATCAGTTCCGGGAAATGCGCCTAATCCTTGTAAAGTCATTGTAATTGGAAGATTATTTTCTTTAGCAAGAATTTGCAATTCGCGGTGACCGCCGGACATTATTACTCCGCCGCCGACGTAAAGCAAAGGTCTCTTAGCTTTCATCAACATCTGCGCAGCTTTTTTAATTTGGTTTTGATGACCGAATAATTTCGGTTTGTATCCGCGCATCTCAACATTTTCGGGATAATTAAATTCACAAATACTATTGATAACATTTTTTGGCAGATCAACTACTACGGGGCCGGGTCTTCCGGTCGATGCAATGTAAAATGCTTTCTTAATTGTTTCCGCTAATTCTTTCACATCACGAACTAAAAAATTATGTTTTGTAATCGGACGGGTAATACCTACTATATCCGCTTCCTGGAATGCGTCATTTCCGATTAAATGAGTTGCCACTTGCCCTGTAAATACAACTATCGGAACCGAATCCATATATGCATCTGCAATACCTGTAACTGTATTAGTTGCGCCGGGTCCGGATGTTACAAGCACAACGCCCACTTTACCCGTAGCTTTTGCGTAACCCTCAGCCATATGAGTTGCGCCTTGTTCATGGCGCACAAGAATATGCTGAAGGAAATCGACATCATAAAGTTTTTCATATATCGGTAAAGTTGCGCCGCCGGGATAACCGAAGACATATTCAACGCCTTCCTGCTTTAAGCATTCGAAAAATATCGAAGCTCCGGACATTGTTTTCTTTTTAGAAGTCATGATGCATTCCCTTTATATTATTTTATTCTGGTAAACTTAAAACCGCGCCTGTGTTCGCAGATGTAACCAATCGTGAATAGCGCGCTAAATATCCTCTATCAATTTTTAACTTGAACTTCGGAAGTTCATTTAATCTTTTTTGAATTTCTTCATCGCTTAATTCCACTTCAAGTTTGTTGTTTGGAATATCAATTGAAATTATATCTCCGTCTTTCAACGCAGCAATTGGCCCTTTTACTGCCGCTTCGGGAGAAACGTGGCCGATGCATGCACCGCGAGTTCCGCCGGAAAATCTTCCGTCTGTTATTAACGCAACTTTATCACCAAGTCCCATTCCCATAATCTCGCTTGTCGGTGAAAGCATCTCCGGCATTCCCGGTCCGCCTTTTGGTCCTTCGTAACGAATAACAACAACGCAACCCGGAACAACTTTTCCACTTCTTATTCCCGCAATGCAATCATCCTGAGAATTAAAAATTACAGCGGGACCTTTATGAACAAGCATCTTTTCTTCAACTGCACCATTCTTAACAATAGCTCCTTTGGGTGCAAGATTACCAAACAGAAC
Organism: Bacteroidota bacterium; assembly: GCA_023397505.1. Lineage (GTDB taxonomy): Bacteria > Bacteroidota > Ignavibacteria > Ignavibacteriales > Melioribacteraceae > JAEWUC01. The sequence goes on along the minus strand of JAEWUC010000007.1, from coordinate 57,908 downwards.
CGAAAGTCCGCCGGTTTTTTTGTAAGGATTATCAAACGCTCTGATAACAGATCTATCTTTTACTTCGGCTAATTTGATATTTTCACCGAGAGATTTTCCTGAAACCGTTGGTAGTGATAAGTTTAATGCGCCTTCTACTTTTGAAAGCTCGTTAAGTATTGCAGAAACTCCTCCTGCCCTGTCAACATCTTCCATATGTACTAATTTTGTTGCGGGAGAAACTTTACATATGTACGGAGTTTTCTTTGCCTGCCCATTTATTTCATCAAGATTAAAATCAATACCAGCTTCGCTTGCAATTGCAAGTGTGTGTAAAACAGTATTTGTGCTTCCGCCCATTGCCATATCAAGCGCGAACGCATTTAAAATTGATTCTCGTGTAATTATGTCTTTCGGTTTCAAATCGGATTTAACAAGGTCAAGTATTTTTCGTGCGGCTTCTTTTGCAAGTTCGTGGCGTTTGGGATTAACTGCAAGTATTGACCCGTTACCAGGTAAGGCCATTCCCAACGCCTCCATTAAACAGTTCATTGAATTAGCTGTAAACATTCCAGAACATGAACCGCAGGTCGGGCATCCGAAATTTTCCAATTCTTTTAATTTTGCTTCGTTGATTTTTCCTGTTGAAAATTCACCGACTCCTTCAAACACGGAGATCAGATCAACTTTTTCGCCGGAAGGTGTAACGCCGGCTTTCATCGGTCCGCCGGAAATAAATATTGTTGGAATATTTACGCGGACAGCGCCCATCAACATACCCGGTACAATTTTATCACAGTTGGGAATACAAACAACGCCGTCCAAACGATGAGCTTCAACAACTGTTTCAAAACTATCGGCAATCAATTCGCGGCTTGCAAGTGAGTAGCGCATGCCAATGTGTCCCATTGCAATTCCATCGTCAACGCCAATTGTATTGAACTCAAATGGAATGCCACCTGCTTTGCGGATTTCTTCCTTAACAACTTTTCCAAATTCTTGTAAGTGAACATGCCCCGGGATTAAATCGATGTAGGAATTGCAGACACCAATGAACGGTTTGTTAAAATCTTCATCCGATTTAATAACTCCCGTAGCTTTTAATAAACTGCGGTGCGGTGCTTTGTCGAATCCTTTCTTAATAAGATCTGAACGCATAATCCCTCTGATTTTTATACTACAAACTTCAGATAAACTATTAGGACTTTAGTCAATCCCTAAGTTTTTATTTGTGCGTCTATCTTTTAATTTTTTGGTTTAGGGATTGACTATTATTATTAGCCTAGAATAATCACTAGGTTAATAATGCTAATAATAGCTAGAATAATAATCCCTAATAGAAGGTTATCTAAAGAGGCGATATTAAATAAGTTACCACGGTCGATTTCCATGGACATTTTGTGCCCGTTTGTTTTTTGGAAAGTAACGATATGTTTACTATTATCGATCATGATTTTGTTGAGTGCAATTATAAGATATTATAATTATGATGTCAAGGATGATTTATAAAATTTTCTGCATAATTATACATCACAAAACTTTATTTGTTATAGATAGACCTTGAAGATTTTTTAACAACCTTCAAGGTTAGTAAACAATTTATTTTAGCAGCAACATCTTCTTTACAAAATTCTTTTCATTTCCAATAAGTTGATAAAAATAAATTCCCGAAGGTAGATTTGAAGCATCAAAAGTAACTTGATAACGTCCCGCAGCAAACTCTTTATCAGCTAATACACCCGCTACTTCCCCGATCACATTATAAACTTTTATAATATGTTTACCTTCTTTTGGTATATCAAATTTTATTGTTGTAATTGGATTAAACGGATTAGGATAATTCTGGAATAAGACATAGTCTTCGGGTATACCATCTAAAAGTTCCATGCCGGTAACGTCAGGATTAACAGTTACATTTATAACACCTTCATCGCTTCCACTGCTTTCATCAGTAACCTTAACTGTAAGCAATACATCTCCTATGAATTTTCCAACCGATAATATAGTAGCTATACGCGTTTCATTATTTAGCGAAACCTTAACTGAATCCGGGTCAGAACTGAATGAAAAAACTAGTAATGAATCCGGTGTTTCAACATCACTCGCCGCACCGTTAAGATCTATTGTTGCCGAACTTGTTTGCTTAAACTCAATACTAACAGGCAATCCGGTGAAGATAGGTAAATCATTTACTGAATTAACTGTTATGTTAACTGTCGTATCAATGGTTACTTTCCCGTCACTCACTGTAAATATACAGCTTGCATTTCCAAACCAGTTTTCAGAACAATTAACATGGAATGAGTTATCCAATTCGGATAAATTAATGTTTTCATTTTGTGAAGAAAGTTTAATTGAAAGTAAACTATCAGGGTCATCGGGATCATTCACGTATTCAAGCAGCATTGAGTTAGTAATTATAAACTCCTCATCCTCATTCATAACATAAACCGGAACTCCTGTGAATAACGGCGGATCGTTAACATTATTTACCGTGATAATAAAACTATTTTCTTCAGTTGAGTTACCGTCTGCATCTTTAACAACAAATTTAAAAGTGTCAGCTGGCATTTCACTTCCGTCATGAATATATGTTACTTTTCCGTTTGCAATATCATTTTGAGTAAATGATGCGCTTATTGTTCCGTGTTTCGGCGCTTTGGTTATTCTATAAGTCAAACTGTAAACCGGTCCGTCTTCATCGTTTGCTTTTAACATTACATCGCTTAAAACAAGCGTTCCTCCTTCATTTACGTTTCCTCCTGTATTGGTTACAATTGAAGGATTATTTGCCAGTATACTTATTGTAATATTTCTTGTAAGCGTATTGCTGTTATTATCGCCGTCATTTACTGTAAAACTAACTGTCCTGGTAATAGCACTCGGATTATTGCTGGAATTATTATACTTAACAGCTCTTAAAGCAGTCTGATAATTGGCAACGGTTGCGCTTCCAATAAGCGTTAGTTTTCCTAACGTACTGTTCCAGGAGCCGGTAATTCCGTTTTGATTTACAAAGGTTAATTCATCTTCACCGTTCTGATAATTGCCTGTAATTTGTATAACCGCGCTTTCTAAATTCGTATCATCACCGTCACTAACAGTAATTGTGTTGGTTATTTGTACGGCACCGGAACCTTCTGTATATGACAAATCTGTACCTTCAATTGCTGAGAGTACTGCAGGAACAGGTTCGTTAAGTGGTAATGTCACATCGCCGATTGTCCATCTCGAAAAACTTGAAATTCCTGATTTTGTAACTGTGTTATTTGCCGCAGATAAAGTTCCTCCCTGATTGGTCCATGTTGTTCCGTTGTTTGTTGAACGGAACAGCGTAAAATTATTTTCAGTTAGTCCGTTAAGCTCAGAATCGAGATAAGGAAATACTATTGTTCCGTTTACTGATGAGTTGTTTGTCGGTGTGATATTATAATACCTCGTAATAGAACTATTACCATTGCCGGATTGTACGGCGTGACCTCTGGTAATTGTGGTGGAACCAAGATTGATTGTAGAAGAAATCTTTAAACCTAATCCGCCAACATCAAGACTAGCAGGTGATGCTAAATTTTTTGTTATTGATATTGTCCCTGCAACTCCGGAAAGTACTCCCGATCCCTCAAGAAGGTAAGATGTGGGGCTTAGAGTAATATTATACCCATTCAAATCGAGATTCTTTTCAAGACACAAATTTCCTTCTATATTAATATCGGAATTCAATTGAGGCGAGGCTGTTGAGGAAATTACACAATTCCTAACCGTCGGCGTCGAGCTGAATTTAGCATCTGCTCCCAGAGCCCATTTGTAAATTCCAACACTTTGAGCCGAGGTAGGAACTCCTTTTGTCCAGTTTCCTGAGTCTGACCAGCCGGCGCTTTCGGCGCCAATCCATGTATTGAAAGCATCCGATGCAGTCCAGTCGTTTACAACATCCATATTCGTCAATGTTCCATTGGCAGCATAGCTTGTATAATCATATGTTGTTGAACCCGCAGTTTCATCTATCCTGTAGTAAGCTCTTAATCCTGCTTCATTGCCGGTAAGAGTTTTGCACATATTCTCTCTTAATTGGGCTTCTGTAAGCGCCGCTGCCCAAACCCTCGCCTCATCAATATATCCCGGAAAGAAAGTATCGAAAACTGTTGTACCCATTCTGCTTCCAATTACCAAAGGCGTTCCCGAATCGGTACATCCGTCTGTATATGTATATGTTCCTTCAAGACAACCATTTATATAAATCTTCATCGTAGTCCCGTCATAAGTAGCGGCAACATGATTCCAGGTATTCAGAGTCAGGGAATTTGTTGAATTAACCGACTTCCAGTCACTCCAGTTATTCCCGAACAATAAAGCTATTCTGCGGTCTGAAAACATTTCAAGGCTGTATCCTTCATGCGCGGCATGATGCTGGAATTTTGATATAATCGCTCCCCATTGACCCGCAGTTGGTTTAACCCACGCTTCAAGCGTAAAATTTTGTCCCCCGTTAAACTGAACCTGAGCGTTGTTACCGCAATCAACATAGCTGTCTAAACCATCAAAATAAAGTCCGGTTTTTGTTCCTAAAAATGCACCTGAAGTTATCCATGTATTTCCGCCGTTTAAAGTTGCATTATATGTACCAACGGATTGATTACTGGAAATACTAACACCTGCGCCATCAGACATTTTATAATACGATAACAATCCCGCTTCATTACCAACTAATTCTTTATACATATTTGCATTTATTTGTACCTGACTGCGGTCAATACTCCATATTCTCATTTCATCAACTTCTATATTTGCAAAAGTTGCACCCCAATAATTAGTTGCAATAGATAAATCTTCATTTCCCGTGATTTGATAAGAAGCAGGGGCAAAGCTTGAATTAGCATACTCTTTTCCGTTAATATACATTTTTAAACTCGCTCCGTTTATAACTACGGCAATATGCGTCCAGATATTAAGCGGGGGTACAACGCCGGTATTCACAATAATAAAATTATCATCATCGCCGGTATTCGGATATGCTTCAATGCCTATTTCCCCGTTGTTGATATACGGCATAACTCTTCTTCTGTTAAGACCTGATATCGAATGTAAGTCAGCCAAATATTTCTGTCCTGCCTGGTCACTAACACGCGCAAACCAGAACTCCATGGTAATAGTAGAATTGGTATTGCCGGTGTTCATATTTGCCACAGCTTTACCGTCGATGCCGTCAAAAAGAATTGCATAACCGCCGTTTTGAGCATAGTTCAATTCAGTAAAAACTAAAATTAATAAAAGTGCGTAAAACAATGATTTCATAAAACCTCTGTAAAAGATGTTAAGTGTTTTCAATAAAATTATGAGTACTACTTCTAAAATTAATCATTTATTTTTATTTAACGAGCAGCATCTTTCTTACAAAGTTTTTTTCGTTTCCCTGTAGTTGATAAAAATAAATTCCCGAAGGTAGATTTGAAGCATCAAAGTAACTTGATAACGTCCCGCAGCAAACTCTTTATCAGCTAATACACCCACTACTTCCCCGATCACATTATAAACTTTTATAATATGTTTACCTTCTTTTGGTATATCAAATTTATTTGTTGTTGTAATATTTTTAAAAAACTTAATCGACTATTTTTTTCTTCTTACATATAATCTTCGCTTCCCGGGATTTGTTTTATTCTCAAAAACTTTATTCGATGTTTCATTATACTTATTATATTCCTTAACGGTGTCGCACATAAAATCATCAACAGGCGTCTTCATAAGATCGGGATTTTCCTGGAAAGCCGTACAATATGTATCGAGAACAATAAATACTTCTCTTAACCTCTGGTAGTGAAGAAAATTCAATATTGTCGTATAAAAATAATATGAAAATAACGATACCAACAAAGGGAGTATTAAAAATACGAGGTACCAAGATAATCCTTGCGAAAAGGTTTCAAATTGTTTTGTTACATTAACAGAAATGATTAATGAAAGTAACGATAATAAAAAACCGAATAATCCGAATAGCGCCAAAAATCTCGACACGTACCAGGTAGATGAAGCCATTCTTACATGGGCTTCATTTCTAATTATTGTTCCGCATTTATCCATACGATAATACATTAATCTCGTTTTCAATAAATTAATAAATGCTTTGGATCGTTCACCTTTCCATAATACAAACGGCAATAAATAATCAAGCTTTCTTTTCTTTAAGTATTCGTCGTAATAAGTATAAGGGAATTGATAATTGGAAGGATTCATATCGCTTGCCAATTCTTCTTTTAATTTTTCGTCATTCTCATATTTGTTTTTCTTTGCAAGCCGTAAAAAACTTTTTTTATCGGGTTCATTAGGATCATGCCTGTAAAATAAATGTCCGATTGTATAAGCCAAAAAGAACAATACAATAAAACTAATCAGCCATATTGCGCTTGGCGTATCCTTTGTAGCTACAAGAAAATCTTTTATGAAGGGAATAAAAGATTTTACGGATTGGATATTACTGAGTGAACAATAAAAAGCATATACCGATGGAAACAATATGAACGAGTTACCTACAAGAAAAAGTATGCCCGGCACTAAGCCGCCTAAGAAATCAATAAAATATTCGTGCATCGATATTTTCGGAACAAATTTCAACGATGCATTCTCACTCTTCTAATCAATTTCTTCTACACCCATATTTATCTCCTATTGCACTAACTGAGTAATTTTTATTCATATTCTTTATTTACTCTTAATGCACATTACCGATACAACAGCAATAAAATATTAGTTCTTTATTCTTACGAAAGATTTGAATACTTGTTCTATTACTTTCATTTATCGGGTATCGGCAAATTATGCTGCCTAAGGAACGACAATTTATCCCAGTAACCTCTTTGAAAAATTATTTTATTGTCTTTAATATGAAAGAAACCGCATCCCCGCAAACCCAAAGGATCCTTCCATTCAAGTATTGCCCATTCACCGTCTTCAAATAAATTTTCTATTATGCAGACCATCTCTGCTTGGGCAAATTCATTAACAAACATTTCTTTAATTGCCCGTTTACCTTCAATTGGTTTTTCGGCAACCTGGTGATTCACAGCATCTTCAGAATAAAATTCCGAGACTGCATTTGCATCCCTTTTATTGAATGATTCTACCCATTGTTTAACGATTTCTTTCGGACTCATATATTAACCTTATTTTCGAGCACAGAATAATAATTTTTATTTTATTCACTATTTCTGCAAAACCGTAAATGCTTTTCCGCAGTCCTCTTGATTAAGATATAGAATGACGCCATAACCATTATTTATATCAGCAATGCCGCACGCTTCGTTAACTTGAATGCCTGCATTTGATAATTTTGAATATATCCCGCCAAGCGCACCTGCTTCTTCATTACCTTTTATCAATAATGCGGGATAAGGACCATCTAATTTCAATCCCTCTTTCTTTGCGCCGTCTGTTATCTTTGAACTGTCTTTCGCGAAGAATGTAAATTGTGTTTGATTTGAATTCAACGGGATTGCCTTAAATGCATGGAAATCAACACCGGCTTTTACAACCGTAGAAATTAATTTTGATGCATCTGCAATTTGATTTGCTGCTGTTATATTGTAGTATTCAACTTGGATAATTTCATAAGCCATTTTTCCTCCTTATATTTTATTAAAACTAATAATGGAGAGAACAACCCATTTTTCAAACAACTATAAAAAACAAACTTAGTGTTAGCAAATGGGTTTAAAATAAAACAGTATGTATTTATGGACTAACAAAATGCATTACGATATTAACTTTCATCAATAAGCATCGTAATTAAATCATCCTTAAAAGTATATGTAGACCGTCCCATCATTTCCAATTTGTCGCCGGGTTTCAATCCTTTTTGTAAATCAATTGCTAAAATTGCTTGATACATAATTTCAACTTTTATTGTGTCGCCCGATTCTATATATGATATGATTCTTTGTTCTCGCGTTCTGAATATTTCCAACGATTTTTTTGCTAATTCTCTAAATTCATCTATATCTTTTGTATGTGCATTTTCTACACCGTTTGAAATATTTCTAAATTCAATTTCCTGGTGCAGATATGTAATCATTTTTTCGATATCCATTGAATTATAAGCTGCAATGAATTCATTTACTGTTTCCATGGGTGAATTTTTCATAAATATCTTTTCCTATAAAATTATTTCTTAACAATGTTGCCGGTAACCTATCTTTTAAAAACAATATCTTTCTTTAACGGATATTTCCAATTATAAATCGAATTACTTCCAGCTGTATTCATTATTTTTTCTGTCTTAGAAATGATGTTTCTACCCAATAAATATCTCCAAACCATTTATTCTCTTTCTGCCAATTTCTTGTAAAGTATAGATATTTACCATCCGGACTAATTGTTGGACAGATATCCCTAATTTCACTATTAATTTTATCGCCTAAATTTACGGGCTCTCCCCAATTAGCGTCTTCATCTTTAAAACTAATATATAAGTCGGCCCCGCCGTATCCTCCGTTTCTCTCCGAATTAAATATTAAATAATCTTCTTCCGGTGAAATAAAAGGATGATAATTATTTGAAGAATCTTGATTAATTGGAGTTGGCAGTTCAGTTGCTTCGAGATAATTTCCGTTTTCATATTTTGAGACTAATATTACTGCATGTTTTCCTTTAATTCGACTGAAATATATATTCCCATTAATGCAAGATGAAGCATAATACTCGTATAAATCGGTGTTTAGAGATTTAGAAAGTTTTTGAGGATTCGACCATATATTATTATTTCTTTGCATAAACCAAATATCACCGTCCCCGTAAAAAAGTTTAGAACCATCCGGCGAAAATATTGCTTCTCTGCCCTTTATATCGGTTATTTGAGGAAGACTCCATTTACCATCTATTTTTTTTGAGATGAAAATATTTGCATCTCTTGTAAAATACATTGTATTTCCATCCGGAGAAAATGTACAAGTATGCTCGTTGCTTTCATTTAAAGAAATAATATTTTTACCAAATTTTACGGCATTCCCGCTCGGCTTTAGATTATCTGTTTCCACCATATTTTGAGAATTAAGTAAACTGCTTGTTCCAATCAACAATAATGATAAAATGAATATCCTCATATGATTTAATCCTTTTTAGTAATGAACCAACTGTATTAACGTTAAGCACCGCCCGGCAGTGCTTAAAAGATCGAAAAAGAGCACATATAAAACCCGACATAAATCAAAATCTTAAGCAGTCGGTTTTGAACTACTTATTAATCTCATAAGAATTTGACTGCTTATATATATTTCTTTCTTTAATAAGCTTTTCTAATTTTTTGTTTTTTTCTTTATTCTTTGCTGCAATAGGTAAATATATCAAAGGGATGAAAGTTAAAAATCCAAATCCATTTACAGCAGAACTATAAACTGCAATCCCGGTTAAGAGGCCAAAGAATAAAGCGTCATAAAGTTTATATGATTTAACTCTTTTCGCTTCTTTTAACAATTCCTCGTCCGTTAATTCCGACAACATTTTTTGTTCCATATTATTCCCATAATATTCAGCAAGATAAGTGTGTTATACTATAATTTTTATCAGTTACATAATATGGTTAGACCTTGTTAATGTTTTTCACACTTAATAAACCAGAATTTTTGAGGCTGCTTGTCTGTCATATTTTTTACCGGCTCGTCAATTTCATAAAAATCAACCAATCCATATTTCCCAAATTCATTTGTAATTGAATCCGGATCATAAAAAAACATTTTCACATCTTTAAATATCTCAAACCTATTTTTACTTAACTCCTTCCCGCTTCCATAGCTCGGCGCCTTTCGGGATATCGCTATAAATATCATACAGCCGTTGGTTCTTAATTGGGTAAAACAATCATCAAGCAGTTTCTTTCTTTCCTTTTTATTCAATAAGTGAATCAACGCATAACAGAATATTCCATCATAATGTTTTTTATCAAAAGGCATTTCAGCAACAGAACCATTGAATATTTTCATCCCGCTGCCGTAATTTTCTTTAGCTATACTAATTGCGGTTTCGGATATCTCGATCCCGGTAACGCTCATCCCCTTATCAAAAAATACCTTGCCATTCCGGCCGTATCCAAAACCGGGTATTAATACATTTTTAAATCCTTTTTCCATAAAGATATCGCTTGCCAATATAGCCGAGTCGCTTGGCTCAAGTCCCCACATTGTTTGTTTATCTTTAAAGGTTTCTTCCCAAATTCCAGCCATCTAATCTTTTCTCCATCACTCTTTTAATTTTAGTTTATATCTATATACTTAGTCTGCACTATTGCGGCATATCAAATAAGCGGTGCTCCGGGAAAACATTGCCGAATTGTTGCGCCAACTTTTATTTAATTGTCCGCCGTTAGTTTGGCGGATAATTATTAATAAATTTATCTTGTTCACTAACTTCAAAAAGCAACTAACATTTACAACCAATGCCAATAAATTACAAATTCTGCAAACTTTAAAACAGCCGCTTTGAATAGCTGGGTAGGTGGCTAATAATTAAGCCAACTATAAAATTTTTTATTTAGCCAATTTGTTATACTTATTCCAACTCCAAACATATCTTTTGAATGATTTTTTGTATATACATTCATTATTTGACCTATCTTATCAAACTCCTCTTCGGATTCATATATAAAATATTTTGCAGGTTTTTCATAATAATGCCCACCCATACTATCAGGATATGGTTTTTGACCGTTATTTTGAAAGGTATATTCCTGAAGTCTTATTTTAGATTTCAATGTATCTAAAAAATCATCAAAAATATATTTCGTAGCTATAAGAGTGCCGCACATATAAACTAAGGAATTCTCAGGAAATCTAAAGTAGTTTTCATATAATGCATAAGAATTTTTACTTGAACGTACTTTTATAGATATATATTTATCAGTTATTGTTAAAAGATAGGTATCAAGAACTTGGTTTGAATATATTCTTAGGTTATAATCTCCATTTGGTAAGTCTAAAGGCAATACTTCTGAAGCTGGACCAAACGATGTTAAACAGATATTCGGCTCAATAACATTATAAATTCTAATACTTATATCGTTACCATTTATAGACTTTTGTAATCTTAATCCGTAATTACAACAAGGATATTGCTTTTCAGTAAAAAGACTCAAATAAATTTTTGGTATTCCGAGTTCCTTATCATTAATAACCGGATACCACTCGTAGAATTTAAGGACTATTTTCGAATCAATAAAAGTATCGCTCCCAGGTTCAACTGTATTACAATTTTGTAAAAAGATTTGTGAAACGATAACAACAAAAACAACAACTATTTTATTCATAATTTCCTTGCCACCTAACGAAGTTGCCGCTACCCGGCTGCAAGAACAATAATACCGAATTGTTGCAACAACTTTTATTTAATTGTCCGCCGTTTTTGCGGCGGATAAAAATGTTTCCTAGAACAACCTACTTTAAAGAGCAGCTTGGTTTTTTAACCATCCGCAATAATTAGAACAATACGGCAATGAAAAACGGCGTCAGCCTTAATTGACTTGTTAGCCCTTGTTTATAATTGTTCTATTATTTTTTTGACTTGTGGCTTTAATGAAACAATATCTGTTGTAATTATGTCCCACACAATTTTAGTATCAATACCAAAATATTCGTGGATTAATAAATTTCTAAGATCTATTATTTCACGCCATTGTATTTCCGAATAGAGTTTTTTGAAATGAGATGTAAGATGATTTGAGGCTTCACCAATAATTTCTAATTGTTTTACACAAGCAAATTGCATCATCGTATTAGATTGGAAAACTTCATAAGATGATTCTTGAACATATAATTCGATTTCGAGAATAGCATCATAAATATGTTGTAAACGCGCTTTATCGCCCAGACTATTTCTCATATATCAATACTTTTTCCGAATCAATAAATGGTTTAATATACTTTGAAACACTATTACTTGTAAGAAGATCGACTTTTCTATTTAATAAGTCTTCTAATTCCAGTTTCATTCTTACAAAACCAAGACCAATAGGTTGCGAATAATCTAGCTCAACCAGAATATCCACATCACTTAAATCATCATCTTCGTTTCTTGACACAGACCCGAATAAAAATGCCTTTTTTACAGGCTTATTTTTGAAACAATTTATTATCTTATCCGAAATTTCTTTACTCATGTTTTCACTTTATTTTGTTCAAAATGTCTTCAAAAAGATAATCGAAAACATATTAAAAAACACTATTCATTTTTTAATGAGGGCTAACAGATATTTTAGCAGTCCAATTCCAGCAAATTTTATGAAAACCAATTTTTGTTTTTATGATTGCCGCTACTTTGATGCCGCGGCAATTTATTTAATTAACCCAAATAAAATTTTCTTACCGAGAGATATTGCAACCTCCGGTTCACTCCAGGGGTCGTCGTTAGATTGCTTATTCAGAAAACATCTCCTTCAAAACATTGAGAACTTTAGTCTGGGTTAATTTATTTAATGTATCTATTCTTTTGACTAGTCTTATTTTATCGACAGTCCTGATTTGGTCTAATACGATTTGACCTTGCTTGCCTTCAACTTTGCAAGGAATCCTAGTTGGATAATTACGTAACTTAGAAGTAAGAGGGGCAATTATTACTGTAGAAATATTGTAATTCATTTCATTAGGCGAGATAATTACACATGGACGTGTTTTCTTAATTTCACTTCCAATTGTGGGGTTTAAATTAACATAATAAACTTCAAAACGAGAAACATTTACCACTCCCATTCTTCTTGATCCCATTTCGATTGACTGAGTATAGATTCGTTATCTAATAATATATCCTCTCGTTTTTTTGCCATTTTCTTAAATGCAGCATCCCAAGATTCTCTATTTGCTGATATTGGTTTTATGATTATTTGACCATCACTAACTTCAAGTTCAACTTCATCTTTTAAGCCGCTTTCATGAATTAATGATTTTGGAATCCGTATTCCGCGTGAATTACCAATTTTTACAACCTTTGTTTTCATTCCTCACCTTTTTGATAAAATCGTTATTACAATGTAATTACGTCGTCAAAAATATTCAAATACATTTTAAATCCAATACTCTGCTAAATATTTTACACCCATATAGTCCAATTAGAACAAATTTTAGAAAACCCGGCTTCCGTTTGTAATAATTTTATTAAATCAAAATGCTGCGGCAATTAATTTAATTAACCCAAATTAAATATCCTTATACGGCAACAAGAACAAGAATACCGGTTTTGTCAACGCAACTTTTATTAATACTTGCTCCGCAGTTCTTTTGCCGGGAATCAGTTTAAAAAATTAAATCAACTTTACATAACAAACTAATTCAAAAAAGCCAAACCTTAATGCGATTCAATTAGACCGCATCGAAGAAGCGGTCGCTGTTGATGCGCGGGTTAAGTGGCTGGTTTACTATTTATTTTTATTAAATAATCTTCAGCAATTTTTATTTCCTCTTTATAAACATTTAGATCTGCTAGTTCGATAAATTTATTAAAATCAATCTCAGATTGTCTAAAATCTTCCTTTGCATAATAATTTATCAAACCGAGGCAAAAATATAATTGAGTTTGTTCAGGTTCTGAATTTAAGACCCATATAATAAACTCTTCTACTTCAAAAATTGTATCAAATTCATATTTTTTTCTAAACGCAACACCATACATACGATAAGCTTGTTTTAAATTACCTTCATAGGCAAATAAAAAAGCATAACTAAATCTCCATATGGAATCATTAATTTTTTGACACTTTCGTATTTCATTTTTTGCTTGGGGAATATTTTTGTGAACGAAATAATAAATAGCTTTCAGTAAGTGTAGTAAATATTCATTTGGTGATAGTATTTCAATTTTATCTAAATAGAATTTTATCTTCTCAAGAGATTCCATATCATGAGTATTTCTCCATTTAAAATGAGCGATCCTTGCTTGGACAATGTATACATCTAGAAGTCTATTCGGTAACCTTTTCTTTATCTTTAACAATGAAGGAATATTTGATTGATTATTTGCTAGAAGTAGATTCGTTTCTTCAAGTAATTTCTGAGAATAATCAACGTCTCCAGATAATAAGGCAGCGAAAGAAATGATATATTTAGAAATAATTGTTATCAACTCTGAAGTAAACTCAAAGGATATTAAATCATTTTCTATGGGTATCAAAAGTTTTTTGGGAAATAGTTCGTTGAACTCAAAAGAAAATTGTTTTTGAATCTCATTGGGTATTGGTCTATGGGCAACAATACTTTCGAGTTTTAAAACGTGATGTATTTTTCCATGGATTTCTCTCTTTTTACAACTTCCATATATCATAAATTGCGACTTTGAAGCAAACAAATAATATCTAGCTGAGTCCGGAGAAATAATCTTTTGTGCATAATAAGTAGGATATTCAATTACATCATAGTTAGAACTGTAATTGCTTTGGTTGATAAGATGTTTAAGATTATCGATTAGATCTTGCTTGACTATTTCCTTTTCTTCTTTGCTATCATAATTTATAGCAAAAATAAAACCAAGTTTATTTTTACTTGCTTTCGGTAGTTTTGTTGTGGTTTTCCAAAAAACAAATGCAATTAAAAGAATAATGAGTATTACAACTATATTGTATAAAGAATACTTTTCAAAAGCGATTATCGAAAAAAACCATAACAGGAATAAAACTAGAATCAAAAGGAATATTACAAGAGTACTCTTTTTATGCCAACTCTTTTGTAATAACTCATAAATATCTTTGAAATCAAAATTGAACATTTATTTATGCCACCTAACATTTACCTAAGTAGTACAATTCCAGCAAATTTTATAAAATTTATCTTTTGTTTTTATAATTACCGCGACCTTAAGGTCGCGGTAATTCTTTTTTAGATATAACAACCCTATACAATGTTATCTTACTGCACCCTGCTTACAGGTTCACTCCAGGGTCCGTCGCCTTTGCTGTTAACAGGCCGTACTTTATAAAACACCCTAACGCCTTTCGGGATATCGTCATCGACAAATGAAATTTTCTTTGTAGTCTTCAGCAGATTCATCGGCGGAATAATATCTGTTTTAGCCGGGTCGGCGCCGAATCCTTTATACCATTCATACATATCGGCATCGGGGTCGGGATTAGTAGTTAAAATAAACCCCTCGCCGTCGGTATCGTCCTGTATTAAAACCAAAAGTTTGTTAACCGGGGCTTGTTTTCTTGTGTACTGCCTTTTGGGTTCAATACCGTAATCGATTAATTTCTGCGGTTCGTCCGCGTGGTAGCCGTTAATAAAGTTTTCAACTTTATCGCCGAGTTTAACGGCTATGGCTTTTAGGTTTTTTGCCTCAGCCTGCTTTTGCGAAAGCATGTTTTTGATTTCTTCGATCTGTTTTTCGGCTGCAGCAAGGGAATCAATCGACGTTTTGATTTCGGCTTCCGTAACTTCGTTATTCGCCCATTTTTCGGGATTTTTGGCCCTGCCAAACATAAACCCGTTCAAGCGGTCAATTTCAGCCCTTAGGTATTGTAACATAATTACCTCCGTGAAATTGATTAATAATTCAGTTTTTTAGCCGTATTCGCATATTTATGTTTTATATGCGGCCTATAAATATTTTTTCTTGCTAATAAATTTCTTTTTTCCGCGAAAAAAAGTTTTTTATTCGCCTATAATTATTTTTTTATTGCAATAAATAGTTTTTAAAAGCCGTATAAAATTTTGTTATCCGTAAATTCTGAATAAAATCTTCATGCTCTTTTCTGCAAGACGCATATAGAATATTTTTATATGCCTATTCCAAAAAGATTTTGCTTGTTAAATATTCTTTTCTGCAAATAAAAAAATCTTTTTCGCAAATAAATTTCTTCATCTTGCAATAAATTTTTTCTTATCGGCTATTAACAAAATTTTATCCGGGGAAAAAAGATTCTTTTTCCCGTTAATAAATCTTTTCTTTGCCAATAAAAATGAATTATACGGAGATATATTTTTTTATAAATGATTTCGGAATGTTTTAATTGAAGGAAGTAATGATATGTAGGAAGCTGCAGAAATGAGTTGCCGGGCCGGATGTTTAAATCCCCATAGTATAAGAAAACCGGGTTGTAATTGAAGAAGTCCATTAACCACCTAAAAACAATATTTGAATTACGCCGATCAACAACGTAAAAATTTCATTATAATACCGGTTGTGTAAATTATAAATAAACAGAATCCCATGAAAAATATACTTTGTCACTTCGACCGCAGGGAGAAGTCTTTGAATTTAGAAAGATTTCTCAGTCGCTTCGCTCCATCGAAATGACAATTCAGAATTTATCAGATGTCTCAAACATATAAGAAAACGTAATATTTCAACAAATAACAAACAGAACATAGATTATTATAATTTATTATGATAAAAAATGATCAGCGATAATCGTCAATAACCCGTGTTCTATTCTTTCTTAATAATTAATTCACACAAAGGAATTACGATATTATTTTTTATTCAGCGGGTTCAACGATAATAAAAATTTGCCGCTATATAATTCGCCGGGTGTATACTTTTCGAAGCAGATAATACGGTACAATATTATTATTCACACCCTTTTTTGACTCTTATTACCGCTGCATTTTTAAGATGGTATAAGGAATGATGTAAATCTTTAATGAAAAATAATTGATGCAAGAATAATTATCAACGTTTATTTATTAATATTTATGTGTTTCACCGGGGTATTTGTTTCATCTTTAACCGGGAATTATCACCACAAGAAGCATTTATCTCGATTTCAACGTTTATGCAGTATAATTATCCTTAACTCTATACTCAATACTCTTCACTCTCTACTGCTTTTCTGTTTCGATATTTATAAAAACAAATTGACAAACATTGTTCAATGTTTTATTTTTGTTTCGACAATCATCGAATCATATTTAAGAGATAAAGTGGACATAGCAAAAAGCATAGAAATAATGAAGTCGCTTGCGGATACTTCGCGTCTGCATGTTTTAAATTCTTTAATGGATAAACCGCAGTATGTTGAAGAACTTGCGCACAGGTTAAACCTCGCGGTTTCGACGGTTTCATTTCATCTTAAAAAACTTGAGAAAGCAGGACTTGTAAACAAGGTAAAACAGCAATATTACATCATCTATAAAATAAACGACGAATTGTTTAATCTTTCGTTGAAAGAATTAACCAGTTTCGACAATATTGAGAAATATATTCAGGATGAAAGAATTGATAAATACAAAGGCAAGGTGCTGAAAGTTTTTTTCAAGAAAGGGAAACTGGCAAAACTCCCGGTTCAACATAAAAAAAAATTGATTATTCTCGATGAATTTGTAAAAATGTTCAAACCCGGTAAAAAATATGAAGAGAAACAAGTTGATGATATTATCAACAAAGTTTATGATGATCACTGCACAATACGCCGGCTGCTGATAGAAGAATGTATTATGAAGCGCGACAAACAATACTATTGGTTAAACGAAATTAAAGAGACAAAAAATGATTGATAAAAAAGAAGCAAAAAGGAAATACAAAGAAACCCTGCCGCCGATGGGTGTTTTTCAAATTAAAAATACAGTTAACAATAAAGTATTAATCGGGTATAGTAAAAACTTACACGGTAAATCAAACAGTTATAGATTTCAGCTTAATGCGGGATCGCATATAAATAGTGAACTGCAAAACGAGTATAATAAATTCGGCGAACAAAATTTTGTTTTTGAGGTTCTGGATTATCTCGATCCAAAGGAAGGCGTAAATTACGATTATACAAAAGATTTGGAAGCGCTCGAGGAACTGTGGATTGAAAAAATTCAGCCCTTCGGTGAAAAAGGATATAACAAAAATCATAAGACAAAAATATAATGTAGAACAATGAATAATTTTCTACAGATAATTTGCATGAAACGAATCTTTATAATACTTATTGCGGTATTCTATAGGGGTAATGCCTGTAATTTTTTTAAATACATTCCTGAAAGCTTTTGAATCTGCATACCCAACTCCATACATAATTTCATTAATGTTTTTTGTTCCTTTTTCAAGATTCATTTTAGCGGCTTCAATTTTAACGCGTTGAATATATTCGGCAACTGTATTGGATGTAGCTTTTTTAAATCTTCGCTCCAAATTTCTTTTGCTCAATGCAAACATAGAAGCCAGGTATTCGACAGTAATTTTATTATTGAAATTATTCTCTATAAATTCCTGCGCTTTAATTATTAATTCGTCGTTATGCCCTTTTTGTCCACGGAACATAATAAACGGCGATTGGCTGTCGCGGTTAATGTCAATCATAAATGTTTTAGCAATAAGAACAGCTATTTCGCGTCCGGCATGTTTTTCAATTAAATATAATAGAAGATTTAAATAAGAATAAGCCCCGCCGCTTGTATAAATGCCTTTCTCTTCAGTCATGATTTTATCGTCAAGGACATTTACTTCAGGAAACATCTTTTTGAAATGATCAACAAATCGCCAATGTGTTGTAGCTTTCTTTCCTTTTAATAACCCGGTCGCTGCAAGAAAAAATGATCCGATACAAAAACTTGCAACTTCTGCCCCATCGTTATATTGACTTACTATCCACGGAATAAATTTTTTGTTTGATTCAACTGCTTTTGTATGGTCTCCGTGAATTGCGGGAATAATAATTAAATCCGTCTTCTTCACATCATCAATCAATACATCCGGGTTAACAGTAAATAACCCGGTTGATTGTTTTGTTTCCTTCGATAAACCAACAAGATGAACATCAAAAATCGGCGGCTTGCCGAATTCGGAAAGTATATCGTTCACATTGCAAAATATCTGATGGGCGCCTTCAATATTTACTAAACTTGTATGCCCGCGCGGTATTAATATTGATATATGTTTCATATAATAAATATAACAAGACATTTTGTCGCAATCAACCCTTCAATTGGCGTATTTGCCCCTTACAATTTTTTTTTAACAAAACTAATTTTAGAGCAACATAATTGTATACTTTATATAGATAGGAGTTTATGATGTATAAGATAATCCCGCATTTGTGGTATGATAAAGAAGCAAAAGAAGCAGCGGAGTTTTATTGTTCACTCTTTCCCAATTCCAAAATTACAAACATAACAACGCTTCAGAATACTCCTTCGGGCGATTGCGATGTTGTTTCTTTCGAACTTGCCGGGCAAAAATTTATGTCCATAAGTGCAGGACCGTTTTTTAAATTCAATCCATCTATATCATTCTTCGTAAATTTTGATCCATCGACAGATAAAAACGCAAGGAAGAATCTTGACGCAGTGTGGGAAAAGTTATCGGAAGGCGGCACAGTGCTAATGCAGTTAGATAAATATCCCTTCAGCGAGCACTACGGCTGGATACAGGACAAATACGGACTTTCCTGGCAGCTTATTCTTACAAACCCTGACGGCGAAGAGCGACCGTTTATTGTTCCCTCACTTTTGTTTGTTGGAAATGTATGCGGAAAAGCGGAAGAGGCAAGTAACTTCTATCTCTCTGTTTTTAAGAATACAAAACAAGGAATCACCGCGCGTTATCCTAATGGAATGGAACCGGATAAAGAAGGAACAATCATGTTTACAGATTTTATGATTGAGAACCAGTGGTTCGCAGCTATGGACAGCGCACACGAGCACAATTTTGCTTTTAATGAGGCAGTCTCATTTATGGTCTCATGCGAAACTCAAAAAGAGATTGATTATTACTGGGAAAGACTTTCTGCAATTGCTCAAGCGGAACAGTGCGGCTGGCTTAAAGATAAGTACGGTCTCTCGTGGCAGATTACACCGGCTGCTTTGGGCGAGATGATGATGAACGGAACACGTGAGCAGGTTGATAGACTTACACAGGCATTCATGCCGATGAAGAAATTTGATATAAAAAAGTTGGAAGAAGCTTATCAAGGGAAATAATTTATTTAATAAAGGAGAATGATTATGTCAACAATCAAGCTTCATAGAGTTTTTAAAGCATCGCCGGGAAAAATTTATCACGCTTTTCTTGATGCCGATGCACAGGCAAAATGGCTTCCGCCAAACGGATTCACATGCAAAGTGCATCACCTAGATGCTAAAGTTGGCGGGACGTATAAAATGTCATTCACAAATTTCTCGTCCGGAAAAAGTAATTCCTTTGGCGGTAAATATATTGAATTAGTACCGGGTGAACTTATTCGTTATTCAGATCAATTTGACGATCCGAATTTACCGGGCGAAATGATTACCACAGTTACTATCAGACATGTTTCTTGCGGGTCAGATATTAACATAGTTCAGGAAAATGTACCGGATGTTATTCCGCCGGAAATGTGCTATCTCGGATGGCAGGAATCACTTGATCAATTAGCCAGACTTGTTGAACCGGAAATACCGGATTGATATTGTGTATGCGCTTGTAGGTTTGAGAAAGTTTTAGAAGAAATAATCAGCAGAAAGGAAAACTTATGAACATTGTTCTTTGGATACTTCAGATATTACTGGCTGCCCAGTTTCTTTGGCATGGCTGGATTATGGTGTTTCCACCTGCAGAATATGTTGAAGCAATGAATGCCACCCTTGGAGTCGGATTCCGCTACTTCATTGGTATAGCTGAATTACTCGCTGTTGTGGGTTTAATCTTGCCAGGTTTACTTCGCATTTATACCTGGCTGCTTCCTTTTACTCTTGCAGGATTATTGATTGTATCTGCAAGCGCAACAGTTTATCATTTGTTCAGAGGCGAAACCGGCAGTACAATTTATACTGCTGTTCTATCTATAATTATTTTGTTCGTGGCATATATGCGATGGAAGGTGAAACCAATTCTATCGAGAGTGCAAATTAACAATGCAAAGACAATCTGAAAAATTCTTTGTAGAACAACTCACCTTTCTATTAGGAGTAAAAATGGGAAATCTAACTTTATTTATGCATGTATCCCTAGATGGATTTGGGGCCGGAATAAATGGCCAAATGGATTGGATTCACGTGGATGATGAAATTTTTGACCATGGCGCAGAACGAATTTATGCAACAGATATAGCCTTATACGGCAGAAAAACATATCAACTAATGGAAAGTTTTTGGCCAACTGCCGCAGAGCAACTGAACCCAACAAAACATATAATCGAACATTCACGATGGTACAAAAATGTAAAGAAGGTTGTCCTTTCGAAAACGATGGAAGAAAAAAATTTTACCAACACTCAAGTGATTAGTAAGAATTTGGTTGAAGAGATCAACAAACTCAAGCAATCCACTGAAAAAGAGATTCTTATCTTTGGGAGTCCCACCGCTGGGCATTCGTTAATGGCAGCGAATCTAATTGACAATTACTGGTTCAATATAAATCCTATCCTACTTGGCAAGGGTATCCCTGTATTCAAAGATATAAAGACCAAAACGAATCTTTCGCTTATCTCCAGCAAGATTTTTTCTTCTGGAGTTGCTTGCTTGTACTACACAAGAAAGATATAATAAAGGCATGTTTTACGCCCGAAACGGCCACTCAATACGGGCAGCCACGTCTATGGCGTGGTAAACTGTTTTTTAGTGCGGTATAATTATAAAGTTGCATTTGCAGGGTTTTGTTACTCTTTAAGTAAAGTAGTTCTAAGAAATAATTTAATAAAAATAAAGTTGCTGCTTCTTTTCGGCATTATAGTTTGGGACTGCCGGTTTGCGGCAACATCGTTCTATTCATTAAATAATAAATTCACAAAACCAATTAGTAATTTAACTAAAGGAGTTAATCATGAATAAAATGAACCCGGTAGTACATTTTGAAATGCCTGCGGAAGATAAAAAACGCATGTCTGATTTTTATACAAACGTATTCGGCTGGCAGTCTCAATTCCTCGGCCCGGATATGGGCAACTATGTTCTTGTTAATACAACTGAGACAGACAATAAAGGTTGTCCTAAAAATGCAGGTGCAATCAACGGTGGTTTTTACAGTAAAAAAGATGATCCGAATGCCCCTCACCCTTCCGTTGTAATTGCCGTTGATGATATAAACGATTCATCAAAAAAAATTGTTGTATCGGGAGGCAAATTACTTGGCGAGCCGATGCCAATTCCCGGAATCGGTTCATATTTGGCCTTTATCGATACCGAGGGTAACCGAGTGGGAATGCTGCAACCAACACAAAATATGTAAGAGGAAAAAAATGAAAAAATTAAACTTCTCAATTGTAATTAACGCGCCGAAAGAAAAAGTTTGGCACTCAATGCTTGACGATAAAACTTACAGAATATGGACAGAACCATTTTCTCCCGGTTCTTACTATAAAGGTGATTGGAATAAAGGTAGTAAGATTCTTTTCCTTGGGCCAAGTGAAAAAGGTGAAATGGGAATGGTTAGCCGGATCAAAGAAAATAAACTTCATGAATTCATCTCAATTGAACACCTTGGCATGGTACAGGATGGAAAAGAAGATACTACGAGCGATGCAGTTAAAAGTTGGGCTGGTGCCTTTGAGAATTATACTTTCAAAGAGAAAAATAATAAAACCGAAGTGGCAGTGGATATTGATGTTAATGATGAATATAAAGATATGTTTAATGATATGTGGCCAAAAGCTCTCCAAAAATTGAAAGAAATTGCAGAGAGTTAATTTTGTTTATTGATACAATTAATAAATATTAAGTGTAATGAAAAACTCAAAAGTGAAAACCGAATTGCCTATAATCCCGTTTCAATCACAAAAAAAATGGCGGGATTGGCTTTCCATAAATCATGTAAAATCTGATGGTGTCTGGCTTCAACTGTATAAAAAGAATTCGGGAGTAAAAAGCATAAATCATGCTCAAGCGCTAGAAGAAGCATTGTGTTTCGGCTGGATTGATGGACAGGCAAGGAGTTACGATGAACAATCTTACCTTCAAAAATTTACCCCGCGCCGAGAACGCAGTACTTGGTCGAAAAGGAATACGGAAATAATAGAAAAGCTTTACAATGAAGGGAAAATGCATGCCTCTGGTATTGCAGAAGTAGAAAAAGCAAAAGCAGACGGCAGATGGGCAAACGCTTACGATTCGCCTTCCAATATGAAAATACCGGAAGATTTTTTGACAGAACTTGCTAATTACCCGGATGCCTTAAAGTTTTACAACACTCTCAACAAAACAAATTTATATTCAATTTCTTGGCGGTTACAGACTGCCAAGAAAGTTGAAACACGGCAGAAACGGATCAGAACTATTATTGAGATGCTTTCTCAAAACAAGAAATTTCATTAGATGTGTGCGTATGAAGAAAAAAAAATTTAGTACAATTGATGAATACATAAACACATTCCCTAAAAATGTCGGCGATATATTGAATCAAATTAGGGAAACGATTAAAGAAGCAGCGCCCGATGTCGAAGAAACAATAAGCTACCAAATACCCACGTTTAAACTTAACGGCAACTTGGTGCACTTCGCTGCATTCAAAAATCATATTGGATTTTATCCAACGCCTTCGGGAAGCGAAGCATTCAAGAAAGAGCTTTCGATTTACAAATCCGGAAAAGGTTCGGTTCAATTTCCACTTGATAAACCAATACCTTTTTCACTTATAAAAAGAATTGTTAGATACAGGGTAAAAGAAAGCTTGTCAAAATAAATGGGATATTTTTGGTAACAACAAGCAGCTATTCAATAATGCAAGTGCTCATAAAAGCCAAAATTGTTAAACACAAAAACATTCAGCAACGGCGTTGTCGGACTTTTCTATAGTAAAGATTCGTAAATTTATTCACGGTTTCTTTTATAGATAGTACCGATATAATCAATAAAATCGGGCTTAATACCTTGCTGGCGGATTATTGATTGAATCTGTGCTCGGTGATGAATTGAATGATAATTAAGCTGAAGAGCAATATCTTTCAACGGTGCAGAAAAAGTACTTCCGTCATAACCAATAAATTTTCTTACTTCGAAAATTTGCTCCTCTGTTTTACCGTTAAGATATTCGAGCCAAGCACTAAGACTTTTATTCCACTCGTTTTCCAAATCATTCAAATCATAAAGTGGTTCCCACCAATCCATCTGCGGAGCCTCGGGATACATATTAATTCTTGCAAGCCAATATTTTTGCGAATTAATTAAATGACTAAAAAATTTTATACACATCTCCTTTTCGGGTAATATCTTAATCTTTTCAAGTATCTTTTTGTTTGCCTGGTCGTTAAACCGGAATGTATCTATTAGGTATTGTTTCATTTCCATTTTAATTCCACTTTTTCTTCGAGATATATTTAACCGATTGTTCAATAATTTTTTTTAGAATCTTCAAATCAACGTCTTCCAACTTCTTGATGTAAAGACATGCTTTACCTATTTTATGCTTACCGAGTTTACCGAGCAAATCTTCTTTCATATCAAACCCGGCAGCCAAATAAATTGTTATATTTTGCGCACGGGGCGAAAAACCAGTTAAACACATATCTCCTTCATGTCCGCTTGCATATTTATAATGATACGAACCGAATCCTACAATACTTGTCCCCCACATTTTGGGTTCGGTTTTTGTTACATCTTTCATTAACGAAATTATTTTAAAACAATCTTCGCGTGTTGATTCGCTCTTTACTTTTTTCAAGAACTTTTCAACACTCGCATTGTTTATTTTTGTTTTTAGTTCGTACATATATTTTTCTTTCATGTTTTATTGAAAGTTATAAGACAAACAATTTAGTATTGATGAAATGCATCGGATATAAACTTTAATACTTCGGGCAAAGATTTGCGCCAGTAAGTCCAGTTGTGAGCACCGTCGCGTATTCTGAATTCATGCGGTATATTGTTTTTCCGCATTGCAATATGAATTAAGGAATTGCCTTCGTACAAAAAATCATCGTCGCCGCAATCAATAAACCAGTGAACAGCTTTTTTCTGATCGTCCTTCATATTGTTAACAAGATTAAGAACATTATAATTATTATAGAACTTCATTGCTGTTTCTTGCGAAATATTTTTCATCCCGCGCATTATATAATAATTATTCAAACTATCGCTGCAGGAAGGACCTGTAGCCGCACTTAAAGGACATGCCGAAGAAAACATATCGGGATGATGCAAAGCATAAATAAATGTACCCTCGCCGCCCATCGATAAACCGGCAATAGCCCTGTATCTTTTTTCACTTCTTATTCTGTATTTACTTTCAACATATGGAATAAATTCTTTTATAAAAAAATCTTCGTAACTGTAATCAACATCAGGACGATTAACATAACCTTTGTAAGGCATGTCGGCGTTCGGCATAACAATAATTAACGGAGTAGCGATTCCTTCTTTTATTGAATTATCAGTTATGCGAAGCACCTCGCCGAATTGTATCCAGCCCGATTGATCATCGCCGTAGCCGTGCAATAAATATAAAACCGGGTAACTTCTTTGTGATGTTTCATAATCCGGCGGTAGATAAATCGCGAATTTTCTTTCACCCTTTAAGATGTCGGAATTCATTGAAAGATTATCAAACACTTTTCCGCTTTGGGCAAGAATAAATACAGGCAACAACAAAACGACGAATAAAATATTTTTTTTCATGGTTATATCAGATCTATTTTAAGATTTTTTTCAAATCGAGCGCAAAGGAGTACTTGCTTCTTCCCCAACAACTGTATTCCATTGCCTAACTTCCCATTTTATAACGAGACCATTTAAAACATACGGATCGGCTTTTGCAAAATTTTCGGCAACTTCCGGTGAATCGCCGTTGAAAAATAAAATTGCTTTATCAATTGGATTTGCGAGTGCACCTCCCAAAATCATTTCTCCTCGCTCGTGCGATTCCCAAGCAAGTTTTAAATGCTCATTTCTGTATAAAGCTCGTTTTTCAACATAATCTTCCCCGACTTCATAAATCAATAAATAATGCATTGTGTTCCCCGTAAAAAGTTTAATTTGATATTTGTAACCGCGAATATCTTAATTCTATTTCTGTTAAAGAGATTATTTTGATTTGATACTGCTCTATTCCGCCCCAATAACCAACGCTGACTTCAAATAATTCATCTGATTTTTTATTCCACTCGCCTTCGTAATTTGAATATGAAATTGGCGGAGTACCGCACCAGCCGGAATTTTTTCTCTCAATAAATTTTCCTTCTTTGTTAATACTGAACCCCGGTTTTGATTCGTCAAAGTTTTGGGCTTTCTTCATGATAACAAAATTGCTGTCCGATGATTCATAAATCCATACACCGTATAAATTATCGGCTGGATCAATAATCAATGAATTTTCCTCACAAGAAATAAATGAAGCAGCAATAAGAAATACTAAAAACAGTTGTCTATTTCTTTTCATCAATTTCCTGCTGATAGTTTTTGATAAAATCCTCTGTGAAAATAATTTATTAGGGTTAGTAATCAAATGTATTTTCTTCGGGATTTTTTTATCACTGCAAACAAAAATCATGACTTTAATTATATCATGTCAGCTATTCAATAAATAATTTCGGAGCAACGTTTGCAATGTATTAATTATAGTGCAAAATACTTTAATGACTTCCGTCATATTCACTTATTTTCATTGATACAATTTTCTCGGCATCGTTATACATTTCCTGAATAAAGTCGTCGTAAAAATTAAAAGTCCGATCCTCAAAACTTATCGAGTCAATCCTATCAAATAATAATTGTTTAGCGTTTTCAATATCTTTCCCGTAGATATGATATGAATCAGCCTGCCAGTTCATTCTGCCGAGTCCAACTTTTTTACCTGTTCTTTTGGCAATTTCATCGGCAATAAGATTTTTGTTAAAATTAATGAAGCCAAACATATTCATAAAACTTGCGCCCCATGCATCATTGCTTCTAAAACGAACGTTGCAGTTGAGCCACCAATCGCCGTTTTCATCTTCTATAATTCTATACCAAAGCGACTGGAGGCAAGGCGGGTCAAAACATTCAACATCAAGGTTAGGCATCCATGTAATCATCTGCGCTTGCCGTGTGTACGGCTGTTTAATTAATTTAATAATTACCACTTCTACCTGATCGATTGAGAAGAAACCTGCTTTCTTGGATTCGCCGTTTATCAATTCTTTCCATGCGCCGTAAGCCGCTAATCTTCCGTGATAAGTATACTCCCACCTTGTATCGTTAGGATCATTTATATTTTTTGTCCAGTGATCTTTTGCACCCGATAATTCCATAACATATTCTCGTAAATTATCTATTCCTCCGGGGAATGCTCGGTGAATCATCGGGTCTTTCATCGGTTCAAGTATTGTTATATTCATTGTAGAATCGATGCTCAACGGATCACCGGGTTTATCGTATTGAGTTTGAAATCTCATCCCGTTCTTGTAAAGTTCGATGAGTGCTTTTTCGTAAGATTCTGCCAATGTTGTTCCCGTTACCGATATTACAGGAATATTTTTCTGCATATAATTCTCTCCGATATAGAATGTATTTTTTATGGCATTAATTATCAGCTACTCGAAATCTATTTCTCAATGATTTTTGCCGCCCAATCAATCGATGATTTTTTTTCTCCATTGGGAAATTCCGAAACCAAGATTGTTCCTTTCGTGTCGGAATTAATTTCAATTTCATCACTCCATTCACCGCTGATTGTATTAAACCATTGCAAAACATAATCGGTATTTGGTTTAAAATTATTCAGTTCAGGAACAACACTTTCATTTTCAAAATATAGCAAAGCAAAATCTCTTTCTTGAGTTCTCATCATATAAGCCCATCCATCCAATCCTGTTGGCGGACTGCCTGGTGCTTTATTCGGAATAACATCGTTCCGCGCAAGTTCCAAATCATGGTACTTTTTGCCTTCCGAAAGGATAAAAGAATTCAGGTGTTTCATATAATTAGCCGATTCATATTTAAAAGCATCCCAAATATGAGGACGCGCACCGGAAGGTTCGCCTGTCGTAGTTATATCATAAGCTGCAGTTCCGTGAACGTGACCCGACAATCCGCCCGATAAAACAGAGCCGTACATTTGGGCGCGTGCAAAATAATTATCGCGTTCCGAATTTGCCGGTGGGCGTTCATTATTAGGTTTGTTTATTTCATGATTCCAGCCTGTGTAATATGGTTCGAAGTTAATTGCAGGATACGGCGGTTCAAGTTTAAAAATTATTTCGAGTGAATCGGCAACCCTATGATCTCTCGGTTTATTGCCGACGCTGTGCATGTTTAACCACGGCACATCTTTATCATGTCCAAATACTGTATATGTAGAACTGCTTATTAAAGTTGTTACGGGTTGACCGAAAGGCATAGGTCCGTACTTATTCAAATGATAGGTTAACGCTTCATTAAATTCTTCGGCAGTCAAACTGAAATCCTTTGGAATCCAATCGAGGTGAATACCGCTGAAAAATATGTTATAAGCACCGTAACGTGAAATTAAATATTGAACAAAACGCGAGTAAGTTTCATTGAATTCAAAATATGCTTTCCACGAGGGTCCCACATCTCTCCGCACTGTTTCAATTAAAGCGGCAAAACCATTTTCGGATAAGAAATTTATTTTCTTATCAAGACTTTTAAAATATTCGGGATTAATTCTTGTAAAATCCGAAACTCCTTTATGAATTTCAGACATCTCGAAAGGAAGGTTTCCATACTCATCACGCATGTTTTTAGATGTGAACGATCCCCAATAACTTAACCCGCCTGAAGCATCGAAACCGGGCGCATCGGAAACATCATAACCAAATTTTTCCCATGCGTTTCTTAAAAATATTCCGTTAGAATCTGCATACGTACTTGGGTTAAAATCCGATTCCCAATTTGGAAAAGCTGCTATCATACTTACCGAATTAAATCCTTGTGCTTTTCTATACGTCACTGCATCTTCAAAACCTATTCCCGGTCCCGGTATGTAATTACTTGAAGCAACCGCATTTCTAAACGGCAAGCGCCATGTTGAACCTGCAAGCCAAGTATCGCCAATCATAAAATAAGGAGTGCCGTCGGCATATTGAAGTGCGTGTCCATTCTGCGTTGCACTTATAAATCCTCTTCGATTTTGATTTTCATTCTTCTCCCTTTCATTCCATTCGATAGCAGTAAACGAACCGGACTTGTTGTTTAATCCGTTATCTTCGTGTTGATTAGAGCCGCTGCGCCATTGCCACTCACCCGGTCCTGTTGCAACTACACGTACAATGAAATTATTTCCGCCGTTCCAAAAACCGTAAACACGTTTATCAAAACCCGGTCCTTTCAATTCCACCCAGCATTCAACATCCATATAAATATTGTTATAATTTCTATTTGCTTGCAGATTTATTTCTTTCATTTCCCATACATGAATCTTTGTTTCTCCGCCGCCCGAAACTTTATTAAAAGTAATAAGCAACGTTAAAATGAAAATTAGAGAAAATGATTTTAAAGAAATGTTTTTCATATAAAACTCCGATATGTATTGTAAAACATTATAAATTCTTTGCGAATTAATTTTATTTATTATCCGCTTACAAAATATTTTAGCATTAATTCGGTCATCAATAAAATCATATTATAGCGTTTTAACAAATTTTATTTCGTCGCCTTTTGGAATTCTGTTTTCGGCAGCAAGAAAAACTAGCAGCTTATATTTTAAAACTATTCCTTTATTTCCGAAATAAATTTTGCACCGCAACGATAACAAGCGACCAAGGGTTTTTCACGCCTGTACTTCCTGAATTTATCTGCACGCTCGCTATTCCAAACTTCCTCAATAGTTGAATTCTTCACATTGCCGATTGTATAATCCGGCAAATCCACACAAAAGTTTGCGCTGCCGTCCGGCTGAATATCTATTAGATTTTCAACATTCAAACATTTGGTAGAACCAACCGGTGTAAAAGAATCTTTGAACCATGTTTTATATTCTTCTTGAGTCAAAGGCATATAAGGAAAGTTTTCTACGCCTTTCAATTCTTCGAGATATTTATTGTGTAAATCTCTAAACAATTCGAAATCAACGCCGGATTCTTCGTGATAAAAACCTTTCCATGAAAATGCTGCGCAATCAAAATTTGTTTTTAATTCTTCTTCATATTTTTTACCAACTTCCGCCGAGTAAAAATAATACGGTACAATGTTGATAGAATTTATACCCATGCTGCGGGCAACGCCGGGCATTTTATCGAGACTTTTATAATTATACTTGCTAATTGTAAAACATATGCTTTTACTAATTTTTTTTGAACTGGTCTTTTCCAAGTTATTCAACAAGGCAATGTTATCTTTAATTTTATTGAAACTACCCTCAACTTTGCGCACAGAATCATGTACTTCCTGCGGGCCATCGACAGAAAATGTAATGTGCATATTACCTATTCTTACAAGATCGTTTGCAAACTTATCGATAATTGTTCCATTTGTATCAATTGAAAGAAAGATACCTTTTTGGCTAATGTAATCAAGCAGTTCAATAATTCCTTTGAACAAAAAAGGTTCACCCCCTCGGATAAGTATGAATCTTATTTTGTGCTGAGATATTTCATCAACAAGTTTTTTCCAACAGGACAAATCCATTTGCGAACTTACTTTTGCCGAATCGTTTTTTATATACCCGTTCTCGCTCCATTGCCCGCACATACGGCAACGCAGGTTGCAATTATTAGTTAGTGTGAATGATATAAATTCCGGGAATTTCATAATGCCATCTCCACTATTTCATATAAGCAATATCGACAGTGATGAAAATAAATAATCCGTATTCTTCAAAGAAATTCTTTTTGGAATGCGGATTCATCTATTTACTTCCAACATATTTATAATAGAACTATTATGCAACCAATCTACAAACATCATCGGAAAGTTTCATTTTAATCATGTAAAATTTTGTAAAAAAACTAATTGATTACAGTTTTCATAATATTTACAAAACGCGTATTGCTTATAGGGTGGTAAGATAATATCTCGCCGTTGTAAATTATGCTGAACGAACCAAATGCACAGGGACATTTATGTGCATCAATATGATTTTTATTCTCAATTACTTTCGGTTTTATCCCGAATTTTTTTATTGATGTTTCAACAATCTCATTTATATTTTTCATCGTGTACGGGCATTGATCGGCACGTATTATTGTTAATCCCTTCTTGTACTTCATAATTTTAAGATTTTTTTCGACTTTAAATCTAGGTTGGGTATTATCCTTCTTAAAGTTAAATACAAGCAATTCAAAATCCGGCGGGGCTGTATCAACTATTTCAAAACCTTTCTTTAGAAATATTTCATTGCCTATCATAAAAGAACCCTTTCTTGTAACAACGGCAACACCTTTTTTCTTCTGCTTTTTTGCATCATCAATACATTCATCAATAAGTTTCCCGGCATATCCTTTTCCTTTATAAGATTTTTTAAACCCGACGAAAAGGCAATGAATAAACATATAACCGCTTGCTTCTACCGGGCGCCAGCAATATTCGCCCGGGATGTATTCTATCATTCCCTGTACACCGTCGTTATCGGTTAATATTGACTTTATCCTCAAACCGTTTTCGTAATTCTTTCCAATCCAAGATACTTTTTCCGCGTATCCTTCGCGTTTCAGATTTTTATATCCGCAGATTCCGTAATCCAAAACATTATCCGGTGTTATATCAATTATTTTCGGTTCATTCATGCCCGCCTCTTAATTTAATATTGTTAAAAACATGTCCAAAATATTTGAACGTAACAAAAAAACATAACATGTTTATATAATATCACTAAATAATTATAGCCACACTTCCTTTTCTTAAATCTTTTTCAACATAATCGTGAGCGTTAACCATTTGTTCCAAGTTGAAAGTCACATCACCCATAGATTTGATAATATTTTTTTCATTTTCTTATTTCCCCCAATATATATTGCCATGAATTTACTTGTAGCCTTCTTTTGAACAAAATGCCACATTATAAACAACTTGCCTCGGCATTGTATTAGTTGAATAGGTTGGTTTTGAAGAATTTGTTAACCAGTTTTTGAACCAGTAAGCTGTTTTAGCTTTTTCTCAACTACTCCAAGATTGCCATAACTTACAAAGATTATTCTCCCTTCTTCATTAATTATTATATATGTAGGTCTTGAGGATACTTCATAATCTCTAATTATTTTTTTATCGGCATAAATATTCGGATAAACTAATTTGTATGATTCAATTAAGTTCTTAACTTTTTTTCTATTTTCAGTTGTTATCCCAAGAATTTCAATTCCTTTATCCTTGTATTCTATAGCAATCCTATTAATATCTTTAAAAGAAGAGATACATTTACCACACCAGCTTTCCCAAAAGTCTAGTACTAATATTTTGTCGCTGTATTGTTTTAATGATATTTTCTGACCGTCAGATGAATAATATGTAAATGATGCTGCATTTTTACCAATTAGTTTCGATTCGTGGCTATTAACAACTAAATTTTTATTTTCACTATTGGTTTTGCTAAAGTTATTATCATTAACCTTAATTGAATCATATTTCCTACCTACTCCAGTTTGAGATAAAGATATCTCGGAAGAGAAAATAATTAGTAGATAAAAAAGATAGTATTTATTGAGTATTGTCATTTTTATCTTGCCAGCGGCAGTCCTCTTTTTATTCTTTGTTTACCCGCTTTATAAACCATTGAAGGATAATCCACATCTTCCGGCAAAAGTATTGGCAGACCTATTTTCCCGGACATATCACCAAGAAAGTTTTTGTTAAGATCACCTTCTGCAAGATTACTGTCAACAAACATTTTATAAAGGAATAATTCCTGTCCCCAGAAATAAACTTTATCTGCATGAATATTATTCTGCATTCGGCGTACATCGTCAAGAGTCTGCGGCTCAACAAGTTTTTGCCAGATATCGGCATAAAGCAGATTAATTTTTTCTTCAGACTTCCAGTCAAAAGCGTCGGCATTAACAATCACAATTTTGTTTTGGATATGCTGAGGAACATCTGTCATTGCGCCGGATTCGTAAAATATATCTATTACTTCTTTATCGATTTCAATTACAAATACTTTTTTAACATTATCATTGAAAGCAATGTTTATTGCCACCCAGCCCATCCCGAGCCCCATAACCACAACATTTCCCGAAGCATATTTACAACATAATTCCTGGCTTTCAAGTTCGTGCGGACAAATCGACATCCATGTTTCCCATTTATCAGAATCTTCTTTTGTCCGCCGTAAAAGTATAGGCATGTTTTCAACAGCCCACACATCGGTAAAATAACCATGATCAAACCCTAAGCCCATCCGGGATATCTTCCAATTATCTTTTTGTATCTCTTTGTACTTGGGTATAAATAATTCCGTTTGGAAAATTGGTGTGTTTAACAATGGATGAATGGGAGTTTCCATGAATGCTACCCCGTCGAAATAATTTTTATTGACGATTTATTTTCATAACACTTTTTGAATACTCAAATCAAGTATTCACAAATACCCTTTCGAAAATACTCATGTTTTAATGCTTTACAGTAATTACAACATTTCCTTTTTTATGTCCTTTGTCAACATATCTATGAGCTTCTATTATTTCTTCCATAGGATAAATTCTGTCAATCACTGTTTTCAGTTTTCCAGCTTCACATAGTTCTTTAATTGTGTTGAGGTCTTCAACTTTTAATTTGATATTGCCGGACATAGCAAGAACGTTCTGGTAAACTCCCGATTTTGCTAATGACTTTCTACGTTTTGAAGATTCAATTTTCCCTACGGCATCATAAATAACGTCGTATGTTTCACCGTCTTGTGTAAAATCCTGCTGTGTGTAATCAATAACTTTATCCGCACCGAGTGATTTCACCATTTCCAAATTGGAAGTACTGCAAACTGCCGTAACTTCTGCACCAAAATATTTAGCTATTTGAATTGCATAAGTACCAACGCTGCCGGAAGCTCCGTAGATTAATACTTTTTGACCTTGCTTGATATTTGCTTTTCTAAGATGAATCAATGCCGTTATTCCGCCGTTGGAAAGCGGGGCGGCTTCTTCGTGTGTAATGTTAGCAGGTTTGATTGCAAGTATACCGTCTTCTGGTACACAGCAATACTGGGCATATGTACCAAATCTAAATTCGGTTGATGCAAAAACGGGATCGCCTACTTTAAAGAGTGTAACGTCTTTCCCTATCGCTTCAATTTCGCCAGAGAGTTCCATACCGAGTATTTTTTTTCTCGGTCCGGTGAAACCAACAATTATCCTCATAACCGGTTTGAAAAAAAAATCATTAACAGGTCCTAATCCCGGTTCAAACCGACGGATCTTGGTGTCTCCAATATGTGCTGTAGTAGCTAATATTTTTACAAGCACTTCATTCGGTTTGGGAGTAGGTTTTTCAACTTCCATTATTTGAAGAACTTCGGGCGGACCGTATTTTGTACATATAACTGCTTTCATAGTAATCCTTAAATTATTTTTCAAAACCAAAACAACAATGCCGCATTAAAACGTGGTGAGTCTTGAGCGGCGGATTATAAAGCATTACTTAAATTTATCTTCAAACAACTTTAAATCATCTTCGCGCTGTTTCTTTTCAAATAAATATTGATTCCGAGCTATTGCCTCTCGTGACCAATCATTCACTTGAAAGCGAAGTAAGAAACAATAGAAATAGAATAAACCCAAAGAAATAAAAAGCATGGGTCTGCTAAACTCAACCATCCAAGATAACATTAGTAGAATAATAACCGGTACGACGACAATGATTATAAAGAAAACAATCCAACCGTATTTTTTTTCAGTGATTAATACATACAACATAAAAGGAGTAAATATTAATGCGGCTGCTGATGCAATAAAAATGAAAACAAATACCTGAAAAGATAAAAAATACAGTAAAGAACTCGATACTTGGTAATTAAGATATTTCCTAAGCCGGGTTAAATTATAATTTTTATCTATATAAATGTTTTCTTCCACAAGTGTTTTGTGCTTAATTTCTATAATTGTTTATTGCTTCGCATATATCTCATACACGATACCGTCGTAATATTTGTTATCTATTAGTATTGTTGATGAATAACTAAGTGTTAGTTTGCCATTAGAATAATTGATTAAAACATAAAACGCGGGCGCACCGCTTGCCGGTGTCCAGACAAATGATTCTATAAATTCTTCATGTTCTTTTCCAATTGCTCCTACAACAAATTCCGGTTTGCGCCAAAAACAAATTTTGTGAATTCCGTTATCACCCAATGACATTATTTTTTCATTTTCACTAAAGCCATAATTATTTTCAATATGTTCCAACTTGCCGAGAGTACATTTGTATTGTGCATTAACAAGATTCCAGCTGCCTTCTAATTCATCATATTTTATTCCTTTCAGTTCAAACACTTCATTTGAAGAATCAAACGGAATAGTAATAGTATGTTGTTCTTCAGTAATGTTATTTTTTTCAGAGCATCCTATTGAAAATAGAAAAATTACTATAACTAATAAGTACTTCATAATATACCCTGTACTTGGCTAAATAAACTTTACAAATACTTTCAATAACATACCGAAAAAACGGTCAATGTTTTCCTGCTATTATGGAATAGGCACTGGATTATAGTCATCTATTTTTCTGTTAGTAATATTAAATAAATTTTCGCCATCCAAGTTCACAGAAAATATATCATAATTATCGTCTTCTTTAGCAACAAATAATATTTTATCATCTGAACCTAAATAAGAGGGTGAAGAAGCGTTTAGATAATTTATTATTGTTCTTGAATTACCACCACTTGTTGGAATAACTTTTATTGGTCTTATTTCATCGATACCTGAATGACCCGATACATCATAAATAATATTTAAGTTGTCATTTGAAAACTTTGGACGAGATTCTAATTCTTTATCATTAGTTAAATTAATCAATGAACTACCATCAATATTGACAAGAAATATATCCTTTTGCTCATTTAACTGATTGTAACCAACAAATACTAATTTTCTTCCATCACTCGAGATACTGTAATTATCAGGTAAATCACTTAGAACTACAGATGAATCGGTTAAGGATGTTTGATTGCTTCCGTCTAAATTCATACTAAATAGATAAGGCTTATCTGTAAGATATACAGTATAAATTATTTTATTATCATCGGGGCTAACTAAAGGACTATGACAGAAATACGAATTATTTGTCAAATTAATTGGGTTACTGCCATCAATCCCCATTTTGTAAATTTGAGAGTTTTGTACATATCCATTTATAATTTCGTATCTCTCAAAAATTATGAATTTATTATCATTGGTCACACTTGGTGAAACATCAATGCTGGGGCTGTTTGTTAAATTGAAGCGATTACTTCCATCAAGGTTCATTGAATAAATATCCCTTTCACCATTTCCAATAGATTCAAAAATTATTTTTGCACCATCGGATGTGACGACTGGGGAAACTGAATAATAGTCCTCTCCAAATGTTAATTGTTTAAGTTCGGTTCCATCAATATTTATAATAAATATATTTGACTTTGTGTTATTATTACTACTAAAGTAACTTGAAAGGAACAGAATCCTTTCCGTATTAGATTCTGTTGGATTTACAATTTCGTTTTTACAGCCGGAAGTAAACACAAACAAACCGGTTATTGTAATCACTGTAAGAAATACAAAGTGTTTTTTCATGATACAACCAATTTTATATGGAAGAATAAACCCAACAATTACACAAATGCAAAACACGAAAACAGCCAGCCCACCGTTTTGTTGGGTGGTGAGTCCACTATGATTTGCAGATTTGTTACTACATTATATAGTCAACAAAGCATTTAGTTTATTAAGTGTTTCTGTTAATTGCGATTTATGTAATTTGCAGATAAACTCAGCTTCTCTAGCTTTCCAATCAAGACTCTTAATTTTATCAGATAATATTACTCCACTAATCTCTAAATCTTCAGGAAGCTTTACTTCGAAAGGATAATCTTTGACTTGACTTGTAATTGGGCAGAATATCGCAAGGTTTGTTTTACCGTTATAGATTAACGGAGAATTAACCAAAGCAGGTCTCCTGCCGGATTGTTCACGTCCGGATTGCGGATTAAATGTCAACCAAACAATATCTCCGCAATCAGGAATATACTTCTTTGATTTTACCACTGTTCCGCCCCGACTTTCTTCCCGAAGTCAATTTCTCCATGAAGATTAGATTTCTTTATTCCGGATACTAATTCTTCCAAATTATATTTTTTCTCTTCGATTGGCTCAACTATAATTCTGTCATTTTCCAATGTTAGATTTACGTATTCGTCTTGTCGAATTCTTGATTGGAAGGCAAAAGCTTTTGGAATTCTTAGAGCTAAACTGTTACCCCATTTTTGAATTTTGTTACGCATTTTTTAGACCTTTCAATTGTTTCTACAAGAAAGACACATAAGATGTTGGAGTTTTTCAATGAACATAACTTTTATAACATTTTTGTGACTAAACCAATTTTAGTAGCTAACGGCGTTTTTTTAAGTAGCCGCACAACACAGTCTGCCGCGGCGGATAGCTTAGAAAACCTACACCAATGATTTTTAATTTATTTTTTTTAAGAACTACTTCAAAAAGCAACTAAATTTTGTTAACAATATTTAATTTTTCTTCAAACGACCGCATCGAAGATGTCAGCAGCTTGATCTGCCGATTAGGTTACCTTTATAAAAGCGATTAGTATCTTTTTACAATTTCTCTATATCTTAATGAATCAGCTGAATTATGCTGGCCCGGATACGTCATATAAAATAAATATTCTTCTTTTGTTAAACCCAATATCGTTAAATGAATTGTATAAGGACAATTGCACCAACATCCATCTTTTGCTGTATCTTTTACTGTTATAAATAATGTATCTGATTTAAGCTTACAGTCGGTTACAAATCTATTGGAATCCGGGCAGCAATTTCCCCATATCCCGAAATCAACATTTAAAGTATCATTAAAACTATATGTAAAAATCGAATCACTGTTGCTTACTTTGCCTAATATCATATTACAATGGGATTGCTTTGCAAATAATCGGATTTCATTTTCCTCAGATTTTGCCGTATCGTTTACCGAGCATGATTGATAGATTAAACTCAACGAAATAAGTGAATAGCCAAGAATAGATTTGTTAAATATTTTCATTGCATACTCCACTTGTTCTTACTTCTCAAATAACATAACAGCGTTACCGATAAGCGGCACCTCACAATTCTATTTACCCGCCGTCGACTGTAACACGTGCAATGTTTTCCCTCTTGGAATTCAACATCTTTATGAAAGGCAGAATTCAATAAATTCTGCCTTTGTGTTAAAAAATTATTTCACAAACATCATCTTCCTTGATTGTATAAAATTATTCGCTCGAATTGAGTATATGTAGATACCGCTAGCTAAATTACTTGCATCAAAGGTTACATTGTAATAACCGGCTTGTTTGTTTTCATTTACCAATACCGCGATTTCTTTTCCCAACATATCATATATCTTCAGTGTAACAGAACCGTCTACTGGAAGTTGATAATGAATTACTGTAGTAGGATTAAAAGGATTGGGATAATTATTTATTTCATATTTATCTGGGATTTCTCTACTAATTTCTGCTTTTGCTGTATTATTTTCATTTAACTTAAGTTGTGTACCGTATAACGCTACCCAACCTGCATCCGAATAAATTGCGCTGGGTTGATAATAAGCTCTTACGTCATAATGAAGCAAATCATCTACATAAGTAGGAGTTCTTACATAATCATAATCTGTAAATGAATACGAAGAAGAACCGTTTGCTGTAACAGTTCCTATTTGCTGTGGAGTACCGGTAACGCCATTGTGTTTAACTGAACGCCAGATTGCGTATTGTGTTATCTCTGAATTATCAAGCGGATGTTTTGACCAATTAATTACTACCGGTGAATAATTAACAGTTCCGTAACTTTGGTTGCGATATGTATTTAACGGCTTACCATTGAACTTTGCTTTTAATGTTCCATGTGCATTTGGTTGAAAAGTTGTGATTGGATTTTGAGTGCTGATATTTGTCGAATTAAAATCCCAATTTTTGAACGTGTAATATACGGAATTAATGGTATGACTTAGTGCTTCAGCACTATAAGTCAAATCCTCATAAGTTTCTGCAGGCTGATAAGGACTGCTGTATTGAGTAGTTTGAAATTTAATATTGCCACCGCTGCCAGAACCACCAAAATCGTTTTGAACAGAAATATTGCATTTTCGTGCATAAGTAGCTGTACGTGTATAGTTATTAGGCGTTGACATAGTTATTGAAATTGAATTATCACCAGCTTCTGAAAATTTCCGCCACTTTCTGTAATAATTACTGATGTATTGGTTGTTTTCGCCTGAGCTAGTATGAGGGAATGTCCTATCTTCTCTATTTAACGTATGCCCATTATAGCCTACACTTGTCAACGCAAAAGAATTAATATATATTTTTCCGGTAACTGAATTCCTATCTCCACCGAAATCATTTTTTAAAGTTATAGACCTTGTTGTCCAAGTGTATGGGCCAGCAATACTATAACTGCTAGTATTAAAAACTTCACTAATATTCCCGCCCTGTTGATATTGGAAACCAATATCTCCATAAGCACCACCACCATAAGTTATAATGTAAAATTGGTTTGCTATTCGTATGTAATATGTTAGCCCACCTTGTAACGGGCCTAAAGTTGCACCGCTCGTATTGTTATCGCTGATATCACAAATAGCATTATAATATCCACCGCCATATAGAAATGACGAAGCCGATGTTCCAGAGGTGTAGATTTCCAAATCGCGTGAAGATGAATTTAATGTATAAATTGTAATCGTTTCTTGCGCAGCACCTGTACCTTGTGAATTTAATATTCTAAAACCAATTTCAAATGTATAAAGTGGATCTGAAAATAGTTCTGTTTGTAATAATATCGATATGATAAAGAAAAAAATTATAGATTTAATAGGATTCATTTTGTACCCCTTGAAAATTATAAATTATTTTTTTTGTTAGATTTAACTACAATTAAAACGAGCACACTTTGAAATTGTTTTTCAATCATGAACTGTCTTAATTGCGAAATGTTGATAGATGCTGCACTACACCTTTAATGTTATTTATTATTGTGTTTTAACTTCCTTCCTATTTTCCATGCCAAATAATTGTTTGTTGTAATCCGTTTATATTTCCATAGCCAACAACAAATAGTTCATTGCCGTCAGTCCAAATACATTTAAAGACAAATTCAGGGTCATCAATTTCGAATAAATCATTTATATTTTCCCAGCGACTACCGTTATAAAAAAATATTTTCTTATAAGCACTTCCAGCCATAATGTAATCTCTATTTACTACATACATACAATATACTTCACCGTCAATATCAAATATTTTTTCCCAAATATTATTCATCCTTTTCCAAATTCCTTCTAAACCAAAAGAATACAATTCGCTATTGTCCCCCTTGTGCAATCCAAAATTTCCAAATCTTATTTCACTGCTTGGATTTTCTAAAATCATTGAATCTACCAGCGACCAATTATCTATTGTACCTGAAAAATAATAGTAATAATATTTTCTATTATTGCTATCATAGGTTTCACTTAATAAGGAAATTTTATCTTTATAGAATTCATTGCTTCTTAGGGAGAGAGACAAAGGATAATTTGAAAGCATATTTACCGTGTCGCTAATCCATTTGTTATTTTCATATTTCATAACTAAACCGTTCCTGCCGCATGCCCAAATGTTACCGTTCACATCTTTTGTTTGATCAAGAATTTCGCTTCGTATGTTAAATTCTGTATCTTGCCAGTTTGTGCCATTGTAAAATCCTATATAAGCGTTTTGAGTAAATTGTCCTTGTACCTCGCGACCAATATATCCTCCAACCCAAATTCTGTTCTTTGTTTCGCCTTCGACTAAACAATCGATTCCTCCACCTACTTCTTTTACCATTTGCCAGCCCTTGCTACTGTCATAATGCATCACTTGACCATGGCCAACCCAAACAGCCAGCCAAATATCTTCTGGGGATATGACAACCAAATCTTGTGGCAACATCTGAATTGCATAGTCTGGCATTTTTAATGTATCTGCTGACCAGTTCATATCTCTTGGATTCTTAAGTGGTTTTGTTGGTGGCGGTTCGGTGCCTTTTTCTTTACAACTTGCGACCAGTTGTAACAAAGAAATAATAAATAATATTTTCATCGATTTATTTTTAACCATGTAATTTCTCAATCTCTATTTTGTTTCCCTAAAAAAATTCTTCTATAAATATAACATATAGCTTTCCTCAGCCCGTCTATCCAACAGAGAAAAGAACTATTACTTCCAATTCGTTTTTATTGATCTATTAAAAAGTAACACTCAAAGATGTTACTGAAGAAATCCACGGCATGCTCACCATTTAAGGTGGAAGTTTGAAAGCCCTATGTTTAATTGCACGCTGCAACTTAGTTATGTATGTCTTTTTTATCAAGTAAAAAATTAGAACTGATTTGCGATTTAAGGTTGTAATGTTTCGAGGATATATTGTGTTTAGTAAAATAATAATTGTCATACTGGCGACCTGCTTCGCATACGCGTAAGCAAGGCGAGAAGCCAGTATCTTGTGTAAAACAAATTAATAGATTCCGGCTTCTCGCCTCGTCTCCGACGAGTCGGAACGTGACGCCGGAATGACATTTGTGTTAACTGGAATAACGTTTGCTTCTACAGTAAAGAAAATCACCTAAAGCTGTTATTTTATAATTCCTTGTATATAATCAACCATTAGCCGCACACCGAAGGCAGTATCAAACTTTTCAGTATAATTTGTTGATTTATGTTTTATAGCAGGTCCGGCAATATCTAAATGCGTCCAAGGAATTTTTTCGTCAACAAAATGTTCAAGAAATTTGGCGGCAGTGATCGCCCCGCCCCATCTCGGTCCGAGGTTTGAGACATCCGCACGTTCGCTTTTAATAAGTGATTTATAATCATTCCATAAAGGCAAACGCCACAAACGTTCGTGTGTCTTGCACCCTGCTTTCAATAATTTATCAGCCATATCTTCGTTGTTTGTAAACAGCCCGGCAATAAAATCCCCAAGCGCAACGACCACTGCTCCCGTCAGAGTGGCAAAATCTATTATTTCTTCGGGCTTTTGTTGAGAAGCATAATGAAGAGCATCGGCAAGAATTATCCTGCCCTCAGCATCGGTGTCTTTTACTTCAATAGTTTTCCCGGAATATGCTTTAATAATATCGCCAGGTTTGTAAGATGATCCCCCTAACATGTTTTCTACACAAGGGATTACACCGATTACTTCGATGGGTAATTTTAATGAAGCCACGGCATACATCACTCCAACTACTAAAGCGCCGCCTGCCATATCGGCGTTCATCTCAATCATAGAGTTTGTAGGTTTGATGGAAAGTCCGCCGGAATCATAAGTAACACCTTTACCGACGAGTGCAATTTTTTTAACAGCTGCCGCAGGTTTATAATTAAGAATCATCATAAGCGGATCATTTGCGCTTGCTCCACCAACGGCAAGTATAGCATTCATCCTCTTTTTCTTCAATTCGTTTTTATCAAAGATTGTAACCTTAACTTTTTGTTTGCTCAATTGGACTTTTGTTCTTTTAGCAAATTCCTGCGGCGTAAGTGTAATTGCAGGTTCGTTAACTAAATCTCTCGCAAAATAAACCGAGTTCATAAGTTTTTCAGTAAATGAAAGAACCGATGAAACGATTTTTACATCGCTATAATGCAAGTTAACATTTAAAGCGTGAACGGAATTCTTTTCGCTTTTGTAATTATCAAAACTATAGTTGCCGAGATAAATTCCCTCGGCAATAGTTTGAATCATGTAAGCATCGCTTTCAAAATGCCCCGGGAAGTGACTGAATGCAGGGACAATAACATTAATAGAATTTATGTCCTTCCCCTTCAAAGATTGTATTAAACCGGAAAAGTAATTTCTAAAAAAGTCGGGTGAGAATTCTTTATCTACTTTTACCTTTTTAAGATAGATAACCGACGGTTCGGGTGCGGTAGAATAGTAAACAAGTTCATCATTCTTCTTATCAAGAAAGTTTTTCTTCTGCAGATAACTTAAAGCTGAATTGAAATTGGCGAAGAAATCATCGACAAGCTTTTCCAGATTATCGCTTTCGATAAAAAATTTTACAAGCGCCGAGTGTGTCTTGAATGATAAATCATCA
This sequence comes from Bacteroidota bacterium, assembly GCA_023397505.1. GTDB lineage: Bacteria > Bacteroidota > Ignavibacteria > Ignavibacteriales > Melioribacteraceae > JAEWUC01. The sequence goes on along the minus strand of JAEWUC010000007.1, from coordinate 14,896 downwards.
CCTTTAGCTGAAATGCTTAATTTGAAATTCATATTAACCCCTGTGGTCAAGATATTTTTGAGCTGAAGAAATAACTTTTTCTTTAATATCATTAATAGTTGTATTGAAAAGCCGCGTACCGGACGCGTTCATGTGTCCCCCGCCTTTAAATTCATAGGCGAGTTTGTTAACGGGTATTTCGCCTTTCGAACGGAAACTTATTTTTATACCGTCTTTAAGTTCATGAAAAAGAATGCCGATTTTAATGTTTTGAATTGAGAGACAATAATTAACAAAGCCGTCTATATCCGCTTCGGTAGCGCCGTTCTTTTCGAGATCGTCTATTGTAATTTCCATATAAGCTATTTGTTTAGTCGAATCAATTTGAATAGACCTTAATGCTTCGCCGAGAAGTTTCACTCTTCCGAATAAAAATTGGTCGTAAATTTTATCATACATTTTTGTTGGATTGACTCCGTACTCAAGCAGTTCCGCCGCAATACGATGAACCTTTGGAGAAGTCCTTTCGAAACGGAAAGAGCCGGTATCCGTCATTATTGCTGCGTACAATAATTCAGCAATTCTTTTGTCAAGTTCTACAATTTTTGTTTGATCAATAAAATCAAAAATAATCTCACCGGTAGCAGAGTAATCCGTTCCGCCGAAGAAATGATTTACAAAATCTTCAGGATCCTGGTGGTGATCAATACAAAGTTTCATACCGTTAAAATTCCGGAACGCGTTTTCCATTTTAACAATACGGTTTGCTTGATTTAAGTCCATCGCAACGGCAATATCTATTTCATTGAATAAGTTTGAGTGCTTTTTCTCGTCGTATTTTTCCACAACATTATCTTTATCTAAAAACTCCAAATTATATGGAGTTGCGCTGTGGTTTACAGCTTTTACATTCTTACCAAGCTTTTTTAGTATTTCATATAAAGCAAGCTGCGAGCCGATTGCATCTGCATCCGGGTTAACATGCGTAGTTAAAAAAAAAGATTTGTGTTGAAGTATTATATTTTTCAGTAAATCAAAATTGTTCATAATCATTAATTTTAGTTTTATAAAGTTATCGAAATAAGATTCTGTACCGCATGCAAATATAAAAAAGGCGGAGTAAATACTCCGCCTCAAATCTAATTCATCAATAAAAGAGAACTAACTATTTGACTTCCCAGACATTTGATGAGAACATGAGTTTTTCGTAATCCCCTTTCCCTTTTTTAGATGTTACACTTTCAATTTGAGTTGTGTAATCGCCGTCGTATGTAGGTTTAATATACTGACGAAAAACGCCGATAGGAGTCGGGAAACCGGGTATGTCTGTAAATCTTGCAAGCAAGAAAACACGCGTTGGATTTTCATCAAACTCGTCATGAACAAAGCAATCATTTATAGAATGCACTCCGTCGTTCAAATCGATAATCACAGGATCTAATCCGTCGAGTTTAATTCCTTTATCTTTATTGGCGCCGAATACAAGTGGTTTGCCGTGTTCAAGAACTACAACATTTTCATGTTTAGTTTCTTTTTCAGTTAAAGGGAAAAAGGCGCCGTCGTTAAATATCGGGCAATTCTGATACACTTCAATAAAAGCCATGCCTGTATGTTTGGAAGCTCTTGTTATCATTTCCTGAAGATGTTTCGGATCTCTATCGAGCGAACGCGCAACAAAAGTAGCGCCTGAGCCTGTCGCAAGTTTAATTGCGTTGAACGGCCATGCAACCGAACCGTAAGGAGAAGATTTTGTAATCTTACCTTTTTCAGATGTAGGCGAATATTGTCCTTTCGTTAATCCGTAAATGCGGTTGTTGAACATCAGCATTTTTAAGTTAACATTTTTACGGCATGCATGAATAAAATGGTTGCCGCCGATACTTAAAGCGTCGCCGTCGCCGGTTGCAACCCAAACCTGCAATTTAGGATTTGCAAGTTTAACTCCTGTTGCTATCGCTGCGGCTCTTCCATGAATTGTATGAAAGCCGTATGTATTCATATAATAAGGGAAACGGCTTGAGCAGCCAATTCCGGAAATCCAAACAATGTTTTCTTTCTTCTCGCCGAAATCCGGTGATGTTCTTTGAACCTGTGCAAGTATTGAATAATCTCCGCAGCCGGGGCACCATTTAACGTCAACATCCGATGCATAATCTTTAGCAGTTAATTTTACTCCGGCAGAAACTTCATTTATATTATTGGCCATTACCGCCTCCTAACACTTCCATTATTTTATTTTCCAATTCCGAAACTTTGAATGGTCTTCCCTGAACTTTGTTGTACTGAATTATATCTTTCATAAATGTACTTTTAATTATTGCCGCCAATTGTCCAAGGTTTAATTCAGGAATAAGAACTTTTTTGTATTGATTTAAAATCTCGCCAAGGTTTTTTGGGAAAGGATTAATGTATCGCAAATGAATATGTGCTGCTTTAAATCCTTTGTTTGCAGTATTGCGAATCGCTTCCTTGGTAGCGCCGTAAGTGCTTCCCCATGTTAAAACTAAAAGTTCGGAAGTTGTATCGCCCTCAACTTTTAATTCGGGAATAAAGTTATTAATGTTTGCAATTTTATTGTGCCTGTTGTGAACCATCGTTTCATGATTATCGGGATCATAACTTATATTGCCGTAAATATCTTTTTTCTCCAACCCGCCGATGCGGTGTTCGAGTCCGGGTGTTCCCGGCACAGCCCATGGGCGGACAAGATTTTCATCGCGCATGTAAGGATGGAAACCTTCCGGCTCGGTTCTGAATTGAACATCAATATCTGGGAGTTCGTCAAACTTAGGAACTTTAAGCGGTTCGGAACCGAAAGCGAGATAACCGTCGGTTAAAAGTATTACCGGAGTCATAAATTTTACAGCAATACGAGCGGCTTCAATAGCCATGTAAAAACAATCCGCCGGGCTTTTTGCGGCGAGAACAACAAGCGGAGCTTCACCGTGTCGTCCGTACATCGCCTGGAATAAATCTGCTTGTTCTGTTTTTGTTGGAAGTCCGGTGCTTGGTCCGCCGCGTTGAACATCAATAATTACAAGCGGAAGTTCCGTCATAATTGCGAGACCCATTGCTTCTGTTTTAAGAGAAAGACCGGGACCCGATGTGCTTGTTATTGCTAACGAGCCTGTAAAAGAAGCGCCAATAGCGGCACACACACCTGAAATTTCATCTTCGGCTTGAAAAGTTTTTACACCGTAATCTTTATACTTACTTAATTCCTGCAAAATTTCCGACGCAGGTGTTATTGGATATGATCCTAGAAAAAGCTGCAATTTGCTTTTTAATGATGCTGTAACAAAACCAAGAGCGGTAGCTTCGTTGCCGGAAATATTTCTATAAAAACCAGCCGGTAATTTTGCCGGTTTTACTTCATACCGGGTTGTTACAATTTCGGTAGTTTCGCCGTAATTGTATCCCGCTTTAAGTACTATCTGATTTGCTTCCATTATAACGGGCTTCTTCGCAAATTTTGTTTCAAGCCATTTTAATGTAACATCGATAGGACGGTTGTACATCCAGTACATCAATCCTAGAGCAAAAAAGTTTTTACACTTTTCTTTTTCTTTGTTGGACATTTCCAACTTTTCCAAAGCGCTCATTGTTAATTGCGTTAACGGAAGTTGAACAACATTATACCCGGCAAGTGATCCGTCCTCAAGAGGATTAGAATCATAATTAGCAAGACGCAGATTTTTTGCATCAAAGGAATTTGTATTTACTATAATTGTTGCTTGCGGCTTAAGATCTTTTATATTCACTTTCAGAGCGGCAGGATTCATAGCAACCAAAACATCGGGAGAATCGCCGGGAGTTTGAATATCGCTGCTGCTGAAGTGGAGTTGAAAACCGCTAACACCTGAAAGAGAGCCGGCGGGCGCGCGGATTTCTGCGGGGAAATCGGGCAGTGTACTTAAATCGTTTCCAACTACTGCCGTTGTATCTGTAAATTGTGAACCTGTTAACTGCATGCCGTCGCCGGAATCACCGGCAAATCGGACTGTTACTTCTTCCAGCACTTGTATTGACTTTGTCATTCTTATCTCACAATTAATAAGACAATATTACTTTTTATAGCGGGTTAAAATACAGAAAACAAAATGAATATTAAAAACCGCATTTATTCAGTCTTCTTTAATAACTGCAGAAATTCTTCCGCATTAACAAAGCCAGTTAGGCGTTCTACTTCTTCGCCCTTAGAATTGATAATTAAAACAGTCGGCATGCCTACAATATTAAAATTATTACGAATTTTTTCAGTTTCTTCGGATAATGTTTGCGTCATATCAACTTTATAAGATGTAAATCTCTTTGATTCTTCAACAACTTTGGTATTTGAAAAAGTTAATGCATCAAGTTCTTTACATGGAATACACCAGTCGGCATAGAAATCTATTATTATTCTTTCATTGTTATTTATTGACGCGGCATATTTATCATCAGAAAAAGTCTGCCAATCGGGCGAAATTTTTTCCGAAGGTATTAAGGAATAAATTGATAATGCCAGAACTACCACGGAAAAAATTATTTTGAAAATTTTAAATCCTTTTATGTTGTTCGCCATTTTATCAACAAAGAGTAAAATTAAAGCCGCAATAACTCCGAATACCGGTAAAGTATAAGGTTGAACAACTTTTGGCAAAATTGGATTTACAAAATAAAAAGCCATTCCAAGAAGCAAGAATCCGAAAATATGTTTTACTCCTTCCATCCATGAACCGGCGCGAGGAAGATTTTTTATTTTACCTGAAAACAAAGCAAGTAATAAATATGGAAAACCAAGTCCAAGGGCTAAAACGAAAAACATTAGGAAGCCATAAAACGGATCACCTTTAGCGGCAACATACGTTACAAGACCAAGCACAAAAGGACCAATACAAGGTGCGGCAACAATGCCCATAGTCAAACCCATAAAGAACGCACCGAAAGTTCCTCCTTTAGCGCCCCCGGCTTTTTCAACCCACGAATTCGGCAGTTGAAATTCATAAACACCAAATTGACTTAATGCTAAGACAACAAAAACTAAAGCAATTCCAATAATCACAAATGTATTTTGTAAAAGTGCACCGAATACAGCACCGCTTAATGCAGTAATAACACCGATTACAGAATACGTTAAAGCCATTCCGAGGACATAAAGAATTCCAAGCAAAAACAAACGGCTTGTTTTACCTTCAGCTTGTCCGCCGAAATATCCGATTGTGATAGGAATTAACGGATAAACACATGGTGTAAGATTTAATGCGAGTCCGCCGAGAAAAATTATTAATAGACTCAACACAATCCCGCTCGATTCAAGTGTTGATGCAAGAGAACTTTCTTCGTTTTCAATAGTTGACTTTGTTGACGAAAGATCGAGTTTATTAAAAATTTCTTCATTTATATTATTTACCTGAGTGTTTTTATCAACAACAGAAACAATTAAAGTATCTACAACACTCGCGGGCGGCATGCACGATTGATCATTACACGCCTGATATTTGAATTGAACAGGGATTTTGTATTCACCAAGCGGTAATTCTTTATCAATATTGATTAACAGACCAATTAAAATATTTCCTTCAAAAACGGAGACGGGCTTATCTGAAAAACCGAGTTCTATATTTTTCGCTTCAGGGAAAACAATTTTTGCAGCAGGGAATTTTTCGTCGAGTGATATTATTTTTGACGGAATTAAGAAATCGTCGTTCGGTTTATCGGAATTGATATGCCAACTGTTTTCAATTTCTGCTTCAACGGCAATTTTTAATAGTGTACCTTGCTGAACTTTATCTTGTCCTGCAATTAATCTTATTTTAACTATATCTTCTTTTAGACCAAACTGAGCAAATGTATTTTGTATAATAAAAAACATTGCTATCAAAAGGAGTTTTATATAATTCATTTATTCCTCTATTTCTTCAAAAATATTTTTATTGAATAACGGTTATTTTATATCAAGCCAATATCACATTGAAATTCTGCATTCATTATTCTACACTCTACACTCTATACTCTTCATTCATCGTTCTTCACTCATCTTCTCCATCCCTGTACAACTGGGTAACGTCTTCCATATCCAAAAGCTTTTGTAGAAATTCTTAATACAGGTGCGGATTGCCGTCTTTTAAACTCACTCATATCTACCATCCTTAAAACACGTTTTACTGTTTCGGGTTCCTTAATCTCTTCGATAATCTCGTTTAATTCTTTTTGTTCTTCTAGATACATTTTCAGAATTCTGTCGAGCAGATCATACGGCGGTAAAGAATCTTGATCTTTTTGGTCGGGTCTTAATTCCGCCGAAGGTGCTTTCTCAATTATTTCATTCGGAATTATTTCTTTATTTCTATTAATGTATTTCGAGATTTCATAAACTTGTGTTTTATAAACATCGCCGATAACCGCAATGGCCCCGCACATATCTCCGTAAAGTGTAGCGTAGCCGGTTGCCATTTCGGATTTATTTCCGGTTGTGCATAATAAATAACCATGCTTGTTGGATAAAGCCATTAAGTACAAACCGCGTACGCGTGATTGCAAATTTTCTTCAGTTAAATCTTCTCCCCTGCCGTTAAATTCTTTTGCAAGCATTTCCAATGCTTGATCTACAACAGGTTGAATTGAAATATTACTTGATGAGATGCCGAGATTTGAAATAAGTTTCTCGGAATCTTTAACGCTTCCCTCGCTGGAATACTTTGAAGGCATCATTACAACATGAACGTTTTCCTTCCCGAAAGCGCGGACAGCAATGTATGTGACAAGTGCGGAATCAATTCCGCCGCTCAAACCGATTAATGCCTTTTTGAATCCGGTTTTATTTGCATAATCTTTTAATCCGAGCGTAAGAGCACTTAATGATTCTTCGCCAAATTCTCCTTCAATATTTGTGACAACATCATAGTTCGTTTTTGTATCAAAAATAAAATAATCTTCTTCGAATGTTTTACCAAGCATGCATAAATCACCTTTATTATTAAAGCACATGCTTCCGCCGTCGAAAATCAATTCTGTTTGAGCGCCCACAAAACACGCATAAACAAGAGGCAGTTGTTCATCTTTCGTTAACTGCGAAAGCATATCATATCTTTGTTTACGCTTATCGAATGCATACGGACTTGCGGAAATATTAATTAATACTTCGGCATTTTTCTTTATTAATTCTTTTACGGGATCTTTGGGATAACGGCGGTGCTTCCAATAATCGCTGTCGTTCCAAATATCTTCGCAAATTGAAATACCAAGTTTTTCACCTTTGAATTCATGAACAAAATTATTCTTTGAAGATTCAAAATATCTTACTTCATCGAATACATCATAATTTGGTATTAGAGTTTTGTGTTGCATAAATTGAATATTTCCGTCATAGCACAACACCGCTGAATTATAAACTCCTGTTCCAACATTATCTTCATAATCTTCTGTGATTGTTCCAAACAAAAGTCCAACGTGATTCGTTTGAGTTGCAATTTCTTTTGTAGCACTGATCACGGCTTCGCGAAATTCTCTTTTTTCTACAAGATCAAGCGGCGGATAGCCGCATAAAAAAAGTTCGGGAAAAACGACAATGTCGGCTTTATCTTCAATAGCTTTTTTATAACCGGCAAGTATTTTAGTACTGTTGCCTTTAATATCGCCTATTATAGAGTTTGATTGACAGACAGCAATTTTCATAGATTTTTCTCTTTATTTCTCGATGAAAATTAGCTAAGTAATAGTGCGAATTCAAATTAAAATATTTTTGTCTGAACAGAATAAAATTTCAAACCTTTTGAAACATCTTTCGTCTTAAGTAGTGGAAACAAAATTTCGGAGGATGCGATGGAAAAGAAATTATTTCGTTCAAGAAGAGCAAGAGTGTTTGGCGGAGTTGCCGGAGGTTTAGGTACTTATTTTGGATTAGACCCAATCCTTGTTCGTGTAATATTTGTGATAGTGACTTTAATGCATGGATTGGGATTATTAGCCTACATCATTTTATGGATTGTAATACCCGAAGAACCGTTTGAAGTGGCCTATCCATTGAACAACGAAACATCACCGGGAAGCGAAGGAAAAATCAATGTTAATAACGGTTTCGCTGCAGTAGAAACAAAACGAAGCAGCGGTAGTATTGTTGTCGGCGTTATATTAATTTGTATTGGTTTAATATTTTTTGCAGATAGAATTATTCCAAGTTTTTGTTTTACGGATTTTTTCCCGTTAATAATTATTGCAATCGGCGGTTTCTTAGTTTGGAATTCACTTAAAAACAGAGGCGTAAAATGAAAAGCGGACAATTGTTTTGGGGCTTCTTATTATTGTGCATCGGCGCACTTTTCTTAGCGGTTCGTTACGATTTTATTGTAAGTGATTTTGGTTTTGTTTGGGATGTTTGGCCGTTGATATTTATTCTTTGGGGCGCAATGGTAATTTTCAAACACGAGATTATAAGACCAATATTAAGCGCAATATTCGGAATCTTTCTCGGTGTTTTAATTTTCGGCATTCTTCATAATATTTTTTCCGGAACAGAATGGACACCCGATGAATTTGAATCCAGTCATGAAGTGTATAACCAAGATTTTAATCCCGAAGTTAAATATGCCGAATTTGAATTCGGCTCCGGAGCCGGCATTTTTGTTATTAAAGATAAAACAGATCAATTAATTGAAGGCGAAAGCTACGGCAACCTAGCTGATTATGATTTTACAGCTGACCAGACCGACAGCATGGCGTTCATCAATCTTAACTTTGAAGATAAACATGTTAGTTTTTTCCATGGGAAAGTTCGCAACAAAGTTGAAGTGATGTTAAATGAAAATCCTATTTGGGATTTTGATTTCAACTTCGGCGCGGCAAAAGCAAAATTCGATTTATCGCATTTGAAAGTTAGAGATATTCAATTAAACACTGGTGCGGCAAATGTTTGGATGAAACTCGGCGATAAATATGACGATACTAAAGTTGATGTTGAAATGGGCGCAGCTGGTTTAAGCATTGAAGTCCCCGAAACTTCCGGCTGCAGATTATACGGAGATATGGTGATGATGACAAAAAACATAAGGGGTTTCGATAAGAAGGATTCTGGATACTATGAGACAAGTAACTACGATACAGCAGCAAAGAAAATCGATATTAAGATCGACGGCGGGGTTTCTTCTGTACGGATCGACCGCTACTAATTTTTTTAGTTGATTGAAGAGTTCTTTTGGCTCCGGGGGGAATCCAAAAGAACTTTTCCATCTTTACATTTCCATTATCATCAAACTCAACGCCTTCATAGCGCAGTAGTTCTTCCATTAAATTCGGATCGCCAAAATGTATTTTCCCGGTTAACTCACCCTTCCTATTTACAACTCTATGACACGGTAGATTTCCTCCGGTACCATTTAACGCCCAGCCGACAGTTCTTGCCGAGGATTTTATTCCACAGACCTCTGCAATAGCTCCGTAAGTCGTTACTTTACCTTTGGGAATTTTAGCTACGATTTTAAAAACACGGTCGAAGAAATCCTGCTTTTTATTTTTTGTTTTTTTTGCAGCGGTCATCAATCAATTATCTTTTTTGATTATCAATTTCTTTTTTATGCTGAAGTTCCCATATCTTCATATAGGTTAACATATTCGTCATCGCATGAATAAGTGAAACCATCAAGCCGTAAATGCCGTCTTTATAACCTTTGCGCGAAATAAAATGATTTAAGAAAGCGGCAAACGGATTTAATACTAAATGATATGCTCTAACTTTTTTGCCGTCCACTCTTTCTTCGGCGTTTAAAGTTGAATAACTGTTAATTTTAGAAATTGTTTCGTTAATAGATTGATGTGTGAAATGAATTATATCGGATTTTAATTTGGCTGTTTTACCTTTAACAAAGAATCCTTCGTGTACCTTTTTATCTGAAACATCAGCGGATTTTAATTTGAATAATCTTAATTGGTAATCCGGGTACCATCGGCATGTTGTAATAATTTTATCTAAAAAATAATTTCTGCGGGGGATATAAAAACCTTCTACGTCAGTCTGTGTTTTAATAGTGTTTATAATTTCTTCTTTTAATTCCGGCGAAACTCTTTCATCGGCATCCAAACTTAAAACCCATTCGTTTTTCGCTTTCGATAAAGAAAATTTTCTCTGAGCTGAAAATCCATCCCATTTATTTATGAAAACATTACCGGTATAAGTTTTAGAAATCTCAACAGTATTATCCTCACTCTCCGAATCAACGACAATTATATCATCAGCCCATTTAACACTTTCGAGGCAGTCTTTTATATTTTTTTCTTCGTTGCCCGCAATTATCAAAACAGAAAGTTTTTCTTTTTGATCCAAATTTTATTCGCCCATAATTTTTATGATTAATCTCTTTCTTCTTTTCCCGTCGAATTCTGCATAATAAACTTGCTGCCACGGACCAAAATCCAACTTACCGTCAGTTACAGGAATTATTACTTCGTGGTGAACCAGCATACTTTTCAGATGCGCGTCGCCGTTATCTTCGCCTGTGCGGTGATGCCGATAATCTGATTTAAAAGGTGCAAGTTTTTCGAGCCATTCATCAATATCCTGAATCAACCCGCTTTCGGCATCATTAACATAAACACCGGCTGTTATATGCATTGCAGAAACCAAAGCCATTCCTTCTTTAATTCCGCTTTTGTTCAATGCTTTTTCAACCTCGCCGGTAATGTTTATATATTCTCTCCGCTTGGAAGTATTGAACCATAAATATTCAGTATGACTTTTCATATAAATCCTTTCTTATTTACTAAGAAATAATTCATCTGTTTTTGCAAGACGTTCGGCTAAAGATTTAATAAGTTTTTTTGAATAATCCGGATATCGTTTTATAATTTCGTCAAGCTCGCCTTCAATAATCAACACATTAGCATAGGTTAATGCTTTTATTGTTGCGGTTCGCGGTTTATTCAAAATTAAACTCAACTCACCGATTATAGTCCCGCTTTCTTTGAACTCGGTTATTTTTTTCTCACCGCGAAAAATTCCAACTGTCCCTTCAACAAGAATAAAAAAACATTTCGAATGTTCCCCTTCTTTAGCAATTACTTCCCCCTGCATAAATGATTTCATTGTTGACATGAAAACCGCCTTTTAGTTTTGCGAGAATTTTAATAAAAATTCCTTAATAAAATTATTTAACTCGCCGTCCATTACTCCCTGCACATCCGAAGTTTCCCAATTTGTTCTGTGATCTTTAACCATGTTGTAAGGATGAAATACATAAGAACGGATTTGACTTCCCCATTCAATTCTCATTTTGCTTTTTTCAACTTCGTTCTGTTCGCTTTGCTGTTTCTCCACTTCAATCTGATAAAGTTTTGCTTTCAACATTTTCATCGCATTTGTTTTGTTTTGAATTTGCGAACGTTCGGATTGACATGCAGCCACAACTCCAGATGGAATATGTGTAACTCTTACCGCGGTTTCAACCTTGTTTACATTTTGTCCGCCCTTGCCGCCCGAACGGTAAGTATCAATTCTTAAATCAGCTGGATTAATATCTATCTCAATTGTGTCATCGACTTCGGGAATAACAAACACAGAAGCGAAAGATGTGTGTCTTCTTTTATTTGAATCGAACGGAGAAATTCTTACCAAGCGATGGACACCATTTTCAGCCTTCATATAACCGTAAGCAAAATCGCCTTCGACTTCGATAGTTGCGCTTTTAATACCCGCGCCGTCGCCGTCAAGCCAATCAACCAACGTCATTTTAAAACCGTTTTGTTCGCCCCAACGCAAATACATTCGCATTAACATTTGTGCCCAGTCCTGCGCCTCTGTTCCGCCTGCACCCGAATGGATTGTGAGCAAACAATTCTTATCATCGTCTTTGCCGCTCAACATACTTTTTAATTCATAATCCGAATATGCCTTTTCAATTGCAGAAAGTTCGCTGTCGATTTCACCCGTCAACGATTCATCATTTTCAGTTTCGGCAAGTTCAATCAGTTCGATTAAATGTTTATGCCGGGAATCTAATTTATTCCAAGCTTCAACCCACAACAGAAGCGATTTGGATTTTTGAAGCAGTGCCTGTGCAGCTTTTTGATCATTCCAAAAACCCGGTGCTTCGGATTGATTTCGTATTTCTTCTATCTGTTTTTCTTTCTGATCTAATTTAAAGATAACCTCGTAGATTCGTTATTTTATCACCGTATTCACTCAGCTTTTTTAATTGTTCTTCGTACATATTTTCTCCTATAGATGGGATTGTAAACTTATTTATATTCATTGCAAATTTACACTTCTATTTAAATACATAGCAAAATGCATTTTGCAAACTTTTAATTACTTTTATAAAATATAATAAGAGATTACCAACATCAACCTAATTGAATTTTATTAAGGATTTGTAATCCAATGTCATTCAAATCATTTTCGGACGAAATAGGAATCCAGTTAATTCTTTTATCTTTACGGAACCATGTTAACTGGCGTTTTGCGTAGCGGCGGGTATTTCTTTTTATTAATTCAACAGCACGTTCAAGAGAGATTTCATTATCGAGGAATGACATTATTTCTTTATACCCAACTGTATTCATCGCATTTATGTTTTTCGAAAATCCTTTTGCAAGAATTTGTTTCACCTCTTCTACCAAACCATCTTTAATCATCTTATCCACTCGGCCTTCAATATTTTTATATAATACGCTTCTTTCCCACTCCAATCCGAATTGAACAAAATTGTATTTGTTTTCCCTTTTATATTCTTCATGAAATTTTGAAATAGATTCGCCTGTGATGTGATAAACTTCGAGTGCACGCATAATACGTTTCCAGTTTTGAGGAAACATTTTATCAGCGCTTATGGGATCAACTTTTTTTAGTTCTTCATAAATAAATTCATTGCCGAATTTTTCCCGCTTAAAATTTAGTTCTTCGCGGAACTCCTCGTCAACATCAACAGAATTAAATATTCCGTCGATCAGGGCTTTAATGTATAATCCTGAACCTCCGACAATAATCGGAATTTTGTTCTCAGAAAGTATCAACTCAATTTTTTCGAGAGCATCGGTTTCGAACCTGCTAACGTTGTAATCGCAATCGGGTTCAAGAAAATCTACAAAGTGATGTTTTATTTGCGATAATTCTTCAAAGGTCGGTTTTGCTGTACCGATTGATAAATACCTATAAATTTGCCTGCTGTCGGCGGAAATTATTTCACTATTCAATTTTTGAGCGAGTGAAATCCCAACTTTAGTTTTACCTGAACATGTCGGGCCAACTAGAACGATGATTATTCTTTCCATCCCTCTTTACCAATAAGTGGAACGAAAGCAAAATAAGGAGTTTCTTCTGTAGTAAAATTTTTATCTGAAATTTTTGTAATAATTTTCATCGTTTGGGATTTTTTATCGCCTACAGGAATTATCATTTTACCTTTAACCGCAAGTTGTTTTTTTAGATTTTCTGGTATTGCAGGTCCGCCGGCTGTAACTATTATTCCATCATAAGGTGCAAATTCATCCCAGCCGATTGTGCCGTCGCTGCATCTTGCTGCAATTCGTAATCCCAATTTATCAAATGTTTTTAACGCGATATTGTACAAATCAAAATTTCTTTCAATAGTAAACACGCGAGCGCCCATTTGATTTATAATTGCTGCCTGGAATCCCGAACCCGTTCCTATTTCCAGTATTTTCTGATTCGGTTTCGGATCGAGTGCCTCTGTCATAAATGCTACAGTATAAGGCTGAGAAATTGTTTGTCCGTAACCAATTGGCAACGCAACATCATTATAGGCATGCTGCTTCATAATATCAGGCACAAAAAGATGCCTTTCAACCTTATTAAAAGCTTCGAGTACACGGGGATGTGATATACCTCGTTTTTTCAAAATTTCTACTAAATCTTTTCTTTCTTGTTCAAGCATTCTTCAAATAAAATATTATTTTTGTGGGGCAAAGATAAAATTTAATTTTGTAATTATTGTATAAAGAGAAATTTTAAATGAGTTTAACTGTTATAGCGGGTGCGGTGCTAATAATGTTCATGCGTATTTGCGATGTAACTTTTGGTACGTTTAGAACCATTCTTGTTGTGCAGGGCAAGAAATATTATGCTGCTTTAGCCGGATTTGTAGAAGTACTAATTTGGATATTCGCAATGCGTTATATAGTTGAGCATATGGACCAAACAATCAATTTAATTGGTTACGCGCTTGGCTTTGCCCTCGGAAATATTTTCGGCATTACGCTCGAACAAAAAGTTGCACTCGGGTTTTCGCAGATTAATATTGTTTCTCTTCATCACACAGATCAAATAGCCGATAAGTTACGTGCCGCAAATTTTGGAGTTACAATATTACCGGCAGAAGGTAGTGTTGGCGGTGTCTCAATTTTGCTTGTAATCGTAAAGAGGAAATTTCAAAAAAAGGTTATGCAAATTGCAGAATCAGTTGATAAACATTCTTTCATTACAATTCAGCAGGCAGTACCCTACCGCGGTTATACACACGGATCGCGGGTATAAAATTTTCTTTTACGAATTGTTGATATGTAAAAGGTAGAGTATTATATTTACACACGTTTTTTAAGAAGTGTTTGAAATTTTGATATGCGGGAATAGCTCAGTTGGTAGAGCGCAACCTTGCCAAGGTTGATGTCGCGGGTTCGAGTCCCGTTTCCCGCTCTCTAGTCCCGATAAACGTCGGGATTTTTTTTCTTTGTTTATTGATACTACAAAAAAGTGATGATTTTTTATTTTTAATCCTATACTCATCACTCTACGTTCTTAACTCAAAACGGCGCTGTACCCAAGTGGCTTAAGGGGAAGGTCTGCAAAACCTTTATTCGTCGGTTCGAATCCGACCGGCGCCTCAATTCTTTTTGAATTACAATGTTTACTGTCTATATCTTGCGAAGTAATATCGATTTTAAACGTTATATCGGCTGCACTGATAATTTAGAAAGAAGAATTCGCGAACAC
>JAEWUC010000001.1 GCA_023397505.1 Bacteroidota bacterium | reverse complement strand
TTACTGTCTATATCTTGCGAAGTAATATCGATTTTAAACGTTATATCGGCTGCACTGATAATTTAGAAAGAAGAATTCGCGAACACGAAACCGGTTTAGTCAAATCCACAAAAAACCGCAGACCTTTGCAATTAATTTATACCGAAGAATTCACAAACAAACATGACGCTTTAGCGAGCGAGAAATTCTTCAAAACCCATCATGGCAGAGATTTTCTAGATTCCATTGGACTGAGTATTCATAAAACAAAAATCCCACTATAAAATGGGATTTTGTCATAAAGCCTTCCTACTCAATGCTAAAATCTAAATACTTACTTTTTAAACTCAACAAACGGTGCCAGCCATGTAATTTCGGCACCGTACATTTTACGCTTATAGTTTACTACTTCCAATCTTTGAGGAATTATTTTAATCAATACTAGTTTATTCATATCGGGGAACGACTGTTTCCAGTATTCCCTTTTTCTTTTTTGGATTTCAACTGAATCCTTAACTAGAATTGCTTTGCCTGTAATTGTAACATATCCTTCAGCCGAAGCATGGTTTGCATAATAAAGACTTACCTTCGGATTTTTTTTAATCTCTTCATATTTTCTTGTATCTGTGTTAGTAGCCATCCAAACGCACATATCTTCTTCCGGCGGAAACGGGTTCATTGTTCTAACATTGGCTGTACCTTCTGAATCGAACGTAACAAGAGCACAATATTTTACATGACTAATAATTTCCCTCGCAGCATTGATTACAGAATCACGGTCCGCTGACAGTGATTTCTCCTGTGCTATCGTTGTAACGGCTATTAAGGCACTTAATACAAATATTTTGAAGATTAATTTTGACAAGAATAAAATTGAATTGTGATTTTTTTTCATTAGATCCCCCGACCTGGATTATGGATTTTGTATTTGTTCTGTTGTACTGATAATTATAAACATACGGGAAATTAGACGCATCTATCTTAAAAAGTTTTATTAAAAACTCCTATAAATAGGATTTTTAAAATGATATTTTATAATGTATATAATGGCGTTGCAAATAACCGGTGCCCCAGAACAAAAATGCAGATTAAAGTACAACAATAATTTAACAACCGGTTTGTAAATTCAACCGTACAAGCCAGTTACAACAATTTAATTTATTTGTACACTGCTGAACTATAATGTTGTTTACCTCAAATAACTACTCAATTGCCGCTTTGAAAACGGCGTCTGTGTTGATGCGCCAATTGACCTTTAGCTCAAATCTAACGTTGTTCTGATGTAAAGAAATTATAATTTTTTATTACATACTCTCGACTGCCAAAAAAAGTTTCAAATCTATATTTGACTTTACCTACACCTTTTACAAACCAGACATCTTCCATACCAGCATCCATACATACTTTTTGGTATATAAAATGGTAACAATTATAATATCTTTCATTTGGAGTAACTACTGTATCTGTTTTACTTATAAGTATAACACCACGACCAAAACTACATTCATAACCAGATGGTAATTCCCAACTATCTCCAATAACCGTTGTAAAATCATATAATAGGAACTCTGTACTATCAGTTAGATTCAAATAATATATTTTGTTATTGGATTCTCTCATCCAATATTCGGATTCCTTTGATCCGTTAGTAAATCCATAAAATAATTTTCCACGTATTCTTAATGTATCAAATATTTCTTCCATTCTACTAGTGCTAACCGTCATATATTCCCACTGATTTCCAATTCCCATTGGATAAAAATCTTCACTTTCGATATTGCTATCATTTGGAGAACTACAGCAAGTAAATACGTAAACAAATAAGAGTATAATATATATTAATTTATTATTCATTTTCTTTATTGTTATTCTTTGACACCAAACTACTGATTATCACTGCTGCTGATCAAATATCTTTTTATTTTTTGAGTAGTAGTTTTTTCAAATTCATTTTCGCGGATATAGAATTTTTTTATTTGTTTATACCCTGCGAGTTGTTTATTCGTCTTTTCAATCTCTTCGGCAATAGTCTTATTAATCAATTCATCGTTTATTTTTAAATTTTGTGTTTCGGCTAATTCAATAAACGCTTCGGCATCAACAACCAACCGCACAGAAATAATTTCGCCCTGCTTCGGGTCCTCTTCGCCAAAGACAATAGATTCGAGCACAAAAGGACTGCGGACAAGAATATCTTCAATTTCTTCCGGAAAAACATTCTTTCCGCTTTTCGAAATAATTACATTTTTCTTTCTGCCGTTGATGTGTAAAAATCCATCATTATCAATAAATCCTATGTCGCCGGTTTTAAACCACCCGTCACTAAATGCATCGGCAGTTGCCTTTTCATTTTTATAATAACCCAGCATTACGTTAGGTCCTTTTGCCCAAATTTCACCGCTGCCGTTTTCGTCGGGTTGATTTATTTTAATATGAACACGGGGCAAAGGGATACCCGCTGCATCATCTTTATAATTATCAGTGCGGTTTAATGCAAGTATCGGCGAAGTTTCGGTCAAACCGTATCCTTGAATAAAAAGGAAACCGAATTCCCTTAAACCTTTTGCCACAAGCGGATCAGGCGCCGCACCGCCGGCAATAAATATTCTAACCGCGCCGCCGAATTTTTCATGCAACTCATGAAATATTTTTTTCTTTATTTCTTTTACGCCAATCAATGAGATTAAATTTGTAAGTTTAACAAGCGGCGGAACAATCTTAGATTTAACCTTATCTTCTTTAATTCCTTTTATAATTCTTTTGAACATTTTATCAAACAATAACGGAACCCCGAGCAGAATTGTTGCTTTTACTTTTTGAATATCGTCAACTACTGTCTTTAATGATCGGGCATAATGTGCTGACGCGCCGCAGTATAAAGGACACAACATTCCGCATGTGCATTCGTAGGTATGATGCATAGGAAGTACTGATAAGAACCTATCTTTCTCGGTAATTAGAACCATGCTAACCATATCTACAAGATTTGACGCGAGATTTTTTTGCGAAAGCATAACACCCTTAGCTCTTCCAAGCGAGCCCGATGTAAAAATTATTTCCGCCATATCATCGGGATTAATTGTAGGCAGATTATCAACTGAAAAATCTTTAGCGCCTCTCAGCATTTCGGGCATGTTCAGAAAAAATTTTTCCTCGCCCGTTTCATCCATACAGATATAATGTTTTACTTTTTTAAGCGATGATTTGCCTTCAGCCATAACGCTTGAAAAACTTCCTGAAAAAATTACCGCTTCGGCATCGGATTCATACAATATATTCATAATTTCGTTTGTTGTAAGATTTTTATCGATGGGTACAATAACATAATTAAAACACAAGCAAGTTAAATACGAAAGCGCCCATTGAACACGGTTTTCACCAATAACAGCGATGTGAGAACGTTCTTTAATACCCAGTGCTCTTAAAGCCGAACTAAATTTCAAAATATTTTCCAGCAATTCACGGTATGTTAATTTTGCAATAGGCGTGGGATTAAGATCTTCCAATGCTAATTTAGTGCCGTATTTTTTTGTGGTTTGCAGCACCATATCCTGAATAGAATGAATTTGCGGAACTTTGTAAAGTTGTAATTCTTTTTTCATGACTGTTCTATTTTTTTGTTAAATAAAATTAACATCTTTAAAAGAATTTGTAATCTTTTACCTGTTGCAATTATTTCTTAAACGAAATTTCCTCAATAATAGCTTTCAATAGGACATAAAAATTTTTGACAGCCGTTATATTAACTCGTTCTTCAGGCGAATGTGCACCTTCTATTGTTGGGCCGAATGATATCATTTCCAAACCGGGATATTTATCGCCAAGTATTCCGCATTCCAACCCGGCATGAACAGCCTTCATTTCAGGTTCATGACCGAATGTTTTAGTAAAAACTTGTTTAGCAATTTTTAGAAGCTTTGAATCAAGATTCGGCTGCCAGCCGGGGTATCCGTCACTGTTTTTTACCTGGGCGCCTGCGAGTTCCAGAACAGCTTTTACCGATGCGGCAATATTCCTTTTCGCACTTTCTATAGAACTCCTCTGACTTGTGCCAATTATTATTTCATCATCGCTCATTGTAACGGTAGCTAAATTTGTGGATGTCTCAACAAGTCCATTGATATCGGCGCTCATTGCTATTGTTCCATGGGGTAAAGCTAATAATGCATTAATAATTTTTTGAGAGAATTCTTTATCAAATACTTTTTGGTAATTACCTGATTCTTTACGTTCCAACGTAATTTTTATTCCATCATCAAGACCTTTGTATTCTATTACGGCTGCAAGCGAAAAGCCGTTTATCAATTCACGCACTTTCGATTCGTCTTCAGGTTTAACAAATATCAACGCCTCGGCTTCTCTTGGAATTGCGTTGCGTTTGGAGCCGCCGGAAATATTTCCAAGTTGAAAATCGATTTGCCTCAAATCATTTAATAAATAACAAAGAAACTTTATTGCATTGCCGCGCTTCTCACCAATATTGATTCCCGAATGGCCGCCTTTCAATCCGCCGATAGAAAGCAACAAAGGTATAAATCCATCTTTAAGTTCTGTCCATTCAATTTTATAAATGCCTGCAGTATCCAAACCGCCTGAGCATCCAACGTAAAACGCACCGTCTTCTTCAGTGTCAAGATTTAATAAATACTTTCCTTTGATATAATCTTTTTGAAGGTTATTTGCCCCTGTTAATCCGGTTTCTTCATCAACAGTAAAAAGCAATTCAATTGGGCCATGGTTTATTGTATAATCGGAAGCAACAGCAAGAGCAGCGGCAGCGCCAATTCCGTTGTCGGCACCTAGCGTTGTTCCGTCTGCTTTAATCCAATCGCCTTCGCGAAGCAGTGAAATTGGATCATTATTGAAATCATGTACTTTATCTTTATTCTTTTCACAAACCATATCAACATGACTTTGCAAAACTAATGTTGGAGCTTTTTCACATCCTTTCGTCGGCTCAAGATTAATAACAATATTTCCGACTTTATCTTCTTTCATTTTTAGATTTCTAACAGCTGCAAAATTTCTAAGATAAGCACGAATTTGTTCTTCTCCCTTTGAGGGGCGAGGTATTTGACAAATCTCATGGAAACGTGTCCACAAGGTTTCAGGTTCTAATCCTTCAATAACTTTTGAAGACATTAATACTCCAATTTAATTTTAACTATGGCGGATATTTAAAATATCGCCGTCTTTAACAATATATTCTTTCCCTTCCAAACGCCATGCACCGGCTTCTTTGCATTTACTGAATGTACCGTGTTTTATAAAATCTTCGTACGATACAACTTCTGCACGAATAAATTTATTAAAGAAATCAGTATGAATAACACCCGCAGCTTGTTGAGCTGTGAAATTCTTCTTAATCGTCCAAGCACGGCATTCATCTTCGCCAACAGTAAAGAAAGAATGAAGTCCCAACATCTCATACGATGTGCGTAATATTTTACTCAAAGCAGATTCGGTAATTCCATAATCCTGCATAAAAACAGATTGATCTTCTTCACTCATCTGGGACAATTCCAATTCAATTTTAGCGAAGAAAGGAATTATTGTTGCATTTGCTTTCACAAGTTTAGATTGGATCTCAGCAATATTTTTTTCCACATTGGGAATTGACTTTTCATCATAATTGATTGCTATAGCTAAGGATTTTAATGTGAGAAGTTGATAACCTGATAAAAGCTTGATTTCATTTTCATCCAAAACGAGAGTTCGTAACGGAAGTTCTTTTTCACAATGGGCGAAACATTTTTCAAGAACCGGCAATTCCCTTTTAAGCCGCTCGTCTTTCGATTTTTGTATGTCCTTGCGGATTTTTTCTAGCCGCGATTCAAGAAACGCTAAATCAGATAGTAGAAATTCTGTCTCTAAAAATTCTATGTCGTGAATCGGATTAATTGAATTCATCGGGTGTGCAACAGATTCTTCTTCGAAAGCTCTGATAATATAAAACAGTGCATCGTTATTACGAACACTATTTAGAAATGCCGAAGTTATCTTAACTTTATTATCCTCAGACATTTTTAATCCCTGGAAATCAAAAACCTCGATTGTCGCGTTAACTTGTTTTTTGGGATTAAACATTTTTGACAAGGTGTCCAAACGCGTGTCGGGTACTTTTACAACTTCGATTGCCGCTTCTTCTTTTTGTGTCTGGCCTGCGTTTGAACTTGTTTTTGATAATGTATGAAAGAGTGTGGTTTTACCAGAAAATTGAAGTCCTACTAAACCAATTTGCATTTACTTTCCCGGATATTGTTATGTAATAATTTGGATTGGAAATATATATATTTTTTAGTGATTTGGTTCTAAAAGAATTCCGGCGGCAATAATTTAATACATCTTAATTATGCAATAATTTGAGTGTGAAGAGCAATTTCTTCCAGTATCGAAGTGATTTTAAGACATAAACTAAGCTCACCGTTAAAAATCATTGCTTTGCCTTTAACGTGTGCTTCAAAAGCAAAAGCTCTTGCCTCTTCATAACTGCATTCAATAGCTTTTATCAACTGATTAATCACTTCGTCGAAAGTGTGTATATCATCGTTGAATAATAAAACCTTATAAGGAATTGAAACCCCTACGTCGGTTTCTTCTTCTGGTTGTATTATTCCTTCATGTTCTTCTTGCATTGAATAAGGACTTTTGATGTTGTGTGTCAATTTATAAAATTAACCCATAAAAAAAAATTTTGTTTATATTGCAACCCGAAAAAATAATTTCGTATTAAATATTTTGAGCAAGGAGGACTAATGAAAATAGCCGTCTGCGTAAGTCATGTTCCCGATACGGCAACAAAAATTAGCGTAGGAAGCGATGCGAAAACAATTGATAAAAACGGTGTAACATTTGTTGTAAATCCATACGATGAAATTGCAATTGAAGAAGCATTAAAAACAAAAGAGAAATTGGGCGGTGAAACAGTTGCAATCAGTTTAGGCGGAGATTCAAATAAAGAATCATTACGAAAAGCTTTAGCCATGGGGATTGATAATGCGGTTTTATTGAAAGACGAATCCGAACGCGATTCAATTTCGGTTGCAAAAGCCCTTGCCGAAGAAATTAAAGCTCAAGGCGCTGAATTGGTATTTTTCGGAAGACAATCTGTTGATTATGATAATTCGATTGTCGGACAATTAGCGGCTGAATTACTCGGTTATAATTCTGTTTCGGTTGCGGTTACATTCGAAATTGACGGAACAAAAATAAAATCTGAAAGAGAAATTGAAGGCGGAAAAGAAGTTGTTGAAACTTCACTGCCTGCGGTTATAACTGCTCAGAAAGGATTGAATGAACCGCGTTATGCTTCTTTAAAAGGAATTATGGCTGCTAAGAAAAAAGAAATTATTGAAAAGCAGCCTGCTTCAATGCAAAATTCAGTTGAAGTTTTATCGATGAAAAAACCGGCTTCAAAACAAGCAGGCAAAATTATTGGTACCGACGCAGGCGCAGTACCGGAATTAGTCCGATTGTTAAGAGAAGAAGCAAAAGTTATTTAAGGGGAAACTATGGCAAATAAAATTTTAGTTTTTATTGAACAAAGAAATGGAAAAATAAAAAAATCATCCATAGAAGCGGTTAAAGTTGCATCGGATTTAGCTTCAAAAATTTCATATTCTGTGCAAACCGTTGCTATCGGAAATGAAATTGAAGGACTTGCCGAACTCGGCGGGTATGGTGCAACAAATGTAATGCATTATAAAAATCCATCATTAGAAAATTATTCAACAAGTGCCTATACGGAAATTGCAGCCAATTATGCAAAAGAAATTGATGCCGAAATTTTTCTATTTGCGAATACATCACTCGGTAAAGATTTAGCTCCGCACATTGCCGTTAAAATAGATGCCGGAATTGCAACTGATGTTATCGCTCTTGAATACAACAATGATATTGTTGCCACGCGTCCGGTATACGCAGGTAAAGCATTGATCGATGTTAAAATCACAAGTTCAAAAAAAATATTCACATTACGCCCGAATGTTTTTAATCCGGGAACATCAAACGGAAACACTGCGGAAATAGATGTAGTAAATGTTGAAAATCCGAATTTTGCAACTAAGGTAGTTGATATAAAGAAGTCCGACGGAAAATTGGACGTTGCCGAAGCCGATATTATTGTAGCCGGCGGACGAGGGATGAAAGGTCCCGAACATTTCAAATTAATAGAGGATTTGGCAGATATTCTTGGCGCTGCAACAGGTGCTTCGCGTGCAGTTGTAGATGCAGGCTGGCGTCCTCACGGTGAACAAGTAGGTCAAACCGGTAAAACAGTTTCGCCAAATCTATATATTGCGTTGGGCATTTCGGGAGCTATTCAACATTTGGCTGGAATGAGATCTTCAAAGTATATTGTTGCAGTAAATAAAGATAAAGACGCACCGATTTTTCAGATTGCGGATTATGGAATTGTTGGTGATGTTTTCGATATAGTTCCGCCGCTTATTGAAGAAATAAAAAAAGTTAAATCATAAAAGAGTTTTAATTGAGCAAAGTTCAAGTAGAAATATTAGGGTTATCAGCAAGCCCCTCAGCAGGAGGGGCTTATGCTCTTCTTCTAAAAGAAACATATGGTTTGCGTCGACTGCCGATCATTATCGGTTCTTTCGAAGCGCAGTCTATTGCCCTTGAAATGGAAGGTATAAAGCCCCCGAGACCATTAACTCATGATCTGTTAAAAAGTGTAATAGATCATATGGGGGCGAATGTTGCGGAAATTATTATTGATGAATTGCGCGACAATACTTTTTTTGCAAAAATAAAATTAGATGTATCAACATTAATTCATGAAATTGATGCTCGGCCCAGCGACGCAATTGCGCTTGCGGTTAGAACCGGCAGTACATTATATGTTTCCGACGAAGTGATGAGAATCGCATCTTTTATTCCATCCAGCGAAGATATTGAGGAAGAAGCAAACAGAATACATGACGAAGAAGAAAAAGAAAAAATAAAACAATCAGGCAAAAATCCTCATGAATTAAAACTTGCACAACTTCGCGACTGGTTAAGAGAGGCGATAGAAAAAGAAGATTATGAGCGTGCGGCTAAATTAAGAGATGAAATAAATAAAATCACGAATTCAAGTTCGCATAATTAATTAAATACTCTTTTGCCTATTTCACACTCTAGGCATCTATTTCTTGAACAATAACTTCTAAATAATTCAATCATCCCTTGTGTAATTATAGCTTGATTATTACAGTCTAATAGATTTATAGCTTCCGAAACTTCAGAAATAATCTTGTTATCCGTTCTCTGTTGAAACGCTGCATAAACACTTTGCACTTGTCTAACAAGTTTTTGATTCTTAAATACTTCGAAATACAGTGCAAAGAAAGGCAGAAGTACATTAATTATTATTTCATCGGCTCTTGATACTCCGACAAAAAATTTTATTTCAGTATTTGCCTTTTGATCGAGGATGTAATGGTTTTTCCAGAATCCTTCAATATTAATTACAAATAAAGAACGCAAGCAACTAATCAGCATTTTGGGGTCGTTAATTTCTTTTATTTTCTTTGACAAGACATTGATCAAACCGCCATGTATCAACGAGTTTAGAAATCTTGCACCGCCTGCTATTCGAATAGTTGGAAAGTTTTGAGGACGAATTCTATAAAAATGCCAGATAGTTTCATCGAAATATTTATTATCGTACAAAGGTCTGATAGAATTCCATAGCAATGCAGTTCTTTCAATATATTGCTTGGTATCTTCATCGGTTACACTATGAATAGTTTGCATCAACCCGCTGATATTTAATAGTGCGGTTTCAAATTTTTCAACAACGTTACCATCATTTTCTATCTTCTTTAAAAATTCAATATTTACAGCTCTTGCAAGTTCCGACATCTGCAATTTATTGTGAGTATAACCAAGCGCTTCGAATACAAGTTCATATAATAGTTGCATCCAAATTTCCCGGGATTGAAAATCCGAATGCTTAAATTTTTTGTTATGGAAATCATCCGATAAATCATACGAAATTACCGGCTCTTTGATTCCCAATTCATTGAAATATTTTATTTCTTTTAATCTATTAAACATTCTTTTAACTTTTTTATTGAATCGTTCCGCTCCCAAATTACTTAAGGTTTTGTATTTGAAAACATCATCAATATTTACACATATACCTGAGCATTTTAATTTACTTGCCGGATTTGGTTTTGATGGTTTCTCAAATGATTGATCTTCATCAACTTGAGAAAGATCAACATATTTACCAATACAAATAGAGGGGATTCTTCTACCGTTGCGCGAATAAACATAACCGTTGCTGGCATTGTTCACTAAAAAAATGTGAAGTATTACACTGTTATATTTATTATCAATATTATGACCGTGATTTTTCCAATCGTAGTAATGCCGGTCAATTTCAATATCACCGACAAAGGTCAGGTTGCCTATTCTTAATCTTACATTTTTAAAATCCGGCCCCGCTTCGTCGGTATTATGCAAACCCTTATCGAGAATAGCAATTGGATCTCCATCGGCAGTTTTAAGTGAACCGTTAAAAGTATGGTTTTTCCATACATCATATAAAAAACTTTCGGAGAACTTTGTTTTAGAATTCATATCCCTACAGTTCAGCACAAATTAATTGGGCTACAAGTGATTATTCTTTTAGACAGGGATAACTAATTCGATTATCTAACCGAAATAACGGTTTCGTTATATTCCTTCAGCAAATGTTTTATACTCGCCGGGAAATTTTCGGAAACGTCACAGTATAGTAATGCCCTGCTGACGTTTATTAAGTAGTTCGATTTTTCGTGATTTTGAAAAACTTTCACAACTTCTTGAAGATTACCGCCCTGCGCGCCAACGCCGGGCAATAATACGGGTAGTTGATCAAAATTTTTCACATTTTCCTGAAGTTCCGAAAGGTTTGTGGCACCAAATACGATTCCGCAATTTTGATTACTGTTCCAGGTTTTAACTTTTTCAATTACTTCCTGAAACAAAAAACGACCGTCGGCTAATTTCACTTTTTCAAAATCGGATGAACCTTGGTTGGAAGTTAATGCTAAAATAAAGTTAAGCTTGTTTTCATAGTCTAGAAAAGGACTGAGTGAATCATAACCCATGTAAGGATGAAGAGTGACCGAATCAAAATTAAAATGTTTGAATATTGATTCGGCATACATTTGAGAGGTGTTGCCGATATCGCCGCGTTTTGCATCGGCAATTGTCAATACATCTTTTGGAAGAAGTTCGAAAGTTTTTTGAAGTGCTTCAATTCCCTTCGCTCCGTCTCTTTCATAAAACGCAAAATTTATTTTATATGCTGCCGCATCCTCAGCTGTATTTTCAATAACAATCTTGTTGAATTCGAACACCGGATCGGGATTATTCAGAAAATATTTCGGAATCTTGTTGATGTCGGTATCAAGACCGACACAAATGTGGAGACCCTTGTTGCATTTGTAGTTCAATTTTTCCGAGGTAGTCATTTTTATTTTCTCATGTATGAAGTTTTCTATTCTTATAAAAATTCATCACTATGCCGATTAAAATCATATTAACAAGCAACGAACTTCCGCCGTAACTTAAAAACGGCAGCGGCAAACCAATCACCGGCGTGATGCCTATATTCATCCCGACATTAATTGCAAAGTGAGCGAAAAGCATTGTCATTATTCCAACAATTACTAAAACACTAAATCTATCTTTTGCCATCGATGAAAGATTCAACATTCTATAAAAAATGATCATGAAAAGAATTATAACTAGAACACTGCCGATAAAACCGAATTCTTCACCGACAACGCAATAGATAAAATCCGTCCATTGTTCGGGAATAAATCTCAATTGTGTTTGATTGCCCTGCAAAAATCCTTTTCCAAAAATTCCACCCGAACCAATCGCAAGCTTAGCCTGAAGGGCATTATAACCGGAACCAAGAGGATCTGAAAGAGGATCGAGAAAGGTGTCAATTCTTTTTTGCTGATGCGGTTTTAAAATTCTGTATGCGTAATCAAAAAAGAAACTCGCTCCGAGATTAAGTATAAAAACTGTTGCGCTGTTAAATAAATCTTTCTTGAAATAGAACAACGCGGCAATCACCAAAATCATTGCTATAATTAAATATTGCACGCCGAATAAGGAAGCAAATGTTACAATGCCCGGCGAAAGCACAACAAATAATCCGAACAGACTTATTCCGCTCCAATAAATTAAAGCTATTGTAATAATCGAAAATACAATCGCAGTTCCAGTATCCGGCTCCAACAAAATTAAGATGATAGGAAGAAATCCAATAGTGAGAGCAACACCAATATCTTTAATGTTATTGATATCACGGTTCTTATATGTCAGCCAATAAGAAAGAGCAAGTATAGTTCCCAATTTT
Source organism: Bacteroidota bacterium (assembly GCA_023397505.1). Classification (GTDB taxonomy): domain Bacteria; phylum Bacteroidota; class Ignavibacteria; order Ignavibacteriales; family Melioribacteraceae; genus JAEWUC01. Next base: position 254,116 of record JAEWUC010000001.1, on the reverse strand, counting down.
GCCAATTCCGATGGCTGGAAACCAAATGATCCAATGCCGAACCAGCTTTTTGATCCATAAACTGTTTTGCCAAAAAATAAAACTGCTACAAGAAAAAATATTGTTACTAAGTAAGTTGGAATAGCAAACATTTTAAAAACTTGCTGCGGCAAAGAATACACTATTAAAAAAACAACTAAGGAGAGAACAACAAAAAAAACTTGTTTTTGAAAGTTTCCGCTAGCCGTCGGGTGATTTACAGTTGAACTGAAAATTGCTAAAAGGCCAATAGCAATTAGTGCAATGCAGGGAATAAAAATCGCAAGATCTAAACTGTCCTGAAGTTTGTAATTAATTTTCAACTTCGGAATCCTCTCTTGATTTGGTCGAAGCAATTACTGATTTAGTATCCGGAAGTACTTCTTGTTTATCTTTAAGCAAGTATGCTTTTATTATATCGCGGGCGATGGGAGCTGCTGCAACACTGCCATAACCCGCATTTTCAACAACAACTGCAATCGCAATTTTAGGATTGTTAAATGGTGCAAATCCGACAAATACAGCGTGCTCTTTACCGTGTGGATTTTGAGCCGTCCCCGTTTTACCGGCTATTTCAAATTCCGGTGTGCGAATATTTGCTGCTGTGCCTGCTCCTTGTACAACTCTAAACATTCCCCTTCTAACAATATCAAACGAATGCCTGCTTATTCCTATATCGAAATATTTTGGTTTTATTGCAGTGAATTTACCTGTCTTTGTTTCAATATAACCTTTGAGAAAATGCGGGGTTGCAGATTTTCCGTAGTTTGCAAAAAGAGCTGCATACTGTGCAAGTTGAATCGGAGTAACACTTAACTCGCCCTGCCCAATTCCAAGACTAATTAAAATACCTTTTGGCCATCTGTCTTTTCCAAATGCTCTATCATAATATTTCCGGGTTGGTAAAATACCGGTGGATTCCTCGCCAATATCGACCCCGGTTTTTTTTCCGAATCCAAACTTAGCCGAATACTCCGCCCATTTATCGAGCCCGATTTTTAGAACAAGGCTATAATAATATGTATTGCATGATTTTTCGATAGAAGTTTCCAAATCAACGGAACCGTGAACATGCAAACATTTAAAAAATCTATCTCCATACTGAAATCCACCAGGGCAGTTAAAGCGATAACTAGAATCAATTATTCCTTCTTCGAGTGCAGCAAGTGCTTCAAGCATTTTATATGTTGAACCCGGCGAATAAATTGACATTGTTGCACGATTGAACATTGGTTTATCAGGATTTGTATTTAATTCTCGCCAAATATTGTTAGAAGTAACAGAAGCAAAATCCGCAAGTTGATATTCCGGGGCGGAGACAAATGCAAGAACTTCCCCAGTTGCGGGCTCCAAAGCTACAACTGCGCCGCGTTTATCTTTAAAAGCAAGCTCGGCTGTCATTTGTGCGTCTTTATCAATCGATGTAATAATATCGTAACCTTTAATGGCAGTTTTATCTTCAAGTCCGTTTTTATATCGCCCAATTGTTTTTTGATGGGAATCTACAAGTACAAATTTAATTCCCTTTTCACCTTTTAAAATTCCTTCATATGTTTTTTCTATACCGCTGAAACCAATTTCATCACCCATAGAATAATCAGCTTTTTGTTTGTTTAACTGCGCAGAAGAAATTTCTTTTGTATAGCCAAACATATGTGAGCCATTAACGCCGAATGAATAATCGCGTTGTGTTTCAATAACATAATCAACACCTTTTAATTTAGCTGCATTTTCTTCATACCATGCGATGACTTTAAAATCAACATCTTTAGAAATTCTTCTTGGAATAAATTTAGAATAATGAGCGTTCTGTTTTAAAATTCTATCTATATATCCCGGGTTAACATTTAAGATTGCTTCAATAAAAGGGGTAAGTTTTTTATCATAGTCGGCGGGAGTAATCCTTAAAGTAAAAGACGGTTTATTACCAACAAGTACTTTATGATTCCTATCGAAGAAAACACCGCGCGGCGCTGTTTGATAAATCGGTTTTACGCTATTCTCGTCCGCTTTTTCGGAATATGCTGGTTGTTCTATAATTTGCATGCTGAAAAGCTGAATGACAAGAATCGCAAAGAAAGCCGTAATAATTACAAATACTATTCTTTTTCTAATCAAAGAACCGAAATTCGTATCACTCATTCAATTCCCTTCTTTGGATTAAATATTACAACCGGGATACTAAATACTGCCGTGTAAACTGCGGGAAGAATCCCATCTTCAATTATTTGATAAATCATTCGCACATCACTATTACTGTTAGCAACGCTTGAGTAAAGGAACAAGCTTACTGCAGCGCATATAAAAACAATTACAGTTAAAAAGAATGAAGAAGTAGTAATATCAAGTTTGTTTTCGTTATAAAAATATCCGGCTATAAATCCAGCAATTGTAAACGAAATCATAAATGCACCCAACAACCCGCCGGAAATTAAATCAAATAATAATCCGAATAAAAATCCCAGGAACGTTCCGTACATCTGCCCATTTTTCAATGTGAAAAATACAAGTAATACAACAATTAAATTGGGTGAAATATTCTGCACAGCAATAAACGGAACAATCGCCAATTGAAATGCCGCAACGGGAATAAATATTAAAAGCGGTATTAAAAACTTAATCATCATTTTATTTCATCAAATTCATTTCAAGTTGATTTATCTGTTTGTTAGGAACAGTCTTTATAATAAATACATCATGAATAGAATGGATATCGGCAAACGGTTTAACCGAAATTGTGTGCAAAAGTCCTAATGTTATATCTTCTTTTTTAGAGACTATTCCAATTGGGACAGCGGGTGGAAACAACGTACTAAAATCCGAAGTCTCAACTATATCGCCAACCTTCAACTCATATGTTGTGGGAATGTTTTTAATAATAAGTTCCTTCCCATCCCAACTCAGAATTCCATCAACATTTATTCTTTGTATTGTTACGGCAATATTCAGATTAGAATTATAAACAGTTTTAACAACGGAAAAATCTTCCGCTACGTCGGAAATAACTCCAACCAAACCGCGATTAGTTATAACGGGCATCCCATTTTTTAATCCCTCATTTAAACCACGGTTAATAATGAAATTGCCTGCTATCTTATTTACCAGTTTTGAAACTACCTCGCCTGCAATAATCGGAAATTGCGTTGTGTCTTTATAATTTAACAACGAATGCAGGTTTTTATTTTCAACACCCAGTTTTCGAAGACGATTAATTTCGAGCATGAGCTCTGCATTTTCTTTCAACAATTCTTCGCGGGAATATCCGCTTTTGAAAATTCCCGTAAAAGAATTTATAGCTTCCGTACAAAAAGCAAAGGTACCGAATGCAAACGTTCTTATTTTTTTTACCTGCGGTTGTTCGTTTGATGATAACGCGGTAAGACTAATAATTGAGAGAATAATTAACAGTAGATATTCTTTATATTCTAAAATGATTCTTTGTAAAAACTTAATCATTAGTATGTTCTTTTACGAATAAAGACCTTGGAATATTTGTTAAGATTTTCAATTGCTTTGCCAGCACCCCTACAAACAGCAGTTAAAGGATCGTCTGCAATATGAACCGGTAGATTTGTTTCCATCCTGATTCTTTCATCAAGTCCTTTTAATAATGCACCGCCGCCAGTAATCATAACACCTCTATCCAAAATATCCGCAGAGAGTTCCGGAGGTGTTCTTTCAAGCGTTTGTTTAACAGCCTCAACAATTTGAGTTATATTTTCATTTAACGCTTCACGGATTTCTACCGAACTAACTTCAACAGTTTTAGGAATTCCGGCAACTAAATCGCGGCCTTTAACTTGGATAGTAACTTCTTCTTTAAGCGGAACAGCGGAACCGACTTCGCATTTAATAGATTCGCCCGTACGTTCACCGATTAACAAATTATAATTCTTCTTGAAAAATTGCATGATTGCGTTATTCATTTCATCGCCGGCAATACGTATTGATTCTTCGTTCACAATACCTGCCAAAGCAATAACAGCAATTTCTGTTGTACCGCCGCCGATATCAATTATCATATTTCCAACGGGGGCTTCAACATCAACACCAATTCCAATAGCGGCGGCCATAGGTTCGGCAATTAAATGAACTTCTTTTGCGCCCGCATGTTCGGCTGCATCACGCACGGCCCTTTTTTCAACTTCCGTAACCCCGCTCGGTACTGCGATTACGATCCTTTTACTCGAAAATGTATTTGGTGTAACTTTACGAATAAATGCCCGGATCATTCCTTCTGCAATTTCAAAATCAGCTATAACGCCGTCGCGCATGGGACGAGTAACACGAATTTCGCGGTGTTCTCTTCCCTGCATTTCTTTTGCGTTATTACCGAGTTCAATAATTCTTTTGGTATTTCTATCGAATGCAACTATAGAGGGTTCGTTTAAAACTATTCCTTTACCTTTTATATAAATCAGTGTGTTAGCTGTACCAAGATCAATTGCAACATCAGTCGAAAATAGATCGAAAATTCCCATAATTCCTCCCTGCAGAATGCAGGCTTTTTTTAGTGTTTAAAATTTCTTATCCCTGTAAAAACCATTGAAACATTTTTTTCATTTGCTGCATTTATTACTTCATCGTCGCGAACTGATCCGCCTGGTTGAATAACTGCAACAGCACCGTGCGAAATTATTTCCAATAAACCATCGGCAAACGGGAAAAATGCATCGGAAGCCGCTACACAATTTGTCAAATCATGTCCGAATTGTTTTGCTTTTGATGCCGCGATTTTTGCAGAATCAACGCGCGACATTTGACCAGCACCGACTCCAATTGCTTTTTTATCTTTTGCATAAATTATAGCGTTGGATTTTGTGTGTTTACAAATTATCCATGCGAATTTTAAATCTTCAAGTTCTTTATCTGTGTACTTTCTGTTTGTTACTAACTTAAGCATGGAATCGTCAAGCTTCGAATTATCTTTTTCCTGGGCTAGAATTCCGCCCGGAATATTTTTTATTTGCAACTCGGTTTGATCGACAGCTTTCTTAATCTTGATTAAACGACGATTCTTTTTCGCTAATAAAATTTGTAAAGCTTTTTCTGAATATGAAGGAGCGCAAATAATTTCCAAAAATATTTCGTTTAGTTTTTCTGCTGTCTTTTCGTCAACTTCATCGCAGAATGCAACGATTCCACCAAATGCTGAAACAGTATCGCACGAAAGCGCGCGCTCGTATGCATCAAAAACATTTTTACCGATTGCCGCTCCGCAAGGATTTGTATGTTTAATTATTGCACATGAATTTGTACCGAGATCGTAAACCAATTCCACAGCGGCTGCAAGATCCACCAAATTATTATATGAAAGTTCTTTACCATGCAGAACTTCAAAATATTCTTCAAAGTCGCCGAACAAATAAGCTTTTTGATGCGGATTTTCCCCATACCGCAAATCGAATGATGCTTTTTGATTTATTCGAATATCTTTCTTCGGAAGATTAAATTCCGATTCGAAGTAATTCGCAATCAATGTATCGTAATATGAAGTTAATGCAAAAGCATCAGCCGCAAGTTTTTGGCGTGTCTCGATGCTAACTTCGCCTTTTTTTAGTTCAGCGAGAAAATCATCATACTGTTCCGGGTTCGTTAAAACGGAAACGTATTTATAATTTTTTGCCGATGCGCGGATTAAACTTGGTCCGCCGATATCAATGTTTTCAATCTTCTCCTGTAATCCAATATCTTTTCTATTTACCACTTGTGGAAATGGATACAAATTAACACAAATAATATCGATGGGATTAATTTCATTTTCCGACGCTTCTTTTTGATCATTAAGATTATCGCGGCGCATTAAAATTCCACCGAATATTTTCGGGTTAAGAGTTTTTACTCTTCCCGAAAAAATTTCCGGTGAAGATGTAAAATCTTTAATCTCAATGCAGTCAATCTTATTTTCGAAAAGAAGTTTAGAGGTATTGCCGGTGGCAATTATTTGATATCCTAAAGAATTTAATTCTTTTGCAAAAGCAACAATATTTTTTTTGTCGGAAACGCTGATTAAAGCATATTTTTTCAAAAATCTACTCCGTAGCTATTCTAAAATAACAACGCGGTTATTTTCAATTTTTATTTTATTATCCGCAATCTTCTCAACAACAAAAGGAAGTAATTCATGTTCAGCTTTTAATACTCTTGACGCAATCTCTTCGGCATTTTTTACATCGCCAATATCTACTGTGCGCTGCGCAATAATTTTACCGTTATCATAAATCTTATCAACAAAATGTACAGTAGCACCGGATACTTTTGCCGAAGACTTAAAAACTGCTTCATGAACATTCATCCCATACATACCTTTACCGCCGAAAGCAGGCAATAATGCAGGATGAATATTTATAATTTTATTTTCGAATGCGTCAACAAATTCATTGGGAATTTTTTTCAAAAACCCCACAAGCATAATTAAATCTACAGATAACTCTTTCAGCTTTCCTATCAATTGCGAGTAATCAATAAAGTCATTTTTAATTGTGTTGCTTACAGCAAAAACCGGGATGTTATTTTGGGAAGCGAAATTAACAGCAAGACAATCTTTCTTGTCGCTAACAACAGCACATATTCTAATTTTTTCTTTCGAAACCTTTTCGAAAACCGATTTTAAGTTTGAACCCCTTCCCGAAACAAAAGCTGCTATGTTCAACATATTGTATAAATTTTCCAGAAAAAATTATCTAATTAACAACCAAATATCAATCAAAACAGACTCAAAATCAGTATTTTATTAATATTTTTCTTAATGCCTATTCAATCTTCTTTTCAGGAATTCAATCTGTGCTTGAATAACATCTTTGAATTCAAAGTTGTTATTATCGTTTGCTTCCTGGATTAGTCTTTTTGCTTCTTTTTTTTCATTAACAGCATAATTTGCCATTGCCATTAATAAGTAAGCGTTTGGAACAACCCATTTTTCTCTCGAATGCGATAACTCAAGTAATTTTTCGCAGGCGGTGTTTGCTTCAGTGAAATTCTTTGCATGTATAGAAGCTTCAGCAAAATAAATTAAAGCAAGAGATTTTTGTTCGTTCGTTTTCAATCCATCGGGGAGCGTTTTAAGACTATCATAGACGATTCTATATTTGCCTGCTTCAAGATTATTCTTCATTCTTATCAACATTAAATCTTCATCAGAAATACCTTTTGATATATATTCTTCACTCTTATTTTTTGCGTATGAATCTTCAAATATATCTTGATTACCTTCGCCGGCTAATTTTAAATACTTTTCGTATTCGTCATTATTCCCCAAAAATTTATGGCATAACGCCAAATGATAATTCGCAGTTCCTTCAAAATCGATTTCTTTAGTGGTCTTTAAAAACTTTTCATACTCTTTAACAGCATCTTTAAATCTATTTTTTTTGAAAAGAATCTCGCCCTTACGAAAATGGGCTAACGCAGTAACTTGGGGAATATGTTTGTTGTTCAACCTGATAATTTCATTCAGTAGGTCGTTTGCCCTATCAAGCTGACGATCTTTAATAAATGTTATAGCATATTGATATAGAAATAAAGTATTGCTCGGATGTTTTTCCACATTATAGTTGAGATATAAATATGAGCTGTCGTAATCAGCAAGATAATCCGTATAAATTTTTGCGAGATGAAAAGCAGCTTCGGTTCTATCCGTACCCCTGTGAAATGCTGTTTTTATATACTTTAATCCCCGGTCTTTGTCGGAAGTTAGTCCCGTTAAGTTTACCGCCCATTTTAGGAAATCCGGTACAAAGCCCATTGCGTAATCAAAAATTCCAAGTCCAAGATATGCATCGTAGAATTTATTATTAATTTCTAATGTCCGTTCAAAATAATCAATGGCTTTTTTACTTGCCCACAATTGATCGACTGAAGAATTATTAGTTGAATAAGCCATTGCTTTATAAGACGACAGGTTGCCTGCCATATAAGTTACACGGTAATTATTTTCGTCGGTATCAAGAATTTTATCAATCTTTTGTTGTGCGAGGTCGGCAAATTTTAGAAAAACATAATACTCACCAGGGTCTCTTGTACCAAGGTAAATCCAAAAATGAAGCTGTGCAGTTCTGTAATAACCGTGCGGCTGCTGCGGGTAATTTTCGATTGCGCGGTTAAATATCTTTTCCGCCTCATCGAATTCCATGTTGTATGCTTTTGAAATGCCGTATTGAATTATACTTTGAAGATTTGATTGTCCATAAGTTTTAATCGAACAAGCTATAACTAAAAAACACAGAAAAAAAAATTTTCTCAATTTGATTTTTTCCTTAATGTATTTTCAAAGGACGCTTTTACAAATTCCCTAAATAATGGATGTGCATTAGTTGCCCTAGATTTTAACTCGGGATGAAATTGGCAACCGACAAACCACGGGTGATCGTTAAGTTCAATCATTTCAACAAGTTTTTCATCGGGTGAAATACCGCTTATTACCATCCCGTTTTTCTCAATAACTTCGCGGAATTTATTGTTTACTTCAAAGCGGTGACGGTGGCGCTCGGAAATTTTCTGTTTTTTGTATGCTTCGAAAGCTTTAGTTTTTTTCTGAATCACACAAGGGTAAGCGCCAAGACGCATAGAAGCGCCTTTAATTTTGACCTTAATTTGTTCCGTCATTATATGAATTACATTTGCGCTATTGTTCTTCGCGAATTCCGCACTATTAGCTTTTTTAATTCCGCAAACGTTTCTTGCAAATTCAATTACGGCGCACTGCATTCCCAAACAAATTCCGAAGAATGGAATTTTATTTATGCGGGCATAAGTAATAGCTTGTATTTTACCTTCGATTCCTCGTTCTCCAAAACCGCCGGGGATTAATAAACCGTCATATCCGGGCAATATTTTATCCGCACCTTTCTCTTCAATCTCCTCGGAACTAATAAAATCAGCTTTCACTTTAACATTATTTTCCGCACCGGCATGAACGAAAGCTTCGGAAATGCTTTTGTATGCATCTTTGTTTTCAATATACTTGCCGCATATTGCAATCTTAACAGTCGATGAAGGATTTTTAATCTGCTCGACAAGATTACTCCAATCGTCAAGATGTATATTTATATCGGGAAGTTTTAATTTTTCAAGAACAATTCTATCCAAATTTTGATCGTGCAAAACCAACGGGACTTCATAAATTGTTGAACAATCATAAGCTGAGAATACTGAATTTTTAGAGACGTTTGTAAATAATGCAATCTTCTCGCGTATATCTTTCGCTAATTTATTTTCCGAGCGGCAGACCAAAATGTTTGGTTGAATGCCGAGTTCCAATAAATTTTTAACGCTGTGTTGCGTAGGTTTGGTTTTCATTTCCCCGGCTGAAGGAATATAAGGAACAAGAGTAACGTGCAAGCTTAACGCGTTCTTTCTTCCAATCTCCAACATTATTTGGCGCATCGCCTCAATAAAAGGAAGACTTTCAATATCGCCAACTGTACCGCCGATTTCAGTAATAATTATATCATACTTACCTGTTTCGCCGAGGGCTTTCATTCTTCTTTTAATCTCATCGGTGATGTGCGGAATAACTTGAACCGTAGCTCCGAGGAAATCTCCTCTGCGTTCTTTTGTTATTACCTCATTATAAACTTGCCCGGTAGTGGTGTTGTTTGCGCGTGTCATGTCAACGTCGAGAAAGCGCTCGTAATGACCGAGGTCCAGATCTGTTTCTGCGCCGTCGTCGGTAACATAAACTTCACCGTGCTGAAACGGATTCATCGTACCCGGGTCAACGTTTATATATGGATCGAATTTCTGAATTGTAACGCTGTAACCGCGTAATTTTAAAAGTAATCCTATTGAGGAAGCTGTAATTCCTTTTCCAAGCGAGGATACTACTCCGCCGGTAACAAATATATACTTAACTTTTTTCTTGAAGGGCATGTCGATTCAAAATTTTGGTTGGAAAATTTTGGACTCAAAGATAAAAAAAATTGTGCATTTGTCTATGAGTAATTTCAAAATAATCACTCATTTTCCAATAAAAATTCATCACTTCCCGGAATTAGAATTGTATAGCTTTTTCCGAACTTATTAATCAAAGTTTTATCCCTTAACCAGGGGTTCATAATTTTAAGTATTTTATAATTAATACCGTTTTGCGTTGCGAAATCCGCAAGATTCTCAATCCCAGTTTTTACCATTATCTTTTTTGAAGGTATTTCGGGGTACAATTCTTCCGGTTTAAGCTCAAAACCAAATTTTGAGGGATTTTCGAAAATTTCTTTTATCGCAAGTATTCTCGCTACAAAGCGGTAGGTTTCTTCGTTTAGGTATAGATTATAGTAATTATTTGTTTTTTGCCTATCGATTTGCCTATCAATACCGTTTAATCCGTAATTATATGATGCCGCGCTTAAAGTCCAGCTTTTGTATTTTAAATGCGATTCCTTTAAATATTTACATGCGGCTACTGTTGCTTTTTCAACATGATATCTTTCATCCACCTCGTTGTTTATTTCGAGCCCGTGTTTTTTTCCAGCCGGTTCCATAAACTGCCAAAACCCAGCCGCGCCTGCGGGCGAAACTACATTCGATAATCCGCTTTCAATTACCGCCAAGTATTTAAAATCATCCGGGATACCATATTTTTTTAAAATTGGTTCGATTACAGGGAACCATCTGTTTGCACGTTTCAGATATAAAATCGTAGCTGAATACCAATGTGCATTTACAATTAATTCTCTTTCAACTCTTTCACGAACGTCAATATCATCTAATGGAACCATCTCTCCGCAAAATTCCATTTCTTGGGGAACTTGAGGAATAAATACTTTGTATGCCGGTGGTTCGGATTTAATAATTACAGTTTGCTGTTTATTTCTCTCTTTGAAAGCTAAATAACTCATTACCACTGCGGAGAGTGAAAGAAAAACAATTAACGAAACTCCTACCCATATAAAAATTTTTTTATTGTTCATAAACTCAAATCTTTTTGTGCGAATATAGTAAAAACCATCGGCTTAGGGGTTGGGATAATCATTTAAAACAAAATGCCAGACTTACCGATCACCCAAGAAAAATACTGACCGCTGCTTCCTTCCGGACCTGACGGGATTGGGTATTCACTTGCCGATCGGAGCCTGGCAAAATTTGGGTTGCTAATATATGGATTTTTTTTAGAGGAAAAAATTTTGGTGAATCTTCAAATCAATTCCTTTTCAACTTCTGCAATTATTTTTTCAACAGTAATTCCGCCCTCGCCTTCGAATGTACATTTCTTGGGATCACCGGGGCAAACGGAATTACAGTAGTTGTCATCTGGAAGAACAATCATACTTTCATTTCCTTTTGGTCCCCACAACTTTGGCGAGCAGGCGGTCATCGGGCAAAACATTGATAGTGTTTTTACCTTCAATGCTGCAGTAATATGCATGGGCCCCGTACTAGCGGAAATTAATAAATCCAACGCTGCAAAATTTAGAAATGACTCGCGCAGTTTTAAACCAACATTTGGACACAAAACATTCTTAATATTTTTTATTTCATCATGTATTTTATCATCGGTTACAACTACCTGTACATCTTCTCTGCCGGATAATTTTTCTATTAATTCCTTGTAAGATTTAATTGACCAATTAGGGGCGGAGTTTCCGCTTGATGTATGAATACCAATTAAATATTTCTTACCATTTAAATATTGATCCCTTTTTCCCGAAACAATTATTCGCTCTATGTCTGTCAAAAATATTTCTGTTGAAAGGTCACCGGTCTGCACACCAATTTTTCGCGCGAGGTCCATACAATAATCTGCTTCATGACGTAAAGGGATATATTTATTGCGCGACACATATTTTGTAAATGTTATAAACTGGTAAAACTTATGTCCGACTCCAACGCGATATGGTATTCCGGCAAAGAATAATAAGTAATTCAATCTTTCCGTTGGAAGCAGTGTTAAAGAATGCGTGAATTTATAACTGCGGAATTCTTTAACTTTTCTAAAAAAAGATTTATATGAATTATCACCATCGTCAATAAGAATAATTTTATCGACATTTGGATTATTGATATAAATATCTTGTGTGTATTTCCGGACGAGTACAGCTACAAAACTACCGGGAAATGTTTTTTTAATTTCCCGAGGTAATGGAGTTGATAAAACTACATCGCCGATGCGGTCTGGTCGTACAATTAATATCCTTTTCTGCTTCGGCATCAAAAATTCAACAACTTAGTTTTTGTTCTTTCATATTCCGCCTGCCAATTCAATTCCCTTGCCGCATAGATACAATTAATTTTATACTTAGCAATTACTTCAGGATTTGTTTCCCAATTTTTCAAGGAATCAACAATGTTGTTTTCATTTGTAATATCAATAGCTTCGCCTACTTTGTAATCATCAATAATTTTCTTCATTTGAGGAAGATCACTCGAAAGCACCGGCAAACCCGCCATAATATATTCAAACAATTTATTAGGAAGTGCGTGGTAATAACTGACACTTATATTTTCAATTAATGACAAACCGATATCTGCACCGGCTGTATAATTAATTAATTCACTTTGTTGAATTGTACCTGCAAAAATAATTCTATCGTTAACGCCAAGTTCAGCTGCAAGTTTTTGGAAATTATGTTTTTGTTCGCCGTCGCCGAGAACTAACAAAACCGAATTTCCAACTTGGCACATCGCACGCATTATTAACGGTATTCCCCGCCCTTCCAAAAGAACTCCTTGATATAACAAAATAATTTTGTTGTCGGGAATTCCGTACTCTTTTCTAAAATCAATTTTACGGGTTGGTTTTTGGAACAACGGAATATTTCGTATTACAAGAGTGTTGTTTATTCCGTAAAATTTTTCGAGAAATGCAGAATCCATTTCTCCGGTAGTTAAAACCAGCTCAACTTTCTTAATAAAATATTGCTCAATTGCCTTTACAAGTTTTTGAAGATAAGGGCGGTTTCGAAGTCCGCCGAGGAATGCATAAAGCTCGCGGCTGTTATAGTATACTTTTGATTTTTTTACTTTCGCAATAATTGTAACTAAAGGGAGCGTATAAAAATCTTCGGCGATATATAAATCTGCATGTGTTTTAAAAAGTTCTTTAAACAACTTAAATGAAAATTTCAGATAGAAAAATAATCGAATTTTACCTTTGACAAGTTTAAATACTTTGAAATAGTCATCTTCATAATCTTTAGGATTTATGAACCAGTCGAAGCCGATACACAAAACACGGTATCCGTCGTAACGTAAAGAGTTTGTAAGATTAGTTATGCGCGAATCGTGAAGAGGATTACCGAGAAAAGCCATGCAGACTTTTTTAGATTTCCCCATGCCTGTTACAATTTAATTGAAAGAGTGTTGCGCATAATAGTTTTTGCATCGAATTTTTCTTTGAATTCGATTAAGTTCATACTCGGTGTCATAGGGTTTGCAGCTTTTGTATCCTGCGAAACCCCGATATCTACATAGCCGTACCCGTTCTTTGTAGAATCTTTTACAACATCATACATTACGCGTTGAATGGGTTTGTACTCGGCATAATCATAAAGAAGCATGTTGTAAAAACATAAAGCAACATTTTTATTGGGATAAAACATCAGCGAGCCGCCGATAGGTTTATCTTTAAGATAAACCATATACAATTTCAAACGCTCAGGCATAAGTTCTTTCAACTTCAGCAGATCTTCATATGAATGTGTTGGCTTAACATTATGGCGCGATTTGTTCTCGATTAGTATCGGGTAAAATTCATCATAACGTTCGTTGATTTCAACTCGAAGATTAAAATCCTTCATCGTTTTACGAACATTGCGGCGGACGGTTGGTGAAAATCTTTCAAGTATATCTGTATCTTTATCAAGTTTTATTGCGCTCGATATGTAATGAAGAGAGTAATTAAATCCTTGCCACAACATCGCAAAATCTAAATTTTGATTAGGATGATTTTCATAAACCATTGGTGCGGCGGTTAATTCCAATCCTTTAATTCCGTTCTTCCTACAATAGTCAAGCAGCAGCGAGACAACATCCATTGCGTCGGCAAATTTTATATCCTTTGTAACAATTGATCCGTAACTCGCTCCCACCGGCGATTCAAAAATATTTTCTTTCGTAATTGTGCCGGGAAGAAGCGCTTTTATATTTCCTTTATCCAGAAATATTAAGTGATCGAATTTGAATTTGCCGGGAGTGTGATAATCAAAAAATTTTTGCAGGTGAAACATTGTACCGTTGTTCGAATCAAGAACAAAACGGTCCCACTTTTCTTTCCATTCTTCGGAGTATTTGATTATTTCCATTTTAGCTCTGTACAAGAATTAACAAAAAGGACTCGCTAAAAATAGTCAATTTGCAGTTAAGTGCGAATTGATTTCTGAAATGATTTTTCAAATTTCCTATTTAATTAAAATGTATAAGTGAAAGAGAAAATATGCGAATCGCCTAAGCCATACTTAACCGGAACATAAGCATAATCGATATTCAGACTTTTCCATAATAGACCAAAACCGGCGGTAATGTTTTTAGCATCGTAACCGCTCATATAACCAAGACGAACGGAGAAGAAATTGTTATAAACCGCTTCGCCGCCAACGTGGAGATGCATATCGTCCGTATCCGTGTATTTTTGAATTCCGGCTAGAGTAGTAAAAGCTAAATTCACTTGTTCCAAGCCAAATGAATATGCCGCGCCTGCACGAAAATCCGTCGGTAGTTTTGTATTCTCGTTTCTCAAATCATTCATACTTCCGATGTTTCTTAAGGTAACGCCGAACGACATTCCTTCAATCAATCCCCTGTAACTTAAACCAAGATCAAACGCTAATCCTGTTGCATCATCCGAGTACATACTTTCATAAAGATATTTTATAGAAACGCCGCCGTTCAAATTTTCATAAATATTTAATGCGGTAGAAATACTAGCTGTAAAATAATTTGCGTTGAAAGTAGCGTCCGGTTCGCCTGGTTTTGTTCTTATCTCGATATTATCGACCGATGTAGTATTCACTCCAACAGCAAAAGGCATATTAAAAAGAGAAAAACTTCCGGCAAACATTTCGGAACTTAAATCTTGGAATAAAGAATTATGAGTAAAAGAAAACTGCTGTTTTATGTTTTCTCTTAATAAAGCCGGGTTATAATTAAGTGATGATAAATCATTTACCGCAACAACACCCAAATCGCTCATGGCAATATTACGCGCGCCAAAACCGAGTTTCAAAAACGATAAACCGGAATTACCGGCAGTCTGCGCACACAAACCGCCGGTTGATATAAGAATGAGTAATAATAATTTTTTCATATTCTCAGAAATTAAAATTTATGCCAACAATATGTTGATCGCTTGATGAATAAGGTTCAATTACAAAAGCGTAATCAACCCCTAGTTTGTAAGAAGCTACATTGTAAAAATACGAGAATCCGAATGAAGGACGAATAGGAAAATCGGAATTACTCAAATTAAATTTATCAAAGCCTGCACGGAGAAACAGATCAGTATAAATATTGTATTCGGCACCGCCGCGTAAAAAATTTGTGCCCGCATTGCTGCTTTCAATTTCCAAGGCAGCAATTATTTTCTGTTCTTTAAAATTATACGAAGCACCGAATTTCTTAAGAAGCGGGAATTTGTCTTTTGTGATTTTTCCACTCTGACCATAAATCTTTCCCGTATCCCAATTGTATTTGCTGTTTATATCCGAAAGCATAAACGAAAAAGTTAGAGCGTCGTTAAAGCTGTACAAAGCGCCGAGGTCAAAACCAAGCCCTGTGGAAGTTACTTCTTCATATAGTTTGTAATAATAAAACTTAAACGCGATTCCTATTGCAAGTTTATCGGAAAATCTATTTGACACAGCAACATAAAACTGGTTTTCTGAAGTTGATAAATCATCATATTTATTACCTTGATTATCGTACGCTCCGATATCTGAAACGCCTGCATTTATCAATCCGATATTTACACCGGCTATTGATCGGGGTTTAGTTGTGCCGTCGGGCATCTGTTTTGTACCAAGTTCAAATTTTCTTCCAAAGTTCACAAAGTTTAGCGAACGGTCCAAAGATAAAAATGAATAAGATGTTTGAAATAAATTTCCTTCTTGAAATGCAGCGAGCGCCGGGTTATAATATGTTGATATGTTTCCATCTTTAACCGATGACAACGCATTGCCCATTCCCATTCCTCTTGCACCGAATCCCATCCTGCTAAACGCACCGGGCATACTGCCGATTTCAGAATATTCGGGCTGTGCAAGAACAGCCGAACATAAAACCGCTAATAATAAAATTATATTTTTCAATTTTTTCATCCCGATTTGGTTTTACATTAATACCATAATTTTACCGAACATAGGTTCATCCGAACCAATATCTACGCGGTAAAAATAAACTCCGTTGGGAACAATCTTGCCGTTTTCGTCCTTGCCGTCCCATATTTCAATTTGATTGTCATTTGTTGCTCGTGATGCATTCTGAATGATAGTGCGAACTAGATTCATACCAAAATCAAAAACTCTTATAGTAACGTCCGAAGACGAATTAACGTTGTTGTATTTAATTTTCACTACTTCATTACCCGGTGAAAACGGATTCGGGAAAGCAAAAGTTTCTCCCGTATTAATTTTATTTCCTGATTTTAGAAAGATAGTCCAATCTCCATTCCAGGTCCCGGTGTTGTCAAAATATTTAATCAAACCGTCTGTATCTGTTCCGCTCCATACATTAAACTCATTGGCAGAAAGTTTTTGAGATTCAACGGCTAAAAATTTATTTGTAGTTAATCTAAAACTCGTTTTTTGATCAACTATCGTCGGGGATAATAACCAAGTATTGCCGTAGTTATTTGAACGGAACAACCCATTTTCTGTAGCAGCAAAAACATCGTCTGCAGAAAGATTTGGTGCAGTTCCAATGTAATTGAAAGCAACGTCGTGAGTTTTTTCATCGGGTAAAAAGACATTCCATGATTTGCCTCCGTCGCGAGTAACGCTTATTCCATAATATTCTGATTGCCCTTCGGCTTTCCACGTAGCAGCCCACAATGAGTTATCTGCTCTGTTGTATTTCATTGTCCAAATAAAATTGCCGGATATCGGTTTACTTTGATTTGCATGATTAAACTTTACCCAGCTTATACCTCCGTCTATACTTTTATTTATTCCGCCTGCAGTACCTACGTAAAGTGTATCATCATCAACAGCGACAACCGAAAACACTCTATGATTTAAATGTGACTCTTTCCCGAAATTACCGGCTTGCGGCTGCAAAGAAAAATTAAGTTGATCGGAAGGTTTTATAGAATCCAGATTATCCGGCGGCAAAATAACTCTTTGCCAGGATTGCCCCATGTTTGTAGATTTTCTCAATCCCCCGGCAAATGTTGCAATCCAAATTGTGTTTTTTGTAAAAGCCATTTGGTAAATAAAATTTTGCTGCGGAACTGTTACGGGCAATGCACGGATATTATTTATTCCGTAAACAATAGAAGAATCGCCGGGGTCGTCGATAGGCTGTTCAATTTTAACCCAGTTCTCACCTTCATTGAGTGAATAAACTAATCCGCCACCGGTTGGGACATTACTGCCTGAAATTTTTTCAGAATGCCATTTTGCTGCCCAGACTGCACCATCGTAATAGCCGACCGCAGAAATACTTTCGGTGCCGAATACATCGTCATTATAGAAATTCGTAAATGAATTTCCGCTGTCTTTTGTTTTACTTAACCCGCGAGACGTACCAAACCAGACCGTATTGCCGTTGACAACAATTCTTTCAACAGTATTGCTGGATTGAATCTCATCGTTTGCCTTCGATAGTTTGGCTTCATCCAAACTATAACTCTTGGGTAAATTTTGCCCAAGGATGTTAAATGATACAAACGCAAATAAAATGATTAATGTCTTTTTCATATCACCTTAATTGACTGTGATTTCATTTGTTACCGGATCGCTTATCAATCCGTTTCTGTCTGCAGCGTAAAAAATAAATTTCCATTTCCCTGCTTCTTGATTTGCCGGGAAAGTTAAAGCAACAGTATAAATTCCATCACCCTTTGTTTTATCTCCGGCTGTTACACCGTCATCAAACATCGGGAATTTTGTAAGTCCGTTACTGTTTGATACTTTTGTTCCGTCCGGTCTATAAAGTTCATAATAAACAGAAGCTACATCGAACTGACCGTTTGGATCATCTGCTTTAATCGAAAATGAAAATTGTTGTTCACGGGCAACTGATAACGGGATGTTTAATTGTGAAAGTACTGGTGCAACATTATTCTGTCCGTTATCATAATTAAAAATATGTGAGCCGAGCTTTAATGTTTTAATACCGGAATTACCTTCAGAGATATTTGCGTAAAAGTCGATATTATATTTTTCAACGGGAAACCTTTTGCCCATCTTTACGATAGTAGAAAAAATATTATCGCCGGTTTTCACATCTCCCGAATTTTGAACAATCCCGTTATCAACCAAATCCGATTTCTGCGATACGACAATACTTCCATCAATTGATTTTACGGTTATCCATGATTCTAAAATTGGAGATGAATTTTCAAATTCAACAGAAGCAACAAAATTAGAATCTGTTCTCGTTAAGACAAATCCATCCGGGGCATTAATACTTTTTACACTAATGGCTGTTGAGTTTTTTTCAATAGTGTCATTAGGAATATCGTCGCATGCGGCAAATCCAATAAATAATAAAACAACTAAGATGTAATTTAATTTCAATTGGATGTTCCTTTTGTTTTTGCGAAATGAATTTTCGGTATGAATAAAAAAAGAAATAATCATAGAGAATTTGCTCTTTGTTATCAAAATTGAATTACAAAAAAATTACGGTAGCAGTTTCTCTATATTCTTTCCCTTTTTACTGCGGCAAATCTAAGTAATGATTTATGATTTTGTCAAGATTAATGTTTATGTACCAAAAAACTGTAAGGCAATTGGACACGGATTCATTATAATCTTTTATGATTTATCATGATACTTCATAACCAATCTTAATTAATCCGTATCCCCTTCAATAAAAACTATGAACATCAAAAAGAAATAACAAAAGGAGTTGGCGAAAATGATAAAACAAAAATTATGATTGCTATATAGCCAAGAATCATTCTACCCATACCAAGTTTTTCAAATTGCGGAACCGGCGGATGTTTTACTTTAATAAAAAAGTAAAGTATGAAAGCCCAGAATAACCAGCCCGTCCATCCAAATCCAAGGTCCAGATTAAAGAAGGAATCTACAATACCGCCTACACCAATAATTAATAATATGATCATCGAAATACTTGCGATTGCTTCGTGAATTTTTTCGCCGAACATACTAAAAATTATATGACCCCCGTCCAATTGCCCGACCGGTACTAAATTCATCGCTGTTACAAAAAGTCCGAACCAACCGACGCATAAATACGGGTAATGATAAATTTCAGACATCGGCGGAACAAACTGACTTGAATCTGTAAAAATTGATTTTAGTAAATGAAACAAAAGCGTATTACCGAATTCCAAACTAATTGCATCTTTACCGTATTCCGGCGAAAAATAATCCGGGTGGATTGCAAGGATGTAATCTACCTGTGGAAGATGCGTAAAACCGTAAATCAAAACAATTAAACACGCTACAAAACCTGCAAGCGGTCCTGCAATTCCAATATCAAACATTGCTTTGTTACTATGAATAACCGATTTAGTTTTTATTACTGCCCCCATTGTGCCGAAATTAAAAAATCCCGGTATAGGAGGGAACGGAATAAAGTAAGGAAGAGTTGCCTTAACTTTATGTTTAACCGCTGCGAAATAATGTCCAAATTCATGAACTCCAAGTATGAAAAGAATTGAGAGCGCGTAAGGCAATCCACTTAGCAGTTCGTTGATTTCGTACGGTCCCATATTGCCGGTTGTCCATTGAATGCCGGCAATGACAGTTGTAATAAAAGTTATTATGAATAAAACAATGTTAATGAAGTACCGTTTTTTTTCCGTCTTTTTAGGAAAGATTTTAGAAAACACTTCTGAAAAATTATCGGGCATTCTATAAATCCAAATTTAAACCGAGTGCAATGTACTCTTTATTGAAATCAAAATATTCTCCATGAATACTTTTGCCTGAAAAATAATTTATGTAAACGCTCAGTCCTCTGCCTTGAAATTTCCCAAACTTAATGCCAATTGAAGCAGAATGGTTGGCAGTGTATTTATCCAGATGCGTTAATTTATAATCGTAACCAATGAACGGAGTAATATTTTGTGAAATAATATTATTAAAGAAATAATCGAAGCCGACCTGGTAATTATCTTTATTAATTATTGAAGGAGTAACATGAAACAAGTAAGTAAAACCGGCATACGCACGGAATGAATTTATTTTGTAGTAAGGCATCAGTTCAATAAACTCACGGCTGTAAACACGGGGGTTGTGTTCGTCCCGCCATTGATTATTTGCGCCGTCGTAATGTCCGTCTACAAAATGTGCGCTTATATGACTAATTCTTAAACGCGCACCGTATTCATTTTCATCATCAACATTTTTTTTATAAGCGGCGTTAATTCCAAAAAGATAATCAACAGCATCAACCGGGAAATGAAAATTCTTTTCGCCGCGGAGTAAAGTATATGTAAAAAGATCGGCGCCGAAAGAAAAAATTTCGCCTGGGCATTTTTCGTAACGGATAATATCTATTGAATTACCAATATCAAGCCGCAATTCATTCTTACCCATTTGAAATACAAAACCAAGCTTCGGTTCGAGTGTATTTGCAGTAAAAGGTTGGATTGTTAAATCATCGGGAAATAATTCCAATTTATTTTGAGCAAATGAAACCGCTGAGAACAACAGCACAAAAACAGTAATTTTTTTATTCATAATATTTATAAACTTTTCCGATATAATTAAGTATTGGTTTTATTCAACATTCTGTATTCTAAACTCTGAATTCAGTATTCTCTTCCTTTCCATTTTACTTTTTGATTTGTCAATACAAAAAAAGGAAGAAGTATTACATAAACAATAAAGTAAATTTCAAAAGCGATGAAATGACTTAGCTTCATTGTCAGCTTCAGTTTTTTGAATACAGGATAAACAAAAAAGTAATCAACAAATATTTTAAAGAGGCACAAATATAAAACCGTGGGGATGAAAAACAAAGGTGTTAATAACATACATATGTGAGAAATAAATCCCCATGCCATTACAAGATAGCCGATAAAGTCGCTATTCATGCCGCCAACTCCCCAGCGTTTCTTCTGCCAAAAAAGTGTTTTCCAATCAGCGCATGGCTTTGATGTAACCAAGGTACCTTCATCAAGAGGATAAATTATTTTACAGTTTTTTGTTTTTGAAATTGCCATTAATAAATTAAAATCTTCCGTAACCGAGAACTTGAGTTTTTCATAGCCGCCGACTTCATTGTATGCGGATTTTCTATACGCCATATTGTTGCCGATGCAGCTTAAAGGTTTTCCTAAATTTTGTGCACCCGCGGCAACAGTTAGCAAATAAATAAAATCAATAGCCTGCATTCCTGCAAAAGCATTATCACTTTTCTGAGTAGTAAATCCGCCGACAAAACCAACTTCGTTTATAAAATATGAAGCGAGAGTTTTTGCCCAAGTTGGTGAAACAGTACAATCTGCATCAGTTGTTAAAATAATTTCTCCCCGTGCAATCTTAACCGCATTTGACAGCGCATTTGTTTTACCTTTAAGATGACCTATTTGTTCATTCGGCACTATTGATTTGAATTTTGGTTTGTTCATTATAAATGAGGAAATAATTTCACCGGTCTTGTCTGTAGAGTGATCGTTCACTAAAATTATTTCAATTTTATCTTTGGGATAAATTAAATTATCCAACGATCTCATACAATCTAAAATGTTATCTTCTTCATTCCTCGCCGCCACAATAACCGAAACTGAAGGCAATTCATTGTCTTTAAGTTTATCATAATTCTTACCGGCTCCAATTGAAAATATGATTAGCTGTATGAAATAAAATGAAAGCGCGGTTAAAAAAATTATTTCGAACATTTTCAACAATCCTTTTACGAACAAAAATATAAATATTTTTTTTACCGAATAATATTTCACGCATAAACAATTATATTGCGGACGTAATTACAATTTGTGTTTTCCAAGTTTAGAAACCGGTAATGTACTGTGAACAATAAAATCAGACCTTTAAAGAGATTCGGACAAAATTATCTAACCGATAAAAACACTATTGTAAAAATAGTAAATGAATTTAATCCTTCACCTGATGATTATGTTTTAGAAATCGGTCCCGGTACAGGATCAATGACTTCCCTTCTTCATGATAAAGTTAAAAAATACACCGCAGTGGAAATTGATTTCAGAGTCATTGACGATTTACGAAGCAAATTTCCTTCAATAGAAATAATCAACCATGATTTTCTAGACATAAACTTAAAAGATTTTTCTTGGGGAAAATTGCGCATAATTGGAAATATCCCTTACAATATAACGTCGCCAATTTTATTTAAACTAATTGAAAACAGAGCTTTTGTTAAAGATGCAACTTTGATGACACAGTATGAAGTTGCTAAAAGAATTACCGGCAAACAAGGAACAAAGGATTACGGAATTTTAAGTGTACTAATAAATTACTTTGCCGAAACTAAATTATGTTTTAAAATATCGCCCAATGTTTTTTATCCGAAACCAAAAGTAAATTCGGCAATAGTTCAATTAACATTTAACGATTTACCGCCCTCAAACATTGATGATAAGTTATTAATTCAAACTGTAAAAGCGGCGTTCGGCAACAGAAGAAAAACATTAAAAAATTCATTAAGTAATAGTATATTTGGCAGCGTAAATTTTGATTCTTTGTCATACCTATTGACGAAACGCGCTGAAGAATTATCAATTCACGAGTTCATTAAACTTGCCAACCTAATAAAGGAGCAGCTTGATGGCCGAAGAAATCAAGAGTCTTAAAGATTTAATAGAAGAAGATCCCGAAGTACTTCAGGATATAAAAGCACTTATCGAAGAAAGAGCCGCTCCAAGTCTTATTGCAATATTAGCTGATTTTCACTCGGCGGATATTGCCGAAGTAATAAATCATCTCGATGTTACAAATGCAAGATACGTTTTCAATCTACTAGATAATGAAACGGCCGGCGAAGTAATTCTCGAAATTGATGAGAATCTCCGCGAAAAAATTCTACAGGAAATAGATACCGAGAAGATTGCCGATATCGTTGACGAAATGGATGTTGACGATGCAGCCGATATCGTAAGCGAACTCCCCGATGAAATAGCCGAAGAAGTTTTAGACAATATTGAACCGGAATCTTCTGAAGAAGTTAAAGAACTTCTAAAATTCGAGGACGATACCGCCGGCGGCTTGATGAACACGGATTTTGTTTTTGTCGGCGAAGAAGCTACTATTGCCGATGCTATAGAACAAGTCCGCACTAATTCTGACGATATCGACCATATTTACCATGTTTATGTTTTAAAACCTAACGAAGAATTAATCGGCTTAGTACCGATAAAATATTTGCTCACCCACCCGCTTGATACAAAGCTGAAAACTATTTTATCTGAGGACCTGGTTACCGTTACTCCAGATATTGATCAGGAAGAAGTTGCCAACATTATGAAAAAATATGATTTACTTGCTTTACCTGTTGTTGATAACGAAGGCATAATGCTTGGTAGAATTACAATCGACGACGTTGTTGATGTTCTCGGCGAGGAAGCGGAAGAAGATATTCAAAAATTTGCCGGTTTATCCGACGATGAAGAGCACAGCGACAGTTCATTTAAAATTTCCAGAAACCGTCTTCCATGGCTCTTCGTTTCACTTTTCGGCGAATTGATAAGTGCCGTCGTGCTTTCATCTTTCCAGGCCTCAATAGAAAAAATTGTTATCGCAAGTTTTTTCATACCTATCGTAATGGCTATGGGCGGAAGCTCAGGCACACAAGCCGCAATTGTAATGGTACGAAGATTAACCGAACACGACGTTTGGATTTCTTATAACTTTAAAAAAATATTTAAAGAGTTTTTGGTTGGATTGTTAAACGGTGTAATGTGTGCCGCTATTTTAATGATTGCTACTCATTACTTCTTTAAAGCCGAGTTTTTATTTTCCGCTATACTTGCTTCAACATTAGTCTTAATTATGATTTTTTCAACCGTTATGGGCTCAACTATACCTTTGTTTCTTAAACGGCTTGGCGCAGATCCTGCAATTGCAACGGGACCATTTGTTGCTACAATGAACGATATTTTCGGATTAACAATATATCTTTCAATTATTACATTCTTTTTTCTTTAATGATGAAAAAAGTTATAAACCTTTTTGCCGGATTAAATCCTACCGATTTAATTGTAATAGTTTTTTGTCAATTTTTATCTGTTCTTAATTTTATATTTCCCGAAAGGATTGAAACATGGTACCTCAATGTTCTATTGAATTCAGTAATAACTATATATGTTTTTTTTATTTCACACATTGATAGGAAAAAGAATAAAATCATTTGGAGACAGCTGCATTATTGGTATCTCGTTCCGCTAATATTCTTAATATTCAAAGAACTGTACACAATGATTGATCCGATTCGTGGAGTAATTTATGACAACGCATTAATCAAAATAGACCGTTTTATTTTCGGTACAGATCCAACGCACTACTTGATGTATATTACAAATCCTCTACTAACGGAATTATTACAAATAGTTTATGGCACGTTTTATTTCTTACCGGTAATTCTTGGCATCAGCTTGATATTAGATAATAAGAAAGATGAATTTGATTATTCTGCATTTATTGTTGTTTACGGATTCATATTATCATACATCGGCTACATTATATGGCCCGCAATTGGACCCCGTTTTACGCTTCATAATTTTGAGATGAATAACATTGAAATGCCCGGTTTGTTTTTAACTGATTATCTTAGAGAAATTGTAAATTCGGGCGAATCGATTCCATACGGTACTCCCAACCCGGCTTTAGTTGTTCAGAGGGATGCATTCCCGAGTGGACATACACAAATGACTCTGCTAGTGATGTATTTGTCGGTAAAATTAAGAAGCAACACAAAATATTTTTTAATCCCAAACGGATTATTACTGATATTCTCAACAGTTTATTTACGGTATCACTATGTAACGGATTTAATTGGCGGACTGCTCTTCGCAATTATAACAATGTGGAGTGGTAAATATATTTTTGAATGGTGGCAACGAACACGAATAATTACTATTCGGCATAACTAACTTCTAGCTCATGCCCGTCTTGCCTCCAGCAACGCGAGGCAGGCTCTTGTTCTTAATCTGGTTTTCTACCCAAACTTATTCAGAATAAAAATACTAGTTATTTCCCTTCGAAGTTTTTTGTATAGTCTCAACAATCAAGGAAAAGTATCTATCAATTGAACAATTTGCATCATCACGCAAATAACAATTTCCGCTGCTTTCATTTCTGCATGAAACACATATTTTTTCATGCAATTTATTATGCAGCGAATGTATGTCTTCCGATTCAGAGTTAATCACAATTTCGACAATTTGAGGCAAATAAAATTCTATAGCACAACTTTCGTCTGAAGATAATGTACATCTACAGTGTTCGTCAGAATCCACGCAAATTGAACACACATTTTGTCTTATTGCATTAAGATATTTATCCATAAATTTGCTTTCATAATTTTGATTAAAACATAGCAAAATGAATTCATAAATGGAAACCATAAATAAAAAAACACAAGTAAAAAGAATATTCGACTCTATTTCGCACAGGTATGATTTTTTGAATCACTTCCTTAGCGCGGGCGTAGATTTTTATTGGCGTAAAAAAGCTATTAAATTTTCAGGAATGAATTCGAATTCTATTCTGCTCGATATTGCCTGCGGTACGGGTGATTTTGCAATAACTGCAAGAAAAAATAACATTCTAAATATTTTCGGCGCCGACCTTTCCCACAACATGTTAAATTTGTTTAATAAGAAGGCCGCATGGATAAACGGTAAAACAGTTCAATGCGTGGCAGAGCATTTACCGTATAAAGACAACTCTTTCACAAATATTACCGTAGCATTCGGCGTTCGTAATTTTTATGATTTATCGGAAGGTTTTAATTCTTTTTTTAGAGTTCTGCAAACTAAAGGCAAAGCAACAATTCTTGAATTCAGACTCCCCTCTAACAAACTAATCAGGAATTTTTATTTATTCTACTTTAATAAAGTACTTCCCGCTATCGGTAGGATAATTTCTAAAGACAATGAAGCATACACTTATTTACCCGAATCGGTTGGAGAGTTTGATAAAAATGTTGATCTCGTTTCTCTTCTAATTAAAAGTGGTTTTACGAATGTAAAAAGACATTCACTTACTTTCGGATTAGTGCAAGTTGTAATAGCTGAGAAATAATAATGTTTTGAGACGCGGAAACAACGGCTCAATTCAAAAATAATTTTAGATTATTTAAGAAATTTTTCCGACAACAATTCTTTTAGTTTTTCAAATGACTTAGCCCGGTGACTGATTTTATTTTTTTCTTCGAAGCTTAATTCTGCAATTGTTTTATCATAACCATCTGGAATAAATATTGGGTCATACCCAAAACCTTCCGTTCCTTTTTGTTCTTTTATAATTTGTCCATGCAATTCACCAACGGATTCGATAATATTTATTCCATCATAAAAAAGTGCAGTGCTTACAAATTTTGCTTTATGAGGTTCGGGAAGATTCCACAATTCGCTAATAACTTTTAAATTATTGTCTTCAAAACTGCACCCTTCGCCTGCATATCGTGCCGAAATTACTCCGGGTCGTCCGTCAAGTTGTTCAATCACTAGTCCGGAATCATCTGCAAAAACTGGTTCTTTATACAAATCATGAACCGCTTTAGCTTTTAAAAAAGCATTGTCATAAAAAGTTAAGCCCGTTTCTTCAACATCCATATCGTTGCCGAGATCATAAAGTGAAATAATTTGAAAATTTGATTTATTAAAAATTGCTTTTACCTCTTTAATCTTGCCTTTATTCTGGCTTGCGAAAATGATCTTCATTTAATCCCCTTTCGTAAAATTTACTGTTCAAGTTTATTTTTCATTTTAAATATTTCATCCATTTTTTCTACGGCGTAACGCAGATGCGGAATCACGATTGAACCGCCGACTATTAATGCAATATTAAATGTTTCATATAATTCTTGTTCGGTAGCGCCTTCTTCTATCGATCGGTCGATATGATATAAAATACAATCGTTGCATCTTAAAACCATTGATGCAGTTAATCCCATTAACTCTTTCGTTTTTGCCGGAAGTGCGCCATCCACATATGCTTTATTATCAAGCGCAAAAAATTTATTAAAGTCTCTAAATCCCGAATTTAATATCCGTTCGTTCATCTCGGAACGATACGCATGAAAATCGTTTATTGTAGTTTTCATTTTATCCCCTTTATAAAATTACTTTCTCGTCAATTCCTTTTTTAAGAATTTTCCTGTAAGAC
Source organism: Bacteroidota bacterium (assembly GCA_023397505.1). Taxonomy (GTDB): domain Bacteria; phylum Bacteroidota; class Ignavibacteria; order Ignavibacteriales; family Melioribacteraceae; genus JAEWUC01. The sequence goes on along the minus strand of JAEWUC010000001.1, from coordinate 226,664 downwards.
TTTTTTTATTCTCAGAAACATCTTCTGGAGTTCCGGCAGCAATAATTTCCCCGCCGTATTCCCCGCCTCCCGGGCCCAGATCAATTACGTGATCTGCAATTTTTATTACATCAAGATTATGCTCAACTACAACAACTGTATTTCCTTTGTCAACCAGCTGGTTCAATACTTTCATCAAAATTCTTACGTCTTCAAAATGAAGCCCTGTTGTCGGTTCATCCAACACATATAAAGTTTTTCCAGTGCCGATTTTACTTAATTCCGTTGCAAGTTTAACCCGCTGCGCTTCACCGCCCGAAAGTGTTGTTGCCTGCTGACCAAGTTTTATATAACCCAAACCGACATCGTTTAGTGCTTTAATTTTCCTGCTTAATGCAGGGAAGTCTTCAAAAAAATCGACTGCTTCTTCAACCGTCATATCGAGCACATCCGAAATCGATTTTGTTTTGTAAAGTATTTCAAGAGTTTCGCGGTTGTAACGTTTGCCGTTGCAAACTTCGCAAAGGACGTAAACATCCGGCAGAAAATTCATTTCAATTTTTTTGAGTCCGTCGCCTTCACATTCTTCGCATCGTCCGCCGCTTACGTTAAAACTGAATCTTCCAACCGCGTAACCCCGTATTTTTGATTCCGGAACTTGGGCAAACAAATCGCGGATATGCGTAAATAGACCAGTATAAGTAGCCGGATTAGAGCGGGGTGTTCTGCCAATCGGCGACTGATCAATTTCAATAATCTTATCTATTTCATCCAAACCCTTAATCTCTTTGAACGGAAGCGGAACAACTTTCGAATTATAAATTTTCTTATAAAGAATTTTTACAAGCGTTTCATTTATTAACGAAGATTTGCCGGAACCGCTAACTCCCGTAACTGCAGTAAAACAACCGATGGGAATTTTCAGATTAACTTTCTTTAGATTATTTCCGCTTGCCCCGATTAACTCGATAAATTTTTTGTTTCCCTTTCGTCGTTTCTCCGGAATTTCAATTTTCATTTTATTTTTAAGATACTGCACAGTCAAAGAATTATGGCTGTTTTTGGATTTAAAAATTTCTTCCGTATTACCCTGCACACATAATTCACCACCGTGTTCACCTGCACGCGGACCAAGATCGATAATGTAATCCGAACTTTCAATTGTTTCGCGGTCATGTTCAACAACTATAACAGTATTACCGAGATCGCGCAAATCTTTTAATGAGTTGATAAGTTTTACATTATCCGATTGATGAAGACCAATACTAGGTTCATCTAAAACATAAAGAACACCGGAAAGCTGAGAACCTATTTGTGTTGCTAATCTAATTCTTTGGGATTCGCCGCCGGATAAAGTTCGCGCCGAACGGTCAAGCGTTAAATAGTTCAAACCGACATTCAATAAAAATTCCAGGCGTGAAGTAATTTCTTTTAAAATTTGTTTTGCTATCAAGTGTTCACGCTCGGTTAAATCAAGTTCATTAAAAAACTTTAATGATTTTTCAATTGATAATGAAGTCACTTCGGAAATGTTTTTATCATTTATTTTTACCGCTAAAGATTCCTTTTTCAATCTACCGCCGCCGCAAGTTGAACATGTTGCGGTATTCATAAACGATTCCGCCCATTCGCGTATTTTGTTTGATGAAGTGCTGTCGAAATAGTGTTTTATATAATTCAACACACCGCCGAATTTATGCATGTATGTAACTGATCTTCCGCCGCTGTAAGTATATTTAAACGGAATTTTCTCTTTCGTCCCGTTAAACAAAACATCAGTTTGTTCTTTGGAAAAATCTTTTAGAGGTGTATCAAAATTGAAATTATATTTTTCGGCGATGCCTTCGAGTTGATTAAAAAACCAAATTCCTCTCGGTTTTCCAAGCGGAGCTAATCCTTCTTGGTTAATAGTTTTATCCCAATCCGGTATAATTAAATTGATATCCAATTCTTTCTTTTCACCGAGGCCGTCGCAATCGGGGCATGAACCGTATGGAGTATTAAATGAAAATGAATTCGGCGCTAATTCCTGGAACCCAATACCGCAATGAGCGCAAGCAAAATTGCGGCTGAACCAGTGATCTTCTTTCTCATCAAAAATTATTATGTTGCCGTTTCCGTAATTCAATGCAACTTCTGTGGATTGACGGATTCTATAACGCGAAGATTGATTTACTTTTAATCTGTCTATTACAATTTCAATATCATGTGTTTTGTACCGGTCAACTTTAAAGTCGTCAATCAATTCTTGAATTTCACCGTCAATACGCGCGCGTAAAAAACCATCGCGCAAAATTTCTGAAAACAACTCGCGGTAATGTCCTTTTCGTCCTCGTACAACAGGCGCAAGTATTTGAATTTTCTTTTCGTCATAATCTTTAAGTATTGTTTCAATGATTTGTTCTGACGATTGCTTTTCAACCGGGCGGCCGCAATTATAACAATGAACTTTACCAACACGTGCGTATAGCAAACGAAGGTAATCATATATTTCCGTTACCGTCCCAACCGTAGAACGCGGATTGCCCGCGGTTGATTTTTGTTCGATAGAAATTGCAGGGCTTAATCCTTCAATCAAATCTACATCCGGCTTTTCGAGCATGTTTAAAAATTGTCTTGCGTATGCCGAAAGAGATTCGATGTAACGCCGTTGTCCTTCAGCATAAATAGTATCAAAAGCCAACGAAGATTTCCCGGAACCCGATAGGCCTGTAATCACAACAAAAGAATCGCGCGGAATTTCCAAATCGATATTCTTTAGGTTGTGTTCCCTTGCCCCTTTTATTAGAATTTTATTAATAACCGTCATTTCGATAAATTTGCCTAAGTTCAATCTGTTATTTTAGATAATCACGGAACTAAAATCAATTTTTGTTATAGATAAAAATTTTTATGGAAAAGCCGCTTTCAATAAAAGTAATTCAAAATATTTCGGAATATAAATTCAAAGAGAAGGGTTCACTTTTCATTGGAACAGCAATTCCTGTATACACAGAAGATGAGGCAATAAGCAAATTAACAGAACTTCGGAAAAAATATTACGACGCGACTCATAATTGCTATGCTTACTTAGTTAATGACGGTAAATTTAAATACTCTGATGACGGTGAACCGAACGGCACTGCTGGTACTAGAATTTTTAACGCAATAAAACATTTCGAAGTAACAGATTTATTGGTTGTTTCAACAAGATATTTTGGCGGTACAAAACTCGGTGTTGGTCCTCTTGGTAAAGCATATTACGATTGTGCTTATAAAACATTGGAACATTCAAATATAATTCAGAAGACATTGTATAGAAAAGTAGCAATACAATATCCTTACGATTATTCAAATCTTGTTCATCGAACATTGGCAACATATTCGGCTAGAATTCAAGAAAATGAATTCAACGAAATTCCTAAAATAATTTCAATACTACCAGAAGCTAATATAATAAAGCTTATTGAAGAGTTAGAATCTTCTTCAAACGCGAATGTAAAAACCTTGATTACGAACGAATTTGTTTATTTTTAGAAAATTAATTATTGACAAGCGGGTTCGATTTACTTAATTTTCATTTAGGATAAGTGACTCTCATAAAAATTATAATTTCCAATTAATAAGGACTGTTTAATGATCTACACAAAAACCGGCGAATACGCCATACGGGCAATTCTCTTTTTGGCTCGTCAGTCAAAAGAGAGTTTAATTATGTCTTCGGAAATTGCAAAGTCGGAAGACATTCCAGCACACTATCTTGCAAAAATATTACAGCGCATGGCTAAATACGGATATGTTGATTCTTTTAAGGGCAGAGGCGGCGGATTTAAAATTACAGAGTTGGCAAAGAAAAGTTCTATTCTAGAAATCGTTGAACGCGTTGAAGGTCCGGTAATTAATTTAAAATGTGTTACCGGCTTAAAAGAGTGTTCGGATGAAAATCCTTGTCCACTTCATGATGAATGGGCGGAACTAAGAAATAGAATTTATAATCTTATTTCAAGCAAATCAGTGCAGGAAGTTGCAGAGAAATATTCGGAAACTCTCCGCAGACCGAAATAGTTTTAGTAAGGGATTTGAATTAATTCGAGTCCCTTACAATCACTTTATGAATTGCCTCCCCGGTTCCTCTTGTTATCATTTAAATATAGTTTAAGATATGAGAGATCGTTACACAAGTTATTTAGATTTGTGATGCCTTGCTGGGACATTTCAAAATATTTTTCTCTAAAAATTGTTTTCAGAAAATCATTCGCATTTTCAATTAATTCCTCAAAAAGCTTTTTAACTTTTTCGATAGTTTCTAGAAATTCTTTCTTCACCTTCGAGAAGTATTCTTCATCAATTTTTACGTCGTTTTTCTGGATTATCGTAATCAACCCGATAGAATATTTGGCATGAAATGACAATTCCTCAAGCAGATACATTTTATCACACGTTAAAGCAAGCTCTACAATTCTAAATAAATCTTCTTTATTTATCAGCTTCCCTTTGGAGATATCCTCAACGCTGTTACATATTTTTTCTGCTTCAAGTTTGTAGTCGTTCATACTTTAATTCCCAAACCGATTCCATCGCCAACAGGTAAAATTGTTGCTTTAAGATTAGGTTGATTCATAAATAACTTATTGAATTCCCTTACTTGCTGTGTAGACTTCTTGTATGAATCCGGAATTCTTTTAGCTGCAGTAAAGCCGTGCCATAATAAATTATCAATAAAAATAACTCCGCCCTTTTTAAGAATTGTTAAAGAAGAGTAAAATAATTTTTGGTAATCCTGCTTATCGGCATCAAGAAAAATAAAATCGTACTTAACATTTAATTTGGGCATAATATCAAAAGCATTGCCTTCTATTAAATTTATTATAGATTCAAGTTCAGCGCGTTTGATATAGTTTGCTGCGAGTTTAATGTTGTCTTTACTTTTTTCAATTGTATCAACTATTCCACCTTTTCTTAATACCATTGCCATTCGAATTGATGAATACGCAATTGCAGTTCCTATTTCGAGCACTCTTTTAGGTTTTTGCAGTAAGATACATTGCTCTAACAATTCAGCAGCTTTCCAGTCGAGAATTGGAATTTTTCTTGACATGGCGAATTGCTCCATTTCGTGAATTAAAGGATTAATTCCACCACGGAGCGAAGTAAGATATTTATATTGATTCGGATAAAGTATTTTATCTTTTTTTTGATTCATCTGATTTTATTTCATTAAAATCATTTTTTTCGTTTGAATAAATCCATCTGCAATTAGCTGATAAAAATAAACACCACTCGAAAATTCTGTATTCTGCATTCTAAATTCTGTACTATAAGTTCCTGCATTTTTAAATTCATCAATAAGCACCGCAACTTCTCTTCCTATTACATCATAAATTTTTAGTTTAACATTTCCTGCTTTCGGCAAATGATAACTTATTACAGTTGTCGGATTAAAAGGATTAGGATAGTTTTGTGAAAGGTAAAATCCATTTGGTAATTCTTCTGCTTCGTTTATTCCTGTAAATAAACTTACTTGATTACTGCCGTAAGAAAATTTGTAGTTTTCACTTCCCGACGGTTCTCTTGCTTCACCGCCGGATAAAGTATTGTACGTGAAATAAAACTCAATCTGTTGACCGTTTTGTAAAGCCGGGAAGTTGAAATTATATCTATAATTTCCGTCGAAAGTCATTTGGAAATTTGAAAATGAAGAATTATCAATTTTATAATTAAGCTTTACGGTTGAAGAATTAACACCAGCGTCGTTTATAAAAATTTTATGAAGAATAAAATCGTTGGAATTCATTTCAAGATTCGGGTAACAAACAGCTTTTTTTGCCGATATTAAACCATAACCGATATCATTGTTTGGCGAAGTTGTATTGTCGCCGCTTTCTAAAATAATTTTCCTAATCTGTAAATTAGTTAAATGCGGGTGTGCGGATTTTAACAATCCAGCAATTCCAGCAACTATGGGATTCGAGTACGAAGTACCCTGCCCTAAATTGGAATATGAACCAGTACTTGCAACTGCCCTTTGTACGCCGGTTCCCATTGCAACAATTTCAGGCTTTATTCTTCCGTCAAAAGTTGGACCACGGCTGCTATAAGGCGCCAATGTATTGCTTGAATTAACCGCACCGACAGTGATAATATTAAAAGCATCGGCAGGAGACGCTATATAATACCATGGTTTGTTGCCGTCGTTACCTGCAGATGTAAAAGTTGATACACCCAGTTCAAACGCTTTATTAGCAGCTTTGGAAACAAGCGTTGTATTTCCATTCATATCATTATAAGTATAGCTGTTCTGTCCATTATCAAAAGTTGAATAACCGAGCGAACTGCTTGTAATATCAACACCCTGCGCTTCCATCCATTCCAGAGCGTAGGCATAATTATCTTCTTCAATATTTTCTTCTGAGCGGATGTCTTCTGTTTTGGCTAGAAGAAAAGATGCATTATATGCCGGACCGATTAAATTTCCAGGGTCATAACCTGCCATCAATGAGAAAACGCTTGTACCGTGATAATCTTGATTAAATGTATCAACCGGTTCATTTGAAGTAATATTGTCATTGAAAATAAAATCATATTCCGCTAATACATTTCTATTTTGTAATGAAGGATGAGTTTTCCATCTAAAACCAGAATCTAGAATTCCGATTAAAACTCCTTCCCCAGTTATGCCTAAATTGTGGACAGCAGGAATTTCAGAAAGATCATTTTGTGTAAATGATGGTCCGTAATCGAGCGATGTTGCTTTACTTAATTTTGGTTTTGTATCCTCAATTACATTTGATTGTTCAATTGGTTTTGAAGATTGCAATACTTTTACAGCTTCAACTTTTTGGATAAAAGATAATTGCTTCACTTTGTTTAATTGATCCGGGTTTAAATAACATGAAACCGCGTTGAACCATCTTAATTTATTCGAAATAGGAATGCCGAGTTCTTCTATTTTGTCAATATATTTTTTGTAAATAGGTAAATCATCATAAGTGATATAATCTTCACCCATAATTTTTTTTCTTCTCTCAACGGCTTTCGTCGATAAATTATTCATAGTTTCTTGGTACAATACAGATGATTTCTTTAATGAAGTTTTTGATTCTTCACCTTTGTCTTTGAAATAAATCATGTATTTGGTTTGCGAATAGCTTGATGTTATTAATATTATAGAAAAAAGAAGGGTAAATAATTTTCTCATATTCTTCACTTTCAAAAAAGTTTGTAAAAAAGAAAATGCGTTGTTTATAGAATATTAAAACAACGCATTCAATTAAAAAGTTTATCGTACAATTTTCAATGGACTAATTTTGCAATTCTATTCAAGCGTACAGTACTCATTAAATTGAAGAAGTCAGAGAATGGAATACTGGGGTCCCATGACCAATAAATCATAAGCGCTTGTCCCACAATTTTATCGCGAGGAACAAATCCCCAAAAGCGGCTGTCGGCGCTGTCGTCGCGGTTATCGCCCATCATAAAATAATAATCTTGTTTTAGTGTATATGAATCCGCCGGTTTGCCTTCTATCATAACTTGAGAACCCTCAACAGTTAATACTTTTTTGCCGAATTCACGATCGATAATTGTTCTCCACTTTTCAACAGTTTCAAGAGTTAAAGGAATTTTATCACCTTTTTTCGGTACATAAACCGGTCCAAAGTTATCTTCATTAAAACCGGATCCTTTCGGAAAAATTCTTGGATTTGCTACACCGGCAGGAGTAACATAAGGACTAATATACTGAATCTGCGCGGGACGTTTTGCTTCTTTACCATTGACAAAAACAACCTTATCTATTACTTCAATCGTATCTCCCGGTTCACCAATGCAGCGTTTTACATAATTCATTATTTCAGCAGAGTTCATTTCGTCTCTATCACCGGGGTATTCAAAAACAACAATATCGCCGCGTTCGGGCTCGTGAATAGCTGGCAGTTGAAAATATGGAAGCGCAATATTTGTAAATGGTATATTCCTCGGTGAAGAAGAACCGTAAACAAATTTATTTACAAACAAAAAATCACCGACAAGAATTGTCTTTTCCATAGAGCCTGTTGGAACGCGCGATGTTTCTATAAGAAATGTTTTTATTATCAACGCTGCAACCGCAGCAAATAATAAATTTTTTATGAACTCTAATGTTTTTTGTGTCGGTGTCTTCGGAACAACTTTCTTTTTTTCTTTATCGGGATTTGATTTAAATATTGACATATCTACCATTTATTTAATTAAAATATTCTTCAATTAATTCTTTCTCATGTTCTTGTTCTTGATTCTATTAATTTAAGCTAATATTTAGAAGGATTAGGGCATAATTAAGAACAAGATCATAAATAAGAGTAAGTAAAATTTTTAATCCTCTATTTGCAACACAGCAAGAAAAGCTTCTTGCGGAATTTCCACATTGCCGACCTGCTTCATTCGTTTCTTGCCTTCTTTTTGTTTTTCAAGAAGTTTTCTTTTACGGGTTATATCACCGCCGTAACATTTGGCAAGAACGTTTTTGCGCATTGCTTTTATATTTGTTCTTGAAATTACTTTCGCTCCAATAGCAGCTTGAACCGCAATTTCAAACATCTGGCGCGGAATAAGGTCTTTCAATTTTGAACAAACTTTTAATCCCCAACTATATGCTTTTTTCTCATGAACTATGATTGAAAGAGCATCAACTTTTTCGCCGTTTAACATAATATCAAGTTTTACAAGATCACTTTGGCGATACCCGATAAATTCGTAATCGAATGATGCATATCCACGGGAAATTGATTTTAACTTATCATAAAAATCAAAAATAATTTCCGATAGCGGAAACTCAAATGCAAGATCGGCGCGTGTCGGATCCAAATAAGTTGTGTTTATATAAACACCTCTTTTTTCAATTGCAAGCTGCATTAAGTTCCCGACGTAATCGCTCGGCGTTACTATTTGTGCTTTAACATAAGGTTCTTCAACTTTTTCTATTTCGCCAACAACTGGCATTTCAGCCGGGTTATCAACAATAATTTTTTCTCCGTTCTTTTTATAAACCCAATACTCAACGTTAGGGAGTGTTGTGACTATCGATTGATCGAATTCTCGCTCCAATCTTTCCTGAACAATTTCCATATGAAGCATTCCAAGGAAACCGCATCTAAATCCAAAACCGAGCGCAGCAGATGTTTCAGGAATATACGTAACGGAAGAATCATTCAGCCTGTACTTTTCCAATGCTTCGCGTAAATCTTCATATTCGTCTGAGTCGGTCGGATACAAACCGCTGAACACCATCGGCTTAATATCTTTGTAACCGGGGAGAGGATTTTCGGCTCCATTTTTTATATGGGTTACAGTATCGCCGACTTTCGTATCCTGCAATTCTTTTATACCCGCAACAAGATATCCAACATTCCCGGCTCTTAGTTCATTAGTCTTAATCCTACCGAGTCGAAGAGTACCTATTTCTTCGGCAAGAAATTTTTTCCCGTTCGTAAAAAAAGTTATTTCTTCTTTTTCGCGGAGTACTCCGTTAAACACACGGATATACGCAACCGCACCTCTATATGAATCAAAAACCGAATCAAAAATTAACGCTTGCAATGGAGCATTTTCATCACCTTTGGGAGGAGAAAATCTATTTACAACAGCTTCTAAAATATCTTCGATACCTGCCCGTGTTTTTGCGCTCGCCAAAATTATATCTTCATCTTTACATCCAATCAAATCAATAATTTGATGCTTGACAGTATCGACCATAGCGCTTGGTAAATCTATTTTATTAATCACAGGTATAATTTCGAGCCCGGCATCAAATGCCATATACAAATTGGAAATTGTTTGGGCCTCAACACCTTGCGCAGCGTCAACAACAAGAATAGCGCCTTCGCAGGCTGCAAGCGAACGTGAAACTTCATACGAAAAATCTACGTGCCCTGGCGTATCTATTAAATTGAGAATATACTCTTGATTATCTTTTGCTTTGTACTTCATTTGAATTGCATGCGACTTAATCGTGATGCCGCGTTCGCGTTCCAAATCCAAACTATCCAGCAACTGCTGTTTGGATTCCCTTTGACTTACAGTGTGCGTGAATTCCAAAAGTCCATCGGCAATTGTTGATTTGCCGTGATCTATATGTGCAACGATGCAGAAATTACGTATGTTTTGCACTAAACTACTTCTCCTAAACCTCTATTATCGAGGTAAAATTGTTCTTCATAAATATATAAAACCGAATTTTGAGTGCGAAAATATACGCATTTGGCAAAGGGTTTACAATTTCAGAAAGTTTGATTATTGACCGCTTAAAGAAGAAAAATTTGCTATTCTATTTGCATCAACTGGAACCATATTCGGTCGTAGTGCTGAAATCAAATTTAATTTAGAAATACTAATTTTCATTTTTGATGCGTTCTAATTCTTCCCAACGCTCATACAATTCTTTGATACGATGTTTTGCATTTTCAAGTTGATTGCTCAGTTCCGTACTTTTATCTGAATACTTTTCATAAAAATCCGGCGAAGAGAAAATACTTTCTATTCTTTCTACCTCAGCTTCGGCATTTAAAATATTTTCTTCCATTGTTTCAAGTTCCTTATTCTCTTTCCAAGTAAGTTTTCTAACTTTTACTTTTGAACGCGTATCGGTTTTCTTTTCCTTATTGTTTGTTGATTCGACTATATCAATTTTGTTTTTTCTTTTCTCAACATAGTAATCGTAATTCCCTTCGCTGAAATAAAGATTTCCGTTTTCTTCAAAAGCTAGGATTCCGTTGCAAACTCGATTTAAGAAATACCTATCATGGCTGACCACGACTACACATCCTTCAAATGCAATTAATGCTTCTTCCAGAATTCGTAAAGTCGGCAAATCGAGATCGTTTGTCGGTTCATCAAGTAAAAGAAAATTGCCGCCGTTCATTAAAATTTTAGCGAGAGTCAACCGGCTCCTTTCTCCGCCTGATAAACGTCCGACTAAAGTATTAATTCTATCGTCTGTGAAAAGATACCGGCGCAGATATGTCCAAATTGTCATTTGTACATTACCGAATTTAATAGAATCGCTGCCTTCACCGATAGCTTTGAAAACAGTATCATCATCATTCAAAATCAATCGTGCTTGATCAACATAATTAAAATGAGTTCTCTCGCCTATTTCAATTTTACCTGTTGTTGAATCAATCGAGCCCAAGATTATTTTTAATAAAGTTGTTTTACCCGCCCCGTTTTTACCAACTATACCGAGTTTTCTTCCGCTTTCAAAATTAAAACTAAGTCCATCGAATAATTTTTTTTCACCGAGTTGCATACCTATATTTTTCAATTCCAAAACTTTATTCCCTAATTTTTCCGGTGGAGGAATAATCAAATCAACATCAAGCTCAACCTCATTGTTTTGTTGAGATGCAACTTCATAATAATTATCGAGACGGCTTTTTGCTTTAGTTCTTCTTGCACGCGGACCACGCAAAACCCAGTCCAATTCCCGCCGTAAAAAATTTTGCCGTTTTTTCTCTTCGGCTTCTTTAATCGCCTGTCGTTCGGATTTGTTAATCAAATAATCCGTGTAATTACCCTGATGCGAAAAGAATATCCCGTTCGAAAGTTCAACTATTCGAGTCGCGATTCTATCTAAAAAATACCTGTCGTGAGTTACGAAAATACATGTACCTTTATAAGCGGCTAGAAAATTTTCAATCCATTCAATCGATCCGGTATCAAGATGGTTTGTCGGTTCGTCGAGTATTAAAAGTTCAGGACGCGAAATTAAAGCGCGGCACAAAGCAACACGTCGTTTTTCTCCGCCGGATAAAGTATTAATTTTTCTATCACGTGATGGTGCATGAAGCGAATCAATTAACAAATTTATATTTCTTTCAAGCTGCCATCCGTCAACCTGATTTATTTTCTCTTCGAGCACATGTTTGTTCGGTGAATCGAATGGAGTAGCTTCATATTCTCTAATCGTATTTAAGACTAATTCCGCGCCGTCTAAAATATTTTCATAAACATTTCTTGTTTCATCAAGTGTAAATTCCTGCGATAAAAATCCAACGATAAGATTATTTCTTTTAGCTACTTCGCCGTAATCGGGTGGAATTATTCCGGAAATTATTTTTAGAAATGTGGATTTACCCGCGCCATTCTTGCCAACCAGACCAATGCGGTCGCCTTCATGAACAGATAATGAAGCTTTATCTAAAATTATCTGTTCACCGTAGTGTACTTCCAATTCTTTTGCAGTCAGTATTACCGGGGTAATGTTGATACTCATAAATTCCATTATTTAACGGATGCAAATATAGTAATTACGCAGTTGGATTCTTGAATCGGATTCCCCACTCCATCATTGTAAAAGAATGTAAAACTTATTCATACAAATTTTCTGCCCAATGAATTAACAAGAAATTTTATTATTTTCTTCGTCAGATTCTCAGGGCTCAATTCAAAAATCATAATCATACTATAAAGGAGGAAAAATGAAACTTCATCATTTTAAAATTTTCATTGCAGTTCTAATTACAATGTTGTTCACATTTTCATTACAAGCGCAGCAAGATAAAAAACCGCGACCAAGTCTCCACGCAACAGTATCTCAAACAATCGGTATTGATACGGAAATTACAATTGATTACAGCCGGCCCGGCGTAAAAGGCAGAAAAATTTTCGGTGAATTGGTTCCTTTCGGATTGGAACCGGGTAATAAATATTCAAATGAGAAACCATTCCCATGGCGCGGCGGTGCAAATGAAAACACAACTATTGAGTTTTCCAAAGATGTTTTAGTCAATGGAAATAAGGTTCCGGCAGGGAAATATAGTTTGCACTTTATTCCCGGTGAAAAAGAATGGGTTGTAATAATTAATAAGAACAATAAACTTTGGGGCAGTTATCAATTAAAACCCGAAGAAGATGTTTTACGCACTAGTGTTGCTTCAGCTAAGGTACCGGCTACCGAATGGCTAACTTATGGTTTCGATAATCTAGAAGGCACATCATGCAACGCATATTTGCAGTGGGAAGAAACTAGAGTTCCTTTTAAAATTGAGGCAGTAAATTAATTCAAACTTTTGCCCCTCTCTTTTTGAGAGGGGTTTTTGTTTTAAGATTTTATCGATTGCCAATAAAACTGAAACGAGTATTTCATGAATAAACTCAGCTCAAAATCTTTACTGATTTTTATTTCGCTAATAATTTTTTACGGTAACGGCAATTCACAACCCCAAAAAATTTTAAGTACTTCAGAAATTATTAACTCGCTCGAAAAACTAAATGTATTAGGAAGTGTTTTATACATTGCCGCGCACCCCGATGATGAAAACACATCGTTAATGGCATATTTATCAAAAGGTAAAAAATATAGAACCGGCTATTTATCTTTAACACGCGGCGACGGCGGACAAAATTTAATTGGCTCTGAAAAAGGTGTTGAGATTGGAATCTTAAGGACACAGGAACTTTTACAGGCAAGAAAAATTGACGGCGGAGAACAGTTTTTTACACGCGCTGTTGATTTCGGTTATTCAAAATCTCCCGAAGAAACTTTTGAATTCTGGGGCAAAGAAGAAATTTTAGAAGATGTTGTTTATGTCATCAGGAAGTTTAAGCCCGATGTTATAATTACAAGATTCCCCGTTGGCAGTTCGGGCGGACACGGGCATCATACTGCATCTGCATTAATTGCGGCAGAAGCTTTTAAAGCAGCAGCCGACCCGAATAAATTTCCAGAACAATTAAAGAATCTTGAAGTTTGGAAAACGAAAAGAATTTTTTGGAATAATTGGCGCCCGTCTGTTAATGATGCTTCCGGATTAATAAGCGTTGATGTTGGAGATTACAATCCACATTATGGGAAATCCTACACGGAACTTGGCGCAGAAAGCAGATCGATGCATAAAAGCCAAGGTTTCGGCGCATCTGCATTCAGAGGTTCGCGTTTTGAATATTTTCAACTTATAGAAGGTGAACCTGCTGAAGATAATATTTTTGATGATATCGATATAACTTGGAACCGAATTCAAAATGGTGAATTAATAAATGAAAAGATAAAATCAATCATTAAGAACTTTGACACTACTAATCCCCCAGCTTCAATCCCGCAATTACTATCATTGTTAAATGAGTTTGATAAATTAGAAGCTAATTATTGGGTTGATGTTAAAAGACAAGAACTTCTAAGTATTATTAAATCATGTGCAGGTTTGTGGATTGAATCTATTTCTCAAGATTATTCGGCTTCTCCCGGCACCAAAGTATCAATCAAAACAACTTTTGTTAATAGGTCAAATATCAATTTCAAAATTGATAAAATTATTTTCCCAACTTTGAATGTAAATATATCATCAAATCTGAAGCTTAATAATAATAAGCCTGAAACGACAGAAAATGAAATTTCAATCCCCGATAATTATAATATATCACAACCATATTGGCTCGAAGATGAAAAAGCTATTGGATTATTTAAAGTTTCGAATGCCGATTTGATTGGATTAGCAGAAAATCCGCCTGTAATTCCCATTGAAGTTGTTTTAGATGTGGATGGAATTAAGCTTTCTTATAGTATCCCGCTGCTTTATAGATGGAATGACAGAGTCGATGGCGAAATGTACAGGCCATTTGAAATTAGGCCGCTTGTTACTGCAAACATAAATGAAAAAGCAGCAATCTTTGCAAATGAAAAATCAAAAAGTATTCAGGTTAGATTGAAAAGCAATTCATCTAATGTTAAAGGCGTGCTAACGTTTGAAGGAACTGACGGCTGGAAAATGGATCCGCCGCAAATACCATTTGAATTAAAAAACAAATATGATGAAAAATTAATTTCAGTTTCTGTTACTCCGCCGCAAAAACCCGGTGAAACAATTCTTAAAGTTTCGTTAAATATAAATGGGAAAAGATATGACAAATCGTTAGTGGAAATTTCACATCCCCATATCGTTCCGCAGGTTTATTTTCCCAAAAGTGAAATCAAACTTGTTAAACTTGATATTGAAAATATTTCAGGAAAAATTGGCTACATAATGGGCTCCGGCGATGAAATTCCGGAGTGTTTGCAAAACATGGGTTATGATGTAACTTTAATTTCTGATGAAATGCTTGAAGCAAGTAATCTTTCACAATATGACGCAATTATAACCGGTATAAGAGCATACAATACAAGAGAGCGTTTAAAATTTACCCAGCCAAAATTGCTCGAATATGTTAAATCCGGCGGTACATTAATCGTTCAATACAATGTTGCGTCCGGTTTGGTAACTCAAGATATCGGTCCTTTTCCATTTAGAATTAGTCAAGATAGAATTACCGATGAAGAAGCGAAAATAAATTTTGTTGAAACCGGAAATGAAATCTTAAACTTCCCAAATAAAATTAGCGATAAAGATTTTAACAGCTGGATTCAAGAAAGAGGATTATATTTTGCTGATCAATGGGACGATAAATACAAAACAATTTTTTCAGGTCACGATAAAAACGAAAAAGAATTATTCGGCAGCACATTATATACGCGTTACGGCAATGGAATTTTTATTTATACGGGACTTTCATGGTTCCGCCAATTACCCGCGGGCGTTTCGGGGGCATACAGAATTTTTGCAAATATGATTGAAGCAGGCAAAAGTGGAAAATGATAAGAATATAGTAGAAGAGAAACCCCCTTTTGGTTCTTCATGGAATCAATTATATCTATTGGTATTTTTAAATTTAGTTGGACTAATAATTTTGTTTTACCTATTTGGAATTTACTTTAGCTGATCTTCCTCAAAATAAATTTGAGATATAATGAGTTTAATTGATTGGGTAGTGTTAATAGGATTTTTAGCATTTGTAGTTTTTTACGGAGTATGGAAAACCCGCGGCAAAAAAAATCTTAAAGAGTATATACTCGCAGATCAAACGACACCGTGGTATATGGTTACCTTATCAATTATGGCAACACAAGCCAGTGCAATTACATTTCTATCAACACCGGGACAAGCATACATAGACGGCATGCGCTTCGTTCAATTTTATCTCGGTCTGCCAATTGCAATGATAATTTTATCTATAACCGTTGTACCGATTTTTCACAGATTAAATATTTATACAGCTTACCAATATCTTGAACAAAGATTTGATTTAAAGAATAGAGTTTTAGCGAGTGTGTTGTTTTTAATTCAACGTGGGCTGGCAGCCGGATTTACAATATTTGCGCCGGCTCTCATTATTTCTGTTCTTCTCGGCTGGGATATCAATTTAACTATTATAATAATTGGTATTATAGTAGTCATTTACACAACATCCGGCGGATCAGATGCTGTTAATAAAACTCATTTACTTCAGATGATAATTATTACATTCGGAATGGTTGCTGCGTTTTTCATGATTATCAATTCTCTCCCTCCCGATATTTCATTTTTAGATGCGGCAACAATTGCCGGGAAGATGGACAAACTTAATCCCATCACTTTCGATTTTGATTGGAAAGATAGATACAACTTTTGGACAGGAATTGTTGGCGGAACATTCCTCGCGTTATCATATTTCGGGACGGATCAATCACAGGTGCAGCGTTATCTTTCCGGCAAATCCGTTGCACAAAGCAGAATCGGTTTACTTGCCAACGGTATTGTAAAAATTCCGATGCAATTCAGCATTCTATTTCTCGGCGCAATGGTATTTGTATTTTATCAATTTGTTATTCCGCCTCTTTTTTTTAATCCCGTTCAAACGGAAAATGTTAAAAAAAGTATTTACTCAAATGAATATGCAATGCTCGAAGATAAATTTTCCGAAATTCATTCGGAAAAGCAGAAACAAATTAGATTAATGATTGATGCCGAGAAAAGCGGCAATGAAGAAAATCTTAACAAAACAATTGCATCAGTTAAGAATTTACGCTATCAAGAACATGAAATAAAAAATAAAGCTTCTCAAGTAATTAAGAAAAGCAATCCCCGCGCCGATACAAACGATACGAATTATATTTTTCTGAGTTTCGTAATTAATGTTTTACCTGCGGGACTAATTGGTTTAATACTCGCTTCGATCCTTTCTGCATCAATGTCTTCCACATCGGCAGAATTAAATGCCCTTGCATCTACAACCGTGGTAGATATTTACAAAAGAATGATAAAACCCGATGCAGATGAAAAACATTACTTATTAATCTCAAAAACGGCGACCGTCTTGTGGGGATTTTACGCAATAGGTTTTGCAATGTTTGCAAATAAATTAGGCACATTGATAGAAGCAGTGAATATTTTAGGTTCACTATTTTACGGTACAATTCTGGGAATATTTTTAACAGCATTTTATTTTAAGAAAATATGCGGAAGTGCAACATTTTATAGCGCGGTCGTCGCCGAAGTAGTTGTAATTGCATGCTACCTCTTCACCGATATTCCTTATTTATGGTATAATGTTATCGGCTGCGTTGTATTGATTTTACTAGCTCATTTATCAAATCCTTTTTTCTTAAAACCCGAGATACAAACCGCTCAAAAAAATTAATTGAAGATTTGCATAAAACTTCAAGTTTTATCTATCCATCAAAATAATTCATTCAAGAAACCTAGAATAATTTCCTTAATATAAAATTTGTTGACGTGAATGTGATTTAAAGATATATTCGTCTGTAATTAATAATGTTTCGCAAATAATTTCGGAAAACCCGATAAACATTAACAATTAGAAATCGATAATAATAATCATAAACCTCGGAATATCAATGAGAAACTCAATCCTAATTCAGCGCTTATTCATTTCCATTTTTTTCTTTTTGGGAATAGGCAATATAAATTCTTCGCAATTAAACGATGCGTTCGAAACTAAATTAACATTTGTCCAAGTTGGTGATAATGTTATAAGCGAAGTAGATTGGGATGGATTAAAAGTAAAAAAAGGATTGCCGGTTAAATTTGGTTTTACTGCAGAAGGGATTTCTAAATTCAGAATTTTTCTTGATGGTGATATTATAGAGACAAATCTTATAGGTAATGAATATTCTTTTTCAGATTTGACCGCGGGGATACACATTTTAAGAATAATACCTATTCAACTCGACGGCAATATCGGCAAGCCGTTGGTTTTTTCATTTACGGTATTTGATGATGCACAAAAAAACATACAAGCAACTCAAGATACGCCCGGTAACGAAATAACAATAAGTTCAATAATCGTATACATAATCGGCGGAATTTTTTTGCTGCAACTCGCCTTGATAATTTTCCTTATAGTTAGAAGAAAAGGAAATAAGATTGATGAAAATGAGCAGAAACATGCTTTACTTGAACTTTCCGAACTAAGGCATTCGTATAGAAGAATAATTGAAGAGATAAAAAATCTGAAAGATGAGAATGAACATCTTTCGAGAAAAATTAAGGAATTAAATACCAATATCGAAATGCTTGAACAGGTCAACCTAAATCTGCTGAAACAAAAAGAAAAACTTTCCGAGAGCAAAAGAAAGCTTGAACTGCTGAACACTCAAAAAGAAGAATTGTTTGCAATCGCCATACATGATATTAAGAATCCCGCCGCGGCAATTCAAGGTTATATCCAACTATTGAATTCTTACGAACTTAATGCTGCCGAACAACATGAAATTATGGTTTCACTTGCTTCCTCTTCGGAAAATATTGTTAAACTATCACAAAACATGTGTGAGATAATTGCAAAATCGATGCCCGAGCCCAAACTCGGTTTAGCTTCTTCATCAATGGTAAATATTATTAATGATGTTGTTAATCAAAATCTATCGTATGCTAAAACTAAGAAAGTTAAACTGTTGAACAAAGCTTCGCGTGATTTACCCGATGTAATGATAGATTCGGAAAAAATTCAAGAAGCGCTTGATAACTATGTGAACAACGCTATTAAATATGCCCTGCCCGATACTGTTGTTGAAGTAAGATCTTTTATTAAACACGGCGATAAAAAACGTGTTATAGTTGAAGTAAGTGATAACGGTGTAGGACTTTCCGAAGATGATGTAGCAAAATGTTTTCAAAAAGGTGTAATTCTAAGTTCTCAGCCAACCGGATTTGAACAAAGTTCTGGCTTGGGCTTATGGATTGTTAAAAGAGTTATCGAAGATCATAATGGTAAAGTTTGGGTGGAAAGTAAATTGGGTGCGGGATCAACTTTTGGTTTTGAATTACCAATAAAATCTAGTTATTCAGCAAGAAATTAATCAATCTTTATGGAATGATTTAATTCGCTCCAGATTTTATTTGCTATCTCAGCATAACCACAAATGTTTGGATGAATCCCATCAAACAAATTAACCGGTGAAACTGTATCTAATAAACTGATAAAACCAATAGATTTAACTTCAGCAAGTTTTTTATAGTCTTCTTCAAGTTTAATCAACGATGAAAATGTTTTTTCGTTATACTTTTTGCTTTTGTTAAGATCTGTCATATTTGCTAAACTAATCTGGCATGGTGAGATTAATACAATTTTTGCATCAGGAATTCCTTCATTCACCTTTGCGATCATCCATTTCATATTATCAACACATAATGCTACTAAACTATCATTTCCATCCTTCAAATCGTTCACGCCCAAAAGCAGTACAAAATAATTTGCATCTTTATTTGCTTCAACAATCGGAAGCAACTCGTCTTTATCTGAAGTCTTTCTTCCTTTTCTTCCAGCATTAACGATCTTAATTTCATTATCATATTTTTCCAATTGTTCGGGCCAGCCGTTTCCTTCAGAATATGCGCCGTATGTAATCGAATCTCCAAAGCAAACAATTTTACCTTTAACTTTTTCTGATTGAATAAAAAATGCCATTGAGAAAACAGCGATCACTACAAAAAATATTTTAGAATTCTGTTCCATATAAAATTTATTTTAGAACACTTTTCCCCGGCGCCCATTTATTTTGCCATGCCGGATATTTATCCAACACTGTTTGTGGGTCATATGTGTACCAGGTGTATCCGCCCCTTCTTTCATGATGAACTTCTGCAAGTGAATAAACAACTTTACTATCCCGGTTACAAAATAGGGGTCGCTCTGTATCCAGTTCGTAGTAGCGCGTCCAGATTGGTTTTGCTTCGGGGTCTTCAACCACAACTCGATCAATTGAAATTGTACTCCATCTATATTCTACAGGTTCAACACGCTTGGTTTCAATTCTAATTCCCATAATCTTAGAATCTTCGAACCACCTTACAGTGCTTTGAACAGAATTAATTATTTTTTCGGACGGATTTTCTATACTCATCAAAAAGAGAACAACATCAACGCTTTCGCCGTTGCAAATTGCTGACGGTTCAAATGCACGGGCCCATTGCGGCCTAAGATCAATATTATCATGCTGCTGTCCCCACGCGGTCAATCTTCCATTGCTTTTTATTTGGCAATTTAGAATGCACGCAAGACCTTTTTCATATGCTTCTTTTATTTCTTTAAGACTGCCATCTTTCACGAAAGAGTATTGTGGTTCTTTTTCAAGAATATTTTTTAGAACCGTCATTATTCCCGCCATTACTCCATCATTAAAAGTGATGTATTTGCGGTAGCCGCTTGTATCTGGAAAATACTGAGGCCAACCGCCGTTCGGGTATTGTACAGATAATATAAAGTAAATACCTTTTAAACAAGCTTGTTGATATTTATTTTCTCTAGTTTGTAAAAATGTTTGAGCCAGATATTCAACCTGCGGGTGTGTCGTCCAGTTGTCAAAAGTTGTATTGAAAATATTTTTCGCAGCTAAAAGCGAATCTTTTTGCTCATCATTTAAGATTGCGAGCATATCGTAATTCTTGGGCCAACCGCCGTTATTCTTTTGATACAATAAAATGTTTTCCGCTATTTCCCTAATTTGATTTGGTTTGTACCTCGGTTGATCTTTCTTCGGCTCTATTATATTGTCATCTGCATTTATATCATACCAATGATGCGCACTGTTATAAAATTGTGAAATGTCTATTGGTTCGTATTGATTTTGCGAATAAAGACAAGTAAAAGGAAGAATAAATATCCATAAAAAAAATGATGCTTTTGCAAATGAACTTAATATGCTATTCATTAATAACCTTAATTTACTTTATAATGTTTTTCTGCTTCATCCAATCAAAACATACTTTTGTCCAGTTGCCTGTGTTGCCTTTGTCCAATCCCAAACCGAATCCGTGTCCGCCTTTTTCATAAATATGCATTTCAGTTTGAACACCATTTTTGATGAGTGCGTTGTAATAATTTATACTTTGTTCAACCGGAACATGTGAGTCGTCACTTGCATGTATTAAAAATGTAGGTGGATTTTTCTCGCCAACTAACTGATACAATTCTTGCAGCCATCCGTAAATAAGAATAGCGAAATCAGGATTACAATTTGTTGATTCAATAGAATCTATAAATCTACTTCTGGAAGGATGCGAAATTAAATTTGCTGCTAAATGTCCGCCCGCAGAAAATCCGATTACGCCAATATTACCAGGATTGATGTTGTACTTTTTATAATCATGCCGGATTAAGCTTAGTGCCCTTTGTGCATCTGTTAATGCCTCTTCGACACTTAGTCGATATTTAAGCACAAAAGCAGTAATACCTTTTTTACTAAATACTTCTGCAGTTCTAATACCTTCCTTTTCATATGCAATATGTCCGTAACCGCCCCCGGGAAAAATTAAAACTGCAGCTTTATTTTCATTTTGTATTTCCGGGATAAAAATTGTCAAATCCGGCTGATATACTTTTTTATACCTTCCATCTTCAATGTATTCTTCATTACTTTTTCCTTCAGTGCCTGGTGCAAGGTCGGGCCATATCTTTATTTTATCTTGCTGGCCGTTAATTGTAATTGAAAAAGCAAAAATAAAAACCGTAAATAATCCATATAACTTTTTCATTTTAGTTCCGATATAATTTTTTAATGATATTATTTCCTTTCATACTTTTTTACTACAAGATATTTCAACACAGAATCACCAACATTTCTAATTCCGTGTTCAGAATTCGGCGGACAGTAAAAACTTGCGTAGGGCCCCGCCGTTTTTGTATCACCATTTAAATAAAACTCTGCTGTTCCTTCGAGAATAAAAAAGAATTCGTCTTCATTATGCTTATGCGGAGGGTGAGTTGCAGATTTAGGCGCAACAACGCTCATCTTTAAAGTACGACCGTCAAGAAAATCTTTATCGGCAAACCAGTATTGGTAACCAGCTTTTGTTTCTTCTACTTTTGTGCTGTCAAAAATATTTACACAATTGTTGATATCGAATTCTTTGTTGTCGGAGTTTGTTTGTCCATGCATATTATTGAAAATAAGTAATGAAGTTACTCCGGTAAAAATCAAAAGGTATTTTTTATATATATTCATATGACTATCCATCAGATTTTCAATTTTGTACAAATGTAATAAAAAAATTCAGTAATTGATAACTTTATCGATATTCTTTCTGTAAATAGGGTTTTCTAAATAAATAAACCCGTAATCAATTAGTTTCTTAAATTTGCATTGGAAAAAATTGGACTACTATGCAAAAAGTTGCAGTTTTATTTTTATTGCTATCTGCTACAATAATATTTCCCCAGCAGACAAAATTTGCAATAATAAGTAATCCCAAGATATCGGATTTAAAATCGGCTGCCCTTCTCGATTCAACAATAAGTTATATCAACAGGAATGATGAGATAAATTTTGTTGTAATTACAGGATCGTTAACGGAGAAAGGTTTAGAAAAAGAAGCAGACGTTTTTATAAATTGTTTATCAAGACTTTCAAAACAGATTTTTGTTCTCCAGGGTTCTTCGGATGTTCGAGATGCAAATGGATGGCAGCTTTTAAATGATATTTCCGCAGATAAATTTTCATACAAGAATAACGGCTCTACTTTTATAGGATTAAGTCCGATTATTCCTTTTACTAATCTGAATCATTTTAGATCGGAAAATTTGGAATGGCTTTCTCATGTTCTAGATTCAATCAAGATTGGTGACGGATTAATATTTTTTAGTCCGGTTAAACTTGAAAATAATACTGATAATTGGGAATCTATATTCGGTTTGTTCAACAAGAAAACTCCCGACTTAATTATAAACGGCAGCAGCGAAAAACCTTCTTTCCGTAATTTCAAAGGTTATTCAGTTCTCGATATTCCATCGATTTCATTAAATAAAAATAAATTACCGGAATTTTTTACAGTTAGTGTATCCAAAGATTCAATAAATATTCTTGATTCATCCGGTAAATTATTTGCGACGATAGATAAAACAATAGCAATTGGAAAAGATAGCATCAATATCCCGGTAGTTGAAACATTCGGCGCTAATATTGAAATGAATACCGAACTTAATTCAACTATGATTACCTCGACTTCGTATTGGAACGGACACATTTACACTTCCGATGAATCCGGTTTAATAAGCTGCATCGATTCCACTGGTAAAGTATTGTGGGATTACGACGCCGGCGGAAATATTTACGGTAAACCGGTTATTGCCGATGGTATGATTACATTTGCAACTTATCAAGGTGATATTACATCCGCCAGCGTAATTGATGGAGAACAAATTCAATCCATAGGTTTTGAGGAAAATATAACTTCCGATCTCACACTTATTAATTATGAAGGGAAGCGCGAGTTAATGATTCCGAAGTTGAGTGAATCAAAATCCGCGATTGTTTTCGGAGCAGCAGATGGAAAAGTTTTATGTTATGACCTTGAAACACTGCAGCAATATTGGGTAAATGAAGATGCCGGCGGAATGGTACGCGAAAAACCAATCTATTCACAAAACAAAATATTGTTTACAAGCCGCGACGGTTATATTTACTGCATTGACGCACGGGACGGTTTGCTGATTTGGCGGTGGAAAGAAAAAGCGGATACCGATTTATCAGATTCACCAATTTACAGCAACGGTAAAAGTGTTTTTGTTGTATCGAAAGATGGAATTGTTTATTCTATAAATCTTCTTCTCGGTAAACTTGAATGGAAACTTGACAAGGTTAACGGCTCATCTAATTTTGGAATTTCCGATGACAATTCTTCCCTTTTGCTTTTTAGCAGGAATAATTCATTTTATATTATCGACGCGGCTAAAGGTAAAATTACGAAAGAGATAAAATCTGCTGGAGCTTTTTACGAATCCCTCGATCACCCGGTAAGATTCGGAGATAATATTTTTTATTCCTCCAATGGAATGATTTATAAACTTAACGGGAAAAATATACCGGATAAAATAATTTTTGCCGGTAATTCGCCACTGCATACTTTAATTAATATTTCAGACAACAAATTTCTCGCATCTAATGTTGACGGAAGAATAATAATTTTCACTTTGAGGTAATTTTGAAGAACTTTGACGGAATAATTTTCGATATAGACGGTACATTAACTGCAACGCACGAATTGATCTTCGCTTCATTCAATCACGTATCACAAAAATTTTTTGATAAAAAAATGAGTAATGAAGAAATACTTTCATGGTTTGGACCTACCGAAGATGTAATATTAAAAGAATGGACAAAAGATAAATACGAAACCGCGCGTGAAGAATACTATAATTTCTATCAATCGCAACACAGCAGCATGGCCGATGTATTTCCCGGTCTTGCCGAAACAATAAATTTGATAAAAAGTAAGAACATACCGCTGGGAATTTATACCGGTAAAGGAAAAGATTCATCGTTTATTACTTTAAAAGAAATTGATCTGCTTCATCAATTTGATCTAATAATTACCGGCGACGATGTTGCAGAACATAAGCCCTCGCCGGAAGGAATTAATTTATTCGTAGAAAAATTCAATCTAAATAGAGATCGAGTACTTATGGTTGGCGATGCTCACGTTGATGTTATTGCCGCACGCGATGCGGGTGTTAAAATTGCATCGGTACTTTGGGACAGTCATTACGAAACCGAAGTGTTAAAACTAAAACCCGATTATGTTTTTTATGATGTTGTTAAGTTTGTTTCATTTATTAAGTCAAATCTCTAATTGAAATTCAACGGATAAATAAACGACAATCTCGGTTCTACCCTTTTCTGCGGTTTGTACCCAACAATGTTTTTTTGAAGATCCCGCACCGGTTCGTACGTCCAGTGGTAAACCATAGAAAGTAAAATATACTGCTGAACTTTGTAGCCGAATTCAACAAATAAATATGAACGGTCGTCCATCGTAAAAACATCACCGATGTTTTCAATGTTTATTTTATCGTAACCGGCACGAAGCATGTACGGAAAATCCTTTGCAGATAATTCTCCTGCTATGTGAAGTATCCCGCTCTGCGGCTGCCGATCGAGTTTTTGAAAACTTCCGAGCACGCGGAACATCCCTAAAACCGATGCGTAAAGTTCACCGTAATACCCGTTCGTTTGATCGTTTGCAAATTTTAACTGCTGAACTTTACTTTGAACAACTCCCGTTTCTTTATCCAATCGAAATCTTTCTATTTCATAAAATGAATTAAAATACGAAGGCAGATAGTTATCGCCGTTGAATCTTCTTTCAAGTTTCGCCCGCAAATTTAGAAGTCCGAATCCCTTGTAATTAAGTGTTAAACCCGTCGCAACACCGCTGCCGAATTTTATAATCTTCGCGTAATCGATATAAGCATCAAGATCAAGAATATCGGTTCTCAACAACGGCAGACCCAAATCGAAGCCGATGATTGTTGTGTTCCCCTCATCGTTTGTTGGAATAAAAACATCTTTTTCGTAATCATAATCTCCCCAAATTACTCCCGCGTTTTCATTCAAATCCGAGACAAGTGTGATTCCAGTTTCAAGCATCCCGATGATTGGAATATCCGCAAGAGCTGTAAATTGTAACGGTCTTATATATCCGCGAATGCCTATTAATCCCTCCTTACCGAAATTACTATAGACTGATTCAAAACCGTAATCCGTAAAGTCGGCATCAAGTTCAATTCCGACTTTCCTATTATCGAAACTCGGACTGTTATTATACAAATACATTATACTGCCGTGGCCAAGAGTAGCGTAATCGAGGGCGCCGAGCCGTGCAAAAAACGGATCACCCTTCTGCCCGTAACGGATATATCTTATAACACTTAGATAATCAGAGAATTCGTTAAAATTTTCCGTGCGCAGATTTCCGTTTGCAGTGTAAGTTAAATTGAGATCGAGACCGACACCTATCTTGGAAAATTGAAATTCGGGAAAAATTCTAAAAACATAATTGGGTGCGCCGTTAATCCAGGTAATTCCCATTCCCCCGGCCAGCATTCCCTCATTCGGTTGGTATTGACCGAATTGTGCAAAACTTATTGATGTTGTTAAAGTAAAAAGTGAGAGTAATAAAGTTTTCATATTGGATTTTTTATCGCAAAATGGCAAGTTTTTGAATTGCAGAAATAGTTTCTGTTCCTTTCTTCATAATTATTTTGCAAAGATAAACTCCGTTTGCCGCGAGTTCGCCGTCTTCATCCCGCCCGTCCCAATAAATTTTGTTAAAATCATAATTTAGCACGGACGAATTTAGTTTTATTTCCTTAATTAATCTCCCTGTAATTGTAAAAATACTAATTTTTATTTCGTCGGGAATTTGAGTTAGCTTAAAAGTAAAATAAGTTTCTCCCGAAAATGGGTTGGGGTAATTATAAACATACAAAAGCTGATTCTTATTATTGACCAAAAACTTCTTAACTATCCCGGAAGGATCAATTATTTCACCCGTTGCATTTTTGCCAATCACTTTTAATGTGTATTCACCGTCCTCAAGTTTAGGCGTGTAATCAATTATGTATTTGGGATTACTTGACGAGAATGAATAATTAACAAAACCATTATTGAAAGGAATTCGGACTTCGTTGAGATAGATTTGTACGGTATTAGTATCCGTAATTGGAATCGATGATTGATCATCAAGTTCTATTCTGATTAAAGGTGTTGAAGAAATATAATCCCCATCGAGAATATCATTGCCGTCAATAGAAAGTTTCAAAAATGCCGGGGCCTTGTTAGGTTTAACATAAAATGGAATAGAGTAAATATTATTGTCTTCATACAATTCATTAACTTTATTCTCAGGGTCGATTGTAATATAAAAATTTCTTTCCCCGGTTATAGAAGCGGTGTTATAGCTCAAATTAAATTGTTTTCGTTTTCCAATACTAAGTGAATCGACAATCTCTTCAAATATTTTTTCTTTTGAATTATCCGGTTTAACCAGCTCAACTTTTATTTTAAAACTATCCGCTGAAGATTCACCAACATTATAAACATAAAAAGATAGATTTTGTATTTCCCCTTGAATTAATGTATCTGAGGAAATAGAAACCACTTGGTAATTGATGCCAAGTTCAGGCAAACTTTTATAGTTCACTTCCAAGCTTGATAATGAAGGAGAAACAACCGTTGTCTTAGCCGAGAGTTCTCCCTTAATCTTAATGAAAGGATAAATTCTTGAATTGACATTTGATAAGTCTGCTGTACTATTTTCAATTTTCAAATAATCAAGCGTGTCAACGCTTTCATCATTCTTAATTCCCAACAGTCTGTATTTAATAACCGAACCAGTTGAAGTACTATCTTTTACAACAAGATTTTTCCATTCCGTAGAAGGACCAATAATTGACGTTGTAAAACCTCCATGTTCAAATCGAGATGTTATTGTTGTATCTATTTGTACTCTTCCCTGAAAAGCTTTTGAATATGCTTCCGGAACTGAGCCAGACGCTTTACTTTTTTTACCAATCATAGCCCAGGAGCCTCGAAATGCGAGACTATCGATATACCGGCTTCCGAAAAGTTTAATTTTATTTTTGAGTTCTGAGGAACTAACCCTGCCTTCATCCGATACAGCAAATACAACTATAAACTTATTTGATAAGGTATCAAGAAATTTGATATAATTCTCAATTTCGGCAGCATTGTTGAGTATGTAAAATCTTTTATACTCTACAAATTTATAAGTTGAATCATCTAGTAAAACAATGTGGTGACCGCCGAGTGTGTTTTCAGGTATTAAATTTTGATCATTGACTTGTATCAGCGCAGTATTCCCGTCATTAAATCCAGCAGATAAACTCTTAATACTAATATTGCGACCGGCTAAGGATAATTTATTGTTGGATAATTCTACATTCTCTTTTTCAACAACACCTAAGCTTATACTATCCGAAAGCGAATAATTATTTTTTTCTCCCAGTATAAAAGAGATTGTGTTACTGTAATCGGAAGAATTTTCCAATCTGCTTTTAAGCCAAATTCTCTTGTGGATAAATTCATTTGGAATAACCGCCTTTGTAACAAGAGTGTCAAATGCTATTGAAATCTTTGTGATGCTGGAAAAATTTTTATTCGGACTAATTTCCAAGTTAATCTTTTCGGAAACAGGACAGCTAACAGGATTAATAAACGAAACCGGATTTGCCAACCTCCCTTCTAAACTATAATTCTGCAGCATTTTTAATGAACTGCTCGTAACTAGAAAATTCAGTTCAGCACTGTTGTCATTTTTCGACAACTCTTCTAAAGTATTTTCACTGTCCAATTGAATTTTCAGTGTATATTCACCCGGTTTATTTTTAACAGGTATTGATACAATTACGGAATCCACAAAGCGCGGTATAACTTTCCGTATTGTTTTATTATAACCTAACGATTTATTGTAATACGCATTAATAGAAATGTTAAAACTATCGCTATCTACCAAACCGAAATTGAAATATTTTATTATTGCTTTAGCACTATCGTTCAAATCCGAAATTGCATTTGAATTTAGTTTTATGTTTTCAACAGATAATGACAAATTCGTTTTTGAAGGTAAAGCCAGTTTGACTATAGGATCACCAATGAGTGTATTTGTAAGCGTGAATAATTTGAACACTCCCGATGATCCGAAATTATTAATCATATCAAGTTTCGCAAGTCTATGAGCATCTCCGATTGTGTAAACAGAATCCTTTAATATTTTTTTGTAGAATAACTGCGGGAAATTGAATGTAGTTGTTGTAAAACCAAGCGAAGAATTACCAATATAAGCTATAGCCTGTCCGTCCGGTTCGTTTACAAATAATTGTGAAAAAGAAACTACATCGGGTTCCGCAAATTTAGCTGTAGAGCAGCCGAAGTCTGTAATTAACGGATATTGATCAATTTTATTTTTTAACTGCCCTGGATCCGTTATTGAATTATCCCAGGTCTGTGTTCCGCTGTGACCAAGGTATGAAATAAATACTCCACCGCTGTCTATGGCATTTTGAAATTGCTGCTGGGAGTAAGAACCGAAATTGGTGGATGGATTTATGGTTTTATAAAAATGGGTAAAATTGCCTCCAACCGGAGTTGGAACAACATAATTGTCAATTATAAAGTTATTTGTTTTCTTTAATTGATCTATCTGACTTTGATTGTTGCCTGTTCCGCCGGAAAAGAATAAGCATTTCTTGTTCCAACCGCCGTTTATCTGATTAACATATTGTTGATGCTTAAGAAAATACCACAACAATTCTTCGTTCTTAGTAACGGGCAATCTACCAATATTCATTTGAGGAATATATGCACCTGTTGTATCCCATATTACAAACCAATTATCGCTGACAGGCGCACCATAGGACGGTACATAGTTTAAAACTGGTGGCGCACCTTGGTATTTTGATTTATTACCGCGGTAATCATAAGTTGCGCCGCCAATAAGAAAAACATACCTGGGTTTTGGTGATTGCCAATTAGTATGCGCATTTAATAAAAAATCCCGTATTGCCTCAGGACAGAAAAAACCATTAGCAAATTCATCATAGATATCTTCAATATCTATTGTTTTTGTTTTTCTTTTATAATTATCAGCTATGAATTGAGTATAATCTATTGCGTTCTTTAAAAACTTTTTATGAGTTATAGAAATGTATTCGGCTGAATTAGATTGATCTCGTAAATTGGCAAAGACCTTCTTATAATAGATTTTCGGCTTTAGAGTTTTTGAAGAATCAATTAATAGAAACTTATCATCCGCCTCTATCGAATCAGCAAAAACAATATTATCCTCTAAAGGTTTTATAAAATACTTTTTATACTTAGTACCATATTTCCACAACGAATAATTTTTTGTACCGTCAATGTTAAATATTTTCATCGCTTTAAATGAATTTGATGAAATGAACGGGAAATGGAAATTCAATGAATCATTGATTGCCTTCAGATAACGGGGATACTCAATTTCATACCAATCGACAATACATAAATTTGGATTAGCTTCTGTTTGGAAAGAGTAAACATTCAAAGTATTGTTACCTTCTTTCAACAAACTTGAGTAATAGTTCCCCTCCAGTACTTTTTGATCGTACTTGTTTATATAGCCGGAATCTTGTTTGGTACCCCCGTTCAGTGAGACCGCTAAAAGATGTGCATTATTAGAAATACTCGATGCGTAATCCTGCAACTTGGTAAATACTTTGACCGGTTTGTCCGGATAGACATCGTTCAAATGAAAACTGATATTTCTTGTTCCAACACCAAGATTTCCTTCATGCCAGGTTTTATTCTCAGCCCAATAAGGCATTTCCCGCTGAACCAAATCAGCCATAGAAAAATCGTACCAATTATTTTTCTCTACATGTATTAACTCGGAATAATATTCTAATGTATCAGCAACCTGGTTAGCTGCTGTTGGCTGTGAATTCACTCTTAGACCATTATTGCCATTCCAAGAAAGCCAATAGATAGTTGTATCGGAATACCTGTTATAATATTCTTTATATGTTTCACCACTTTTACTAATCTCCCGGTAGCTATCGTCCATGTTTTGTTTGCCGGCAAATTCAATAAAATCAAAGTTGTCAAACCTTCCGTCACCTTCTCCAAAAACATAAATTGGAATCTCCTTCCCTTTCATATACAACTTGAAAGTTCTGGGCTCTATTAGCGATAAGTTAATACCTGAATTAACAAGGTCATCATACTGAAGTCTGTATATACCATTTCTATCAGTCCCGATTTTAAGATATTCAGCATTATAATCAATCCATGAGTCGATCAGTGTAGTGTCTGGAACTATTTTCTTATTAATTTTTTCTGCGAATGACTGGTTTATAATTAGCGGGTTAATTTCAGACAAAGTTTTAGTTTCCGGTTGAATAATATTGGAATCAAAAACCAGGTTTAGAATAAAATTTTTATAAAGGATAATTTTTAATGATTCATTACTTATACGGAATAAATTCAAGTTAAGATGTAAACAATAATTATCACCTATCCACAAATATCCCTTATTAACAACAACCGGTTTTTCCGAAATATTAACAAGCCGGTCATTCTGTTCATAAGAAACAACGGATTTGGAAACCGACACTTTTGGATTAATACTAGGAATAGCATCATATGTTATATTTTTCAAAGGTGAAAATTCTATTTTGGGATTTGTGCCGTAAGGAATTGCAATGAAAATATCAAATGAAGGCAGGGCAAACTCACCTGGTCTTTGGGGATCATAAAAATCGCTGTATGACAAAACTTCTCGACCGTTTATATCATGCAGCGAGATATTTTTTTCATTAACAGAACAATTTAAAGAGTAACTATTTTGATGAATCTCATCTTTTTCGAGAATGATTTGAGAATAGGTATAGCATCCAAAGAATAAAATAAAAAATGGAAATAACATTCTTTTCATACTATTTATATATATTATTAATACTCTATTCGATATCCTATCCCGGCTATTATTTTGTTGAGAATAATACTAAATTTTATGTAACAATTCTTGTAATAAATTGTTAATATTGTTTACCGAAGGGTGTGCTCTTTCAATTCAGGTCCGGAAAATTGAATTGCTTAAATCTATTAGAATAAATTCTATGGACTTATTTGCTTTTCAAGTTAATACTCCTGAAACTTTTTCTATTAACGATATCGCCGTAAAATCTACTACAATCTCCAAACTCTCAAAAGAGATTTATTGTTTACTATCCGGCAATCCAAAACAAATAATTACTCTCAATACAGATTTTTTAAGAATTTCATACATAGATAAAGATTTTAAATCTATTTGTACCAACAACTGCATTATTGTGCCGGATGGAATTGGTGTAATATTATTATTGTTTTTTAGGTATGGTAAAGCAATAGAAAAAATTACCGGCTGCGATCTGTTTGATATCTGTTTGAATATTGCCGATAAAAATAAATTAAAAATCGCTTTGGTCGGTTCGACTTCAACCACACACATTAAAATACGATCTATTATTAAAGACAAATTCCCCGGCATCATTTTAAAAACTATTTCACCGTCATATGAATTTGAAAAATCTCCAATCGAAAACAATATGGTAATAAATGAGCTAAAATTGTTTTTACCGGATATTTTATTTGTCGCACTCGGTTGCCCCCGCCAAGAAAAATGGATTCATACGTATAAAGATTTAATAGGAGCAAAAATAAATATCGGAGTTGGTGCTGTATTCGATTTTTATGCAGGCACTAAAAAGAGAGCTCCAAAATTTGTAAGAACAATTTGGCTGGAATGGTTCTGGCGGTTGTTGCACGAACCACGCAGGCTGTTCAAAAGATATATTATTCTTGGCTTGCCGTTCTTTATTAAAACATCATTACAACAATTCTTTAGTGCGGGAAATGAACAGCACAAGATTGCTTCATTTAATAAAAACGTTTGATATCGGCGGTGTCGAGCGTTCGACAATTAATTCTTCAAATCAATTGGTAAATCGAATTGATTTTGTAGGGATTTTTGCCCATAAAGGGATTTTTAATCATTCCAATATTGTTAAGAGTAAAGTTAGCCAGTTTTATTCTATTGGAAAATTATCAAACCCACTTTTCTTTGTAATAAACCTAATTATGATGTTCAGAATAATTATTTGTAATAAAATTAATATAATCAACTATCACCAGCGGGTTCTAATACCATACATTTTATTTATCAGATTATTTTCCCCAACAATAAAAATCGTTTACTCACATCATAACATATTCAATGATTCTTTGAATAACTTTTTAAAAGCTGATATTTATTTGGCTTTTAGTATTGCACTTAAACACGACTTGGAAAAAGTTTCTAAATCGCCCATAGTATTACTAAATCATAAAATAGATATCATTGAAAATAGAAGTTCTATTAATGAAACGATAAACGTAATTGGTTATGTCGGAAGATTTGAGAAACTAAAAGGCATATATTTATTACTAGATGCATTCATTAATATATCCAATGAGTTTAGCAATTTGAATTTGGTGATAATTGGAGACGGTAAAGAAAAGTCTGCAATTAAAAAATATATAGCACAATGCAATATTGTAAATAAAGTTATTGTCAAGGATCCCGAAATCGATCTTGCAGAAATATATAAGGGTATTGACTGTCTTGTTGTGCCGTCTGGAAAAAAAGAAGGATTCGGTCTGGTAATCATTGAAGCAATGGGAAACAAAATACCCGTAGTTGCATCAGATTTAGAGCCTTTTAAGGAAATAATCAAAAATAATATTACTGGTTTGCTTTTTGAAAGAGGCAAAGTTGAATCACTTATAATTCAACTGAATAGGGTTATTACCGATAATAAATTAAGAACCGATATAATAAGAAATGGATTTGAGTATGTTTCTAAATATTTTAAAATGGGCGTGTAATCTTAAGTATTGTCATTTATCCCCAATAGTTCAATAGATTTTTCGTAAACATCGTTGAGGCTAACATTAGTTAAACAATATTTTTCTTTATAGCAGCATTCCCATTCGCAGCCGAAGCAATCCATTTTATTATAAAGAAAAATTCTATTGTTCTGTACCTTAAATGGGAAATATCTTTCAAAATTACCTCCGCCTATAATTGCAATCATCGGTATTTCATATTTAAGCGCCGCGTGAGCAAGACCGGAATCATTTCCAATAAAAAGTGAAGCATTTTCAATTAGCTGCAATACTTCATTTAACCTTATTTTGCCCGCAAGATTTGCAACATTTTTGTTTGTTCCCCTAATTCTTTCCACCATCTCCCTTTCTTTTTGAGTACCAACAAGCATTACTTGTAAATGCTTAGATATTTGCCCGCACAGATATTTATAGTTCTTTTCACCCCACCCTCTTGACAGATCGGAAGAAAACGGAGCTACAACTATATATTCTCTGCCAGCATAATTTTCTGTTTTCAAATTATTATTTTTAGAAGTACACAAAGAATCCGTTTTTTTATCAATCAATGGTATTGTTGGAAACAATTCCAATAATTTTATGTGTCGCTCATATTCATTGAAAATATCTGTGAATAAAACTCTGTCGTAATATGAATCGATCTTTTTACTAAAAACCTTTGTAATTTTTTTCCACGAATTTCCAAAACACCATACAACTGAAGAACCGCTTAATAAAGAAATCTCATCCGAAGAAATCCCTCGTGACGAAGTAAGATTTACACATACTCTACTTTGCAAATTATGCAACATATTTAAGAATTGAATTCTATAATACAGCGACCATTTGTATCTTCTTTGATTCCAGAAAATTAACTTAACTTTACCGCTGTAATTGCTATACAAGTCTGAATATATGGATTTAACAATTAGGTGAACATCTCCATCATCAACAAATATTCTTTCGTTTTCCAAAATCATAGATGATATAATTACATCACCCAGAGAGCCGGTATTTATAAAGATAATTCCTTTGCCTTCATTATTTTTCTTATAATATTTTCTTTTTAGGACTGCAAAGATAATAAACGCAAAGTAACTGTTGATTGTCCAGCATAAATGCTTAAAACGCATCATTTTAAAAACCGCGGCTTTTTGAAATTCGGGAAATATGTTCTATCAATCAGTGCTTCGTTTCCGTATCTATAAAATTTTTGCACATTCTTTTTTAATACTTTTCTTTTTGATAAAATTTTTACCGAATAACGAAATAAATATGCAATTGCTTTAAAATATTCTTTGTAATAGTTGTTAAAGAGACATACAATTAATCTGTTCAAAAACCATTTAGGCAGATAAAGGACAATATAATACAATGAAAATTTTTGAATCAGAATTATTGATAAGCTTATAAAATAATGGTAGAAATGATAAGCCGATTTAAAAGGATTGTCTTCATTCTTTTGATAACCGCGAGATAATTTACTCTGATTGTGAACAATCAGTGCATCATCAATATACATTATATCATATCCGTTATCATAAACTACAGCACTAAAGTCGAATTCATGGTAATAAATAAAAATCATTTCATTAAAATACCCGGTAATATCGAAAATGCTTTTCCTGAACACAGCACCGCAGCCGTTAAAAAAGAAAGGAGGATTTAAGAAATCTTTTGTCTCATAAACTTTTAGTTTAGTGTTATAAACTCCGAATGCCACAACAGCCAAGTTTTGGTTTTTATTAAATTCATTTATTCCATTAAGAATTGTACCGTTTTCAGGATAGCTATCATCATCCAGGACTAAAACATATTCCCCTTTTGCGATTTTAAAACCTTCGTTCCATCCGGCAATGCCAATATTTTTATACAATTTAATTAAATGAACAAGTGGGAATTCTTGCTTAACCATTTCCGAGGAGCCGTCGGTTGATGAATTATCCACAACAATTACTTCAATGTTCTTATAATCTTGCTCAAATACTTTGAACAAAGTATTTCGCAAATCATTTTTCCGATTATATGAAAGAATATTTACCGTTACTAAAGGTTGTCCATTCATTTCAACTTTTCAAATATCTTTAATGCACTTGCAACCACCTGATCCATGTTGAAATATTCGTAAGCGGCTAATCTTCCGCAAAATATTACATTTTCTATTTTCTTTAATTCTGCTTTGTACTTTTTATAATGCTCTTCGTTTTCCTCTGTCGGAATCGGGTAAAACGGTTCACCTACTTGTTGAGGATATTCGCGGCTAATAGTGGTGGCATTTGTTTTTTGACCTGATAAATATTTATGTTCAACAACGCGTGTATAAGCAACTTCTTTTCCAACATAGTTTATTTGTGCACATTTCTGATAGTATTCAACTTGCATACTTTCATATTCGAATTTAATCGAACGGTACGGTAGTTGGCCGTATTTATAATCAAAGAAATAATCAATTGGCCCTGTATAAATCATTTTATCAAATTTTATATCGTTCATTATGGATTTGTAATCGGTATTTAGTATAGTCTCAATATTTCTATGAGATAGCATTTTCTCAAACATCTTTGTATAACCATCTTTTGGCATGAACTGGAATTTATCTGCAAAATATCTGTCGTCATTATTTGTTCGAACTGGTATTCTCCCGCAGACTGACGGTGATAAATATTTTGGTTCTAAATACCACTGTTTTATTGTGTACTGCCTAAAAAATTTATTAAAAAGATCATATCCAACTTGATTTACTATAATATCTTCAGAATTAAGTACCGGATTTCTTTGCTCTTTTACTGAATTGAGAAAGTCTTCAACATCTTTTTTATTCGTAAATTTTTTATTGTAAAGCTTATTTATAGTGGTTCTATTAATTGGTATTGGATACAATTCCCCACTCAGTTGAGCTAATACTTTATGTTCATAAAAACGCCAATCGGTAAACCGGCTTAAGTAGTCAAAAACTTTTTTACTGTTTGTGTGGAATATATGCGGCCCATATTTATGAATAAGAATTCCATAATCGTCGTATTCATCATAGGCGTTGCCGCCGATGTGCTTTCTTTTTTCAACAAGCAAAACCTTTTTATCAAACTGCGAAGCAATTCGTTCAGCCATAACAGAGCCTGCAAAACCAGCGCCAACTATTAAATAGTCATAATTCATTTTTGTTTTTTATGATGAAAAGAAAAACAAAACATAAAGCGACAAAAACAGAAACTTCAGAAAATAAAGTTGCTAAACTAGCACCTATATATGAAAATTGAGGAATCAATACAATATTTAAAATTATATTCGATATTCCGCCGGCTCCAACTACAAAAAGATATTCTTTTTGTTTACCCCAAGCTAAAAGCGGATTGCCGAATATCATATTCGTACATACTAATAATGAAGTCATTGCATATATTTTTAATGGACTTATCGCTCTATAATAATTATTACCATAAAGAATAGTTATGATATTATCCGCCATAAAGTACATGCACGCGGCAGTGATTATCCCAGCCGATATCATCAAATAAAAATACTTTTTAAAAGTCTCTAACATTGTTTTTGTATCCGATTTTATTGAGTACGAAAGCGATGGGAAAAAGGATTTTAATATTATTCCATAAAATACGTTGCCAATTAAAAATACTTTTACGGCTGAAGTATATATGCCGATTTCGTGATCGGACTTCATAAACCCCAACATAACTATATCAAGATTATAATAAACCGCAATCATTATTGAAGAAAGTGCTATCGGAGTAGAATCCTTTATAATTTTTTTTATATATCCATAATCTAATTGAAAAGAATATCTCCCAAAGTATTTATTGAATATTCTGAAAAGCCAAAGTGAGTTTATTAATCCGGCAAGACCAGAGATAAAAATGGCAATCAAAGTATCCGCTTTATTATTTACAAATATTACTATCAGAATAAAATTTAATACACTTGTGAATATTTGCCTAACAGCAATGTATTCCATTTTCTGTATACCATGGAAATACCAATTAGTAGAGAATGCCGTTACAAATAAATTTATACCCGCAATAATAATCGCCATTTGAACGACTAAATCATTAACAAATATCAAAGCGCTTGCAACAAGCATTAAGAAAATAAAAAGTGAAATAATTATTCGAGTAGAAATGATGGAATTAATTAGTTTGGTTTGATCTTCCAAATTCTTTGCAATTTCCGAGACACCGTAAGTGTCAAAACCAAAATCAACAAATAAGACAAAGTAAGAAACGAAAGCAGCAGAAAATCCGATAATGCCGAATCCTTCGGGAGAAATAACTCTTGCCAAATAGGCAAAAGTTACTAAAGAAACAATTTTACTTAAGAATTCACCGGTTGATAAAGAGATAATATTTTTTAGGATAAGATGCTTGTTTAAAAATGTAATAATTACATTTTTCATTTTCTTGTCAGCCACACTTCCGGGTTTTGATAATTCCGCTCATTCCAAATTTCAAAATGCAATATATTTCCTTCCAAACTTTCATTCACACTTCCAAGAACCACACCAGCATTTATCTTAGCGCCTTCCGTAACTTTAATATCGGAGACATGGCCATAAACCGTTCTAAATTCATCGCGGTGAGTAATAATCAAAACACTCCCATAGCCGGGTATCCAATCAATGGCCGAAACAATTCCCTCCGCCACTGCTCGAACTTCAGTACCTGCTTTTACTTCAAGATCAATGCCGTAATTAAGAGTAACGGTTTTTAGTTTAACATTTTTATTCTCGCCAAACTTACGAACAATTTTTCCACTGCTTATCGGCCAAGCAAGTCTGCCTTTTAATTGTGAAAAATCTGCCAGACTGCCATAATCGTAGGATGGTGTATATCTTTTCCCGGGCGTTTTACTTTCTTTTAATCGTGACCTTCTTTCTCTTTCTTCTTCTACCAATTTTGCTATCATGTTTTTAATTGCAATCTCTGCCATCCTCTTTAAATCAATCTCCGCCGTAATCGATTTTTTATCATTCTTAAGAGCAGTAATTAACTCTCTTCTTTCTATTTCCTTAGCAGTTAATGTTTCCTGTTCTTTAGTTTTTTGAACTAATAGATTCTCCTTCTCCAATCTTTCAGATACAAGTTTTGTTTTTAAATCCGCTAATTCATTTTTATTTCGAATTAATTGAGATAGTGTTTTTTCATTTTGTTCAGTAATTAAATCAAAATATTTGTATCTCATAATCGCCTGACTATAAGACCCCGCTCTGAAAACATAACGCCAAGCAGATGTGGTACGGTTTTTATAAAGCCATACTACATAATCTGAATATGTTTTTTTTAATTTCATAATTTTGTTTTCAAGATTATTTATTTGGCTTTCCGTCTTTTCAATTTCAGTCGATTTTATTTCCTCTTCATTTTTATACGTAATGATTAATTTATTTATTAATAATTTTTGTCTGTTTAGGTTTTCCAATGATTGGATTGACTCACGTTCTTTTTTTGTTTTGGACTTAAGTTCATTTTCTAAAGCCGAGATTTCATTTTTAACGCGGTTTAATTCTTGATTCTTATCGGAGATACTTTCCTTATTCTGCGGGGTAACGGGGCGGCAAATGAAAAACGTTATACAAATAATATAAAATAGTCTTTTCACCATTCTATTACTTTTGCATCGTTAGGAATTTCCAGCCTTAAATTTTCAACAGCGCTATTCACTTCTGCATTCCTATAATCTATTCTCATCCATTGATTATTAGCTGTGTCTTCGATGATTGTTCTGAATGGAACCGGAACTTCTTCATACATTTTAAAATCCGAATAACTGCCTTCTAAAAGTTTTTTATTATTATTTCCAACCGCAAGAAATTGTGTTATCGCTTGATCCGATACTCTAACGCGGAAAATATTCTCAATTGAATTAACGGAATCACGATAAGTAAGCTTATAAATATTCCCTTCAATTTCATAAATATCTGGTTCAACACGCAGCTGGTTTGTTAAATTAACCGAACCGGTTAGTGCATTTAAAACATCGTCGAAAGGAAGATCAATTTTTAGAAGCTGTTTCATTACATCTTTTCTAACTTTTCCCCGGTAAGCAATGTTATTTATAATATCATAAAAAATAAAATCTTGTTGAGTGATTAATGTTTGAGCCAAATCAATTCCGAAAGGGCCGAAGAAAGATACTTTTATTGAATCCGGTTTTTTAATTAAAACTTCGAAACTGCTTTTAGCATTTAACGAAGATGATTTAATTGAAAGTGTTCCGTTCCCGGTAAAAGTTTTTATTTTTCTTCGATTCGCTTCCAGTTTCTTAATAAGTCGGTCTGCTGATATTAGCCTAATTTCCTCAGCCGGTTTTGATGGGGCACATCCGTTTAGCTGCAATATTATAATTAATGCGGAGATTAAGAGAATTACTTTTTTCAAATTACACCTTTTTCAATTTTTGATTTTATCTTTTCATTATCAGGGTCAAGCTCGGAAGCCTTTTTCCACTGCTGTAATGCTTTGCTTTTATCGCCAAGTTTAAAATAAACATCGCCGAGATGATCAATAACAGTTGCGCTGTTTGCATCTTGTTTTAATGATTCTTCAATATAATCTTCTGCTTTGTTGTAGTCACCCAGCATAAAATAAATCCAGCCGATAGTGTCAAGATAAGATGAATTTTTCGGATCGGTATCAACAGCTCGTTGGGACATCCTAAGCGCTTCATCTAATTTTATATTTCGCTCCGAAAGCGAATAAGCATAATTGTTGAGAATCAGAGCATTAGTTGAATCAATACTTAACGCGTGCATATAAAGTGAATCTGAAATTTGATAGTCTTTTTGCGATTCATAAATTAAAGCTGTCTGCCCTATTATTTGAATATTATCCGGATCTGCGGCAAGCGCTTTGTTAAGATGCTTTAATGCCTCCTCTGTTTCTTTAAGTTGATTTAAAGAAAAGCCCAATGCAGATAAAACTGTTAGATCATTCGGATTAAGATTCAATGCACGCTGCAAATAAATTTTTGCATCTACATGAAGATTTTGTTGCGCAAGAGATAAACCGTAAACTAGGTTTATGAGAAAATCATTCGGAAATTTTTCGGCAGCTTGACTCATAAATTCAATTGCATCGTCATATTTTCTACTATCAAATAAAATTCCCCCAACCCTGCCCCATAGTTGCGGATTCCATTCTGCCATTGATGCAGCATTTTTAAAATACTTAATTGCAGTAGAATCATTCTTCCTTCGTAATTCAATTTCGCCAAGATATGCGTTAACCTGCCAATCCAGCGAATCTTTATTAATCTCCTTAAATATATTACTTGCAAGCTCCAGGTTGGTGGAATCTTTTTCTGCAGCAAAAAGAAAAAGCGAGCCGATTTTTAATTTATCGTCAAACAAAAGCGACTTATCACCAACAAGTTGTGAATATTCAACATATGCTTCTTTCCATTTTGATTGCTGTAAGAAAATATTTCCTTTCAGTTCGCGTAAGTTTAGATCATCGGGATAACTCACTAATGATTCGTTTGTAAGTTTTAACGCGGCATCATAATTTTTAGTTTTAAGGTATGAATCAATCAGAACTTTTTGCAGCTGTAAATCAGAAGGATTTAATTTTAGTAATTCCTCAACTGTCTTTATGGTCTCATCAATATTACCCATTCGTTCGTTAAGGTCTACCAATCTTACAAGAACACTCCACTCGGGTCCAACCATATCAATAACTTTTTTATACAATTCAAGCGCTTGATTCGGCCTTTTTGCTTCGTTTAGTTGTGCTAGCTGAAAATAAGCCGAAGCATTTGTTGAATCGATTTCTACAATTTTTTCATAAATAGCTTTTGACGAATCGTTCAACAACGACGCGGAATAGATAGATGCCAGGATTTCAAGATATTCAATATTTCCTGGTTCAAGATTAGCGGCATCCTTTGCATATTTGAGAGCGTTGGCTAACTTATTCAATCTATAATAATTTTTAGCAAGGGCATAAAATATACCAGGCTGCGGATCTAAATTAGCCGCTTCCAAGTATTGTTCAGTTGCTTCATTGTATTGCCCTTGGGTTTCAAAAATATTGCCTTGAATAAATTTTTCGAATGCAAGGTTCTTGCTTTCGGTACTTTTTAGATTCTGGATTACTTTAGCATTATCTTCTTTTGTTAAATCAGACGAACATCCCCAAAGGATAACAAACAATAATAATATGACTGTTTTTAATTTCATAAATTCCATTAATTTGAATGAAAAAATAGTTGTTCAATGTTTTATTAACAAGACAAAAGATTGAACCTGCACTACCTATTGCCTATCTTTACGAAAATTTATCAACAATAAAGTGAATAATGGACCGTTACGACCTCGCAATATCATATACATGGATTTACGACAAAGAGTTCATCGACTTGATTGAAAATATTTTCCAAAAAAACGGTCTTAAAACATTTATAATACACGAACATAATTTATACGAAGTAATTGAGAAACTGAGAGATAAAGAACTTCTATTCTCTGCTTATCTTGACCGCGCATCCGATGAAGATCCTGAATTCGAACAAATCACAAAAATTTTATCAAGAAGAAGATGTTTTATTATTAATCCTAACCATAAAGTAACCAAAGCCGTAAACAAATACCTTATGCACAAAAAATTAGTGAAAAGAAAATTTGAATTGCCAAAAACTTTTATATTACCTTCGTTCAATACCGATGAACGAATGAATATATCAGATAAAGATATTAATTATATCGGGTGCCCCTTTATAATAAAACCGGCAATTTATACAGGCGGTGGTGAGGGTGTTGTAAGAAACGGGATTTCACTTGAGCAAATTCAATTGGAAAGACAAAAAAATTATAATGAACTAATCATGGTTCAGGAAAAAATTCATCCAAGAATAATAGAAGGCAAGCGGGCGTGGTTTAGAGTATTCTGGGCATTCGGGAAAGTGATTCCAACTTTTTGGGACGATTACACTCACGTTTATAATTTAGTAACAGCAAAACATATAAAAAAATATCACTTGCTTTCGCTGTTTAGAATTACACGGCGATTGGCAAGATTAAACGGGCTCGATTATTTTTCAACTGAAATTGCACTTACGAAGAATCATAGATTTGTTCTAATAGATTATGTTAACGACCAGTGTGATATGCGATTAAAATCGAATCACCCGGACGGAGTACCTGATGTTGTTGTCGCTGAGTTTATAAAAAGTATGCGCAAAAAAATTCTAGCGCTAAAAAAATAAGTCTTCTTCAATCGTTTCAAGAATATTTAGATAACTTTGATAACGCTCGCCGCTTATTCTACCTTTATTAACTTCTTCGACTATTGCACAGCCCGGCTCGTGAAAATGAGTACACGTATTGAAACGGCAATTATCATTCACCTCGGCAAACTCCTTAAAATAATGGCTCAAATCCTCCTTCTTAATTCCGTATGGATCTAATTCACGTATTCCGGGTGTATCGATAATAAAAGTATTTTCTTCTACCAATCTCATTAAAGAAGTAACTGTTGTGTGTTTACCTTTAGAAGAGTATTCGCTGATTATCCCGGTTTTCAATTTCAAATCCGGGTAAAGAGAATTTAGAAGAGATGATTTTCCAACGCCAGATTGCCCCCAAATAAGATTTGCTTTTCCATGAAGCGAATTTTTTAATTTTTCCAATCCGGTATTTTTCAATACGCTTGTTTCAAAAACTTCATAACCGATACTTTTATAAAGTGAGGTCCAGGTTTCATAATCTTTTTTTCCGTCAAGGTCGGTTTTGTTGATAACGATAATGGGATTAATGTGCGAACTTTCACCCGCCACAATTAAACGATCAATTAAACGGTTATTAAAACGTGGTGAGTTTGTACTTGATACGATAATTAAGTTGTCAACATTTGCAGCTACAATTTGTTCAAGCCGCTGACCGCGTGTGCTTGCACCTTTAATGCGCGGCGCTTTTCTTGAAATATAATTTCGTCTTGGGAATATTTCTGTTATTACGCCGCTTCCATCCTGGTTATTA
The DNA here is from genome assembly GCA_023397505.1 of Bacteroidota bacterium. Lineage (GTDB taxonomy): Bacteria > Bacteroidota > Ignavibacteria > Ignavibacteriales > Melioribacteraceae > JAEWUC01. The sequence continues at coordinate 183,201 of JAEWUC010000001.1, read as the reverse complement.
TCATATTCAATTCTATCACCTACACAAGCAATATCAACTGCATAAAGTTTATCTTTTTTTAACGAAAATGTTTTTTGAAATTTACCGCGCAGCGAACAGCGCATTTCATTCCCATTTTCATCAAAGATGTAATAATCTTTACTTTCAACTTTGTAAAGCGTTCCTTTAATTTTTACCTCCGGTTTAAAATAAAAGCACCTTTAAATTAAGGTGCTTTATGGGGGTTGTCAATCAAGAGAAGGTGTGTAGATCGAATTTTTTATAAAATAGGTATATCAAAATATTTTAGAAATAATATTTAATTCCCATTAATAAATTATTATGAGTTATTTCCTGGTTGGTTCTTGAAATTCCGCTGTCGTAATTATCGCCAATATCCTTCCACCATCCGTAAGCATAACCAAGATTAAATGTTACGTTTTTATTTGTTTCAATGCCGATGCCGAGAGTTACAAATTTCTTGTCATACTCCGATGGGTCGTCGACAAACGGCGAAGGTCTGAACATAAAACCGCCCCTCAATGCCAATCCTAAATTAGGTATTACATATTCAACACCCGCATTCATATTAATCACGGTTCTGAATAGATCTTTTATATCCCGGTTATTATCGGAAATTGCTCCTTCATCCAAACCACTTTTAAATTCCATTTGGGAATAATCAATCATTTTTGCATCAAAGCTGACTGTAATATTATTTTTATTGAATGCGCCGCCCACAGCAATTTCCATCGGCGATTTTATTGAATACTCAACTTTGTTTTCTATCGGCGGATCGAGGTAATAACTTTTACCGGTACCAAAATCTGCATTTGCGTCAACATAATATGTTTCGTTTATATCAAAAGTACGCGGAAGTCTGATTGTAAATCCAAAGTTAAAGTTATCATTCAATTTTGCAAGAAGACCTAATGTTAAATCCCATGCGCCAACATCCCATCTAATTATATCATTTAAATAGAAGGATTGGAAATCGGCAGTTTCGGGATAATCAGGATCCAAACGCAATGAAAGAGGATAATTATTGTAGATATCATCTTCCCAGTATTCGCGGTCTCTTCTAAAATCACCATCAATGCGTGTTAAATTAATTCCAACAAAAAGATTTTTTTGAAATTCAATTGCACCGGAAAATGTCCAGCTATTTAATCCTCCGCTTTGAACAATATTGCCGGATTGGTTTAATTGTCCGCCTATTAAGGTAGTATCTTTTATATGTTGATTTTGATTATCAAATAGAGGATAACTTAAACCAAGTTCGTAGGCAATATCATCATTATAACTTGTAAGATCTTGAATCATTGAATTATTAGCAGAATTAAATCCGGAGAATTTTACCGCGCTGTCAAATTTCTTGTATTGATTGAATCCGAATCCAAGGACTAAACTTCCTTGTGAAGTCGGCAAAGGTAACGCAAATCCTACTTGGTTAATATCGGTTACGCTGTTTGAGTAATTTGTATTTTTACCTAAGAAAGCAGTGTTATTCTTAAATGAGTTATAATTTACACTTGCAGAAAACTCTGTTCTATTAACCAATCCAAATCCTGCAGGATTAAAAAGCGAAGCACTAAAATCGTTACCAGCAGCAATATATGCGTTACCCATTCCTAGTGCACGGGGACTTGTGACAAACCCCGGTTCAGTCAACCGCAAAGCATCATTATAATTCTGTGCATAGATAGATGCTGCGGTACATATAAACAACAACACAATTGATTTCATTAATTTCATTTATTCCTCGTCTGAATTTTTATTAGGAAATAAATTCACTTACCTGCCTCTACCGCTGCTGCCACTTCCACTGCTGCTGCTTGAGCTAGAACTGCCGCTTGATCTTCCACTGCTTGAACTAGAACCGGATGATCTTGATCCTGAACTCGAACTTGGCGGTGGACTATATGACGGTGACGACGATCTTGCCGGCGGATTATATGATGGCGATGAACTCTCTCTTTGTTTTGAACCTGACGAACTCCTTCCAGTTTTTCTAGAACTATCTCCGCTTCGTGGTGTACTGCTGTTACGAGATGACGGAGCAGTATATTTTTCTCCGCTGTTTGTTCTGTTTGTTCTATCTCTTACAGCTGATCTTGAATTGTCTTTATTAGGATTTGCTTTTACAGCGCTTGAACTTCCGGCACTTCTGCCAACACTAGCTTTGTTTAGATCAACATCAGTGTTTCTGCCTCCTCTATCGCGTACAGAGGCTGAATTTCCACCGTTTCTAGAACTTCCATCTCTAGTATTTCCGCGATAACCGGGCATTCCTCTTTCACCTGAATTATTTCTCAAACCTGTAAATGTATTTCTGTATTTTGAAGTTCCGGCGTAATAACCGCCTCCATAGTGCCCCCAATAATTATAATAGTAAGGGTCGTAATATCCCCAATAGCTGCTGTAATAATAAGGGCGGTAACCCCAGTACCACGGAGAACAACAATTCCAATCCCACCAATATGGATCATAATAACTATATCTAACAGAAAAACCCCAAGAAGGATGATAGCCCCATAAATATCTTCGGTATCCGCTGTAATAATCGTCGTAATAATAATTATTTATTGCAACGTCGTCGTAGGCCTCCTCATTATATGTTGAATCATAATCCTCTTCATAATATTCATCTTCTTGTTCATATTCATTACTGCGGGATTGAGAAACCGGGAAATACATTTGCGTATAACACCCACCCAAGAAAAGAAGAGGCAGAATCACAAATATTTTCGTTAATGTTTTCATACAACCACCCATTTGTTTTTCTAATTAGTTACACAAAAATTATGCCTTGATAAGTTTAAAAAGTAGAGCAAAAAGGGATGCAAAGATTCCGAGTTGTATAGATTTATAGACTATTATGTTTGGTTAATTCTACAGAGTATTAAAATATACCTTTAACAAAATCGATAAAAATACCTCTATCGGCTGCTGCTGTTGATACTTTCTTGTTATCTAGAATATCTCTTAAATTTAATCCGAGAGTGAAACCATCACCTACTGACCAACGAATTCCAAAATTCATAAAACCATTACCGTCGCCAAGTGATTTTCCGGTATTGTCGTTAATTGCAAAATCATATTCGCCAACAATAGAAAATTTTCCGCCAATAGTTTTTTCAAAACCGACACCAAGGTTTAAATCTTTATCGGCATCATCTCTTTCCAATGAATAATTAATAACTCCATGAAGACTTAAATACCCGAGGAAGTCGAAGTTCTTAGAAGCTGCAACAAAAAACCCCGGACTTTTAATTTGGTATCTGTTCAAATTATCGTTGTAATATCCTTTGCCTTGGGAATCAAAACCAATGGTAAACGCAGGCAATGTTATTGATTCATCCAAAACTCTTACCCGTAAATTAACGCCGGGTAAAGAATACATATCAACCTTACCACTGCCAATAATGTTTGAACCGCCGTAAGATATACCGAAACTGAAACCATCCATAACACCGACTTCGATCTTAGGGATTAGAACTCCGGCATGCATTAAATCCATAGTAATTCCGACAAAACCTTTTTCAAGAATTCCTGCTGTTGGTAAATCAATAAGATTACGGTATTCAAATTTTGCATTGGAACCGCTTGTTCCTTGAGCAATTATCAAACTCGAAATAAGGAATAAAAATATTACTGATAATTTTTTCATTGAGTAACCCTTGAATTGCAGAATAAATTTATAAATAATTCTCATTAAATCGGAATTAATTTTTCGTAAACTATTTTTTCTTATAAGAAGCGCCTTCCTTTGTATCTTTTAATTCTATTCCAATTTTGTTCATTCCATCTCTAATAAAATCAGCCATCGAGTAATTTTTTTCCTGCTTAAGAGATTGACGAAGGTTAATTAATAATTGTATTAGTTCATCTTCCAAAGATTCTTTTGATGAAGATTTTAATTCCCCAAAGTGAATAATACCCAACACGCCTTCGGCAGTATCTTGTAGAAACTTTTTAAGTTTATTATAAAATGAAACCGAAATTTTATCATTTTCAGCAATTACTTTGTTTGCTTGACGAACGAAATCAAAAATTACCGCACAAGCTTGGGGAGTGTTAAAATCGTCATCCATCACTTTTTCGAATTCATCATAAAACGGTTTTACGTCATTCTCCGGTTCAATACCTTGTGAGGTATTTTTTGCAATTTCTTCTTCAATTTTATAGCACAGATTCTTAATTTTTTCTACACCCTTTTCTGCGGAGTTTAGTAATTCTTCGCTGAAATTTAGAGGTCCACCATAATAAGACTGTGCAAAGAATAATCTAACAGCTTCAGCGGAGTACTTCTTAAGGATATCTCTAGCAGTAAAAAAATTACCGAGTGATTTAGACATTTTTTCATTTTGAATATTCAGGAATCCGAAATGCATCCAATACTTAACAAATTTTTTATTAAGCGCGCCTTCGCTTTGAGCAATTTCATTTTCGTGATGCGGAAAAATTAAATCGCTGCCGCCTGCATGAATATCAATTGTTTCACCGAGATGTTTAGTACTCATTACAGAACATTCGATATGCCAGCCGGGTCTTCCAAGTCCCCAAGGGCTGTCCCAACTTGGTTCGCCCTGTTTTGCTTTTTTCCAAAGTGCAAAATCGAGTGGATTATTTTTTTCTTCATTCACATCGACGCGTGCGCCAGATTCCAATTCATCTAAATTTTTACCGCTCAATTTTCCATAGTTTGCAAATTTTTTAACATCATAAAAAACATTTCCATCTTTATTATAAGCCAGTCCGTTAACTTCAAGTTTTTTAATCATCGCAATCATATCTGCAACATAATTTGTAGCTCTTGGATTGTTTGATGCAGGCTTAACTTTTAACTTTTCCAAATCATCAAAAAAAGCTCTAGAGTACTCATCGGCAATTTCTTGCGGGGTTTTATTTTGCTCATTTGCCTTTTTAATAATCTTATCTTCAATATCAGTAAGATTCATAACAAAATTCACTACAAATCCCTTATACTCAAGATATCTGCGTATCATATCCGAGGCAATAAAAGAGCGGGCATTTCCAATGTGGAAATAATCATAAACAGTTGGGCCGCATGTGTACATCGTAACCAACCCGGGATTGCCCGGTACAAAATCTTCCTTAGATTTAGAAAAAGTATTATAGATTTTCATCATTTTTTCCAAAATTTGAGAAAAAATATACGAATAGCCCTCGGTTTATTCAAATTACTCAGGGAATAGTTTTTGTTGATAATTAAGTCAAAAGGATAAAGAAATATAAAATCCATTTTTTGGACTTTGACATCTTTATTATAATTTTTATATTAATAAGAGAAAAAAGCATAATAATATCGTAAATACTTTTTGTTTTGTTACGATAGTGTTATAAAGAAATTAATCTTAATTAACGGAGGATCTATATGATTCGTAATCTTACCTCTTTCTTATTATTTGTACTCCTCGTTTCAACAACATCATTTGGACAAGTGGTTGATATTACGTTAAAATCACTTGGTGTTTCCCCAAGAGATGTAGCTGTCTCTACAACAGACATCTACACAAAATCTGCAACTGGATTAAATAATGTTGGCGTTGGAACAGTTGTTTATATTAAAGCTTCCATCAGTAGACAAAAATTTGGAAATCCAACATTATCTGTATCATTTAAACCGTTGGGCTCAACAGTTGCTGTTGGAAAAACAGTAGATACAAAAAACGATTCTACCCAAGTATTTACATTCATTCCTGACAAACCAGGTGTTTACGAATTGAAACTTACCGATGGACCTTACTCAGGAACTTTGAAAATAAATGCAGCTAAATTCTTAGGTTACACTAATACAGTTGTAAATGGCAAGGATACAAAACTAAACTGTACAACCTGCCACAACAGCTATGTTACCGGCTGGGAAGGTACAGGTCACGCCACAACATTTACTCGTGCATTAAATGGAGAGCTTAGCGATCATTTCGGTTCAAATTGTGTTAGCTGTCATACGTTAGGCTATAACACAGATTCCACTGCTGTTAATGACGGCATGGACGATTTTGGATTCACTTTACCAAAACAATTAAAACCAGGTACTGTTGATTCTTTATTGGCTGCTAATCCAAATGCAATGTTAAGATCAAATGTTCAGTGTGAAAGCTGCCATGGTCCTGCAAGTGGTCACCTTGGAGTAACTACCGAATCAAGAATGGAATCCTCGTATAATGCAGATGTATGCGCTTCATGCCATGATTCAGGAACACACCATGTTTTCCCTGAACAATTTGCGGCTTCATATCACTCAGGAGCTACATCATATCCAACAGGTCCAGGTCGTGAAAGTTGCGTTGAATGTCACACCGGGAAGGGTTTTGTTCAATATGTTAAAGGAATTCCAACAAACGATCCTTATTTCGATCCTAATTATACACCAATTACCTGCGCTGCCTGTCATGATCCTCATAGCGCAGAAAATACTCATCAATTAAGAAAGCTTTCAACAACTCTGCTGGCACCAAATAAAACAACAATTTCAATTGATGAAAGCATGGCCGGAACAGGCGCTCTTTGCTTCAACTGCCATAAATCAAGAACAGAAGCATATGCGGCTATTGCCGGTGCAGGAACCTCAGCTATTAATACAAGATTTGGCCCACACCATGGTCCACAAGGTGATATCATAATGTCCAATAACCTTTTGGAATTAGGTACTCATAAACTTGCAACATCAAATCACATTGGTGCAGCTTCGGAAGCTTGCGTAACCTGCCATATGTACAGCGGCAATGCAGTTACAAACGGAAAAGTTAATAAGTGGGGTGGTCATTCATTTAGCATGAGTGAACTTCTACTTGATGAAAACGGCAATGTAGTTAGAGATGCTGCCGGTCGCCCAACACATCTTAACGACAACATGGAAGCCTGTGCTCAATGTCATGGTAATACGTTCGGTACTTCTTTTGAAGATGTGAAATTCTTTATGAACGGTACCGGCGATTTTGACGGTGACGGTGTTACTCACGGCTTGCAACATGAAGTTGAAGGCATGATTGAAAAAATTCTGGAAAAATTACCTCACAACGCTAACGGTACACTTAATGGGCCAAATAAAGACTGGACAAAAGAACAACTCAGTGCGTATTGGAATGCATTAGCTATTGAAGAAGATAAGAGTATGGGCATTCACAATCCGAAATACATTGTAACTGCTTTACTTGGCGCTATGGAAACATTAGGTATTGTTACTGCGGTTGAAACCGAAGAAGTAGTTCCAACAAATTATACTTTATTCCAAAACTATCCGAATCCGTTCAATCCTACTACAAACATTCGCTTTGCATTACCAAAAGCATCGAATGTAAAAATAATTGTTTATGATGCTATCGGTAAAGAAGTTGCAACTATTGTTAATAACAGTCTTACAGCAGGCACACATACAATTACCTGGAATGCTAGGAATCTTGCTTCAGGAATTTATCTCTGCAGAATTGAAGCTGATGACTTTGTAAAAGTTAATAAAATGTTATTGTTGAAGTAATATTCTATAAATATGAATTTCAAAAGACCCTCGCAATTGCGGGGGTTTTTTATTAAATAAACTTGCAACTAAATTTCCTATTTTTGAATTACAATAAAATGAAGATATAAAAATGCGAATAGAAAAAGATTCCCTCGGTGAAATTGAAGTCCCTCAAGATGCTTTCTATGGTGTACACTCTGTTCGGGGTAATAATAATTTTCCACGAACCGGTGAAAGGATAAATCCTTATTTAATAAAAGGGTTTTTCCAGGTAAAGCTTGCCGCTATAGAAACAAATTATAAATGCGGATTATTATTCAAAGAGAAATATGAATCGCTCCATGAAGCAACTGTAGAATTGATTAAAGAAACCGATGAAGCTATTTCAGGTAAATCAAATTCTATTTACGAAAAAATTATTGTTGATCCTTATCAGGGCGGCGCGGGCACATCGTTGAATATGAACGTAAACGAAGTAATTGCAAACTCGGCATTACTTAAAATGGGTAAGCAACTCGGTAATTACGATGCAATCAATCCATTGGATGATGTTAACATGAGTCAATCCACAAACGATACTTTTCCAACGGCATTAAAGATTGCATCAATATATTTACTTAGAGAATTAACCGAATCATTTGCTCATCTCCATACTTCGCTACAAAAGAAGGAAGAAGAATTCAAAAATGTTTTGAAATTGGGAAGAACACAATTTCAAGATGCCGTTCCAATAACTTTGGGACAAGAATTCGGAGCTTATTCACAAGCAATAGAGCGTGATCGTTGGCGATTATACAATTGTGAAGAAAGTTTACGAACTGTAAATCTTGGCGGAACTGCAGTGGGCACATCTATTTCAGCACCTAAAGATTATGTATTAAACGTAAATAGTATCCTTAAAAAAATAACAAAACTTCCAATTGCTAAAAGCGATGATTTAATAGATGCTACGCAAAACCTTGATATATTCGTCGAAGTACATGGAATAGTTAAAGCAGGTGCAACATCAATCATAAAGTTTTGTAATGATTTAAGATTTATGTCGAGCGGACCCAATGGCGGTATTGGCGAAATTAATCTTCCGCCCAAACAAGCCGGATCGAGTATTATGCCGGGGAAAGTAAATCCTGTTATTTTGGAAAATGCAATCCAGGTTTGCGAGCTTGTTAAAGGGCACGATGTTATTATTTCAAATGTCGCCGGTGCCGGCAACTTAGAATTAAATGCGTTCGCTCCAATTTTAGCACATGTGTTCTTGAAATCATTAAGCATGCTTCGCGATTCAGTAAATAATTTATCTAAAAATTGTATAGATGGAATTACAGCAAACGAAGAAAGATGTAAAATGAATTTGATAAATAGTACTGCAATTGCCGCTTCTTTGATTACTACTTTTGGTTATGATACGATTCAAGATTTGGTAAAGTATGCATACAAACACAAAATACCTTTCGTTAAAGCACTAATGAAAAGTAAACTGCTTGATGAAAAGGAATTGTACAACATCATCTCAAAAGATTTGGGAATTGATATTGATTAAACCACATCAATAAAAGTGCAGAATATGATTCTACACTACTGTTTCAACTTGTCTAAAAGTAGTTTAAAATCTTCCGGCAATTCGGATTCCAAAAAAACTTTTTGTTTTGTTTTGGGATGAATGAATCCAAGTGTTTTGGCGTGAAGTGATTGCCTCTGCATTATTTCCAATAAATTCTCTACTCTTGCTTTAATTTTGGGAAGTTCGTAACCGTAAACAATTTTTCTTCCGCCGTAAACAGGGTCTCCAAAAATAGGGTGCTTTATATGAGACATGTGAACACGTATTTGATGGGTACGACCGGTTTTCAATTTCAATTTTATCAGTGTTGCAAAATCAAATTCTTCAATCACTTCATAAAAAGTGTGGGCATGTTTACCATCGGTTTCGCTAACTGTAAAAATTTTTCTGTCCTTTGTGGACCTTGCAATATTCCCAATCACTTCGCCGGTCGAGTTCTTGAACTTGCCCCAACAAACAGCCCAATATTCTCTATCAATAGTGTGATTCGCAAATTGTTTAGCCAACTGCGCGTGCGTCCATTCGTCTTTTGCGATTAGCAATAAACCGCTTGTGTCTTTATCGATGCGGTGAACAATTCCCGGTCTGCCCGGTTCGTTCAAACTGCTTAATTTTTTTGTGTAATGAAGAAGTGCGTTTACTAGTGTTCCGGTATAATTTCCTAAAGAAGGGTGTGCAACCATTCCCGGCGGTTTATTAACAACTAACAGAAATTCATCTTCATAAATTATATCGAGTGGAATATCTTCGGCTTCAGTGTCTTCGGGACGCGGAGAAGTAGGAATAGTCATTAAAATTTTATCACCGGGACAAACAAGATAATTCGCTTTAATTACGTTGTCGTTTACTGTAACGCATTCGGCTTTTATTAATTTTTGAATTCGTGAGCGTGTTGCATTTTCAACAGAGTTAGCGAGAAAAGTATCTATTCTTTCTTTCTTCTTCCCTTCCGAAACATTAATCTGAATTATCTTTTCGGTTACTATTTTCGCCATCGCTCAAAGATGTGTTTTGTAGTTCAGATACTTCTTCCGCCTGTATATTTTCTTCAACAACAGATTCAGCCGGAAGTTGATCATCGCTGTTTTCAACAGTTTCAATTTTATCTTCCGGTTTTATTACCGGTTCTGTTTTATGAAAAATTAATAGCAGGACTACACCGATAGATACGGAAGCGTCGGCTATATTAAATATCGGCCATCTATCGTAAGTGCGGCCGAATATTGTGAAATCAAAAAAGTCCACATTAAAAAAATCTACAACTTTACCGTAAAATATCGGCGCATATCCGTAAAACATTCCGTAAAAAGTTCTATCTATTAAATTACCGATTGCACCGCCAAGGATTAACGCAAGTGCAAACCGAACTACTAATTTTTGTTCGCGGGATTTGTAGAGATAATAGAATATTCCAATACTCGCAAACAAGGTAAAAATTGAGAGCAATAATTTTGTTGTTTCGTTTACATCAATACCAAACGCAAGTCCTGGATTTTCAACAAAAGTAATTTTGAAAAAATCTCCGAATACTTCGAAACTCTGCCCGTAAAACATTCCGTCAACTTTAAGATTTAACAGAGGGATTGTTCCGCCTTTCACCAAAAATTTTGTTACTTGATCAAAGATCACCACAAATAATGTCGCGTATAATACTCTCACTTCTACCCAGCTTCCTTTATATAAATTATTTTGATTTCATATTTTGTTTAACTTGCAAACAATGCTGCGTGTGCGGTACTGCCATTAATCTTTCTTTGGGAATAAGCGGACAAGTCGGGCATAAATGCTGTGGTTCGTCGATGCATTCAATACAGATGCCGTAAGTACCGTTTTCAATACGTTGAAGCGCGTCATCAAGGTATCCTAAAAATTTATTTTCGCGCTGCGCCCAAAGGTAAAGTTTTTCACGCTCCATTGCGTCTGTACCCTGTTCAGCCATATGTAACGAATAAGGCGAATTTTCATTAACGTATTGCCCTGTAGTCGGGTCCATCATTTGGTCTTTCAACGCTTGAAGTTGCTCAATAATTTCATTTCTTTTTTCAAGAATTACTTTTCTAAAATCTTCCAAATCCTTTTTTGAATAACCTTGAATTTTTCTAACTTTTTTAGTCGGAGAAATAACTTCCACATGTTTAACCCTGGAGACTTTTGCCTTGGATTTTGAAGCTGAATGCGTTTTTGTTTTAGCAACTGCTTTAGTTTTTACCGCAGCTTTCGGTTTTGCCAATACCTTAGTTTTAACAACCTTTTTAGGTTTGCTTACGTTTTTTTTCGTGTCCTTTGGTTTAGCCGCAGGTTTCTTTACAGTTTTCTTTTCCACTTTTTTTGCCATGGTGTACTCCGCTTATTCTTTTGTTAAACTTTTTGAATAATAATTAAACAATCGAATTCTCCAATTTTCCATTCCTGTTTGTATCCGTTCCCGTCGCTACCTTTTTGAATTTTATCTGCAAGAATTTCATTTGTAATATAATCAGAAAACTTAACAACATATTCAATTAATTTTTCGTTACCGCTGACAAAAACATTGATCCTATCGATAACATCGAAGCCGGCATCTTTTCTCATATTTTGAACACGGTTCACAAATTCACGGGCATAACCTTCGGCAATTAAATCTTCATTTAATTCGGTATCTATTGCAACGGTAACGCCCTCTTCACTTTCAACAAGCCAGCCCTCAATTTCGTGGCTTACAATTTCAACATCATCACGGTTGATTTTGACAATTTCATCATCAATCTTAACTTCAAGTTCGCCGGATTTTTCAAGCTCCAAAATTTGCTGTTTGTTCAATTCCCTTATTGCATTTGTCAATGGTTTTACAAGTTTACCGTATTTTGGCCCGATAGCTTTAAAGTTTGGTTTGGCAGATTTATTAACAATAACCGAGTCGTCTTCTAACACTATTAATTCTTTTATGTTTACTTCTTCTAAAATCACATCTCTCATTTTAGAAAGAGCTTCTCTTCTGCTTTTATCAACAACAACCATCATCTTCAAAAGCGGCTGACGAACTTTAAGATTGTTTTTGGCCCTCATAGAACGGGTTAAGAATACAACTTTTTGGGCAACATCCATTTTAATTTCAAGTTCGAGTTCGGAATACGAAGGTGCAGGATAATCGACGAGATGAACCGATTCGTAATTTTCCTTCTTCGTAATCGAATTAAGATTTTGATATAGCTCTTCCGCAATGAACGGCGCGAAAGGAGAAGTTAATTTCGAAATTGTTAGCAAACATTCATACAAAGTTTGATACGCAGAAATTTTATTTCTATTTATTTCAGATTTCCAGAAACGTCTTCTGCTGCGGCGAACATACCAATTGGAAAGCTGATCGATAGTAAAACTAGAAACTTGACGCGCTGCTTTTGTTACATCGTAATTATCCATCAATTCCTCGTATTCTTTTACAAGAGTACTCAGCTTTGAAATTATCCAACGGTCAATTTCAGGTCTTTCTTCGTAAGGAATTAATTCATCGTTGAAATTAAATTTATCAATGTTGGCATACAATGCAAAGAACGCATAGGTATTTATCAACGTTCCGAAAAATTTTCTTTGTACTTCCTGAACGCCCTCTTCATCAAACAGTGTAGGTTTCCACGGCGGACTTGTTGTAACTAAATACCAACGTGTAGCATCAGCGCCGTATTTATCAAACAGTCCGAAAGGATCGACAGTATTGCCGCGGGACTTGGACATTTTGAGTCCGTTCTTATCCAAAATAAGTTCGTTCACAATCAAATTTTTGTATGTAACGCTGTCAAACAACATTGTTCCGATGGCATGTAAAGTATAAAACCATCCGCGTGTTTGATCTATGCCTTCGCATATAAAGTCGGCAGGATAATTTTCTTTAAACCATTCCTGGTTTTCAAACGGATAATGATATTGTGCAAAAGGCATTGCACCGCTATCGAACCAAACATCAATTAGCTCGGGAGTACGTTTGTAAATTTTTCCGTTGATCTCAAATTTAACATCATCAACAAAAGGTTTATGAAGATCGATTTCCTCTGCCGGAAGATTCTTCACAAATATTTTTTTACCGTCTCTTTCTACAAAACCTTCTTTTAATTCTGCAATAGATCCTACAACATGCATTTCTCCATCTTCATTCAGCCAGATAGGAAGCGGTGTTCCCCAATAACGATCACGCGATAAAGACCAATCTTTATTTTCTTCGAGCCAGTTACCGAATCTTCCAACGCCAACTTCAGGCGGACACCAATTAATCGTGTTATTAAGTTCAATCATCCGCTTGGAAATTTCTGTTGTTCGGATGTACCAACTATCGCGGGCATAATAAATTAAAGGATTATCGCAGCGCCAGCAGTGCGGGTACGAATGCAGATGATCATTGCTTGATTTGTAAAGCAATCCGCGTTCTTTTAAATTTCTTATAATATCAGGATCAACGCCTTTTTCTTCGCGGTTCTCAAAATTAATTGTTTTTACCAAACGGTTCGCAAAATCGGTAACTTGTTCGGTAAATCTTCCGCTCTTTGTAACAGGCTGCAAGAAAGGTAAATCATATTTTTTTGATACTTCATAATCATCCGCGCCAAATGCCGGGGCAATATGAACAACGCCTGTTCCGTCTTCGGTACTTACAAAATCTCCTGTTACAACGTACCAAGCTTTTTTATCAAGAGGTACATATGAAAACAGCGGTTCGTATTCTTTATTTAATAAATCAGAACCTTTTAATTCTTCTATGATTGTATATTCTTCCTTTATTACAGACAAACGGGCTTTTGCCAGATACAGTAAACCATGTTTTTCATGATTAATTTTTACGTATTCGATGTCCGTACCTACAGCAAGAGCAACATTCGAAATCAAAGTCCATGGTGTTGTCGTCCAAACAAGAATCGAAGCATCTTCATCTTTCAATCTGAATTTGACATAAACACTCGGATCTTTCACATCGGCATAACCGAGAGCAAGTTCGTGTGATGAAAGCGGAGTTTCGCAGTGAGGACATTGCGGAACAATTTTGAATCCTTTGTAAATCAATCCTTTCTTATAATATTCCGAAAGCGCCCACCAAACCGATTCGATATAATCATTAGTACAAGTTATATAAGGGTCGTCAAGGTTTATCCAATAGCCCATTCGCTCCGTTAAAGTCTGCCATCCTTCCTTCATTTCTATGTGATGATAAACCAAATCTTTTGCTTTTTTATTGAATGCAGCAACACCGTATTTTTCAATATCGGATTTTTGTGTAAAGCCCAGCTCTTTCTCTAATGCAATTTCTATCGGTAAACCGTGTGTGTCCCACCCCGCTTTGCGGTGGACTTGAAATCCCTTCATAGTTTTATAACGGCAAACTAAATCTTTCAACGCTCTTGCCATAACGTGGTGAATACCCGGTCTCCCATTTACTGTCGGCGGTCCTTCATAAAACGTAAATGGTTTTGATGCCGGGCGGGCCGTAACGCTTTTCTCAAATATTCCGTGTTTCTGCCAGAATTCTAAAATTCTTTTTTCGATCTCCGGGTAACTTATTTTTTCGTCAAACTGCTTGAACATTTTTTTCTCTGTATATGATTTTGTAAATAATTTATTCTTGTTCCGATTCGTATTTTTTTATTAATTCTTTTTCAGTAGTGATAAACTCTTTCAACCTCAATTCTATCTGATGTTTGCGTTCGAGAAGTTCATCGGCGCTTTGTTGTGCTTCGAAAATCATTCTCTCCGATTTTAACCTTGCTTCTTCGATTATTAACTGGGCTTCGCGCTGAGCATTCGTCATCATTCTTTTCATTTCTTCCAATTTCAATTTTGATGCATTGCCGTCTTTCTGCATTATTAAAAGTTCGCAAACAACCATGCCGAACAATGCCATTGCGCCAAGTGAAATGCTGCGTAAAACATAAAGTATAATATTTTCAACAAGCAGATCGCTCAACCCAAAATATTCGCTGAAAAATGAAATCAGCAGTACACTTAAAAATGCGTTCGACACAATAACGGAAAAAACAACTTTACCGCCGTGGTTATAACCAAGCGTTTTATTTATCAACCAGCCGCAGGCAAAAGAAAAAATTGAAAGCACAAACCAAACCGAAAAATTTTGGTATCCGGCTTTAAAAATATCCGTACTCAAAAAATTGGACGCGAAAATTATAATAGTTAACAATCCCGCCGTTGCATAATATACCGGTTTTCTCTGCATCATAATGCCTTTATCACTTCTTTCATAATCAAAGTCATTTTTGGTTCTGCTTCGTTTGCTGCTGCAATAATCTCTTCCAACAATGCCGGTTTTAATGATTCTGGAAAACATTCATCCGTTATGATGCTGATGCCCAAAACCTTCATACCCATATGGTTTGCAACTATATTTTCGGGAATAGTTGACATGCCCACTACATCCGCACCAATATTACGCAGAAATCTGTACTCCGCGCGTGTTTCGAGATTGGGACCCGGCACAGCTACATAAACACCTTTTTGAACTTTAATCTTATTATTAAGCGCAACTTCTTCCGCTAATTTTAGCAACTCGAAATTATACGGCTCACTCATATCGGGAAATCTAGGCCCAAGTTCGTTTTCATTTTTACCGATTAGAGGATTATCACCAAGTAAATTAATATGATCTACCATCAGCATAATATCGCCGCGCCTGTAAAGAGGATTCATGCCGCCGCATGCATTTGAAACGAGTAGAGTTTTAACACCTAGAAATTTCATTACACGAACTGGATATGTTATTTGCTGCATCGTATACCCTTCGTAATAATGAAAACGCCCTTGCATCGCAACAACATTTTTACCGTTGATCATTCCAAATATCAATTTGCCGTGATGAGATTCAACTGTTGATAACGGGAAATGCGGCAGATCAGCGTAATCGATTTCGTGTTCAATCTCAATTTCTTGTACCAATCCGCCGAGTCCGGTGCCGAGTATAATTCCGACTTCGTAATTCTTCGAAGTTTTTTTACGAATTGCTTCAAGAGTTTCGTTTATTTTATTAATCAATTCACTCATAATAATTTCTCTAAGATGTCGTCCACGTTTATATCGCTTTGATCTTCAGTTCTATTTTGTTCGGCTAAGTTTTCTTTCTTCCTTTTTTTAGGCTGAATATTTTCAATATTAAATTCAAGAATGCTGCTTTGTGTTTCAATCATAGCTTTCAAACGGGAGATTAATAATTTTCTTTCTTCCCTTAATTTAAGAACCGAATCTCTAACTGTATTTGCACTTTCTTTAGCCTTTTCTATCATCTGCACAGCTTTTAACTCGGCTTCTTTCAACATTAGAGCAGTCTGTTTTTTTGTTGAATCAACTGCTTTATTTGTTGATTCGGTTGCAGTCAAAAAAG
This sequence comes from Bacteroidota bacterium, assembly GCA_023397505.1. Taxonomy (GTDB): domain Bacteria; phylum Bacteroidota; class Ignavibacteria; order Ignavibacteriales; family Melioribacteraceae; genus JAEWUC01. The sequence continues at coordinate 166,824 of JAEWUC010000001.1, read as the reverse complement.
CCGTCTGTAAATTTTTTTCGATCTTCTTGTACTCTTTCATCTGCTCTTCAATTTTTTCAAGATCGAATTTTAATTTGTCGTTTTCAATTTGCAATCTTTCGAATTCGTCGGCAAGTTTTTCAAGGAATGCTTTTACTTCATCCTTGTCATATCCTCTAACGGATTTATTGAATTCTTGATTCTTAATCCCGTACGGGGTGTACTTCATTTTATACCCGTGTTATTGATAATTTCTTTCACCGAAAATTGCCGTGCCTATTCTCAACATTGTTGAACCTTCTTCAATTGCAATTTCAAAATCGCTTGTCATTCCCATCGATAATTCAGTCAACGCAAATCCCTGTTCATTCATTTTAGTTTTTAGTTCAAATAAATTCTTGAAAGATTTACGGATATCATTTTCATTGTCTGTAAACGGCGCCATCGTCATCAATCCAACTAATCTTAGATTTTCCGACTTCATACAAAACTCGGCTGTGTCAAAAATTTCTTTTTCAGTCGCGAGTCCAAATTTGGTTTCTTCGCTCGAAGTTTTTATTTCTAAAAGAACATTTTGAATTTTATCATTCTGCAAAGCTGCCTGATTAATTTCTTCAGCAAGTTTTATCGAATCGACAGAGTGAATATACTCGGCAGTTTTTATAACATACTTTATTTTATTTTTTTGAAGATGACCAATAAAATGCCAATTGAAATCCCCTATAATCAATTCAGATTTATCTCTTAATTCTTGCGCTTTGTTCTCTCCAAAATCTTTAATTCCTGCATCAACAGCTTCTTTTATAAGAACGACCGGTTGTGTTTTGGAAACTCCGATCAGTCTAATTTCCGAACGTTTTCTTTTGCAAGAAATGCATGTTTCAAGAATACGCTCTTCCAATATTTTTAAATTTTCAAAAATCATTTTTAAAACTTCCAACTTTAACAAAGTGAAGAATAGCGTTTTTTAGAATTCCCTATCCTTAAAATTATACGACGCTAAAAGCTGGAAGAATTGAGCAAAATTAAGGGTGAAAAGCTATTCCTTTTGATTCTAAAAGTCAACGAACATTGAGTTGAAATATAATAAAAAGAGGGGCTCTTTTAGCCCCTCTTCCATAAATAAATACACTTGTTTCAATAATAAATTAACTACATCCCGTAGTGGAGCCGCAAGTAGTACACTTTAAGCATGTTCCATTTCTAACCATCGTCATACTTTGGCATTCGGGGCAAATATCGCCGGTATAACCGCGTTCGCGTGCTTTTTGAACGGGATCGTTATTGAGCATTATTATACGTGCTTTTTCTCTAGATTTTTCGGGAATAATTGCTCTTTCGGTAAGTCGTTTTACCCCGTCCAATTCAATAGTTCTTTCGCTTACGATTTCTTCACTTTCAAAATCAGGTTCAACAACAGTTGCGCGGTATTCAACAGGTTTTTTAGGAAGTTCATCTTCTTCCACATGAGCAAGATCGTTTCTGCTAAGATATGTTACTGCAAGTTCTCTAAAAATGTAATCGATAACGGAAGTCGCCATTTTAATTCTGCTGTGCCCGCTCACAACGCCGCTCGGTTCAAATCTTGTGAATACGAAAGCGTCGGTAAATTCTTCGAGAGGAACACCATGTTGTAAACCAAGTGAAATTGAAATAGCGAAACAGTTGAGTAAACTTCTGAATGCTGCGCCTTCTTTATGCATATCTATAAAGATTTCGCCGAGTTGCCCGTTGTCATATTCACCTGTTCTGATATAAACAGATTGACCGTTAATTTTTACTTTTTGAGTGTAACCGGTTCTACGGTCGGGAAGTCTTCTTCTTTTTGCAATGTAACGATGAATAATTTTTTCTGCAATTTTAATGATATCGTTTTCATCTTTCTTTTCGAGTAGGTCTTCAATATCCTCTTCCGTCATTGTATTTAACGGTTGAGAAAGTTTTGAGCCGTCGCGGTACAATGCGTTTGCTTTACAGCCAAGTTTCCATGATTGTAAATAAGCATATTTAATATCATCAATTGATGCAGAGTTGGGTAGATTTATTGTTTTGGAAATAGCGCCGGAAATAAACGGCTGAGCAGCAGCCATCATGTTAATATGCGCATCGGATTTTATAAAACGTGTTCCTTTTTTTCCGCATTTGTTCGCGCAGTCGAAGACAGGATAATGTTCATGTTTTAAAAACGGTGCGCCTTCAATAGTCATTGTACCGCATACATAATCGTTGGCTGAGGCAATTTCTTCCTTTTTAAATCCTAATTCGGTTAACAAATCAAATCCGAAGTCGTTAATCTGCTCATCGGAAAATCCAAGGTTCGATTTTAAGAATTTTTCACCGAGAGTAAATTTGTTGAAAGCAAAACTAAGTTCAAAGACCGAAGGTAGAATTGTTTCAATCTTATTTAATAATTCTTCAGTAAATCCTTTCGAACGTAATGATTCATGATTAATGTATGGGCATCCGGTAAGTGTACCTGCACCTTTTGCGTACTTAACAATTTCTTTTATTTGATCGTCGTTGTATCCTAATTTTTTCAAAGCCGGTGGAATTGATTGATTTATAATTTTAAAATAACCGCCGCCAGCTAACTTTTTAAATTTCACAAGTGCAAAGTCCGGTTCAATCCCCGTTGTGTCGCAATCCATCACTAAACCGATTGTTCCGGTTGGAGCAATTACAGTAACCTGTGCATTTCGGAATCCATATTTCTCGCCAAGTTTCAATGCGTTGTCGGCATCTTCTCTTGCTGCTTTCAGTAAATCAGAAGGACAATTTTCAGGATTAATTCCTACAGGATAAATAGTCAATCCTTCGTATTCTTCTTTCGGAACATTATACGCTGCTCGGCGATGGTTGCGAATAACACGCAGCATGTGCTCGGAGTTTTCTTTGTACCGCGGGAATGTGCCTATCTCTTTTGCCATTTCCGCAGATGTTGCATAGGAACGCATGTGCATAATTGCAGTCAACGCACCACATATTGCATAAGCTTCTTTGCTATCGTAAGAAATACCCTGCCTCATAAGAAGCGAGCCGAGATTTGCATAACCTAATCCGAGTGTTCTGTAATCGTAGCTTTTTTGCGCAATTTCTTTACTTGGATATTGCGCCATTAAAACACTTATCTCAAGAACAATAGTCCATAAACGGGTAGCATGGCGGTAAGCTTCAACATCAAATTTTTGTTTTTCATCGTCATAAAATCTAACCAAGTTTAAAGATGCAAGATTACATGCGGTATCATCAAGGAACATATATTCACTGCATGGATTAGATGCACGGATACGTCCATCGGCTAAACATGTGTGCCATTCATTTATAGTTGAATCATATTGCAAACCTGGATCGGCGCTTGACCAAGCGGCATATGAAATTTCATCCCACAAATCCTTAGCGCGTAAAGTTTTTGAAGGCTTTGGTATTCTTCCTTCTTTCTCAGCTTTCTTCTTTTCAGTCCGCCAATATAAATTCCAATTTCCGTCGCTCAAAACTGATTGCATAAACTCATTTGAAACACGAACAGAGTTGTTCGAATTTTGCCCGGCTACAGTAGCATATGCTTCCGAATTCCAATCAGTATCATAAATAGGAAATTCAATAGATTTGAAACCGAGTTTTGCAAGTTTAATAACACGTTCAATATAATTTTCAGGAACATCCATTTTACGTGCTTCTAAAACTGCTTTACGTAAATGAAGATTTGTTCTTTTATTAAACCTGTCGTTTTCAGGATGCTCGGCAAAACATGCTTTCATCACATTATTCAAATGAAGATTACAGATTTTTGAACCTGTGACCAAAGCAGCAACTTTTTGTTCTTCAGTTACTTTCCAATTAACATATTCTTCAATATCCGGATGATCGATATCAAGAGTAACCATTTTAGCGGCACGGCGCGTTGTTCCACCTGATTTGATTGCACCTGCAGATCTGTCGCCGATTTTCAAGAACGACATCAGACCTGAAGATTTTCCACCGCCGCTCAAAGGTTCATTAAGTCCACGAAGATTTGAAAAATTAGATCCGGTTCCCGATCCATATTTAAATAGACGGGCTTCGCGGACCCACAAATCCATAATACCGCCTTCGTTAACAAGATCATCTTTAATAGATTGAATAAAACATGCATGCGGCTGCGGATGTGTATAAGCATCTTCAGAAGAGGTTAACTTCCCTGTTTGAAAATCGACATAATAATGCCCCTGGGCAGGTCCGTTTATTCCATACGCCCAATGTAAACCTGTATTAAACCATTGCGGTGAATTTGGAGCGCAATACTGGGCGGCAAACATATAAATCATTTCATCATAAAATGTTTTAGCATCTTCTTCACCGTCGAAATATTTTCCTTTCCACCCCCAATAAGTCCATGTACCGGCAAGTCGATGAAAAACTTGACGGGCATCGTTCTCGGAAGAAAAGCGATCTTTTTCCGATAATTCTTTTAACTTAGGGTCAGCTTCGGAACGTTGAAGCCATGTAGGTATATTTTCCTCTTTGATTCTTTTAAGTAGTTTAGGCACTCCTGCCTTTCTAAAATATTTTTGGGCTAATACATCTGTCGCAACTTGCGACCATTCTTTTGGAACTACTACGTCCTCCATCCTGAAAACAATTGATCCGTCTGGATTCTTAATTTCAGATGTTCTTTTTGTAAACTCGATTGACTCGAGAGGGTCTTTACCGGATGTAGTAAAAAGACGGTTGATCTTCATTCAGTTCTCCAGTCCTAGTACTTTTGGTGAACAAAATTGTTGATTAATTTTTTTCCAATTTTTATATGAACTTTGGTAAGTCGCCGCCCCTCTATGCGGTGTAGCAACATAACTAAAAATTTTTTTTTAAGCAATCACTTGATGAAAAGATCGGGAAATAATTCAAAAGTTTTATTGATTACTTCAATAGCAAGATAGCGATTTACTTTTAAAAGAAAATATTGTTTTTTTATTTAATTTTTGTATTGAGATGTTTATCACAAAAAAATCATATTTTTAAGAAGATGTAAACATTTTTTCGGATAACTGTATTTCTAATAAATCGGAGAATTAATGCTGAGTTTCATAAAAGAAATATTTCAACCAAGCAGTCACTCGGGAAGTGAAAATCTATTTAACGAACAACAAAGAATTCAAATAGCGGCGGCAACACTTTTCATTGAAATCGCAAGAGCAGATTCGAGTTTTTCGGGCGACGAGTACAAAAAGATTAATGATTTAATAAAAAACATGTTTTCACTATCAAACGAACAAGTGCATGAATTAATGGAATTGGCTGAAGATTGGATTTCGCGAAGTGTAAGTATGTATGAGTTTACAGATATAATAAATAAACATTTTTCAAGTGACGACAAATATGAACTTGTAAAAAATTTATGGAAAATTGTTTATGCCGATAACATACTTGATAAATATGAAGAACACCTTGTGCGGGTAATCTCTAACAATTTAAAACTAAGCCACAGAGATATGATTGCCGCAAAACTCGAAGTTAAAAATTCGATAAAAGATAATTAATCGACCCAAATTTAAATTTTTATTATAGCTGATGGGCTTTATTAAATAATATAATAAAGCCATATTCAATCAGATCACTTGCTCAATTCTTTTTCAATCAGACTAATAATTTCTTCACTTTCGGGAGTAACTTTACTTCTAAATCTTGCAACAATATTACCTTCTTTATCTATAAGGAATTTTTCAAAATTCCATTTAACATCTCCCTTTTCGGCAACACTGTTATTTATTAAACGCGAATATAAAGTTGATTTATCCTTGCCTAAAACTTTTATTTTGTCAAAGAGTTGAAATGAGATATTATAATTCGTAGAACAGAATTCTTTGATTTCTTCATTGGTTCCAGGTTCTTGTCCTCCGAAGTCATTGCACGGAAAAGCAAGTATTTCGAAACCCTGATCTTTGTATTTTTTATAGATCGTTTCCAATCCGTCATATTGCTTAGTATAGCCACAATTGCTGGCGACATTAACAATTAAGATCACTTTCCCTTTATAATCCGAAAGATTTACTTCTTTGCCGTTCATGTCCTTAACCACAATTCCACGAATATTATCGCTTATATCTTCAGGATTCATCGGCTTAATTGCCGAGTAAATAGATGACGAGATTATCAACATGATGCTTGTCAAAAATGCAAAGATTCTTTTAACTAACATACTATTTCCTTTTTTTGATATAAACAATCCTGCCCATCAGTAAAGTTCAACTAATTCCAAAGATTAAAAATTTTTATTTAGATAATAGAAATGTATTACAAATAGATAGGCAGAATAATAATCCGATTTGCGAAAGTAACTATACTTAACAATAATTATAACGTTAACAACTATATCCCGCTAATTATCAAAAAAGAAAAGCCGTCAATTGTAATTGAGGAACTTCTTAAAACTTCTCATTTATTATTGACGGCTTAAAAACTATTCAGACATTAGGCATGCAATGGCTGCCGTGTTAACAATATCTTCAACATAACAACCGCGGGAAAGATCGAAGAATGGTTTTTTCAATCCTTGATTAATCGGGCCGACGGCTTCAGCCTTTGCGAGTCGTTGGGCAATTTTGTAACCGATATTTCCTGCATTGAGATCCGGGAAAACTAAAACATTGGCTCTTCCAGCAACATCGCTTCCGGGAGCTTTTTTATTCCCGATAGAATCAACAACTGCCGCGTCAAATTGAAGTTCGCCGTCAACTTTTAAATCCGGTCTTTTGGTTCTAACTTCTTCCGTTGCTTTTCTGACTTTGTCTACTAGTTCATGTTCCGCGCTACCTTTAGTAGAAAAAGAAAGCATCGCAATAAAAGGTTCTTCGCCGGTTAATTTTTTGTGATTGTCTGCCGTTGCGATTGCAATATCAGCGAGCTGCACTGCATCGGGATTTGGATTAACCGCACAATCGGCAAAACTAAAAACTCTATCGGGGAATGCCATCAAAAAGAAACTTGAAAGAATCGACATGCCTTCGCCCAAACCGACACAAAAAATTCCGGCGCGTGTAACATCGGCAGTAGTAGCAAACGAACCGGCAACACTTCCGTGCGCCATTCCTTCACGAACCATCATTCCCGCAAAGAAAATATCCCGGCGAACCGTTTCTTTTGCCTGTTCAATTGTAACACCTTTATGTTTTCTTTGGTTATAAAAGATGTTTGTAAAATCGCTGAGTTTTTCCGATTTGTCGGGATCAATAATTCTAATTCCTTGTAAATCCACGCCTGCAGCGGCGGCATCTTTTCTTATTTTTTCTTCATTGCCTATTGTTATAATTGAAGCAACGTTTTCTTTAGTCAATATTTCCGCGGCACGCAAAACTCTTTCATCGTGTGATTCCGGAAGTACGATAGTTTTCTTTTTTTGAGAAGCTCGTTCTCTGATTTGTTTTAGTAATTCAATTTCAGCCATATTTTTACCATTATAGTTTATTTGTGTTGTAAATATAAACAAATTCAAAATCTTGACGTATGTTACATTCACAAACTAAAAAAAATCTTTTAGATTGATATTTAGATTAGAATTGGAAATATTTAATTAACAAATGGGCAACTCTTATGCTTTTAGATAATAAGCAGCTTTATTCGTTGAAAAAAGGCACATTATTTTTAACAGCAATTACTGTTCTTGTTTATTTGGGTTACCTGTTTTCTACAATTCTAGCTTTGATTATTATTTCTATTCTTGTTTCTATGATTTTTAATCCTATTGTTGATTTTATAGAAAAGAAAGGATTCGTAAGATGGCTGGCTGTATTGTTAACATTCTCTACCACCGGCGCACTTTTATTTATAGGTTTCTCCTATTTCGTTCCTAAAATCGCAGGACAGTTGAATACATTATCAAAAGCAATCTCGCCGGAAAATTTAAGCATGATGATAGGCCAGACGGAAAAAACTTTTAAAACTATTTTCCCTTTTGCCAGCTCAGTTAATTTTGTAGAACGTTTTACAAATTTTCTGCAGAGTTTAGTTTTGGGTTGGGTTAATAATCTTAGTAATATTTTTTATAGCTTGGTTTCAGTCATTGCAATCTTGGTCATCGTTCCTTTTATGACGTTCTTCATGCTAAAAGATAATGTAAAGATTTTGCGCGGAGTTATGAACATAATGCCCAATAAATATTTTGAAGTATCGTATTGGGTGATCAAAAAAATTTCTATGCAGCTTTCAAGATTTGTGCGTTCATGGATTCTCGACGCTTTCTTTGTTGGTCTGATGTCGGGTGTCGGTCTTGCAATATTAGGAATAAATAACGCTGCGTCTATTGGTTTTATAGCAGGCGTTGGGCATTTAATTCCTTACTTCGGCCCGATAATCGGCGGTATTCCGGCAATCGCAATTTCTCTTATTCAATTCGGAAATTTTTCGATGCTTCCGAACATCGTGCTTTTATTCCTAATTATTTATACGATAGATAACGGATTTATACAACCGAATGTGTTTTCGAAAGGAACAGATTTACACCCGTTAGTTATAATCATTTTGATTATGATCGGAAGCGAACTGCTCGGTATTTTTGGAATGCTGCTTGCAGTTCCGGCAGCGACTGTTTTAAAAACAGCAGCCCGCGAGATTTATTTTGGATATAAGAATTATAAAATTATTCGTGCTTAAGGCCGACTTATTTCTTCATATAAAATTAATATTATCTTATTAACTCAATTCACTTAGGAATAATATGGAAATCAAATTTATAGGAGCCGCTCGTACTGTTACAGGTTCAATGCATTTAATAAAAACTGAAAACGCCACTTTTCTTCTCGATTGCGGTTTGTACCAGGGCAAACGTAAAGAAGCATTTGAAATCAACCGTACATTCGATCACTTTAACCCGAAAGAAATTGATTTTGTTATTCTATCACATGCGCATATTGATCACGCCGGTAATTTACCTACATTGGTTAAAAAAGGATTTAGCGGAAAAATTTATACAACATTTGCATCCCGTGATTTATGTACAATTATGCTGCAAGACAGCGCGCACATTCAGGAAAAGGATGTTGAATATGTAAACAAAAAAAGAAAGCGCAACAAACAAAATTTATTTGAACCGCTTTATACTCAGCAAGATGCAGTCAATACTCTTCAACATTTTGTTGGATTAAATTATCACCGCGAACTTGAAGTTGCACCCGGCATAAAACTTACATTCTACGATGCGGGACATATTTTAGGGTCATCCATAGTTCACTTATCAATAACAGAAAATGATAAAACAACTAAAATTGGTTTTAGCGGCGATCTCGGCAGACCAAATCTTCCTATACTCCGCGACCCGGAAGCAATTCCCGATGTAGATTTTTGGATTTTCGAAAGCACCTACGGCGGCAGAACCCACGATAACCCGGTAAATGCCGAGGAACAGCTTGCAGAAGTAATTCAGAAGGCAATTCAAAGAAAGGCAAAAATTATTTCACCGGCTTTTAGCGTTGGACGAACCCAAGAAATTGTTTATTCTTTGAACAAAATTTTTAACGGAAATAATTTAGGAAGAATTCCTGTTTTCGTTGATAGTCCTCTCGCTGTTAATGCTACAGAGGTTTTCAGACTTCATCCCGAATGTTATGATGAAGAGACTTATGAATTCATAAGAAGAAACGAAGATCCGTTCGGTTTTAATAAGTTGAAATATATTACCGATGTTACCGATTCCAAAAAACTAAATGATGTAAAGGGACCATGCTTGATTGTATCAGCTTCGGGCATGTGTGAAAGCGGAAGAATTCTACATCATCTTTTAAATAATATTGAAGACCCGAACAATATTGTTTTAATGGTTGGATATGCAGCTCAACACACGCTTGGCAGAAAAATTATTGATAAGGAGAAAATTGTTAAAATATTCGGCGATCCTTATAATCTTAATGCTGAAGTGATAGTATTGGATTCTTTCAGCGCTCATGCCGATGCGGTTGAACTTGTAGATTATTTAAAGGAATCAGACAAACAAAAACTTCAAAAAGTATTTTTGGTTCACGGTGAATATGATCAACAGGAAGAGTATAAAAAAAATCTTGAAGCAATTGGAATTAAGAATGTTATCATTCCACAGCGCGGCGACGTTTATACATTTTAGCTTTTATACCTTTTTTATTTTGTTTGTAAGCGGATGCGGCAGAATGGAATTTACCGAGCCAGTCGAAAACAATATTACGCCTATTGTTCCATCCGGTTTAACGGTAGACGGCGCTTTCGATGGAATGGTTGGAATTTCATGGGATCCAGATACTGAATCAAGTATTTCCCGTTATAATATCTACCGCTCTTTTGAACCCGATCTAAATTTCACACTAATTGGTTTTACCTTAAATAGTTATTACGAAGATATCTGGCTCGAATATGATTCTACATATTATTATAAAGTATCTGCAGTAAACAAAGCAGGGTTAGAAAGCAATTTAACAAATGCGGTTTTTGCAAAACCAAAAAATCTTTATCCGCCTATTGTACCGTCAACATTAAATATTAATGCAAGAAATCGTGAGGATTCGCTAGAGGTTTTTTTAAGCTGGAATCCATCAATCGATAAGGATATTGCATTCTATGAAATTTACCGCGACACAATCCAATTTCTCGAGCCGGGCGCTGAAAGACATATTGGGTTTACAGATAAAACAAATTTCACAGATAAAAATGATTTGAAAATCGGTACAACTTATTTTTATAGGATAAGAGCTTATGATAAAGGGGATCTCAAAAGTTCGCTATCCCAAATTGTATCAGATTATGTTCTCGATAAACCAAAATTAATATCACCATTAGATAAAGCCGAGATAACTAAACTCACAGAATTCAGAATCAAAACTGTAATAGGCGAAGCCAAATACAAATTAATTGTACAAAGTAGTTCTGTAGGCGGAATTGTTAAAGAAATAAATTTCTTTGTCGAAGAACCGGGTAAAGAAAAACTTATCGACGTTTCAAGTTTGCTTTTAGAGGCATATAAAACGTATTTTTGGCGTGTAATGACGTTCACCAATAATAACACAGAACCAAATAGTTACAGTAATCTTTACACATTTTATTATAACCCTAAATAATCTAGAGCAGCTCTTGAGATATTGCTTTATAATATTTTTAATACTTTTCACTAATGCTATAAACAATGCTCAAGTTGAAAACGACAGCTTGGATATGTCCCGTCAATCATATGAAAATAAACTCTTCAGTAATAGCTTCGACAAACAATTAAATACATATAATTTTACGACACAATTAAAGTATAATTATTCAATCAACAGTTTTTTTTTCGGAATCAAAGAATTATTTAATTCAACAATCACTAAAACCGTTACACAAAATATTAAAGACGAACACTATCTGAAATTATTCGGATTGTACGGATTATCGGAACAATTCAAACTTGGCGTAATTCTTAACAACTATATTTACTCTGACGATAGGAGTTTGGCTATAAACAAAGTAACGAATACTAACTCTTCATTTTTCATAAAGTATATTCCGCAAAAGAATTTTGAATTAACGCCCTATGCCGGAATTTCATACAATAGTCAGATTAATGAAAAGGATAAAGGTTTTATTTACGGTACAGAAGCAAGCGCAGATAAGTTTGAATTCGGCGATTTTGATATGTCCTCTTTGTTAAAATTTCAGAATGAAGATATTTCCCCCAGGAAAAACACACTTCGCCTCATCAGTTTAAATTTGGATAGCGAAATAGAAGATGAATTGACAAATTCAATAACCGGCCATTTCACAAATCAGCGCAAAGATTTTTATTCCGCTGCCGATCAAATTACCGCACAAGAATTTGGAATTGAGAATAATATTCAGAGCAGGCTCGAATCAAACTACTTAATTGAGGATAGAATTAAATATATTCCGGTTAATTCGCCTTTTTCGTTTGACATGCAAGGAAGAGTTGCTTGGCGAGATATTGAAAGAGTTACAAGATATGTAAGTTTACAAAGCATATCGAGCACTGCGTTCGATTCAAAAATAAAGGAATCGCGCATTGAATTATTAACTTCCGCCGATTATAAAACAGACGAACTAAATCTTTCTTTAAAATTTTCATTTTTAGAAAGAGATGAAAAGCATTCTCCTCGTAAAATTGACGGTTTGAATGAAATACTTTATAATGAAAGACTAAATTCCGAAACTCAAAAAAACAATACTTCGCAACTTGCAACGATCTCTTTATCGGGAATTACAAATTTATCCGATTATGATAAATTGACAATCAGCATATTCCACAGAAAACTAAAATATGATACCCCAAGCAACCAAAATAATGACGACCGCGACGAGCTTTTGAGCATCGGTAGAGTTTTATACGAAAGAAAAATTAACAGGTTTTTATCTGCTTATTTAAACTTAGAAGGAAGTCTGAACAAAACTGTTTATATTTTCTCGCAGCGAAGTTCGAATAACAATATCCAAAGAATATTAAAATTATCTTCAGGCGGTATTTTTGAAATCGGTAATGTTCGTTCAAGCAATTCGGTAGAAATTTCGGCAAATTATACAGTGTTCGATTACGAGGAATTAAATCCAAATTTTAGAAGTTATTCATTCCGCCAATTTATTTTTCGTGACTCGACCAATTTTAAATTAAATAAGAACATAAGATTATTTTTTTCAGGTTATGTTAAGCTTTCTGAACAAGGAGATTTTAAATGGTCGAACTTTTCAAGCAAACCGCTTAGATTTTTAGATGAACGATTTATAGAACCAAAATTATTTTATGATTATGCCCAATTAAGTTTTGGAATCGGTTTAAGATATTTTTCTCTATCAAGTTTTAATATCAAGAATGGTAAACTAAAAGACAAAGTTTCCGATTATATTAGCATAGGACCTTTATCTGAAATAACATATGAGATAAGCGACTCCATTTCTTTCAAAACATATGGCTGGTACGAATTTATTACCACGACAGATAATGTTAAAAGAGAAATGGCTAATTTTAACTTGAAACTTTTATACAAGCTTTAGGTGTTAATAAAATTATAAAGAATGTTGCACGATTAACTTTGGCTCTTTATTTTTAGTTACAGCAAAACGGAGATAGTATTGCAAGAGAAAGTTTATAAAAAGGAAATCCCGAGTGATCCGGAATTATTACCGGAGCTTGATGATTTTGTTATGGATATTGCTAAATCAGCCGGATTAAGTGAAGACAAATTCAATAATCTTTCTCTATCATTTTCAGAAGCCGCTTCAAATTCTATTGTTCACGGAAACCGCAAAGACCCCAATAAAAAAATCAGCATTACAGTTAAAGTTTCCGATTCTCAAATGAAAATAATTATTAAAGATGAAGGCAAAGGCTTTGATATTGCCAATGTCCCCGATCCTACCAAGCCCGAAAATATTTTAAAAGACAGTGGGCGCGGAATACATATTATGCGTTCTTTTCTGGACGATCTTTACTACAACTACACTCCAAACGGTACAGAAACAATTCTTGTGCTGAACCTAAAACAATAGAACTACATCAAATAGATTGAGATATGATTTTCTGGACAAACTTCATATATTGTGTCTGAAAATCTTTTTATAAAATTAAAAACAGGAGTTACAATGCCAAGAAAGAAAATTGCTTTAATAGGCGGCGGACAAATTGGCGGCGTGATTACACAATTGATTGCCCAAAAAGAACTCGGCGATGTTGTACTTTTCGATATCGTTGAAGATTTGCCACAAGGAAAAACTTTGGATATAGCCGAAGCTTCCCGCGTGGACGGTTTTGATGTTTCTGTCCAAGGCACAAACGTTTATAAGGATATTGCAGGGGCAGATATCGTTATAATTACTGCGGGATTACCGCGCAAACCCGGGATGAGCCGAGACGATCTTCTTGTAACAAATGCAAAAATCATGAGAACTGTAGCGGAAAATGTAAAACAATATGCCCCGAACTCAACCGTAATTGTAATTTCCAATCCCCTCGACGCAATGGTTACTTTATTTCAAAAGATTTCCGGATTTCCGGCTAATAGAGTTATGGGACAAGCAGGAGTTTTGGACTCATCGCGGTTTGCATCATTTATCGCTTGGGAACTTGGTGTTTCGGTAAAAGATGTTAATGCAATGGTGCTTGGAGGCCATGGTGATACAATGGTACCGCTAATACGATACGCCAATGTTAACAGCATTCCGGTTATGGAAATGCTTGAAAGAAAATATAACGATGCCGCTAAAGCAAAAGAAGTTATGTATGCCATGGTTGAACGTACAAAAATGGCTGGCGGTGAAGTTGTGAAATTATTAAAGACCGGATCAGCGTTTTATTCGCCTGCATCTTCTGCTGTTGAAATGGCGAAAGCCGTCCTTCATGATGAAAAAAGATTATTACCCACATGCGCTTATCTTAACGGAGAATTTGGTGTAAATGGTTATTACGTTGGAGTTCCGGTAATTCTCGGCGCAAACGGTGTTGAAAGAATTGTAGAATTAACTTTAAATGAAGAAGAATCTGCATCGATGAAAAATTCTGTTGATGCTGTAAAGTCACTTGTAGCCGATATGGAACGATTAGGATTATAACTTTAGTACAGAACTGATTTAAAATAAAAAATCCCGCATAAACGGGGTTTTTTATTTTACTACAAATTTTTATTTGGAAAGTGATTCGTAAACACTTATAAATTTTCTATCGTTTTTCTTTCTTTCGAATTTTACAAATCCGTCGATAGTGGTAAACAAAGAATGATCACCGGCTAGTTTTACATTTTGACCAGGATGAAAATTTGTTCCTTTTTGTCTTACGAGAATTGAGCCGGCTGTAACTTTTTCACCGCCGAATGCTTTAACACCCAAATATTGCGGGTTACTATCACGACCGTTTCTTGACGAACCTTGACCTTTTTTATGTGCCATTATCTATATACCTCCGGCTACTAAGCTATCTTAGTAACTTCTATTCTTGTTAATTGTTGTCTATGACCATTTTTGCGTTTATAAGAAATTCTAATTTTCTTTTTAAACACAATCACTTTATCGTCTTTAAGGTGTTCCAAAACTTTTGCATGGACTTTAGCACCTTGAACTGCCGGTGTCCCTATTTTTGTAGTTTTATCGTCACCTAATAAAAGAACATTATCAAAAACTACTTCTGAATTCGGTTCTGCTTTTAATTTCGGCACATAGTACTTAGCATTTTCAGAAACCTTGAACTGTTGTCCTGCGATATCTACAACAGCAAACATCCTACCTCCAATTATTCAAATTTTGAGCCGTAAATATAGGGAATGAACAATAATATGTCAATAAAACTTATTTAATAATAGTTGTATATAAATAGTTATAAAAATGGGCTTAAAACGCTAAATTTCTATTTTTTTAGATAAAATGAGAATTCGCTTCCGATTCCAAATTGACTTTTTACTTCCATCTTCGAGCCGTGTGCGTCGATAATATGCTTTACAATCGCAAGCCCTAAACCGGTACCGCCCACGGCGCGGGAACGATCTTTGTCAACTCTATAAAATCTTTCGAATATCCTTGCCAGATTCTTTTCTTCTATTCCAATGCCTGTATCTTTAACAAAAATACGGCATCTTTTTTCTTCTTCAGCAATTCCAATTTCTATTCTTCCTTCTTCGGTATATTTTACAGCATTGGTTATTAAATTAATTAAGACCTGTTTTAATCTTTCCTTGTCGCCATAAACCTGTGTGCTTGATTTAGCCGGGACGAAAATTAATTCAATACTCTTATTATCAATGTGCGTTTTGAATTCCGTAACAATTGGTTCAAGAAATTCATTTGCATTGAAATATCTATAACTCATTTTCATCTGCCCGGATTCTATCATTGAAATATCAATCAAGTCGTTTAATAAATTATTTAGATTAAGCGTATGTTGATTTGCTTTTATAAGGAAATTCCGATTTACTTTTGGGTCTTCGAGTGCACCATCAAGAAGTGTTTCTATAAAACCTTGAATTGCAAAAATAGGCGTTCGCAATTCGTGGGAAACATTGCCGAGAAACTCTGTACGCACTTGCTCAAGTTTTTTAAGGTTGGATATATCATTCTGCGTTCGTAAAAACATTGATTTAATTTCATCTTCAACTTCCGCTAAATTTCTTCCGAGTTTTATCTCCTCGGCATTTGATAATTTGTTGTACCGAATAGCGCGTATAATTTCTTTTATCTTATCTAATTCACTTCTTCTAATACTTCCTAAAATATTTGCGGAAATAAGTGTAATGATTATGATAATCACTAAAAGATGTGAAAATAATTTCAAATCAACTTCCAGAAGAATGGTGATAGTGAAAAGTACACAAAGACTTAATAGAAAAATATACGGTAAATACAACCATGCAAAGGAAAAGTTATCTCTAATCCTATTCAATACCTTTGAAACGATAACCCACCCCTTTGATTGTTTCAATTAAGTCTGCATGGCTACCAAGTTTTTCCCGGATTTTTCTTACATGAACATCCACAGTTCTTTCAACAACAAAAACATCGGAACCCCATATTTCGTTTAATATTTTTTCTCGCGGGAAAACTTTACCGGGATTAGATGCCAAAAAAGAAAGTATTTCAAATTCCTTTCTTGGAAAAATTATATTAACTCCATCTAGCACAACTGAATATTTTTCACGGTTGATATTAACCGGTCCAATATTAATTTCGGTATTAATTACGGTTTCGCTTTGTGCTGTTTCATTTTTTCTAAGATTTGATTTTACCCGCGCAATAAGTTTTCTCGGCGAAATCGGCTTTTGAATAAAATCATCGGCGCCTAAATTAAGCCCTTGTATCTCGTCAATCTCTGCAGTTTTCGCGGTTAGGAATATTACCGGGGTATTTTTAAATTCGTCCATACTTCTTATTTTTTTACAAACTTCAAATCCATCTATTTTGGGCATTAAAACATCTAGAACTATAAGATCAGGCCTTTCAACAAGTTTTTCAAGCGCCTCTTTGCCGTCATGGGCAGAAATAACTTGAAAACCTTCTTGTTCCAAATTATATTGCAGAAATTCTACAATATCTTTTTCGTCATCAACCAACAGTATTTTTGTTTTCATATTTTAATTTCTTTTTGGGATTCTGCCGATTTATAAATTGCTTCTAAAAGTTTCATTCTGTCCATTGCTTCTTTAACTGATGAAATTACAACGTGTTCATCCTGTCTAATCGCGGCAATAAAATGTTTCAATTCATTGTCGTAAGATTTTCGAAAAAGATTATTTGTATTTGTGGTTTTAGCCGGTGTGTAATCGATTGTCGTAGTTGCAAGACGCCTGTAAGCCCGCAACGGATTTAATTTAGCCGTTCCCTTTGTTCCATAAGCAGTGAGTTTAAAACTATCATCTTCGGAATGAAGACCCCAGCTTACCTCGAACATAACAACTTTTTCATTTTCAAATTTGATTATACCGACTGCAGAATCTTCAACTTCTTTTGTGTTATGATTATATTTTTGTACCGAAACACTGAGCGGCTGAACGTCTCCAAACATCCAAACAGCGAGATCGAGAATAAGAATTCCAAGATCAATAATCACGCCGCCGCCTGATTGGCTTTTATTTAAAAACCATTTTTGTTCGCTGCTTTGTTTGCGAAGCCATCCGCATTTTATATAAAACAGTTCTCCAAGTTCACCGCTGTTTACCAAACTTTTCATCAACATTGCATCGGGACGAAATCTTAAATTCATCCCAACCATTGCTACTGCTTTATTTTTTATGGCAGCCGAATAAATTTCTTTTGTCTCTTTTAATGTCCTGGCAACCGGTTTCTCAATTAAAACATGTTTTTTTGAATTAATACATTCGAGTGCTATCTCTGCGTGTGTATTTGTCGGTGTTGCTATTACTACCGCATCCATCTCGCATTTATTCATCATTTCCAAATAGTCGGTAAAACAATTTTTAATCTGAAATTTATCGCTAACAATTTTCAATCGATTTTTATTAATCTCTGCTACTCCGGCAAGTTCAATGTTTGGTAGCTTCGATAAAAGCGGGAGATGTATAAGTTGAGCAATTCCGCCAAGTCCTATAACACCTACTCGGGTTTTTTCCATTAAACCGCTACTCCTTTATCCAAAGATTTTTTCTGAATGAAAGATTTTATCTTTTTTGAAATTCCGACAGGATCGATTCCAATAATTGCATGAAGTTCTTCCTGGGTACCATGATCAATAAAAGAATCAGGTAAACCAATTGTTAAAATTTCCGATTTATAATTTTTTTGTGAGAAATATTCCAGCACTCCGCTGCCAAATCCGCCGACAAGTGTATTCTCTTCAATTGTAATAATTTTTTCAAATCTATTAGCAATCTCGTCAAGGCAGTGAGTATCCATAGGTTTAACAAAACGCATATTTATAATTTGGCAATGAATTCCATCCTCATTTAAAATTTCAGATGCTTTTTTAGCGTATTCGACCATGCTGCCGACAGCTAAAATTGCAGTATCAGTTCCGGCCTGAATAAGTTCGCTTTTTCCTATTTGTAATTCATCAAAATCATTTTTTATTTCAACACCTAAAGCCGAGCCGCGTGGATATCGAATAGCAACCGGACCTTTTTCATAGTTAACTGCAGTAAAAAACATATTTCTTAATTCCGCTTCGTCCTTTGGTGCCATAATTACTATTCCAGGTATCATCCGCAAATATGTTAAGTCGAATGTTCCGTGGTGCGTAGGGCCATCAGCGCCAACTAAACCTGCACGATCGAGCACGAAAACAACATGAAGTTTTTGCAATGCAACATCATGTATAATTTGATCGAACGCTCTTTGCATAAACGAAGAATAAACAGCAACGACAGGAATAATTCCTTGTGTTGCCATACCGGCTGCAAAAGTTACGGCATGTTCTTCAGCAATGCCAACATCAAAATATCTATCCGGAATTTCCTTTTGTAAATAATCCATGCCCGTTCCGTCCGGCATAGCCGCTGTAATACCCACCACTTTTTCATTTTGCTTTGCAATTTCTACGAGCGCTTTTCCGAAAATACTTGTGTACGAAGGCGCCCCTCCGGATTTTTTTAATGCTTGTCCCGTAACTTTATCGAAAGGAGTTGAAGCGTGCAAACGTTGAACATGTGTTTCTGCAGGTTTATATCCCTTGCCTTTTTCACTATGCACGTGGACAAGAATAGGTCCAGATAAATCTTTAACATGTTCGAAAGTTTTAACTAATTGTGCAACATTGTGCCCGTTAATAGGTCCGAAATATCTGAAGCCGAGAGCTTCGAACAACATGCCGGGCGTAAATATTGATTTGATTCCAGATTCGAGACGAGCAGTAACTTTTCTAATTCTATCGCCAAAGTTGTCGAGTTTGCCTGTTAAATCCCAAATAGCATCTTTAACTTTGTTGTATTCGGGATGCGCAATCACTTCGGTAAAATATTTTGATATCTGCCAAACATTAGGCGCAATAGACATTTGGTTATCATTCAGCACAACAATCAAATTACTTCTCAACATACCTGAATTGTTCATTGCTTCGTAAGCCATACCGCCGGTCATCGCGCCGTCGCCTATTATGGCAACAACTTTTTTATCACCTTTCATAACATCTCGTGCCGCCGCCATACCCAAAGCCGCAGAGATTGATGTAGACGCATGACCCGCACCGAATGCATCGTATTCGCTTTCGGTTCTTTTTAAGAATCCGCTTATGCCGTTTAACTGCCTGATAGTTTTAA
Organism: Bacteroidota bacterium; assembly: GCA_023397505.1. GTDB lineage: Bacteria > Bacteroidota > Ignavibacteria > Ignavibacteriales > Melioribacteraceae > JAEWUC01. The sequence continues at coordinate 147,181 of JAEWUC010000001.1, read as the reverse complement.
GTTGATCTCTTCTTCCTGTTAGAATTTTATGAGGATATGCTTGATGCCCTGTATCCCAAACAATCAAATCGTTAGGAGTATTAAATACTTTGTGAAGAGCAACGGTTAATTCAACCGTTCCGAGTCCGCCGCCAAAATGCCCGCCGATTTGCGAAATTACATCGACCATATACTCACGTATTTCGGTGCAAAGTGTTTTTAATTCATGAAGAGAAAAATTCTTTATATCAGTCGGGGAATTTACCTTAAATAGTATTTCGTACTTTGATTCGTTAATCATTTAATGACCTTAAAAAATTTTTATTTAATACCATTCTCAAGTTGTCTTTTTAATTCCGTTACTTTAAGCTCGGCATCTTTTAATGTGCTATAACAAAAATTTGCCAATTTAATTCCCTCTTCATACAATTTAATCGAATCTTCAAGACCCGCGTCTCCTCTTTCCAAAATGTCTGAAATATCCTGAAGCCGTTGTAATGATAATTCGAACGAATTTTCTTTCTTTTTACTCATTTTTAACTTTTACCTCGCCGTCGTAAAATTTCAAATTTACATCTACATTGTGTTTTAAATTTTTTACACGTGAAATTAATTTATCGTTTTGCCGGACTAAAACAAATCCTCTTTTAAGAGTGTTGTCAACATTATATGATTCTATTTTAGAGTGAATGAAATCTAACCGAGTTTTATTAAACATTATTTTATTAACAAAACTATTTTGAAAACGGTAAACTACATTATCAAGAAATTGCGCCTTATTTCTTATTACATCCTGGGGTAATCTGAATCCGTATGAAGAAGTAATTTGAGTGATATCTTCTTTATAATCAGTTATAATTTCTGAAATTTTTTGCGTGAAATAATAGGAAAATTCATCTATAAAGGCAAAGAGTTCGTTCTTATTGGGAGTTATAAGTTCCATGGCTGCAGACGGGGTTGCGGCGCGAAGGTCGGCAACAAAATCGGAAATAGTAAAATCAATTTCATGACCAACAGCGCTTACAATTGGAATGCGGGATTTATAAACTGCTCGAGCAACAATTTCTTCATTGAATGCCCACAAATCTTCGAGTGAACCACCGCCCCTTCCGATAATAATTACATCAATATCATTTCTGCTGTTCAACAACTCGATACTTTTTACAATTTCCTGCGCCGCTCCATCTCCCTGAACTTTGCACGAAGCAATTATTAGTTCAGCTAAAGGATAACGACGCGACGCGATGCTTTTCATATCCTGGAAAGCCGCGCCATCGATAGCCGTTACAATACCAATTTTACTCGGAAATTTCGGTAGAGGTTTTTTATGTTCAGCATCAAACAAACCTTCGGCTGAAAGTTTTTGTTTTAATTTTTCAAATGCTTCCTGAAGTTCACCGACTCCGGCAGGTTTCATCGAGCGGACATCTATTTGATAACTTCCCCGCGGAGGATAAACAGTAATTCTTCCGCTAAGTATAACTTTCATTCCATCCTGCGGTGTAAAGAAAACATAGTTGTTAATTCCACGCCACATCGTACAACTGATCTGAGCACCGGAATCTTTTAACGTGAAATACCAATGCCCCGAAACATGCGCTTTAAAATTCGAAATCTCACCTACAATATTTACTTCTGAAAATCCTTCTTCGAGAGTAAGTTTTATAATATTAGTAATTTCACTTACTGTTAATGTAGTTTCAATCATTATCTTCTTTTCTAAAAATTAGACAGTACTGGTGATGCCGGTTTCCAACCCATGCACTATTAACGCCGAGTGCAATCAGCTTTTTATCGTCTTGAAGCCAAATCTTTTCATCTTTTAAAACCCAGCTTTTGCTTCCTCGCTTTGTTAAAGATGATGCAGTATCAAAAGCCAAGGGAAAAAGTCTCCCGTTGGAATATACATTGTTCGTTATAATTGTTAAGTACGCCCCGGTTTTAACAACTTCGTAAACACAATCAAATATTTCTGTCTGCTCTTCAATGAATTCTTCGTATTTAATAATATTGCCCAAATCGTTTTTATTTTCGGAATACTGTGTATCCAGTCCTTTTGCTTTCCTATCTTTTTGCCGGATTGTATTTTTTCTTAGCTGATTCCAATACGGCGGTGATGTAATAACATAATCAAACTCAATTTTTGCTAAATCATTTTCATCTAAAATCTTTTTAAGATTTTTTGAATTACCGTTTAAGGGAATTACCCGGTTTTTGTATTTGCCGCTTTTAATTCGTTGAACCGATGTGTTGAAATATTTTTTATTAAGTTCGATGCCAACACAATTTCTACCTATATTTGCCGCAGCAATTAATGTGCTTGCCGTACCCATGAAGGGATCTAAAATCCAGCCGTTTTTTTTCGAAAAAAAACTTATAAAATCTTCAACGAGCGTTTCGGGAAATTTCGCCGGGTGAAGTATTTCATTTTCTTTTCTCCGTGGCGGGCGAAGTATAAACCAGCTTTTCGTAAACTTAATCCATTCCTTGCCGGTTAAATCGTTAAGTTTATTATTGAGATTATATTTACCCCGCTCACCAAGATCAATAATTTTATTTTTATCAGTTTTCAATATTTCCATCAAAAGTTTAATGAAAAGAAATTTGAATACAACCCGATTGATACTTCGTGAAAATCAGCGCCGTTTCTCTTTGTTTGAAAATTATATCTATATCGGGTAAAAAATGTAAATGCATTTTGAATTCTACAAAGTCCAAATGTTATCTCGGTGCTAATTCCGTTGTAACCTTTGAAATCGGAGAAATAATTTATTCCGGGCGAAATATATTCAATAATTCCTGTTTGGATAATGTGCTTGTAACCTGCTCTAATAAAATTCTTTTCCTCAGTATTGAATATGTGTGCGTACTCAACTCCCAAATATCCCCAAGGATAATTATAACCCGAAGAATAAAACGAGAATAAAGGGATCTCTTTTGTAAGACTGAAATAATTCTTTCCGTTCATATTAACTAATGTTGGTGAAGGCAAACCGAAAATAATACCGCCCAAGCAGCAGACTTGCAACATTCCAAGATCGCGGTCGGATTCAATAATTAAGTTTTGCGGCATTTCAACTTCGTATATCTGACTCTGCGATTCCTCGTTATCCGAACTATACACGAATACTTTATAGTAAATTGTAGAAGATTTTTCTTCTATTGAACTTAAATCGATTTCAATTTTATGGTTGTCGGTAAATTTTTCTTCGATTTGAAATTCAGAGTGATCCATAATTCTTATTTTAGAAGTACAAGTATCGCTTGTAAAAAATGACACGATCAATTTATGCGGCGTTTCTGGAGTTATGTATGAATCTATCAAATAAACCTCGATATTTCCTGATGCCAGTGAATCTAACTGGGAATAGGCCGGTAATGCAAAAAACAAAATTATGTATGCAATTAAAAGTACTTTTTTCATTCAATTTGTTTTGATATTTCCTTGGCTAAATTAAAACTTTTTAATCAAAGAATTACGACTTTCTTACTTAATAAAATTTGTCTTTTTAGAAAAAGCTTCCAGTCATTTTGAGTATATTTGTCAACAAAAATTCAGTTATAAATTTAATCTACGGTGAAATGTGAAAATCTTAATATCCAACGACGACGGTATCGATTCGCCCGGTATCGCGGCGCTCGCAAAAGAATTAAAGAAGATCGGCGAAGTTACAGTTATTGCACCGCGGACAGAACAAAGCGCTGTGGGTCACGCAATTACAATGAAAATGCCTCTGAGGATTAACGAGTATTTTAAGAACGGTAATTTATTCGGGTACGCCGTTGACGGTACTCCAGCCGATTGCATTAAAATAGGAATTAGAAATATTCTTAAAACCCGCCCGGATATTGTTATATCGGGAATTAACAACGGCTCCAACGCGGCGATTAATATAATTTATTCCGGCACAGTTTCGGCTGCTCGTGAAGCAGCAATTATGGATATTCCGGCGCTCGCGGTTTCCGTCACAAGTCATGATGCAAAAGAATATGGTTATGCTGCACGCATTGCAGGAAAATTAGCGCAGATGGTTGTTAAGAACGGACTTGAAAAAGGCACACTGCTCAATGTAAATGTTCCGAATCTTCCCGAGGAAGAAATAGCAGGTATTTTACTTACGCAGCAAGGTAAATCTAAATGGGATGATATTTACGAAGAAAGACACGATCCTTACGGTAAAAAATATTATTGGCTTACTGGTAATTTAATGGAAACTGATAAAGATTTACTTTCAGATCAATTTGCTTTACGTAACAATTATGTCTCTGTAACCCCAATCCATTTTGATCTTACGGATTACAGGACTTATGAGACTATGAGAACCTGGGAAATAAATAATTTAATAAAGTAACAAAACTATGCGGCTTGAAGATATAAGCATTTCACTAAACTCAAATATTTTTTCCCTAATAGTTGGAATTATCATTCTTGCTGCATATTCTTTTTATGTATATAAATTTACGATTCCGCAGGTATCACCGCTTCTAAGATATATTCTGTTATTTCTTAGGATTACTTCCATAGCTCTTCTTTTCCTTCTAATTTTTGAACCGATATTAAATTTAACATCCCAAAAAGCGATTGAACCGGTTACATATTTATTTATTGATAACTCGAATTCAATAGCGGCAAAAGACAGCGTTCAAAGAAGTGATAGAGTAAAAAATATAGTGGCCGAATTAAAAACCTCCAACGTTAAAATAAATCCGTTTCTCTTTTCGAATAAAGTAAATTCGTTTAATGCCGATAGCTTCGAAGCAATTAATTTTAAAGGTTATTCAACCAATTTTTATAATCTAATTGCAGAATTAAAAAACAGTGAAGATAACATCAGTTCGGCAGTAATTATAAGCGACGGAATTATAAACGACGGAAGTTCACCGGTTTTCGAAGCAGAAAAATTAAACTTCCCAATATTTACTATCGGTATAGGCGACATATCCCAATACCGCGACATTAAAATATCTGATGTGATTTTTAATCAATACATTTATGCCCAAAAACCAACCGTTATAGAAATCATTATTTCTCAATTTGGTTTCGAAAATAGCAACACCCGCGTAACATTGTTCGAAAATGATAAACCTGTATCATCGCAAGATGTACAGTTAAATGTCGGTGGAATCAATAAGATTAACTTAGGCTACATACCTCAAAGCAGCGGTGAAATTAAAATGAGTATTAATATTTCTCCTATTACAGGCGAAGATAATCTTGTAAATAATTCCAAAACTTTCTTCATAAATGTTTTAAAGAATAAAATAAAAGTAGGTTTAATTGCCGGAAGTCCTTCTGCGGATTTATCCTCATTTTCAAATGCTTTGGAATCGGATAACGATTTAGAGATTAAAAAAATAATTCAGGTATCAACAAATAAGTTTTGGAAAGATTATGATACTTCGATTATTGATAGCAGTGATATCCTATTTTTTATTGATTTTCCTTCATCAAGTACACCTCAAAACTTAATAGCATACATTTCGACTCAATTGCAGAATAAAAGCAAACCGTTCTTTTTTTTATTCTCGCAAAATGTTGATATAGATAAGTTGAAACAACTTGAAAATTCATTACCATTCATTATTACGAAAAAGGAAACGGGATTTGTAAGTGCTGAACCGAATTTAACAGATAACAATTCAATATCTTCAGGTTTTTCTAATTCAATACGAAGCAAGAACGTTTGGGAAAACTTACCGCCTATAATTAAAAGTAATTCCTTATTTATTGCAAAACCGGGCAGCGGTATTATTGCGAACTCGATAATAAGGAATCTTCAAAGTTCAGCGCCACTTATTATAACAAGAAGCATCGGTAATCACCGATCAATTGCAATTATGGCAGGTGATATATGGAAATGGGAATTATCTACTTCCGAAAAATACCCGGGATTTTTTTCAAACATGATCAGTGACTTTACAAAATGGCTAAACGTTACTGATAAACAAAAACAGTTTGTAATAAAGACTTCGAAGAAAATTTATTCGGTAAGCGAGCCGGTTGAATTCACTGCAGAATTATATGATCAAACATTTTCACCGATTGATTCGGCTAATGTTTCAGTTACAATTAACAAGGAAGAGCTGGAATATGACATAGATTTTCCTACCGGTAAATCCGGTATTTATAAAACGGAATTTGATTTGACAAGACTTGGCGATTATACCTATTACGGTTCAGCAAATTTCAATGGCACTACAATTAAAAGTGATTTGGGGCGCTTTAGAGTTAGCGAATCGAATATCGAAAAAGAAAATACACAAATGGATGAAAACTTTTTAAAGTTACTAGCAACGTCAACCAATGGAAAATATTTTTTAAGCGAAGATATAGACGAACTTAAAGAAGAATTAGAAAGAATGAAAGCAAACTCTTCTAGTAATAAAATCTTAGAAAGCGAAATTGATTTTCGATCGAATGAATGGATTATGTTGATAATTATTTGTTTATTTGCCGTCGAGTGGTTTATACGTAAACGTTCCGGTATGTTATAAATTGAAACGAGAGGACAATGAGTTATATTGATTTTTCAACAGGTGAACACGTAAATGTTGTAGTTATAGACGAACAACACGAAAACATCGCTGATATTATTAATGATATTTATAATTCTCTACAAAAAAAAGATATCGCTTTGTTGAAAATACTTTTGAATAAATTTATTGAGCAGGTTGAAACTCATTTTGAAACCGAAGAAAAACTGATGAAAGAGAAAAACTTTGAAGGATATTTTTCGCATAAACTTGAGCACGATCGTTTTTATAACCAACTTGTTCAGACTGTCGATAAATTTAAAAAGTCTGACGAAGCGATTGACATAGAGAAAATGGCAAGCTTTAAAAGGTGGTTTTTCAATCATATAGAGATTAAAGATAAAAAATGCGGTGAGTTCTTAAATTCTATTGGAATTAAATAACATATTAAAGTGACATTCATAAATCAATTATTTGATTTTTTTCTGCCGAGATTTTGCCCCTCATGTATTAACAAGCTTAATGCCGATGAAAGTTTTGTATGCACTGCTTGTCTTTCAAAACTAAAACTTGCGGATGATGAGTTCATTCATATGGAGTATAAAAGGAAATTTGCAAACGAAAACATTATTTCGGATTTCCATTCTTTATTTGTTTTTGAAAAAGGGAAAGAGTTTCAAGACATAATACATGTAATAAAATATAATGAGAATTTCAGACTTGGTATTTTCTTAGGTAAATTAACAGCAGAAAATTTTAAAAATAAAATAAATGCTTGGCAGCCGGATTGTTTAATTCCTATACCTCTTCACCATCTTAAAAAAGCTGAGCGGGGTTACAATCAATCATTTTATCTGGCGAAAGGTATTTCAAAGATAATCGGCATCCCGGTTTTTAGTAATTCTATGAGCAGAACCAGGTTTACACCTTCGCAGACGAACTTAAATTTGAAAGAAAGAAAAGAGAATATCGGCGGCGCCTTTAAATTAAAAGACCGCAGCATAATTAAAGGTAAAAAAATAATTTTAGTTGATGATGTTATTACAACAGGTGCAACAATTACTGAGTGCGGGAAAATATTAATAAATCATGGAGCGCAAAAAGTTTTTTCAATCTCGGCGGCAATTGCTGATTTATAATTACATTTTTTCCGGGGCGCTTACTCCAAGTATCGACAAACCGTTTTTAACAACTGTTTTAACAGCAACAATCAATGCAATTCTGGCTTCTGCTAATTTCTTTTCACTGCCGATAATTCGGCAAACTGTGTAAAACTTATGAAACAAAGCGGCAAGTTCTTCAAGATATGTGCAGATTCTATGCGGTTCAAAATTTTCAGCACAAAATAAAATTTCATCCGGAAATTCATATAATTTTTTCAGCAAGTTTTGTTCTTCTGTTGAATTTAGTAATTCAAAATTTTCTAACGATTGAGCCAAACCTTCTTCTTTTGTCATTTTAAGTATCGAACATATTCTTGCATGAGCATATTGTAAATAAAACACAGGGTTTTCATCGGATTGTTTTTTGGCAAGGTCGAGATCAAAATTTAAATGACTTGTAATGCTTCTCATGTTAAAAAAGTAACGCACAACATCACTTCCAACTTCATCCATTAATTCATCTAAAGTAATATAATTTGCTTTACGGGTGGACATTTTCACAATCTCGCCCTTTTGCATAATGGTAACAAATTGATGAATCAATACTTTTACCATTTCATAATCATAGCCCAATGCTTTCAAACCGGCAAGAACATCCGGGTATGTTGCATTGTGGTCGGATCCGAAAAGATCAACCATTAAATCGTATCCGCGTTCGTATTTGGTTATATGATAAGCAATGTCGGGCAAACGGTATGTAGGTTCGCCTGTCGATTTAACAATAACTTTATCTTGTTCATTTCCAAGTTCGGAAAACTTCATCCAAACCGCACCTTCTTTTTCGTATGAAAGATTTCTATTCTGAAATTCTTCTAAGAGTTTAGTAATCTTTCCCTCTTCATATAAGCTATTTTCATTGTAATAGTTTTTAAAATGAATATGTAATCTTTCTAACGTTTTATTTATATCCGCAAAGATTTCTTTTTCAGCTGTTTGTTTAAATATTCCTTCGGGTGCTTCTTCTTTTAATTTATCGCCGGATTCATCTAATAGTTTTCGTGCAATTTCTTTTATGTATTCACCTTGATAATAATCTTCGGGAAAATCAATCTTATCGCCGAGTAACTCAAGATAACGCAAGCGAACAGAATCGCCGAGAACACGCATTTGTCTGCCTGCATTATTGAAGTAATACTCGCGATCAACGTTATAACCAACCCACTCAAGTAAGTTTGCTACTGTATCACCTGTAACGGCATTACGTCCGTGCCCTACAGTTAAAGGTCCAGTTGGGTTTGCCGAGACAAATTCAACTTGAGCTTTTTTGCCTTTATATTTTTGCGACTTGCCGAATGCATCACCGGCACTTAAAATATCATTAATAATTTGCGGTACATAAGACGGTATAAAATAAAAATTCATAAACCCGGGTCCCGCAATTTCAATCTTTTCAATAACGTTTTTATCATATTCTAAATTGGAAATTATTTCAGCTGCAACATCTTTAGGATTTCTTTTAAATTTTTTAGAAAGCATCATAGCCACATTGGAAGAATAGTCGCCGTGTCCCTTTTGGTTGGGAACTGTGAAAATATAATCAACTTCTTTCAGGTAGTTTATTTTAACCGAAGCATTTTTGAAAAGATCTATCAAATATTTTTTCAACTATTTCTCCTTCTTTACACGGGGTGTGGATTTAGTAGTTTTCTTAACCGTCTTTTTCTGTTTGGATTCTTCATCAACTTCGTTAATGTCGATAATTGGAGCATCACCCCAAAGTTTTTCAAGATTGTAAAACGTTCTGGCTTCTGCTTTAAAGACATGAATCATAACGTCAAAGTAATCCAGGATAACCCAAGTTAATGATTCATACCCCTCGCGGTGCACACATCTTATTCCACTCTCTCTTAGTTTATCTTCAACCTCATCGGCTATAGCTTTCACTTGTCTATCGGAATCTGCCGAGCATATAACAAAATAATCGGCAATAGACGATATCTTTTTTATCTCAAGAATTTTTATGTCGTAGCCCTTTTTATTTAGGATAAGATCGGCAATAAGAAGTGCAAACTTTTTAGAGTCCACGTTTACCTCATTTCAATGGTTTTAATGAATAATAATCCCTTCCAACAACAATTGATACATCTAAAAAATAATCATGATTTAGTTGTTGTATAACGTTTTCTTTTTTAACGCCAAGAATTTCCGCAGCCTTCAATGCATTTGCTTTGTTCCCAATACGATCTATTATTATCGTTTCATCCATATCGAAGCGGATATAATTGCCGATATTAACTACATCAAAATTGTTTGTACGTAAAAAATCCGTGAACCTGTCGCCGACTCCACCAACTCCGCATCCGTTTAAAACTTCAACTTGAATAATTTCCGAAGGTTTTTGATAAACAGATTCTTCATTTATTCCGGAGGATGAATTAGATAATTTAATATATATCGAATACAGCATGAATATTATCACTGCAAATAATAAGAATACCGCAATGTTTAAAAATAAATTTGTGGTCGATGATTTAATATCGGCAGGCTTGCCGGACACTTTCTTCTTCGTGATATTCTTTTCCAAATGCTATTACAAATAGTGGCTTTTATTTTGGTGTGAAATTTAATAAAAAAAAGACATTCTTATTTAGTTATTAGAAGTATTTCCCTAATAACCGCTGAACGGTGAATATCCCCATCCGTAATTTCCATAATAAGAATACGGTGAATAATAGCTCATGGGAATATTTCTATACTGAAACATGATTGACATGTTATCTGTAGGTTTGTAATTAATTTGGGCCCTGCTCAAGTAGAATCCGTTAATTTGTTTCGCAAAATCTTCACTAAAGGAATTGTAAGGCGAATTAACAAAACTAAGATCAGCCTCAACATTAAGATTATCGCTTAATTTGTACATCATATTATTTGTATAGACTCCCAGGGCCATACTTCCTCCGCCAAAAGTCTGAAACGATAAATTGAATGTGTGATGCATGCTGAAATTTTCCGGGTTGAAAAAACTAAACAAGGAAGAGGAATTACCATTTAATATTCCGCTTTTATAATCAACCGGTTTATCCAATTGCTCCTTAAACTGTGCATTAATAATTGAAAATGCGGTAAAAGCAAAAATCAGGAATAGTTTCTTCATCTTTCAATCCTTTTTTTTGAATCTATTACAAACCAAAACTAAAAAATGTTTCTATTTACCGACCAGTGTAATTTTAAGTTTAATTACCAATACAGTCAAGTCATAAATCTTTCAGATTACTCTTTAATTTTAACGATCATTTCTACTTCAACGGGAGCGTTCAACGGAAGTTCACTAACACCAACGGCGCTTCTTGAATGTTTGCCCGCGTCGCCAAAAATCTGCACTATTAACTCAGATGCTCCATTTGCGATTTTCGGCTGCGAGTGAAAACCTATGGCTGAATTAACAAACACTGTGAGTTTTACAACCTGTTCAATTTTATCCAAATTAGCTAAAACTGATTTTACTGCACTCAGACAATTTACGGCAGAAATCTTTGCACATTCAATTGCGGCTTCCTCATTTACTTCATAACCAACTTTTCCTTCTTCAATTAATTTGCCATTTTTCATAGGCAACTGTCCGGAAGTAAAAACAAATTCACCGATTCTAACAGCCGGTACATAAGCAGCGAGCGGTTTTGGCGCAACCGGCAATTCATAACCTAACAACTCCCTAATTTTCTGTTCAATCATTAAAACCTCCAAATCTTGGTAGTAAATATCTTAATTTTTTGGGAATGGATAAAGGAGTTGTTTATTTTTGTTTGTAAAAACGGAGAAAACATGACTGGTCAAAAATTTGAAAAACTTTGGGAAATAATGAAATTATTGCGTAAAGAATGCCCGTGGGATAAAGAACAAACGCATGACTCCATAAAAGCAGCTACTCTTGAAGAAACTCATGAAGTTATTGAAGCAATTGACCTGAAAGATTATAAAGAACTTAAAACCGAACTTGGCGATTTACTACTGCATATTATTTTTCATTCGGCAATTGCTGAGGATAACAAAACCTTTTCTATTAATGATGTTATAGATTCAATAACAGAGAAACTTATTCGTCGTCATCCGCATGTTTTCAGCGATGTTGTTGTCAACGATACTAAAGAAGTAGTTAAAAATTGGGAAGAAATTAAATTATCCGAAGGTAGAGATTCTGTCCTTGAAGGCGTTCCTAAAAATTTGCCGGGATTAGCGCGGGCATATAGACTTCAAGAAAAAGCCTCGAAAGTAGGTTTTGATTGGGATAAAAAGGAAGAAGTTTGGAAAAAGGTTATTGAAGAGATTGATGAAATGCATGAGATAGAGAAAGTTAACAACAAAGATGAATTAGAAAACGAACTTGGAGATGTATTTTTTGCATTAACAAATTATGCGCGTTTTCTTGGCATCAACCCGGAAAATGCAATCCGCCGCACAAACGAAAAATTTATTGCACGTTTTAATTATGTTGAAGATAAGATAAAAGAAAACGGAAAAAATATCTATCAATCAAATTTAGTTGAAATGGATAAGTATTGGGAAGAAAGTAAGACTGTTCTAAAAAAATAGCTCCCGCCAAAAAGACAGCAGGCAAGTTCAATGTTGGAAAAGATTAATTCAGCATTCTACGTTTTGTACTCTGCACTCATCACTCTTTCGTTCTATACTTTCTTGTCGCCGTTATAATGTTTTTCATAAGCGTCGATAATATCTTTAACAAGTTTATGCCTAACAACATCGGATTTATCAAAATAAATAAAGCCGACACCATCAACGTTTTTCAAAATGTCTTTTACCTGCACAAGGCCGCTTTGCGAATAAGTCGGCAAATCTATCTGGGTAATATCCCCCGTAATGATTGCTTTGGAATTTGGACCGAGACGGGTTAAAAACATTTTCATTTGCATGGCGGTAGCATTCTGAGCTTCATCAAGAATAACGTAAGCATTATTTAACGTTCTGCCGCGCATATATGCAAGAGGCACTATTTCAATCACACCTTTTTCCATATAATTTTTTAATTGCTCAGAGGGTAACATTTCTTCGAGAGCATCATAAAGCGGGCGCAAATATGGATCAATTTTATCACGGAAATCACCCGGTAGAAATCCAAGACTTTCTCCTGCTTCAACTGCCGGACGGGCTAAAACAATTTTTTTTACAATACCTTTTTTTAATGCGGCAACTGCAAAAGCAACTGCCAAATAGGTTTTCCCGGTTCCAGCCGGGCCAATTGCAAAACAAATATCATTTTCGCGGACACTTTTTATGTAAGTAATTTGATTTGGTGTTTTAGCTTTAATTACATCTTTTTTGGAATAAAGAACTATGCTCTCAAATTCATTATCACTAATAATTACTTTACCCTGAAGCGTTAAATCAATAATAGTTTCAATATCCTTAGGTAACAGTTTGCCGGTTGTGTTCAATACAAAAATCATTTCTTTAAATATTTTCTCTACGGCTTCAACTTCTTCAATAACCCCCTGTACATAAACGACATCACCGCGTACTGTTATGTTTGTTGTAAAACGGTCTTCAATAGGTTTTAGGTTTGAATCGTTAAAACCAAGCAATGAAACGAGATCAACATTTTCCAGTTTTATGATTTTTTCAACTTGCATTAATTCACCCAATAAAAAAAGCCCATTTCACCATACGATGAAAAGGGCTTTATATTAAATATCAAAAACACTGTTTAAAGAAACCTCGGAATTAATTACCAACATTTTGAGTTTGAGTAGCAGGAGCCGGTTTGTAATTTCTTCTAATCTTATCATACTTAGCTTTTTCTTCCTCGGTCAAATTAGGAATCTTGAATATTTGTTTCGGGTAAATCAAATCAGGATTCTTAATTTGATCTCTGTTTGCTTGATATATAATTGGCCAAGCAAATGGATTTGCATAATGATCTTTCTTTTTAGCAATACCCCAAAGGTGATCGCCTTTTACAACTGTATAAGCGATTTCAGCCGGTTTTTCATCCCATGCATCTAATTTTCTTTGAAGCTGATTGTGAACTTTATCAAAAAATTCCGGCAAAGCAGAAATTTTATTTTTCTTCAATGCATCTAATTCAGCCTGGCGGTCAGCTTTTGGAGATTCTTTACCGTCAATCTTCTTTTCTAAAGCATTAACTTGATTTCTAAAATTATCAACATCGGCTTTAGTTGCACCAACTAACGCATAAAGTTCGCCAATGCAATCTTCATAAGTCTGCATTTTTGCTTTGGTGGCTTTTAAATCGGCAACTTGAGTTTTTAAAGTATTAAGTTCAGTTGTAAGTTCAACTTTAACTTGAGCAAGACGATTCATTTCGTTCTGCCATTCCTCTTCGGTCATATCTTTCAAGCGTTCAGACTGTGCAAAAGCAGAAGCTGAGAGGAGCAGAACCAAACCAATTACAGATAGATATTTGAAAACCTTCATTATTTCCTCCTTTGAATTAATAAACTTTTAATTACATACCCATTGATTCAAGATTTTTTTTGGTTTCAGCTTTTTGTTTTGCGCACTCGTCGAGCTTCGCATTTTTTTCGGCAATTTCTTTTTCAAGAGCAGCTTTTTCACTCTTTAGAGAATTTACTTCTTTTTCTAAAGATGCTACTTCGGAACGAAGTGCTTCTAATTCAGCTATTTGTTCTTCGGAAATTCCACTGCAACCTGTAACCGTCAGCAACCCAACAAATAGGGCAACTACCAGCCCAGTGCCGAACATTCTTTTCATTTTTCTCATTTGAATCCTCCTTGTTTGAGTGAGTTGTAAATTTAACGCTAAATATAAAGATTTTTCTTTATAATTAAAGGAAATTCGACTTCAAAACATTAAAAAAATTATTAAATGACTCTTTTTTCAACCAAACTTACAAATTGGTTCCCGGCAATAATCAGATGATCGAATACCAGGATATCCAGTATTCTTCCTGCTTCTACTAATTTTTTGGTTATTGAAATGTCTTCGTTGCTCGGTTCTGGATTACCGCTTGGATGGTTATGAAGTAAAATAATATTGGCCGAATTGTTTTCTATAGCAACTTTGAACACTTCGCGCGCGTGAACAACAGAACTGTTTAAATTACCAATAGAGATCAATTCGTATTTAATGATTTTGTTAGCCGTATTTAAGCAGATGACAAAAAATTTTTCTTTTATCTCATCACGGAGAAGCGGAATAAATATTCCCGCAATATCGTTTGGCGAAGTAATCTTTTTGTTCGATAGCCATTTATTTTGAGAATCAGCTCGTCGGCTAATCTCAAATGCGGCAATTAACGTTGCGGCTTTATCTTTACCTATTCCGGGAATTGTTCTTATAGCATCAAGTGTTTGGGTTGACAACAAATTTAATCTGCCGTATTTTTCAAGTAAATTCTGCGCTACTTGAATAACACTCGTGCCTTTTTTCCCTGTTCGTAATAAAATAGCAATCAGTTCGGCATCGCTTAAATTTTGTGCGCCGCGCAATATTAATTTTTCGCGCGGGCGGTCATCAATCGGGAGTTCTTTTACTTTTGAGATAGCTGCCTCCTAAAATTGTATGATTGTACGTTTGCGTAATTAAATGTTATTTAAACATAATTCATGCAACTGTTTATTTTTACATCATTCAATCAACAAGAAGCGGAAGTGGAAATAGAAATTTATTTAAATTATTCCCATTCAATAGTGGAAGGAGGTTTGGAGCTAATATCGTAAACTACCCTATTAATTCCACGCACAGTTCTGATAATTTTATTCGAGACAACTTCAAGAAAATCATAATCGAAACGGAACCAATCGGCAGTCATTCCATCTGTTGAAGTAACTGCACGAAGAGCAACAACATTTTCATAAGTCCGCGCATCGCCCATTACGCCAACTGATTGAACCGGAAGTAAAACTGCGAATGCCTGCCAAATTTTGTGATAGATTCCAAATGAATGCAATTCATTTATAAAAATATCATCTGCTTCACGAAGTATATCCAGACGTTCTTTTGTAATTTCACCAAGTACTCGTACGGCTAAACCGGGACCCGGAAAAGGATGTCTTTGGATAAAAATTTCCGGTAAACCGAGTTCACGTCCAATTGCTCGAACTTCATCTTTAAACAATTCTCTAAAAGGTTCAATCAACCTTAAATTCATTTTTTCCGGCAGCCCGCCAACATTATGATGTGTTTTAATTGTAGCAGAGGCTCCTTTTACTGAAACCGATTCGATAACATCGGGATATAATGTTCCCTGAACAAGAAACTTAACATCTTTGAATTTATTAGCTTCTTTTTCAAAAACTTCTATAAAAGTATTTCCAATAATTTTTCTTTTCTTTTCGGGATCAATAACACCTGCAAGGCGCGAAAGGAATATATCAGAAGCATCAATATGTATTATTTCAATATCGTAATGCTCACGAAACATTTTTATAATACCATCGCTTTCATTCTTACGCATCATTCCGGTATCAACATGAACACAAATCAAATTTTTACCGAGGGCTTTATTTATTAAAATTGCTGCAACCGAAGAATCAACTCCGCCGCTTAAAGCGCATATAGCTTTGTTATCACCAACTTTATTTTTTACATCGGTAATTGCAGCATCAATAAAATTCTGCGAGGTCCAATCAGGTTTACACCCACAAATACCAAACAAAAAATTATCAATTATTTTTTTACCTTCTTGAGTGTGCGCAACTTCGGGATGAAATTGAATTCCAAATATTCTTTTTGCAGAATTTGATACAGCGCAAACCGGTGAATTTTCAGATGTAGCCGTTACTTCAAATCCTTCAGGAAAGCCGGATACATAATCACCGTGACTCATCCACACAACTGAATTATTTTCGATTGAATTAAAAAGCAGATCTCTTTTAGAAATTTTTAAGTTAGCTTTTCCATATTCGCGATTTTCCGCAGATTCAACTTTTCCATTATAATGTTTAGCTATTAATTGTAAACCGTAACAAATTCCTAAAATAGGGATACCAAGTTCAAAAATTTCAGGAGAAATATTAGGTGCGCCTTCGTCGTAAACGCTCATAGGTCCGCCGGAAAGAATTATTCCTTTCGGCTTTTCCTCTTTAATCTTTTCAAGCGAATAATTGTGCGCGTGGATTTCGGAATAAACTTTGCTTTCTCGTATTCTTCGAGCAATAAGCTGTGTGTATTGCGAACCGAAATCGAGTATTAGAATTTTTTGGGAATGAATCATGATTATTTGCCGGGTAAAATAAAAGCAAAACCCAAATTGAGTTTTGCTTAATGTTCTTTAATAATTTTCTTTTATTGACCTAACTGCGCCTGATAATCTGCAGAATTTAACAGCTCGTTCGCTTGAGACAGATTTGCAATTTCGATTTTTATCAACCAGCCTTCGCCGTAAGGATCTGTATTTACGAGCTGCGGCTCGTCGTTTAATTTAGCGTTTAACTCTATAACTTTTCCGTCAACAGGCGCATAAAGATCACTCACGGTTTTCACTGCCTCAATAGTGCCGAATGCCTCGCCCATTTTTATTTCAGTCGTATCGGGATTAATATCCACAAAAACAACATCTCCCAATTCTCCTTGAGCATATTCTGTAATGCCGATTGTGCCGATATTGCCTTCAATTTTTAACCATTCATGATCTTTTGTGTACTTCAATTCTGCAGGTACGTTCATATTTACCTCATTAAATTTTAATATGCTTTTCTATAAAAGATGTATCGAAAATTCCATTTACAAAATTTTCATTCTCAAGAACTTTTTTATGGAAAGGAATAGTTGTTTTTATTCCTTCAACTGTAAATTCTTCGAATGCGCGTTTGGCTCTTGAGATTGCATGTTTTCTGTCTGTTCCCCAAATTATTAACTTTGCAATTAATGAATCATAATTCGGTGGAATAACATATTCGTTATAAACATGAGAATCAATCCTAACTCCGAAACCGCCGGGAAAATGTAAATACTCAATCTTGCCGGGTGATGGTCTGAAATTATGGTCGGGATCTTCCGCATTAATTCTAAATTCAATAGCATGTCCGCGGGGTTCGAGCGGTAAATCTTGAATTTGTTCACCCGAAGCAACTAAAATCTGTTGTTTTATCAAATCCAGATTCCTAACCATTTCCGTAACTGGATGTTCAACTTGAATTCTTGTATTCATTTCAATGAAATAAAAATTCATGTGTTTATCAACAAGGAATTCAATTGTGCCTGCACCTTCATAATTTACAGCCCTGACTGCAAGTAATGCCGCTTCACCCATTTGGGTGCGGACTTCATCGGTAATAAACGGAGATGGTGATTCCTCAATTAGTTTTTGATGCCTTCGTTGAATTGAACAATCTCGTTCGCCGTAATGATATGCATTTCCGAATTGATCGCCCATTACTTGTATTTCTATATGATGAGGGTTCTCAATAAATTTTTCGAGATAAAGATCGGAGACGCCGAAAGCAGCGTTTGATTCATTACTAGCAGTTTGAAAAGCTTTTTCGATTTCACTTTCTTCCCAAACAATTCGCATGCCTTTTCCGCCGCCACCTGCCGATGCCTTTAGCATGACAGGATAACCAATTTGTGCAGCAATAATTTTTGCTTCTTCAATTGTATTAACAACACCTTCACTGCCGGGAACAACCGGAACACCGCATTTTTTCATTGTTTCCTTTGCGAATGCTTTGTCTCCCATTTTGCGTATCGAATCCGGCGAAGGACCAATAAATTTTATTCCTGATTCGGTACATATTTCGCTGAAGTCAGCATTTTCCGCAAGAAAGCCATAACCCGGATGAATTGCATCTGCCCCCGTAATTGCCGCTGCAGAAAGTATATTTGGAATTTTTAAATAGCTATCTTTACTTGGTGCCGGACCAATGCAAACAGCTTCGTCGGCAAAAATAACATGCAGGGAATTACGGTCGGTTTCCGAGTAAACAGCAACTGTTTTTATTCCCATCTCTTTGCAGGTGCGTATTACTCTTAGTGCTATCTCTCCCCTGTTTGCAATAAGAATCTTTTTGAACAAATAAACCTCTTAAAATTTAGATAACACTAAACGGTTTCGATAAGAAAAAGCGGCTGATTATATTCAACAGGTGTAGCATTCTCAACCAATATTTTAACAATTTTCCCGTTGACGTCGCATTCAATTTCATTCATCAATTTCATTGCCTCAACAATACAAAGAACAGAACCGGCAGAAATATTATCACCAACTTGCACATAAGGGTCGGCATCCGGGGCCGGAGCGCGGTAAAAGGTTCCTACAATCGGCGATTTAATTTCATGAACGTTTGATTTTTTATGTTCGGTTACCGGTAGGTTAACTTCACCGCCGGAATTTGAGCCTGATGAATTCTGAGAAATAACTGCAGGTTTGGACACTTCTGTAATAGGTTGAAAACTTACATTTTGAATATTGCCTGAGTTTTTGGAAATCTTTACTTTTAAGTCGCCTTCTTGAACTGAAAATTCGGTGACTTCACTTTGCTCAACAATTTTGATGAGCTTTTTAATTAGATTTATATCCATACCCTTCAGTGGTTAGTTTTTAACTCGTTCAACATACCCGCCGGTGCGGGTATCAATTTTTAGAATATCGCCCTCGTTTACAAACAAAGGGACATTAACGGTAGCGCCTGTTTCAAGTTTAGCAGGTTTAAGCGCATTGTTTGCCGTATCGCCTTTGAAACCGGGTTCGGTTTCTTTCACTTCTAATTGCACAAAGATTGGTATTTCAGCCGAAATTATTTGGTCGTTATCATCCAATAGAAGTTCAACTTCAAATCCCTCTTTAAGATAAACCGATCCGTCGCCGATTAATTCTTCTTGAATTGTAATTTGCTCGTAGGTTTCATTATCCATTAAAACCAATCCTGCCGTATCTCTATAAAGATATTGATATTTTCTTCTTTCAACTCTAATAACATCAACGGATTCGCCTGAACGGAAAGTGTTATCCAACACTCTTCCGGTTTTCATGTTTTTAAGAGTGGTTCTAACAAAAGCACCGCCTTTACCCGGCTTAACATGTTGGAATTCAACAATCACATACGGGTCGTTTTTATATCTTAATATTAGTCCGTTTCTGAAATCGGAAGTATCTGCCATTAATTTATCCTCACATAAGTGGTGAAAATATAGCCACCTCGTTTTCTAAAATCAAGGAAGCGTATCAATTGAAAAATTTTATAAAATCAACTTTCAACCTGAATAAGATATTTATCAACTTCTTGAGCCGCGGTTGTAGCTCTGTAATCCTTTTTAATGGATTTTAGAAGAACTTTTGCTTCTTCTTTTTTATCTGCTTTTAAAAAGTTAATTCCTGCTCTTAAAAGATAATCTGCGTTGGCTGGATTTACATTAGTAATATTTGCAGCTTGTTTATAAAGCTCTGCAGCTTTTTGATTTTCATTTTTGAATTCATAATAAGCAGCTTCACCGGCTAACGCTGTGGCTTTAAATAAATCATTCGACCCGCTGTAATCTTCAAAATTTTCCAATGCTGCTTCCGTATTATTAACTCCCAAGTATGAATTAGCCAATAAAATTTTAGCTGTTTCACCCGGCTCGGTGCTTCCGTAATTATCAACAATTTCCTTAAGTCCGATTGTATTTGTAGCTTTTACTCCGTCAATTGCTTGTTGAAATTGTCCTGAATCGTAAACCGGCATTATCTTGGCAAGCAGTGAAGATGCAGTTTGTGTATCATTAGATTTTTTGTTTGACAATAATACAACCGCTACAACAATCAAGGCAACAACGCCGATACCAATAAGAATTTTCACCTGATTTTCGATAAAGAAATTATATGCCTTATAGTATGATGTAACAAGGGTGTCTTGTTTCATTTCTTTTTTAGAAATTCTTTTTCTTTTTTCGAGCACGTTAAACCTCTATTTAATAATATTTCAAAAATTCGGCGGGAAATCTAACAAAAATTACAGTCCAATTCTAATATGATTTGAAAAAATCCACGGATATTCATTTACAAAAACTTCCACCCTATAAGCTCCTTTTTCAATTACATCGAATTCAGCTTCATTTCCGTCAAAAATCCCAACAATAATGCCATTACTAAGAATTTTAATTGTGCCAGCCATAGGTAGATTCACTTTTAACTTAAGATTTTTTGTTAACGGTATAGAGTCGCCCATCTGGAAAATCTTTGTCCCGCTTTCAGCTGTAAAGTTAAAACCTTTTGCTTCGCCATGATAATTATTTGAAACAAAACATCGTCCATTTTCAATTGATTTATAAATCTCTTTTTTTGCTTTAACTAAATCGTTTTTATCCGTCGACTTTTTAATTTTATGCTCTGTAATTACATGGGTGCGCACGGATTTAAATAACACTTTATATGGAAAAACTTCTACCTCAAAAAATCCGAGCAAGTTTACTTTATGTGCATGAGCATCAATTCCGCCGATACCAACAACTCTTCTTTTCTGGCTTAGTTCGTCCCAAACTTTTAATGTATCTTGAGAAGGATGTGTAACAGATTTTAACGGATGAATAAAATAGTTATACTTGTTTTGTTCTGTTAAACCTTCCATCCATTGCGACATATGATTCCAGATTTCCAAACCGGTAAAATCATCGGTATCCCATTCAGTCCATGGATACGGCGGATGTTCTTTCATCGAATTTCTTTTTTCGTTAGGATGAGCAAGAAATCCCAACCCGCCGGATTCTTTTACTTTCTTAACATATTCTTTTGCAGGCAGTCGAGTTGAAAATGCTTCGTCAACATTAAACGCGAGAAGATGATTTTTGTTTTCTTTATCATTTATCTCGCATCCAACCAGTAACAAAGTTTTTCCGTACCATCTTTCGTAACCTTCTGATAAAGCACGAAGCGTGTTGTGATCGGTAAGAATTATGAAATCGAGGTCCGCTTCATCGGCATATCCTGCAATTTCTTTAATTTCTCCCGAACCATCCGAAAAAACCGAGTGAATGTGTAACGCACCAACGTATTCAAACATTTAACACCAAATCATATTGGCTGGATAACCGATTAATAAACCGGATTATGTGTTTACTTCTGATAATGTTGTGTATTGTGTCGATTGCTCCTTAATCATATCCGAAAGTTTTGTCATCAATAAATCTATTCTTTCGTCTTGATTATCGTCAAAATTTTCAAATGCTTCAGGAGATTGAAAGACATAAATTTCTTCAAAGTTATTGGATTTATTTTTCTGTTCATAAACAGAATAACTTTCCAAACCTTCAGCTTTTACAATATTCTTTAACTCACGAACTACATCCAAATATTCTTGTCTTCTTTCAGGAAAAACATTGTAACGAATTGAAAAGATGACTTTGCTCATTTATTCCTCTGTTAAATTGTTAATTCTCCTGTAAATACAACTTCTGCGGGACCGGTTAAAGAAACGTCCCTAAATTTTTGATTCTCGTATGAGAAATCAACTTTCAAAACATCACCGCTTTTTACAAAAAGTTTAATCGGCGGTTTCAAATTATCATTCAAAAAAGATATTAACGCCGCTGCTACCGATCCGGTTCCGCAAGCAAGTGTTTCGTTTTCTACTCCACGTTCATAAGTTCTAATATTAATTCCTTCGTCAAAAATATCTATAAAATTTACATTCGTACCTTCGGGTGCAAAATCCCGCGAATAACGAATTTCTTTACCGATTTCATAAACCGGTAAATCGTTAACGCTTTTATAAAACGAAAAATTCTTAAGCGGATTTTCCAAAATATCTTTCAATTTTATAACAACATGCGGCGAACCGGTATCAATATACGAAGCTGAAATCAATTGTCCGGCAGCTTTTATCTTAAAATTCAGCTTAACTTTTTCGGGTTCATTAAGAAAAAACTTTATATCTTTTTCATCTATCACAACTCCCGAATAATCCTTTTCGTTAGCTCTGAATTTTACCAAATCACCGTCAACTCTTCCGCTTACAAAACCATACCTTAATGCACAACGCGCTCCGTTAGCGCATAGAGACCCGGTTGAGCCGTCGGCATTAAAATATTTCATTTCGAACGCATAGTTGTCTAAATCAGATATAAAAAGAACACCATCGGCGCCAATGCTTTTTCTTCTATCACAAATCTTTTTAATAAATTCTGAAGATAAGTTGAATTCTGAATTCAATTTCCGGTCGATTAAAATAAAATCGTTACCGGCGCCGCTCAATTTTGTAAAACTAATCCCTCTCATTATGGCTTCAAATTTAATGTAATGCGGCTGTTTTTGCAACGAAAAACATACGCTGGCATGATTTTTATTTATGAATAAATTTAGAAAAATAGATTTTATTATGCAGCGAGCTTGTTTACGGACATTTTAAAATCTATTGATGTGCTTTTGGTTTGGCTGGTCTCTAAAATTTCATTTCTGATTCTCTGCGGATTGAAAAGCACATTCTCGGCATCCGGATTTTTATACTTCTTAATTTTCGCGAGAGTTTGGATTAATAAGATTATTTCGTTTAAAAATTTTCCAATTTCTTCGTCGCCTATCTGCATAAGTTCTTGTAAATCTTCTTTATCGAAAATGATGCCCGTGAGATTTTTTTCATCATTATTTAGAATTTCCGACAAATCCTTCATAACGCGATTAAGAAATTTATAAATATCCTCCTTTTCAATCTTTCTTTCGTATGAATTTATTTCAATGCCGGAATAGTTAATCGCAAATTCGATTTCATATTTTTGTTTTTTTTCTTCTCCATTTTCATAAAGTATTTTTTCGAGGTAAAATTTTAAACGCATAGATAGATTTTTTTCTTTTGATGAATAAAATCCGTTTGCACTTACATTTTGAAAACGTGTTTCATCGAAATTAAAGTCGAATTGGAAGCCGTTATTCTCTTCATAAATTTTTGATGAAGAGAGATTAAGAGGTAAATTCTTTAAAGTAGTTGCATCATTGGAAAGTTGTACATTGTCGTGCTTTTCGGAATATGAATTGATGACATCCGAAGTTGTTTGACTTGTAGTAAAGTTATTATTTAAAATCCTTTTTTCTTCGATAACAAGAGACATAATTCACCTCCATGTGAATTGATGCTATATTATCGAAAAAAACTACAAATAATTTATAGGTGAAACCTTAATATTTTCATCCTGGTTTATAACTAATTTTGCATTATAACTGAATTTTTTACTAACTCAAAATCTTTTAAAACATCCGGTCTTAGCAATTCCCAATGAAAACGCAGATGATCATTATCTTTCCAGTGTTTTCCGTCTTGTTCACTGTAGTGAACCAGAGGCATATCGTTGTAAAGCGGGCGTGTAATTTTGATTATTTCATCCCAATATTTCAAAGCATTCTCCAAATGAAAAATTGCATTCTGCTTATTCATTTCGTTGCCGATTGTACGATAAGAATGAAGCGCAACTGCAGCTTTTGTTCTTTCTGCAAAAAATAATCCCAGGTTTGCCCAGATCTTTATATCTGCAATCTCATATTTAATAGAACCGTTTTTAGTCTCATCCAAATTTTCGATTAACGAGATTGCTTTACTGCAATCTTTAACAAGCATCTCGGCAAAAATTGGCGGGGTGATTTTATTCTCATCAAAAGTTTCATTTGAATTGATGGCATTTACATAATCTTTAATTGAAACATAATCTGTATCAAGCGGCGGCTGGTTAATCTGCCGATTAATAGAAATATAGTCCACCCTTTTTATTTCTGGGTCCAAAGCTGAAAATCCTTCACTATAAAGTGTGAAATCCCACGAGGAATCAAACGATGAAGCCAAACGTAATGGAGTTTTACCCGCAAGTGAAAATGCTTCGAACAAAACTTCCGAATCTTTTCCGTAACGGTTTACAAATTCATGAATAAATATTTCGTCTGGCGTATCGGGGTTATACAATAATCTTCCCCACAATTTGTAGAATAACCACTGCCGCTCGAAAGCATACTTCCAAATAATTGACGGATCCGGTTTTGTGAAATAATCTTTTGCAGGTATATAAGTTTCAGATCCAATAAAATAACCGCCGACATAATTATGCCCATTAACAGCTATATGTTCACGAATAAAATCTGCAACTCCCCAACGCAGACAAAAGAAATCTTCATTGCGCACGGTCCAAATTATTTTATATCCTTTTGGTTCGGGCGAAAAATAAGTGCCGTATAATTTTCCGCCGTGAACTTTAATCAATTTGGAAGTTGAATGACCGTGCGACCAGTTAAATTTCATGCTCGCCCAAACCGGACCTTCGAAGCAATCCATTGCAGCTTCGCGTTCAATTCCTTTTCGCGTAACCTGTTCCATTTCAATTGATGTAGCACCTAGCGAACCTGTATTGCCTGAAAACGGAATTCTATGAATTAATTTTGATTTTCTATTTGCGAGACGCATACCTTCAATTATCGTTTCGCTTATCCAGTCTTCGCGTTGCTGCGGAGTCATTCCGCCCATTCCTTCGCCAAGAGTTAATCCGATTCCGGAAAGGTTAGGGTATTCTTCCAGCATTTGAGTAACGCATTCGCGGGTATATTTTTTTACAATCTCCGACGTATCGGCATTTACAAAATGATGATGATCGAGGTTATCCATTGCAACATTATGAGCTTTGGAGAATTCAGGCGTTACAAAAATGTTGAATGGCATAATATAAGTATCGATGCCGCGTTCTTTAGCAATCGCAAAAATACCTTCGAATAATTTTTTCCATTCTTGCATCTCAATATCATTCCATGGACTTGCTTCGGGAAAGTGTTTCGGTTTGATTAAAAAAGTATATGGGTGAAGATTCCATAGCGTCAAAACATTAAATCTATTTTCGCACATCATATCAAGAAATTTTTCCCAATAATTCAGATCCTTGCATGTTTCACTGTGTTGAGTTAAAGAATAACTATGTCTGTATGTATCCCACGGGAGATCAAATTTAATTGCCCTGAATTGTAATCTTGGTTTTTCACTTTTTTCTTTTATGTCTTGGATTAAAATTCCATTTCGCAAATCCTCTATAAACGATTGCGTTCCGTAAATTACGCCGCTACCGTCTCCGCCGATAATTGTTATTTCCTTATTCTCATTTTTTATTAAAAATGATTCTGTGCCTAAATAATTAGTATCAATCCTTAAAGTAATAGAATAGTCAGCATTATCTTTTGTTAAAGTGTATCCGTTTTTAATTAGTTCTTTTTCCATCTTTCTAGAAGCATAGGCGGTTTGAAGCGAGGATTTATCAAATATCATATTTATGCTCTGAGCGGAATGGATATTCGTAAATAAAATTACTGGCAACAAATAGTAAGCGATAATCTTTTTCATGATTTTGACCATAAGTGATTTATGATGTGTGTTTTTAAAATAATCACTAAGTATTCCGTAAGCAATATTTTAAAAATCTGGCAAATCAAATTCACAAAACTAAAAAATGTTTTAGGAAATTTTTACAGTTGGTTTATCGCTGTCCGCCTTGTAAAATCATAAGGCGGACAAGCATTCAATACGAGTTTAGTGGAGGTGCGGGGAGTCGAACCCCGGTCCGAAGCTACATTTCCAGGAACGTCTACACACATAGTCTTTCATTTAGCTTTGCTCAATCAACACCGAAAGACAGGTTTTGAAATGAGCTATTCCGAAATTAGTTTCGCCTCATCTATCCGGAAGTTCGAATCGGCTATCACACCGTGCGGCGTTCATTCAACTCCCGGCATGCTCAGAGTTGAAGAACGGCTGCTATTTTTTATTAAGCAGCTAAAGCGTAATTATATTCGCCATTTACATTTGTTACCGTCGTTTAACGTGTCTACGGTGAACACGGTGTGCAGTTCAAAGAACAAATAACCCCGTCGAAGCCAATGTCACCCCCAAAATTAGTGTAGAGTGATGAGTTGAGAATTTTACGGGTTAAACAGAATAACTACTTTTGCCAGATTATATCATCAATATTTTGTGAATAATTTTCAAAACGCGCCAGAACAAATAATAAATCCGAAAGACGGTTCAAATATACGACTATTTGCTGTTCAATTTCTTCAATGTTAGAAAGTGCAACAACTTCTCTTTCAGCTCTTCTGCAAACAGAACGCGCAATATGCAGAAGCGCAGCACCTTTTGAGCCGCCGGGTAAAATAAAATTTTTTAATTCCGGCAATTTATCATCGTATAAATCAATCAAACTTTCGAGCCGCAAAACGAATTCTTTATCAATACGTGGAATAACAAATCCTTTATTCCCTTTTTCATTAGGAGTCGCAAGGTCGCCGCCAAGCGTAAATAAATCGTTTTGTATACTTTCTAAAACGGTTCTAAGTTCCTGGTTATTTATCTCAGAAATCGATGCGCCGATAAAAGAATTCAATTCATCAACTGTTCCGTATGAGCTTATTCTGAGATTATTTTTCGGAACACGCTGCCCGCCGAATAATGAAGTTTCTCCCTTATCTCCTGTTTTTGTATAAATTTTCATTTCTTAAATGGTAATTCACAAATTGTTATGGGAACTCGTTTGCCGTTTTCAGATGCAAACACGGTTCTGTTTTCTTGAAGAATCTTCTTTCTTACAAATCCAATTGCTATTCTTTTACCCATCAACTCGGAAAATGCCTGGCTTGTAATTTCTCCAACTTCATTTTCTTCTTCATCAATTAAAACCGAATCTCCATTGAAATTAATATTATCATGAATGATAACACCAACCATTTTTTTCTGAACCTTATCATAAGTATCAAGTCGCGCAATAACTTCCTGACCGATATAACAACCTTTTTTAAAGCAGACTTCGTGAATAAGATTCACTTCGTGAGGATTATATTCATCATTCAATTCGCTTGGTAATGCCGCACTTCCGGTTTCAATACGAACAACATTATAAGTTGCATCGCTAATCAAACCGACATCAAAAACACTTTTGTTCTGAAGCATGTATTCAACAAACTCATCACTTCGCTCTTTTTCAATTAATATTTGGAATAACACTTTACCATGTAATAAAGAGTTTCTAAATAGATAAAATGAAAATCCGTCGGCACTTGTACTTATAACATTTTCAGAACCTAGTTTTTTTATATCATCGCCGACAAGTAAAGTTAAATAAGATTCGGATTGCGGTCCGATCAATTCAATTAACTTATAATTATTTGTTACATCAAGGGTTTTAATGTCCTCCATGATGATGTATTTATTAATCCAATTAAAAAGTTTTTTACTTCCATCTAAGTTGCCGATAAGTAGAAAATAATTTTCAAGATTTATAAGAGTTGTCCTATCGATAAATCTTCCTTTTGCATTTAGGAATAATGTATTCTTCTTTTCGAACGGTTTTAAATCCTTAACCGAATTAGTTGAAACTCTATGAAGGAATTCGAGTGTATCCTTTCCTTCAAGTTGAATAATAACCGCATCGGAATTGATCCGTACTGCCGAACCATTTTTTACTGTATTATATTCTTCTTTAAAAGAAGATATATATTTTTCCGAATTAACGTCTTGCATTTGTCCTTTAGTAATAATATGAGTTGGAATTAATAAATACTATTAACAGAACATAGTATGATTATTTAATACTTTCTAAACCAACGAGGGTTTCTATTAGTAATATACAATTGTTTTTGTTCGCTCCAATAAAACGGTATTGAATCCATTATTCTTATTCTTAAAGAATCTTCAGCGAATCTATACTCAAAGTAGTCAGGTATTTTGTCGTTGTTAACATTAGCCATATTTCTTTTATGTACAATACCCACATAAGTCTCGAGCAGATGCGGCGGTTTGCGCCAGCCGTCTATCATAAAGAAATTATAATTTCTATGTCCTGAGATTATACCGTCTTCATAATTAAGTTCAACGTACTTTATATTTTTCGGCCGCCAGGTTTTTATTGTTATTTTATTAAAACCGCCGTGAATCGGTATTTCCGATTCCCAAACTCTTTCGAAAGAACCCTCCTTGCATTCAAATAACGTAAGCCAGAAGAAAGCAGTTCCCAATGAAGTGCTGTCGAGATTAATATAACTAGATTCAAAACCAGTTATATTCTTTGTTTCGATATTGCGTTCACCGTGTTTTGACCTAGCAATAATGGAAAGGATATAATTGGCGCCATCATTGAAATATACTACAGCAGGACGCGGAACATCATAAATATGAGTACGGTCTGCATAAATTAAATATGAACCAGGTTCATAACTATCAAGAATATATTCTTTTAAAGCAATAGTATCGCAAGGGAATCGATTTTCTGTTTGTCCTTTTTCAATATCTATATTGTATTCTCTAATTTCTTCGTCTTTTGATGTCGAATGTGCTGCATCGCCGTCGCCCTTTTGATCTGAAGAACAACTAATTGCAAATATAAATATTAGCGGAAACACTATGAATAGTCTATAGAGTTTCATACTCAACCCTCACATTAATTTTAGATCTTCGAGAATTCATCGAAAAAGTACGCCGAGCTTAACAGGCCCTTTTTAAAATTTTCCAAACGGAAATGTTCATTTGGCGAATGAATATCGTCCGAATCCAAACCGAGTCCCATTAAAATAGCCGGTGCTTTTAATAATTTTATCAAATCAACCACAACAGGAATTGAACCGCCCTCGCGTGTGAAAACAGTCTTTTTACCGAAAGCCCTTGCAACGGCATTTGCACCTGCGACAATAGCTTTGCTTTCAAGAGGAACAACAACTGGATAACCGTAATGAAGCATTCTCACTTCAACGCTTACGCTTTTTGGTGCAATTTTTTTTATGTGCTTTGTAAACTCTATTGCAATCTTTTTTGGATCTTGATTCGGTACAAGTCTCATACTAATTTTTGCTAAAGCTTTAGATGGTAAAACAGTCTTTGCTCCTTTTTCAGTAAAACCGCCGATTATACCGTTGCAATCCAAGGTAGGGCGGGCCCACAATCTTTCAAGCGTAGTAAAACCTTTTTCGCCTTGCAATTCTTTTACATGGAGTTCTTTTGCGTATTTTTTATCCGAAAATTTTAAACGCTTAAAATTATCCCTTTCTTTCTTTGTCAGTTTTAATACATCTTTGTAAAAATTTGGAATAGTTGCCTTAAGATTTTTATCCTGAAGTTTGGCTATAATTTTTGCAAGTTCATTAATTGGGTTAGCAACAGCTCCGCCGAAACTACCCGAATGAAGATCGCGGTCCGCAACAACAACTTCAACTTCCATATACAACAATCCACGTAAACCGTAAGTAATTGTCGGCACACCTGCATCATACATGCTAGTATCCGAAATCAATATCGCATCACATTTTAACAAATCCTTATTCTCACTAATAAATTTTGGCAGATTATCGCTGCCTATTTCCTCTTCGCCTTCGAGAAGAAATTTAACGTTAACAGGTAGAGAACCTAATGTCTTTAAATATGCTTCAACTCCTTTAATGTGAATAAAGTGTTGACCTTTATTATCATTTGCACCGCGTCCCCAAATTTTTCCATCTTTTACAACCATTTCAAACGGTTCTGAATTCCAAAGTTCAAGAGGATCAACTGGTTGAACATCATAATGACCGTAAACTAAAACAGTTGGTTTGCCGGGTGCATTCAGCCATTCACCGTAAACAACCGGATGACCTTCAGTTTGATATACTGCCGTGTTTGACATACCTGCATTCTTTAAAAGCATTTGAGCGTGCTCTGCACATCTTTGCATTTCGTTTTTATGTGTATCCAAAGTGCTAATACTTGGTATCTTTAAATATTCTTTCAATTCATTTAAATAACTTTGGAAATTTGATTCAAGATAGTTTAAAACAGAATTCACAAATCCTCCGGGATGATTTTAGCAATTAACATGAATTAGATTTACCCTCTTATCAGCCGCTCAAATTTACATGTATGTAATGCTGGATTCAAGTCTAATAGTATTTTAATTAATCGTATTTGGTTTTAAATACAAGCCTACTATTTCTTTTATGTGTAAAAGTATATTGGTAAATTTCTACCACTAAAAAAAGAGCGCAATGATTATTGTTCGGTATATATTAAGAAATCACTTAATACCTTTTTTATTTGCAACTTTTACGCTGATAGCCGTTTTTTTATTACAGTATCTTGTTAAAATGGCCGACAGCATTGTGGGTAAAGGTTTGAGCGGTTGGATAATAATTGAATTGATTACGTATAGTTTAGCGTGGATGATTGTTCTTGTAATTCCAATGGCTGTTCTCATCGCAACGTTAATGGCATTCGGCGGTATGTCGCAAAACAACGAGGTAGCAATTTTAAAAGCTACAGGTGTAAGTTTGTACAAAATGATGATTCCACCATTAATCGGCAGCGTATTTATTGCCCTTCTTTTAATTTATTTTAATAATAATATTTACCCGAACGCTAATCATTCTGCAAGATTATTGTTGGAAGACATTTCAAGAAAACGCCCCACACTCTCTCTTGTGCCGGGTGTTTTTTCACAGGAAGTTCCGGAATATTCAATTTTAGCGAGAGAGATTGATCAAAATAAAAATCAGCTTAAAAATATTACTATCTATGATTATTCAAATTCTCCGAAATTAAATATAGTTACAGCTTTAGATGGGAAGATTTATTTCTCCGGAAGTCAAAAAAAACTAATGATGGATTTGAATAACGGGGAAATTCACGAAACAAATATTAATGATGCAACCGAATACAGGCGATTAAGATTTACGCGGCATAAAATTGCACTGCCTGCCGATCAATTTACTTTTGAACAGACCGCACCCGGTGGTCAGCGCGGCGATAGAGAACTCGGCGCTAATGCATTACTAAAAATTGCCGACAGCATTGAAGTTACTAAAAAAAAATATTCCGGTGTATTGGATACAAAAATCAAAGAAATTTTCCGGTACCATGCTCATAAAGCCGGAACACCTTTTCAGAATAAAAATATTTCGCAGAATATTTTTTTGAGGGTTCAACAAAGAATTAAGTCTGATGAAAATTCATTCTTATCAACAGTAAGCAGTGTTAATTACAGCAATAAGGAAATTGACAGGTATTGGGTCGAAGTACACAAAAAATATTCATTACCTTTTGCATGCATAATATTTGTATTGATCGGTGCACCGCTTGGCACAATGATGCGCAAAGGCGGATTTGGAATGGCGGCAGGAATTAGTCTTGTTTTCTTTTTAATCTATTGGTCGTTTTTAATTGGCGGAGAAAAACTTGCCGACCGAGGACTACTATCGCCCTTTCTTGGAATTTGGAGTGCTAATATATTGCTGGGAATTTTAGGAGTTATTTTAATGATAAAAAGTGCACGGGAAAAGATTACACTTAGTTTCGACTTCATTGCTAAATTAATCCCTCAAAAGCTGCGTTCATCCTGGTCGAATTCAACAAGCGAAGAGAGCAATGAAAATACTTGACAGATATCTTATAAAACAATTTCTTCAAACAGTATTTTTCGGCTTATTGGCTTTTGCCCTTATTTTCGTCGTAGTTGATATGATGGAAAATCTTGACGACTTTATTGATCAGAATGTGCCTTCGGAATTAATATTAAATTATTATTTAGTTTTTATTCCAGAAATAATTCGCTTGATGACACCGGTTTCAGTTTTGCTTGCAAGTTTATTCACAGCAGGTAAAATGTCAAACCTAAACGAATTAACGGCAATGCGTGCGGGAGGAATGAGTTTATACCGATTTATGGCGCCGTTCATTATCACCTCGTTTATTATCAGTTTATCAGCGGTTTATATCGGCGGGTATCTTGTACCGCTTGCCAACAAGCAAAAAGTTTATATCGAACAGAAATATATGCGGAAAGGTTTAGTTAATATCGGAAGCAATATTTTTTTCCAGGATACCAAGAATAGAATAGTTACTATTAGATATTATGATGTTGATAATCACCAGGCAAACCAGATAAGTATACAAGAATTTGATATGAATGATCTCACAAAATTAACATCTAGAACCGATGCTTATAGAATGAAATATGATACAACAAACAATTGTTGGATTTTATACACCGGCACTAATAGAGTATTCCACGATACCGATGAATCATTCGAAAAGTTCGCAGAAAAAAATTATTACGGATTGAATTTTAAACCCGAAGAAATAATTAAAAAGCAGCGCAAGCCTGAAGAAATGACTTTGCCTGAACTTGACAACTACGCAAATGAACAACAAACGACAGGCAATAACCCAACTTCAATTTTAATTGAATATCAATCAAGAATTGCTTTCGCATTTTCAAGCGTTGTTGTTGTATTGTTCGGATTACCGATCTCAGCAAACCGGCGCAAAGGAGGACTTGCAATTCAGGTTGGAATAAATCTATTAATTACTTTTGCCTATTTGGTGTTCATGAAAGTAAGTCAGGCTTTTGGTAAAAACGGAGTACTCAATCCTTTCATAACTGCGTGGCTCGCAAATTTTATTTTTCTCGCTGCAGCAATTTATAATATTAAACGCGCTGCTAAATAACTTATCTAAAATTTATTTAGTCTTAAATTCAAAAACTCCGTCCCAGTTTTGCCCGGGAGGATTAATCAAATAAAATTCACATCTGTGCATATAAACTTTAGACGGATAATCCCCCAATTTTTCGAATGATCTTTTAAAGTAATCATGCGCAGCTTCAAAACCTTTTAAGCGGTATAATTCCAAACCCTGGAAATACAAATCCATCTGTTCGATAGCGTCCTCCGCTTTTTTATCACCTATTTTGCTTATCAATTCAAATACTTTTGTGGGTTCGGATTTACCTTTAACTCTTATTACATCAAGCTCGCGTGTGTGGAATTTATCTTTAACAAGTCTATATGTTGATTCACCGATCATAATATTAGTCGCGTATTCCTTGTTTGCACCTTCAAGGCGCGAGGCCAAGTTAACATCATCGCCGAGCACAGTATAGTCAAATCGTTTTACACCGCCAATATTGCCTACAATTACATCTCCTGAATTGATTCCAATTCTGATATAAATTGGTGTTTCACCGCTTTGTATCCACCTTTCACGAATTTGTGCAAGTCTTTCCTGCATTTGAAGCGCCGTCAAACATGCTTTCTCAGCATGATCTTTAACTTCAATCGGCGCACCCCAAAAAGCCATTACCGCATCCCCTAGATATTTATCGAGTGTGCCGTCGTTGGAAATAATAATTTCACTCATGTCGCTTAAAAACTCGTTTATAAATCTTACCAATTCTTCGGGCTGTTTTTTCTCTGCAAAGGTTGTAAAGCCTGCAATATCGCTGAAAAGAATTGTAAGATTTTTTTTCTCGCCTCCCAACTTAAGTTTATCGGGATTATTAATAAGTTCATTAACAACATTCTTACTGACATATGTACTGAACATTCCTTTGATCAAAACATTTTGTTGTCTCTCGGTAATAAAATGATAAGCTGTACTTGCAAAGAAACCAAGAATTATTGAGATGAACGGGCTTACTAAAGTAATTACAAGATTTTGATTTATAAACAAATAGATGCTTAATTCATATAGAACAAAGATTAAAACTGCAACAAAGAAAACGTTTAGCAGCTCAATGATCATTCCCCTTTTAAGTTTTATTCTTCTTACAAAAGATGTTGTAAAAAAAACAAGCACAGTCAGCAAAAAGACCAACAAATACTCGCTTAATTTAGATTGCCTATAAAGGAAATTATCGCTTATTACATTTTGAATTATGTTTGCGTGAAATTCGACACCGTATAAAAGATTATCCCCTTTTTGCTTTCCCTTGGCAAATGATACTTGAAATAGGTCTCTATCTTCCGGCATTGTTGAACCGATTATCACAATCTTATCTTTAAATTTTCCCGAATGAAGCAAACCGTAATCCGGTGAGTCCCACGTATTAATTTCTTCTCCGGTTTCAATTTCATCAATTGTTTTAAACTCTTTATCGTCAAGAATATCTAGAAGCTGCACTTGTGGAAAAGTTCCGCTCGGCCCATAAAAATTTATTAATATGCTGTGCCTATCGTATTGAGGAATTAATTTATTACCTAATCTAAAATTTCCATCTTCACGAATGGCAACTTCGTTGTTCTTCAAATTGTAGTATTTATTCAGAATTGCAAAACCAAAACTTGGAATTAATTTACCGGTTGCATTGGAAGCCGCATAAGGAATATATCTTCTAAAAACACCGTCATAATCTGCAGGCGGTTGCACCAATCCCAATGAACTATCAACACTATAAAATATATTATCGTAATCTTCATTCAACTTTCTAACATTAGATTTTCCTTCGTCAATTAAATTTTCAAGCTGCGTATCAACTTTTCCAGAAACAACCACTTTACCGGATTTTTTAATTGCCGAGCTCATAAGCGAATCATACTGTGGAGAGAACTGATCGGGTAACGGCATATTTATATCAATACCAATTGCCTTAACTCCCGCCTCGGTTAAATTATCAATTAGGTTTGCAAAAATAAATCTTGGCCAGGGCCATTTATTATACGGCGGCGGTATTTGATCGTAACTATCCTGTGTAATTTCAATTATAATTACATCTGAGGAATCGCCAATATCTATTTTCCCTCTTTCAGAAAAACGCTTGTCAATAAGTTTTAGTTCGAGCTGTTTGATAGGATCAATTGTGAAAAAGAACTCTTGAGTAATTAAAAGAGTGAGCAGGGCAGAAGAAATTACTATTATAATTTTTGTTAAGAAAATTTTTTGTTTGCTTCCGCTGCCTGTCATATTCCGTTAGAATGAATACCTTGTTGAAAGTCCGATGATTGAATTGGTTGATTTACCCGGGAATCTGAAAATTCTTGTTTGAAAAATCAGGTTGAAATTTTTCATTACCAGATAATCGGCAAATAATTCCAAAGCCTGCCTGTCAAAATCGCCGAAACTTGGACTTAAAGTTGCCGATAGCATTAACCTATCTTCGAGCATTCTATATTTAGCGCCGGCAACTAGTGTAAAATAATCAAACGGCACTGCACTTATTTCAGTTGAACTATAAATTAATTGGAAGATGGAACTTAAATCAGAAGTCCAATAACTATTCACACCTAGTATTCCCGAATTGAATTTAGCGTCGGCATTTAACAAACTATTGTCTTCCCTATTTTGAGTTGAGAAAGATAATGATGCACTGTGACGTACGCCTGCAACCAAATCATAGGATAATGAAATAAGAAAACGGTTTGTTGTTTCATTAACCATGTATTTATTATTCGTTGTATCCTTTATGCTAATATCATTGTTGTTATCATAGCTGTTAAAACCGAGCGTGATATTCGGGAAATCAGCGCGTGGAAAAACGGACAACGATACACTTACAGTTTGATAAGTTGTAGCTGCTCTTTTAGTATTTTGCAAATTATCTTCCAACAGTTCGTAACCCAAAGAAACAAAAACCTTATTATCTATCATACGGATGCGGTCGACTAAATTGATTCCTTTAATGTCGGTTCGAATATAAGATTGCCCGAATGATTGATAATCGTTTCCCCGATAAATGTATGAGGCTTTCAGCGAATTGTTAAAATAATTAAAACTAAGAGCAGCTTCTGCCGCAAGCGATGCCATTTCCTGGGGATTTAACGGACCGATATATTGATTTACGGTTATGAATTTCCCGGCGATGTCACGGATAGTTTTTACATCTTCGGGATCCATATCAATATATTTTCCCGGACCGAACAGCGAATCTATTTGTGCATCCGAAAGATTGCCAGAAGAAATATCTTTGTTGAATAAACTAACAGCAGCCTGCGAAGTGAATATAATATTCTGATTATCAAGTGCAAACATTAAATCTGTTCCCACCACCGCATTCTCCTGCGGACGAGCGCTGTATTTAACAGAGCCCGGATCATCTTTTGAATGAAGATAAGACAAACCGAATTGAAAATTTTCACCGCTTCCAAACGAAGGACGAACGGCAAAAATTTGCCTGTTATACGTACCCATCGAAACTTTTGCATATTCGCTGCCATTGTTAATCGCAATTATATCTGAAGCCAACGGGGCTTCTCCCGGTGTGTAAGTTTGCAAAACTTTGCCTTCAACTTTCCTAACTGTTTCACCGAATGAAGCTTGCAAATTAAAGATCCCCAAGTTTAATGAACCGCTTACACCGCGAATTCTTTTTCCATCCATAATTAAATTCGGAAAGCGCGGGTATGAATCGCCAAGTTTCAATGAAAGTAAATCGTCTTTTTGAATTGATGCAGAATACCTGTTATACGGCTGTAGATTGCTTTTTTCTTCCGAAGTAAAATACACATACCCGTTAAAGCGCCAGCTCTCATCTGTAGCATTTGCTTCGGCGTTTATATTATTATACCAAGTTGATGAACTATTAAAAGATTCGGTTCTTGATTCGGCACGCACATTCCCGTAATACTTCCAGGCAGAAGCCATTTGTTCGGCAACAGTTCTTGTAACTACCTGGAAATTTTTATTGATCGTATGATATAAATTTCCTTCAGTGTCAAAGATTTCCACTTTTAGTAACTTTGCACCGATTGGAATTTCATCCAAATTTTCACTGCTGATTAAAAGCATATCGCCGGCATCTAATTTATTAGATGAAATATCCGTATCGTTCAAATAGATTTTAGTTTTTGAAATATCGATACCGGAAGGCGCTTTGAAAAACGAAATTGAAATTAGAAAATCTTCATCGGTAATTATTTCACCGTCGGCGGGACTTAAAACAAGAATTTCCTGATCTTTTACCGAAAGACCGGCTACAGCAACTTGAAGCGGTGAAACACCTTGTTCAACATCAAGCGGAAAAGTTTGAGACGATCCATCTTTCAAATCAATTACAATATAGTATTCAATAAACGGCGGCTGGATAAATTCGCCTTCTATTGTTGCAGAAGCAGTAGTGCCTGCAATCAGCATTTCAACTTTTTGATACTCGCTTTGTCCAAACGATCGGAACGCAACATTCAACGCCGATATATTTTCCGGCGAAATTAAATCTGCTGTTATCACCAAAGGAGATTTGTCTTTTGCATCCCCGGTTCTTAGAGATGAAATAAAACTGCTCATCTGAGCTACAGTGTCAATAACAAAAACACTCATACAGAAAAAAAACAGAACAAAAAATTTCAAAAAATCTTTCGGCTTTGTAGAATTATTTTTCATTTTTCAATTCCACGATTATTTGAATGTTTTTTATTTATTAATTACTGGGCCCGTAATATTTTATTTCAACCTCGCCCTTGTTTGTTTTTATTTTTATTTTCTTTTCGTTTGTGTTTTTAGTTGAATTAAATGTATTAATGTTGCTTTGTGATGCCTGCCCTGTATTACATTGACCGTCGCCTGTAATAACTATTGTGCTTCCGGCTGTGAGTGAATCACATCCTGCAGAGCCGGTTAAACCGGCGCTGCCGGAATTTAAATACATTGTAAAAGTACTGTCTTCGCTGTAATTCAAAAATCCGTCTGTTCCCCTAATTGAAGCAACAACCGTCGGTGTGGTAAATTTAAATTCTTCATCTGTCGATTGTTTGTTCACTTCAAAGTTGATCAATCCTTTTTGAATAAACGTATTCTTATTCATGGCTTTTTCTTTTTTAGTACCATAAATATGCAGAATAGAATTTTCACGTACCCTTAACAAGCCAGAGCCATCGGTAAATAAAACAAGTGCGAGTGACTTATCACCGGTTTTTACTTCTCCACCGTCTTCCAAAAGTG
This sequence comes from Bacteroidota bacterium, assembly GCA_023397505.1. Classification (GTDB taxonomy): domain Bacteria; phylum Bacteroidota; class Ignavibacteria; order Ignavibacteriales; family Melioribacteraceae; genus JAEWUC01. Next base: position 109,034 of record JAEWUC010000001.1, on the reverse strand, counting down.
TTCCTGTCTTTGCAAGTTCCCAATCGGACTGTTCCGAAGTCTTTCGGTATGTAACGTCTAAAACTATTTTTTTTACGAAAGCAACAGTATTGGAAGGCATTTGTTTTGTACCTGTTTTATTGCCACCGTTTTTATCATCCGAAATAAATCCCATTAGAAATGGCAATAAAACTAACAGAGTAATAAATTTTATTTTTCTCATTTGGCTACCCGTTTTTTACTGTGCTGTAAATTGTATTGATATTAGAGATTGCCCATTAGCGTTAAGATAGTTAAGGAGACTTAACAAATCGCCGAACGAAACGTTATTATTATTCTCATCGGTAATTTGAATTTGGTCAATAGTAACTTCGCCGTTTTTAAGTTGATTAATAAAATTTTGACTAACCTTGCCGCTTAACAATTCCGCAAGTTGAAGTATGTTTAAATCAACCTGAATATTTTGATTATTTGACGTACTGGTTTGAGAACTTGTTAAAAAAATAATTGGTTCACTTTGCAGTTCGTCTTCCCCGCCAATAACTGTAACAACTGCTTTAACAACAAGCACAACTTTTTTATCAGGTAACAATTCTCTATTAAGAATATCTCTCATATTTACGGAGGTTATAGGGCCAACATCAAAATTATTTACCAAAAGATTGCCTGAATTAAGAGCTTCTTCTGCAGATTGTCCTTCATTAATATAATTTGCTGCAATTCTATAATTTTTAACTCCGACAGATTCAGTCCAAGAAATCATTACAGCGCCAATGTCCTGTAAACTATTTTCAGCAGGCAAATTAATTTGAGGTGCAGTTGGATTTAAAAATTCAATTTTTTTCATATCATCATCTATTAACTCAATCCCTGTGTTATTGAATAATCTTACTGAAATGATATAAGTTCCTGAAGGTTTATTTCTATCAAAATTATCTTTAATTAAATCAGTATCATAGTTTTTATATTCAAAATCTATCTCTGAATTACCGATATCAAGATTTGAAAAAGTTCTTGCTTTAAATGGTCTAGTTCTAAAGTTAAGTATATCTTGAGGGGAAGAATGATTATTTTTTAACCAAGAAACTGAACCCTCAACAATAACCTCCGTTCCTTCTGGTATAATAGTAACCTGCATTATTCTTCTTTGATTGGGTATATTTTTCTCGATGGCAAACGACGCAAGTTCCATCACATCAACTGTTAATACATCTAGGATTATCGTTCCCGATTGCGCTTTTAGGTTTAAACTCATTGCAAAAACAAATAGCGGGATTATGAATAACTTAATTAACTTACTCATAATTTTCTCCGAATAGTTTAATGACTGGATATCTAAAGTATTTACTGAAAGTAAAGTAGTTATTTATTACAATTTACTCAAGAATTGTTTTTCCCAAATTATAGTTTGTGATTAACTTCAAAAAAAGACCCTCATACGAGGGCCTTTTAAATCTAATTTATTTGATTTCCTTTGTCGGAATTTGGATTAATAAATCCAAATTGAGGCGGGGATTGAATATCAATATTAATTTCACCAAAACGTGATTCAAATTTATCAATATTGTCTTTCAATGCTCTCATCAACATCTTTGCATGTTGTGGAGTTGTGATAATTCTCGAAAGTACCTTTGCTTTAGGAACGCCCGGTACGACTCTTGTAAAATCTATAACAAACTCCGCGGGAGAATGAGTGATTATTGCAAGGTTGGAATAAATCCCTTCGGCTTCCTTTTCACCCAATTCAATGTTTATTTGCTGCTGCACGTTATCTTTATTCTGATTCATTTCTTACTCCTGTTATTCATAAAAAACCCACACCCCTAAAAACGGGATGTGGGTTACTAATCAAATCAATTATTTCTTATCTGTATTGATCGGCTTTCTTAAATGCGTCTTCGGATTTTTCCTGCATTCCTAAGTTGGCATAAACTCTTCCCAACAATTCCCAGATTAATGGTTCCTTTGGAGTGGTAGCTAAATATTTTTCGAGGTGAGGAATAGCAGCATTGAATTTATCTTTATATGCATCTGTAACTTCACCCTTAGCTTCCATATCTTCTCTCATCTGCGCGCCCCATCTTACATAAGTAACCGCAAGATTATAAACTGCGTTTGTATAATCCGGATCAACATCAACTGCTACTTTAAATTGTTCTTCTGCAGCGGCGTAATCTTTCGCATTCAACAAAAGTACGCCGTAATTATAACGGTAATATTTATTTTTAGGTTCTTGCTCAACACCCGCTTTGAATGCAGTCATTGCCACATCCAATTTATTAGCACCGATATATGCATTTGAAAGTCTTAGCAGAATGTCTCCATCATCCGGATATTTTGCTCTTGCACCTTCCAAAACTTTGATCGATTTATTATACCATTCCATAGCTTTAACACTATCATCAGCGCTTTTTGTAGTTTGATAGTTTTCCATCAATTTGGCGCCTTTTTCATTGTAAACTTGTCCAAGCATTCCGGTAAGTTCTGCTGATGGAGCAACATTTGCGGCTTTTTCCAAAACTGGAATTGCATCATCAACTCTATTCATATTAAAATATGCATAAACTAAGTTTGAATATGACGCAACTGAATCAGGTTCAAGTATAATAGCGTTAGTAAAATCGGTAACAGCTCTTTCATAAAATAAAGTTACAGAATCCGGGTTTGTAGCTTTTGTTGCTTTATTAAAATCACTAACACCTTTATTAAAACTTGTAGCCCAATAATACTTCTGAGATTCAACAATCTGCTGTTCGAATTTCTTGCTTATTGCAAGACTTTTGTCAAAAGCTTCTTTCATCTTAGGAATATCGCCTTCTTCACCTTGAAGAAAACCTAACAAATAATAAGCTTCGTCACTTGCAGGATTTTTAGCGATCTCTTTTTGCAAAGCTTCTTTTGCTTTATCATATTGTTTTTGTTGTATGTACAATTTTGCACCTGTTAATTCAGCAGAGGAACATTCAAATGCCATTACTCCCACAATCATGCTCACAAAGCTTAAATAGATTAATACTCTTTTCATTAACAACTCCTGAATATATTTTTATTAAATATAATTTTAGCTGGTTAAAAATAACCAAAATAGGACTGCCGTGTCAAGGTGAAATATGTTAATAATATGAGTTTAATACAGATCCATACTCAATAAATGCATTCAACCTTTAAATTGATTTTAGAGGGTTAAAAGGATATTTTTGAACCCAAAAGGAATAATAATGAAAACGGAAGAAGTAATTAGAAACGTGCCGAAAGTGATGCTTCATGATCATTTAGACGGCGGATTGAGACCGCAAACAATCATCGAGTTGGCAAAAGAAATTAAATACAATAAACTACCAACCACCGATGCAGGAGAACTTGGCGAATGGTTTCACCGCGGTGCGAACAAGGGAAATCTTGTAGAATATCTTCAGGGTTTTGAACACACATGCGCTGTAATGCAAACAAAGGAAGGTCTCACACGAACGGCTTATGAAATGATGGAGGATATGAAAAAAGACGGCGTTTGTTATGTTGAAACGCGTTTTGCACCGGTTTTTCATGCTCAAAAAGGTTTGTACTTGGAAGATGTTATGAATGCCGTTTTAGATGGATTAGAAAAGGGTAAGCGTGATTTTGGAGTTGGTTTTGGTTTGATCATTTGCGGAATGCGCAATATGAAAAATTCACATACTCTTGAAATGGCGGAATTAGCTGTAAGTTTTAGAAACAGCGGCGTTGTCGGTTTCGATCTTGCGGGAGAAGAAGGCGGTTACCCTCCTAAAAAACATATCGAAGCATTTCAATACATTAAACAAAAAAACTTTAATATAACAATTCATGCGGGAGAAGCTTTCGGCAAAGAATCTATTTGGCAGGCAATTCAAATTTGCGGCGCACACCGTATTGGTCACGCAACAAGATTAATTGAAGATATAGTTTTTGATAATGATGGAAATGTTGTAGCTATGGGTGATTTAGCACAATACATTCTCGATACACGACTTCCGCTCGAAATTAATTTGTTAAGTAATGTTCACACGGGCGCAATCGATAAAATTGAAAATCACCCGTTTATAAAATTGTACAAAGCTAAATTCAGAGTATTTTTAAACACCGACGACCGATTGATGAGTGATACAACTTTAACAAAAGAATACACACTCGCAAGTGAGTTGTTCGGAATTAATTTTGACGATATTGAAAAACTAAATATCAACGCAATGAAATCTTCTTTCATTCCTTATAATGAAAGATTACATTACATATATAATGTTATTAAACCCGGCTTTCAAAATATGCGGGAAAAACTTCTATCACTAAAGGTATAATTCATCTATGGCAAAACCGTTATTCAAAAATTACAATTACACTTTCGACAAAAACGAAAAAAAATTATTAATTAGTTTTTGTAAAACCATATTAAAACAAATGACTTCAGACGAAAGGTTTGCTACAGACGTTCGGACATTCAATTCAATCATCGACAAATTAAACGAGTCTGCAGACGAAGTAAAATTCACTAAAGATGAGAAAACAAAACTCGTTTTCCGTTTAAAAGAAAATTCCGAACACCTTAAAAAGCAGTTGAAAAAAGCAGGATTTATCAAGCGCTGGCTATATAAATCTGTTCAAAGCCAATACGAAAACATACTGCAAAACCAATTTACCGACTAATAATTATGGCACAAAAAATTATAAAGTCGCCAACAGGCAATAAAATTGTATGTAAAGGTTGGATTCAAGAAGCGGCTATGAGAATGCTGATGAACAACCTTGACCCTGAAGTTGCCGAACGCCCCGAAGATTTAATTGTTTACGGCGGATACGGGAAAGCCGCAAGAAACTGGGAATCGTTTGATGCAATTGTTTCATCGCTTAAAAATTTGGAAAACGATGAAACTCTTTTAGTTCAATCCGGAAAACCGGTAGCAATTTTTAAAACGCATGAAAATGCACCGCGAGTAATAATTTCAAATTCGATGCTTGTACCGGATTGGGCAACATGGGATGAATTCCGCCGGCTCGATGCGCTCGGTTTAACTATGTATGGACAAATGACTGCGGGAAGTTGGATTTATATCGGCACTCAGGGAATTCTTCAAGGCACTTACGAAACTTTTGCAGAATGCGCACGAAAACATTTTAACGGATCATTGAACGGAAAATTTTTATTGACTTCAGGAATCGGCGGAATGGGCGGCGCTCAACCTTTGGCAGCAACAATGAACGGCGCTGCTTTTCTTGGAATCGATGTCGATCGTTCGAGAATTCAAAAAAGAATTGACACCGGATACATTGATTTAATTACGGACAACCTTGATAAAGCTTTGTTAATGGTTCTCGATGCAAAGGAAAATAAAAAAGCATTATCAGTAGGTTTGGTTGGAAACGCCGGCGAGATTCTTCCTAAAATTTTGGAAAGAAATATCATTCCTGATATTATCACAGATCAAACTTCCGCACATGATACTTTAAACGGTTATGTGCCAATGGGAATGAGTTTTGAAGATGCACTCAAACTTAGACAAAGAGATCCGAAGAAATATATTGAATTATCTAAAGTAACAATCGTTGAGCATTTAAAAGCTATGCTTGAGTTTCAGAAACGAGGTTCAATTGCTTTCGATTACGGAAACAATATTCGCGGAGAAGCGAAAGAAAACGGCGTTGAAAATGCTTTCGATATTCCCGGATTTGTTCCCGAATATATTCGTCCGCTTTTCTGCGACGGCAAAGGTCCTTTTAGATGGGCTGCATTATCCGGCGATCCAAAAGATATTTTTGTAACAGACCAAGCCGTTTTAGAAACCTTTCCGGAAAACGAACCGCTAAAACGCTGGATTGAAATGGCGCAAAAGAAGGTCCATTTTCAAGGATTGCCTGCACGTATTTGCTGGCTCGGTTACGGCGAACGCGCTAAATTGGGAAAGATTTTCAACAAGTTAGTAACTGATAAAAAAGTTAGTGCGCCGATTGTTATTGGAAGAGATCATCTTGATTGCGGATCGGTAGCTTCACCAAACCGCGAAACGGAAGGCATGAAAGACGGAAGCGACGCAATTGCCGACTGGCCGATTTTAAATGCATTGTTGAATGCAATTGGCGGCGCAAGCTGGGTTTCTGTTCACCACGGCGGCGGCGTGGGTATTGGTAAATCTATTCACGCGGGAATGGTTGTAGTTGCAGACGGCACCAAGGAGGCCGAAGAAAGATTGGAGAGAGTTTTAACTTATGATCCCGGAATGGGAATCGTGCGGCATGCCGATGCAGGTTATGATAAAGCTATTGAGAATGCAAAAACATTTGGAATCAAAATTCCAATGATGAAATAAAAGGAGAATTAAAATGAAAGTATTAATAGCAGACAAATTTCCGGAAAATCATATTGAAAAATTAAAGAGTTCCGGCATTGAAGTGATTTACAATCCTAAGCTTGGCGAAAATGACTTACCTGAAGCAGTAAAAGATGTTGATTGTTTGGTAGTTCGTTCTACAATTGTATCGGCTGAAACAATTGAGAAATCCGAAAAATTAGATTTAATTGTCCGAGCAGGCAGCGGTGTAAATAATATTAATATTGCAGCCGCAAACAAGAAAGGAATTTTCGTTGCTAATTGTCCCGGTAAAAACTCAATTGCTGTCGCAGAACTTGCTATCGGTTTGATGATATCTCTCGATAGAAGAATAGCACACAATGTAATTGATTTCCGCGCAGGCAAATGGAACAAAGGCGAATATTCTAAAGCCCAAGGATTTTTCGGAAAGACTTTAGCGATTGTTGGATACGGCGCAATCGGCAAAGAAGTAGCCAAAAGAGCCCACTCTCTCGGTATGCATATTTATGCAAAAGATATTGCCCCGATTGATGACGAAGGCGTTATTGTTTTTACAGATTTTGAAAAAGTTTTACCCATCGCCGATGTGATATCAATACATCTTCCTCAAACACCCGATACAAAAAATTTATTTGATGATAAAATGTTCGGATTAATAAAAAAAGGCGCAATTTTAATTAATACTTCACGTGCAGGTGTAATTAACGAAGAAGCATTAATTAAAGCTGTCAAAGAAAAGAATTTAAAAGTAGGTCTCGATGTATTTTCCGGTGAACCCGAAGATAAAGCAGGACCGGTTTCTTCAAAACTGCAAGAATTGGAAAATGTATATGTTACGCACCACATAGGTGCATCGACCGAACAAGCGCAGGATGCCGTTGCCGAAGAAACTATAAAAATAATTTTGAGCTACAAAAACTGCGGCGGAATTTTACACTGGGTCAATAAAGCTAAAGTTTCAAGCGCTCATTACCAACTAATAGTTAAACATTACAACAAACCGGGAGTTCTTTTTTCTGTATTTGAATTATTGAAAGAAGGCGACATAAATATTGAAGACGTTCAAAATGTAATATTTGATAACGGGCTTGTTGCTTGCTGCACAATGAATTTGAAACTTCCCGCAACCCCTGAAATGCTTGAAAGAATCGGCAATAATAAAAACGTACTTTTCTATTCACACAATCAAATTTAATTTGTTTACTTCAGTCCTCTGTTTCTAAGCGGGGGACTTTTTTTAAAACTAATTTCAGATCAAATATATCTTCAATAATCCCGTGATAATAAACCAACTTAATTAATTCATTTAGAGCGTTAACTTCATTCTGTGTCATTTCAAAATACACAGAACCGATGTTTTCAATAAAAAAATCATTAACCTGTTGCCCATAATTAAGTTTAGATAATATACCGGAAATATTATCTTCGAAGGTGAGTGGTTGCATGCTGTACACTGAAATTAAAAGCTCCGCCAACACCCGCAATACTTGTTGAATCGATCAAGAATAATCCAAACGTGATTTCACTCTCGAATTTAATATTATAATTCTGAATCGACCTTGAAGGTTTTTAACCTTCAAGATCAATTACAGCTCTAACTATTATACAAGATTTATATCGAATATTAGCGCACGCATTAATCCCTGGGCTAATGAAGACAAACCGATATTTCCGAACTGTTTTTCCGAGGAGCCCTTTGGACAACAGCTTCTCTTTTTTATTTTTAATACACAAAACATGTTAACTTCATCAATTACTTTATTAACAGCATCTTCCTTACCTGTAAAAACTTTTTATTGCTTACGGTCGATTCGGCACTGATTGTATATAAGTAAATTCCCGAAGCAAGCCTGCTGCCGTTAAAGGATTCTTGATAGTACCCGGCTTTTTTAATTCCCTCAAATAAAGTGCGAACTTCCTCACCTAAAACATTGAATATTTTCACAGCAACTATGCTTTCCTCCGGTAATCCGTATCTAATAATTGTAGTCGGGTTAAATGGATTCGGATAGTTTTGGTATATCTCATAATCCTTAGGGATTTGACCGGATAAAGATTCTATGCCTGTAATTTTCCCTTCAACATTTATATAAACTATTATCTCAGCACTGCCGCCGTCGGTATCAGTCGCTATAATTTTTATTTCCGTTTTGCCCATATAATCTTTTTCTGTATAAATATTCAGAACCCCGTTTTTGGAATTATAATCGTACAGTAACGAATCATTACCGGAAATAAATTTAAATACCATCAAGCTATCGGGAGTTTCTTCATCGCTGATAATATTAAACACATCAAGTGCAATACCTTGGCCACTTTGAATCGTCAGCGAATCCGGGTTTAAAGTAATAAATGAAGGCAGATCGTTTACGGATAATACATTTACTGCAAACGAAGCACTGGTAGATGAATTACCGTCCGATACAATTACTGTTATTGCATCCAAACCGAACCAGTTGCTTTTCGGTTCGATACTTAATAACGTATCGGCGAGTACGTCAATGCTAAGGTTCTCACCAATGTATTCAAAACTGATTTCTAAAGTTGAGATATCATTATCCAGATCGGATATAAACGGGTATATTTCACTAAACGGGATAATTATCGATTCATCCTCATTGATATCGGCAGGTCTTTGTTGAAAACTAATAACCGGCGGATCATCAATAGAGGTAATACTTATTTCTCTTGTTGCCGTATTACTGTTTGTTTCGCCGTCGTTAATCGTAATGCTTAACGTCCGTCTAGCAGTATTAGGATTATTACTAGTGTTTGAATATTTTATAGTCCGAAGAGCAGTTTGATAATTTATTATTGATGAATTTCCGCTCAACGTTAGAGTGCCCGTCCCGCTGTCCCAACTTCCCGTTATACCGTTTTGGTTTTCAAAAATCAGCAGGTCTTCATCTGAATTATAATTACCGGTTATATTTATTAAAGCGTTTTCCATATTTGCATCATCAGCATCCGATATATTAACTGAACTTGTTATTACCTTTGCCGATTCATTTTCCTCATAGTGTAATACAGTTCCTTCTATTGATGTAAGAACGGGTGCATTATTAATTGAGGCAACGTTTATCTGTCTTGTAACAGTATTACTATTATCCTCTCCATCGTTTACCGTAAACTGAATGGTTCGCGGGACTGCATTGGGACTACTGTTATTGTTAACATATTTTATATCGCGAATTGCTGTTTGGTAATTTGCTTTCGATGAACTTCCAACCAACGTTAGCGTGCCTGTGCCGCTGTTCCAATTTCCGGTAATCCCGTTTTGATTTGTAAAGTTTAGTACGTCTTCACCGGAAATGTAATTACCTGCTATTTGAATAACAGCGCTCTCCATTTCGGTATCGTCTACATCTGTTACAGTAATTGTTCCGGTAATCTGTTTAGCCGGCTCACCTTCGGAATAACTAAGGGCTGATCCTTCAATCGATGCAATAACAGGTGCGCCGTTAACTACAGTAAAAGGACTACCTGAATCGCCGATTGTCCAGGTTGAAAAACCCGATATATCTACGGTAACCTGTCTTGGATTACCGGAGGCATTTAGAGGTCCTGCATATTGAACCCAGCCGGAACCTGTATTTCTATAAATAATTATGCTGGTTGGATCTACGCCGTTATCAAAATCGGGTAGCCATGTAAATGTAACGGTTCTTCCGTTCGCTGGTTGATTATCCGCTTCTATTTGCCATTTCATATTAATACCGGAATTGCCGCCGGAACTCACAGTACCATCGTCGCCAGATACTCTTACAATACTTACTTTGCCCAAGTCGTCCGTACCCGGTTGAATTACCAATCCCAGAATATCAATTTCTCCGGTTCCCACATTTCTCGGTTTGATTTCAACTGTTCCGATTATTTTAGCACTTGATGTTTCAATTGGATTTGTTGCTGTAGTATCTAAAATTATTTTGTTATCACTTTTTACAATTATGTTACCGTTATTAAGATTTAAGCCGCTGGAAAGTGTAATATCGGAAGCAATAGTTAAATTACTATTATTAACTTCCAACGAGTCAATTACCGGCGGTTCATCAAATTCCAGAGTTATATCTTTATCAACATTTAGCTTTTCGGGTATTTCTAATACTGCTATTTTAACTGTATCGCCGTCTTCTGCCGTGTTGATTGCTGTTTGAATTGAATCTTTTGAATTCACTTGAATTGAACTAATACTTGAACAATTTGAATCGAGGCACCATGGAATTGATATTACACCGTCGGTTACAGCACTCTTCGATCCTTCGGTGCTTCCCCACCAATTCCGTCGTGCTGAAATTCTTTCAACAATTTCAGCGGGACTTTCAACTCCAAGTTGTGTACCGCTCAATGTAAATCTATTTGTTCTTATGCTTACCGAGTTTATTTTATCAAAATTTGCGGGATCAAATGCTGGAACACTTTTACGGGGATCGTAAAGCGAAATTGCCGTTCCAAATGGCGCAATACTATTATTTTCGATTTGCAAATAAACTTTATCGGTAATTGATTGCCACTGATTGTAAACCATAAAGTTTCGTTTCCCCTCAACATCATTTCCGTTAATTATTATTGTTCCGCTTGTCGAAGGATCGCCGCTGCTGAAATTTTCAAAAATTATAGCTTTGTTTGCATCCGCACCGCTGAAGTAATTGTTGCTGATAGTAGTAGTACCTGAAACTGCATTGAAGAATAAAGCGTCTCTATGTTGATTTATGAATTTGCAGTTATCGATTGTTGCATTATTTACCGTTGCATATAAAGCTCTGCGCCCGCCGGTTATCTCCACCCCGGATAATGTAATATTGCTGTGCTGTATTGTGAATGCTGGCCATGTCCCGCCACGGTCGATTAAAATTACTCCGTCAGTGGATGTATCGCCTATTAAGTCATAAACAATATCTTGTAATGTTACGCCGGATGAAGTGATAGTAGTACGGGTACCTACTCCGGTTATTATGGCTTTATTATTTGCATCCAACGACTTCAACGTTACAGCTTTATTGATATTCACATTTTCGTTGTATGATCCCGGCGATACATTAATTATGTCACCAGTAATAGAAGCATTGATACCCTCCTGGATTGTCGAACTATTTGAACTGTTTACATACCATATCCACGGAGATGAATGAGAATCATTCAGATAGTTGTTGCCGAGCCAGGGAGAGTAATCAACAGAACCGGTTGTTCGTAATGAGATAACTGATGCATCAACGGTTCCCCACCAGTTTCCGGCTGCATTTATAATATCTGCAGTGTTTCCTCTCTCATCCCAGACAGCGTACGTTGCGTTGCCGGTTAATGAACTGCCGTTTACAGTTATGTTTGACGGTCCTATATTGTTCTTACCCGGTTCACCAAAACCAATATCGTTAGTATTGTTGTTAATAAAACAATTTGTAATTGTAACTCCGCTCAAGGTTGCGGTGGGCGATTTATCATCGCGGGCTTTTATAGTTAAACCCGCACCGTTTGATGATCCGATACCGTTATTTGTTATTGAAAGATTATCAAATGTAAGATTTGAGTAAGTGCCGAATGATAAGTTTATATCTATACCTGCATTGTTATTATCAGCCCATACCGGTGATCTATCCGGATCACCATTATTGGTTACTGTTAGATTACTAAAAGTAGAGTTAGATAGTCTCTCAGTATAGAATCCCTTTATTGAATTATTATTAAAAGTAGAATTGCTAATCTCTATGTTCTGCGCGGTAGTCGGACTTATATCATTATTATAAATTATTATACCGTAAGCCATATTGCTGAACTCACAGTTTCTCACTACAAAATTATTTAAGGTAGTACCGGCATCTACAGTTATTCCCCTTTCAACAGCATTGTTGGATGTAGTTCCGATAATCCGCACATTATCAAGTTCCACATAAGAAATTGTTGCAGCCGGATCGAAAAGAATACCGGTAAGCGGATATGCCTCGCCTAAAATATCCTGGCGGGTTTGTATTAATAAATCTTTTAAAAAAACAGGTTCGCCGCTTACTCCCGATGCACTTATTTCAACGTAGGGTTTGTATCCGGAACCGTAAGTAACGCCGGTAACTACGGGAGGACTACTACTCTGCAAAATAGTACCGGAAGCACCGCTTCCTGCACCGATTAACGATACTCTTTTATTAATATCTATGGCTTCATCATAGGTACCTGAAGCCACATATATAACGTCCCCGTTATTTGCAATATCCAAACCGGATTGAATTGTTTTTTTTGCTGTAGCCCAGCTAAGCCCGTCCCCGTCATCGTTGGACTGTAAAGCATCAACATAATATATTGTTTGAGCTGTTGTTATACATGCAAATAAAAATAAAAGCTTTATTGCAGAAAATAGATTTTTCACGATGAGTTCTTTCTTCAAATGTTCTAATGATTATTTTGTATAAATGGATTATGAATTTGATTTTTAATTTATCTGCTATCCGATTACGTGTTACCATAAAAGAATCAATTTAATTGATTCTTTTCCGCTTTTGGTAATTCACCTTCTAGACATGAATAAAGATTAACATTGCTAATGCGGTTGATATTTAAAGCCTCCTATTACACTCTTAACAAATAAATGATTCCAATCTCTTTTATTTTATTTAAGAATATTGCCCACAGTTTCAATATAGTCTTTGTTTGTTAAGTTGATAAAGGTTTTTGAGACAACCGCTTTCTATGTGAGATATCCGATAAAAAGATTTATTATTATAATTTGCTTTGTAAAATGACTTAAACCAACCGGTCATTGATATTTTTTTAATTCAATGATTTATAATTATAAAAATCGTTTGATGAAGGATTTTAGATTTTGTTCTGGAGAATTAATCAGCTAGAAAAATCTGCGAATTCAATTCAGATAAACCTAATATCAAATATATCTTCAATAATGCCGTGATAATAAGCTAATCTAATCAATTCGTTCAGGGCGTTAACTTCATTCTGTGTCATTTCAAAATACACAGAACCGATATTCTCGCTGACAAAATTATTTATTTCATCACCATATTGAAGTTTTGACAGAACCGGTAAATGGTTGTCTTCAATCTGTGAATCAATATTCGAGAAAAGCGAATTAAATTTCTTTAACGATTCTATATCCTTGGAAACGAATACATAATTGACATACGGAAGATCAATCAGTTCCGCTATTTGATCTGCAAAACTTATACTTTTACTGTATTCTCCCGAATAAAAATTTTCATCGCCAACAATGATATAATTTTTATCAATGCACTTTTCCTTAGCAGGGTCCAGACTTATTTCAATTTCCGTTGAATATCTTTCGGAGAAAAGAATTTTGGTAAGAATTATTTCATTTATTGAAACATCTCCACGGAATTTGATTTCCGAAATGTTTTTTTCTTTTTCAATAAATGATAAATAAGAATTTGACAAAATTCCATCAAAAGAAAATGCAAGAGATTTGGATACAAATAATGATCTATGGTTTATTAATTCCAAAGAAGGCACAAGTGCTACTGCTGATGTATCACTATCTAATTGGCCGCAAAGCATCGCGGATTCTTTATAAACTATTTCAATTTCCGAGTTACAAGGAATTACTGATGCGAAAATTGATGAGAAAATATTTTTAGGCAGAAAAAGTTTCATAGATTAATTTACTTTTATAAGAAGCGCAGATTATGAATCTGAGCTACAAAATATTAAAATAAAAAACCCCGATGAATCGGGGTTTGAGTAATCTCTCAAATTTATCTAAGATTTTTATCTTTAATTCTCGCAGCTTTACCTGAAAGTTTACGAAGATAGAAAAGTTTTGCTCTTCTAACTTTACCTTCGCGTACAACTTCAACTTTAGCAAGTTTAGGTGAATTAAAAGTAAAAATTCTCTCAACACCAACGCCGCTTGCAATTTTGCGAACTGTAAAAGTTTTGCTTAAACCGGCGCCGCGAATATTTATAACATCGCCTTCGAACGGCTGAATTCTTTCTTTATCACCTTCAATAACTCTAACGTGCACGCGGATATGATCACCGGTTTTGAATGCCGGAAAATCCGATCTCATCTGATCAACTGTTAGTTCTTTTAGATTGTCCATTTTTTGTTACTCCAGATTATTTATTTTCTTCCATTTCTCGGTTAAAATTCTTGACTGCTCTTCTTTCCAGTCCCTTACTTTTTTTTCATGTCCCGATAGAAGAACGTCGGGAACTTTCAAATTTTTATATTCAGCCGGTCGTGTGTAATACGGAGCTTCAATTATATCTCCGTCCATCAACGAATCGTTTAACGCCGATCCGCTGTCGTTCAACACTCCCGGAATTAATCTTACAACAGAATCGATTATTACCAAAGCCGCAATTTCGCCGCCGGTTAAGACATAACTTCCTATTGAAATTTCATCGGTGGCAAAGCGTTCGCGTACTCTGTCGTCGATGCCTTTATAATGTCCGGCAATAATCATCAAGTTGCTGCAGAGTGAAAACTTGTTTGCAGTTTTTTGATCATAAAATTTTCCTCCGGGTGAAGGATAAATTATATGATCATATTTTCTTTCGCTCAATAATTTCTCAATACATTCAAAGAACGGTTCGGGCTTAAGAAGCATCCCGGGTCCACCGCCAAACGGTTTATCGTCAATTTGTTTGTGTTTATCGTATGCATAATCGCGAAGATTATGTACAAAAAACTCAGCCTTTTTTCTATCCTGTGCTCTCTTAAGAATACTTGTGTTAAGAGGACTAACAAGAGAATCCGGCACTGCTGAAATTATGTCAATTCTCATCATCGTACAATAAATCGCAATCGGTAACTAGATCCAATCTTTTGTCAACGGCATTAAAACTTTTAACAAAATCTTTTACCGCCGGAATAAGAACATTCCTACCTTCAGATGTTTTAACAACATAAACATCGTTAGCGGGAAGAACAAAAACATCTTCCACTATTCCAATTTGTACGGAATTTCTAAAAACTGCACTGCCAATAATATCATGTATAAAGAAAGAATCTTTATCCAGAACAATTGAATCTTTTTTATCAACAAAAATTTTCTTATTCAGGAAAACAGCCGCCTCGTCAGCGGAATTGAATCCCTTAAATTTCAGATCGATATTTTTGCCGGAGATAAAAACGTCTTCGACAAATATTTTTTTAAAATTGCCGAAAAAATCCAAGTAAACTTCTTTGAGCCGAAAAAATCTCTCGCTGAAATCCGAAAAAGAATTAATACTTACATAACCCTCGGTACCAGATACCGCTTTAACTTCTGCTATAAGGAAAAAATCATCCACATTAAGAATTAATCAAGAATCTTAAGAATGGCACGCTTTCCATCTTTAGCAGCAATAGCCGTTAACAGGGTTCTCATCGCCTGAGCAGTTTTACCTTGTTTGCCGATAACTTTACCTACGTCTTCAGCACCCACTTTGAGTGTGAGTTCAATTGTTTTTTCATCCGGGGTTGTTTCTTCAAGAACAACGCTACCCGGATTATCAACAAGGTGTTTCGCGATAAATTCAATAAATTCCTTCATGAGAGTACCTTTATATTATGAACCAGGGTACGTAATTATGGTGCAAGCCGCACCGTAAATTACACCGGATTAGCTATTTCGAAAGCAGTACCCTATGCTTCCGGCGCACTTTCAGACTTTTGCTCAGTTTTTTTCGCAGATTTTTTTTCTGCTTTTTTTGTAGCTCTGGCTGCTAAATTAGCTTCGTTTAATTTTTTCCACTCATCAAGTTTTGCATTGATTTGTTCTTCGGATTTTCCTTCACTCATCAAATCTTTCTTTAACATAATTCCATGATGAGTTAAAATATTTTTTACAGTATCGGTAGGTTGAGCACCAACATTCAACCAATATAATGCGCGTTCTTCTTTTATATCAACGGTTGCGGGATCTGTCTTAGGATTATAGAGACCAATCGCTTCAATAAATTTTCCATCTCTCGGTGAACGGGAATCTGCAGCAACTACTTTATAAATAGGCTGTTTTTTCTTTCCCATTCTTCTCAGTCTTAACTTAACTGCCAATTTGTTTATTCCTCCATTTGTGTTTTTATATTCAATTTAATCTGAAGTTCTTCAAATTCATCATGCCGGATTTTCCGGCTTTTGAAGTCATCATTTTTACCATTCGCTGCATTTCTCCGAATTGTTTTATCAAGCGGTTAACATCTTGAATACTATTTCCGCTTCCAATCGCAATTCGTTTTCTTCTACTTCCGTTAAGAATTTTTGGATTCGATCTTTCCTTTTTTGTCATCGATTGTATTATCGATTCAACTTTTACAATTTGCTTGTCGTCAATATCAGCATTTTTTAACTGAGAGCCAACTCCTGGAATCATACCAAGCAAAGATTTTAAAGAACCCATTTTCTTAATCATTTTAATCTGCTTCAAGAAATCGTCGAAATCGAACTTGTTTGAAAGTAATTTTTCTTCCAATTCTTCGGCTTCTTTATCATCGAACTGAGCTTGAGCTTTTTCTACAAGTGAAATTACATCGCCCTTTCCCAAAATTCTCGATGCGAGTCGATCGGGATAAAATATTTCGATCGAATCAAGCTTTTCACCGAGCGAAGTAAATTTAACGGGTCGATCGACAACAGCACGGATAGAGAGGACACATCCGCCACGAGAATCGCCATCGAGCTTAGTTACAACAACACCGTCGAAATCAACTTTTTCATGAAAAGCTTTGGCAGAGTTTACCGCATCCTGCCCGGTCATTGAATCCACAACAAACAAAGTTTCAGTAGGATTTACTTTAGCTTTGATCGCAGCAGCTTCGTTCATCATATCTTCATCGATATGAAGACGTCCGGCAGTATCGATAATTACTGTGTTCTGCCCGTTTTCTTTTGCAAAAACTAATGCTTCGGAAGCAATCGTAACCGGTTCCTTGCTGTTTTCAATTGAAAAAACCGGAACATCAATTTGTGTCCCCAGAATTTTCAGTTGATTAACAGCAGCCGGGCGGTATACGTCGGCAGCAACTAAAAGAACATTTCTTTTTTTATTTTTAAGATACTTTGCAAGCTTGGCGCTGAAAGTTGTTTTACCGCATCCCTGCAATCCGATTAACATAATAACAGTAATACCGGAAGCATTCAACGAAAGTTCGGATCCGCTTCCTCCGAGTAATTTTGTTAACTCATCATACATAATTTTTGTGATGAGCTGCCCAGGAGTTACAGAAGCAAGAACTTCCTTGCCAAGAGCTTTCTCTTTAACATCATCAATAAATTGTTTTGCGACTTTATAATTAACATCGGCATCAAGAAGAACTCGTCTTATCTCGCGCAGTGTATCGGAGATATTTGACTCTGTAAGCTTCCCTTGCCCAGTAATCTTTTTTAACGCCTTCTCAAGTTTCTCGGTCAATTCATCAAGCATAGCCATCTACTCGGTTATAAGATAATAAAAAGTGAATACATTTCAAACGTAAAGTAATTAAGCCTCTTTCAACGCGTTCGCACCGGATACAATTTCAAGTATCTCGGTAGTAATTGATGCTTGCCGAACTTTATTAAAAGTAAGTTGTAACGAACGAATCAATTCTTTAGCATTTTCAGTAGCCATATCCATTGCCGTCATTTGCGCACCGAGGGCTGCTGCGTTGGATTCAAGCAACATTCTCCACATTTGCACGTTCATATGTTTTGGCAATAAGGATTTTATAATACCAACTTTGTCGGGTTCATAAATATATTCTGTACTTGTGCTTAATTCTTCAGTTGTATTTTCGAAAGGTTTTATAGGCAATAATTGTTCAACCGTTGTTTTCTGCTGAATGACTGAACGGAATTCGTTATAAACGACAATAACTTTATCAATTTCATTATTTAAATATTTCGTTGTTAATTCTTTCATAAGGCTAGAAGCCAAATCAAATTTCAATCCCGAAAAAATTCCGGGGAAAGATCCAACTACATTATAATTTCTTTTTGAAAAATAGTCGTTCCCCTTTTTACCAAGGCAATAAAGTTGAACTTTGCCTTGATTATTTAAATCACTCAATTCGTCTTTAAGCATATCTTCCACTTGACGAATAATATTAGTGTTAAAACTTCCGCAAAGACCTCTATCAAAAGTTATAACAACAACGGCAATACTTTTTACTTCGCGCTCGGTTAGAAGCGGGTGAACAATATTTTTTTCAATATTCATAAGATGGGAAAGAACTTCGCCGATTTTTTTAGCATAAGGACGAGCGTTGATAATATTTTCCTGAGCACGGCGCAGACGTGCAGCAGCAACCATTTTCATTGCTTTGGTAATTTGCTGCGTACTTTTTACGCCAACTATTCTTCTTTTTATGTCCCGTAATGTTGCCATTAAATTCTCTAAACCCGGTATTATCCTACCGGATTAATCATTAACTTTTCTTAAATTTTTCTAAATATTCCGAAACAGCTTTTTTAATTAATTCAACAGTATCGTCTTTTAATTCTTTTGCTACGCGGATGTTTTCATAAACTTGTGGATATTTTAGATCAACATATTCTAAAAATTCTTTCTCGAATCTTTTTACATCTCCAACTTCAACAGCTTCCAAAAAATTATTTGTTGCGACGTAAACACTTACAACTTGTTTTTCAACTGGCACCGGTGCGTATTGACCTTGCTTTAAGAGTTCAACCAAACGCGCACCTTTTGCAAGTGTTCGTTGAGTTGCTTTATCAAGATCCGAACCGAATTTTGCAAAAGCTTCGAGCTCACGGTATTGGGCTAAATCCAACTTCAAGGAACCCGCAACTTTTTTCATAGCTTTAATTTGCGCGTTGCCGCCTACACGTGAAACTGAAATGCCAACGTTTATAGCGGGACGAACACCCGCGTTGAACAAATTAGGTTCGAGATAAATTTGTCCGTCGGTAATAGAAATTACATTTGTAGGAATATAAGCAGAAACGTCGCCCTGTTGCGTTTCAATAATCGGAAGTGCTGTTAAACTTCCGCCGCCAAGATCGGCGCTCAACTTAGACGCTCTTTCCAGTAAACGTGAGTGTAAATAGAAAACGTCGCCAGGATAAGCTTCTCGTCCCGGAGGTCTTCTTAAAAGAAGCGAGAGTTCACGGTATGCAACAGCTTGTTTTGACAAGTCGTCATAAATTACAAGCGAGTGCTTCCCGTTATCTCTAAAAAATTCACCGAGAGTTGCGCCTGAATACGGTGCAATATATTGAAGTGGTGCAGGAGTCGATGCAGGTGCGGCTACAACTGTGGTATAATCCATTGCACCGGCTTCTTCCAATTTTGCAACTACTTGTGCAATTGTTGAATCTTTTTGACCGATAGCGACATAAACACAATATACCGGATTGATACCGTATTTTTTTGCTTCTTCTGTATGTGTATATTTTTGATTGATGATAGTATCGATAGCCACGGCTGTTTTTCCCGTTTGGCGGTCGCCGATAATTAATTCGCGTTGTCCGCGTCCGATTGGAATCATCGCATCGATAGCTGTAATACCGGTTTGAAGAGCTTCTTTAACCGGCTGGCGTTGAATAATTCCAAGCGCTTTTCTTTCAATCGGCGAATACATATCGAATTGAACAGTACCTTTTCCGTCAACGGGTTCGCCAAGTGGATTTACAACGCGTCCAAGTAATTTATCTCCAACAGGAAATGAAGCTACACGTTTTGTTCTTTTAACCGTGTCGCCTTCTTTTATAAGCGAACTTTCGCCAAAAAGTACACAGCCGACGCTGTCTTCTTCAAGATTTAGAACCATGCCGGTTACACCATTCGGAAACTCAACAAGTTCGCTCGCCATTACCTGCGAAAGTCCATACACGCGCGCAATACCATCACCGACTTGTAAAACCGTTCCAACTTCATAAACATCAGTTTCATTTTCGAAACCTGCCAATTGTTTTCTTAATATTGCAGAAATTTCATCGGGTCTAATTTCAGCCATTTTTATTTTCCCAATTTTCTAATTAACTATTATTAAATCTGTTCAATTTTGAACCAGATTAATCTCTTCTGAAAATTTTTTTCTTAAAAGTTCGAGTTGATGTTTAACGGAAGAATCAATAACAGTATCTTGAACCTTTACAACAAACCCGCCAAGAATATTATTATCAATTCCGAAATCAGCTTTAACTTTTTTGTTTGTTTTTGCTGTAAGTTTTTGTTCAATCTTTTGCCGCAAAGAATCGGATAATTCGACAGCGGATTTAACATGTGCTCTTAAAACACCTTCTTTCATATCGCGGAGATTTAAAAATTCTTTAAAGATATCGAAAAGAATGTCCTCGCGGCTTTTATCAATAACAAAATCAATAAAAGTAAGAACATCGGCTCCAACTTTATTTTCGAAAATCTTCTTAACAATTTCTTTTTTAACCTTTGGTTTTAGAACAGGGTTTTTAAGTACTGCTCTTAATTCTTTAGAACCTGCCAAAGAGTTAAATACAAGTTCCGCATCCTCGTAAACTTTTTTCAAAATCTTTTTTTCTTCCGAAAGAAGAAGTAAAGAATTTGCGTAACGATATGATATTCTATAAACGCTCATCTTTAATTTTTCGACAAATCGTCGATATACTTACTTACAAGATTAATTTGCTTTTCTTTATCTAAAGTTTCCTTAATGATTTTTTCAGCAGCATTGACGGCAATATCGGCAACTTGTTCTTTCAATTTGCTGAAAGCTTCCGCATTCTTTCTTTCAATTTCCAACGCGGCGTCTGTAATCATTTTTTTTGCATGAGTTTTGCTTTCTTCAAGAATTTGACTTTTTAATTTTTCAGCCATCTCCCTGCTTTGCTCAATAATTTTCTGAGCTTCTTCTTCAGCTTTCATAATACTTGCTTTATTATCTGAAAGCATTTTTTCAGCGTCTTTACGCGCGGTCTCGGCTTTATCAAGAGATTCTCTAATAAAATTTTCTCTATCTCCCAAAGATTTTAGAATCGGCTTCCATGCTACTTTTGCCAGAATAAAAAGCAAAAATAAAAATGTTACGACCGTCCATAATATCAGTCCGGGATTAACATCGAGCGGTCCGCCTTGAGCAGTTTCGCCGCCGCTATAAAAAGCAAGCATTAATAAATTTGCACTTGTCATTATTCAATATCCTTTATATGAAAAATAAAATCAAACAGACTATTATTTTAACGCTAAAAGGATACAAATAACGAGTGCAAAAAGTGAAATACCTTCAATAAGTGCCGCAGCAATAATCATTGATGTTCTGATGTCGCCTGCTGCTTCGGGTTGACGACCGCTGGCTTCCATTGCCGCACTTGCCAATTTACCAATACCATAAGCACCGCCGATAACTGTTAAAGCTGCGCTAAAACCTGCTGCTAAATATGCGAAGTCCATTTAACTCCTCCTGTTATATTCTGTTAAATAAAATTAATGATCTTGATGATATGCCATTCCTATAAACAACGAAGAAAGCATTGTAAAAATATATGCCTGTATTAAAGCAACTAAAATTTCCAGCAAGTAAATAAATAATGCAAAGGCAATTGAAACCGGAATTACAACCACAGTTTTTAAAATAAAAATTAATCCGAGCAACGCTAATATTACAATGTGCCCCGCAGTCATGTTTGCAAAAAGACGAATAGCCAATGCAAACGGTTTTGTGAATAGACCTAAAAGTTCCACAACAAACATTATTGGAATAAGCCATGTCGGTAAGCCGTGCGGAAGCAATCCCTTAAAATATCCGAACAAACCATTCTTCATTATTCCGCCAAGCTGAATAACAAGGAATGAAATTGTTGCAAGCGTAGCAGTCACAGCAATATTACCTGTTGCAGTTGAACCATAAGGAATCAAACCAATAAAATTACAGGTAAGAATGAAAAAGAAAACCGTTAACAAATACGGTAAAAACTTTTCAAAACCGTGTCCTATAGTTGGTTTTACAATATCATCTCGGACAAATAGAATTAAAACTTCTGTAAGATTAGTGACGCCTTTGGGAATCAGAGATTTTTTATATGACTTTGATACTTTAATAAACGTAAAAATTAGAATAGCCGCGGCTACCCACATAAAAACAACATGTTTAGTAATAGATAAATCCATTCCGAATAAATGTAATTGCGGAAGATGAATTATTCCGAATGGAGAAAAATCAAGTTCATATGCATCAAGCACGTGATGCATTATCCATCCGGTATCCTGTTTCGCAGAACCTGCTGCTTTTACTGTGTCGACTATAGTATTAGGATTATTATACCACATTTTCCGAGTCTTTTATTACCTTTGGTTTTTCCACCTTAAGTCTTATTATATTTATTTCGTAAACTAAAAACAAAACATAGAATAAAAAGAATGCAAATATATATTTGAATTCATCAACTATCAAGAATTTTATAGTTAGAAACACTAAAATAAGCATAATTACAACACGTAATCCCATTCCCCCGAGATTGTAAATAAGGAATATTTTATTCGATTTGTTTTGAGCCAAGTTTGAAAGTAGTACAAAAAGGATAAAATTAATGAATGAATTGATAATTGCGTAAAGTATAGAATTGCGGGAAAGTTCAGTTATTACTTCAAAATGGTGTAATCCAAAAAGTAATATCGTCACTGAAAAAAAAATTGTAAGCGGTATTTTAAGATTTTTTATCAATTTTCTTTTTTTCGTTTAAATTTAACACTGTCTTAATGAAATTATAAATACCTGCAAAACCACCCAAAATTGAAAAGAAAATAATCAAAAATGGATAGGTATTAAGTTTTTGATCCAACCATCTTCCTAAAAAAAACATCAATACAATTGTGGCTGCAAGTTGAGTTCCTAACCCGAGATATTGTCCATATGATTTGTACGATTCAGTTATCTTTTTGGGAATCTCTTTATCATTCATTTTTTACTGTTGAACTGCTGCTTAAATTCATTTTGCTGTTGCCCTCAAAAACTGCACCTTCTTCAATTATTAATTTACGGGTTATTAAATCACCTTTTAAAACAGATTTTGATTCGAGTCTTAAAATTTCCGAAGCAATAACTTTGCCTTCAATTTTCCCGCCCATGGTTATACTGCTTGCTTTAATTTCACCTTGCATGTGGGCATTTTCACCAACAGTCAAACTTCCGTTTACAGATACGTTTCCAACAACAGTACCATCAATCCTTACATTTCCCTCGCTAAATAAATTGCCTTCGAGTTTAACGCCCCCGCTGATTATACTAACATCTTCCGAGTGTGAATCTTTTTTAGCAGCCATTAAATATCTCCTTACTTGATTATAAATTTTTCCGGGTCAACCGGTTTTCCGTTTTTCCATAATTCAAAATGCAGATGAGGACCGGTAGTATTTTTTCCCGAATTTCCACTTAGCGCTATTAACTCGCCTTGTTTTACAAAATCCCGTGTTCGCTTTATTAATGTAGCACAGTGCTGATATATCGAAATAAAATCCATATCGTGTTCAATAATTATCGTATTGCCGTTTTCGATAGTATACTCTGCAAATACAATTAAACCGCCTGCTGTAGAATAAACCGGCGTACCAATTTTTGATCCGTAATCAATACCAAAGTGCCCTTTTTCCTGGTTGAATTGCTGAGTGACAATTCCGTTAACAGGGGGCTGGAAAAATAAGTTATAATTTCTTGTTGTGTCCGGAAAATATTTTTGAAAGAATAATTTGAAAGCTTCAAAAACATTCCCGCCAATTTTAATTTTTCTGTTAATTGGTTTTTTTAATGTATCGTAAATTGATTCTTTTCTTTCAGAACTATCTTGTTCGGCAAGTTGCATAGCATATCTCATTTTTTCATTTGTAGATGCAACTTCTTGTAACCGATTTGTAAGAAATGAAACTTTTTCCTGAAGCTCGGCAACTTTCTCCGCTTGTACTTTAAATTCTTTTTCATCAAGAACAAAAAGAAAATCTTTTAAAGGTGTAATCCCTAAAATCAATATTAAAATCATCCATGAAAAAAAAGTATAGATTAATCCATACCCAATAATTCGCAAAAGACTAAATTTATATCTTTTTGTTGCTTTTTCGGGCAAGTCGGGTGTAATGTAAATCTGGGTATTTCTAAATTTTTTCCAATCAAAACGATTCATAATAATTCCTATGTGTCGTTTAAATATATGAATTTACTCTTATTTTTTCTTAATCAAGTAATTTTGCGATTTTCTCTATCACCATTTCCGGCATGAGTTTATAACCGCAATCGAATGTATTAATCGGACATTTATCATGTCCGTGAATACCGCACGGCTTACAATTTAGCTCGTTGAATGAAAGATAGTCACTTTTTTTATTATAAGGATAAAAACCAAATTGAGGTATTGTAGAACAATAAATTGTAAGCGTTGGAATATCAGCAATCATTCCCAAATGTGTTGGTGCACTATCGTTACATAATATGAGTGAGCATCGTTTAATTAATTCTATCGATTCAATTATATTCAAATTTCCGGCAAACGATTGAATGCTATTTGTATATTTCTGTGATATTGATCTGCACAATATTTTATCATCACTGCCGCCAATCAAAACTACATAGAAATTTTTGGCTATGAGGTAATCAACCACTTTTTCAAAATACGCTGTTGGATATTTTTTTGTATTCCAAACCGAGCCCGGTGCAATGGCTATTATTCTTCTTCCTGTAATTTTATTCAATAATTCATCAATCTTTTTAACAATGGAATCGTGTATATTAATCACGGGCTTGATTTTCCAATTATCCCTTTCATTTATTAACCCGATAAGCTTAAGATTCCTTTCAACTTCATGCAAATAGGATTCATATTTAATTTTCTTTTTATAAACAAAACTTAGTGCCGAAGTATCAAAACCGTAGGTTTCTTTTACCCTGCTTAATAATACAATAAGGGAAGTTCTGAACGATCTATGCGGAGAGTATATTCTTGTATAATTTTCATTTTTTATTAGGGAAACAAAGTTGTACAGATTAATTAATGATTTATGTTTTCCTCGTTTATCTAGAACTAATACTTTATTAACATAGGGTGATGCTTCAAAAATTTCTTTCGTCGAAGGTATTGATACAACATCAATTTGGGAATTAGGATTTTTTTTTGACAGTACTTGAATCATCGGCAGTGTAAGTATAGCGTCGCCTAGGAAAGCTGTTTGTATAATAAGAAATTTTTGTACGCTCATTAATACTTCCAGAGTTTGTGCATCCAAAAATATTGTTCGGGATACTGCCGTACGTATTTCTCAATGAAAGAAATATAACGCTGTGTAATTTCCTTTATCTTCGCTTCTTCATCGTCAGGCAGATTTTCAAAACTTAGTTGTTCAAGATAACACATGAATTTAAAATCCTTTTGCCGAACCAATGCTGTCAATAATATGTTGCTTTTAGTCCTCAATGCAATTGATGCTGTTCCGGTATATAATGCTGTCGGTTGATTAAAAAAATTAAACCTCGGATTATCAAAATGTCCTCTTTGATCGCCTGCAATTCCAACAGCTTCTTTGTTTACCAATGCCTTAAATAACTCCTTTACACTAACCCCGGCTTCAATAACCCTCGTGCCAAAACGGGCCCTAGTTTTCTTAAGCCATTTATTAATGTAGCAATTACGCTGGGGTCGCATTAAAACATTAAAATGTGTTTTTATATTCAAAGCGATTGCGGTCATTAAAAATTCCCAATTCCCGAAATGACCTGTAAAAACAATCAATCCGTTTGGTTCATCAATTAAATGATGAAGCAGTTCGGGTTTATCGAATTCAACCTCGCTTTTAATTTGAGCCGAAGAAATGGACTGCATACACATTAGTTCCAAAAAAGTGATTGTTACATTCTGATAATTTTTCTTTGCAAGTTCTTTTATTTTACTAATGGATAAATCCGGAAAGGCTTTTGAAAGATTTTCAATAGTTGTCTTTTTTCTTATTGGAATCAGATAAAAAAACAGCGTACCGACAAGAACCGCGATACGCCTTGTAGTATTAATGCCGATGAAACCGAAAATTTTTTGAGCGGACCGGAATAAAAAAAACTCAATTTTGTTTTTATCTATCATTGCTTGCTTGCGCTGATTCTATACATCCAGTTTTCATCTTTAAATTCGCCTCTTTTGGTAGAGTGCAGTAATTCATATTTTCCAAAACCTGTAACATCGCCAAAGTAAAACGCAACTCCGCCTTCAATATTATTGTAAAACCAAACTTCATAAGGTTTCATGTCGGATTCATTAGGGTAATAATCTTTTTGATCGGGTTCGCCGTATATCAAATATACACGGCCTCTATCCGTTATATAACCTTCATTTTGTGCATGTCTGAAATTAGTATTAGCAAATTCAACCCTTCTCATATAGTCCTGCTGAAATTCATTTTGCGGCGTTGACGGCTCAGTATCTCTACTCTTCCAAAAATTCATTAAGAATGTTCTTTTAGCATCGAGAGAATCAATTGCTTTGTACCTATCAATTTCATTTTGCGTTGCTATATATTTGCTTTGGTTAAACATTTTATCGCATTCTTCAATTGTCATTATTGCGAATGAACTTCCAAGCATTCCTGCGTTTAAGGATTTTACTAAAGAAGTATCTACAATACCAGGATTATAATGATAGAATCTCTTTGAAGATACATAAGCTTTATTTGTTTTGTTTTCAACCAGACTTAGAACGAGATTGTAAGAATCTGTAGGGTATTTTAAAAGATTAATTACTCCAACTTCTACAATAGAACTTGCTGATTTCTTTATAGTTTTTTCGCTTTTATATACGTTATTACCGGCACTGTTGAATAATAATTTTTGAAGTGTGAATCCGTTACCGCTGTCGCCGCTTGTTAAATTATAAAGTTCCGCATAATAAAATGCCGCCGGCGCTTGATCTGAATACAGCATTGAAGGATTAGGAATAACTTCGAAAGTGTTTTTATAAAAAATAGAATTAGGATCTGTATCAAGGTTTTTAATATTGCTAGCCAATTGGATATCGGAAATTGCATAGTTATTATCGAATGGAATTATTTGAATATTCTCTTTTATTGATTTAGCTAATTCAACATTATTAGCATCATACGCTTTAATATTCAGTGAATAATTGCCTGCAGGAACCGTAAATCCCAAAACTCCCGAAAGATTTTGCACTATCATAGTTGAATCATTTTCGATAATCAAATTCTGAATTTTCCAATCTTTATTAATAAAGAAACTGTCGGCAACTAAATCTTTCATTTCAATATGAACAATTGCTTCGGTCATTTTATTATTTTGCTGTTCAACAACCTTCATATTCTTTGAATTAAGGTTGTAGTAAAACTCAAGGTAAACCGAACTAGTATCATACCTAAATCTCGCATAATCAAATTCAAAATTTAGTTCGGTTTGAGCAGTAACAATATCGGCTGATATAATTAATGCAGCTACAAACAGAAAGCAACTCTTTCTCATTTCTAAATCTCCGTTATAATCAAATTTTACTTGTATGTATATTTTGAATAGAAAACTTTTATGTCCTCGGAGTCATATCTTATTACTTCATCCACCAAACCGGTATTTGTATATGTAAAAGTTAATCTGTATTGTCTTTTATTGTTAATAAAGAATCTATCGTCTTCAAAATAATCACGGTTGTTATATTTGTAAACACGCAGTTCGTTCCCGAACTCAACCTTAATTAGTCTGTTTTTTTCATCATAAATATACTTTTTTTCAAGTCCGTTTTGTTTTTCGGCTATTAGATTGCCGGCTTCATTATAAAAAAATTCCGATTCGTTTACCTTTACATCATCGGCATTCGTTATGCTTAGAAATTTCAGATGTCCTTTTTCATAAATAAAATTTTGATTCATGAATATTTTATCGTTCTGATCAAAATGTTTAATTGTAATTAGCCTGTTTTGATCGTCGTACAAAAATTGTTTTTTTTCATTTTTGCTCCGCCTGTTATAAGTAGTCACTACTTCACTTGTGTCGTTTTGATTATTATATTTTATCTCTCTTCTTGATGTAATATTTCCATATTCGTTATATGCTTCTTCGCTAATAAGATTGTTCTTTTTGTCGTATTTATATTCAACTCGGTTTTTCACACCGCCATAGGAGTTGTAAAATATTTTTTCTGTAGGCACACCGTTTTTAAATTTTATTTCTTCTACAAGAGTCTTCTTTTCGGGCAATTTATGATCTTTTGTGTAATAAGCAGAAAATCTTTTCCTGTTTTCTATTTTTAGGGTTTTAATTTTATTTAATTCAAAATCTTCGTGAGTAAAATTTTGACGGGAGAAGTAATCTAATTTTTTAATAGGTTGGCTAAATATTGCACCGTTTAATAAAAAGAAGAAAAGTAAAAATCTCGTCATTTCATTTTCCAAAAAGATTGTTTGTAAAAATTAATCAGTACAAAAATAAAATAAGAAGCCCTCTAAAATATAGAGGGCTTCTTTAAAAATAGTACTAAAATACAGTACTAAAATCCGAACGAGATCGCAAAAATGTGGTTGCTATCGAAGAATTTTGCTTCTCTGAATGCGTAATCGATCTTAACTGTTGAACTGCCGAGGTTGTAATTGATGCCGGCGCCGAATGTCAAACCGTAAACTTGGTCTGCTGTTTCGATTCCGTCGAGCATCGAATAACCGATTCTTCCAAAGAAAGTATTATCGTATGAATATTCTGCACCGATTTTATATTCATCGGCATAGAAGTTACTGTTTTGGAAAACAGTATTCATACTCAAACTGTTGCTTTCGTTGATGTTGAATTCATAACCTACGCCAAGTTCCAAAGTAGAAGGCAACTCGAAAGCTGCAACATCTATTTTGTACAATTGAGAAGTTCTTTCAAGATCAGGTGATTCTGCTTTTACATACAATGCAGAACCATCGTAACTCATTTGAGGACCAAGGTTTTTAATAGCAAGAGCAAAGCTCAAACCGTCGATGTTGCCGAGGTTTTTATAAGCAACGCCGATGTTGAATGCTATACCGCTTGCGCTAACCAAATCCAATTTTTCGGTAACATAATTCATTGTAACACCAACGGAAATTCTATCGCTGAGTAATCTTGAATATGTTAAACCAAGAGTTACAAATTGAGGTGTGAAGAATTGTCCGGTTCCGTCAGGTTTATCTACGGTTGTAATTGCAATTTCATCCATAGATAAAGCTTTAATACTGAAACCAAGAGCACCAAGACCTTCAATGTTTGTACCGATTGCGGCATAACTTACACCGATATCGGCTATATACGACATTTGTGAAAACATAACTGTTGTGCTGTAATCTGTGCGGGCTAAGTTAGCGGGATTCCAATAAATGGCTTCCACACCTTTAGCGCCGGTTAATGTTGCACCGGACATCGCGATGCCCCGTGCGCCTACCGGTATAAGCAACTCTGTTGCACCGGCAGTACCGTTACGATTACCCCCCCCCGCGTAAACTACGCTAGAGGCAACAATCGCCAATACGAGTAATAAACTAATTAATTTTATCTTCTTCATTTTTTTAGTCTCCTTTTAATTTTTAGAATCTATCAAGGATTTGTTGTTCTTGAATGATCGCAACTTTTAGAATCTTAGTTGCGCCTATTTCAGGCATATCTACATGCACAATATATAAACCGCTTGCTACAGGAATATTGGCATCGTTAGATAGATTCCATTTTGCAAAAGGACTAACATCATCTTTATCAATAGAATTAACCAACTGTCCCGCTAAGTTGAATATACGAATTGTAGCTTTTTGCGGAAGATGGCTGAATGTAATGTACTTTTGATATTTATTAACTTCTCTTGGATTTACTCCGTAATACGGATTCGGGAAAGCATTGATCTTTTCAATATCCGTGGCTGCCTGATCTGCGTTGTAAGTAACAGCCGGAGATGTAAATGTGAATGTATCTCCACCACTGTTTGCAAAGTTAGGAGTAATCTTAAAGACCTGTCCATCCTGTGGATTAAACGGCATTGTACCGCGTTGTAATGGCCACAATGCATAAAGAGTTGGAAATTCATCTGCATTTGCCGAGAAATTCCTATCAGGACTTGTATAGAACGGATCTGGTTCCGGTGTATAAGGAGTATTAAATATAAATAAATATTCACGGTCAGCATTACTTGCTGTGGGCTGCCACAATGAATTTGCTGCTTCTGAACCGTTCTGCTCAACATATCCGGCGGCTAATTGACGGTTTGGTTGTGATGTAACATCCCAAACTTCAAAATGCTGAGGCATGTAATCTTGATAGCCATAACTTGGTGTTGCGCCGCGAACATAACGGTATGCTTTCTGACCAGTAGCAGTAGTTTTAAATCTTACTTCGACTGTAACATATTGATCTGCAGAAACACTACTTCCAAAGAAATAAGGACCAATGTCCAAACCACCAAAAAATGATGAACCGCCCCAGTTAACGCCAGTAAACCATCTAGCTGCAGATGGCGTAAATGAGTAGTTATTAATACCAACCGGAGGTCCATATACTCTTAATTGTAAACCATCAACAATTCTAGTAGTGTAGGCCTCAGTTTGAACTTGATCACCTAAAACAACTTTGTTGCCTGCGGTTACATCAATCAAATCCCACAAATATTCGCCGGTATTTTCATCAAGTTTAAAATTAACTTTATAATTATGACCTGTTGTTTTGCTTGGATCAACTACAATAGCTTCAACAACACCATCACTCAATCCAGTATGATTTACATCCAATTCTTCGCCTGATAATCCAATGCTAACACCTGGATTAGGTCCTTGAGGAACTATTGTAAATACAGTCAAAGGAGTTTCAATTACGTTTGGTACAGCTTCTGGATCTGGATTATAAACATAAGCTGTAACAGCAAAATAATACTCTGTACCGTTTACAATCGGTTGGCCGTTTCTCATAGCGTCTTTTTCAATAACTATTGATCTCTTAATACCGCTATCAGTACCAAATTTTGTGAATTTCTTTGTAATTGTACTTGTACCGGGATCGAATACTGTACTTTCAATCCTTTGGTAAAGATTTACAATGTCGAATGTTTCAACAAGTTTAGCTTGTTCAAGAGTAGCTGTCGCACTTGGTAATTGATAAACACAATAACCTTCGAACTGATAACCGAGATTATCATAACCTTCAGTCTGAGTATAAATATCTTCTCTATCGCCCCAAACCAAAGAAACTTTTTGATCTGACGCAACTGCAGTAACAACAGGTGCTCTAACTGTCGGGGGAACACTGAAGAAGTTATCGTAAGCTTGTTGTAATTCAAGATCGTAGAATTTTAATAAACCAACAGCGCCAAGGCGGTCGATGCCTTCTGTAGCACCGGCAACAAACTGACCAACTACAACTTCTTGCGTATCGCCTGCTGCAAAATTGAATGGACCGGCAACCATACCAAGACGTCTGTCGCCCGGTGAGTGTAGTATTCCATCAATCCAACCTCTACTTGTAATCGGGTCGCCGGCAAGTGTAAATTTAGTAGCAACACCGGTTAAAGGATCTTGAAAAGGTACACCTGTTGTTGAAATCTTTCCTTCGAAAAGATTTCTCATTTGTGTAGCACCAATCGGTTGATTTAAAGCCGGGTCGGTATAAACGTTATCGCTGTTTATAAAGAAAAAGTAAGCCGACATCGGTAAATTTTTATATCCTTGAAGAATTTGTCCTTTAAAGATAGCATGATCTGTTGGTTCGCCTTCAACAATCGGACCTTGGAAGAAGTCAAATCCACCTGCCGGAGGATTAGCGCCGTATTGTCCGTCATCATTGTCGCCGTTATAAATAAAGCCTAAGCTTAATGTAGTATCGCATCCTGTAAAATCGTCGCTTGCGTCGCCGAGATCAGGATCGCTCCACATACAAACATACATACTATCAACATTTTCGCCGCCTTTATTTACAATTGTGTAACGGCGGAACATTGCGTTACCAAGAGCGCCTGTGGTATTATAACCCCAGATTGTAGCTTGCATTTCGAAACCAAGACCGAGAGTGCCGTAGAATTGCTGGTTTGCACTTGGATCTAAATCGTTATTAACAAACCAAATCGTTTGATCTGCGCCCGGAACGCCCGGTATATCCAAAGCAGGATTATACACACCGTTACCGTCAGTATCTTCGAAAGGTGCGCCATATTGAGCTGGCCAATTATCCCAGTCTGTTTTATACTGATCAATAATTTCTGCTTTTGATAACCCGTCTTTATTCATTTCTTTTGAGAAATCAGCATCAGGATCTTTATAATCACGTCTTACTCTGTATATTCTTACATGAGGCAATCCAGGATCTTCAGCGCTGCCGTCATCAAGAATTCTTCCGCCAACTTGGCTATGATTATAAGTTGAACCGCCGACTCTCCATTCGCCTTTATATAAACCGCCGTATAAAAAGCCGGATTCAAAAAATACTGTTTTGTTGCTTCCGTTCGGATATTCAAAACCCGAATCGTTACCGTTAAGGTCGGACATACCGTCGTTTCTTAATATTGTAGCAACATTGTTTATAGTAAACCATGTTGCCAACGGTGCTCCGTTGACTTTTTGTAAACTATTTCCCTTAGCATTCTTATCACCTTTTGCAAAGCCAGCATTAGGTTGGAAAATGATAAGAGAAAGTAAAATCAATAGATAAAAGAATCTATTTAAATATCTCATTTTCTATTTCTCCTATTTAATCTTTTTGGATTCATTAATATTCTAACCTAATACCGAATCTGATCTGTCGTGGCGCATCATATAAAAAGTCTGCATTTGTAATATTCATAGCTCTATATAAATCGGCAAACGAATCGCCACCATACAATTTTTGTTTATCGGCAATGTATGTAGGATTTGTGACGTAACCGTTATCATCGGCAGAACCTGTTGCTAAGAATACGTTGTTAACATTCTTTGTATCAAACAAATTAATTACAAACACGTAAACGTTTGCCGATAATCTGTCGAATATGTTGAATGATTTTTCGATTCTTAAATCAACCTGGAATGTTGAAGGCATAAGAGAAGCATTTAAAGGTTCGATAGCTGTTCTGAAACGAGCATCACCAGAGTTAGGCTGAGAATCACCAATTTGATCAGGATCGCCTTGGCCTCTTGTAAAAGGTCTGCCTGCTTCATATTTCAACAATACTGAAACGCCGAAATTATTTAAGAATGCAGGTCCGTCGTTTTCGCCGAAACGGTAATCAATATTTAAGTTAGCTGTAAGATCTCTATTGAAATCAAGAGGAGAGATATATTTTGGAACATATGGTTGACCAGGAACGAGCGGTGAACCAACAATACCACGGTTTGAACCGGGGAAAGAACCGGTACCGCGTGCATCTTGGAACGAAATGGAACCGTTCAAAGCCAAACGTTGATATCTGCGCATTGTAAGGGTTAATTCAATACCCTTTGTAGTTGCGAAATCTCCGTTTGCTTTAATATAATAATCTTGGAATCCTTGGCGCTCATCAGCTTGTTGTGCAATAAAAACTACTTGATCTTTAACATCGCGGTAGTAACCGGTAACGTCGAAAGCTAAGTAGTCAGTTAATTGTTGGTTGAAACCGATTTCATAGTTTGTTGTACGTGTAGGTCTCAAATTCGGACCGGTGAAACTGTTTCCGAAAAAGTTACCTTGAATCAACATGTAAGCGTATGTATTATATCCCCAGTAAGAATCGTTAAGAGCAGGTTGCTGAATAAATTTTCCGTACTGTGCATGGAATACTGTTTTATCAGTAACCGGGAATGAGAAACCTAATCTCGGGCTGATAGAACTGAAAGTAGGAACCTTTTCCCAACCTTCAGGAATTAATGCTTTTGTATTTTTATTTATACCTTTTGAAGGATCTGTTGGATCAATAAGCTGCATGTTATCAGTATCGATATAATCGAATCTTAAACCTGCATTAATGATAAGGTCCTCATATTCAATTTTATCTTGAATGTATGCAGAAGCAAAAACCGGTTTACGAGGAGCGTAGAAGCCGTCGCCTGTATATTCATTGCCAAGAACGTCATAACCGTAATTGTTAACGCCGTAATTAACTAGAACATCTTGTTTTGCTTGTTCTTTAGATATACCTGCTTTAGACGGATCGCTCATATATGTATCAAGAAGGTTTGCAAGATTTCTTGAAGCAGCAAAAGGAGTACTCCATTGGCTTAGAGCATAAGTCTGGTACTCACCGCCTATTTTCAATGAATGATATTTTCCAAGAAGAACAGATAAGTTTCCGTTAAAGCTTAGACCATCATAATTGGTTTTAGAATAAGATACAGGAACAGAACCGTCTTGATAGAAATCCCAAATCATAATTTTGTATGGCTGAGGAACTTTGTAACGGCCATAGTTATCCAATCTTTGATCCGGTGCAGGTCTTGAAAAAGTAAAACCGGCATCGGCGTTGGCAACGCTATCACCGTATAACCAAGGATCTTTTGCTAAATATCTGTCAAATGTTTCGCCTTGTTGGAAGTAATAACCTGCGCTTAATTCATAAAACATTGTAGAACTTAACACATGAGTCATTTTCAAACTAACTGTACCGTTATTTCTTTCGGTAAGACCAACTCTGTTGTTAAGCATGTTTTGAATATAATCGTTATTGGAAGAAGCTCTAATAGCATCTTCTTGATTCATTGTATAGTTACCGGAAATTCTTAAGAGAACCGGTTTTAAATCGATATTCAAAGTACCGGTAAAGATGTAGCTTTGTTCTTGATTTTTTCTTCTTGGACCGGCAGGCATAACAAGATTAACAGTATCACCTGTAACCGGATCGCCGTAAACGCCCATGTTCAAACCGGAATAAAAGTTTGCATCAGGGTCTCTATAATATTGATAGTTAACGTTAGCAAAGAATTTTATGCTTTGATCGAAAAGTGGACCGCTTAAAACACCACTGATTTCATTATAACCCCATTGGTAGGCACCAAGAGTTTTTTTGCCGTCAAAAGCATCTTCTTTACTCTTGAATGATAAATTATCAGTAATATATTCTAAGCTTGCTTTTAGTTGAGCACCGCCAGATTTGAATGACTGTCTGATAATACCTGAGTTAGCATTTCCAAATTCAGCAGTGTATCCACCTGATTGAACTTGAATTTCTTCGATAGCATCTTGAGCAATGCTAACGCCTCTACCGCCGCTAAGCGGGTTTCTTATTGAAACGCCTTCGAGGTAATATCCAACTTCGTCATTTCTACCGCCTCTAATATAGATGTTATCGTTATCATAAATAACGCCGGCAGTTAATGAAATAATATTATTAATACCTCTTACTGGAAGAGCATCAATATCTTCCGAGGTTGTAATTCTAACAGCGTTTGTATTGTCTTTCTGGATAAGAGGTTTTTGTGCAACAATTTCTACAGTACCAACCTGTATATCTTCACTTGGAAGTTCGAAGTCTATATACGCGGTTAAGTCTGCATTAACACGAACATTAGAAATGGTTATTGTTTGATAACCAAGGTATGAAGCGCGAACAGTATAAACGCCGGCTTCAAGGTTTTGCAAAAGGAAATCACCATTTGCGTCTGTTGCCGCTCCTGAACTTGTGCCCATAACAATTACGTTGGCACCAATTAGTGCGTCGCCTGTCTGCAAATCGACAACTTTTCCTTTTATTCTACCTCTTGTTCCCGCTTCAAGTAATGCAGGAAACAAAGATAGAATTAGCAAAAAGTAAAAAATCTTTCGATGCATATCTTACTCCTTAATTTGTTGAGTTAATTAAGAAAGGGTTTGTTGAAATGAAAACTTGTAAAGCAATTTCAATAACTTCCTCCTTCTATCTGTTTGAATATTAGTATTAATTACCTAAGAGTAAATTATTTGAAAAATAAAACAGTACTGATTTTTTGCCCTTCAAACTGCGGAACTTCTAATGATTTATGTAGTCTTAATGCACAAGAAAAAATTGAACTGTATTAACAGAACAAAAAGTTTTCTAAAGCCCTTCAAAAAACATTTATGCATTTTCTACGAGAAATCATAGAAATTTCATTTATTTTCATCTGAAAATACTATCAGAATTCTTCTTTGTCAAGGATTTAAAGTAGTAGCCTGTTTTAAGAATCCAAAATTATTACCTACTCTTAAATGGGATAGCTGGAAGATTATTAATTTCCAACTCTTTCCTTTTTATGTTTACAAAAATAAGTCAAAACGGCAAATAAAACAAAATAATTTAATTTATTTCAACCTTACGCCTTCATTATTATAAATAAATACCCCGGAGAAATAGGTGCCAAACCATTTATTGTTCTGTTTATCAACATAAACATAAAACACTAAATCGTCCATAAGCTTATAATTACTTTTCCTGAATTGTATCCAATCTTTGCCATTATAGCATACTACTCCATTTCCAAACGAAGCTAACCATATTATTCCATTACTATCTGAGGCAACTGAATAAAAACCTGAAAACGGAATTTTAGAATTCTTTGGCGTAAAGGAAAAATATTTTTCGCCATCAAAAATTCCGAGACCACCAAATTTGTAAGCAAATAAAATCCTGTTTTTATAATCACCTGAAATCTGATATATACCTGTATCGCAAAAAAAAGTATCGAGTTCGGAGGATTTCAAAAAAATTCCGTTCTTAAAACACACAGTTTCTTCAGGGGTGCCTATCCAAAGTATTTCTTGTTTGTCAATAAAAACGCTTGTGATTTTATCAATCGGAATAATAGAATTTGATTTGTTAAATATGTGAAACTTCTCTCCGTCGAATTTTACAAGTCCCATGTAACTAGTGCCGATCCACAAATTATTGGCAGAATCAACAGCAATTGAATAAATAAAATTATCCGGTAACAAAGAATTTTTTGTATTATAAATTTTCCATTCGCCGTTGAAAAATTTTGCTAAACCTCCGCCGTAGGTTCCTACCCAAATATTTTCTGTTTTATCAACAGCTATTGTTCTAACGGAATTGTGCGGCAATTGTGAGTTTGCAGTATTAAATACTTTCCAGTTCTCACCATCAAAGAAAACAAGCCCGGCATCGTATGTTCCGATCCAATAGTTATCGTTTTTATCTTGAGTTATAAACTGGATTGAATTTGTGGGTAAACCGGAATTTTCTTTGTTATAGTTTACCCACTGATAATTTTGTGCAGTAATAAAGTTACATGTTACTAATAGAAGAAAAACTACCTTCATTTCAAAAAAGTTTTATTTTACCAAGGCATTTAGCTTATCTACAAATACAGTTTTTTGCACTGCGCCGATAACTTTGTCTGCAACCTCTCCGTTTTTAATAAATAAAACTGTAGGAATGCTTCTTACACCGTACTTCATTGCTACTTGAGGATTTTCATCAACATTAAGTTTACCTACTTTTGCTTTGCCGTCAAACGTTTCAGAAAGTTCTTCAATGATTGGTCCAATCATTCGGCATGGTCCGCACCATTCAGCCCAAAAATCTACAACAACAGGTTTATCGAATTTTAAAGCTTCTGCATCAAAATTGCTATCGGTAAATGTAAAAGGTTTCATATTAACTGGTGCTCCTTTAATTTTGTTTTCTTAATTACATTGCGCCGTTTTTCTTTAAAACATCGCGGGCAATAATTCCTTTTTGAATTTCGTTTGTACCTTCAAAAATTCTATTAATGCGCGAATCTCTATAATATCTTTCGATTGGAAGTTCGCGTGAATAACCCATGCCGCCGTGAATTTGTACGGCGAAATCGGCAATTTTATCGAGCGATTCAGAACAGAAAAGTTTTACAGTTGCCGATTGTCGGGATACATCTTTTTTCAGATCATAATCAACAGCAGTACGATAAACCATAGATTCCATCGCGTATATTAACGTTGACATTTCCGCAAGCATAAATTGTATGGCCTGGAAATTGGAAATCGTTTGATCGAACTGCTTGCGCTGTTTTGCATAAATTGCAGATTGTGCCAATAATTCTTTTGCTGCACCGAGACATGCAGCGCCGAGTCCTAATCTTCCTGCATCGAGAGTCTTCATAGCTAAAATAAAACCGCGTCCGTCTGTTCCAATTAAATTTTCTTTCGGAATTTTAACATTGTCGAAAGTTATTGGATTTGTTGTGCTTCCTTTAATTCCCATTTTTTTTTCCGGCGGCCCCGCTTGAAATCCAGGTGAATCAGTTTCAACAATAAACGCCGTTAATCCTTTAGAAGTTCTGGCGAAAACACTAACAATATTTGCAATGCTTCCGTTTGTAATCCAAAGTTTTTCGCCATTTAAAATCCAATTCTCTCCGTCGAACTCTGCGCGAGTTTTTACATTAAAAGAATCCGAACCTGCTTGAGCTTCGGTTAAACAGAATGCGCCTATCTTTTCCCCCTTAGCGAGTGGAACAAGATATTTTTGTTTTTGTTCTTCCGTTCCGCCAATATTAATTACATTTGCACCGATCGATTGATGTGCGCCGATAAATGTCGCGGTTGACATACACCCGCGCGCAATTTCTTCCTGCATTAAGCAGTAACCAACTTCACCAAAACCGCCGCCGCCATATTCTTCGGGAAATGAAACACCGAGAAAGCCGAGTTCACCAAGCTTTTTTATTAGATTGTCAGGAATTTTTTCTTCCGAATCTATTTTTGAAGCAATAGGTTTTATTTCGTTGTTTACAAAATCGCGAGTCATATCGCGAAGCATTTTCTGTTCTTCAGTAAAGGAAAATTCATTCATAATTTATTCCGGTTTGTTATTTATGCGAGTTGTTGGTTCTTTCGCCTATATAATTTACTACATATTCACCTCCGTCAACACCAATAACATTTCCCGAAATCCATCCGCATTTTTCATCGCACAATGCTACAATTGCATTTGCAACTTCCTCGGGAGTAGTTAATTTTCCACGCGGATTTTTTTCTTCAGCCGCGCGAAGCATTTTATCAAACTTTGGTATCTTTCTTCCTGCCGGTGTGTCTGTAACACCTGCCATTATTGAATTACATGCAATACACATCGGTCCAAGTTCAACGGCAAGCTGGCGTATGTGAGATTCAAGTGCTGCTTTTGCAGCCGAGACGGCTCCATAGTTTGGAATTACAGTTTGAGAACCCGCGCTTGTTAATGCAAATATTCTTCCGTTATGCGCAAGTAAATCCCGTTGATATAATCCTTGTGTCCAATAAACAAGAGCATGAGCCATTACATCAAGCGTCATATTCATTTGAGCGGGAGTAACACTGTCATTTGGATTTTTTGAGATGTATGGTTTAAGCGTTCCGAAAGCAAGCGAATGAATCAGCACATTAATTTTGGGATGTTCTTTTGTAGTAAATCTTTCTTTTATTTCATCAAGTGTATCGTTTATTTTTATTTGATCGGCAGCATTTATATTAAAAAAAACTGCCTGCTGTCCAGTCTTTTCTATCTTCTTTATTATTTGGTGAACCATCGGCATCGTTGCCTGACGGTCCAAATGAATACCAAAAATATTATAACCGTTCTTTGCAAGTTCAACAGCGGAAGCGCCGCCGAAACCACTGGAAGCACCTAAAATCAGTGCCCATTTATTTTCCATTTTTAATCCTCTTATTTGAAAGGTGGCACAAACTTAAGAAATACAAAATTTATATCAAACGTTATAAAGAGGGAATATCTTTATAAATTAATTAAAGAATGATACAGAATCATATCCCAATATTTTTTTAATCTGTTCGATAAAATCATCGTTTAGATTTACCTTGTAATCAACCGCAAATTCCCTATTAACTAAATTATCACGAATCAACATATTTACCGGGTATTTACCTTCGTTTTGTTCGAATAAAGTTTTCAACTGTGTAATTGTTTCTTCGTTATGATTTTCAGTATCAATAATAATACCCAGTCTTTTAGTAAATTTGGCTCGAACTTCCGAAAGCGGGATTGCCTCATCGACATGAAGTTTAACAGTATCGCCGCTGCTTTCGAGTTTTCCTTTTACCATTATTGTTGATTCGGTTGTAATCAATTCCCCGTACTCGGCAAATACTTTTGAGAACATTAAACAATCGCATGAACCGGAATAGTCATCTAGTTTGAAGAATGCCATTTTGCGACCGGCTTTATCCGTCTTTGGCATTACGTCCGTTACAACACCGCACGCTCGAACAGCATCGTTAAAATTAAAAGTTGCCGGCTCACCGAGATGTACAGTTGCAAACGAATTATATTCAGTATCAAATTTTCTTAACGGGTGATCGCTTAAATAAAAACCAAGCACCTGTCTTTCCTTTGCCAAACGTTCTTTAACTTCCCACGGACGAACCTCGGGAAGTTGCGGTTCTTCAAAATGAAATTCCTGATCGCCGCCGCCGAACAAACTATCGCTATGATTTTCTTTTGCCGATTTAATTTTACCGCCGATACTCAAAGCTTCTTCTACTGCCGCTAAATGCTGCGCTCTTGTTCCACCGAAATTATCGAATGCACCTGCGAGAACTAAACCTTCGAGAGCGCGTTTGTTAACAAGGCGAGTGTCAACGTGCGCACAAAAATCATATATACTTGTAAAATCTCTTCCCAGTTCTTCATGTGCTCTTTGAATTTCTTCAACTGCCGGGATGCCAACGTTTTTAATTGCCGCCATTCCAAAAATTATCTTCTTGTCTTTAACCTTGAACATCACAGACGGATTATTTATGTCCGGTTGTTGAACTTTTACTCCAAGTTTTCTGCAGTCTTCTAAAAGAATTGTAACTTTATCAGTACTGTCGTATTTGTTGGAAAGATTTGCAGCAAGTGTTTCTTCTTGATAATGAGCTTTTAAATATGCGGTTTGATAAGCAACAATAGAATATGCAACCGAGTGTGATTTGTTAAATCCGTAATTCGCAAATTTATCAATGGCGTCAAAAATTTCAACAGCACTTTTTTTATCAATATTGTTTTTTACTGCGCCTTCGGTAAATTTTTCTTTCTGCTCCGCCATCGCCTTCAGGTCTTTTTTGCCCATTGCGCGGCGCAGCAAATCCGCTTCCGCTAAACTCATCCCACCGACTTTGTTAGCAATCTGGATTACTTGTTCCTGGTAAACAATAATACCGTATGTTTCTTTTAATATTTCTTCGAGTACGGGATGCAAATACTCAATTTTTTTTCTTCCGTGTTTTCGATCAATAAAATCATTAATAAAATCCATCGGTCCTGGACGGTATAATGCGTTCATCGCCGAAAGATCATTTATACTTGTAGGTTTCAGCTTCTTTAAATATTCCCTCATCGGAGCGGATTCAAACTGAAAAACGCCTGTTGTTTGCCCTTTTGAAAACAAATCATATGTTTTTGGATCATCAACGGGAATAGTATCAATATCAATTGCTTCGCCGCGGGTTTGTTTTACAAGCTCGATTGTATCGCGAATTATTGAAAGAGTATCGAGACCGAGAAAGTCCATTTTAAGAAGCCCCGCATCTTCCAATTCTTTCATGTTGTATTGAGTAACAATATCCTTTGTATTGCCGCCGTAAATTGCGAGCGGAACATAATCCGAAACATCGCCCGGGGCGATTACAACACCTGCAGCATGTGTGGAAGCATTGCGGTTCATACCTTCAAGTATTCTCGCATACTTCAACAACTCTGTCATCATCGGATCATCTGTTTTCTTCAGCCACTGAAGTTCGGGTACTTCATCCAAAGCCTGATCAATTGTAAATACTCTTCCGAATTTTGATGGAATCCATTTTGTAATTGCATCGACTTGAGGAATAGGAATTTTTAGAACGCGTGCGACATCTCGCAAAACAGCCTTTGATGAAAGACGATTAAAAGTAATAATCTGGCAGACAGATTCCGAGCCGTACTTTTCTTTAACATATTCTATAACTTCGCCGCGTTGACTGTCGGCAAAGTCAACGTCGATATCGGGCATTGATTTTCTTGCGGGATTCAAAAATCTTTCGAACAATAAACTGTATTTCAAAGGATCAACATTTGTAATACCGAGAGCATAAGCTACCAAACTTCCAGCAGCACTTCCGCGGCCTGGTCCGACTGGTATTCCCCGTTTTTTGGATGCATTTATAAAATCCTGAACAATTAAAAAATACCCTGCATAACCCATTTGTTTAATTACATCAAGTTCATACTTGAATCTATCTTCAATTTCCGGTGTGATTGTTTTAAATCTTTTATCGAGCCCTTCATATGAAAGCTGCGTTAAATATTCTTCGAGATCTTTTGCCTTTGATTCCGGCGGAATAGGAAATTGCGGATAATGATGACCTGTAAAATCTAAATCGAGATTTATTTTCTGATCTATCTCAAGTGTATTTTCAATTGCGCCTTTATAATTTTTGAAAAGTTTTTTCATTTCATCGGCGGATTTGAAATAAATCTGATCTGTGCCGTAACGCAATTCCTTATAATCTACATTTCCTGTTTTGTCGCCGATGTTTATAAGAATGTTGTGTGCAACTGCGTGATCTTTATCTATATAATGAATATCATTCGAAGCAACGAGTTTTATTCCAAGTTCTTGCGCAAGCTTAGGCATTCCGGAAAGTATCGGCTGTTCAACATCCATCCCGTGATCTTGAATTTCCAAGTAAAAATCTTCATCAAAAATTTCTTTTAAAGTTATCGCAATGTCGCGTGCTTTTTTCCATTCATCATTTACAAGCTGTGTTGAAATTGGACCGGCGGGACAAGCAGATGTGCAGATCAATCCTTCGCTGTACTTTCTTAATATTTCAAGATCAATTCTCGGTCGATAATAAAATCCTTCAATGTGACCGATAGATGTCATCTTCATTAAGTTTTGATAGCCGGTTTTATTTTTTGCGAGAAGAAGAAGATGATTGTAATGTTTTGTTTTCTTTTTTAATCCGTCGGAGTCGCCGCCTTTAATTAATCTACTTTTTTCGAAATCGACGTATGCTTCCATACCGATTAAAGGTTTGACGCCTGCTTTTTTTGCTTTTTTATAAAACTCCGAAACGCCGAACATTACACCGTGATCGGTAAGCGCAACCGCGTGCATGTTGTTTACTTTTGCAGCTTCAATTAAATCTTCAACAGTGCATGCGCCGTCCTGCAAACTGTAATGCGAATGATTATGTATATGTATAAAATCTGACATTCTTTTCTTGAAGCTGGATTCTAGATTCTTGATACTTGAATCTATCTATTATGAAAAATTGTTATCTCACTCTCTTTGAATTAACTCTAAACTCTACGCTCTCCATTCTTCACTCACTTCGTTCCCGTATGTCCAAATCCTCCGTCTCCGCGGTTGCTGTCATTTAATTCATGAGTTTCTTCAATATCCATTCTATAAACTTTTGCAAGAATCATTTGTGCAATTCTATCGCCGCGTTTTATAACAAAATCTTCAGTTCCAAAGTTGAATAAAATTATTTTTATTTCGCCGCGGTAATCGGAATCAATTGTGCCTGGAGAATTTAAAACTCCAATCCCATTCTTTGCGGCTAAACCGCTGCGCGGTCGAACTTGAATTTCATATCCAAAAGGAATTTCAACACGTAGATTTGTTGAAACAAGAGCCACTTTACCTTTTTCAATTATAAAATCGCTTTCAACTGCAGCACGAAGATCAAGACCGCTGCTTCCTTCCGTGGCATATTCCGGCATCGGAATATCGTTAAAATTTTCCGTTACTCTTTGAATTTTTATTTTGATTTGTTCCATAACATTCTGAATTGTGTTGAGACAAATATAAAGTAAAAGATTTTTTTTCCTTTCTTGATTTTAAACAAAGAACTTGAAACGAACCTAATTATCCGATTCGCATGAGTTTCTTACTTAATTTAAGAAACTCCGAAAGGTTGAGAATACGAAGAATAAATATCGCGAACACAAATCCAGCAAGCAGAATAAATTTAATTGCTAAACTCAAACCGGTATTATATAATAGATAGTAATAAACTCCGCCGGTTACAAAAATCAATGAAATGATTTTAATGATGCGTGAATATTCATATTTGATTTCAAAGACCTTTTGTGAGAAATAAAACAAACTTGCTGCCATTGCCATGTATGCAAAAAGAGTAGAAAGCGCTGCGCCCATTATTCCCAATGCAGGAATAAGAATCAAATTGGAACAGACATTTATAATTGCTCCGAGTCCCGTAACGATAGGAAAATATTTTGTTTTCTCTTCAATGTATAAACCGGCTTGAAAATTATAATAAATTCCGTTGAACAAATAGCCGAGTAAAATTATGGGTACGATTGAAAGTCCGCTTAAAAATTCTTTACCTATAATGGAACGGCCCGGTAAAATTTCCCAACGCGCAAAATCATCGA
This sequence comes from Bacteroidota bacterium, assembly GCA_023397505.1. Taxonomy (GTDB): domain Bacteria; phylum Bacteroidota; class Ignavibacteria; order Ignavibacteriales; family Melioribacteraceae; genus JAEWUC01. Next base: position 64,598 of record JAEWUC010000001.1, on the reverse strand, counting down.
CAAATAAAGTGAGCAAAATCCAAATCACACTTGCGACCAACAGAAACAATGTAAGAATTTTCGAAAACAGTTCTTTTGCGTTTTCTTCCTTGGCATTTGTTAAAAAGAACGGCTGCCATGCAAAATTAAACATCGTTACAAAAAGCATCATGAAAATACCAAGCTTATAATTTGCAGAATAAATTCCAAGTGTTTCGGTATTCGTCATTGCCTGCACAATCGGTCTATCTATAACCTGAACAATTGTTGATGAAATACTTGCAGGCAAATACGGCAACCCGAAGTACAACATTTTTTTGAGAATTTCTTTATCAATTTTGAAATGAAGATTTTTGAAAATATCCGGTGTGAGTGCTGCAAAAGAAAAAATTGACGCTGCTAAGTTCGCAATAAATATTGCCTCAATTCCCATTTTTAAATAGAGAATTAATACTAAATTCAATGCAAGATTTATTAGAATGTTTGTAATCTTTATCGAAGTAAACTTTATAACTTTACGGTGCAGACGTAAGTTAGCAAACGGCACAAGTGCAATTGTATCGAATAAAAGAATTAATATTAAATAAGAATGTAGTGAAGAATATTCTTGTTTTAGTTCCATCAATTCAAGGAAACTGCTTTTAAATATTATAAGAAGTAGAGAAAGGAAAAGCGTGGTTCCTAAAACAAAAATATAAGGTGTTGAAAAAGTATCTTTCTTTTTACTTTGATCCGCAGATGAAAAAAACTTCATGAAAGCGGCGTCCATTCCGTAAATATAAACTACATTAAAAAAAGCTATGTAAGCGTAAACGTTGTTGAATATTCCATTTTCAGCCGGCGAGAAAACATTTGTATAAAAAGGCACTAGAATGAAATTTAAAAATCTTCCAACAATTGTACTGATGCCATAAAGAATTGTGTCTTTCGAGAGCTCTTTAATTTTTTCTTTCATTTATTAATCTTTTCCGAACAGCCCAGTTTTTGCTTTACTACATCAATTAATCTTGTGTAAAAAAAGGTTTAAGTGTGTCCATGTAAATTTTTGGCGGCTTTACCGCTTTCTTTGTCTCGGCATTCATAAAAATATGAGTCGTAAAACCTTCAGCTATTAATTCGCCGGTTGGGTTGCGAGTAATTTTATATTCAATATGAACTTTTGGCGAAAACAATTCTTTTACTGTAGCTTCAACATCAAGAATATCATCGTATCTACCTGGCGAAAAATATTTAACACCGGCTTCAATCAAAGGTAGTTGATAACCAGCATTTTCAACTTCGGAATATGCTAAACCTGATGATCTCAACAATTCAGTTCTTCCTACTTCAAAATACTCAAGATATTTACCGTTATAAACGAATTGCATTTTGTCGGTATCGGCATAGCGCACACGGATGGAAGTTGTGTTTTTTAACATGTCAGAATTTATATGATGAATTAGTATTTCTCATACCATTAATCTGCTCATGCTCTTATTCTTTTTAAATTGATCGGGATTAAGATCACGAATATGAGCAAGAAAAAATGGTTATAAAATCTATTCCTGATAAACGCCCATTTTACCAAATTTTTCCAAACGGGATTGAACAAGTTTATCGGGTTTAATTTTTACTAACGATGCAAGTTCTTCTTTTAAAACTGTTTTTAAAGTGCTGGCCATTAATTGATGATTTTTATGCGCGCCGCCGAGAGGTTCCGGTACTATTCTGTCAACAATTCCCTGCTCTATCAAATCTTCGGCTGTAAGTTTTAAAGCTTCGGCTGCTTGTTCTTTATAATCCCAGCTTCGCCATAAAATACTTGAGCAAGATTCGGGACTAATTACAGAATACCAAGTATTTTGCAGCATTAGAATTCTGTCGCCGATGCCGATGCCGAGTGCGCCGCCGCTAGCACCTTCCCCAATTATGCAAACAATTATCGGAACTTTAAGCCGGCTCATTTCCAAAAGATTTCGCGCAATCGCTTCCGCTTGCCCGCGCTGTTCGGCCTCAATTCCCGGATAAGCACCGGGCGTATCCAATAATGTGATTACAGGTTTATTAAATTTTTCAGCAAGTTTCATTAAACGCAAAGCTTTTCTATAACCTTCGGGATTCGGCATTCCAAAATTTCTAAACAAATTTGATTTTGTATCTCGTCCTTTTTGATGGCCAATTACCATCACTTTGTATTCATCAATTTTTGCAAATCCACCTATAATCGCATGATCATCTTTATATTGTCTATCCCCGTGCAATTCAATAAAATCTTCCATTATCATATAAATATAATCTTGAGTATAAGGTCGTTCGGGATGACGAGCAAGCTGAACTCTCTGCCAGCGTGTAAGATTATCGTAAATATTTTTTTTAAGCTGATTAACTTTTTCTTCAAGAGTTTGAACTTCTTCGGAAATATCGAGTTGGTTTTCGTACTTCCGCATTTCTTCTATTTTACTTTCCAATTCGATAATCGGTTTTTCAAAATCGAGTGTATTTTTTGCCATTATTTCTCCGTCTTAAAAAACATTTTGGAAATAGTTCGTCCCAATATTTCGAGATCGAGCCAAATATTTTGATTTTTCGCATAAAATAAATCCAAACTTTTCATCTCATCTTCATCTATAACAGAAAGATTTTCAACATACCAGAGTCCTGTTAATCCCAACTTTCCTACAAAAAGCTCTCCGTAATAAGAAGAAACAAACGGTCCAACAAAACTTTTTTCTCCTTTTAATACTTTTGGAATTTCAAGGATGAATTTTACAACGTCGTTCTTCTTTGATGTGAACTTGTGGATCAAATATATCAAAGGATAAAAGCAAAGTAAAATTAAGATTAAGCTTAATACAAAATCGAAAATTTGTTTTGTGAGTTTATATCCAAGATCGGAAATATTATACTGTACCTTTAACAATGCAATGTCGTCAAGCATTGTAACGGAAGTTTTTCCAACAAGATAATCAAGTTCCTTTCCGGCAACCATAAATTCTACATTTAATCCATGGCATTCTGCAACAACTGAAAACATCTGATCGAAAGATAAATCTTCCGAAGAGAAAATTACTTTTTCAATTTTCTCATCTATAATGATTTTCTTTAAATTGTCCAATGCACCGAGGACTTTATATGACCCTATTTTCTCTCCAATACTTTTTCTTGAAAAACCAATCAAACCAACGACATTATAAAGAGAAGTAAAATGTGATTTTAATTTAGATGCAAGTTCGGTGGTTTTCGAATCAAAACCAACAATAAGCGTACGTGCTTTTTTAGTGTCTCTAAAACCGGTTTTGAAAATTATTTTTACAACTATCCGCCAAGTTAAAAACACAACCACCGCAATTAAATATGTTATTAACACAACTGCACGGCTGAATGCGAATTGTTTGAAAAAGTACGTGAGTGTTGATAGAATTATAAACCCGTAAAAAAGTGAGATAATAATTTTTAGTACCGACAAAGAATTTTTCTTGTATGCCCCGCTGACAGCCGATATAACAAATTGCAAAAGCGCCGGCGCAAAGTAAACCCAGGGGATAGCATAATCTGGAAATTCGTAGAGTTTATAGCTTGAATAAATTTTTTCCGCAAGAAAAACAGAACCGCTTAAAAACATGAAGTCTATAAAAATTCCAATCAGTGCAATCTTATAAACATTGGCGAATGCAAGTATTTTTCTTAAAAGTATGGCTAATTGAAGAATAGATTCTACAATAAAAGAAGCAGAAAAATGTTTTTTAACAAACAGATGCATAGCGTCGTAAAAGACGCGGGTTTCATCAATACTGCTTCTTTTTGTGCTCTCGCCTTTGTAATGGATTATTTCGGTTTCGTGAAAGTAAAAGACTTTAAACCCGGCTTTTTGAATACGGTAACATAAATCCAAATCTTCGCCATACATAAAAAACTGCGGATCGAACCCGCCGATTTTCTCATACGCTTCTTTTTTCAACATCAGAAATGCACCGCTGACAGCATCCACTTCATAGGTTTCGTTTTCATTTAAATATGTCAAGTTGTAACGTGCAAATAATTTGCTTTTGGGAAAAAGAGAACTTAATCCCATAACTTTTGTGAAGGAAGTCCATGGACCGGGGAAACCCCTTCTGCATGCAAGCTGCAAAGTAGCGTCGGGATTTAAAACTTTACAACCGGCAATACCGGCTTGCGGATGAGTTTCAAAAAAACTAATCATTTTTTCAAATGTATCTTCGCGAACAATAGTATCTGGATTCAATAATAAAAAATACTTCCCTTTAGCAATTTCGAGCGCTTGATTATTAGCTCTGCCAAATCCGACATTTTTTTTATTTTCTATTAAAATCACATCTGGATATTTGTCTTTGAGGGCTTCGATGCTTCCGTCATCGGATGAGTTATCAACAACAATTATTTCTATAGAAATATTTTGCGCTGCTTTGCGAATGGAATCCAAAGAATTTAAGAGAAATTCTTTGACGTTATAATTTACTATGATTACGGAAAGGTCAATCATTATCAATCAATTTAGTGTTCCGAAAAAACTTTTGAACCTCAATTTCCAAACCATGAACACCGCTTCGTAAACTATTTTTTTAGACATCTTTGAAGTACCGTGCACTCTGTCGACAAATGTTATCGGTATTTCGCAAAGTCTAAAATTTTTCTTCCAAGCTTTGTAATTCATTTCTATCTGGAATGAATAACCGTTTGAATTAATTTTATCGAGATCGATTGATTGAAGAACTTCTCTTCTAAAACATTTGAAGCCGCCGGTTGCATCTTTAATGGGCATTCCGGTAATAATTCTTGTATAAAGATTCGCAAAATAACTTAGCAGCAATCTTTTAATAGGCCAATTAACAACGCGTACTCCGTCGGTGTAACGGCTTCCTATTACCAGATCGTGAGTTTCAATTGCTTTAAGAAAATTCTTAATTTCAATTGGGTCGTGAGAATAATCAGCGTCCATCTGTATAGCATTATCATAGCCGTTCGATAGCATATACCTAAAACCTGCAACGTATGCGGTGCCGAGTCCTCTTTTTTTATCGCGCTTAATAATTTTTACGCGTTCATCATTCTTGCCCAAATCTTCAACATAATTTGCCGTTCCGTCGGGCGAGTTGTCGTCAACAATTAGAATGTGAATATCTGGATAATCGCTCAAAACATGCGGCAGCAATCTGTGAAGATTATCAAGCTCGTTATACGTTGGAATAATTACAATAGTTTTCATATCACTCAAAATGTCCTTTGCCGAATAAGACTACAAAAACAGTTCTAAAAATAATTTTAAAATCCATTCTCAAACTCATGTTTTCAATATAAAAAAGATCGTAACGTAATTTCATTTTTACGTCTTCGATTGTTTCATCATACTTGTGTTTAACTTGTGCCCATCCTGTAATTCCGGGTCGAACTTTCAAACGCCTCTTATACAACGGAATCTCCTGGGAAAGTTTCTCAACAAAATAAGGTCGTTCGGGGCGCGGGCCTACAAAACTCATATCTCCCATTAAAACATTGACTGCTTGTGGAATTTCATCTATCCTGACTTTCCTGATAAATCTACCGACCTTTGTAATTCGTGGATCATCTTTAGTTGACCAAACAGGTCCGGATGCTTTTTCGGCATCTTGAACCATAGTTCTAAACTTAACAATTTTAAAAATCTTTCCATTCAAACCCATTCTTTCCTGTAGATAAAAAACAGGTCCTTTGCTGTCTACTTTTATAGCTATCATAAAAGCTAACGTTATTGGAGAAGTAACTATTAAAAGAATCAATGAAAGAATAATATCCATTAAACGTTTTAATTTTTTTTCCCATTCCGGCATAAGTTCGGGCATTACATCGATAAGTGGAACACCGTAAATTTGAGCTGTGCGCGCCTGCCCGCTGATTATATCGTACAAATCCGGAACCATTTTTATTTCAACATTTTTTCCTTCGCACTTGGAAATAACATCAAGTAATTCATCTTCGTGATGCCGTTCGAGCGATACAATTATATTTTTTATATTCAACTCGTCAATTGTTTTTTCAAGATTCGAAACATCGCTAATGACCCTTTTTCCTCTATATTCCTTGCCGATATTTTTCTCTTTGGCAGCAATGTAACCAACAACATCAAGACCGAGAGCGCGGTACTTTAAAATCATATCGTGCACTTCATGTGCTTTGGGATTGAATCCGATAATCAACGCGTTTCTTCTGCCAATTCCTTTAATGAGCAAATTTCTTTGGAGACTTCGAATTGCTAATCGTCCCGAGCCGACAAAGAATAGAAAAATTGCCCAGTAAAGAAAAATATAAAAGCGCATTGATGTTCCGCTGTTTGAAGAGTATTCATCGAACATTATAAGGAACAGCAGAATGAATATTCCCACAAAAGAAGATTTAAATAGAGTGGAGAGTTCGTCCAGGCGGGAAAGCGCAAACCAGGTTCTATACATTCCTACAAAGGTGAAAATAATAATCCAATAAAAATATATTGAAAACATCGGAAGTAGAACATCGGGTTGAGAAATAAGATCGAACCAGCCTGTTTGTACGCGGAGATAAAAAAACAACAACCATGTAATATTGATTGTGAAGAAATCAGTAATCAGTAAAAATATTTTTTCAGTTTTTTTATTCAACTTGGATCTCAAAAAAAATTAATTAATACGCTCAATAACTTTTTGAGAAATAAAATCCCCGATAGATAATGAGCTTGTAGCAGCCGGCGATGGAGCATTGCAAACATGGAGAATTCTTTTATCTTCAACAATGTAAAAATCATCGAGCAAACCGCCGTCTTTGCTGCATGCCTGTGCACGAACTCCGGAACCACCAGCTGCAAGATCATTGCTTTCAATATCCGGTACGAGCCGCTGCAACGCTTTAACAAATGCGGGTTTATAAAATGAACGGTAATATTCTCCAATACCCATCATCATATTTTTTATCATAACATTATGAAATCCGCGCCAAGTTAACGATTCAAATGAATCGCGGAGATTGAAACTTGTTTTTTTGTAACCTTCCCTCTTAAAGGAAAAAACCGCGTTTGGTCCGGCTTCTCTTTCGCCGTCAATCATTCTTGTAAAATGAACTCCGAGAAAGGGGAAAGCCGGATCGGGTACCGGGTAAATCAAATTCTTCACAAGATATTTTTTTTCTTCCTTTATTTTATAATACTCGCCTCGGAAAGGAATAATTCTTATCGGTAAATCGGGATGCGTCATCTTTGCAATGCGGTCGGAATGAAGTCCTGTGCATGTTACAACAACATCGGCTGTATACGATTTATCGTCTGTGATAATTTCGCAAATATCTGTTTTAATTTTTATACCGTTTACTTTTTGATTGAATTTAATTTCCCCTCCGAAGAATTGAATTTTTTCAGCATACTTTTTCGATACTTCGAGATAATCAACTATTCCGGTCTGCGGTACAAGCACACCCTCAACACCATTTACATACGGTTCGAATTCCACAAGCTGCTCACGGTTAAGTTTTCTTAAACCCTTTAAACCGTTTTGCAAACCACGTTCATAGATATTATTCAGTGCGGGAATTTCATTTTGCGATGTAGCAACAATTACTTTACCGCAAATATCGTATTTAACATCGTTCTTATCGCAAAACTCCAACAACATTTCGTAACCTCGAATGCAGTTTGTAGCTTTTAAACTACCGGGTTTGTAATAAATTCCCGAATGAATTACTCCGCTGTTGTTTCCGGTTTGATGTTTTGCTACTTCGTTTTCTTTTTCAAGCACAAGTAATTTTAGAGCCGGATGTTTTTCCAATATTTTCAAAGCGCTTGCGAGTCCTACTATTCCCGCTCCAATAACAATAATGTTGTAGTTCATATTTATCTCTTTGTTGATTCCCAAATTACACTGTGCTTTTTACGTATGAATTTTATAAATCCTTCAACAATGGCGATGTTGGAAACAAAAAAGAAATACGGTAAAGAAAACAATGCTATTCTTATTCTTACAAGCGAAAGTAAATAGCCGCAAAATGCAAGGAGATAAAATGCCGTTTGAAGCATAAAAAACTTTTGCGCCCAATAGACGTAATCCGACAGAAACCAACTTAAAATGAAAATCGATGCCAGAATGGCGGGCAAAAACCAGCGCGTTACTTTATGCGAAAAGAAAGAGTATGCAACTTTGAGATTTTTGAACGACAACAAATTTTTAAAATAAATAAGTGTTTGAAAATTTGTTGAGCCGAATCTTACTTTTCTATTGTATTCCGATAATAAATCTACACCTGTGCCTTCGTAAGCAATTGCATCTTCGCGGTAAGTAAACCTAAAATTTTGTTCAATAACAGAAAGCGAAACAAAAAGATCGTCTGTAACTGCATTTTGTGTTGGAATTGGTTTATACAATTCTTTTCTAATAGCAAATATTCCGCCGTTTGCAGAAAGAAGAATTCCGCACTTGCCTTCGGCACGTTTTATAATAGTTTCGTACTGCCAATATTTGGTTTCTTCTACTCCCTCGCTTCGGCTCACATCGTTTTCTATTAAAACAAGCTTGCCGCAGACACCGCCAACTTTTTCATCTGCAAAATCTTCACTAAGATTTTTAAATACATCTGGATGAAATTCTGTATTGGCATCGGTGAATACTATGATTTCATTTTTTGCTTTCTTGATAAGCTCATTTAAAATACCAGCTTTACCGCTCCTTTTTTCCGTAATATACAGATGCAGCCAATTATATTTTTTTTCTGCTTCAAGAAGAATTTCATTTGTGCGGTCGGTTGATTGATCCGAACCAACGTATACTTCTATTTTATTCAAATCGTAATTCATCGAAGCAATATTTTCTATTCTCTCTTTAATTACCTTTTCCTCATTATAGGCGGCAATAAGAATTGAAAGGGTGGGTTCAAACCCATGAATTGTAACACGACCAGTGTATCTTTTACTTGCTAAAAAAACAACAAGCGGGTAAATGAAAAAAGAATTAATTACCAAAAGGCAAAGTAAGTAGAATAATATTTCCAAGGCTGTAATCATTTACTTATCTTATTATGAATCAATTCAAAATAGGTTTGTTCAAATTTCCGTGCAATATTTTCCCAAAGAAACTTTTTTTCAATAAAACTCCTGCCGGAACTGCTCATGCAGCATGAATCAAATTTATCCTCAAAGAAATTTATAATTTTTTCGGCGAATTCTCTTGATGAATCTGCAATTAATAATTCTTTTCCATCTTCGACATCTAAACCTTCTTTGCCGAGCGAAGTTGTAATTAAATTAACTCCAACCGCCAACAATTCCATTATTTTAACACGTATTCCGCTGCCAATTCTTAATGGAATTATTGCAAGGGATTTATCTTTCAATTCTTCCCAAATGTTTTCAACAAATCCTTTTACAATAATATTTTGTTTAACATTTTCCGGTAAGTGAAAATTTTCCGGTATACCTCCCCCATATAAATATAGTTTAGTACCCGGTAATTTTTGAATTACAGTTGGAAATACATCGCGTAAAAACCAATCCAATCCTTCACGGTTTGGATACCACTGCAATGAACCGATATGAACCAAAGAATATGGCTGAGATTCGCCTCTGGAAACTTTCAACAAATCTTTTTCAACTCCTAGTGGAATAACAATAGTTTTAACATTCGGATTGTATAGCTTGAGCTGCTTTTCATCTTCTTCACTCATCATAATACATTTATCAAACCTTGCGCAAAGCCTGGGTTCATAATTTACAAACTTCTTATACTGAATAAAGGCGTACAATTTCAGCAGAGGATTTCTTTGTGTTTCATAAAATCTTTTCATTATCATCAATTCAAGGTTTTCCTGACGGAGAATCACCGATGCTTCAGTCAACTTATTGAATATATCAATTACCCAGCCCATGTGAGAATTTGTAACATGAATTAAATCTACCTTTTTATTTTGCAGGTAATCTTCAAGAAATTGGGTAAGTTCTTTACGCCGGTATTTATAAAGATTATAAGGAACCGAACTAAACATATTTTTAAGAGCGCCAACCAATGAATTTTTTGTATTAACATCTAACACATGCAATTCTACAAACTTTTCTATCTCACTTATATATAATTCAGCGTTTTCATTTTGCCGATAGGCAACCACAACAATTTTATGACCGAGAAGTGAAAGATATTTAATAACTCCCCACATACTTTTCTTGTGTCCGTCAATAGGCGGGTAAGGAATTTTTGGTGTTATGAATAAAATCTTCATCGGCTAAATTTGTTTTTGGGATAAACAAATAATTGTCTAAAAAAATAGTATCCTTTAATAATTCTGTTCATATTCAACGTAAGTAATCCTGCAATTGTAAACAAAACTCCCCTCAGCAATAAACCAATAAAGTGAACTATTATTACTGAAAGGAATTTGAATCCTTTAAAATGTTTTTGGTAAAATTGAATTTTACCGGTCGTTTGATTTTTATATTTAAACCATAAATTCTTATCTGTCGTTTCGCCGCCATAATGAATAAGTTTAATATCGGGAAGAAAGAATATTTTACCGCCGGATTTTTTGAAGCGGTAACATAAATCGGTTTCCTCGGAATAGAAAAAAAATCTATCGTCAAAACCATTGAGTTCTAAAATTTGTTTTGTAGGACAAAACATAAACGCTCCGCGTATAACATCTGCTTCGATTGCATCATGATAATCATTATAATTCTGGTAGTACTTATTAAATAATTTAGAACGCTTGAATACTTTGTATAAAAAAAAGTTTTCAGTAATTGTATTCCAAAGACTCGGGAAATCGACTACGCTTTCTTGTTTTGTTATATCGGCATTTAATAACTGGCATCCCGCAAATACCGGCTGCTTCATGGCTTCTGCAAACGCAAACACTTTTTCAATTATATTATTCTTAAACACAGTATCGTTGTTAAGAAAAAGTGTGTATTTGCCTTTAACTATCTTCAGCGCAAGATTATTGGCGGCGGCAAAACCAATGTTCTTATCATTCTTAATTAAACTAACCGCGGAATATTTTGAGGTAATTGATTCAACATCGCCTTCAGTTGAATTGTTATCAACAACAATTACATCTAACTGGATTTCTTTGTTAAAAAGGAATAATGAATCCAGGCATTCATCCAGCAGATGAAAGGAATTGTAATTTACTATTATAACTGAGACGTCTATCATCTGACAAGAATAATGTTGATATCTAATTTACTGGTTTTGTAAATACTGCAACCATCGTTAAGTCTTTTTCTATTGTATGGTTATATATAAAGTTCGATATATTTCTAGCCGGTGCGAAATTATGCATTATTCTTTTTATGATTTTCCTTGGTGTGCTCTCATAAAAATTCATCCTCTCTCCGAAAGGTTCGAAGTTCACATCAACAACATGTTTTTGAATATATTCTTTTCGTAAGGGTACATATTTAATAAGTCTGTTTTCATCAAAAGGATAATAATCGCTGAATTTTATGTAATCAACTTTAACACCGATTCTGCCGGCAATTACATCAATACTTTTTTTGCTGAACCAATACAAATGGACGGGAGGTAAATCGGTATACCAAATTGCATTTTCATTCATGTAATCTTTGTTAGGTGTTGTAATAATTATTTTCCCGCCCGGGCGTACGAGGTTAATAAGCTTTTGTATAAAATCAACCGGATCTAGAAGATGTTCAATAATCTCCGAAGCGATTATATAATCGAAGGAATTTCCGGTTAAAGGTAAATATTGCTCAATTGTTCCTTGGACAAACAAATCTCCAAAATTTTCTTTTGCATATTTAATTGCGTTGGAAGAAACGTCTAACCCGGTAACTTTATGTCCAAGTTTGTTTAGAACAAACGTCAAATAACCTAATCCACAGCCGACATCGAGAATAGCTTTATTTTTTTTGTTCTGCAACTCATCGAATATTCCAAAATATGACGCATGGAATTTTGAAAGATACTTAGCGGGATTATCTTTTTTTTTGATATTATTGGCGAGCTCAATGTACTTATCATACCCTTGAGCATTTTTGTTCGAATAAATTTTTTCATAAAGCTGATTTAATTCTTCACTCGAAATATTAACGCTGGAATAATTGGTATTGCAGTTATTACATCGATAAATATCAAAAAAAGTATTTTCAACAAATCCGGGATAATTTTTATGATATATATGTATATTTGAATCACAGCAGATTTTACATAAATCTTTATTATGCATTTTTTACGTCATAAATTTTTGATAGAATTTTTCTTCCATTGCTTTCCATGTTTATCAGCCGGAATAGGATCAACATTTCATCGTAGCTGAATATTTTTATTACTAAAGTAACTACCACTATCACAAATGGCGAGAGAATTAGGTAAGGTACTAAACTTAAAAATGATAATAGATAAAAAACGGCAACTAAAGCCAAAGACCAAAACAATACTTTATACCGCCCGATTGAAGGACGAAAACCAAATTTGCTTATTACATAAAGGATAAAAACAAAAGAGGCGAAACTTGCAATCAATTTAGCAATTGAAGCCCCCATAAATGAATATGTAGGTATTAAAAGAAAATCCAATGAAACATTAATAACTACCTGTATTAAGCCATAAAGAAAATTATAATGCTGCCGGTTATCTGCAATTAAAACCGATTGTGAATAGTATGTAAAGAATAGAAATACCTGGCACCAATAAAGTATTGATGAAGGCATGGCCGATGCTGCATACTCAGCGCCAAATACTGTTTTTACGAGTGAACCGGATTCAAAAGTAAATACTATTGCAATTACAAATGAAATGAAATATAAAAGCTTAATAACAAGATTTGATAAATAATTTGTATCAACTTTATCGGCTAACTTTTTAACAAGAATAGGAAATACAGTTGTAACTATAGCCTGCGGAATAATGTTTAACGGCATTGTTAATCTTACAGCTGCAGAATAAATTCCAACCTCGTAATAACCGGTTAACGAGTTAAGAATCACAACATCAATCTGCATAAATATTGTAGTTAACACTACAAAGCCGAACAACGGCAGAGATTCTTTTATTATCCACTTTCCTTGATTGAGACGGAACTTAAATTTGTAACCGAATTTTTTATACAGGTAATAAAAGGATAGAATAAAACCCGGTAAATTTGAAAATGAATAAAAGACAACAAAGAAAAAGACTTTATCTTTAGTAAACGGGAGAAAAAATATTAAGACAAGGAGCACAAGATTATCAAGAATGGACAACGTCATCGGGTAGTGCATTTTCAAATTTACTTTAAAAGGAGTTGATAGCAGTTCCCGGACGTTCACCATTTTCATTGATAATATTATTGTGGTAAACAGAATATTCGATAGAATTATTTCATAAAATGTAAAATTTGAAAAGGGGGAAAATAAATTAAATCCTATAATCAAAAGCAGATAGATTACCAAACGCAGATTCAAACCGGTGTTAAATAAATTGTAATCATTTTTGTTTTTTGAGAACTCCCGGAATACAATTGGTTCAATTCCGAAATCGACAAGCTTTGCAAGTATGCTAACAATTGCAAGTATATTACTGAACAGTCCGAAATTTTCGACGCCAAGGAACCGCGCGGCAATAACAATAGCAACGACATTAAGTACAAAAGCTGTTGCCTGTCCAACAGAAAGCGAGAATACATTTTTTGTAATTTTATCGATGGAGATGCCTCAAATAATTTATCGCGTCAAACTGAATTTATACTTTCTAAATATGTAGAAGATGCCTAGCAGATGTTTCCACGATATTTTAGAAATCAACGATTTTTTTGTAATCCTTTGTTCAAGATGAATAATGCTTGTAAATGAGTAATAGTAAACTTTCCAGCCTGCACGCCAAATCCTTAAACAAAAATCCAAATCTTCGGGGCCGTAAAATATTTTATCATCGTAATAACCAATTCTATCTATAACGTCTTTTCTAAAAAACTGGCACGCGCCTATTACATAATCTACTTCTTGGATTGAATTATGATCCCAATCAGCCATTATGTGATTGTTCAAAGTCTTTGAATTTTTCACAAAACTTATTCCTTCAAGTCTTCGTGCAAGTAACGAAAAGATTGAAGGAAATCTTTTACATGAATATTGAAGATCGCCGTTTTCATAAATTAATTTTGAGCCAACTAATCCGCAATCGGAATGCTGTTCCATAAATTCATATAATTTTAGAATCGAATTCTCTTTCAACTGCATATCCGCATCAAGAATTAAAACATATTTTCCTTTTGCAATTTTCATCCCGATGTTTCTTGCAGGTGCAACACCAAGATTTTCATTGTTTTTTAACAAAATAATATCGGGGAATTTCGTCTCGATCATTTCAATTGTGCCGTCTTGAGAGTTATTATCAACAATAATTATCTCATATGAGAAGCCGGTTGAATATTCCTTAATGGATTCCAAAAGTTTTTCGAGAAGACTCTTCATCTTCCATGTTATGAGTACAATAGAAATATCAATCATATTAATTTTTATAAATTATCAAAAATTTCTATAAGCGCTTTAGCTGAATTTCCTATGCTAAAATTCTTTGAACGCTTAATTCCTCTTTCTTTAACTTGGTTGTAATAATCAATGTCGGTATCCAGTCTTATAATTTCATTAACATAACCGTCAATATTATTTGGATTAATAAGTATAGCTCCTTCACCCAATACTTCGGGTAAAGACGAGGTGTTTGAAGCTATTACGGGTACACCACATTGCATTGCTTCAAGTGGAGGTATCCCAAATCCTTCATAGAAGGATGGAAATACAAAAGCAAACGCTGAGTTGTATAAATAAACTAAATCTTCATCATTAACAAAATCCAAATATTTCACAAAACTATTCGACCCAAGAATCCTTTCCTTAAATTCATTAAAGCCATAACCAGGTCTCCCAGCCATAACCAACTGTATATCAGTTCCTCTCTTTTGCAAAATTTCGATTATCTGTAATAATGCCACAATGTTTTTTCTCTTTTCAATACTTCCTACAAATAATATGAATTTTTTAGGGAGATTGTATTTTTTAATTACTTCTTCTTTATGTAAATCTTCTTCCTTACTGATGGGCTTTAAATTCGTAGCCACATTTGCCGGTATAACGGAAATTTTGCCGCTTTCAACTTTAAAATATTTAATAATATCTGACTTAGAATATTCCGAAACAGTGATTACTCTATCCGATTCTTTCAATGACTGGGGCAAAAACAAATCCAAATAAGCACGGTATGAAAAAGGATAATGCTCTTTGTAAACTTTATGAATCACATCATGAACCACAGATATTCTTTTTGTTTTTGAAAGATCGACAATGGGCACTAAAATGTTGGTTGTAAAATAGACATCAAAATTGTGCTTTTTTAAAATGTCCGGCAATATTACATTAAGCCAAAAGGGCGAATATACTTTATCTAAACGGTTAGGTTCTTTCAACGTAATGATTTTAAAAATAGAATTCTTAAATAATTCAATATTTGAAGTAAATAAATAATAATCATGATTTGAAGGTACCGACTGTAAACCGTCGAGTATATTCATTAGATACCTTCCGGTTCCGGTAATTCCTTTATTTAATACTCTTGCATCTATTGCGATTTTCATTATAAAGATTATCGGTATTTATTTTGATTAAAAATTATCATCCATTTCCCTGAACGTATATTATGTGTAATTAGTAACATAGATATTCAACTGATGGACGTTCTTTTTCATCAAGCAAAATAAAGTTATATGAGAAATCTTTAAGATATTCTTTACAACTAAGTTCTAATTCAGCAGAATGAATTGAAAGAAATATTTTTGGTTTACATTTTAACAATGTCTCTTTGGCTCCTTTCAACACTAATAATTCAGCACCTTCAACATCCATTTTTATTATATCTGGTAAAATTTTATATTTGCTTACAAATTCATCCACTTTAATTGTGTTTACAAATGTGTGTGTATCAGAGTTAATTTCTGAGGCAATAACATTTTTAGTGATATGCCCCTGAGCACAATCCGGACCAAATGAAAATATTTCTAATTTTGATTGCTCAGAACATGCAAAGGGAAGTATTATAACATTCTTTAATTTGTTTATTCGAACATGATCATAAACAAAAACTAAATTTCTTACTACCGGTTCAAATGAAAATACTTTTCCTTTTTCACCAATAAGTTTTGAAGCTAATAGTGTATAATATCCTACATTAGCCCCTATATCAAAAACAATATTCCCAAATTTTAATTGTTTAACAAATTCATTTGTCTGTTTTTGTTCAATCCTGTTTATATATACACTTGCTCCAAAACTTGGCCCTGCTAATGCGCCATGAATAAATTTTATACCTTTTAACGGACCAATTAAAATTGGATAAGCTATTTTTGGCATAACTTTTTGTGCAAAGAGTTGTACAATTTTTTTTATTGTTAGATTCATGTACTTCTCATCCTGGTCATAAGTTTTTCTCCAAATATTTATTAAAGCAATAAACTATCCAATTAATTCTAAGTATTTCTATAACTTTTTTAGGGTTCTATTTTTAAAAAGTAATTAACAAATTATACGACGACTTAAAACGCATAAATATTTTAATAAGAAATTTCTACATAATAGAAACTATTTTATCAAAACTACCCATTCCCATATTTTTTTTTTGAAAATCTTTAATTGCATAGAAAACTGTTTTGATCATTCTCACTCTATTTTTTACAAATATTATTTTCGTCATCAATGAAAGCATTAATAAAGTTATAATAAAAAAGTAATATTTTATATCAAGATTTTTTCTAGCGAAAAACAATCTGTTACGAAGATTAAAATAGATATTTAGCATAGAACTTGTTCTAGAAATTGTTGAACTCACTCTATGGTAAATCTTACTTGACGGTTCATACAATATTTTAAATCCAGAATTAGATACTCTCCAGCTGAAATCTGTATCTTCTAGAAAAAGAAAATAATTCTCATCAAAGAAACCAATTTTATCAAATACCTCTTTTTTAACATACATACAACAGCCGGATGCGAAGGTACAATATTTACTTTTCTGAAAAAGATTTTCGGATTTATTAATACCCAAAGGAATTCCCGATGTTCTAATTTTACTAATATAACCTCCAGCAAACCAAACAGTGCTTTTGTTTGAATAAAAATTAATCATCGGTGTTAATACACCAACTTCAGAATTCAGGTTGCTTGATTCAACTAATTTCGATAAAAAATTAGGTTCAACAGTTGTATCATTATTAAGTATTAACACAACGTCGGCACCACTATCCAAAGCACATTTTATCCCAACATTATTACCTCCAGCAAAACCAAGATTTTCATTGTTAATTAAAAACTGACTCACATAATTTATATACTTCTCTTTTAATATTTTTATATCATCACCAAATGAATTATTATCAACGACAATGATTTCATAATTTTCATAATCTATCTGCCTTAATGATTCCAAACAATCTATTGTATCATTTAGTCCATTCCAGTTTAATATTATTATATAAACTTTTGGTAACATGCTGTATTCGAAAGGTAAATATTCCTTATTGTAAGTTAGTAATTCTAGTTAGCGCTATATACTTTTAGTTGAACATATCTAGCCAACAAAACGATTAATACAGTATTAAAAATAAAATGTAATAGCCCGATTGTGTTTTCAAAAAAAGATATACAGATTACAAACATAATGATAGAATAACTTGAGATTAATACTAATGAAGGATTCATTCTCATTTTGTAATAGATCGTTGAGCTTAATAATCCTAGACTGAATGGTATTAAACTCAAGCCAATTGTGCCAAAATCCCTATAATAATCCCAAAACATAGAATATGTATTATATGAACTTTTCAAAAAAAGAAAATTTTTAAAGTTAAAATAGTCCACTGCAAGGTTTTTAATACCAAATAATGATAGGAGAAATTCAAATGTAAAATAGCCGTAAGTATGTTCTTCCAATAGCCTGAAACCGGTAACCAAGTTTTCCAAATTCATAACAAAATACATATAAGGTTCAGTAAATATTGCATACTTAAAATTAAATTTCATTTGGGCAACCGAATACATATAACTTAATGCAATATTACTAAATCTTAAAAATTGTACCGAATACATTAAACCGATAAAAATCGCCATCGCTATAAGTACGTTTTTAACTTTTAAAAAATTACTTGAATAATATAATATAGTTACAACTGCCACTATGGCAAAAATTAGATTGAATCTTTGCAAAATAGTCAGGTAAGTAAAAAAGGTGATGAAAATTATAATCACACAGGAATATTTAGTAAGCCGCGTGGGTTTGGCTAATTTTATGAATGTCACAACAAATAATATCAATGGTGTTGCAACATGGACCGTTAATCCAATACCAAACACTCCCCAATACATTCTTGCCTGTGCAGACCTTTCATGGAAAACGGGTAAATATCCTTCAATTAAGTAGTTGCCTAAAAAAGATACGACATAAACACCAAACAGAATAAAAACTATGTTTCGAAATTTCTTTTCATCAACAACCTTCTTTGTAAAGAATAGTCGAATACTGTTCAACGGTATAATTTTTTTTTGAAAGTTTGATACATACATTATGAACGTACCAAGAAAAAAAGATACAATCCCAATTGATAACATCAACCATTCATAACTATTCCACACATGTTGAAGTCTGCTTAATTTCAACTCAGTTAATCCAATAGTTAAAGACCATACAAGACCAAAAACCCTTGAAGGTGAAAATAAATCAGCACTTTTCTTAAAAGATGTTGCAATTAAAAGAAAGAATACAGTAAATGATATTATTGAGATTACTGGCATACTAGATTTATTTTATAACACTAAAATTCTTAATGAATTTAATCTCTAAGAAATACTGCTTTTCTGTATCTGTTAACAATTTGTTAAATGCAAAGACAAAATAAAGAATAAATTGTATAAAGCTAAGATACCATACTTCTAAAATGTTAAATAACCAAAGAAGAGCTGAGAACGTCACAACAACTATAATAAGTAACGGATTACTAAATATTTTATTCCAATTATGAGTATAACCCATTGTAAAGTAGAAAAATGATATACAAACAAAAAGATTAGTAACTAGCGAAGCAATAGCAGCACCCCTTATGCTGAATATAGGGATAAGAATGATGTTTATGCATAAATTAATGATTGTTGCAGAAACAACAATTAGCATTCTGGTTTTCTGCCTATTTGAAGTTGTTAACATTAGACCTCTTGTTTCCGAAATTAATCTCACAAAAACTATTATTGCGAATATTTTAAGAATTGGAACAGCTTCTGCGTATTCGCTCTTTCCATAAATTATACTAATCAGTTGGTCGGCAAAAAAATATATTGCAATACTTATCGGCAATGAAATAATAATCAAAAATTTATTTAACAAAAATCCTGTTGTTTTCCACTTTTCAAGGTTCTCAGAATTAAGCCGCGACAAAGTTGGCATAAAACTACTCACCAAAACATCTGAAACTAACAATGGCAATAATATTAATCTAAAAACAGCTTGATAGATACCAACACTTTCTTCACTTGTCCAAAAAGAAAGAAGTATAGTATCAAGTTGGAAGTAAAGATTTCCAAATATTAAAAATACCCCGAAAATAAGTACTTGTTTAAGAATCGCACTTGGATTATCAAAATCAAGTTTGAAAGTTATGTCGGATTGAACTTGTAAGACATAAAATACAGAAACTATCAACCCAAACAATCTTATTATTGCAAATGCTAATGAAATAACAATTATGCTTTCTTTAAAAAGTATTAACACAAAAATGATAATTAATGCACCGAAGTTGATCAAAAATGAAACCCTCGTTTCATATTCAAACTTTTCATTCCCTCTAAAGAAAGCAAATAAGAAATTTGTAAGAGTCGTAAACGCGGCGTAAAAACTGAAAATAATTATTAAGTGTCTTACTTGTGTACCAAAATTTCCGACGAAAGCGAGAATTGCCATTCCAATAAATGATAATATCGAGAGAACCAGTTTGATAGAGAAAAGCTTTCTAAATAATTCATTTGATGGTTTAAGATTTTTCGGCAATTCAGTTGTTAATAAAATATCTAGGCCAAAATCTGCAAAAAGAACAAACATTGCTGCAAAGGTTTGTGCTATTGTAAATTGACCAAAGATTTCTTTTCCATAATATCTAGCAATCAACCAGAAAAGAATAACATTTGCGAACAATCTAAAAAAAGTTGATAGGAAGGAAAAAAAAGAATTCCTACTTAGTTTTTTGAATTCAGACATTAAGAACTTTTCCTATCCTTTGCTCTTCCTAATCTGAAATCATTTGTAAGAGATGAGGTTATATAGCTATATAATTCAAAATTGCTTTCTTTTAGTTTCATTACTAATACATGAATAAATACTATCAAATAACCGATTATTAGTGAAACTACTACAGAAATTATTGCATATATCGTTCCTTTCGGTTTCGCTTTTCTTTCCGCGGGACCTGCTTTATCCAAAACAATTACAGACGGAGTGTTTCTTGCTTCTTCAACTCTTGCCTGTTCGTAAAGTGGTTGAACAAACTCAAGAATTTTATACTGTATTTCAAGATTGCGATAGATTTTCAAATATGCATTACTAAGCTCTGGGGCTTGTTTAAAAGGAATTAAAAGACTTACATCTTTTTGAGATGCATCTGTTCCTGCATTTAGCTGATTTATCTTTTTTTGTAATTCACTCAATTCTATTTTAGTCGTTGCTGTTACAGGATGATCCACACCGTAGGTTTGTTTTAAAACATTCAGCTCAACTTCTTTTTTATAAAGGTCAGCATAAATATTGGACATAGATTTAACCGTCGCTTCAAGCTGCTCAGGGACTGCGATTACCCCGTATTTTTCCTGAAACGCTTTCATGCTGTCTTCAAGGTTATTAATATCTTTAACATTTTGGAAATATCTTTTTTCAACAAATTCCCTGTTTGCTTTTGCATTCGTTACACCCAATACCGTATTAAGTTCATTTAATCTTTCCACCAAATAATTTGCAATGTCTGCGGCTTTTTGAGGGTCTTTATCAAAAACAGTAATTGTTAAATTACCTTCATCTGCAATTTCCAATTCAAGATTGGATTGCCATTCTTTAACAACTTTTTCGTAATAATCGTCTTCGTACTCATATTCTTTAACGAGATCAAACTTTCTAATTACATCGTTGGTAACAGTTGCGCTCATTAATATAGCCATATATCTATCTGTTTCTTCATTACCGCCGGTTAATGCTGCTAACCCTTTACTTGCAGAAAATCCTTTTGCCAAACTTCCCAATCCGGACAAGGAAGATAAAAGATCGGTCTTTTCTGCCGGTAAAACCGAAGCAGTCGATTTGTACCATTTAGGCGCGAGCAATGCATACGTTGTTGCGCCGGCAGTTATTATGAAAACGAACAAGAATAAAAATTTCCTGTACTTAACTGTAATAGTTAAAAATTCAAAAAAAGTATTACCGATTCTTTCTTCTTGATTTTTCAAATTAGTATCCGTCATTTATAAACCTATTGATTTTCCGTGTTGAAATAATAATTTGCCACAACAGATTTCATCTAAAATTTTGATTGCTACATTTATAAGAAATTAGCTTTATAAAACAAATTAATCCCCATCATAATAGTTAATTCACTTTGCAGTAACCAGAATTACAACAATTGTAGCGATAGGACCAAGAATGCTGGCTATAGCGCCCGCTTGCTTAAGATAATATTCCAAAGTCCTTTGCGGCTCTTTCGGCACCCAAATAAAGTCGCCAGGTTCAATTTTCACATTATCTTTTTGGGAAATTGGTATCCAACTCTTTCCACTGTTTTTAATCAACATTACATCGTCTTCCTCAGCGTATTTGCCAAAGCCGCCTGCTTTATTAATATAATAGTTATAATCACTATCCTTCATAAAACTATACTTGCCTGCATTTGGAACCTGTCCAAATACATTAATAGTATTTTCGAACTCGGGAACTACGATAAGATCACCGTCCCTAACAATAAAATTACCGGCTTCACTATTTGTATCCTGTATGTTTGTGAAATTCAAATAACCTATTTCGTTAAAAAATCTCAATTCATTATCTGCTAAAAAGGAAGAAGTATCGTCAATCGTTAAATTTGAAAGTCTTGCCATTTCAAAATTATTCCATTTTAATCTTTGCTCCATTTCCTTTACTTCTAATTCGGTCTTTTTATCTTTGCTGAGTAGCATCTTTGCGGATTCTCCCCTATACAACTGTATTTTGCTTAACCATGCAGTAGGTTTAAGACCTCCGGCTTTTTCGATAGCTTCTCTTAATGTTGTATTAGATTCCGTGACGAATATTTCACCGGGCATTTTAACATGTCCCGTAACAGTAACACGGAAATCTTTCCTGTTATTTTCATCGGCTAAAATTTTTATTCTGTCGCCTCGTTTAAGTTCAAAATCATCCTTAATATTAACATTAATAACCTGTTCGTTTTTGCCGTCATAACTTAATCTACTTATCTCGGCTTTATTAACATTTTCGTATGCTTTACTTATATCCATTGCATGTAAAATTGCATCCGATAATTTATCGCCTTCTACGAATTGAAATTTTCCGGGTTTATTAACGGCGCCTTCAACGGCAATAAAATCTTTATCGTTATCAATTGCGGGAAAGATTAACACATCATCGTTTCTTAAATACGGGTTATCGTCAAAATTTCCTGTAATCCTAAATCTTTCCAAGTCAATTCTTTTTTCTGTTCCGTCAGCTCTTTTGATAATAATATTTCTTAAAGAATATTTATCAAGTTCTTTTAAAATTCTTTTTGAATAAACAAATTCGGTCGTTAAACCGAGGGCTTCCTTTTTAGCTTCCAAATAAATTTGTGTAATAAAATGATCAAGTCTTTGAAATTTACTCGCTGAAAATGAACCAGTAACTATGAAATCGCCGCCTATTGTAACCATAATCGGCTGGGTAAGCATCGGATTCTGCATTTGTTTACTGCCCTGAAGTTCATTGTCCTGGGCAAAAAGTGATGTTGAACAAATTAATGCAATTGCAATAAAAAATATTTTTTTCATAAGCCTTTAGGATTTTTATCGTTCTTTGTATTGTAGTTCGTAATATTTTTGATACTCGCCGGAAATAATTCTTTCCCACCAATTTTTGTTTGAAAGATACCAATCTATTGTTCTTGCCATAGCATCTTCGAATTCAAAACTTGGCTTCCACCCGAGTTCATTTTGAATTTTGGATGAATCGATTGCGTAACGTCTGTCGTGACCCGGTCTGTCTTTTACATATTCGATAAGTTCTTCACCTTTGCCGAGTTTACTTAAAATTAATTTTACAATCTCTATATTTTTCATTTCGCGGCTTGCACCGATGTTGTAAACTTCGCCGGGTTTCCCGTTTTCAAAAACTAGTTCGGCGGCTTTGTTGTGATCGATCACGTAAATCCAATCGCGAACATTCAGTCCGTCGCCGTACACAGGAAGTTTTTTATTATTGAGTACATTTATAATCATCAACGGAATTAGTTTCTCCGGGAATTGAAGTGGCCCGTAATTGTTCGAACATCTTGTAATTACAACCGGCATTCCGTATGTATGATAAAAAGCCAACGCCATCATATCTGCCGCGGCTTTACTGGATGAATAAGGACTGTTGGGTGAAAGCGGAGTCTGTTCGGTAAATAATCCTTCAGCGCCTAAACTTCCGTAAACTT
Source organism: Bacteroidota bacterium (assembly GCA_023397505.1). Lineage (GTDB taxonomy): Bacteria > Bacteroidota > Ignavibacteria > Ignavibacteriales > Melioribacteraceae > JAEWUC01. Next base: position 40,961 of record JAEWUC010000001.1, on the reverse strand, counting down.
CGTCTGTTGATATTTGCAAAAACTTTTGAACATTATGCCTGCGTGCCGCTTCGAGCAGTACATTTGTGCCGATCACATTTGTTGTGTAAAAAACCTGTGAGCCGAGAATGCTTCTGTCCACATGTGATTCAGCGGCAAAATTGATTACATATTTTATAGAATATTTTGTGAAGAGATAATCAACAAGTTCGGCATTTGTAATATCACCTTTAACAAAGTGATAATTTTTCTTGCCTTCGCTCGGTTTTAAATTTTCGAGATTGCCTGCATATGTTAACTTATCAAGATTAATGATATTCCAATCATCTCTCTTTGAAAGGATATGATTGATAAAATTGCTGCCGATAAATCCGGCACCGCCGGTTACAAGTATGTTTTTAGTTGTCGTCAAAATGCAAAGAACCCGAAATAAATTCCTGTTTGAATGAAAAAATTATTTTCCGTTAATGAACCCGGTACTCCGGAAATATCTCTATCGTTATTTGCTTTCCACTTATCGTTGAAATTCATAATGTATCCGCCGCCCGCTCTTAAAGCAATAAATCTGCTGATCGGCACATCTATATTTAAGGTAGGTGCAATAGTAAAAAACGTGTTTGTAATTTTTGTGTATCCGCCAGGCGCATGCATCAATGAACTATATGGAGGTTGCGGTGAAGAATTCTCCCATGTAAAATCTCCCCAGTTTTCATATTCCTCTATGCTTTGCGAACCGACACCGATTATAGAACCGATGGAAACAGCAACACGATTTATAAAAGGCAGTGTGTATTCAACAGTGACACCACCAAGACCAAAGCTATAATCAAGCTGCCTATTTATTGTATTGAAGCTTCTGCTTGAACTAACTGATCCGCTGTAACCAACACCACCGAGCCGCAAATTATCTACGATCATTATATAAGCATACCCGCCGCCGCCCCAAATAACCATGCCTGAACTTGATAATTCATCTAACCCTAAATTCTTTGCTTTTAAATTCAGTGCATCCATATTAGGAAATAGATATGCAGGATTAACGCCACCTGCAATTCCGAAACGTGCAACCCAGCCCACATCTTCGCCTTCCTGGGCGCGGATTGAGCCGAGGGATAGAAATAATAATAATAGAAATACTGATTTTTTCATTAAAAATGGATTTGTGTTTTTTGGTTCGGAAAATTAGCAATTCCACACTTAAAACAAAACTATTAATTGAGTACCGGTATTTTAAGGATTGTCAATAAAAAAGGTAAATAGAACACAGATCTTTTATGATTGATTATGATTTTTCATAAAAGGTCATAATTAATCTGTGTTCTATTTTATTTCATAAATAAAGGCCGCGCTGGTTTTCTTAAGAGTCACTCGTCACCACAACAAGGGAAAACCAACAACGGCCTGGATATAGGATAAAACAAAAACCTATTTAAAGAACGAAATCCGAAACAGAAAAATTAATCCATAATTTTTCTTAAGAATGAAGAACTGTCTTCTTCATCCCTGTTCTTTTTATAAAAGTCTTCTTCTTCATAATTATCGTTTATATCGGCTTTGTAACCGGCTTGGATAAAATCATCTGCCGAAAACAATTCCGGGTCGCGCCCTTTAACTCTTAAAATTGTCGGGACGTTCAAATCAGTATTCGGTTCAATATTTATTTTTGTTTTATTGAAACCGCCAACAGCCGCAGATGTTCTTTCCTTTTTAACTTTTTCTTCACGTTCTTTTTTGATTGTACTCAAGCCGTTGGATGCAACCTCGGTTCCGAAACCGGTTGCTATTACGGTATAGGAAATATATTCCGTCATTTCATCTTTATTAACAACACCGAAGATAACGTTTGCTTCTTCACCGGCTGCTTCAAAAATAATATTGTTGCCTGCTTCAATTTCCTGCATTGTCATGCTCGATGAACCCGAAACATTCAATAAAATATTTTTTGCGCCTTTGATTGAAACGCCTTCGAGAAGCGGTGATGAAATTGCTTTCTGTGCGGCTTCGATTGCACGGTTTTCGCCGCTCGCAATTCCGCAGCCCATCAATGCGTGCCCGCTTTCTTTCATAACAGTACGGACATCGGCAAAGTCAACATTTATGATTCCGGTCATTGTAATTATATCGGAAATGCCGCGTGTTGCTTCGTAGAGAATTTCATTAGGTTTATCGAATGCCGCGTTGGCAGCAGTGTTTGCGTCGATGATGCTTAAAATTCTTCCATTCGGGATTACGATTAAACTGTCAACATATTGTTTTAACTCTTTTATTCCTTCGTCGGCATTGAGTGTTCTTTTCTTACCTTCCCATGTGAATGGTTTTGTAACAATACCGATTACAAGAGCGCCGAGACTTTTTGCAATAGAAGCAACTATCGGTGCGCCTCCGGTTCCGGTTCCGCCGCCCATACCGCATGTAACAAAAACCATATCGCAGCCGTCAAGAATGCGTGTTATTTTATCGCGGTCTTCTTCTGCGGCTTTTTTGCCAACGTTGGGATCTGCGCCTGCACCGAGTCCGCGAGTTACATTTGTACCAATTTGTATTTTGTGATGAGCACGGCTTGCTTCAAGAACTTGCGCATCGGTATTTACGGAAACAAACTCAACTCCGTTCAATCCTTTTTTAATCATGCTGTTAACTGCATTGCATCCGCCGCCGCCAACACCAACTACTTTAATTTTGGCTGTTAATTTTTGCGGTTCTTCTTTGTCTAGTGTGACAAATTTTAGTCTGTTACCGTTAGTTGTAGTATTGTCAGACATTTCTCCTCCTTGTTGTGGTGTATTTATAATTGTTATAGATTATCAAAAAAATTTTGAATTTTTCTAAAAACTTTTCCTGCATCAAACTTTTTATCGCTGCTTGCCTTTGCATCGGAAAAACTATCGGCGATTGATTTACCCGGCATTCCTTTTATTAATCCTGCCACCGTTGCAAATTCCGGACTTCCAACTTCATTCGATAAACCGGAACCGAGATCGAGAGGAACGCCGATGCGGGCGGGCAATCCGAAAACTTCTTCTGCAAGTTCGGGGCACCCTTTCAATAATGAACCGCCGCCTGTTAAAACAACGCCTGCTTTAATCTTATTTTTGAATCCTGTTTGGCGTAGTTCGTTGTCGATCAGCGAAAATAATTCTCTCATTCTAACACTGATAATTTGTGTGAGAAGTGTAACAGGAATTTTAACATTACCGCGCGCGCCGACACCTTTTATGTAAATATCTTCGTCTCGGATAATAGCGCTTTCGATTGCAAAGCCGTGTTCTTTCTTCAACATTTCAGCGTCGGCTGTTACAATTCCTAAAGTTTCTCTTATATCGTTTGTAACCTGGTTTCCTGCAACGCCGATAACTTTTGTATGCTTAATTGCTCTTCTGTGGAATATTGCTATGTCGGTTGTTCCGCCGCCTATATCTATTAATAAAACGCCGAGGTCTTTTTCGTTTTCTTCAAGAACAGACATGCTTGATGCTATTGGCTGAAGTATATAATCTTTAACAATAAGTCCCGCGCGTTCAACAGATTTTTTTATGTTTTGAATTGCCGGAACCGAAGCAAGCACAACATGATTTACAGCTTCGAGCCGGTTACCGCACATTCCTATCGGGTCTTCAATTCCGCCCTGGTAATCAACAAAAAATTCTTCGGGAATTATATGAAGTATTTGTCTGTCCGATGGAATGCGAATTGTTTGAACATCGGATTTTAACCTATCCAAATCCAACTGAGAGATTTCTCTTTCGGGATTATTAATTGTAACATAATTTCTGTGACGTAAACTTGTAATATGTTCGCCTGCAACACCAACATTAATTTCTTTAACAGTCAACCCTGCTCTATTCGAAGCGATGCTCATTGCTTCATTAATCGCTTCGGCAGTTTTAGAAATATTGGCAACGAGTCCGCGGTTCAAACCTTCGGAGGGCGCCATTCCGAATCCAAGAATATTAATATTGTTTTCCGCATGTTCGGCAATAACGGCGCAGACTTTAGTTGTTCCGAGATCCAATCCGGCTATAACATTTCTTTTCATGATTTCTCCTCAGGAGACAATTTTCCATTGCCACCCATTTGCAGGCTATCGGTTGATAAACCAAAATAAACATGACCGCTGTAACGCAGATCGACGTAATTCATAAAATTATTGATTTGCTTTCCTTTCAAGTACGTCCACAAATTATTGAAGTACACAATTTTTCCTATTTCATTTCCGCGCCCTAAAACCACGGGGTAATCGCTGAACGAAAAGGATAAAATAATATCCCCTCCGTCGCGCATGTCGATGGAAGACAAACCATCAAACAACTCCGGGTTTAGGAGCTTAATCCCGCTCAAAATTTTTGAGGCGGTCAAAACATCATATTTTTTTTTAAGCGATGATAAAACTTTTAGTGAATCGTAAATGCCCGCGTTTGAAATCAACGGGTAATCAATTCTTTTTGTTCTTGGAAGAAACGGCAGCGCTTCAAGTTTATCAGTTAAAATGTATTGAGTGCTGTCTTTTAAAAGAATCGATTCAAAATTTTTCTCTTTTATTTTCACTGAAACTTTGTTCCCGCCGTCGTAGCGTACTTCCGCGTTTTCAATGTACGGGTGCTTTGAAATTCTATCTTTTATAATCTGCAGAGTAAGATTTCCATAATTTATTTTGTTCGAAAGATTTGCGTACTGCATGTATTGTTCTTTCGACAAATGCTCATTACCTTCTAGTAAAATCAAATCTATTTTATAATCCTTCGGCTTCTTTAATGCGAAGGATAGATAGATAATTCCTCCGAATACAAGAGTTAAAAAAACCGTGTTAAATATTTTTTGTTTTGTAGTCATTAATCCTATCTATTAAAACACTTTTTATTTTTAAGATTTCGAACCGACTTCGATGGTTCGAAATGACAGTGCTATTTATTCTTTGATTTCAAGAATTCAACAAATTTTTCTCCGAATTTCCATATATCTCCCGCACCCAGCGTTACGACAATATCACCTTTTCTATAAATGCTTTTAATAAGATCCGGAATTTTTGTTTTATCCGGCTCGTAATAAACATTTTTGTGTCCAAAATTTTTAGCTGTATTCGCTATTAATTCACCGGAAATTCCTTCAATAGGTTTTTCGCGCGCAGGATAAACATCGGTGCAAATGAAAACATCCGAATTCAAGAACGAGCGCCCAAACTCGGCGTAAAAATCTCTTGTGCGCGAATATAAATGCGGCTGAAATACGGCAACTAATCTTCTGTTCCATCCTCGGCGAATTCCATCAAGCGTAACATTTATTTCCGTTGGGTGATGACCGTAATCGTCAATCACCATTACATCATTATCATACTTTTTCTCAAAGCGGCGGTAAACGCCGGTGAATGATTCCAATGCTTTTTGAATTACTTCGAATTTCACACCCATTTCTTTCGCAATAGTTAACGCCACTAACGAATTTTTCACGTTGTGTAAACCGGGAATATTTAGTTTTATTTTTCCCAATTCCTCGCCAAGATAGGTAACTGTGTACTCGGTTGAATTTTTATCATGAATAATATTTGTCGCACGTATGTCGCTTTGAGGCGAAAGTCCGTATGTAAATATCTTTTTATTGATTAGCGGAATAATATCCTGAAGCGCAGGTTCATCTAAACACAAAACAACAAATCCGAAGAAAGGAACCTTGTTTGCAAATTCCACGAAAGCCGCTTTGATGTCGTCGAGATCTTTATAAGTATCGAGATGTTCTTTTTCTAAAGTTGTAATTGCGGCTATGACCGGTGTTAATTTTAAAAATGTTCTGTCAAATTCATCCGCTTCAACAACTATGTACTCGCTGTTACCCAATCTTGCATTTGTACCGCCGAGTCCGCTTAACTTTCCGCCGACGATAATAGTAGGGTCAATTCCCGCTTCTGTTAAAACCAATCCGACCATAGATGTAGTTGTTGTTTTTCCGTGTGTACCCGAAATCCCGATTCCGTATTTCATTCTCATACATTCGGCCAACATTTCGGAGCGTTTTATTACCGGAATTTTCCTTTCGACTGCGGCTTTAACTTCGGGGTTTTCCAAATTAACTGCCGAGGAATAAACAAGCACATCTGCTTCTTTCAAATTATCAGCCGAATGACCCTCATAAATTTTTATTCCCAAACTTTCCAATCTATCGGTCACTTCGGATTTATTGAGATCGCTGCCGGTTATGTTGAAACCTTGGCTCAATAAAATTTCAGCAATACCGCTCATTCCTATTCCGCCTATTCCGACAAAGTGAACGTTTTTAATTGTTTGCATCATCATAATTTTAAATATTCTCCGCTAGTTCGATTGCCCGCATTGCGATAGTTTTCGCCGCATCAGGTTTAGCAAAAGCCATAATATTTTTTTTCAATTCTTGAATTTTGTTTTCGTCGAATATTAGTTGAGTCGATTTTTCTAATAATTCGTTAGATAAATTTTTATCCTCTATCATCAAAGCAGCATTCGCTTCAACAATTGCTTTAGCGTTTTTGTATTGATGATTAGCCGCTACATTGGCAGACGGTACAAAAATCACGGGCAAACCCAAATACGAAACTTCTGCTATTGTGGTTGCGCCCGCGCGGGCAATTAATAAATCGCAGGCCGAATAAGCCGCGGACATATCTTCCACAAACGCCAATACTTTAACCGAGTGTCTTTCATAATTTTTATATTGTTCATAATAAAATGGTCCCGTCTGCCAGATAACTTGAATTCCACTTTTTGTCAATTCAACTAAATTTTTAGCAACCGCTTCATTTAAGGATTTTGCACCGCCGCTTCCACCGAGTATCAATAAAGTTTTTTTTGAATCGCTCAATCCGAATTTTTTCAACGCATCAATTTTATTTTCGAGTTTCAGATTTATTCTAATCGGGTTACCGCTTAAAATTAATTTCTCCTGCATGCGGAAATATTTTTTTGATTCTTCGAATGTTATATGAACTTCATTCGCTTTTTTTTCAAGCATTCTGTTCGTTACGCCGGGATAGCTGTTTTGTTCCAGCAAAATAATTTTACTTCCCATTACAGACGCAGCCCAAATTACCGGCCCGGAAACATATGCGCCGCTTCCAATTGCTACACGCGGACTAAATTTTATATTTATGAAAAGAGACTGAATCATCGAAACAAAAAGTTTTAGCGGGAACAACAAATTGTTCAAACCAATTTTTCTTGAAAATCCGCTAATCCAAATAGGTTTAAAATCGAATCCGTATTCCGGTACGGCTTTAGCTTCGATTTTATTTTTTGCGCCGACAAATAAAATTTCAGCTTCCGGTTTTAATTCCTTTATCTGTTGAGCAACGGCGAGTGCAGGATATAAATGTCCGCCCGTTCCGCCTCCTGCAAAAATGAATCGATATATTGTTTTACTTTTCATCCAACCTGTGCAACCATTCTTAATTCTTCCGTCTTTAAAGTTTGCCGAGCAATATTCACAATAATTCCAACCGACATTCCAAAAATCATAATTGATGTTCCGCCAAAACTTATGAAGGGCAGCGTAATACCGGTTGTTGGCAAAAGTCCTGTTACTACTCCCGCATTTATGAAAGCGCTAATAATTATGTTGAAGCCCAATCCGAAAACAAGCAGTTGACCAAAACGATCTTTGGCTTTTTTTGCGATGACCAAGCAAATCACAAAGAGTGCGAGGTATAAAAATAAAACCGAGACAGCCCCAACAAAACCAATTTCCTCGCCGAGTATTGAGAAGATAAAATCACCGTAAGATTCAGGCAGAAACAAATCACTTTGCCTGCTGTGTCCTAAACCTAACCCTGTAAATCCTCCGCTGCCCAAAGCAATTTTTGCCTGCTTAACTTGAATATTAATATCGCTTCCGGTTAACAAACTATTTATATATGACATAACTCTTTCGCGCGAATGCTTGAAAATCATTATCATCGAGCCGAGGCCCCCGCCGGCCAAAGCAAATATTCCAAGAATATGTTTTGTACGTGCGCCGCCGACAAACAAAATTGCGAAAGATGTGATCACTATTATTAGACTTGTACTTACATTCGGTTGCGCCAAAACAAGTCCGCTGATTAAAGCGATCCATATTAGGGTGAACATCAATCCATTCTTGAAGTCTCTAATTATATCTCCCTGTTTTTCAATCAAGTAAGCAAGGTGCATTATCAAAATTATTTTTGCCGCTTCCGAAGGTTGGAATTGAAAAAATCCCAAGTCGATCCAACGAGCAGCGCCTTTAACTTTTGGCGCAAAGAATAAAGTAACTACCAGCAAACCGATTATTACGTATAATAATTTTTTGCTGTATTTCTTATAAAGATCATACGGCACATAAGCAAAAACGAGAAGCAGAATAAGCGCGGCTACTACTTTCCATAAATGTGATTTGAAGAGAAAATAGAAATTGTTGAACTTGCTTAAACTGTAAGTTCCGCTTGCAGTAAAAACGAGTATCGCCCCCAAAAGCATAAATGCAATTACAAGAACGATTAATATGTTAACAAGTCCTCTCATTGTAATTTATTCACAGCTTCCTTAAAAACTTTTCCGCGGTGTTCATAATTGTCGAACATGTCAAAACTCGCACATGCGGGCGATAATAAAACAACGCTTCCAGGATTTGCTTCTTCGCGAGCGGTTTCAACGCACGCATCCAATGTTTGTTTATATTCTGTCTGAACCATGTCTTTGAAATAATCATGCACTTTATTTGCCGAAGAACCAATCGCGTATATTTTCTTTACATTTTTTTGAACGAGTTCACGAATTTGATCGTAATTATTTCCCTTATCTTTTCCGCCGAGAATTAGATAAATCGGTTTTTCAAAACTTCTTAATGCGAACCAAACAGAATCAACATTGGTCGCTTTCGAATCGTTGTAATATTCAACTCCGTTTAGCTCCCGGACAAATTCAATTCTGTGCTCAACACCTTTGAAAGTACCGAACGCTTGCTTGATTTTTTTGTTGGGTAAATCTAAAATTTTAACGACTGCTAAAACCGCGAGGGCGTTAGCTACGTTGTGTTCACCTTTAATAAATAAATCCGAAACCGAGCAAACTTCTTCTGCTTTCCCGTTTATGGAATAAAACATTTTTCCGTTGGATGAATAAACTCCATTTTCAATTTCTTTCTTGATTGAAAAGCCGAGTTTACAAACGCGATCATTTTGCATTGTTTTAAAAGTATTTAAATCGTCTGCGTTGTAAATGAAGAAATCGTTTTCGTCAAGTTTATCTGTAATTTTAATCTTCGAAGCAATATATTTATCAAAACTGTTGTCGTATCTGTCAAGATGATCCGGTGTAATATTTAATATCATTGCAAAAGCCGGTTTGAAAGAATCAATAAAATCCAATTGAAAGCTTGATGTTTCGAGCGATACGAATTCATTCTCTTTAACATCGAGTACAATTTCCGAAAATGCGTTCCCGATATTTCCCGCAGCGTAACTTTTGATGCCATTCTCATTTAATACATGATCCATCAAAGCCGTAGTTGTTGTTTTACCGTTCGTACCTGTAATCGCAATAATTTTCCCTTTGCAGAACCATGACGCAAATTCAACTTCACTAACAATCTTAATTCTTTTTTCACGCGCTGAAATTAAAATTTGCGAGTTTGTGGGAACGCCGGGACTTGTAACAATCAAATCGCAATCAAAAACTTTTGAAGAATGTTTTTCACATTCGTAAGAAATATTTTCGGCTTCTAAAACAGCGATTGATTTTTCAAGTTTTTCTTTCGGACTGCTGTCGCTCACGAAAGGAACTGCGCCGAGCTTTTTCGCAAGTTTAGCAGCGCCTATTCCGCTTCGTACCGCACCGATAATCGATATTTTCTTTCCTGCGATATTCATTATCTTATCTTGAAAGATGCCAAACTAATGATTGATAAAATTATCGTTATGATGTAAAACCGAATCACGATTTTAGGTTCTGCCCAATTCAATTGTTCAAAGTGATGATGAATCGGCGCCATCTTAAAAACTCTTTTTCCTTCTCCAAATCTTTTCTTTGTGTATTTGAAATAAAGACGTTGAATAATAACCGAAACCGTTTCGGCAAAATATATTCCGCCGAGAATGGGGATGAGTAAATCTTTTTTAATCAATATCATCATAACGCCGAAAGCACCGCCGAGCGCGAGAGAACCAGTATCGCCCATAAAAACCTGAGCGGGATAAAAGTTAAACCATAAAAATCCGAGTCCAGCGCCAATAAGAGCCGCAATGAAAACTGTAAGTTCACCGCTGCCGGGCAAGTAAATTATATTCAAGTAATCTGCATAAATAACATTTCCGGTTACATATGAAAGTATTGCAAGTGCGAGCATAACTATTATAATTGTTCCGATCGCAAGTCCGTCAAGTCCGTCCGTTAAATTCACCGCGTTGGATGTCGCGGTAATTATAAAAACAACCCAGGGAATGTAGAGCATTGAAAAATCCCAGTTGAGATTTTTGAAAAACGGAAGAGTAGTTTGAGTGTTGTACTGCGCAAACTCCGGCAAAAAATAAACTGCACAAGCAACAACAAGTCCAACAAATATTTGTCCTAGTAATTTGTAACGTGCAATTAATCCTTGAGGGAGTTTCTTAACAACTTTTAAATAATCATCAAGGAAACCGACACCGCCGAGAACAACTGTAGCGAACAGAACGAGAATAATATAAGAACTTTTTAAATCGCTCCACAAAAGAACCGGCAACACTACCGAAATCAAAATAATCAAACCGCCCATTGTTGGTGTGCCGGCTTTCTTTTTGTGGGTCTGCGGTCCTTCCTCGCGGATCGGCTGGTCGACCTGCTTCTTTCTAAGAACAGCAATTAACTTAGGACCAAAAAAGAAAGAAATTAACAGGGCTGTTATTGCCGCGAGTGCGGAACGGAAAGACAAGAACCGGAATAAATCAAAGCCCGGCGGATTAAAATTTTGGTTAATGTAATCAAATAAGTAGTAGAACATTATTCAAATCTCTTCTCCAAGACGTTTACAAATTCTTCCATCATCATTCCACGCGATCCTTTTACAAGGATAACCGAGTTGTCAATTTCTTCGTATTGTAAATAAAGCGACAACGCCAAACGAAAATGAAAGTGTATTGATCTTACTTTATTACGTCGTAATTCTTTATGCAAATTCTGTGTCAGTTTTCCAACGGTCAAAACAAACAAGTTCTTATCCGGCTTAAATAAATTTGATAATTCCTTATGTAGTTTCGGGCTTTGTTTACCGAGTTCGAAAATATCACCTAGTACGACAATTTTATTTTTGAAAGTCTTTATTTTCTTAACCAAATCGTAAGCGGCTTCAACCGACGCGGGACTTGCGTTGTAAGTATCATCTATAACTACTGCTTTTTTATAATTCACAACTTCAAGACGTCCATGTACAGATTTTATTTTTATTACACCATTGATAATTTCTTTATTCGATAATCCCATTTCGAAAGCAATTGCGCACGCGGCTAAAAAATTTTTTGCATTTGATTGTCCGCAAACCGGGAGTTCAACAACAACTTTTCTGTTTTTGTATGATACTTCAATTTTAGTTCTGCCGTCGTTAGTGTATCCTAATATTTTTCCTTTTACATCGGCCTTTCCCTTAAAGCCAAATGTGATTTTATTTCTAAATCTTTTCGCGTTTTGGCGTATAATCGGGTCATCCAAATTCAAAATAACTTTCCCACCAAACTTCTCTGTTTCAGTTAACAAAGCTGATTTCTCTTTGTAAACGCCGGTTCTGTTTTTTAGAAACTCAAGATGTGAATCTCCGATATTTGTGATTACCGCAAAATTCGGCTGGGATATTTTTGCGGAGTATTCAATTTCTCCAAAATGATTTGTCCCTTGTTCCAAAACTAAAGCTTCACAATTTTCATCTGCTGAAAAAATAGTTAAAGGCACACCGATGTGATTGTTATTGTTGGCATCGGTTTTAACTACACTAAATTTTTCTGCAAGTAGTGTGGCTAAAATTTCTTTTGTGGTAGTTTTGCCGTTACTGCCTGTAATTGAAATTACTTTTGCGAAAAGTTTTTTTCGCCAGATGTTCGCAAGTTGACCGAATGCAACTGTTGTGTCTTTTACAGTAACAATAGGAATTTTAACGGATGAAAACTTTTTTAATTTCTTTTCATTAATAACAACGGCACGAGCACCCTTTTTAATTGCCTCTTTAACAAAATCATGACCGTCGAATTTTTCACCTTGTATTGCAAAGAAAATCGAACCTTTAATAATTTTCCGGGAGTCGATTACAGCCGACGAAACAGGTTTGTAATCGTCGGGGTTATAAATAACCGCACCGGGAATGTTAAAAAGATCTTCGATTGTAATTTTTATTTTGTCCATTCTTCTAAATATTTCTCTGCTGTTTCTTTATCGGAAAAGTGTTTACGAATACCGTTAATTTCCTGATAGTTCTCGTGTCCTTTACCGGCAACGAGAATGACGGCATCTTCTTCGCTTTCAAAAATTGATGAACGAATTGCTTCTTCTCTGTTTTCAATTACTTTGTAATTATTTTTTTTTATGCCGTCCACAACTTCATCCAATATTTTGAACGGGTCCTCCGTTCTTGGGTTATCCGATGTTACATAAACTTTATCGCTCATTTCCGATGCTATATTTCCCATCACCGGTCTTTTTGTTCTATCTCTATCACCGCCACAACCAAAAACAGTGTAAATAGGTCTCTCATTTTTAACAATGTGTCGAATTGCTGTTAATGCCTGTTTCAACGAATCCGATGTGTGGGAATAATCTATAATCACTTTTTTATTTTTCATCGAAACAACTTCGAATCTTCCAGGTACCTGCGGAGTAGTTTTAATTCCTTCAGCAGAAGCTTGGGGTTTAATCCCGCTTAGAACTGCTGCAACAAAAGCCGAAGTCGCATTGTACGCGTTGAAATGTCCGACTAATTTCGTTTCGAGTTTATATACTTTTTCTTTATACACTACTTCGAATTTTGTCCCATCCAAATCATATTCAACGTTCTGTAACCTGAAATCAGCATTCTTATCATTTCCGTAAAAATATTTTTCGGCTTTAGAATCTTTCGAAATCTCTTTACTGTTCTTATCGTCTGAGTTAATAATTATATTCCCATCCGAAGGAATTCGATCAAATAAAATCTTTTTTGAAGCAAGATAATGTTCGAAAGTTTTATGATAGTCCATGTGGTCGGAAGTTATATTAGTGAAAATTGCCGTATTAAAATCGAGGTAATCTACTCTGTGCAAATCGAGAGCGTGCGAAGAAACTTCCATAACACAAGCCGTACAGCCTTCAGCCACCATTTGAGCCATTAAAAAATTTAATTCATGGGATTGCGGTGTTGTAAGCATTGTTTTTACTTCTCTATCGCCGATATAATTAGCGATCGTTCCTATCAGTCCGCATTTGTACCCGGCTTTTTCAAAAACATTTTTAACATAAAACGCAGTTGTTGTTTTTCCTTTTGTACCCGTAACGCCGATAAGCTTTAATTTCCTTGAAGGTTCGTCGTATAAAGCATTTGAAAAATCGGCAAGGGACTTTCTCGAATCCTCAACAACAATTTTCACACAGTTTGAATGTGCGAACACTTGATCTGGATATTCGTTAGAATATTTTAAAACCACTGCTGCAACACTTTTACTTAAAACTTCGGGAATGAATTTATGGCCGTCTTGTTTTTCGCCGTGAATTGCGAAAAAGATTGAATTTTTATTGATCGTACGCGAGTCGATCGAGATGTCATTAATCTCTTTTAGCTCGGCATTGCCGACAACTTGGATAACCTTAACTTTGTTCAACAATTCGGATAGTTTCAATTCTATATCCTGTTAATACATTCTTACAGAATTTATTTTTTTAGTTTGCTCACATTTGATGCTGCACACCGAGTCGCGGGAAATCGGTGAACCCGGCCCAATACTTTGCGAAACAACTTTTCCGGAACCTATAATTTTATACTCCAAGCCAATCTCGTTTAAAAGCGCTATTGCATCACGCATGCTTTGATTTATAAGATTCGGCATAATCGTTTTATTTGTTGATGAAAATCTTCGCGGAACTGTATTGTTTTTTACGGGAGCTGCATCAAGATAGCTGCGCGATGTAATTCCGTTATACGATTTTATATCTGTCATCAATTCATCAATCAAATGTTTATCGCGCTTAATTTCCTTACGGTCCGGAACCAAGTTTAAATCCGAATCCAAAATTCTTTTTGATACTTCTCTAAAAATTGGAGCAGCGACAAGTCCGCCGTATTTGCCGACTTGCGGAGCGTTTACAACAATCATGCAAATAATTTTAGGATTATCAGCCGGGAAAAATCCTACAAAAGAAGAATTATGTTTTCTGCTAGTGTAACTTCCGTTTTCAAGTTGTTGAGCAGTACCCGTTTTTCCACCAACCAAAACATTATCAAGCTGAGCCGCAATTCCGGTTCCTTTTTCAACAACGCCGATCATCATGTTTTTAATCAAATCCGATGTTGATTTATCAATCACGCTTCTGATTTTAGTCGGATGATTTTCTTTAATAATATTTCCTTTGTAATCCGTAACCGATTTTATTAGAAAAGGTTTATTCAAAATTCCACCATTTACAAGAGCGCTGTAAGCTGTAATCATTTGAAGCGGTGTAACCGCGATGCCGTAGCCGAATGAAAGAAAAGCCTTTGATAATTGATTATAGGATGCCGGCTTTCTCAATAATCCTTCAGCTTCTCCCGGCAGTTCAATTGATGTTGGATTACTAAAACCGAAATCGCGTAAATACTTATAGAGTGATTCATTGTTGAATCTAGACGATAATTTCGTCATCCCGATGTTACTTGACTGTTCAAGTACGTCGCGCACGGTTAGATTTTCATGAGCATGATCGTCGAACACCCTGACGTTTTTAATAAAATATTTTCCGTTTTCTGTATTAATCAATTCATTTTCTGCAGCAAGTTTTTGATCGAACAAAATTGAAAGTATAATTGATTTGATTGTTGAACCGGGTTCATAAGTATCGGTAATTGCCCTGTTACGCCGTGCATCGGCAGAAAAAATTTCATAGTTGGCAGGATCATAATCCGGTAAATTAGCTAGAGCTAAAATTTCTCCGGTGTTAGGATTCATTACAATTCCTACTGCCGATTCTCCGCCGTATTTTTTTAATCCTTTATCAAGTTCTTCCTGAAGAATTTTTTGGTATGTTCTATTAATAGTGAGATAAACATTGTTTCCGGGTATTGCCGGTTTTGATACTTTATCGTCAATAGAAAGAATTCTGCCAAGAACATCTCTTTCATAAACATACGTTCCGTCAATACCGGTTAATTGCTTATCTAAAACTTTTTCAAGCCCTTCAGTGCCTTTCATTTCCTTGTTTACGTAGCCCAAAATGTGAGATGCTAAACTTCCATAAGGATAAGTGCGCGTAAAATCTTCCTCGTAAAAAAGTCCTTCAATAAATTTATTTTTTATGTTAACTGCATGTTCCATCGGCACTTTTTTTTCGAGGCATACATTTCGAATTCCGCTTTCGATAATTTCTTTGTAATGTTTTTTTGATTTTCCGAAAACATTTGAGAATAGATTTGCAACCGAATCGACTTTTTGGGAATCCATCATTCGAGTATCTACGAAGAAGGAAATATTATCGCGCGTGAAACTTAAAACTTCTCCGTTAACATCTTTTATTATTCCTCTTTCGGCTTTTACTATTTGAGGTTTGTATTGCTGCCTTTCCGCTACGAAAGAATAGTAATCCTTATTTGAAATTTGTATAGAAAAAAGTCTTAGTACCAGTGCTGAAAACACAAGTAAAATTACAGCAGTTATAATAAGAGCGCGGTAATTAATCATATTTTTCGTTGACTAGCTTTTCTATTTGTTTAATCTGTTCTTTCGAGACATGAAGAACTTCCAAATTTTCTTTCGGGCGTATTAAGCCCAAAGTGTCCTGTGCAAGTTTTACAATTCTTTCTTCTGAGGTTAATCGTTGAACCTCCACGTTACTTAGTTCAATCTGGTTCATTTTTTCATTCAGCTTTTCGATCTTATTTATTTTGTCTTTATTCATATTCTTTATTTCGGTAATTACGGCTACATATAAAAAAAGCAACGATGCAATTGCAACTGTTATTCCAATAAAACTTTTAAGAGATATTAATTTCATTTTAAACTCTTTCGGCGGCTCTAAGTTTTGCGCTTCGTGATCTTCTGTTTCTCTCTATTTCAATTTCTTTGGGAACCAATGCCTTTGTATTGATTAATTTCAGATTTTGTTGTTTGCCGCAAACACAAATTGGCAGACCGGGCGGGCAAACACATTTTAAACTTTCGTACTTAAATTTTTCTTTAACTATTCTATCTTCAAGTGAGTGATAAGTTAGTACAACAATTCTTCCGTTTAATTTCAGGAGATTGATTGATTTATCAAGAAAGATTTTTAATTCATCAAGTTCATTATTAACATAAATTCTAAGTGCTTGGAAAATCCTCGATAGCGATTTGTTTAGGAAATTCGGCGGAACTAATTTTTCTACAATTTCTTTAAGTTGAAAAGTGGTTTCAAATTTTTTGAATTCGCGGTATTCGACAATTTTTTTCGCGATATAACGTGATTTTTTTTCTTCGCCGTATTTATAAATGATATCGGCAATTTCTTCCTGAGAAAAGTCATTCAAAATTTTTGATGCGGGTATTCCTTCGGATTTATTCATCCTTAGATCAAGGGGTGCATCTTCTCTAAACGTAAAACCCGATTGAACATTATCGAGCTGATAGGAAGAAACCCCTAGATCTACAAAGATGCCGTCAAATTTTTCAATGAACTCAATTTTGGAAATTGTATCTATATTAGAAAAACTTGTGTTGTAAACCGAAAACCTTTTGTCATCTTTAAAGTGTTCTTTGCAAAAACTAAACGCTTCGAAATCTTTATCAGTTGCAACAAGTTTACCATCTTTATCTAATCTTGTAAGTATTTCTTTTGAATGTCCGCCAAATCCCACAGTACCGTCGAAATAAAATCCGTCTTTCTTAACAACTAATAAATCAACGCTCTCATTTAAGAGAACCGGTACATGTTGATTCATTTTGATTTTTTCTGCATTACCTGTTTAGCAATTTCAGCAAACGGCTTTGAATTTTCTTTTTTATGATTCTCGTAAACATCCGGATTCCATATTTCGATTTTCTTATTCTGCCCGAGTATTAAAACATCTTTATCAATTCCGGCAAACTCAATTAAATTTTTGGGGATCAACAAACGCGATTGAGAATCAAGTTTATCTTCCGATGCAAGTTCGAGAAGCAATCTTTTAAAAGCAGATTCGTCAGGATCGAAATCGTCAATCTGATTTACGCGAACCAAAACTTCGTCTTTCCAAAAATCCTGAGGATAAATATCGATGCACTGAACCAATCCACGCGTCATTATAAAAGTTTCGTTCGCTTCCTCGTTCACATACTTTTTGAACTTAGCTGGAATGCTGATTCTTCCCTTAGCATCAATAGAATATTTAAAACTGCCTAAAAACATGATTCTCCACTATTTGGGAATATTAAACACTTTTTCCCACCTGACTGCAAAATAACTGTTTTTAAGTGGGATTGTCAAGATTTTTTTTCTAAAAAGTCCACATTTGAGGATAATTTTGTGAGAAGTCACAAAAGATTGTGATATCATTTTTTTACAGGTATTGTTACTGGAAGAATAATTCTTGTAGTGAGACCAAAAAAGGGAGATACAAATTATTTACAGTAAAAATAGGTTGGCTTTATTGAATTAAAACTTAGTAAACAAATAAAAAGCAGAGCCACCTGGCGGACTTTCCCGTAGGGATGCCTTCGGCAGAACCGCCGACCCGCGCATTATCCCGACTCTTCCGCCAAATCCTTAAAACAGGTTAACTTCGTCGGGACACTGCTCTGCCAACTGAGCTAAGAACTAATGAATTACAGTTTATACTCTTAAGAAGCAAATCGTGCAATATTCTTTTAATTCCAGAAATGGAAAGAATATCTTGATTGATAGGATATTATTAATCGGGTTATTCAGAGTTCACTAAAATCAACTGGGAGTCATAGTTTTCTTGGATGGTCTTAACTTTTAAAATTGTCAAAAAGTTGGCGGGATTTTATTCAGATTCATAACTCTACTCTCGATATTCTGAACTAGCATTGGAGCCACCTGGCGGACTTGAACCGCCGACCCGCGCATTACGAATGCGCTGCTCTACCAGCTGAGCTAAGGTGGCTTTTGAAATTGCGTTTAATAAACTATCTCAATTTCTTTTTATGTCTGTTCTTGCGCAAACGTTTTTTACGTTTGTGCGTTGCCATTTTATGGCGTTTTCTTTTCCTACCGCAGGGCATAATGCTCTCCTACTTAATGTGAATTAATAAATTCTTGTGCTCTTTTTGCAATATCCGTACTTGGATTTATTTCAACGGTTTTTTGCCACCATGATATTGCTTCATCGTGGTTGCCTGCCGTTAAGTTTACTATTCCTAAATTTAAATGTGCTATCTGATGTTTCGGCTGATACTTTAAAGCTTCTTTCATCTGCTTAATTGCATCATCATATTTACCAAGTTCATAATAACAAACTCCCATATCAACAAGTACATCCGCGTTCTTAGAATCCAACGTTAGATAAATTTTATATTTCTCAATAGCCCTATCCTTAAAACCGGAATCATTTAAAAGATGAGCAAGTTCCAACAATGATGTTTTGTTATTCGGATTATTTTTAACTGCTTCTTCAAGAGAGTTTATTTCTTGTAAATGTTGAAGATCCACTCCTTTATGAACATCATTAGTATTATTAATTGCAGAAGCAACAGGTTTATCGAAAACACCGGCGGAATAAATTACAATAAAAGTTATAACAAGAAGTGCGGCTAAAATGTATATGATTTTTACTATGGATATATTTTTGGTATCAGATACTTTTATTTTCTTATTATTATCGCCTGATTTATTACCACGGTTTTTTCTTTGTAGTTCATTTTTATTTAATGAATTTTTTTCAGTATTCTTTTTTTCATTAACATTAATAGATACTCCGCAACTAGAGCAAAACTTATCAGTTGACTTAACTTCTTCTCCACAATTAGGGCAATTTAATTTATTATTTGAGATGTCATTCATAAATAAACTATGATTTGTTTGCTTTCATACCGGAATCAACAGCAGATTTAAAATCCTTTGAAAATTTAAACACCGGAACATAATGCTCACTTACATAAACTTTTTCACCAGTTCTTGGATTGCGGGCGTATCTTGAATTTTTCTTTTTAACCTTATAACTGCCAAATCCTCTAATTTCAATACCCTTGCCTTCTTGCAGCGACTGGATAACAGTCATCAAAAATCCCTCAATAATCGCCTCGGTTTCTAACTTTGTTAAACCGGTCCCTATTGCTACTTTTTCGACTATATCGGCCTTGGTCATTGTAATTCCTTGTTTTTCATTGACTTATACTTTTCCACCGCCGGCTTCAATTTCATATTGAATTGAGGCTTTTTAATAAGTGGAAAAATTGGAGGCAAAAAATATCAAATCTTCGGGTAAAATCCAATATTATAATAACTTACGGATATTTCAAGAATTACATTAATGTATAAAGATGAAAATCATGTCTCGATTCAAAACAGATTTTTAAAGTTTTTTTCCAAAAATGCTATGAAAATGGAAAAAATATGAGCTTTTTATTCTTGGTACGATGATTGTTATTCATGATAAAACAAACGGTGAAAAATATGAGTCTGGTTCCTATAGTATACACGAGTCTGGTTCTCTTCTTTGGATTTCTATTAATTGTAGTAACCATATCATATTTAACTTTTAAGACGAAATCTAAAGTTAATCCGCTAATCGAAGAGGAAATAAAAAATCAGCAAAAAAAATTAGTTGTGATCAGGCAAAATCAATATTTAGTACAACAGCCCAAGATACAGGCACAGAGCATTACAAGTATTAATTCTTCTCATTCATATCAAGCGGTACCGGAATTAAACAGACAAGTTAGGATACTTCCATCAGATAATTTTAACGGTATGCGAGAAAATCACGAATCTTTTACTAGAAACTATCAAGAAGAAAAATTTATAACTAAATATCAGCCGGAAAATAGAAAAGAAAATTATACTAATTCCATACGTGAAAAGCGCGGAAGCAATCGAATAGAAATAATGAACCGTTCTTCAAAATCTTTTACTAATGATAATAGTTATAAAGGAAGAGAAACAAAAAGTTTTAACATGCCCCAGGTAGAATACAACATGTTTAATTTTTATTCAGATATTCCCGAAGCAGGTTTAAATAGTATAACAGCCGCCTCGAATAGAGCCGTTTAACTTTTTCTTTTTACCTTTCTTTTTGTTACCCGAAAATTATTTAATATCTTTTCGACATGGAATTGGTACCTATCATTTATACAGTATTAATAATTGTCGCTGTCATCGCCGTTATAGCGATTACGGTATCTTATATTTCCTTTAAGATAAAAGATAAAAACGGATTAGTTGATAATTCTGCACGGAAACATGTTTCGGCTGCTAAAGAATTTGAACAGCATGTTGTAAAAACTGTTCAGCGAATAACAAAGCCGTTGTTTTATCCCGAAATGAAAACCGATCAAGGCAAACAGCTTAAAGAAAATATTACACATAAGAAGAGAAACGAACAAGACAAACCTTTTGTTTCTCAGAACGAAAAATCGTCAAATAGGATTGAAGTTATAAAAAGCATCGGCAACAACCCCAATAAACCCAGAGAAGATAAAAAACAACCGCAACAGTCCGAATTGAAAAAAAATCCTAATGAAAAAACATTAGAAGATAACATCTTGGATAAATATGCCGACGAGCATCAAGATAATATGTTCACATTAAGAATTTCAAAAAAGGATGATGGCCGGAAATTGTAACAACTTTAGAAAGTCTTTTCATGAAAAAATACCCTTCGAAATCTTGCACTATTTACATTAAAAACATGGTTTGCAACAGATGCATCAAAGTTGTAAAAGAAGAACTTGAAAAACTTGGTTTGCAAATAAAGAACATAATTCTCGGCGAAGTTGAGTTAACGGCAGAACCAACCAAAGTACAATTCCAGAATATTAAAGACGTACTCGAACTAAATGGTTTTGAATTGATTGAAGACCGCAGAGCTAAAACAATTGAGAAAATAAAAGGCGTTGTTATTAAAACAATATACGATGATGAAAAAATACTCGATAAGAAAAATTTTTCGGAGATAATTGAAAGCGAAATTGGCATGGAATACCATTATCTATCTTCCCTATTTTCTTCGTTGGAAAGCATAACAATTGAGCAGTATATAATTCTTCAAAAGGTTGAGCGCGTTAAAGAGCTTTTAAAATATAATGAATTCAATTTAAGCGAGATTGCCTATAAACTTGGCTACAGCAGTGTTCAACATTTATCAAATCAATTCAAAAAGATTACAGGATTGTCCGCGAGTGAATTCAAACTTTTAACAAAAAACATGAGAAAACCTCTCGACAAAGTAGCAGATTAACTACTCGCCTACTCATCATAAAATTTTACACATCATTTATAAAATTATATAACGGTTGAATTTATACTGCTTTATATATTTGCATCGTTCATCAAACAACATAGAAAGGTTAACAAATGAAAACTTCTGAATTCATAATCGACGGAATGTCATGCAATCATTGTGTGATGGCTGTAAAAAAAGAATTATCAAAAATTCCGGTTGAATCTTTCGAGGTTCAAATCGGTTCCGCCAAAGTAAATTACGATGATTCGAAAGTGGAAAATGAACAAATTGAAAAAGCTATTGAAGAAGCCGGATTTAAAGTAAGAAAGGGTTCGTAAATGAAAAATTTCGATTTACCCGTTGAGGGAATGACTTGCGCCAGCTGTGTTACGCGTGTCGAAAAAATTATCGGCAAATTCGACGGAGTAAAAAACGTAAGCGTGAATCTCGCTACAGAACGTGTTAGTTTTGAAACCGAAAATGATAATGTTAAGCTAAACGAGATAGCGGCTGCCGTTCACGAATATGGTTATAAATTAAAAACAGATCATGCCGAACAGAAATTAGAAGATACCAAACATGATCATCTTCACGAAGAAAACGAAGAGAGTTACAACATTCTTAAAAAAGAATTTTTTATTGCTCTTATTTTAACATTACCGATTTTTCTCATAAGCATGCTGATGGATTATCATTTCTTCCATGGCATCTGGCCGCTTAATCATGATGAAACAAGAAAACTGCTATTAATTTTAACAACTCCGGTAATTTTTATTTCAGGCAAAAGATTTTTCATAATTTTTTGGAACAACCTAAAACATTTTTCCGCCGAGATGAATTCGCTTGTTGCAATCGGTACCGGCGCAGCTTACGGGTACAGCGTTCTCGTTACTCTTTTTCCGGAAATAGTTATCAAAGATGGAAGCGAACCGCATGTTTATTTTGAAACTTCAGTTGTGATAATCACTTTAATTTTAATGGGCAAACTTTTAGAGCACCGCGCAAAAAGAAAAACAAACAGCGCAATAAAAAAACTGATAGAACTTCAGCCGAAAACAGCTTTAATAATTGATAATAATGTTGAAAGAGTTATTTCCATTTCGGAATTAAAAACTGGCGATATTGTTATTATAAAACCGGGAGAAAAAATTCCAGCTGATGGAATAATCATAAATGGCAATTCAACTGTTGACGAGTCAATGATTACCGGCGAAAGCATTCCTGTTGAAAAAATTGTGAATGATAAAATTATCGGCGGTACTATTAACAAAAACGGTTCGTTTAATTTCAGAGTAACAGAAACCGGGGATAATTCTGTTCTCGGACAAATAATAAAATTTGTTGAACGCGCGCAAGCATCAAAACCGCCTATTCAAAAACTTGTTGATAAAATTGCGTCGGTCTTTGTCCCAATTGTAATACTCGTTGCGATTATAACTTTTATTGGGTGGATGATTTTTTCACCGGATCATTCTTTCGCAACCGCATTAATTAATTTTGTAGCAGTATTAATTATTGCATGCCCATGCGCTTTAGGTTTGGCGACACCGACTGCAATAATCGTCGGTACGGGTTTGGGCGCATCTAATGGAGTTTTAATTCGCAACGGTGAAAGCATTGAACTCGCACATAAAATTTCTTCAATTATTTTTGATAAAACCGGGACAATTACAGAAGGTAAACCGGCCGTGTCAGAAATTCATACTTTTGGAATTGATGAAGATGAATTGTTAAAAATTGCCGCATCTCTCGAATCGAAATCTGAGCATCCGCTTGCAAGCGCAATTGTTGATAAAGCAAAATCGCAAAATCTTGAAATTGTTAATCCGGAAACTTTTCAAAACTATTCCGGCTCAGGTATTATAGGAATGGTTTCGAGCAAAACAGTTATAATCGGCAAACTTAATTTTATGAAAGAGTTTTCGGTTGATATTTCTGATGTTGAAAATCTTTATGAAGAAATTTCATCGAAAGGAAAAACAGTAATTACTGTTGCAATCGAAAATAAAATCAGTGGACTGATTGCGATTGAAGATAAAGTTAGAAAAACTTCGGCAGAAGCAATTTCAAAGCTGGATAAACTTGGTATAAAAACAGTGATGCTCACCGGAGATAATTACAAAACAGCCGAATCAATTGCGCATGAAGTTGGAATTAAGGATTTTAAGGCGGAAGTCTTTCCGGAAGACAAAGCAAAAATTGTAAAAGAATTTCAAGATAAAGGAATGATTGTAGGAATGGTTGGCGATGGTATTAATGACGCGCCCGCACTTGCACAAGCCGATGTTGGAATTGCAGTCGGTACAGGTACGGATGTTGCTATTGAGTCTGCTCAAATAACTCTTGTTAAAGGAGATTTAAATGGAGTTGTTAAAGCAATTAATCTTTCCAATAATACTTTGAAAACGATAAAGCAAAACTTGTTTTGGGCTTTTATTTATAATACTGTTTTAATCCCTTTAGCGGCGTTCGGATTGTTAAACCCGATGATTGCCGCTTTTGCAATGTCGTTAAGTTCGGTTTCAGTTATAACAAATTCATTGCGGCTAAAACGTGTTAAAATTTAAAAGTAGGGATCGCAAATTTTACGATCCCTACGGAGGAAATAATGAAAAAATATTTTTTGCAGACAAAGCCGTTTATCGTTCCCACAGGCGATGGAAAATTAATCGAAGAACATTTTGGCAAGGCAAGCATTAATACAGGCGATTACAGTTTTGCGCACATGATTGCACCAGCCGACTGGAGTGAACCGTTTCAAACACCTGAGTTTGACGAAATAACATTTGTGTTTTCGGGAAGGAAAAAAATTGAAGTCGACGGCGATGAAATTATTTTAGAAAAGAATCAATCTATTTGTATTCCAAAAGGAACCAGAGTAAGATATTCAAACCCATTTAATGAGCCGTGCGAATATGTTTCTATTTGTATTCCGGCTTTTACAATTGATAGGGTTCAAAGAGAATAATTTTATGAATTTGGACATTACAATAATTACGACAAGTAGAATACTTCCTACCTGAAAAGAGTTGTAAATATTTCATGTCGATTCAATGGCATTTTCCTCTCAGCATAATAATAAATGCCCAATGATACTAATATCGAGACCGAAACACTTATTATTATTGAGATATTGGCTAATAAAATTATTCCCGCAACAGAAATCATTGATACAACATTTGCCATAAACGATACATTCGCTCTAAACGAAAACAAACTTTGTACTTTTCTAGAAAGGTAGAACGAATTTATAAATCCAATAAAAAACAAAACAATGGTGCTGTTTATGTAAATCATGATATTAGCGTAATTAAACATGTTGAAATAAATATAGAATGTAATAGCAACTGCCGCATCTATTATTAAAGGAAGCGATAACATTTTTAATAAAAGAAAAAGATATGAAGTAACTTCTGCCCCGGATTTATTTATTGTTAACCATGTAGATTTTGCAAAACCGAAATAATTATTAAAAACATATGTAAAAAGAATTAAGGGAGATAAAATAAAATTTAGAAAAACCTCCCAGAACCAAGACATTTCATTTGGATTCCTCAAATTTTCCATATTCATTAAAGTAAAAAGTGACTTCATAATTACTGAAACAAAGATCATTGTACGCAACGAATTATTATTAAACAGTAATTTTATAATGAACATGTTGAAATATTTTTTCTTTGGAACTTTGTTAACGAGTTGTTTTGATTCTTTGTATTTTTTTTGAAATAAATAATTGAATGATAGAAGAGCAACTATCGTTGATAGAGTAATAGCATAGTTTGTATATATCTCAATTTTATCAAATAGAATAAAATAGGAAACAATTAGTACGGACAAAATTAATACAATGAATAGATTATCTTTTTTCTCAAAATTAAACTCGATTGAAAATTGTATTAACCTCTTGAACAAATGTGAAATAATAATCCACGACAATGCAATTAATGCTATTTTTATTCCCCCAACACCGACATTAAAAGAGAATGATAAAGCAAAAAGAATTATCCCTAAATAAAACGGGTAAATGAACTCACTAAATAAATTATATAAAAACCTCCTTGCTTTACTTATAGGATAATTTTGGGGAATCATATTTTTTATCGGCACATAAGATGGGATAAAACCCCGTAAAAATGTAATTACAACAAGCATGGATATTAGGTATCGAATAAATTCACTTTGTGGTAAAACTTTTCGATACTCTCGTGAATTGAAAAGATAGGCAAATAAATATCCGTAAAAGATTGTAATAATTATAAATAACAGTGTACCAATTGTTTTTAAGGGATAGGATTTGAAATCAAAAATTCTTTTTACCCGTAAAGCTGTTAAATAAATTAAAATGCCCATTCAACTTCCGTAATTTTTGACGGCATCACATTTAGTTTTTCCAATAAACTCGCATCAATATTTTTAGTACCATTCTCAAGGAACGAAATTAGCGTACCGTCAAAAACTATTTTTCCACCTTCTAAAACCCCGATGTGTGTAGCAACTTTCTCAATATAATTTAAATCATGCGAAGAAAGAAACATGATTCTGTTTTCATTTCTATACTTATTTAAAAAATCCACCATCAAATTTGCTGCAACAGGATCTAAACCGGCAAAAGGTTCATCCAAAAGAAGAATATTCGGTTTGTGCATAACTGCCGAACAAAACTTTAATTTCTTTTTCATCCCGGTGGAATAAGCTGAAATACTTCTTTTGATTTCATTAGAATCATCAAAGAAGTAATTGATTAAACTTTCTATTCTTTTATGCAAAACCTCTTTTGGTATTTGATAAAGTTTTCCAACAAAGGTTAAATACTCGTAACCCGATAGTTCTTCCATTAAGTAATTAGCTTCCGATAAAAGTCCGGTATTTCGTTTAATTTCTATTTCATGTGTTGAATATTTATTATCATCAAAAAGAATTTCTCCCGAATCCGGTTTAAGCAAATCTGACATAATATTAATAAGCGTAGTTTTGCCCGCACCGTTTTTACCGAGTAAACAATAATTGGAATTTGAATGGATGGTTATTGATATGCTATTCAATACTTCTCTCATAGAATAGCTTTTTGAGATTTGGTTTATTCTAATCATTTTTTACCCAATAAATTATCCTTAAAAGAATCGATAAATTTTATTTTCTCGGAAGTCTTTCTAAATAACTGCTTGTACTTAATACTGCAAACGAATCAAACTTTTTCAAATCATCAAGCGTTTCGCAATTCAAATAGCTCATCGAGCTGCGCAGTCCGTCGGAAATTCCGTTAACAACATTCTTAACCGCGCCTTTAAACGGAACAAGTGTTTCTTCACCTTCGATGAATTCATTTTTCATTTTAACGCCGAACGATGCCGAGCCCCGGTATTTTTTATAAAGCTGGTCGTTGTATTTAATAACTTCACCCGGAGTTTCTTTTGTTCCGGCAAGCATTCTGCCGAGCATAACAATATCGGCGCCGCAAGCCAATGCTTTTGCAACATCACCGGGACTTTTAATTCCGCCGTCGGCAATCAATGCTATGTTTAATTTCTGTTCTTCACGAGTAAAGTACACATCTATCAAAGATGAAACTTGCCCGATGCCTATTCCGGTTTGAACGGAAGTTGTGCACATGCTTCCTCCGCCGATACCTATACGAACCGCATCCGCACCCGCATCAACTATTTGTTTTAATGTTGATCCGCCTGCAATATTGCCTATTATAACTTTTAAGTTGTATTTCTTTTTTATTTCTTCGCATTTGTTTAATACGTGTGCGTTGTTTGCGTTTGCCGTATCTATGCAAACCATCAACTTGTGTTCTGCTATTTGTTCAATTAATTTTTCCTCTGCCGCAAGACTAACTGAGACAGCTTTAATTCCTTCGAGCGGTTTGCCGTTTACAAACAATTCATTCATCGATGAATCAAACCTATTTAATATTCCAACGGCACCGAGATTTGTTAACTCTTTCGCCATTTCAATTCCTGTTACAGAATCCATCGGACTTGCAATTACAGGAACAGTCAATTCCATTCCCAGAAAAGAAGATTTTGTATTCACTTCGCTTCGTGTTTTCACTTGCGAGATTTGAGTCGGTATCAAGCTTATATCATCATAAGTTAAAGACAAAGAATAATTATTTAGTTCGTGCTTGGAATAAACTTTCATTTTATATCCTCAGTTAAATTGAATTAAAACCGGGTTGGAATCTATTGATTTTTTTGATTGAAATCTCCTTCACTTTTTTATTAATAACTTTTTATAAATGACCGATTTTTTCTAATTTGCGCCACCTTTTAACCAACAAGGAACAGATATGACGCAAACTGCAGAACAAAAAACAGAAGCGCCGATCGGCTGGAAATTTCCAAAAGAATTTTGGCTTGCTAATTTTATGGAGTTGTGCGAACGCGCAGCTTATTACGGATTTTTTATCGTTCTCACTCTTTACTTAACAGATATTGTAGGATTCACAGATAAAGAAACAGGCGTAGTTGCCGGGGTGTTTTACGCGCTTTTATATTTTCTTCCGCCGTTTGTCGGCGCCGTCTCGGATAAAATTGGTTTTAAAAACGGGTTAATACTTGCTTTCGCTTTGTTAACAATCGGTTATTCTTTGCTCGGAATGTTTCATGATAAAGTATTAGTGTTACTATTTTTATTTATTGCTCTTGTCGGCGGCTCATTTATAAAACCGTTAATTACCGGCACAGTTGCAAAAACAACAACCGAAGACAACCGCGCACGCGGCTTTGCTTTGTTTTATTGGGTTGTTAACATCGGCGCATTCAGCGGTAAAACTTTTGTGCCTTTTATACGCCAGGGTATGGGTCTCGAATATGTTAATTTCTTTTCGGCGGGCATGTCGCTGCTTGCAATGCTATTTGCAATTTTCTTTTTCAAACCGCTTGATCAATCGCATCAGACAAAAAAAATCAGCGATGTTTTTATTTCTCTAAAAAGAATTTTCATGCAACCGCGTTTAATAATTCTAATACTTATTGTTACCGGATTTTGGATAATTCAACAGCAGATGTACGCAACGATGCCAAAATATGTAATCCGACTTTTGGGCGAAAGTGCACGTCCCGAATGGCTTGCGAATGTTAACCCGGCTATGGTTGTTTTGTGTGTTGTTATTGTAACAAATATGATGAAGAAGAAAAAAGCTGTTACTTCAATGTTTGTCGGAATGCTGCTTATGCCTTTTTCAGCACTGGCTATGGCAAGCAGTCAGTCATTATTTAATTTGACCGGCGATTCGGTTTCCATATTCGGTTTGTTTACGCTTCATCCGTTAACAGTTATGATGATTATCGGGATTGCAATTCAAGGTTTGGCTGAATGTTTTATATCGCCGAGATTTTTAGAATATTTTTCTTATCAAGCTCCCAAAGGCGAAGAAGGAGTTTATCTCGGCTTCAGTCATTTACATTCTTTCTTATCGGCTTTGGTTGGATTTATAATGTCGGGATTTTTGTTGGATTCGTATTGCCCAGATCCCAAAACTTTACCAGCGGGAATTACAGAAATTGAAAAAGCCGCTTATTATGCGGACGCACATGTAATTTGGTATTACTTCCTTGCTATCGGACTTGTTGCTGCAGTGGCGTTATTTATCTTTAAAGTTGTTACTGAAAGGATTGATGCTAAAAAAGTTGTTGCTTAATTTTAACCTCATCCAACCAGAAAACCACTGACAAGAACTCTCTTCAGAGAGATGATTTCTTGCTCTTGTTCATCCTTTAAAAAGAGAACAAGAGCAAGAATAAGATTCGAATCATTAGCTCGCCTTGATGAATCCCTAAGGCGAAGCGGATAAGATTAAAACGAATCACATTCTTACAGCTTTTCTACCTATGCTGCTGTATGAGAATCCCATTTCATCCATTTTACCCGGATCGTATATATTTCTTCCGTCAAAAATTAATTTGGATTTAAGACGTGTTTTAATTTCATCGAAATCGGGATTTCTGAATTCATTCCACTCAGTTAAAATCAACAATGCATCGGCGTTGTCAAGAGCATCATATTGATCGTTTACATAAGTCAAAATATCTTTAAGATAAAATTTGGATGTTTCCATAGCGGCAGGATCATAACCATTAACTTCGGCACCGAGTTTCACTAATTCCTTAATAATCACAATTGAAGGCGCTTCGCGCATATCGTCTGTGTTCGGTTTAAACGCCAAACCCCAAACGGCAAAACGTTTTCCTTTAATATCATTTCCAAAATGTTTAAGTATTTTTTTAACGATTACTAATTTTTGATTTTTGTTAGCTTCGTCAACAACTTTCAAAATCTTCATAGGTGAATTAAAATCATCCGAGGTTTTAATAAGCGCATTCACATCTTTTGGAAAACAAGAACCGCCGTAGCCGATGCCTGGGAATAAAAATCTTTTTCCAATCCTTGTATCGGCACCCATTCCTTTACGAACCATTTCAACATTAGCGCCTGCTGACTCGCAAAAATTTGCAAGCTCGTTCATATATGTTATACGCATGGCGAGATACGAGTTAGCTGCATATTTGGTTACTTCGGAACTTTCGGGGTCCATTTCAAATATGGGATTTCCCTGCCGTACAAACGGTTCGTACAACGTACGCATTTTATCAAAAACAGGTTTTGTTTTGGCGCCGTAAACTATTCTATCAGGTTTCATAAAATCGTCTACTGCAAATCCTTCGCGTAGAAATTCCGGGTTGGAAACAACCTCAAAATTTTTTACGCCGTGCTTTTCAAATATTTTAGTAACCTCTCTCGATGTTCCAACCGGAACCGTACTTTTATTAACGATTATCTTCAAATCATCTGTTTTAGATTCTTTAAAGATTTTTGCAATATCATCGGAAACAGAAAAAACATATTTAAGATCTGCAGAGCCGTCCTCGCCCTGCGGTGTCGGGAGACATAAAAATACAATTTCGCATTCCAGCACTGCTTTCTTCAAATCATCTGTAAATTCGAGGCGTTCCTTTTGAATATTCCTGTGAAAAAGAATTTCCAGACCCGGTTCGTAAATCGGGACAATTCCTTCACGCAATTTTTTCAATTTACTCTGGTCATTATCAACACAAATAACATGATTACCCATTTCGGCAAAACAAGTTCCGCTTACAAGTCCAACATACCCGGTGCCAATAACTGCGAGATTCATTTACACTCCTTGGTTTTCTAATAGTTGAAATCTTTGTTTATGTTTTTAAATAGAACTGCAGTTTTATCTTTATCCGATACAACAGGATTCTTAACCTTCCAATCAATATCAAGATCAACATCGTTATATAAAATAGAACGTTCTGCCTCCTTATTATAAAGCATTGTGCACTTGTAACTAAAAATCACTTCATCGGACAATACCGAAAACCCGTGTGCAAAACCGGGCGGTATCCACAATTGGTTTTTATTCTCGTCGCTAAGTTCTGCAGCAAAATATTTACCGAATGTTGGCGAGCCAAAACGGATATCAACCGCAACATCCAATACTTTACCGACGAGAACAGAACAAAGTTTACCCTGAGCCGACTCGCCAACTTGATAATGTAAACCTCTCACCGTTCCGTATTTCGACTTTGAGATGTTGTCCTGCACAAACTTTTCGTTGAAACCGTTAGCCGAATATTTTTTTTGATTAAACGATTCGTAAAAGTACCCGCGTTCGTCGTTATAAACATCGGGTGTAATTAAAAGCAGTCCGTCTATAAAAGTTTTTTCAAATATCATATTAGTATTTTGGATTAGTGTGCCAATTCCAGGCGGTTTGTAAAATTTCTTCGATAGAATATTTTGGCGACCAGCCGAGAAACTCGTTCGCTTTTTTATTATCCGCTACAAGAATCGCAGGATCGCCTGCCCTTCTTCCAACAATTTCAAACGGTATATTTTTCCCGGTAATTGATTTTGCTTTTTCGATAATTTCTAAAACAGAATTTCCGCTGCCCGTGCCAAGATTAATAAAAGTAGAATCTCTCCCGTCATTTAAATAGTTCAAAGCTTTTAAATGTGCATCGGCTAAATCCAAAACATGAATATAATCTCGTATACAGGTGCCGTCGGGTGTTTCGTAATCGTTTCCAAAGACTAAAATTTTATTACGCTTTTTTTGTGCTGTTTGAAGTACAAGTGGAATTAAGTGTGTTTCGGGCTCATGACTTTCGCCGAGTTCACCGGAAGGATCAGCACCCGCAGCATTAAAATATCTTAATGCAATATGTTTCAATCCGTGGGCAGTTTCATAATCCCGCAATATCATTTCAATCATCAATTTTGTATTTGCGTATGGATTAATAGGTTTTGCCGATTCATTTTCGGAGATTGGTACGTTCAAAGGATTTCCGTAAATAGAACATGTTGACGAAAACACAAGTTTATTAACGCCGAATTCAACGCATGCGTTAATAAGATTCATGCTGCCAATTACATTGTTTTTATAATACATTTCAGGGTGTTCAACAGATTCGCCAACGTAAGCATAAGCCGCAAAGTGAACAACTGCATCCGGCATATGATTTTTAAAAACATCAGCCAAATCAGGAAAGTCAAGTAGATCAGTCTCTTCTAAAATTACATTTTTAATAACAGCTTCTTTATGCCCCCGCGAAAGATTATCAACAACAACAGGTTCATGCCCATTTGATTTTAACAATTTTACAAAGTGTGATCCGATATAGCCCGCCCCGCCAGTTACAAGTACTTTCAATTTTATCCCGTTTTTGTTGTGTTAAAAATACAAAAATATTTCTTTCAAAATATTTCTTAAACTTATGCTTTTCGGACTACTTATTAGAATATGTTTATTTCAGCCGGTTAATTAATATTGCCGCGATATGTTATTTAAACTAATTTTGAATCATAAGTGATGGGTGCCAGTTAATTATTTTATTATCATGGAATATTATTTTGTTTATTGAAAATTCAGTTAAAATAAATTTCGATTCAAAAAGAATTACGGCGCTCTGGGCTTTCAGTGAAGCGGCTTTAGGCGGCATATTACATGCATTAAAGATACCTTTCAAAGGAATATTTATTGGTTGTTTCGCGGTAATTTTTATAACATTAATAGCAGCGTCATCGAACAATAAAAGAGAAATTTTACGTTCCACTATAATTGTAATACTTGTTAAAGCCGTTATAAGTCCGCATTCAACTTTAACTGCCTTTTTTGCTGTTTTACTTCAAGGTATACTTGGCTATTTCTTCTTTTCATTTTTCAGATCTCAAAGAATTGCGTCAATATTTCTTGGCTTTTTTGCCATGTTGTTCTCCGCAATTCAAAAACTTATTTTATTAACACTACTATTCGGCAATACGTTATGGGAATCTATCGATTTATTCGCCGAATATATTTTGTCCCAGTTGGGATTAGATTTTCAGCATAAAACAATAAGCGCAAGTTATTTTTTAATTATTCTTTACATTTCCATCCACGTAAGCGCTGGCATATTAGCCGGTTTGTTTGCCGTTGATTTACCCGCAATTATTGAAAATGAGCGGTATAATTTTAAAAACACTTTTATTCCAAATCAGAAAAACCTAAGTATGTTTGATGTTAATAAATCCAAGAAGCGTAAAAAGTGGTTTCAAAAACCGACCGGCATGTTGTTTCTACTCTTTCTCTTTGTTGTTTCGATAATTTCATACTTTACTGAAAGTTTTGACAATAACTTTTTTTATGATATTATATTTATGCTTGTAAGATTGATTACGATTTTGATACTGTGGATTTATTTCATCTCGCCTTTTTTGATGAAAAGTTTTAGTAAAGTAATTGATGAAAAGAAGTTTAAATACGCAAGCGAGATTAATAAAATAACAGTATTATTTCCTGATTTTAAAACTATAATTAAATTTTGCTGGAATGAATCCGCCAACAAAAATGGAATTGAGAGAATAAAGAAATTTTTAATGACATCTTTAATTTTGCTTTTAACAGTGGAAATAGATACCAAAACCACCGTAGAAATTGAACAAGATTAAGAGCAGGGACAAGATTAAGAATAGAATATTTTAAAAGAAAATCTTACTCTTGTTCATGCCCTTGCTCTACAATTTAGCACCCGCCAATAACTCTTTTCGTTTCTTTTTTTACAACTCCTGTTCCTTTATTTTGCTGAATAAGAACAGGAATTTGTTTGTTAGCTTTTTCGCGGAAGCGGAAAGTATCTTTTCCTATTTGTCCAACCGATGCTTGTGGATCGAAATTAATAATTTGTTTTTTGAATTCGTTTAATCCGCCTTTAAGAATACGGATATTGTTATAACCCAATTCGTTTGCAATGAAGGCCATTTTTCTACCTGTTTCTTCATCAGGAGCAGCGAAAACATTTATCTTACCACGGAGCGAAAGAATTTTATTCGGTTCTTTTTCGAAAAGATTATCAATATTAAATGAGTAAGATTTCGGGAGATTGAATTGAGCATAATCTTTTGGCGCACTAAAATCTATGATATGAAGTTTATTGTCGTTCTCCATAATTCTATAAGCCAATTCGTCAACGTCCATAGTTTCTAAATTATATGATTGCACAAATTTTTTATCTTCAACTTTATCCAAAAGTGTAGATTTTCTATCCGGAAGAACAAATGCCGAAAACGCAATTAAAATTCCTACGGCAAGAAGTCCGGCATAATGCGGTGTAAATTTAATTTTCTGCTGACTGTTCTTATTAACTTTATTTTCAATCATCGAAGTAACAACAAACGCAGAAATAGCAACCACAGCAAGAATAAATGCAAACAGAGACTTTGACATTCCAAGAGTATCAAATATCTGAACATTACCCCAATATCCTGCTTTATAAAAATCTTCGAACAACGGGTAACCTTCTGCAAAAATGAAAACACCTATAAAAGAACCGGCAACAAAAATCATCGCGTCGATCTTTCCAATAGCCGCGGCGCAGACACTTGTACCCGGACAAAAACCGCCGACAACAAAACCGAGTCCCATAATCAAGCCACCGATAACAGCCGACCATATAAAAGTGGGATTAATATAAATCAAGCTAACATCGAGTAATCCGAAATGATCAAAAGCAAGTATTCCTATCATAGCAACAATACCGGCTGTAAAGAAAACGCGGAGAACTGTAAAATCGTATCCGTAAAACAATCCGACTAATTTTTTAGAAGTAGAAAATCCGGCTTGTTCTAAAATAGCGCCGAAGAAAATTCCGATTACAAGCGCCACAATAAAATTTAATTCATTACCGATTAGATCAGGAACCAATGGACCCATTTTAAATTCTCCTATATCCAAAATTTTCTAAAGAAATAAGCGAAAGCATAAGCCCCGCCGAAAATTGCCATCATTGTAATTAAGCCGCCGGTAGATAAAACCGCCATACCGCTTAAAGCAGCGCCGCTTGTACATCCGCGTCCAAGTTGTGCGCCCAATCCGAATAAAGCACCGCCGACAAGCGCACCGACTATTCTAATTTGTGATGTTGTGTTTGGACCGTGTTCCAATTTTAGATTCAATCGGTTGGAAATTAATCCTGAAAGAAACGCGCCGATTACAACCCCTATTACTTCGAACACGAGCCAATTTTTTAATGCTCCTTCGCTGTGTTCTTTAATGTATTCTTTGTAAAAATTTTGATTTGCTGCATGTTCAGGCGCAACTTTCTGAACAGCTGCAACTGTAACACTTTTAACCGCACCGCTCGCACCGAGTCCGCGGCCGGTAATGTAAATTGTTGCAAGTAAAAGTAGTCCGAGTAAAACTCCGGCTAGATACGGATTCATATAATTATTTTGTTTCATTTAAACCTCTATTCGGATTTTTGGGTATTAAGCTGCTCAATAATTTCATGTTTATTTTCTTCTTCGTGTTCTTCATAACCGGTTAACATCGCTTTAAGATTTGACGTTACTTTCTCTCCCGTAGTTATTAAATACAGATGAGCGATTATGAACGCGAGAAGAAGAAACGCACCTGCCGTGTGAACTATCGCAATGATTTCAAGTGATTCAATATTGAGCGACTCAATTCCATGCCGCTGCGGATACCTATAAAGCATATACAACAAACCGGAAGTAACAATCACAGGGATAACAAGCATCTTCAAACCAAAATATGTAAGCTTTTGCAAAGGATTTAATTTTGTTAAAACTGTTTTCTTTATGGGATGCGGCGCGTTGTTGAAAATGCCGAAGATATAGTAATTAAGTTGTGCTTTTATATTTCTTAATGTAGGAACATACTGCTTCCATTCGCCGGTTGTAAAATGCCAGAATATGGCAAACACGATTAAAACAATTAATGAATACGCTGCAAAGTTGTGATATTTTACTGCGTCTTCAAAACCGAAGAAAGAATACGAACCATGAATTTCGAAACCGGTAAAAGCTAAAAAGAAAATTAGTGCTGCTTGCGTCCAGTGCCAGAAACGTCCGAAAGCTTTATATACATAAACTTTATTTGTGCTCATATTTTGTTTCTCCTTTTAGATCTAACCGCAATAAAAATTCTTATCGAACCGTGAATGGCAACTGCTATCAAAGTAAATATTAAAAGCAGTGTTCCGGCGGTTTCAACAAATTTGGAATAATCACGTCCGGGCATGTAAAAATCATTTAACCCGGCCAAGCGGCTGTTATCCCTTGAATGACAATCCTCGCATTTCATCGAGTTTTCTTTTGAGGAAACCATGTGATTTATAGGCCAGTACATTTTTGTTTTGACGAAAGAAACTTTTCCGCTAAACGGCAAGCCAACATCTTTCATCCCGACTTCCGAGGCGGTAAGCCAATTAAAATCTTTCCAATAAGCACCTTCACCTTTTTTCTCGGCGAATAATTTAGGTTGAATAAGAATTTTATTTACCGGGTCGAACGGCTGGTTTGCGGTGTGAATTTTTACCGGGATAATTTTGGAATCCGAATCTATATACGATCCGTGCAGAGTATTCAACACAATCGGTTTAGTTGTATCTTTAATTTCGTCACCGAGCAAATAGTGCGATGCGGTTCCGTTGAACCAAATGTAATCCGGCTGCAAATTTTTTCCCCATTCAAAACTTCCTTTTATCGACATATAAGTATGATTGCCGTTCTCGTCTTCCTCTGTGTACGGTTGACCGTTTTTAAGTTTACCGGCAGTTGACCAATCCCAATGCAGCTTTGTTGAATTTACTTTTGCATAAGTTGGAATGTGACAAGTTTGACATGCAACTTTTATTGTATGCTCATTAAGTATACTGCTTTCATGCGGAGTATTGCCGTGGCATTGTACGCATTCAACGCGGTTGTGGTTCATTGAAGAAAGAGAATACATTTTACCCGCAATGTTATGTTTTTCTGTTGTGTGGCAGTCAACGCATTGCATGTTCTGTCCATCCGAAGCCATGTGAACATCTACTTCCCTTGCCGGTTCAAACATTGACATTTCCAAATCACCGTGTTTAACATTGTTTCCGCCGCCGCCAAAGAAATGACATACGCCGCAGTTTGTTCTTTCCGGTCTGCCGACATTCATTGCGATATTATTTAAATCAAGTTTAGGATCAGGCGCTCCTCCCATTTCAGAAGCTTTAGCGTACGTTTCAGTATTGTCATGGCAAATTAGGCAATCAATATTTTTCGCTTCGGCGATATTTAAATTATTGCTTGTGTTGGCAAAACCGATGTGGCATTTAGCGCAGCTTTCTTCGTTGCCTTGCGAGCCGATACAAAAATTATTCAAAGCATTTTTCTTGCCGAGATAAACAATGCCGCGCCCCTTAACATATTCCTCGCGCTCCCAATTCCAATGGTTTGAATGCATCACTTCAGTATGCCGCTCGTTATGACAACTAATGCAAGTTTCCGTTATTTCTTGCGGTGAAGAAAATTTTTGATGAAGCACCGCAAATTTCGAATGATCAACCGAAGGCGTATGCTTCTTCGAATACTTTTCCTTCAGCTTCATTAATTCAGTCGGTTCAAAATCCTTTGTTGTAAGATTTGCATACACAACAATTAATATCAAACCGAGCACAGAAAGAACAAGAATGATTTTTCTCATAAAACATTAGTCCGTCAAATTGATTCAATAATTTTTTGTACTTATTAAACTACTTTGTTATGGATTTCATTAACTCCTTAACCTTGCCGCATTCGGAATAATCGTTATATACTTTGCAGTCGCGGCAATTAAGTTTTGCGCAAACATTATTTTTATGATTATAACTCCAGCACGGTTGATGAACATTATTATACGCTTCGCAATTTTGTCTGTCTTTCTTTGAGCAATTAACAACATCCCAACAAGGAATCATCGAGTAAATTGCTTTGATGCCGTTGATACTTATTTTTGATTCATTAATAGCCGAACGCACACATTTCAATCTCTCGATATCCGCCTTTGAATAAAGCCGCTGGTTCGATTCTTTTTTGAATGGAATAAAAAGACCTTCGCGCTCGTACATTCTTAAAGTATGAACAGATATATCCAAAATTTTCGCCGCTGTGCTTATAGTAAAAACCGGTTCATATTCTGTTACATTTATTTCTATCATAGGATTTCCAATGTTGATATTTATAAATATCAACTATTTTGCCAGAATAAAATATCAACTTTCACGCGTTAATATGATGTTGAAGTCCTAAAAAAGTTTCAAAATTGGGAAATATGGTTTAAGATTTTTTATTATTGGAAATAAATGGAGAGGAAGTCTCAACTATATTATACAGACGAGACTAATTGTTAAAAGTATATGTTTTCTCAATCCAGTATTCCACTTTTTGGTCCTCGATAGTAATCGGCTGCCAACGGGATTTGTAAACGGCTTCCTCAACTTTTGCTAAACATAATTTCGATTCGGTTGAATTGCTAAGAATCTTTATTCGTTTTGCATAACCATCGGTACCAACGTGTATACTAACCTTTATTGCACCTTTAGCACCATCAATTTTTTGCGGAATAACTTCGAGTATTTGGCGCGGGACAAACGGAAACGAACTTGCATTGTAAATATCAGTGCCCCTACCAATACTTTTCGAATTACTTTCACCTGTCTGGTTTGAATTGCTTAAAGACGTTTCATTTATTTTTATGTCGGGCAAAGGTTCAAGTTCGGCAATTGGTTCAAATAATGTTGTTATTATCGGTACCGCAGGCTTCGGCATCGATGATGTTGATTGTTGAGTATTTGGAATATCAATAATTGTTAATACCGGCTCGCGGAAATATGGAATTTCCTTTTTAATTATTTTCAATTCAGGATAAAACAAAATTACAAGTATGCATAAACACAAACTTGCTGCAATTCCAATTTTAAGGTTTATCGAATAGTCAAACTTATCTTTATTGAATAAAACTTTTTTCATTAAGAATTCCAAAAGAATAAAACCGGGCTATTTTTTCACTCAATTAAAAATAAGCTGGCTGTTGTAGTACTAGTAGATTTATTTATTTTATCAGTAATTGAAAGTGTTAACAAGTATTCGCCGGTTTCGTAATCAGATAAATCCAATTGAAAATAAATTTGAGGATCAGGCTCAAACGTTTGATAATTCGATGTTGTTGATATTTTTTCACCTTTACTTCCTAAACCAACAACATCAAGTATATTTGATAAAACATCATCTTCTTCTTTCTTTTGAATAGTAACCTTCTGCTCAAAGTCCGTAAGGTTGTCGTTCC
Source organism: Bacteroidota bacterium (assembly GCA_023397505.1). Classification (GTDB taxonomy): domain Bacteria; phylum Bacteroidota; class Ignavibacteria; order Ignavibacteriales; family Melioribacteraceae; genus JAEWUC01. Next base: position 1,855 of record JAEWUC010000001.1, on the reverse strand, counting down.
CTTTTGTCAAATTGTAGACTTCGTAATACAAGTATAAGTTTTTTCCTTTCGAGAAAGATTGCTCTGGATTTGGTTGAATATTGATTTCATTTCTTTGAATGCATGTTTCTCCTGTATATTCTTCTTCGATCTTGTATGCGAGGATTAAACTGCTCAGCGTCAATTCTCCGGTACTAAAATTATTTACTTTAAACTGCCCATGATATGAGGCAGTACCTTTATCTTTTTTACGTATTATTTCAAATGCAATGTTGCCGGGTTCGGGGACCAAATCGAAATCAACCGAGTTAATCTTATTATTACGACTTATCATTGGATGATAAACTTTTTTCTCAAGTTGTTTATGCATATACAAGTCATGAAAAAATAATCCCATTTCGTACCCTTCGGAAAAACTTTCCATCGGCGCTAAAAGACTATCAAATCTAATTGTATAACCAAGATATATTTTAGTTTTATTCCTTTCATCGGACTTGAATTGATATGTTTGATAATTTACATCAAATACAGGTCCTTCCATTCTTGGTATATATTCTTGCGAAGATTCATTACGATAATAATGAATATAATCATCGGTGTCGGTCGAAAACGAAGAAACAATATTTCCTTCTCTTCCGTATTTATTAAATCTATAATTGCCGGTTGAATATATATCATCAAATGCAAACTGTTTATCAAAATATTTCCAAATTTCTCCTTTTGGAGAAATAAGCTGTCTCATGATAGGAACTTTCTTTTTTCCGCTAATAGTACGAACATCCTTTTCTTCGATTATAACTTCTTGTCCCGGACGATATCTTTCAACTGTAAGCGGCTGACCGTATCTTATAAATATTTCTCCCCGATCTGTCTGCCAGCCATCAATATTTAAATCTTTAACACCAAAAAAAAGATTTGAATATGCTACCCTTGAATAATGTTCGAGAAGTCTTTCATTGTATGGTGTTAATAAAAGTGGGTCTTGGATAATCCACATTTTGTGAATTTTATTTTCCAATTCCTCCCTGGACATTATTTCCATTTTATCTCCGAGTTCAGGCTCTAATAGGATTTGAACTGTGCGGTAAAGAAACAATTCCTTTTTTTCATAATTCATCGCGGCAAATGCTTTTTTATAAAATTTGTCGGCTTCGGAATTATAACCAATACGATAGTTAAATAATCCTAAAAATAAATTGACATCCGAGTCATGGGGATTTTTTTTTCGTAACAATTCTAAAATTTCTATACCCTTTTCAATTTTATTTCTTTCTAAATATAGTTTACTCAATAATAGATATGCTTCTTTATTTTTAGGTTCGTAACTAATTACTCTTAACAATAATTTTTCAGCATTATAAAAACTTTCCTCCACGAAATCGGAATATTCCGTATTTGTGCTAGTTGCGAAATCAAATTCCTGTTCGGCTTTATATTTCAAATCTCTTCCTCTGAACTGCAAGCCGATTCTTTTGAAAAGTGGAAGAAAGGCGTAAGAGTTTGTTATATCATGATCTAAAAAAGAGGCATCGGGATTCAATACCTTTGCGAGGTCTATAATTCCGGAACGATGGTATTCAAAAAAATCTTCAACGTTTAATCTACCCAACTGATAGTTGGCTTCTGTACAAGTACTATCTATTTCAAGTATTTTAGAGTAATCATCAATAGCCGCATTTCGTTCATCGATATTTAGTTTATGAGCATAAAATAATTCTTCACGTGTCTTTGCCATTAGCAGCCGGTACCTAATATTTTTTTTGTCTATTTCTGTTGCTTTTCTTACTGCTTGTAATGCCTTTGTTAATTCCGTATGACTTTTATCCCTTGAATATATTTCAGCCAATCTAAAATATGCTTCGGCATTATTTTCATA
>JAEWUC010000004.1 GCA_023397505.1 Bacteroidota bacterium | reverse complement strand
ATCCAAAATCTATTGTTGGGTTATCGTTGCAGTTTAATGTTACACTTACTTTTTCATTAATTCCCGCATCGCTGTCCTTAGCATCGTCGCTGCCTTGATTTTTCTTTGTTGAATACCATTTCTTTTGAGTGTTGCTGTATAATGCGTTACCCACTGATGTGTTTGAAGAAGCAACACGAACTTCATAGGTACCGTTTTCTAAATCTGTGAATTCATATTTACCGTTGATATCTGTTGTGTCTTTTGCAATTACTGAGTTGTTCTTTAACAACTCTATTATTACTCCCGGTATTCCGGGTTCATTTGCATCTTGTTTGCCGTCTACATCTTTATCATGCCATACGTAATCACCAAGTGTGTTTAAACATGTTTGTTCAAACGGAAGATTTCCACACCAGCCGGGATAATGAATTTCGCTTGTGATATTCAAATTTTCAACAACTGTAATTCCATCTATGTTTGAGTTTGTTGCAACTGTTGCAGTTGGGGCAATTAAAGCTCCGTTAAAGCCCGAATTAAAATTTATGCTGCCCATATCCCCATTATTAGACTCAGTATAAAAATTCCATAAAACTCTGCATCGCCAATTTTTATTTGTCAAGTTGCCGACCATATTTGAACCCGACCAATTAACATTTCCGTCGATAGATCGTACATTAATAATTACTGTTTCAGTCGCATTATCGGGAATTAGCTCAATCTGTTGAACTAATGAATTTTCAAAAGTCTGGGTATCGGTAACGTTAAACACTGCTGTGGATTCACCGTTGGCGCAAATAAATTTTAGTGGACCGTTTTGATTATTTGGTATCTGAACTGTGCTGTTTGCAGGCAATGTTTTCCAATAATTTGCCGCATCAACAATATCGTTTACAGGTGAATTGTTTGCCGCCCAGTTACTTGGAGAAGATAATGTTCCCCCGTTCTGCATGAATTGAAACCAATTATTGCTTGAAACAGCATTCCCAACAACAGCGCTGCCGTTAAAAACTTTTATATTTGCTTGCCCGTTTGTTGTTGCACTACCGCCTACCGCAAAAACAATATCCGATACAGGATTACCGGATAGATTAAATGCAAACTGGTGGGAATTTGAAACCGAATAGTTTCCGCCGATAAAAGTACGGCCTTCAATTTCTCCTATATTTGTCAAATTTTTTACAACTATTGCATTCCATCTATTAAGTATGGAATTAGGATCACTCGATGCCATCAGCATACCTTGTGAAAAGAAAGACAGCAAAACAAGCATAGAGATTAATTGGGTTTTCCTAAACATGGGGTGTTCCTTTATATATTTTTAACATTTATTTACTTTTGGAGTGGATATAGTTCAATTTCACGCAGATTTATTGTCAAGAGTCGTACCAATAAAATGACTTGAAAAGAGATTAAAAATGAAGCTTTAGTGAATGATTTTTCCACAAGTATTTCTCAAAATGAAATAAAGCTCATTTTGACACAAATATTAATCTGATAAGATTTCCACATCCTTTTTGTTAGAAAACAATCGCTGACAATGCTAATCAAAGCGTGTTGGAACCCCATATTATCAACTAAAATAAAACTCACATTCGGAATTACAGTTATGGTATAATAATTCATATTTTTGCATAAAAATAATTAGGGGTAATGATGAATTTTCGGGTTACAAACAGTGAATTAATTTTTCATGGTAAAGTTTTTGATGTTAAAGTTGATGAAATAGAATATAACGGCACAGGCAATAAAGCATCACGCCAGGTTGCCGTTCATCCAGGTGGAAGTGTTGTTGTACCGGTATCGAGCAATGGTAAAATAATTCTGATTTCTCAATACCGTTACCCGCATGACAAAGTTATTCTTGAATTGCCCGCAGGCAAACTTGAAAAAGGAGAAGATCCGCAATTATGCGCCACAAGAGAATTGACGGAAGAAACAGGTTATTCATCAAACAAGATTACAAAGCTTGGAAAGATTTTTACAACACCCGGCTTTTGTGACGAAGTTCTTCACATTTATTTGGCTGAAAATTTAGTTGAAGGCAATCATGCCCGCGAAGAAGGTGAAGAAGGAATTGAAATGTTCGAAATGACTTTGGATGAAATTGATGAGAAAATCCGTATAGGAGAAATTGTTGATGCAAAAACTATTTGCGGAATCTCAATGTACCGCTTAAAGACGGATGCTTGATTATTAGATGCTGGATACTGGATTCTAGATAAAACATCAACGAGGGCTTTTGTGTTCCTCTTGCACTGACTGAATAAATAAATTTAGTTTTTTCCCTAGTGTGTTTATTTTTTGTATGAATATTTTTATATAACTCTTCATCCAACAAAGATTTTGTTTCAAACAATGTTTCAAGATGATCTAGCGTTTCATCATTCGAAGCAAGCGCAATTATTAAATGATGAATAAATTCTTGTTTATAAAATCTCCTTCCATATCCTTCAACAATATTTGATTTTACAGATTTGCTTGATCTTCTAATCTGACTTCCTAGTTCGTACATTTCAAACTTGGGCAACTCATTCAAACTCACTTTGTGTATTTCAATTACTATTTCACGCGCAAGTTTCCAAATCTCCAAGTCTTTATAATTCATATTTCACAAACATTCTTAAATCAAGAATCCAGCATCAAGTATCCCGAATCACTCGTTTGTAAGTTCTTCCAATTCAACTTTATGAAGATGCGTTAACTTCCTGCCAAGAAATCTTTCCGCGACTTCACGAAAAGTTGTCGGAACATCGCTAACGTAAAATTCGCTTTGCCCGTGATGCACCGATTGATTTCTCAATCCCCTGCCGTTTAAATATTCTTCCACAATTTTAGCCGCCGGCGAACCTGAATCAATCAGTTTCACACTTTTACCAACAACTTTTTGTATTACCGGCATCAATATCGGGTAATGTGTACACCCAAGAATTAAGCTATCAATGTTTTTCTCTTTTAATTCAATAAGATATTCCTTTGCCGCAATTTCAGTTGCCTTATGATCAATCCATCCTTCTTCGGCAAGAGGCACAAACATGGGGCATGCTTTCTCATAAACTTTAACTTTCGGATTAAGCTTTTTTAGTTCTGTGGAATATGCTTTATTGTTTATTGTTGCCCGTGTACCGATAACACCGATAATTTTATTTTTTGATTCATGGATAGCCATCTTAGCGCCCGGCTCAATCATGCCGATAACTGGAATTGTTAAAAATTTTCTGAGTTCTTTAAGGGCAACTGAAGAAGCAGTGTTGCATGCCACGATTAACAGTTTAATATTTTTTCTTAACAAAAAATTTGCAGCTTGAATAGAATACTCAACAACTGTTTCATTAGACTTCGATCCGTAAGGAACACGCGCCGTATCGCCGAAATATACAATGTTTTCGTTCGGCATCAATTGCGATACCGATTTTACTACTGTTAATCCGCCAATACCCGAATCAAAGAAGCCGATTGGGTTTGTTCTGTTCATAAAATTCAATTTGTTACCTCTTTTGTTAAGTGCACTATACAATAGAAAAATTACAATCCAAAACTAAACTTATCTTTTGAAAGTTGGAAGTTTTTATTCCGCATCGAGAAAAAACTATAACATTTCTTCTATTGTAAGGGTTAGTTCGTGAGTTATAAGTTCGTATTCATTTGGCGAGACTTTCTTTTTATAGCGGTCAAGGATATAGAATGAATCCACAATATCATCGGCTTTAGTATTAATTTTTGCAAAGTAAATGGAGAGACCGAGTACATTCATCTTCTTAGTTATTTGATAAAGCAATCCTAAACGGTCCGGCGAATAAACATCAATTATTGTGTACTTGTCATGTTTTTCAAATACAATCTTAACTTTTCCCTTTCTTTTAAAAAGTTTGCTTTCGAGCCGCCACCATTTTGATTTTACTTTGCTGAACTCTTTAGAAATCTGCAATTCATTTTTAATCGTCATACCAAGATGCTTTTCAATTTTTTCATAACGTGTTTTGTCAACAATTTCACCTGTTCTAAAATCTGTTACATTAAAGCTGTCTATTACAATTCCGTCTTTACGTGTAAAAATTTTAGCATCGTGAATATTCAAATCGTTAATAGCTATGGCGCCGCACAAACGCGAAAGTAACGCATCGGAATCTCTTGTAATGATTGTAATGGATGTAAAACTCGTATCTTCTTTAAAGAAAACGGAAATGGGCGAACCTTTTTCAATTTCTTCGATGTGCTGATTTATTTCTTCGGGTGAAAAATACTGCAAATAACCAAGGTCGTCCATCAACTCTATATGATCTTTAACGGCTTCGTCATCGTACAATTCGGAAGTTTTCATTATCTCTTCCATGCTCGAAAGCAATAAATCCTGTCCTGTAATTCTTTCATCAATCATGCGTTTTGTTTTGAAGTAGAGCTCGTAAAGAAGTTCGCTTTTCCATTGCGTCCACACAACCGGCGAAACCGCAGACAAGTCGGCATAAGTCACAAGATAAAGAAGATCGAGTAGTTCGGAATTTGGAAATAAATTTGCAAAAGCATTTAAAGTTGATGCGTCGTTAAGATTTCTTCTGAACGCTACCTGCTCCATAGTTAAATGATGACGAACAAGAAACTGTGCAGATTGAATTTCATTCTGGCTGAAACCAAGCCGTTCCATAATTGAATTTGCAATTTCAGCGCCGATAATTTCATGCCCGGAAACACTGATTGGTTTTGCGATATCATGAAACAAAATGGCGAGGTATAAAATATCTTTTTGTTTAAGCACCTGGAATAATTTGCCAAGAAAGGTTGTTTCTTCGGCAAGACTTTCCAAATTATTCAGTGCAATTAAAGTATGTTCATCTGCTGTGTAACAATGATAAACTCCCGGCTGGAAGAAACCGATCAAGTCCCTAAACTCGGGTAAAAATGTACCAAGCACGCCGAGTTCGTTCATAACATTTAATGTTTTGCCTACATTTTTAGGAAGTTTTAAAATCTCTCTAAAGAATACTGAAGAAGACGGTTCGAGGTTTTGACTTTCTTCATTATCAATTACAGCTTCAATCATCTCGCCGCGCAAATTTTCATCGAATCTCCCATCATGTAAACCGCGGTAATAAAATGCGCGAAGTATAACCGACATTGTTAATTCTATTTTCGTAGTGAGATAAATAACATTTCCTTTGATCGTAAAATCATCATCGAGTCGAATTGATAAATAATCTGAAATCGGTTTGGAGATTTCTTCTTCGAAGCGTTTCATCATTGTACGTGTAAATCTTTTGATAATGTTTGACGCCTCAAAATACCGGCGCATAAAAAGCTGCCAGTTGCCCGAACCAAAACCAATTAACTTTGCAATTTTTTCTTGGTCGGCAAATTCTAGCCGATCATTTTTATGACCCGAAACAATATGAAGATAATTTCTTGTGCTTAATAACGTTTTATAACTTTCGAATAAGCGGTTAACTGCGCGGGGAACGATAATTTTTTTCTGCTTTAATATTTCAAGGAATGATTCCGTTTGAGTTATTTCATATTGGCTGTTAAGAATCAGTCCGTGTTTCAAACAATAAATCCATTCAATTACCTGAAGATCGCGGAGTCCGCCTGCGGTGAATTTTACATTTGGCTCCAAAACTTTTGCAGAATCGCCATACTTTTGATAACGCATTCTTAAATCTTCAAAATATTCATATATCAACATGCGTTTGTAATTATCATTTAAAGAACCCAAAACTTTGCTGTTCCATTCATGATAAGTTTTATCGTTGCCGATTATAAGACGTGTTTCAAAAAATTGAGTAAATGCGTGAAGGTCTTCTTTCAAAAATTTTTTTATATCGGAATAATCGCGGACAGTGTGTGAAACTTCAATCCCTGAATCCCACAAAATTGTAACACAATCTTTTATCAGTTGATTACCGCCGTCAACTTTATCGAATATGAACATAATATCAATATCGGAATAAGGAGAAAGTTCGCGGCGCGCGAAACTTCCAACCGAAGCGACGGCACAATTCAATTTCATTTCTTTTAAAGCACTTCGAATGTATTCTTCAACAAGAATACTCCAACGCATGCTGAATTTAAAAGGGTCTTTCAGAAGTTCGGAATCGTTGAATAATTGATCGCGATCTTCAAAAAATTTTTCTTTGAGTTTAAGGGCTTCTTCTATCATATTATATATTAATAGGGGCGATGTAATCTCGCCCCTACACACCGATTTATTGAGTAGTCTTAAAAACTAATACTAATGTAATAATTTGGTTTACAATTTAACAAATTTTGCCTGGAAAAATCTCAAATATTTAGGTTCGTAAACCATTTTAAGACCTTTTATTTTTTTCCTGTCTTCGTAAACCTGTGCAATTGATTCCACAGCGACGTCAATATGAGATTGGGTGTAAACACGGCGCGGAAAAGTTAAACGCACAAGTTCGAGTTTTGGATATCTATTTTTTCCTGTTTTGGGATCTCGCCCGGATGAAACAACACCGCGCTCCATGCCACGCACGCCGCTGTCAATATAAAGTTCAGAGGCAAGCGACTGCGCCGGATAAACATCTTGTTTTAAATGAGGTAAGAATTTTTTTGCGTCAAGAAATATCGCGTGTCCTCCGAATGGATAAACAAGCGGAACGCTGTATTTCTCAAGTTGTTTTCCGCAATACTCAATTTGACCGATTCTGTAACTGATATTTTCTATCTTTACCATTTCCTCAATACCGCGCGCCATCGCTTCCATATCGCGCCCGGCTAAACCGCCGTATGTATGAAGTCCTTCATAAATAACAACCATGTTGCGTGCTTCTTCGTAAACTTTTTTATTACGTGTTGCAAGAAATCCGCCGATGTTTACAAGCAAATCTTTTTTAGCGCTTACCCACAAGCCGTCGAAGTACGAACACATTTCTTTTAAAATCTGCTCAATAGATTTTTTCTCATAACCTTTTTCGCGGACTTTAATAAAGTACGCGTTCTCTGTTGCGCGCGTTGCATCAAACCAAAGCTTAATTCCATATTTATTTGTGATGGCTGAAATCTCTTTCAAGTTTGCCATTGAGAACGGCTGACCACCGGCCATATTTACCGGACCGGCCATACTTACATAAGCAATTTTTTTTGCGCCGACTTTATTAATTAGATCAATAAGTTTTTGCGGATCGATATTGCCTTTAAACGGATGACGGTTTTGTGCGCTGTGTGCTTCATCGATAATTACATCAACGAAAGTAGCACCCGCCAATTCCTGGTGAACGCGCGTTGTTGTAAAATACATGTTGCCCGGAACGTAATCGCCGGGTTTGATCATGATTTTGGAAATCATATGTTCAGCAGCGCGGCCTTGATGCGTAGGCACAAAGTAAGGCATGCCGTAATATTTTTTTACGTTATCCCATAAAGTGTAAAAGTTTTTGCTGCCCGCGTAGGCTTCATCACCCATCATTAAGCCCGCCCATTGATAATCGCTCATTGCGTTTGTACCGCTGTCGGTTAACAAATCAATATAAACGTCTTCGGATTTTAGAAGGAATGTATTGTAGCCAGCTTCCTTCGCATATTTTTCGCGCTGTTTGCGGTCTGTCATTTTTATCGGCTCAACCATTTTTATTTTGAACGGTTCCGCCCAACTGTGTTTTAAATTTTTCTTAGCCATAATTCACCTTTGTTAATGTTGAATTGGTTTATTTATATCGTTAACAAATACAAACTAATAAATCAAAAAGAATAAACAAACTATATAACTGCTGTCAATACTTAATGATGTACAAGTATTAATGCCGGTTATTGCTGATAATTTGTTTGTTTAGGAAAATTTGGGAAGTGTGTCAGATGTACTTTTTGCGGCGCTGTTTTCTTTCTTCTACAACGATGTCGGATGATATCCCGCCGCGCGTATTAAACTTTGCCGTAACTTTTATATAGCGGGGACTCATTTTTTTATAGAGGTCGTCTAAAATTTTATTTGTTACCGCTTCAAAGAAAATTCCGTCGTTGCGGTAGGACTGCAAATAAAACTTGTAGCTTTTTAACTCAACGCAAATTTTATCAGGAATATATTCAAGTATTATAGTCGCGTAATCCGGCTGACCGGTTTTAGGGCACAGCGAAGTAAACTCCGGCGCGTAATGTATTATCGTGTAGTCCCTGCCGGGGTTCGGGTTTGGAAATGTTTCTAGTATTTTAGTTTTATTGGTCATGTTTTATTTTTTATTAAGTATAACAAAAATAACCAATTTTGTGAATTAATTTTCCTAAATGAATAGAACACAGATTACTATGATTATTTATGATTTATACAGTTTTTTTTATCTTAACCATCATAAAAATCTGCGTTCCCTTAGATTTCATCCACAAGTTTCTTAAAATTTTTACTCTTCGTTCTACACTCATTTGTAATCGGGTTTTGTTTTATACGGTATCGGGTCATCGAAGCCGGCTTGCTGAAAACCGCGCAGACGGAAAGCGCAGCTATCGCAAACGCCGCACGCTTCATCTTCACTTTGATAGCAAGACCAAGTTAAATGTAAAGGCGCGCCAAGTTCAATTCCCTTTTGCACAATTTCCGATTTGGAAAGACTAATAATCGGAGTTTCAATTTTAATTTTAGTTTCGGGCTTCGTTCCTATATCAACCATCTTTTCGAAAGCTTCGTAAAATTGCGGACGGCAGTCCGGGTAACCGCTTGCATCTTCGTAAACAGCGCCGATAAAAACTGCACTTGCTTTTAAAACTTCAGCCCAGCTGACGCAAGCGCTTAAAATATTCGCGTTGCGGAACGGAACATATGAACTTGGTATTTCCTTGTTTTCGAGATCGGCTTTTGTTACTTCAATTTTAGAATCAGTGAGAGATGAGCCGCCTATTTTAGAAAAATGCGAAAGATCAATTATCAATCTTTCATTAACATTGTAATGATTAGCGATATCGGTAAATGCTTTCAACTCTCTTTTTTGAGTTCGCTGGCCGTAATTTATATGAACCATCGCTATATCGTAATTCATATTTGCAATTGCGGCCGTAACGCAGCTATCCATTCCCCCGCTGACTGCTACTACTGCTTTTTGCTGTTTCATTTTTCCCTTAAAAAACTCAATCCAAAAATAATAAAAAAATGAGTGAAGAGAGACACAGATTTTAGAGTGAAGAGTGATGAATGAAGAATGTAGATTTTAGAATGTAGGACGATGCTCGTCTCGATTCGACGAGTCGTACCAAGTCAAAGCGGAAGTGTAGGGTGAAGAATTGGCAAAAAATATTATTCTTGTCTTTCGATAACATATCCTTCTTTTTGAAGGGCTGCGGCTGCATCTTCAATTCTTTCTTTTTTTATTAGAATATAGTCGGTATCAAAAGTAGATAACGCAAAAATACTAATCTCGGCTTCGGCAAGAATTCGGGATATGTCCGCAAGTATTCCAACTTCCGTAAAAGCAAATGGACCAACAACTTTAATTGCAGTCCAATTGCTGTCTGATTTTTGACTCGGCAATTTTATGCCCGATTCGCACACAACGGAAAGTTCTTCCTCCGTTTTGCCAATCCATGAATACTTACTTTGTATAGATTCCTTCGGAAGATTTTCATCAGGCTTTAAACGATGGATTGTAAAATCTTTGTTCAGTATTTGAATTTTCTGTTTTGACATGTGAATGCAATTATTTTATTCTAACTGTACAATTAATTTGTGATGATGTCAAGTGAAGGTATTTTTATGCTTATCTAGAGAGACCTCAAAAAAAATATCGTTTGTCATTTCGATCCCGATTTATCGGGAGAGCTCGCCTCGTCTCCGACGAGTCGGAGCGGGAAATCTTTAATTACGATAAGATTTTTAGATGTTTCTATCTGTTAATCATACATCTAATTTTTCGATTTCGGATAACCTTTTTCAATCGGTAAAGAAAAATCTCGCGACCATTCATTCCATGAACCAAAATAATTGCGGACGTTTTTTATACCTGCCATTTTCAAAGCCATAAAAGTGTTTGATGTCCTAGCTCCTTTAAAACAGTAAACATAAACATTGCTGTCTTCGTTAATTCCAACGCTTGCAAAAACATTTTTCAATTCTTCGGGTTCTTTAAACCATGGGATATTATTTTTATAAAACATAGCGTTGTACCACTCAAGCCAAACAGCATTAGGTATTCTGCCTTTGCGCGGTGTAAAATCCGGCCCGTACGGCGATGAACTTATTGCAACCCATTCGGCATGATCGCGGCAATCAAGAATAATTTTTTCCGGATCGTTAATTGCGGCAAGCATCTCTTCATGCGAAATTATAATTGAGTTATCTACATTCAATACAAAATTTTCTTTTATAATTTTCGGCAATTCTTTGACAACCGGCATTTTTTCATTTATCCATGCTTGATACCCGCCGTGCAGAACAGTTACGTTTTTATGACCGAGATGATTTAGAATAAAATAACCCCGGCATGATCTCCCGTAACCGTTATCCATGGCGTCTTCATAAATTATTACGCGTTTGTTTTCCGTAATTCCTATCTCGCCGAATACTTTTGCAAAGTGATTTCTCATTGCTTTGTAACCGCCGTTTTCCTTTGTAGAGAGGTATGTAAAAATATCATAAACATTTACAGCGCCGGGAATATGATCAATTACATAATCTTCCGGTTCGCGCGTATCGATTATGATTGTGTTCTCATCGCCAAGAAGTTTGTATAACTCATGGATGCTTGTTAGATAGTTTGGAATTATTTTATCGTTTGTCAATTGTGTTTTCAGTTTATGATAAAAGATGTAGTCAAATACAATACTATCGATGAAAAAACAAATAAGTTTATTGAATGAAATATTTTTTATCACTGAACATGATTGTACTTTCGATCTCGCTCATGCCCTTAATTTAGAGCAAGATCAAGGATGAGAGCCTGCCTCGCGTTGCCGGAGGCAAGGCGGGCAACAATAAGAACAAGGAAACGAAAAGAGGGTTGTTAAAACATATTTGCAAGTTTATTTATTTTATCACCCGTTACGCGGAAAACAGTCCATTCGTCCATAGGAACGGCGCCGAGGTTTTTATAAAATTGTATCGAAGGTTCATTCCAATCGAGCACAGCCCATTCGATTCTTCCGCAATCTCTTTCAACGGCAAGTTTGCCGAGATAACTCAATAATATTTTTCCGATTCCTTTTCCACGCAATTCAGGTTTTACAAAAAGGTCCTCCAAATAAATTCCGGGTTTACCGAGAAAAGTAGAATAGTTATGAAAAAACAGCATTAATCCGGCAGGCTGGTTTTTATAATCTGCAATTACAACTTCAGCGAATTTTACTTTGCCGAACAAAGTTTTTTTAAGCTGCTCTTCAGTCGCAAAAACTTCGTTAGAAAGTTTTTCATATTCGGCAAGTGCTTTAATAAAGTTAAAAATTGTTGGTACATCTTTTTCTTCGGCTGCACGAAGAGTAATATCATCAATAGTTTTGATATTCATTTTTTCCCGCAAAAATATTTTGCGAATATAAGAATAATTTAGAATGCCGAATAATTATGTAAAATTCAGAGCTATTTCAGATTTGAATGTATTTTTATTTTTTCATTGTTAAAGGAGCAAAAAAAGCTGGTATTTATTTTTAGCAATCTTGACAATTACAAAACAAGTTCCCACATTTAAAGCGGCATTTCGAGAACAAGTTGAAAGTCCTGCATAATAAAAACTTCTGTTCAAAATAAACCAAGAATATTTTTGGAGGCGATGATGGAATATTACGAATTACATCCGGTTACACCACAGTTAAGATTTATAAACAAAGCAGTAGAAGTTATGAGAAACGGGGGCGTGATTATATATCCGACCGACACTGTTTACGGTTTCGGCTGCGATATTTTCAACAATGATGCACTTCAAAGAATTTACGACATTAAACACGAAGCCGGGACAAAGCTTTTTAGTTTTATCTGTCCTGATTTAAAAGATATTTCAAAATATGCCAAGGTTTCAGATTATGCATACAAGATGATGAAAAAACTTTTGCCTGGGCCATATACATTTGTCCTTCCCGCAGCCCGCGAAGTTCCTAAAACTTTATGGACTAAAAGAAAAACAGTCGGAATAAGAGTACCCGACAATCAAATTGCACTTACGCTTGCAAAAGAGTTGGGCAACCCGATAGTGAGCACATCAGTTACAAAAAGAAAAGGAGAATTATTATTCGACCCCGAAGAGATACGCGCGATTTTTAATCCTCATGTTGATTTGATGTTATCCGCCGGTGCTTTGGAAGGAACGCCTTCAAGTATAATTGATTTGAGTAACGAGGAGCCTGAAGTTATTCGCGAAGGCGCAGGTGATGTAAGCGTGTTTGCCTAATATCAAATTATGTAAGGAACGCAAAATTTGCGTTCCTTACCAATTATTTTACCAAAATCAATTTTTTTGCCGATATATAATTTCCAGTTTGTATCCTGTAGATATAAATGCCGCTTGGCAAATGCTTCCCATTAAATACAATTTGATAAGTACCTGCAGATTTTTCTTCGTAAACAAGTTTGCTTATTTCTTCACCCAAAAGATTGTAAACAGTCAGGTCTACAAATCCTCTGTTTGGAATTTGATACCGTATTATTGTTTCCGGGTTAAAAGGATTGGGATAGTTTTGGAATAGATCATATTTAGTCGGAATATCATAATCTGTATTTACATCCGTGCCTGTAAAATTTATCGCAAAATAATTTTCATTTGTGGCAAAAGTAGATAAATTATTTGCGTCGCTTATTTTTATTGAACAATATTCAGATGGCGAATTTGGCACAATCCAATTATAGTACCCTACATTTGCAGGCATCGTGGGAACAATAGTTTCCCATATTACCCCGCCGTCGGTTGAGAATTCAATTTTTACGTTTGCAATGTTATACGTTTGCCATTGGATCGTTTGGGTAGTTCCAATTTTTAATGCTGCATAATCAATTGGCGAAACAACTATAATTTGTTTAACAACAAACCCGCTTTCGTTCAAATCAAAAACAGCAGGTTTTGAAACATCGCTTATTCTAATTCTACCCTGTTGAATATTTCCCGATGGGAGCGTCCAAGCGTAGGAGCCAAGAAGAGCGTTTAGATTCGCGTTAATATTTGTCCAGTTCGTGCCATCGTTCGTCGTAAATTCGAGCTTAACATTTGAAATACTCGCCGAATTCCATGTAATATTATATGGTGATCCGGATAATAAAATTTCGCCGTCGTGTGGAGTCAACAGATCAAGTATTGCAATTGTAAACTGCACATCTCCGGCATCCATTATTTCAGCATTCGAAACATCGCTAACTCTAACTCTGCATTGATAAGACGCTTCCGAAGGAACATGCCAAATGTAAACACCCGTACTTGGCACATTATTTTTTATTGTTTTCCAGCTTACCCCATTGTTAATACTATACTCAAGATTTACACCATCGACATTAGTACTTGTCCATAAAATGCTTTGCATTGTGCCTGCTCTCCAAACCTCATTACCGTTCGGCGATGTAATTTTAAGATTTGGGGCCGATGTAATTGTAAAAACAGAGTCGGAAACATCTGACAGGCCCGGACGCGCTGTATCGCTAACTCTTATTTTGCACAATGTGGAATTTATGTTAGGAACAGTCCAATTATAATTACCCGTACTAGCCGAAGACGTTGCAATTGTTGTCCAGCTCGTTCCGGCATTTATACTGTATTCGAGCTTAACGTTTGATACGTTGTTACTGCTCCATTTTATAACTTCAGTTTTGCCTACACCAATAGATTCACCGCCATTCGGATAAATGATTTTTACGGCGGGCGTTTCCACTATTGAAAATACATTTGTACTTATATCATAAGTAGAAGGATTTCCTGTTTCGCTTATTCGAACCCTGCATTGTGTAGACGATGTATTCGGCACCTGCCAATAATAGATCCCGCTGCTTGTAACGTTATCTTCGATCAAAATCCAATTCAATCCGTTGTCGATGCTGTATTCAAGTTTAATTTTACTTATTAAGTTGCTTGCCCAAGTTATTGTTTGCATAGACCCGATAGTATAGTTTTCACTCCCGTTAGGAGTTTTCAAATCAATACTTGATATAGTAAAAAATAAATCGCTTATATCAAACACGTTGGGATTAACAGAATCGCTCACTCTAACTTTAATTTGATTGCTCGTTATAGTCGGAATTGTCCAATTGTAAAATCCTGTAGTTGCAGAAACAGAGGTTGCTATCGAAGTCCACGAAATTCCATTGTTTGTAGAATAAGCAAGCGAAACGTTTGTAACACTCGTACTTTGCCATTCTATTTTTTGAGAAGAACCAGACTGCCAGCTTTCGTTACCGTTGGGGCTAATCAATTTTATCTTATTTATAATTGAAAATACATTGTCGCTAATATCCAATATTCCCGGTGCGCTGCTATCGCTAATCCTTATTAAACAATAACTCGACGGGTTATTCGGAATATTCATCCAAGTGTAAGTTCCGGCAGCTGCGTTAATAGTACTTGTATTTATTTGCGTCCAATTTGTGCCGTTATCTACAGAGTAATACAAATCTACATTTGCAACGTTTGTGCTCGTCCATGTAATATTAAAGTTGGAACCGACATAAATCTGGTTGCCGCCGTTTGGATTTGTTAAGACAATTCTCGGTATTATTGTGAATTTATTATCACTTAAATCAAATACGTTGGAATTGTTTTCATCTGTAATTCTGATCTTACATTGGTTAGAACTTAAATTCGGAACACTCCACAAATAGGAACCGGTGCTCGGCTGTGCCGATTTAATCAAATTCCATTTTGCGCCGTTATCGATGCTGTATTCAAGTTTTACAGTAGTTACATTATTACTTGTCCAGGTGATTAATTCCTGCGCACCAGTTTCAAAACTTTCGCCACCGTTAGGTCTCGTAATTACTATTGAAGGTGTAGATTGAATGGTAAATTTTGCATCACTCGAATCTATATTTGTAACATTATCAATATCGGAAATTCTTACAAGACAGTTTGATGATAAAGTGTTAGGTATTGTCCATGAATATGTACCGAGCGATGCATCAACATAACTGTTTATGTCATTCCAGATATTTGCGGCTGGATTTGTTGAGTATTGCACTCTAATAAAATTAATTGAAGGATCTCTTTCCCATGTTATATTTCTTATTGATCCGACTTCCCATGTTTCGCCGCCGTTTGGAGTTTTAACAATAAGTGATTTTGAAATTGTAAAGAATGCAGTACTAACAGAATTAACTTCGGGACTTGCAACACTGCTGATCCTAACTTTACAATTAATAGAAGTTGTGTTAGGAACAATCCATCTATATGTTCCTAAACTCGCAACCACCGATGCAGCAATTGTATTCCAGGAACTTCCGTTGTTTGTAGTATATTCAAGTTTTACATTCACAATTGTTGAACTAACGCTCCAATTAATGTCGTGTGCGGTTCCAACTTTCCAATCCTCATTTCCAATTGGTGAAATCAAACTAATTTGAGAAATCGTAAACAGGTTATCGCTTAAATCATTTACGTTGGCATCGGAAGCATCGGAAATTCTGACTCTATATGTTGAAGCCGAAACCGACGGTACCGTCCAATTGTAAGTGCCGGCAGCGGCTGCAGTTGATGCAACAATGTTATTCCAAGCTGTGCCATCTGTTGAGTATTCCAATCTTACGTTTGCAATGTTCGCGGAATTCCAAGTAACTGCGTGGGTTGAACCTTCTATCCAGCTTTCACTTCCGTTGGGCGATGTTAATGTAACAGATGCAATTGTAAATATTGCATTACTTTGATCTTTTATGTCGCTATTGGATGCATCACTGGTTCTAACAATGCAATTTGTTGAAACTGTATTTGGAATTGTCCAGGAATACGAAGCAGGAGTTGAAGATACAGATGAAATAATTGTAGTCCATGATGTTCCATTATTTGTAGAGTATTCCAATTTAACATTACTGATATTTATACTCGTCCAAGTGATATTATAGTTTTTACCAACCTGATATTTTTCGCCGCCATTTGGTGATGTTAAAACCAAAGATGAAATAGTAAATGTATTGTCGCTTACATCGTTAACGGCTGCGTTTACAGAATTACTTATTCTTATCCTGCAATTCTGCGAGTATGAATTCGGCACCGTCCAACTGTAAGTTCCCAAACTTGCTTGTATATTATTTGCGATTGAACTCCAGCTTGTGCCGTTATTCGATGAAAATTCAATATTAACGTTGGCAATATTGTAAGTAGCTGTCCAAGTAATATTATGAACCGAGTTTTCCTGCCAGTTTTCAAATCCGTTGGCCGACATTACATTAATTGCCGGGATTGGTTCTATTGTAAATACATTACTAACGACAAAATTTGATTGATATGAAAGATCGCTTACACGGATTTTACTTTGAAGCGATGGTGTGTTTGGGACTGACCACGAATAGGTTCCTGCCGCAGCCGGTGTTGAATTTATTACCGACAGCCATGTGGCGCCGTTATCCGTTGAGTAATCAATTTTTACGTTTGTAATATTTGTGCTTGTCCACGTAATATTTTGGTTCGTACCGCCTTGCCAAATTGCTCCTCCAGCGGGAGCTGTTAAAGTTAAGTTGGAAATAGTAAAAGCAAAATTACTTTCATCGTTTACGGATAAATAATCAGCGTCCAATATTCTTATTAAACAATTTGTAGATGTACCTACTGGAACAGTCCAGTTAAAATTACCTGAAGTAGCAGCTAATGAATTTGCACCGGGAATTAAATTGTACGCTCCACCGTTAATCGAATATTCCAATCTAACATTTGTAACATTTGAACTTATCCATGTAATTGATTGAGTAGACCCTTCAAGAAAATTTTCGCCGCCGTTTGGCGATGTTAATGTTAAACCGGTAATTGTAAAAGAAGCCGAACTAACATCGCTGATCAGTGAATTTGTTACATCGCTAACTCTAATTTTGCATCCTGTTGATGGAATATTTGGCACTGTCCATTGGTATGTTCCGAGTGCCGCATTAATTGAAGAAACAATTGCAGTCCAGCTTGTGCCGTTGTTAGTTGTATATTCAAGTTTAACATTCGATAATCCCGATTGCGCCCAAAGGATATTATAGTTTTTACCTATTTGCCAATGTTCTCCGCCATTAGGAGTTGTTAAGGACAAACTTACGACGGTAAAAGGATTATCACTCACATCAAAATCTGCAGGGACAGCCGAATCGCTAATTCTAATTAAACATTGTGTTGAAGGTGTTAGCGAAAAATCCCACTGATACGATCCCTCGTTTGCTGGCCTTGTTGCAATATTAATTGGCCATGTTGCACCGTTATCAATCGAAGCTTCAATTATAACATTAACTGCTGTCCCGCTCGAGGTCCAACTTATTGTATTCTGAGTCCCCTGCTGCAACCGTTCGCCGCCGTTCGGTGAGGTTACTTGAATTGTCTGTCCGAATAAAAATGCGTTCGATATGAATAAAATCATCCAAAAGAGTTTTTTCATTGCCGTAAATCCTATAATTCTTAAAGCGGCTACGCCCAATTAATGTGCCATGAAAATTCTAAATAAATTCGGTTTTTAGAATGTTTTTGAGGATAAAAAATTAATTGGAAGAATTTTTTGGCTAATAATAAACACTTGCTGAATAATATTACCGTTTAACTAAATGTAGGAGACGCAAAATTTGCGTCCCCTACAATATTATTCTTCTCGATAAACAACAGTGGCACTTGCCTGTCTTGCGGCGAGCATAGTAATTTCTGCAATATTAACATGCGGAGGCCGTGAAGCGCAATAAACAACTGCATCTGCAACATCATCGCCCGTAAGCGGTGTTAATCCTTTATAAACATTCTTTGCTTTATCTTTATCACCGAAACGTATATTGCTGAAGTTTGTTTCAACCAAACCAGGATCAATGGTGCTAACTAAAATTCCTTTGTCAATTGTATCCATTCTTAATGAATTTGTTATTGCGTCAACAGCATGTTTTGTAGCGCAATACACTGCACCCTTTGGATATGCGGAATGACCTGCAATCGAGCCGATCATAATGATGTGACCAAATTTTCTTTCTATCATTCCCGGAAGAATAGCGCGGGTTACGTACAATAATCCTTTAATATTTGTATCTATCATCTCTTCCCAGTTCTGTGGATCGTCTTCGTAAAATTTATTAAATCCTTTGGCTAACCCGGCATTGTTTACAAGTATATCAATATTCTTCCATTCGTCGGGCAAATTTTTAATTGATTCATCAACATCATTTTTATTTCTAACATCAAGCTTAAATCCATACACTTTTATACCGAATTTGCTTTTCAAATCGTCCGCTATTTCGTCAATCAAACTTTTACGCCGAGCGTTAATAATAAGATTAGCTCCTTCTTTTGCAAAAGCATATGCGCAGGATTTTCCTATCCCCGATGTAGCTCCGCTTATAAATACAATTTTATTTTTTAATGATTCCACATGAACCTCTGTACGTTTTTCTTTGTTACAAATTTACATATGCTGTTTGTCAAATGATAATTCTCAGCAACAAAAACTGTAACAACCGGGCAGCCATGTTTTATTAGACAAAACATCTTAAAATTTTTATCTTGCGTTGGAAATTTTAATCAACGGATTATTAAAATAATTTGCTGAAAAATTGGAAAGGACCGAAACTCTACAAAATAATACGGACTTAAAACTGACTTGTTTTCATTGCGGTGATGAATGCCCGGATGATTCAATCAACATTAACGAAAAAATTTTTTGCTGCAACGGCTGCAAAACAGTTTACGAAATGCTTTATGATAATAACCTTTGTGAATATTATTCTATTGAACAAAACCCCGGCATAAAAAAGAAATTTACCGTTAAAAGAAATTACGACTTCCTAGAAGATCCCGAACTCAAAACTAAATTAATAGATTTTACCGACGGCAAAACTACGACCATTACGCTTTCAATTCCGCAGATGCACTGCAGTTCATGCATTTGGATCTTAGAAAACCTATACAAGATGGACGGAGGCATTATTTCCTCGCAGGTAAATTTTTTACAAAAGAAAATTTTCATAAGATTCTCCAACGCGCTTACTTCATTAAAAAGTGTTGTTCTACTGCTAGATTCGCTCGGCTATGAACCGTTATTAAACCTTGAAGAAAAGATAGAGGATAAACAAACTTCCGAAACCAAAAAACTCTATTACAAAATTGGCATTGCTGGATTCTGCTTCGGCAATATTATGCTTTTAAGCTTCCCGGAATATCTTTCAATCGATATCAAAGAGCATGATGAGTTAAAACAAATATTTTCATATCTCAATCTTTTATTGTCGCTGCCTGTTTTCTTTTATTCTTCCTCCGAGTATTTTTTATCGGCATGGAAAGGATTAAAGAAAAAGATTATTAATATTGATGTACCTATAGCTCTCGGAATATTTATTCTCTTTTTGAGAAGTCTTGTAGAAATTATTATTTACGGACAAGCCGGGTACCTTGATTCACTTGCGGGGTTAGTGTTTTTTCTTCTTATCGGTAAATTATTTCAAAACAAAACATACGACACTCTTAACTTCGAGCGGAATTACAAATCATATTTCCCCATTTCAATTACTATTAGAAATGATAATGCTGAAACCTCAATCCCGGTGGAGAAATTATCGGTTGGCGAAAGAATCATTGTACGCAATAACGAAATAATTCCTGCTGATTCTGTTCTTATAAAAGGCAGCGCCAATATTGATTACAGTTTTGTTACAGGCGAATCAATCCCTGTTGAAATAAAAAACGGTGAATTGATTTATGCCGGCGGAAGACAAATCGGGGCTGCAATTGAACTCGATACAATAAAAGAAGTATCGCAAAGTTATTTAACAAGATTATGGAATCACAGTGCATTCCAAAAGGAAAAAGACGATACACCGCGAATCACTCTTTTTGCAAATGCAATCAGCAAATATTTTACATTTGCTGTTTTGTTAATTGCTTCAACCGCGGCAATTTATTGGTATAGTTACAATGTTGCATTTGCATTCAACGCTTTCACAGCAGTATTAATTGTCGCATGTCCTTGTGCGCTCGCTCTTTCAACCCCGTTTGCAATGGGCAATGCTTTACGAATTTTCGGAAGAAACAAATTTTATCTGAAAAATACCGATGTCGTTGAGAAACTCTGCGCTGTCGATACAATTGTATTTGATAAAACCGGCACTATTACCGAAAACAATTCCTCCGAAATAGAGTTTGCGGGAGCGGAATTAACCGAACTTGAAAAAGCATTAATAAAATCAACAGTAAAAAACTCTTCACACCCTTTGAGTATCGCAATTGCAAAATTTCTAGCGAGCGCAAAGAATTTGAAAACAGATTTTTTTGAAGAAGAATCCGGCAAGGGAATTATTGGAATAGTTGATAAGAACGAAATAAAAATCGGTTCTCATAAATTTGTTAATGACGATATTCTTCAAAAAAGAAATGAATCGACAACAGTTCACGTTTCAATAAATAGTATTCCAAAAGGATATTTTAGAATTTCCAACCGGTACCGCGCGGGATTAAAAGATGTTGTTTCGATTCTTGAACACAAGTATGAAATAGCTTTGCTTTCTGGCGATAACAATAGCGAAAAAGAAAGATTAAGAACGATCTTCGGTGACGACAAAGAACTGCATTTCAATCAATCGCCGCATGATAAATTAAATTTTGTTAAACAATTACGCGATGAAGATAAAACCGTATTAATGATAGGCGACGGATTAAACGATGCAGGCGCTTTGATGCAAAGCGATGTAGGCATTTCTATTTCCGACGACATCAATAATTTCTCTCCCGCTTGCGACGCAATTTTAGAGTCACGTTCATTCAACCGTTTGACTGAATTTATAGATTTTGCAAAACTAAGCAAGAAAGTAATTATTGCAAGTTTTATTTTATCGTTGGTTTATAATGTTGCGGGACTTTATTTTGCGGTTCAAGGAACGCTTTCTCCTGTAATTGCTGCAATACTAATGCCTATAAGTTCAATTACTGCGGTTGCGTTCACAACTTTTTCAACAACAATTCTTGCAAAGAAAATGAGGCTGTTGTAATGTCCGTTATAGTAATTTTAGTCGGCGCAAGTCTTTTTGTCGCTATAGGGTTTCTAACCGCCTATTTATGGGCTGTTAAATCGGGTCAATACGACGATAAATATACCCCGTCTGTTAGAATTCTATTTGGTGATAAAAAAAATTTGGAAGATAGTATAACATCTGTAAGCAGTAAGGAGAAAGCGGTAGAGTAAAAAGAATAAAGAACTCTGATTGTGGAATAGTATAAAACATAACTTCTAACACTGTAAAGCTAAAAACAAATTCAGGAGCGGTTAATGCAGGTTGAAAAATTTAGCTACGATAATCTTGTTGTCAAGAATTTCGTACTCGCGTCGGTTGTGTTTGCAATCGTCGGTATGCTTGTCGGTTTGATAATCGCTGTTCAATTATATATCCCGGAATTAAATCTGGGCATTCCTTACTTAACCTTCGGAAGGTTGAGACCTTTGCACACTAATGCTGTAATCTTTGCATTTGTCGGAAACATAATTTTTGCCGGTGTGTATTATTCGCTTCAGAGAGTTTTAAAAGCAAGAATGTGGAGCGATCTTTTGAGCAAGTTTCACTTCTGGGGATGGCAGGCAATAATCGTAGCTGCCGCAATTTCTCTGCCGCTCGGTTTTACTACAAGCAAAGAATACGCCGAACTCGAATGGCCAATTGATATTGCAATTGCGGTTGTATGGCTTGCATTCGGTGCGAATATGTTTGGTACAATTATTAAACGACGCGAAAAACACATGTACGTCGCTGTGTGGTTTTACATTGCAACATTTGTAACTGTGACTGTTTTGCATGTTGTAAATTCGATAGAAGTACCTGTTACGTTTTTGAAAAGTTATCCCGTTTACGCCGGGGTTCAGGATGCATTGGTTCAATGGTGGTACGGGCATAACGCCGTTGCATTCTTTTTAACAACTCCATATTTGGGATTGATGTATTACTTTTTACCGAAAGCAGCGAATAGGCCGGTTTATTCTTACAGACTTTCAATACTTCACTTTTGGGCTTTGATTTTTATTTATATCTGGGCTGGTCCGCATCATCTTTTGTATTCCGCTTTACCTGATTGGGCGCAGTCTCTCGGAACAGTTTTTTCAATAATGTTAATCGCTCCTTCATGGGGCGGAATGCTGAACGGACTTCTAACATTACGCGGTGCATGGGATCGCGTTCGCGATAACCCGATTTTAAAATTTATGGTTGTCGCAGTTACAGCTTACGGAATGGCTACTTTCGAAGGACCGATGCTCTCGCTCAAAAATGTAAATGCAATTTCACATTTTACCGATTGGACTATCGCGCATGTACACGTCGGGGCTTTGGGATGGAATGGTATGCTTTCATTCGGAATTTTATATTGGATGATTCCCAAAATGTGGGGCACCGAGCTTTACTCTAAAAAATTAGCAAACGCACATTTCTGGATTTCAACATTGGGAATAGTTTTTTACGCAGTACCGATGTACTGGGCGGGCGTTGCACAATCTTTAATGTGGAAACAATTTACAGATCTCGGCGTTCTTCAATATCCGAATTTTCTTGAAACTGTTTTGCAAATAGTACCTATGTATATTATCCGTTCAATAGGCGGGTTACTTTTCTTCACCGGCTTATTCATGATGGTTTATAATTTACTGATGACTGCAAAAACGGGAAAGTTCATTAAAGATGAAGCAGCCGAAGCCGCGCCTTTCGATAAAGAGGCAGATAAATTAAAACGTGGTATGATTCACCGCTGGCTTGAAAAACGACCCGTAAAATTTGCAGTGCTTTCTTTTGTTGCAATTTCAATCGGCGGTTTGGTACAAATGGTTCCGACTTTTCTTGTTGAATCGAATGTGCCGACAATTGCAAGCGTAAAACCCTATACTCCACTCGAATTGCAGGGGCGTGATATTTATATACGCGAAGGATGCGTTTCATGTCATTCCCAATTGGTCCGTCCTTTTAGAAGTGAAACCGAACGATACGGTGAATACTCGAAAGCCGGTGAATATGTTTACGATCATCCGTTCCTTTGGGGATCAAAAAGAACGGGACCGGATTTGATGCGCGAAGGTAAAAAGTATTCCAACCTTTGGCATTACTTGCACATGGAAGATCCACGTTCCATGTCGCCGGGTTCTATAATGCCGCGCTACCCATGGTTATTAACAGACAATCTCGATACATCAACCACGGCAGCCAAAATAAACGCACTGCGAGCTGTTGGTGTTCCTTATGAAAAGGGTTATGAAAAATTCGCGAATCAAGATTTAATAAAACAAGCTAATGAAATAGCTGATGATTTAATCAAAAGCGGTGTACCAGCCGAATCCGATAAAGATATAATTGCATTGATTGCATATTTACAGCGGCTCGGTACAGATATCAAAGCAGAAAATAAGGATAACAAATAATGCTGTCGGAAAATTTAAGCGCGCTCGAAGGCGTTTCAATTTACCCGATTGTTTCGCTCATTATATTTTTTCTTGTTTTTGCCTTCGCTATTTTTTGGGTAATTAAACTTGATAAAAAATATATCAATCGGATGGAAAGTATTCCGCTCGATTTTAATCCCGAAAATGAAAATAACTTTGAGATAAAAAATGAAATCAAAGAATAAATTTGTAACAGTTGTTTTATCATTATTCATGTTGATAAATTCTTCCGCCATGTTTGCTGCGCAAAGCGGTGATTCAATCGACAAGGTTATGAAATTTATGCTCGTATTAACCGTCTTGATAATTGCGGTAATATTGTGGCTGGCTGTTGTTTATTCAGAAAAAAACGACAATGAAGGATTGATCTTTAAAACCCCGCTAAGATTTTTTTTCAAATGGTTTACAAAATCAACTCCGATTGAAAAGGAAGCAGAAATTCTTTTACATCACGATTATGATGGAATAAGAGAACTCGATAACCGCATTCCGCCGTGGTTTCATTTTTTATTTTACGGAACAATTGCTTGGGCTGTTATTTACATGCTTGTATTCCATGTCTTTGATGACGGACAAATCCAGGAAAAAGAATATAATTCCGAAATTCAACAAGCTGCCGTTGAAAGACAAATATTAATCAAGTCAGGCGTATTTATAAACGAAGAAACTGTTGATTTTGTGAATGATGCGGCAACTCTTTCCGAAGGCAAAGAAATTTATGTTAAGAATTGCTTAACATGCCACGGTCAAAACGGCGAAGGTACCGTAGGACCAAATTTAACGGATGATTTTTGGATTAACGGCGGCGGCATCAAAAATATTTTCAAAACTGTGAAATACGGCGTTCCGGCAAAAGGAATGATAAGTTGGCAAACGCAGCTCGATCCTAAAAAAATGCAGGCTGTATCAAGTTATATAATTACTTTGCACGGTTCAAATCCTCCCAATGCAAAAGCTCCCGAAGGAGATAAATGGGAAGAAGTTAAAACTGATTCTGTTAAATCAATATAACTATGAGTGTAAAAATTTCATCCGGTGAAGAAGAATTCCGCGATTCAATTGCTACAATAACGCAGGAAGGCAAACGCAAATGGATTTATCCTAAAAAACCGTCGGGTAAATTCTATAACGCCAGAACAATTGTAAGCGTTTTCCTTCTCTTATTTTTATTCGGTACACCGTTTATTAAAATTGACGGGCATCCTTTCATTATTTTAAATGTACTCGAAAGAAAATTTATTCTATTTGGCATTCCGTTTGGTCCCCATGATTTGCATTTATTTGCTTTATCAATGATTGCAGTGATAGTCTCGATATTTTTATTCACGGTAATTTACGGCAGATTGTTCTGCGGGTGGATTTGTCCTCAGACAATTTTTATGGAAATGGTTTTCCGGAAAATAGAATACTGGATTGAAGGCGATGGCAATAAACAGCGTACGCTTAATTCCGAACCAATAACCGGTAAAAAATTCATAAAAAAAATTTCCAAGCAATTTATCTTTTTCTCAATCTCTTTTTTAATAGCCAATACTTTTTTATCGTACATAATCGGTGTTGACAAACTCTATCAATATATTATCGATACTCCCTTCAAACACGTAACATTGTTTATTGTCCTTTTGATTTTTTCCGGCATATTCTATTTCGTGTTTTCATATTTCCGCGAACAAGCATGCGTTTTGGTTTGTCCTTACGGCAGACTGCAAGGTGTAATGCTCGATCAAAACTCAGTTGTAATTCATTACGATTATAAGCGTGGTGAACCGCGCGGAAAAATCAGAAAAGGAGAAGAAAGAAAACTCGGCGACTGCATAGATTGCCGCTTATGCGTTGATGTTTGTCCAACGGGAATTGATATTAGAAACGGGACACAACTTGAATGCGTGAATTGTACAGCGTGCATAGATGAATGCGATTCGGTTATGGATAAAATAAAAAAGCCAAGAGGACTTATACGTTATGCTTCAAAAAACCAGATTGAAACCGGAAAGCGTTCTTTGTTTTCACCCCGTGCAATAGGTTATACCTTGGTGCTGATACTGCTTATTTCATTAATTACTATTTTACTTTTAAACCGCTCGGAAGTTGAATTGAGCATTTTACGGACACCCGGATTATTATCGCAGGAACAGCCGGGGAACAAAATCAGTAATATTTATGATCTTAAAATTGTGAATAAAACTTTCGATAAACTACCGGCTATGCTCGAACTTGTAAACATTAATGGTGAAATAAAAATTATCGGCAGCGATTTGAACGTTACACCGCAAGGAGTAACAGAAGCAAAATTTCTTGTTATAATTCCTAAAGAAGAAATTAAACAGTTAAAAACAAATCTTAATATTGCTGTTAAATCGAACGGCAAAACATTGGATATTATTCAAACAGCGTTTCTTGGAAAGGTGAATTAATGAAACTTAACTGGGGCAGCGGAATTGCAGCTGTTTATATTTTATTTATGATCGGCGTTTTGATCATGGTATATATTTTTATGAATCAGGATGTTACACTTGAAACAGATGATTATTACGCGAAGGGAATTAACTACCAAACTCAAATCGATAAAATTAGCAGGACGAGCGAACTGCCCGAACAGCTTTTAATTGAACAGGTTGACGATAAAATTAATTTCTCTTTTCCAAAGATATTTCCGCAAAATGAAATAGGCGGAATAATTTATTTCTACCGCCCCTCGGATGATAAACAAGATTTTACAAAAGAAATAAAACTCGATGCCGGGATGCAGCAAAGTTTTTCCGCGCTAGAAATTGAAAAAGGTCTTTGGAAAATAAAAGTAGATTGGTTTGCAAAAAACAATTTGTACTATAACGAAAAACTTATTATGGTGAACTAAATGGAAATATGGACAGGATTTGTAGTTGGACTTTTCGGCAGTTTACATTGTATCGGGATGTGCGGACCAATAGTTTTGGCACTCCCGGTTTTCGGCGAATCACAGTTAAAAATATTTTTGGGCAGAATTCTCTATAATCTTGGAAGAGTAGTAACATATGCATTAATGGGTGCATTGTTCGGTTTATTCGGACAAAGATTGGTATTGTTTGGACTTCAGCAATATTTATCTATTGGCTTTGGAATAGTAATCTTATTATATGTATTCACTCCTCGGAAAATAAAAGCGAAAGCAGCGGAAACATTCGTTTATAGAAGTTCAACAAGTTTCATCAAGAAACAATTCTCAAAACTTATATCTAACAAATCAAACTCATCTCTTTTTACAATCGGTGTACTAAACGGACTTCTGCCTTGCGGATTTGTTTATGTAGGAATCGCAGGATCAATTTCAACAGGCAGTGTGTTGGGCGGTGTTTTATATATGGCTTTGTTCGGTCTCGGCACTTTGCCTGTGATGCTTGCCACCGCAGTTTTAGGAAAAGTAATTAATATTAATATCAAAAAAAGAATCAATAAGTTAATTCCCGTTTTCGCAGTTGTACTTGCTGTGTTGTTTATTCTGCGCGGAATGAATTTGGGCATTCCTTTTATTAGTCCTAAATACAACTCCGGCAAAATGATGAATCAGCATCAAATGCATCACTAAATTTTTGCGGTAAACCTTTATTGATTTTATTATTCTGTTGTTAGGAATTTATTAAATTAGTGCGTGTAAAAAAGAGGGTGGCTGCAACACCATGAATGAGTCTATAATTCAAAAAGCCGAAGATTATGTAACTAATCTTCTTAGCAAAAATACTCCTCAAAATATAGTTTATCACAGCATCGACCATACACACGAAGTAGTAAATGCCGTAGAGAACATAAGTGCCGTTGCAAAGTTAAGCGATGAAGAATTGGAAATTGTTGTTCTCGCTGCTTGGTTCCATGATGTGGGCTACCTTGAAAAGGTGGACGGACATGAAGAAGTAAGCGCAAGATATGCCGAAGAATACCTCGCCGAAGAAAGTTATCCGACTGAAAAGATTAAAAATATTAAGAATTGTATTCTGGCAACAAAAGTACCGCAGACACCAAAAAATCTTTTGGAAGAAATCGTCTGCGATGCCGACCTATCCCACCTTGGAAAAAATTATTTCAACAAAAGAAATGATCTGTTTAGAGAGGAATTTGAATTTCACTTTGGAAGAACTCTAACGGAATATGAATGGTTGAAAAAAACTATTGATTTTATGCACCACCACAAATTTTTTACCGAGTACGCAAGAAACGAATTGGAACCTCAAAAGCAGAAAAATCTAAAAAAGCTTCAGAAAAATCTTAGAAAAATTGTTGAAGAGGATGACGAAAATTCAAAAAAGAATCAGAACAAAAAAAAAACTAAAAAGCAAAACATAGAAATAGGCGGACGCGGTGTTGAAACTATGTTCCGCAATGTTGTGCGTACTCATGTAGAATTCAGCGCGATGGCAGACAGCAAAGCAAATATAATGATAAGTGTCAACACCCTTGTTCTCACTGCTCTTTTTGCGCTTCTTGCAAGCAAGCTTGATAAAAATCCACACTTGATTATTCCTACTTTCACAATGATTTTAGTTAGTCTTGTTACATTAATTTTTGCGGTGGTTGTAACGCGCCCCAAAATCTCATCGGGTATTTTTACAAAAGATGATATTCATAACAAAAAAGCCAATCTTCTGTTCTTTGGTAATTTTTATAAAATGAATCTCGGGGACTTTGCTTGGGGAATGAACGAAATGATAAGTGATAAAAAATATTTATATGATTCCATGATTAAAGACTTTTATAACCTTGGACAAGTATTGGGGCACAAATACAGGTATTTAAGAATTTGTTACAACATTTTTATTTACGGACTAATTATATCTGTAATTACATTCGTAATAGCAATATTATTTTCATCAACGCCAACTAATTTAGTTCCTTTCTTTTAACTAATGTTTATGAAAAAACTTTTTTTAATACGTCATGCAAAATCTAGCTGGGATAATCATGATCTTTCCGACTTCGAACGCCCGTTGAATAAAAGGGGTTTACGCGATGCCCCGTTTATGGCCAAGATTATAAATAAAGAAAAAATTAAACCGGATATTATTTATTCGAGTCCGGCAGTGCGTGCCGCAGCAACAGCGGATTTTTTTGCGGAAGAATTAGGATATAAAAAGAAAAAAATAATTTATGATGAAAATATTTATGAAGCCGGGATTCACGAACTCGAAAATATAATTCAAAATATAACAGACGATTTTGCAACCGCTTTCCTTTTCGGACATAATCCTACAATAACATATTACGCAAATCATCTCGGCAATAAACTTATTGACAATATGCCCACGTGTTCTATTGTTGGAATTGAGTTTAAAGAAGAAACATGGAAAAAAATTGAGTACGGCAATGGGAGAACATTCTTGTTTGAATATCCTAAGAAGTATTTTGATACTGATTAAGTACTGTATATTCACCCGGTATTAATTATTTTTGCATCCGACACAAATATGAAAATCAGATATGAAAACTAAATCACTGCTTCAAAACTTTCTTTTTCTCCCTATCATCCTAACTTCTTTTTTGCATGCACAGGAAATCAAATGGGGCGGATACGGAAATGTTGGCTACGTATTTTATAATAGAAATGTGCTGAACAAGTTTAATCAAGAAGCATATTATGAAGGTAAATTAAAATCCGAAATAAAATTCGGCAAGAAGATCGAAGGTCAATTTGATATTAAAGGCAATTCTGTTGACAACTCGATTAGAATACAAGATATGAATATTAAGTTTGAAATCGCTAAATACTTCAACTTAAAAGTCGGCAACGAGAAAAAACCTTTTGGATACGAATACTTAACAGGCGAAGAAGATTTATTGACAATTAATAGAAGCTATGTTCAGGAAAACCTAGCGGAACTTGGCTACGGCGGACGTGCGGTCGGTATTATCGGATACTATAAATATTCGCCAAAGCGCCCGGAATTTCCGTACACATATTACATTTCTGTTTTTAAAGACAATTCACTCTTCACAAGTATTGTTACGAGATTTTCATATCATATAAATGAATTATCATTCGGTGTTAATTACATGATTCAAAGCAAAGGCGGCGAACAAAAAATTACTACTCACGCTTTCGGCGGTAGTATGTTCTTGGAAAATGAAAATTATACGGGAATGATTGAATTGTTTTTAGCGCAGGACCCATTCGAAAGCAACCGCAGAGAGTTGATGGGCAATGACGATAAAGTAATTTCGTTCGGCGGAAAAATTCTTGCATCGTATAATTTTAAAATGGAAGAAGAATTTCTGATAGGTATAGAGCCTCTTTTGCTATTAAGTTATTTCAGTCCCGATACTGATATTCCCGGTTCACACGTTATTCAAATCATAGGCGGCTCTAATTTTTATATCCACAAAAATATTAGGGCAAGATTAAATGCCGACATACGGCTTACAAAGAATCAATTCATCACCGATTATGGATTGGAAGAATCTCGCGTTATTCTCGCTTTACAAATGACATTCTGATGAAGAATTTATTTAAAATATTATTAACGGCGTTTATTGTTCTTTCGTGTAATGAAAGTTCAACCGATCCAGTTATAATCGAAGGCGGTGTTCCAGTATTTGATATCCGCATCGATCAAGAGAGTTACACAGCGCTTTTATCAAATAAAATTTCGGATTTCGAAACAAACTGCGAGTTTTCTTTTAAGGGAGTTTTATACACTGCAAAAATTTCCGCCTCCGGTGCGGGTTCACGGCTGTTGGATAAATGGTCGTACAAAATTGAACTTAATAACGGGCAAACAATCGACGGGTTAAATGAATTTAATTTGAGCGCTCAAGCATATGATCATTCTTCAATGCACAGTGTTCTCGCTTCTCATATTTATAGACAGCTTGGATTCCCGGTTTTCAAGTCTCAGCATGTATTCGTAAGAATTAACGGCAAGGATAAAGGTTTATATCCTATGCTTGAACGGGTTGAAGATGAATTCTTTTCAGATAGAAATTTGAAAGTTACGGAGCTTATTAAAGTAGGATTCAATTCACAGTTTACATTCGATGAAAAATATAATCCGCAATTTTTTTATGAAAAGAAAATTCCCAAAGACAATAACTTTAATTCATTGTTTGAATTAATACACGCGTGCGACACTGTTCAGTCTTTCTTAATTTCCAATTCACTGACGAACTTTATTAACCTTGAAAACTATATTTTATATCACGCTGCAACTTCATTAATAAACAACGCGGATGGATTCACAAATAATTTTTACCTATGGAAAGAAAATCAAACCAATCCATTTAAAGTTATTCCGTGGGATTTTGACAAAGCTTTTTACGATTCACCCGAAGGCAGAATTGCCGGTTATAATCAAATAGCTAAAAAATTATTTACAAATAGTTATTATTTAAATGAATATAAAAGAATCTTGCTTGCGCTTAATGAAAACCTGTTAACAGAATCGAATCTTTTTCCGATAATAGACTCAACCGCGGCCGTTATTGATGAAGCTTATAAAAAGGATTCATATCTCGGTTTAGCGGGTAAAAATTTGGACTATGAAGTTCAAAAACTAAAAAACTATATTGCACAAAGACATAAATTCATCAAGGAAAAAACTGAAGAGTTTTATGGTTTATAGAATATCAAAAACTACTTTAATGGTTCTTCTCATTTCTGCTTTCAACTATCAATTGCATGCTCAACAAAATACATTTGGTGATCGACTGTTAAACACGGGTTCAAATATTTCAGGAGCTTTGCAATCTGTAACGGAATGGTATGATATTCCAATCGGTGCGGCATATTTGTACCGAAATTATATCGGTAAACAATTTAAAATAGCTCCGGCCTCTTTCGATAGAGAAATTGCTGAAGATTTTGGAAGTGCCGGGCATTTCTCTTTTGGAAGTATTGACCAGGATATTATTCCCAGAACAATTTTCTATTCCAGGTTAGCGCTAACAACAGGTTTAAACCTTTTTACAGATAAAAATATTACACAGGATAATTACCGGAACATTTTTCTATTTCAAAAGTCATTGCTTTATACATATACATTAACAGAAATTGTCAAAGGTCTTACACACCGTGAAAGACCGGATAAAACCGACGACCGCAGTTTTTTCAGCGGGCATACATCAACTGTTTTTGCTGCTTCTACTTTTCTGTTTTTGGAGCTGAATGATTTTTATAATGATTGGGATGTAACCGAAAATAATTCTTTCTTAAAAACTACTTTTAAAACAACAACTTTTGCTGCACTTTACGGATGGGCGGGATACGTGGGCTACAGCCGCCTCCACGATAAAAAACATTATCTAAGTGATGTTCTCGTCGGCGCCGCGGTGGGTTCTTTAATTTCAGTTTTTGTTTATGATAATTATATTGATGATGAATCAAACATTCTAAATAAATTCAGTCTGCAATCTTACAACAAAACGCTTGGGTTGAATTTTAATATGAGATTTTGATTTTATTAAATTTTAGGTACCCTATAAAGGTTTCTGATTTTAATTTAATTTCTTAATCTTTCTAAAACTTCACTTTACAATTTTTGATATTGCTTTAAACTGATCCGTACCGCAAACATTCAGCATTTCAAACAAAACTGATTCGGTTAACGTAATCTCAGCTCCGTTAGTTCTTAATCTTTCCAAGGCAATTTTATAATCAAATTCGCGGCGGGACGATACGGCATCGGCGGTTACTTGTACTTTAAATCCGTTTGCAATTAAATCGAGAGCCGTCTGCATTACACAAACATGACTTTCAATTCCGCATAAAACTATTTGTTCTATACTTTTCTTTTTAAATTGTTCGAACAAATCTCCTGCGCCTGAACAACTGAATGTCATTTTGCTGATAGGTTCTACATCACCGAGTGCTTCTTTAATTATACTTGATGTAGGTCCCAAACCTTTTGGATACTGCTCAGTATAAAATACCGGCACGTTCAATATCTTAAAACCATTGATAAGTTTAATAGTATTTTGAACAACTCTTTCGCTTTCAAAAATCACAGGTAATATTCTTTCCTGGATATCGATTACAAGTAAAGCTGAGTTTTCTCTTCTAAATATTTTATTATGTCTAATCATTTTTCAAATAAACGATATTCTAAACTCTACGTTCTTCACTCTGCGCTAATAAATGGGACTCATTCCATACTTGCCGCAGGCGTACATCATTAAAATAGCGGCTACATCAATAGCGGTTCTTTTCTCTTCATCTTCGGGGACAATTAAATCATATACTTCGGCAATGAATTTCATATTGCTCAAAATCTTTTTAAGCTCGGAGTAAGTCGGTTCGCCGTGCCAGTTGGCTACACGCTTTACGAGGTTCTGCTCGTTGCGTCTTAGAAATTCAGAAAATGTAATGATGTTGGAGCTGAGTTTTGTACGCGGTTTACAGATCGTAATTAAATCGTTTGTGTATTGATCCCATTTACGCGCTAGGTCTTCGTTCTTTTCGTACATCAATTGAATTGCTTTTTCTGGAGTAAATTTTGCGCGCGTATGAACTTTTGATAAAGGACTTAATGCATAGCCGTCATAACTTTTAATTCCCGTTTCATCTTCAACATAACGCCATCTTCTTAAAAGTTTTGAAGATGTGACAACATCCACAACTTTATCAAGTTCGCTGTCGATAACAACAAACTTTCCTTTTTGATAGCTGACCACGGTTTCCCAATGTTCCCAATTCTTAACGCTTAAAATGCACGGGTAACCTTTTTTAAGATTGGCAACCAGCATTCTTCTTGCATCGTCGGGATTGCTTGATTGAAAATGCCTCATGCGGCAATCGAAACGCCGTGCTGCACGTGCGAGTCCGAATTCATCTGTGCCTGCCCACCAGGTGCTGCCTGCAATTATTCCAATCTGATCTTCGTCTTTAAATATTCCCAACATTACCAATGCGTATTTTAAAGCAAATGGTCCACACTGATATTTATTCGGCTGCGGGTAGAAACTCATCTTAATAACTCGTGTTTTCGGATTGGAGCAAAAATAGTAAAAGTTTTGATATACCAAACATTTTTGTTTACTTTGTAAAAAAATTTTAAGAGCACAATGAAAGTAGCCATAGTTTATAACGAATCCAGCCCGGAGATGTATAAAAAGAAAAGTAAAAAGAGCGCAAAAGACCTCGATTTTAAGCCGGTATTTGACCTGACAGGAAACGATCCGATCTCGGAATACGAGACAATTGCGACTGCACTCCGTAAATCCGGGTATGAAACTTACACACTAAATATTCTGGACAATCTCCATGTTTTTATAAAAGATTATGAAAAGAACAAGCCGGATGTAGTTTTCAATTTTGTTGAGTTGTACAAAGATCAACCACGATTGGAAATGAGTTTTACGGGACTGTTAGAATTACTTGGTGTTAGTTATACCGGTGCGCCGCCATTGGCACTCGGTACATGTCAAAACAAAACATTAACTAAAAGGATTCTGAGTTCAATCGGTATTCGTACGCCGCGATATAAAATAATTAAAACGATGGATAGGTCTTTCCGGCTTGGGTTATCATACCCGTTAATCGTAAAACCCGCATGGGAAGATGCAAGCGTTGGAATTGAAAATGAATCTATCGTTGAAAATGTTGAGGAATTGAAAAAACGAGTTGAATATGTTTTCAATTCATTTAAGCAGCCTGCTTTAGTTGAGGAATTTATTTTAGGACGGGAATTAAATGTTGCAGTGTTTGGCGACAAAGAACCGCAGGTGCTTCCAATTAGTGAAATTGATTTTACGGGATTACCTGATCATCTCCACCCGATTGTAAGCTTCCAGGCAAAATGGGATCCGCTTCATGAAGCATATCATAAAACAATTCCTATTTGCCCGGCAGTGCTTCCGGAACGAACAAGAAAGGAAGCCGAGCAAATGGCATTGCAATGTTTTAAAGCAGTACATACTAGGGATTATGCACGAGTCGATATGCGTCTTTCAAAAAAGGATAATAAACTTTATGTGCTTGAGGTTAATCCGAACCCGGATTTAACCGAAGATGCGGGATTTATGCGTTCTGCAAAACAAGCCGGATTCTCTTACAAAAAAACTCTGAAAAAAATTGTTGATCTTGCATATGAAAGGAAATTGAATCCGCATTAATTCATTTTATATGGAATTAAAATTTTTCTTTTTCCAAAATGCCGATAACATCATCGAGAGTTTGAGCTTCATAATCGGGTTTAATTTCGGAATCTTCCGCTACCGGGTCGATAGTTTTTCCTGTATAAATTAAAATTGTTTTAGCCCCGAGAATTTGAGCGCCTTTAATATCAGTCTCAAGATTGTCACCTATCATTATGAATTTTGAATCTTCCGGATAGCGTAATAATTTCAATGCAGATTTAAAATACACCGTTGAAGGTTTTCCAACGACAGCGGCTTTTCTACCCGTTGCATATTCAATCGCTGCAACAAAAGGTCCTACATCCAAAAGAACACCGTCCTGTACGGTTTCCCAAACACGTTTTTTATGCATTGCAATAAAATCTGCGCCGGAATTTACTTTTTTATAAATCTCGTTTAAAGTTTTAAAATCCCACTTTTTTCCATAGTCGCCGATTATTACGGCTTCGGGATTGTTATAATCTAAAATCTCGGCAAAGATGCGCTTAATTTTATCTGTACAATAAACGGCAACCCGGTGGTAATTTTGTTTTGCATAAATAGCCGCAGCCGAGGCGGCAGTCATAATAGGTATCTTGCAGTCGATTTCGTGGAATGAAAAAAACTCGGCTACGTCTTCCGCCGTTGAAAGAGTTGAATTACTAAGAATGCATGCCGGGCGTTTTTGCTTATTGATATAATTCATAAAATTTTCAACAAGCGGTGCAGGCTGCTGATTAATTCTTAAAACCCCGTCAAGATCGATTAATAAAGGAAGCATCTATAATCTCTAATTATGTTTCATTTTTTCTTTACGCTTTTTAATGCTGCGTAATACTTCAAGTTTTTCGTGATCCGAAAGCATCTGCCACGAAACGATTTCCGTCATCGTTCTCAAACATCCTTTGCAATATTTTTTTGATTTATCCAATTCACAAAAGCCGTTGCACGGTGAAGATGTTTCGGGGTTTATTTGTTGAATCATTCATTTCCCTTTCCTAACTAAATTATATAAACCGAAGAAGAGATATGATAAGTTTCAAAAGGCGGAATGACTTTTTCATCCCGCATATAAATGTAAGTTGAACGAATAACTTTATCAACTATTCAATTTTACCGTTCTTTAATTCTTTTACCAATCTCCCCGTTTTGAAAACATGAGTTAAAGATTCCATTAATCCGAATGAATCTGTTGCAACTGTTCTATTGTTCGATTCGAGGAAGATAAAATCGCCTGCAAGACTTTCAAGATTCCCGTCGTGAACAATCCCGACCACTTCTTTATTTTTATTTATTATAGAACTTCCGGAGTTTCCCCCAACTATATCATTAGTTGAAGCAAAGCCGATTGGCACAGATAAATCAAGTGTTTGCGGAATTTGCTGCCAGCGTTCGTGTAAACCCCAAGGATAATCTTTTTTACCGAACGAATTCCACCTGTCGTACAAACCGAAGAATGTCGTTTTACCGGGTGCAATTGTTCCGTTGTATTCAAATCCTTTGATGCGTCCGTCGGATATTCTTAAAGTTGAAGTGGCATCCGGCGGAATTTTATCGCCATATACTTTAAAGCCCGCCTCGCCAAGTTGCTGATTCAGCACTTCAATGGTGGCGCTTATTTCCGCGGCTTTACTTCTAAGATTTACTAATCTTTCTTTTGTTGATTGAATGAAATAAATAAACGGATCATTTGAATTGAGAATTTCGTCGGGAGATTTTTTCAATAATTCATCAACTTTGTCTTTAGAAGTTAACAAAGACTTATTCAATAATATTTCCGCTCCTTCATCACCAATTTTACCGTCGCTCATTTTTTTAACAATCTCATTTTCTTCACCGAGAATTCCAATCATGTAGTTTAATTGAGCACGGATTAATTTAGTTTGCAATTCCGTATCAATTCCTTTTGGGAAAACTGCCTCAACAGTTTCGGCAATTTTATCTTTTTTATATGCTGCTTCCCGTGCGTCTTCACCTAATTTCATTTGTTCGGCATATTTAATTATGCTTTCGGCAATATTATAATACACGGACCTTATTTGCCCAGAACGCGGTAATGTGAAAGCTGAAATCTCATCAACGTATTTTCTGGATTCATCAAAACTATTTTTAAGTGCGTCCCAGATATGCCCGTATTTTTCTTTTAATAACGGGTCTGCATTAATTTTTTCGCGGAAATTTTTTTCGAAATCATTTTTCTTCGCCATTACAAATTGATCGCGGAGAGCCATAAATCTTCCTGCATAAGATTTTCGTGCATTCCCCCAACTCATAACCATGTTTAATAATTCAGAATATCTTTCAGGATGTTTTTCAAACAACTCGAAATAAACTTGATAAATTTCGTTGAAGAGTGAAAGATTATACTTATAAACTTTATCGCGTAAAAATTCCAACTGTGCAACTGAAATTAAACGCTGTGTGCTGCCGGGTCTTCCAACAACAAAAATCGGTTCACCTTCTTCAGCTCCTTTTTTACTGAATCTAAAATAATTTTCAACTTTCACAGGTTTTTCATTTTCATATGCGCGGAAGAACATAAAATCAAGTTCATAACGCGGATAAGTAAAATTATCCCAATCCCATCCGGTTGAGGCTATTTGGAAATCAGGCGACATAACCAAACGAATGTCGCTGTACCTTTTATAAATGTACATCGAATATTTTCCGCCGTTGTACAATTCAACAACTTTACAAACCATTCCTGTTTGTTCACCAAATTTACTTTCGAGAGATTTAATTTTTTCATCGCGTTTCTGAACCTTTTCTTTATCATTCTCTCCCAACTTCATTGCTTCAATTACATCAGAAGTTACATCTTCAATTTGAATAAGCTGATCGACAAAAATATTCGGTGCTTTGAGTTCATCTTCTAAAGCGGCGGCATAATAACCGTCTTTCAAGTAGTCCTTTCCTTCGGGTGAAAGCCCGGGCAAAATATTTCGTGCGCAGTGATGGTTTGTCATTATTAATCCGTCTTCCGAAACAAAAGCGGCGGAACATCCGTTGGTAAATTGCAAAGCTGATTTCATCACGTCGTCAAACCATTCGTGCGTAGGTTTGAAACCATATTCTTTTTCAAAATAATCAAAAGGTATTGCATCAAAAGTCCACATTTTTCCCATTTCATCAAGCGAGGATTTAACTTTCGAAATATCAACGGGTTCATAGATGGATTGTGAAATCAAATTTATTTTTAGTGAAAGAAGAAAAAATATAAACAGCATTAAACCTTTTTTATAATTCATAATGTCTCCGGCATTAAATGATTCAAAAGTAAGTTTAAAATAAAAAAGGGCTGCATATTAAGACAGCCCTTTAATAAAAAAGTTTTGAAAATGATTATTGAGCAAACTTACCGTTTGATAATTCCTCAAAAATGCGTTTCGCTTTATAAACCTCATCAAATGCATGCAGCATCGCCCGTGCGTCTACTGCAACACATCTATTGTTATGCGGCATATAAATGAAATTACCAACGATGCTGTCCATATTGCCGTCGAAAGCGAGACCGACAACCTCCGCATTTTTATTAATGATTGCACTGCCGGAATTACCGCCCACGATATCATTTGTTGATATGAAATTAAACGGCGTATTCAAATCTATATCGTCCGATGCGCCAGCCCATCTATCATGCAAAGTCCATGGGTATTCTTTTTGGAAAGAGAACCATCTATCGTATAAGCCGTAAAATGTTGTGAACAACGGGGCTTTAGTTCCGTTATAATCGAAACTTGAAAGTACGCCGTCGCTTACTCTTAATGTAAAGTTTGCATCCGGCGGAATAGTTGTTCCATATACTTTGAATATTGCCTGACCAAGCATATCGTCAAATACTTGCTCTGTGTTCGCAATTTCCTTTGCTTTCTGTTGAAGTCCTGCTAATTCATTTGCAGATTCAATTGCAAATGCAATAAACGGATCGTTAGAATTAAGAATAGCATCAGCACCTTCTTTCATTAAATCAATTGCATCGTCACGGTCAGCTAGTTTAGAATTTTTCAGAATAAATTCCGCTGCATCTTTACCTTTTTTGTTACCGAATAACTTTTCAACCAAAGGATTGTTGTCGCCAAGATTCATACGGGTAAAATCAGCTTGAATCCAAAGTTTTGTGTCGTTTAATATTTTATCAAAATTTTCCGGATAGATTTTTTCAATTGTAGAATCAAGTGAGGTGCCTTTATATTTTGTTTCTCTCAGTTCTTCAGGTTTTTGAAGTTCTTTAGCAAGAGCAAGCATGTCGGCAGCAATAGTAAAATATTGCGAACCAACAAATCTGTTTGGTGTGAGTACCGAAATTTTAGGTCCAACTTTGCGCATTTCTGCTCTTGTATCTTCAATATTTTCCCATACTTTTCCGTATTGTTCTTTCAATTCGGAATTATCCCAAACCGCTTCTTGCAATTTTTTCTGAAAATCCTTTTTGCGGGCCATTAAATACGGGTCGGTCAATCCTTTGTAAATTGTTGAAATAACTTTTTGACTGTTGCCGATGTTTACCCTAATATCTTCAAATTCTTTGGCTCTCTCCGGCTCAACCTTTTTAAGTTGTTCCAGTGCGTTGTAATAGGTATCGAGTAAGAATGAATTGTTTTTATATGTTATATCGCGGAAGTATTCTAATTGTGCAACAGTTTTTAATCTTTGTGTTGTACCGGGATTTCCTATTGTAAAAATAGGTTCACCGGGTTTAATACCATCATTCGAAAATTTGAAATAATTGGTACTGTTGACCGGTTTATCATTTTCATAAGCACGCATGAACGAGCAATCCAAATTATAACGGGGATAAGTAAAATTATCAAAGTCGCCGCCGAAGTAAGCAATTTCCATATCCGGAACAAATACCATTCTGATATCATCGTATCTTTTGTAACCGTACAAAGAAAACTTTGCGCCGTTAAAAAGCGAAACAACTTGAGCGATCAAACCGGTTTCGGCAGTCAGTTTATCGGTAATCTCCTTTATTTTTGCTTCCTTATTTTTTGCTTTTTCATCTGCCGTTGCGCCTATCTCGGCAACTTTTTGTACTTCTTCAGTCACATCTTTTATCATCACCAATTGATCGGCATAATAATTTGGGATTTTTCTTTCTTCTTCCAAAACGGCAGCATAAAAACCATTCTTAATAATATCTTCACCTTCTTTTTGAATACGAGGGATAATACCTCGAACGCAATGATGGTTTGTCATCATTAGTCCGTTTTCAGAGACAAAAGAAGACGTACAACCAGGTAAACGCAAAGCTGAAAGTCGAACATCGTCGAACCATTCTTCATTGGCATCCATATTATAAGTTTCGTTTAAATATTCTACAGGTGGATAATCGAAAGACCACATTTTGCCGGTATCAAATTTCTGAGCTTTTACAGTATCAAGATTAATTTGCGCAGCTGCAGGAATTGTGATTACAAAAAGCAGTACAACAAGAACTGCTTTATAAATTATTTTTTTCATAAATCACCTTGAATTGAGTTGAGAATTGTAATTGTGTTCAAAAAATATAACAGACAATATTTATAACCAAGCCATTTGAATCCATTTTATGAAATAAAAATAAACGACATTCCGTTTAACCTTTCGGCTAAAATTAGTATTTTCGCACAACTTCTGAAATTTAATATGAATGCTTTCGATATAGAACTTATCCGGCAGTATTTACTGCTCAATCTTCCAAAGGCACACGGCAGAACAAAAGTATTTTTATTTTTTAATTATTACAAGGCCCTCCTTGATTCGGGCGATAGTAAAACTATTGATGCATTTTACCTTGAATTCATTGAAGAATATTTGAGTTCGTTAAATAGTTATACTGCATACTGCATAGCACCTAATAAGACGGTGGAATTAATTGAACAATTAGAAAGAATCTTGTCTATTACTTCAATTATCAGTTTTAAATCTTTACTTCAAAAAGAAATTGACCGATTAGAAAGTCAGTTAAATGAGATTAACTTAATATTATCGGGCGCGCCGCAACAATCAGATATAACACGTCTTGCTTTCCCTTTAATTGAACAAAGTACAATTGGTGTCTTTGAAACTTATGGTTTTCTTGAAACCGTGCGTATAACCGT
Source organism: Bacteroidota bacterium (assembly GCA_023397505.1). Taxonomy (GTDB): domain Bacteria; phylum Bacteroidota; class Ignavibacteria; order Ignavibacteriales; family Melioribacteraceae; genus JAEWUC01. The sequence continues at coordinate 105,806 of JAEWUC010000004.1, read as the reverse complement.
TGCAAAGGGTAAAAATGAAAACAAATTATATGTGTTTCCCAAAACAGGGATATTGGAAAAGAATATTGAAAAACAAATTTATGATTCGTTTTCACTTGCAATGAAATATTTGAAACCTCATCAAAAAAAATTTTTTCAGTTTCATGAACTAACTGTTTACTTTGATAATTATTCGGCCACATATATTGGTAATTCATTAGGGGTTGCTCTAACAATCGGCTTTATTGAGCAGTTATCAACTTTATATAATCTGCCTTTCCTTGTAAAAATAAAAAACAACATCGCCTCTACAGGTGCAATTGGAAAGGATGGTAAAATACATCCGGTTAATAAAAATTATATCGAGAAAAAAGTTGAAGTTATTTTTTATTCAAGTACGGAAATATTCATAGTTGCAAAGCAAGATGAAGCAAACGCGAAGGATAAACTTAACCAGCTTAAGAAAATTTACCCGAATAGAAATCTTAAAATAATCGGCGTAAGCGACCTTGACGATCTGCTTGACAGACGTACGTTAATAAATATATCAAAGCAAAATCCTTTTATTAGAACTGCAAAAATTTCTGTTAAAAACTGGCAAATAACATTACTGGTAATAATTCTTTATATCATTACCGCAATGGCCTTAATTCGCAACTTTGATGAAAATCCGGCAATACTTGAAAGCGTAGGCAAAACACTTTACGTTAAAAATAAAAGCGGAAGAGTATTGTGGACAAAGGAAATTAATTACGACGCAAATCTTATTTCTTCTGATAATTATTTAAGAATAATGCATAAACTTGTTGATATTAACAATGACGGTATTAATGAAGTTATAATAACAAACGAATCATTAAAGGAATTAAAAAACGAGAATGAATACGGACGTATTGCATGTCTTAATAATCTTGGTGGACTAGTATGGAAATACAGCTTCTTTGATTCCGTATCTTCGAGTGGAGAAATACTGCCTCCGTTTTATTTAACAAACGTTGTGGATACCTTTAGTCTCAGAGAAGAAAAATACCTGCTTGCAATTTCCTCCAGCAGGTCGTCGTACAACTCATCGATTTTTATGATTGATTTAAAAAACGGTAAGCGGAGCAGTAATGTATTTTGGCACAACGGATTTATACGAGACGCATTAGTTTATGATTTTAATAACGACGGCAAAAAAGAAATTGCCTTTGCGGCAATAAATAATTCATTCGGTAAAATTGCGTTCGGGGTACTTAACCCGGAAGAATTATCCGGGCAATGTCCAAATAACAATTCATATGGTTTTGATAACATCCCGGTTGCAAAACTTAATTCATACATTATTCTGCCTAAAACAGATTACAACAAATATCTCAATCTCATAAGTCCATCATTGGAAGTGGGTTGCATAGAAAATCATCCGGATGAAAGATATCTCCAAATAAGATCTATTGAAGGTGAAAATAAAAGCTCGGCAATATCATTTATGATTTTTTACGAATGGCATAGAATTAATATTTTAACTGAAGATAAATTTATTGCTCAAAGAGATACTTTGATCAAACATAAAATTTTAACGCCGCCGTTTACCGGTACAATGGATTTCGTTAAACAGCTAAATAGCGAAATTATGTTTTGGACCGGGAAGGATTTTATCGGGAAGCAACAATTCGTTGTCAGATAGTCCGATAATTACGGAAATTTTTGGAATCTTTATAGTTACAGGAAATATGATTACTACTCTAGCTTGTTTGGAATTATTGAAGCAAAATAAAATTTCGCACCAGGTTATTGGTTTTTTATATAACTCATGTTATAAAATCTCCCTAAAAACAATTACAAAAAAATATTCAACGGGCAATCATATTTTTATTAACAACGAAACAACAATCGAAAATATTGCTGCCGACGCTATTGCCCCATTATTTAGCTGCACAGGAGCAGATAATATAATTGGCATTAAAAGATCCCTGGATCAATGGGAAAAAACGATTGCAAACGAGGCTCATGCCGAATTTTTTATCCATAAAATAGTTTGGAGCAGAGTTGCGCAGCATGTTACAAAACTTCTTAAAGAAACTGACCCTATCTTTAAAAAAATTCACTCATCTTTAAAACATTTTATTGATAAAAACGATTATAACCGACTGTATTACTTTGGTGTTGTTTATATAACCGAGACCCAAAATAAATCGATTCTTGGTAGTGTTGTTCCTAATATGGAAATTGAAAATCTACCTGGCGATTATTTTAAGGGAGGATTTGACACCGTACTTGAGAGTATATTCAGATATATTGAAAATGATACAGGATATTTTCCCGCTTTGCCAATGAATGCCTTGGTAAGAAGACTAAAAATGATAAGCAGTAACGATTTGTATAATCCTTTGGCCGGACTTGTTATTCCTCACTACGGCGAAAGCATGGATGTAGACCAGAATATTGATCTTAGTCTTAGGCAAATCTATAGCAAAATGAACAATTACTATGCAAAAAGTGAAAAGATAGAAGAATCTATTTTAGAAACATACCGTCTTGTCTTAAAAGATGTAGCTAATGATTTAAAAAACGGTATAAATGGACGCAGCCTGTACGATTATCTGAAATTTCGAATGGAAAACTTATCGCGTGATGATTTTTATGATACCCATCATTCACAATTGAACTATTTGATAAATCTTTTCAAAAAGGCCATTATTGAGAAAATTTGAGCCAGTCGTTTTTTAAAAAGAGATAAAATCAGACTACTATATAATCATAAAAAAGAAAGGGATAAATGAAACCATTTTTTGAAATAAGCGAGCAGGATATTTTTAATTATGTATTCTATCCGGATCAGGTGTCTCTGGATAAGAAAGAATTTTTGGACCTACATAAAAGTGATTTTCTAGAGCAATTAGAGTTTTGTACTTATCTTGAAAAGCTCAATATCGCAACTCAAAAAAGCAATTTCATATCCGGAAAATCAAATGTAGTGGAATTATTTCCGGTCGTTCTAAACATTCCTAACAATAGCAATTATTTTACGCTTGCTGCCGGTTCATCGGAGTTAAGCAAAAAAATTGAAACCAAGACTTTTACAGATAATCACTCCAGATTTCTCGTGAGATTGGTTTCTACAATTGACGAAAAAACACTGTACGTTTTTACGAAGGAAAAAACTTTTAAAGAAGCGAAATTAACTCTCTTCCCTTCTCATAAAAGCTATAAAATAGACTCCGTCGAATCATCAATAAAAATTGATGATTTTGAAGAAGTTGAAAGCATTTCCATCGAAGATATGAATTAATAAATCCGGTCTCATTTTTAGATAAATAGTTCCGGGTTGTAAAAAGGTTGAATTCTTCTTTCATCTTCGAATGAACCTGAACAATGATGACATTTGTTCACATAAAAAACTATAGGTTCCTCGCCTTCATCGACTCTTATAAAATTTACAAGTGATTGACAGTTTTTACACTGAACCAAATGGTGAGTTAATAATTTTTCCCGGCAGTTTGGGCACAAAAAATTATCTTCAAAAGATTTTTCCGCCGATTCAAACAGATAAAGTGAACGGCATTTAGAATTACTGCATTGGGAAAATTTTTTTTGAGTTGTAGAAATTGTATCGATTTTAATTTCCTCTTGATTGACGGACGAAAAATAATTTACTGAGAGAACATTTTCTATGTAAAAATTATTCCTTGTTGATTTTAATATTGTAAGTATCAGCCTGTTTCTTCCCATTATTTATGAATATGTGCCGGATTAAAATTATTTCACTATTTTTGTCAAAAAAAACGGAGAGATAATGCAAAAAATTACGTCCTTCAAAGCTTATGATATACGTGGAAAGGTACCGGGTGAATTAAACCCCGAATTAGCATATAATGTAGGACGGGCTGTTGCTACTTATTTGAAAGCTAAAACAATACTTATTGGAATGGATGTAAGAAAATCATCGCCTGAACTGTCTAAAGCCCTCGCTAACGGCTTAAATGATGCCGGTTGCGATGTTATCGACCTTGGTTTATGCGGAACGGAAATGATCTATTTCGGAACGCCGTTTTTGAATGCGGACGGCGGAGTTATGATTACTGCTAGTCACAATCCTCCTGAGTACAACGGACTAAAGTTTGTGAAAAGAGGATCAGTACCTTTTGGATATGAATCCGGCTTGGATGAAATTGAAAAAATGATTGTTAATAATAATCTGGGACCAATTGCTGAGGTAAAAGGCAAAATAATCCCAAAAGATATTATGAGCGAATTTATTACCAGTCTTCAAAAGTTTTACGATGTAAAAAATATTAAACCGTTTAAAGTTGTTGTTAATGCAGGGAACGGCTGCGTTGGTCCCGCATTAGATGTTCTGGAGAAATATTTGCCGATAAATATGATAAAAGTATTTCATGAGCCTGATTCAAATTTTCCGAATGGTGTACCGAATCCTTTACTCCCTGAAAACCGCCAGCCTACAATTGACGCCATAAAAAAACATAATGCGGATCTCGGCGTTGCATGGGACGGCGATTACGACCGATGTTTCTTCTTTGACGAACAAGGAAATTTTATTGAAGGATATTATATTGTAGCACTTCTTGCTAAATCGATTCTTAAGACAAATCCAGGTGAAAAAATTGTTCACGATCCCCGATTAACGTGGAATACAATTGATGAAGTTGAAAAAGCAAACGGCGTTGCCGTTGTATCCCAGAGCGGACATGCATTTATAAAGCAGAAAATGAGAGAAGTAAACTCGATATATGGCGGTGAAATGAGCGCTCACCATTACTTTAGAGATAATTTCTACTCCGATAGCGGGCTAATTCCATTTCTTTTAATAATCCAATTAATGTCGGTTGAAAACGCTAAACTTTCCGAACTTGTTGGACAAATGATAAAATCTTACCCATGTTCCGGCGAAATCAACTCAACCGTTTCCAATGGTGCTGAAAAAATTAGGTTGTTAAAGGAAAAATATAGTGACGGTAAAATTGATGAACTTGACGGCTTAAGCGTTGATTATGAGAATTGGCGTTTCAACGTCCGAATGAGCAATACCGAACCATTAATCCGTTTGAATGTGGAATCAAAAGGTGACGAAAAACTTTTAAAACAAAAAACCGAAGAATTGTTGAATTTTATAAGGAATTAGTCGATTTTCAATATGTATTAAAATGAACCGATTTAATGCTCGGTCGTCTAAAATTTCGAAAATGAAATTCTTAAGGAGATAATAAAATGGCAGAACAAGAAAAAGCAATCGATGTCGAAAAACTTTTGAAAAATAAATTAAAATCAGTCAGCATTGGCTCTTTGGAAAATGCGATTGCAAAAGTAGTAAGCGAGTTGGTCGGCGAAGATTATAAATGCCAAATCGGCGAAGTTAAATACACTATGTTCAGCGGAGCTGATTTTCATGTTAAAATTGAATTAACCTACAATCCAAACGAATAAACTCTTTTTATTGAGACGCGTCAATGCGCGTCTCCTTTTTATTATTTGATTTTCTTCAGTTCATTGACTAATCTATCAATTTCATCAGTTGTATTATAAAAGTGCGAGGATATTCTTACCATGCCCTCGCGGACTGCCGTAAATATTCTTTTCTTTTCAAGTTCTTCAAAGAATTTCTGGGCATTGTTATGCTTGAACGAAACAATTCCTGCCCTGTTTCTATCCGGAATATTTTTTAGAATTGGATCAAATCCCATTTCCTCTAATTTGCTTATTAAATGATTTGTGTTTTCCAAAACTCTGCGCTCTACATTCTTCATTCCGAAATCAATAAACAAATTCAGGACAGCTTCAAATATCGAAACACCGAGCTGATTCATGGTTCCGTTCTGAAAACTATCGGCGGTGTCGCGAAGCGTTAAATTATAATCGAGTAAATTCCACGGGTCCTTCACGGAAGTCCAACCAACAAATTTTTGTTCAATTCTTGATTGGAGTTCCTTTGTTAAATAGATATATGAAAGTCCTTGTGAAGACATCAGCCACTTTTGCGAGCCGCCTGCAAGAAAATCTATATTAGATTTTTGAACATCAATTTGCACAACACCGGCAGACTGGATAGCGTCGACACAAAATATAACTCCTTTACTTCTGCAATACTCCCCAATAGATTCAATATCTGCACGATAGCCGGATAAAAATTGGACATGACTTATAGAAACCAATTTTGTTTTTGCTGTAACCGCTTTTTCAATATCCTGCAAATCAAAAATGCCGTTTCGAGTTTTCAAAATATCAATTTCAACACCGAGCGGTTTTAAGTTTAGGAAAGGATAAATATTGGAAGGGAACTCATTATCATTTAAAATAATTCTATCGCCGTTTTGCCATTTAATTCCCTGGGCAAGAATATTCAATCCATTGGAAACATTATCAACCCAGGCAATTCTTTCCGGCGGAGCATTTATCAATCTGCCAAGCTTCTTTTTTGCGGAAGCGTTCCATTTCACTGTGATTGGAAAATTTTCAATTTTACCGCCGCTTCGCTGAGCCGCATATTCATTAACCCGTTCGATTGCCGGTTTGCACCATGGTCCTAACGCGGCGTGATTAAAATATACTTGATCCGTTAAAAGATGCGGGAATAATCCGCGGATTTCTTCAAGCGTCATAGTTTCCAAAAATTATTTTTAAAAGTTGCTTTAAAATTACTCAAAGTTTCCGATAATGTTAGTAGAATCATTGAGTAATTGTTATGAATAAAATATATGAATTGGCGGCAGCATTTTACGGGGTATTAATTCCAAGTAAAGAAAGAAAAAACTTTCTACATCTTGTTCTTGATTATCTGGATGAAAGATATTCGATTGAAACAGCAATAGGTTTAGCGCTTAAAAGATTAAAAATAAATTAGCAAGAAAGGGCTTGTTGCCCCGAGATCATCACCCCGTCAGTGACGGGGTTTTTTGTTTTAAACATGATCTTCTTTTAAAATACTTTTCCAGTCATATTACTTTCCAAATATTTCGTTTATCCTTATTTTCAACATCATCTAATCAGTATTAACTTTTAAGCAAATACTTGTTTTAAGAAATTATATAAGGATGAATTATGTTTTCCACAGTAAGATATTTTATAAAAACCAGCATAATATTTTTAATGACCGGCATTCTAACCGGGTTATACATGTTAATAATGCGTAATCATTTTAATCAATGGCCGCAGCCGGATTTAGTTTCAGCACATACACATATCATTCTTGTCGGCTCGGTTATGATGATGATTATGGGCGTGGCTCTTTGGTTTTTCCCCCGCGCAGAAAAAAATGATAAACTATATAAACCCAATCTAATCCTCGCTACTTATTTTATAATTACACTTTCAACCGCAGCCAGATTTATCTGCCAAATTATTTATGCTTTTACTCCGGCAAATAATTTATTGAAGACAGCGTTAACAATTTTTTCCGTTCTACAAGTGATGGGAATTTTGTTATTCTTTATCTCGATGTGGGGACGCATTCGATCTGTCGGAAGCCATTTGCGTGAAGCAAAAGGAGAAAAATTTTAAATTACCAAATTAATACTACCTTGAAGGTCTCTGCGACCTTCAAGGTTTGTTCACAAAACTATTTTTTCTTATTTAATATTTCTTCCATCTGGTCCATAACTTTATTCATTCTTGCCATAGTTAAATCAAAAGCTTCCGACGACATAGGATCAATCCCGGCTTTCTTAATAAGATCAATCGGGTATTCTGAAGACCCGCCTTTCAATATTGTGTAGAACTTATCCACTTCGGGCTGACCTTTACTAATTATTTTTTCAGCGAAAGCTGTAGCATAAATCAACGATGTTGAATATTGATAAACGTAATAATTGTAATTTATGAAGTGAGGGATATAAGCCCATTCGTAAGCAATGTAAGGATCGACAACACAAACGCCTTCATCGTTGCCGTAATACTTTTTGACAATGCCGTAATAAATATTGCTCATATCTTCGCCGGTTAACGGCTCGCCCTGTTCAATTTTTTTATGAATTTCCCATTCAAATTCCGCAAATGATGTTTGACGGAAAATTGTTGTTCTCAACAAATCGAGATACGAGCCGAGCAGATAAAGCTTTTCCTCATCGGTTTTTACTTTGTTCACCATATAATTATTAAGAAGATTTTCATTAAGAGTAGAGGCAATTTCAGCAACAAATATTGAATATTGAGCATCAACAAAGGGCTGATGTTTATTTGAGAAATAACTATGCATTGTGTGGCCGAGTTCATGCGCGAGTGTGGAAACAGATTCGTAATCGTCGGTCCAGTTCATCAAAATGTAAGGGTGATAATCATAAGCCGCACCGGAAGAATACGCGCCGCTTCTTTTGCCGGTTGTAGGGATATAGTCTATCCAATTTTCATCGAAAGATTTTTTTACGGTTTTAACATATTCGTCGCCCATCGGTTTGAAAACATCGAGCAGAAGATTCTGCCCTTCTTCAACCGAGAATTTCAGCTCTACTGATTTTACAAGCGGAGTATAAAGATCATAATAATGAAGCTTGTCAACACCCAGCATTTTGGTTTTCAATTTTAAGAAGCGGTGAAGGGTCGGCAGATTTTTATGAATTTGGTTAATCAAATTTTCATATACGGAAACCGGTATGTTATTCGCATTTAATGCGCTTTCAAGTACCGTATTATATTTTCTGTTTTTTGCAAAAAAATAATCCGCATGTAATTTACCTACTAGATTAGCGCCAATAGTATTTTGAAATTTTTTGTAATTCTCGAAAGTAGAACGCATAACAAGTTCACGGTCGTCGCGGTTAGGAACTGTTCTATACTTTGTATATGCCGAAGAATTTAATTCAACTTCTTCGCCGGTTGATAATTTGACTTTCGCGTTTGGTTTTTCTGCGTTGTCAAAAATTCCGTAAACTTCATTGGGCGTACTTGTAATTAATCCCGCACTTGCAAGAATTTCTTCTTCACGTGCTGTTAAAGTATGTTCCCGCAAACGGAGAATGTCATCAACAAAAACCTTGAATTCGGAAAGCTCCTTTTTCTCATCAAAAAATTTCTTAATCTTGCCTTCGTCGATGCTTAGTATTTCGGGATTAATAAAAGAAGAAACTTCGCCGAGTTTAGTACCGAGTGTTGTTGCCTGCTGATTCAAAGCCTGATTTGCCGTGATGCGTACATCTTCATCGGCGATGCGGAATGAATAATCGCTAAGCTTGTAATAACTTTTATATATATCGAAATATAGGCGGAGAGCCGCGTAAAAATTATCCGCACTTTCATTCATTTTCCCTTTATAATTTTTTAGCAGATCGATTTGCTTTTCAATTGACTCGCGGTCTTTCTGCCAATCACCCGCGGATTTGTAAAGAATGGAATTATCCCACTTTAATTTTTCCGGAACGTCTTTGCGTTCGGTATTCTGACCAAAAGTTAATTGCATAATTAACACCGTTACTATTACTGATAAAATAGATTTTGTTTTCATTACTCCCCCAATATTTTTGTGGCTCAAAAATTATGAAATAACCGTCAAAACTGTTTAACTTTATTTAATAAATCTTTTACCTGCAGCATTGATAAAATTCTTAAGAATACTCCCATAACTTTATATTACATAGATTACCCTCTAAACAAAACCGGTAGATCTGCAAAATCTATTTAGCTTTTACAGCTCATTCACCATTCACCCTACCATGGAAACCGGAAAATGGACTTTCCGGTTCATTTTCTGCCGTAAAAACGACCACATCTTTTTATAAAATTCTGCTGCATACATCTCAACTCTCAAACCATACATTTGTACCGGAAGCTTGAAAGAAGAAGGATTATAAATGATTAGCCATGCAGAAAATTAAATATCTGAAAAGGACTTGCAACCTTTCTTCGATTAGTAAATGAGGCTGAAATTTTAGAGTAACATGAATAATAAATTCTTGGTTAGCACTATAAAAAAATATAAAAGGAAGAAAGACATGAAGTTAATAAAATATGTCGCCGTCGCTTTAATAGCTGTGGGTTGTTCGTCTGTCATTTTACAGCCATCGGATTTTTCATGGCCTGTTGAAAATGTTTTAACTGTTGATACAAACGGATTCATAACGGAAGATCGGCATTCATTCACTATTAATGTTAAACCGCTCTTTCAAGAAGAATTTGAAGATTCAACCGCCGCTATCGGAAAAGAATTAAGAATTATACGCGATCAAGCAGGCTGTTATTATATAACCGGTCCCGGTTTCAAAAATGTATACAAATTTCAGCTTGTTGAAGGAGGACTAAAGCTTGAAGATGAAATTCTAATTTCCGATTCTCTTGCCTTAACCTTTCCGGCTTTTAATCAGCATGCACCAAATATCGAGCTGCTTGACGGCGCAAAAAAATATTTATTGAATAATAACGGAATTGAGAGGATGAAATGAAAACGAAAACATTTTTTACGGCACTTGTATTATTTATAACATCCTCGTTTTATTTCGCGCAATCGGATTATGAGCGCGTGCAAGACTATAAAGCAAAGCACAAACAAATAGAAGCCGCAATAACATATGCATCCTCGCTGGAAGAATGCGAAGAGATATACAACCGGATTAATATTTTTAGAAATAATTTCAGCAGTTCTAAAAAGCTTCTTGATAAAGCTTTGTACCCGGATGATTTTGAATCATCCATAGCAAAACTTGAAAATAATATTGAAGTTAGAAAAAAGGATTTTGTACAAATTGTAGATCTAACTACCCAGGTCGAAACTCTTCAGACGCATTTACAAACGCTTAATCTCAAAAACCAAGAATTGCTTGATCAAATAAAATTACTAAACGAAAGAACAGTTAAAAATGAAGCTGAAATATCTAGGCTTAATAAACTAGTAGTTCTACTAAGATCCAATATTGCGGAGCGGGATTATCTTGTCCGGGATTTGGTGGATAGTTTATTGGTCGTATTTGTTAAATCACCAAGTGATATGAGCGCCAGTGATAAAAAAATAATAATGTCCAAGGTTAAAAAAAGTAATTTGTTCGGTAATGTTGAGCGCACCATTTCCGATAATATTCAATTTTTAAAAATTACTATGCTTACACCACAAGATTTTTCCGCCATGAAAAAACAGCATACGGATTTCTACAAGGTATGGAATCAAATTGCACCGAAACTAAGCAGCGTTTATCTTACTAAGAAAAGAAGCAAATCCGAAATAGTTATTATCGATTCTTTATTTAATGAATGGGATGTTCAAATTAAGGATAAAATGTGGAGCAGCGTTCACAGTATTTTCAAGGATAAGAATATTAATCTGCTTCCATTTAATGATGGCGATCAATTTGTTAGCAGCGTTAATTCATTCATTGATAATGAATTAAAAAATATCGACATAAAAAGCTCGGATGAATCAAAAAAAATGTATAGCAAATTCTCAGATGATGTTTATTTCAAAACAATTCACCCCGAATGGATCCCGGTATTAATTGAAAACAAAATGTTGACAAATGCCAACCAGAGTTCTATTGAATCTAAAATAAATCAATGGAAAGACGCCGTGTCGTCGTCAACATCACCAATAGTTTACATAGTATTAGGCTTGATTGTACTCGGATTAGTAATTTTTATTATAGCCGGAAATAAAAAGCGAACTGTACGGATTGAATAATTATAGAGTGTTTTACTAAGAAAAAGAATCCCGCATTGCGGGATTCTTTTTTATATAATTTAAATGATCAAAAGTGGTTGTTGATATTTCAAAATATTATTTCAAGAGTGTTATTCTTTCTTTGCTCTCATTGAATCCCATATAACATAAACGCAAAGTAATGCAAACATCACAAACGCTAAAACTTCTGCCGAGTTTGATTCTGCCCAAGCAGTCATGAACCAATCGGGTAAATTATTTTCTTTTAGAACCGCTTTTATAATTACACTTACAACCCCCATTAATGCGCCGCCTGCAATAAATCCTGATGCAATTAAAGTTCCTCTTTCGCGGCGAGCGTTATTTAATGCTTCATCTTTGCTTCGCGTGGAAACAAAATGTGCAATCAATCCGCCGACAAGCAAAGGAGTGTTTATTTCTTGAGGAAGATACATTCCCAAAGCGAATGCAAGTGCCGGTACGTTTACCATTACAAGAATTAATGAAACAACAGCGCCGGCAATATAAAGCATCCATGGCGCGGGTTGATTCGACATCAACGGTTGAATTACTGCTGCCATTGCATTTGCTTGAGGTGCGGGTAATCCGCCGCCTGCAAATCCGTAAATTCTATCGAGCAAAGCAATAATCCATACAACTGTTGCGGCCGAGACTATTGTTCCTAAAAATTTCCATCCTTCCTGTTTGTAAGGAGAAGAACCAAGCCAGTAGCCGATCTTTAAATCCGTTACAAACGAGCCCGCAACAGATAAAGCCGTACAAACAACTCCGCCGATAATTAATGCAGAGACCATTCCGGTTGGACCGGATAACCCAACAGAAACTAAAATAATCGATGAAAGAACGAGCGTCATCAATGTCATCCCAGAAACCGGATTATTACCGGTAATTGCAATTGCATTCGCTGCAACCGTCGTAAACAAGAACGACATAATCATCACAATTAATAAGCCCACTAAAGCATGAGTTAAATTTGTTACAACACCAAGCATAAAGAAAATGAAAATAACTACTCCGGTTAGAATTATTCCGCCCACAATTATTTTCATCGATAGATCCCGTTGAGTACGGATTTGTGATGCTTCTTCGTTTTTTCCGCCAAAAATTTCTTTAACTGCCAATGAGACAGCTGACCGAATAACTTTCGACGAACGAACGATTCCAATAAATCCCGCCATTGCAATTGCGCCAATGCCAATATGGCGAACATAGTATCTAAAAATTTGTTCTGCAGACATATCCTTTATAAGAACATCAACTCCCGCACCGACATTTACCGTTAAGTATCCGCCGAAGTAAGAAATAACTGGAATCAAAACAAAGTATGAAAGGAATGAACCCGCGACAATAATTGTAGAATATTTTAATCCGATGACATAGCCCAAGCCAACAACTGCTGCGCTTGTGTTCAATCTAAAAACAATTTTGAATTTATCCGCCAATACCTCGCCGACACCGACAACTCTTGAAGTAAAAATTTCAGCCCATGTTCCGAAGGTGGAAATTAGAAAATCATAAATACCGCCGATTGTTCCGGCAACTACAAGAATCAAAGCTTGTGTGCCGCCTTTTTCTCCCGCAACCAGAACTTCGGTTGTAGCGGTCCCTTCCGGGAATGGAAGTTTGCCGTGCATTTCGGAAACAAAATATTTTCTGAACGGAACTAAAAATAAAATTCCTAGAAAGCCGCCGAGCAAAGAAGCAAAAAACATTTGAAAGAATGTAGCTTCAAGATTCAGAATATAAATTCCGGGTAAAGTAAAAATTGCGCCTGCTACGACAGAACCCGATGTTGAACCGATTGATTGAATAATTACATTCTGCCCCATCGCACCGCTCTTTTTCAAAAGAGTGGATAAACCAACTGCGAGAATTGCAATTGGAATTGCAGCTTCGAATACTTGTCCTACTTTTAAACCGAGATATGCCGCAGCAGCAGAAAATAGCACAGCCATAATTAATCCCGTTATAACCGAATACGGCGTAACTTCGGGAAAAGAAATATGCGGCGACATAATCGGTTTGTATTCTTCACCGGGTTTTAATTCGGTATAAGCGTTTGAGGGTAACCCGCTTTGTGTTGGTGTTTCGTGAGAACTCATCAATTTTCTCCTTGTAAGATTTTTTGATGGTTAAACTATAAGCTTGATACTTGATTCTAGATACTTGTATTGATTATTTCTTGATCGTGATCTTGCTCTTATTCGTGTTCATACTTTTGTTCTTTATTCAGCTGTTCTTTACCGTAATCGTGTTCCGAGCCGAGAACACTGTGCGGAATAAGATAAACTAAGAACATCAACAACGCTGCGAACAAAATCCAGCGTTTCGGGTGCGGCGATTTCTTCAACATGAACAACGCAACGAGCCAGCCGATCATCGCTATTAAAGTTTTGTTATCTGTTAAATCGTAACCGAATGGAAAACCTGTCCAAAATTCTCCGAAAGCATATTTCTGCATAATCGGTCCAAGTATGAACCCGCCGACAAATAAAATTCCAACAGTCCAATAAGTATAAAACTTTAATCCCGGTTCATTGCTAAAATATTCAAACGCTGCACGCGCAGCGAAAAGCATAGACAAAAACATTGCGAGAACATGCGGAATTAAAACCCAAATTGGTACATCATCTTTAAACCGAATGATAACGGATTCATCCGAAGGCAAAGAATAATTTTTATCCTTCTTTGTTAGAACAACATAATATTCAAGTTTACCCGCAGGCGGCTGTTTCGGTAGTGCTGCTGTCAACGTATCTGTTCCAGTCATTTCTACTTTATTAAATTCCGAATCGAATTTATATCTCTTCCAAAACAAATTGCCATGCATTGTTGAATCGGCTGTAACAATTTTCAAAACATAATCTTTACTGGTACTGTGGCTTCTATCGAATTTATAATTTATAAAAATGTTTTCTATTTTAATCTTGCTGGAAATCGGGTAAGTGGGACCGGTCATTCGTTGATAAATTGCTGAGGCTGCTGTAATTAAAAATGCAAGAACCCAAAAAAGAAAATTTTTCGATTTCGACATAATGCCATTATTTTGTGTAAAGTTAGCCGCAACTTAGGAAATGAATCCCTTTTGAACAATGCTTTTTTGTTTGATGCTGGTCAGATCAAATTTTTTAATCACTCTTTCGCGTTCTATTCTTGTTCGTGCTCTTGCTCATAGTCTTCTGTTGTACAGATCAATAATATGAGCATGAGTTTGCCTCGCGTTGTTGTAGGCAATTCTGGAAAAATTAAGATTTATAACCGAAACATTTATTGTTTTTGTTGTTGTACCGATTAAAATATTTACACCAAACGCCGAGTTCCTTTCGGCATGCACCGATAGCTGCCGGATCGCTGAAAGCAGATTGCTTGCATGAATAATCGCAGAACATCGGGAAATCAAATTTTATTTTATTTTCGATTCTCTTTTTCGCCATAGCAATAATATGATGTTCAAGAATACAGTCAAATTTACTATCTTTGAACCAAATTTTGAGGGATAAATGCTCGATAAAGAAAAATTCTTTTCCGAATCTTTGATTGAAAGTTCACAGACAAAATTGGAAATTGAAAAAATTTGCAAAGCAGATACGTTAAAAGCAGTTGATATAATTTGCAAAGCTTACCGCGATAATAAAAAAATGCTGTTGTGCGGTAACGGCGGCAGCGCGGCGGATTGCCAGCACATCGCAACTGAATTTATGATTAGATTAAGTCATCACATTCAACGCCCCGCTTTACCGGCAATTGCATTAACTACCGACACATCAAATTTAACAGCGGGCGGAAACGATATCGGATGGGAAAATGTGTTTGCACGAAGTATTGAAGGACTTGGTAACGAAGGTGATATTTTGCTCGCAATTTCTACGAGTGGTAACTCACCAAACGTTATTAAAGCAATAGAAAAGGCCCACGAGAAAAAAATGAAGGTTGTCGCCCTGCTCGGCGGCAGCGGCGGAAAAATGAAGGACATTGTAGATGTGCCGATAATAATTCCATCAAAAAACACTCAAAGAATTCAAGAAGGACATATTACAATCGCACACATAATTTGCGAGCTTGTTGAAGATGAATTGTATGGGTAATAAATTTTTATGGCTGCGATCGTTTCATAGTTCATAATCCTCCACCGGTTTTGTCTAGCATGGTGCACAAAAATTTGTACTTATTCTTTTACATCCAAATTATAGGTTGCGCTTGTATTAATTAATAACAAAGAGGTTAAATGAGAATAAATCGAATTCTCCCTTTCTTGTTGCTATTATTTTTATTCTGCTCATGTAAAGAGGAACAAAATCCGGTTTCTGTTAAAGATGAGCAAGGGACATTAACTTCTAACGAACAGCTATTAATCTCAGAACTAAACAAGTACATAACTCCATGCAAAACAACATTGCCGGACGCAGACAAAAGCGACTTAAAAGTTTTTGATATCTTCGCTAATGCCAAGGTTCTCGGTTTAGGTGAAGCAACACACGGCACAAAAGAGTTTTTCAGGATGAAGCACCGGATATTTAAATATTTCGTAGAAAATCATCAGTTCAAAATATTTGGCTTTGAAGCCGACATGGGTGAATGCTTATACATTGACAGATTTATTTGCAATGATATTGGGACAATTGATGAAGCTATGAAAAAGATGCACTTCTGGACCTGGCGGACACAAGAAGTTAAAGAATTAATTCTTTGGATGAAGCAATTTAATGAGGGGAAATCCGATGCCGATAAAATCCATCTTCTTGGTGTTGATTGCCAATTAAAAACTTACAATAAAGATTTGATTCAAAATTATCTTCAGAAACATTCAGGTGGATATCCGAATTATATTCAATCAATTATCGAAGATGTTGACAAAATAACAAATGAAGAAATTGAATCGCTCAATCTTATTCAATTTGAAAAACTAAAAGCAAGATGCGATTCCGTCACCTCTTTTTTTGACGAAAACAGCAATCACTTAATTTCAAGTTCAGGCAAATTTGAGTTTGAGCTCATTAAAAGATTAACAATACAAACAAAACAGTTCTTAGATGTGGTTATTTCAATAAACTATGGTTATCGCGATAAATATATGGCTGAGAATACAATATGGCTTACGGAACTTCTTGGTAACAATACAAAGGTTGTTAGTTGGGCTCATAACGGTCATGTTGGAGTAAACGACGTTTATTTAAACAATGGTTCTCAAGGATATTTTTTACGATCTTTTTTAGGAAACAACTATAAAGTGATTGGTTTTTCTTTCAACTACGGGACATTCAGAGCAATTAATTATGATTATGCAAATAAAAAGTACACCGGATTAATGATACACGAAAACAACACGTTACCGCCTCGTGAATCGTCAAACTTTATTTTCAATTATGCCAATCCCCAGGATTTCATCTTGTTGATTGAAAATTCTAATAATTCTACAGTTCTTTCTAATTGGTTAAATGCTCAACGCAAAATCTTTGATATTGGTGCGGTTTATACAAATGCACTTTACAACGATTATTTCAGACTAATTAATCTAAAAGCGAGTTACGATGCACTCATCCATTTTCATTCAACCACTGCTGCAGTTCCATATTAATTTAATTGCAGGATTATCATTGATCATCCTACTACATTATTAATTTTGAAAATATTTTTTAATTTCAAGTGGAAAAATAAACTTCTTTAACATTCATTTGCACTTCCAAAAATTTCAGGTATGATGATGAATATTCCCCAAGTGATCGCAAAAGAATTAAACATTTTAGAGAAACAAGTTAACGCAGTAATAAATCTATTTAACGAAGGCGCTACTATTCCTTTTGTTGCACGATACCGAAAAGAACACACAGGCGGATTGGATGAAGATTATTTACGCAACATAGAAGACCGGCTTCAGTATTTAACAATTTTAGAATCGAGGAAAGAAACAGTTCTTAAAAGTATTGAAGAACAGGGAAAACTTACGGATGAGCTTCGAGATAAAATTTTATCTGCTGAAAAATTGCAGGAAGTTGAAGACCTTTATCTTCCATACAAGCCGAAAAGAAAAACTCGCGGTACAATTGCGAAAGCAAAAGGACTTGAACCGCTGGCTTTATTCATAATTGACAATCCCCATTTTAAAGGCGATTTTGACGAAATACTTGCCGGTTATATAAATGAAGAACTCGGCGTTAGAACTGCCGAGGAAGCATTACAAGGCGCAAAAGATATTATTGCGGAAATGATAAGCGAAAGTGCAGATATCCGTCAGCTTGTTCGCGAATTTTTATTTGAAAATGCTAATGTGAATTCATTAAAAGTAGAAGTTAAAAAAGAAAATTTAACGGCAAACAAAAAAGATGTTTACGAAACTTATCACAACTTTTCATACCCGGTAAATAAGATTAAACAATATCAGACCTTGGCAATTAATCGCGGTGAAAGCGAAGGATTTTTAAAAATAACAATGAGTTTCGACGAGCCGTCAATTCTAAAAGATATTTATAAAAAGTATTTTGTTTTTAAGGAATCATATTTTGACGAAATTTTAAGCGATACTATCGAAGACTCTTTTAAGAGATTAATCTTTCCTTCAATCGAAAGAGAGGTTAGAAATTTATTGACTGAAGATGCGGATATCCACGCAATAGAAATTTTCGCGGCTAATCTTCGCCAGCTTTTATTGCAGCCGCCGATAAATAATAGAATGATTCTCGGAATCGATCCAGGATTTTATTCCGGGTCCAAACTTGCTGTTATTGACACAACTGGGAAATACATAGAAGGTAAAACAATTTACCCTCACCCGCCGCAAAATAAAATTGAAGAATCGAAAAAAATTCTGCTCGATATAATTAAGCGTCACAGCGTTAATTTAATTGCGATCGGCAACGGCACAGCCAGCCGAGAAACCGAATTATTAATTGCCGATTTGATAAAAGAGAACAAACTTAAATGTAATTATTTAATCGTGAGCGAAGCAGGAGCGTCGGTTTATTCGGCAAGTGAAATTGCGAAGGTTGAATTCCCCGACCTCGAAGCAAGCCAAAGAGGAAATATTTCAATCGCACGAAGAGTTCTAGATCCGCTTGCCGAGCTTGTAAAGATTGACCCTAAATCAATTGGAGTTGGTTTGTACCAGCACGATGTTGATCAAAAACTGCTTGTAAAAAAATTGGACGATGTTGTTGTAAGCTGCGTTAATTATGTCGGAGTGGATGTTAATACTGCTTCGGCTTCTCTGCTGACTTACGTTTCCGGTTTGAACAAAAGAATTGCAAACAATGTAATTAAACACCGTGATAAAATTGGAAGATTTAAAAAACGAGAGGAACTTCTCGAAGTATCCGGCATGGGTGCAAAAGCATTCGAACAATGCGCGGGATTCTTAAAAATTCCGAACGGTGAAAACCCTCTTGATAATACTTTCATTCATCCGGAATCTTACGAGGCAACAACCAAACTATTAAAACTTTGCGAGCTTTCAACAACACATATAAATGAGAAAGGTAATCTTGTTGAGCTGTTTGTAAAAAATAAAGGAATATCAAAAATCGCAAATGAGATAGGCATTGGCGAACCGACTTTGAACGACATTCTCGATAACTTGAAAAAACCGGGGCGCGATCCGCGCGACGAAATGCCAAAACCAATTTTACGCAGCGATGTTTTGAAAATGGAGGATTTACAGGAAGGGATGAAATTAAAAGGTACGGTGCGCAATGTTGTGGATTTCGGCGCGTTCGTTGATATAGGTGTAAAACAGGACGGGCTTCTTCACATTTCACAAATAGCAAACAAGTTTGTGAAAAATCCGCTTGATTTGTTGAAAGTCGGCGACATTATTGATGTAACGATTTTAAAAGTTGATATTCCAAAACAGAGAATATCTTTAAGTATGATTCCGTAGATCGTCGTTCCGTCAAACTTTTATTTATTATTACTGTCGAGGCGACCTCAACCAAACGTAAAGTAAAAATCCTTCATTTTTTTTATCTTTGCACTGTTATAAATCAACGAGGGAAACTATGACAGCAAATTTCGATATGATAAAAAAAGTTTACACTGATTTTCAAAAAAAAGTGAGCTCCGCACGTAAAGTTGTCGGCAGACCTTTGACGTATGCTGAAAAAATTCTTTACGCTCATCTATGGGTTCCTGCTAAAACCGAATTGACAAGGGGCAAAGCTTTCGCAGAGTTTGCACCTGATAGAGTTGCGATGCAGGACGCTACAGCACAAATGGCTATGCTTCAATTCATGCACGCGGGAAGAAAAGAAGCCGCCGTTCCGGCAACTGCTCACGCAGACCATTTAATAGTTGCACAAAGCGGATCCAAAGAAGATTTAGAAAGAGCAATTGAAGACAACAAAGAAGTTTATGAATTCCTCGCTACTATTTGTCAAAAATATGGAGTTGGGTTTTGGAAACCAGGCGCGGGAATTATTCACCAAGTTATTTTAGAAAATTATGCGTTCCCCGGCGGAATGATGATCGGTTCGGATTCACACACGCCAAACGCAGGCGGACTCGGTATGATTGCAATAGGTGTCGGCGGCGCCGATGTAGTTGATGTTATGGCCGGAATGCCGTGGGAATTAAAATGGCCAAAACTAATCGGCGTAAAATTAACCGGTAAACTTTCAGGTTGGACTTCACCAAAAGACGTGATTTTAAAAGTTGCAGGATTATTAACTGTAAAAGGCGGAACAGGGGCAATCGTAGAATATTTTGGCGAGGGCACAAAATCAATTTCTTGTACAGGGAAAGCAACAATTTGCAATATGGGCGCTGAGGTTGGCGCGACAACTTCCATTTTCCCGTTTGACGAAAAGATGGCTGCTTATCTGGAAAAAACAGACCGTGCCGATGTTGCCAAATTAGCGACAAAATTAGCTGATGTTTTAAAAGCTGACGACGAAGTTTATGCGGAGCCGTCAAAATATTACGATCAGATAATCGAAATAAATTTGAACGAACTTGAACCTCATTTGAACGGACCTTTCACACCCGATCTCGCTCACCCAATTTCTAAAATGAAAGAAGCGGTTATCGTAAATAATTATCCCGATAAAGTAAGCGTTGCTCTTATCGGAAGCTGTACAAATTCCAGCTATGAAGATATTGACCGTTCGACAAATATTGCGCGTCAAGCTTTATCAAAAGGATTAAAAGCGAAATCGGAATTTAAAATTACTCCCGGCTCGGAACAGGTTCGCGCTACAATTGAACGCGACGGACAATTGCAGGTGTTAACCGAATTCGGCGGACAGGTATTGGCCAACGCATGCGGACCATGTATTGGAATGTGGAAAAGAATGGATATTAAAACAGGCGAACGAAATACTATTGTTAATTCATTCAACAGAAATTTTGCTAAAAGAAACGACAATAATCCCGAAACACTTTCGTTTGTCGCGAGTCCGGAAATTACAACAGCGCTTGCAATCGCAGGAAGTTTATCGTTCAACCCAGAAACAGATTACATAACAAACGAAAATGGTGAGCAGGTAAAACTTGATCCGCCGTTTGGCGATGAACTTCCTCTGAAAAATTTCGAAAAAGATACAAAAGGATTCCTGGCTCCTTCAAAAAATGGATTTAAAACAAAGATTGCAATGCCGGAAAACAGCGACCGTCTTCAATTTATGGAACAGTTCAAACCTTGGGACGGAAAAGATATTGTTGACGCACCGTTATTATTAAAAGCAAAAGGTAAATGCACAACCGATCATATTTCACCGGCGGGCGCATGGCTAAAGTTTCGGGGACATCTCGACAACATCTCGAAAAATATGTTCCTCGGCGCAATCAATGCTTATACAGGAAATGCAGGCGAGGCAAAAAATCAATTCACCGAATTTTATCAGCCCGTTCACGAAGTTGCACGAGAATATAAAGCGCAGAATATCGGGTGGATTGTTGTCGGTGATGAAAATTACGGCGAAGGTTCCTCGCGCGAGCAGGCTGCAATGGAGCCAAGATTCCTCGGCGGTAAAGCGATAATCACAAAATCTTTCGCGCGTATTCACGAAACAAATCTCAAAAAACAAGGGATGCTTCCGTTAACATTTGCTAACCCAAACGACTATGATAAAATTTTAGAAGACGATACATTTAGTATTTTGGGACTAAATGAATTTGCACCGGAAAGACCTTTTAAAATGATTGTAAAACATAAAGATCAAACAACCGAAGAAATTTGGCTTAATCATTCATTCAACGCCGGACAAATTGAGTGGTTTAAAGCCGGCGGTGCGTTAAATTTAATTGCGGCAAGCCAAAAGCAAAATTCGGAAAATGGAAAACGTAAAAAGGTAAATGTAAAAAACAAAAAGTTTGCTGCAGCTAAAGTGAAAAAAGCCGTTGTTAAAAAAGTGAAACCGGCGGCTAAAAAGAAAACTGTTAAAACCAAGCTGGTCGCTAAAAAGAAAACGGTTGCAAAGGTTGTTAGAAAGACTGTTAAAAAAGTTGCGGCAAAAAAGGCAAAAGCATCGAAAGCTAAAAAATCAGTTATTAAGAAAGTTGTTAAACCAAAAGCTAAAAAAGCAGCAAAGAAAACTTCACGGAAAAAATAAGTTCATGATTCATATCTAAAGAAAAAACGGGAGATTAATTCTCCCGTTTTTGTTTTAGTAAAAATCCTCCAAAACCATTTTCAAGAATTAATTTCTTCTAAAAAATATTTTATCTCCTTCCTTAATACCAAGTTTGTTGGAATACCCGGCGTTAACTTCTACAACATACTGTGCGGGTTTCTCGGATGAGTACGACTGCTCTGAAAAAGGCGTTGTATTATGATGTATCTTTACAATTTCAAAATTAGCATTAACAAAAATTATATCCAGCGAGAGCACGGTATTTTTCATCCAGAAAGATTGTTCGGTTTCATATGGGAAAATAAACAACATCCCCTGGTCATCTTTCATTTCCGTTCTAAACATCAATCCCATTGCTCGCTGGTCGCTGTTGTCGGCAAATTCAATATCAATTTCCGAAATAGCCACGCCGTTGGGTTTTGTAAAAGCCAGTTCACCTTCTTTTACAAAAGTATATGTTGTTTTATCCGCCATAGCTTTTTCCAAATTTTCGTTAACCGGAGCGTCGCCGCTGTTTAAAATGCTTGAAAGAATGAAATAAAAAATAAATACAATAAGAACAAGCACTACAATTAATTGTGTTAATTTGTTTTTACCAGTACTTTTTTTTGCCGAACTTGTTTTACTTTTAGACATAGGGTTATCTTAATTTTATATTGATGTTTGATTTATCATAATTACAAAACAATTAACTATTTCATTGAAAAAATAATAAATAAAGAGTAATTGATGGCATCAAAAATTATACACCGGGAAGAATTACAACTGACGGCAACACAGGGAAAAATGATTCGCAGCGGCTGGGGAAATGAATGTGTTGATAATTCCATTGTTGAGAAAATAACTTACCTATCCGACGACTTTAAAGTGAAAGGATATATTGCTTATCCTAAAGATCAGACAAAAAAATATCCTTGTATAATTTGGTGCCGGGGCGGTTACGGTAATGCCGGGGCTATTGATCAATTTAATGCGCAAGGGATATTCGGACAATTGGCAAGCTGGGGCTATGTTGTTTTTGCTTCTCAATACCGCGGTAATGCCGGCGGCGAAGGCAAGGATGAATTCGGCGGCAGTGATGTTAATGATGTTCTTAACCTTATTTCCCTTGCCGGCGAAATCGAATGTGCCGATAAGGACATTTGGGGAATTGAAGGATGGAGCCGCGGCGGAATGATGACATATTTAACATTAACCAAAGCAAATATTTTCAAAGCGGCAATTGTAAGCGGCGGTATTGCTAATCTTAGATGCAACGCGCAGGAAAGCAAATTCATGCACTTCCTTTACGAAGCTTCGATGGGCAAAAACGAAAATGTTTTGTTGAATAATTGCAATGAAAGATCAATCGTATATTTTGCCGAAAAGCTTTCAAAAACAACTCCACTTTTACTTATGCACGGAAACGCGGACGAAAGAGTTCTGCCGCACGATTCTTTGGATCTTTCGTATAAACTCTTAGAGCATAATATTCCATTTCGACTAGTTATGTTTGAAGGGGGCGACCACTTTTTGAAATCGCACAGGAAAGAAGTTGATGCTTTGCGAAAAGAGTGGTTCGATAAATATTTAAGGTAATGCTATAATTTCAGTTCGTATTCTTTTTGTGAATTACTCAAAACTATTTTTAATGAACTGTACTTATTTTTAGATACATTAATTCCAAGAACATTTTTTCCAATAAAGATTTCTTTTTTTAACAGAACTACTTTGTTATTATTAATTAATCCAAATACCTCGACATGTTGATCAATTTCCGAAGAAAGGATTATTTGAAAAGTTTCATCGCTTCCTTTTAATAAGACTGGCCTGGAAGCATTTACAGCATTATTGGCCAAATAGCTTAGCTCATCGAATTTTATTTGAACTATGTTTGAAGATTCTATACTTTCATTCCAAGATTTGCTAACCGATTTTAGAGTAAAGTAATAATTAATCTGCTTCGGCCTCAACGGGAAGCTAATGGAAGTTTTATCGGCTGGAATAATATCATTTAAATATTCAGGCAAAAGTTCGGAACTAGGATGAGGAAGATTATAAAGTGCAAAATACCTTATGCTGTCGTTTGAGTTTGATTTCTTTATCTGCCAATCGAGAATAATTTTATTATCATTTTCTTTTTTCACAACAAGATCATGCGGTGAATCGGGGTAAATGCCATCTAACCAAACCATAGAAGCAGGATAAGTCTTATAACTGAAATTTTTAAAATCATAATTCTTTATGCTGGAATAACGAAAAAATGCAATGCCGTCGGAATTATTTGCGCGTGAAAATTGAATCATTTTTTCCAATTCCGTCTTCACATTATCTTTGTAGGCGCCGATACCAAGTATTACCGATCTTCCGAACGAATTATTTATCCACTCTTTTGCAACAATATCGAAACGAGGATTATCACTCAATCCCCAATAAATTTGTGGGGCAACGTAGTCGAGAATCCCTTTGCTCAACCATTCACGAGAATCTTGATAAACTTCCGTAAAACCTTCCCACGCGTACATTCCTTTTTGATTTTTGTAAACGCCAATCGGCGCCGCACCGAGTTTAACATCCGGTTTTATTTCTTTTATTTTTTTATTTATCAAACCAATCAAATCAGTAATGTTGTTTCTTCGCCAATCATCGCGTGATAAACTTTTACCGTAAATACCGAATGAAAAATCGTCGTCAAAATTCTTACCGGGATAACGAATGTAATCAAGATGAACGCCGTCGATGTCATAATTCTCAACCGCCTCCGCAATTAAATCGGAAATATATTCACGAACTTCCGGCAAGCCCGGATCAAGCCAAAAGGATTTTACACCGTCACGGTTGTCCTCAACAATCCATCCCGGCTTTCTTTGACTAATATGATCGGGATGATTAAATATTGAATTTTCGCTGCCGGAAAAAATATTAACGCAATTAAACCATGCGTGAATTTCAAGTCCACGTTCATGTGCAAGCTTTACTGCATATTCAAGAGGATCGTATAACGCCCTACCGTTTAACTTGCCAGTAATGTACGATGACATCGGCTCCATTGATGATTTGAATAGAACCGTTCCGTTACTTCTTACTTGAAAAAAAATAGTATTGAGGTTTTTAGATTTTATATTGTCAAAAATTTCTTCGAGGGATTTCTTTTGTTTTTCAGCATCGAATGTGGGCGGAGGCCAGTCGAGCCGGTGATTTGTTGCTAACCAAACAGCGCGGGTTTCACGCTCTATCTGCGCGTTATTCACTTGAGAGAGCATAAGCAAGAATAAGATCAAGAGCCTGCCTCGCGTTGCCGGAGGCAAGGCGGGCATGAAATGAGTTTTCGAGTATAACATCTGTTTTAAATAGAAACGGTATTTTTGTTTTTGCATCAGCATTAATCAATAAAATATTGAATGCCGTTATTCATCGCGTAAATCACATCTTCTTTTTTAGCTTCTACATCAATCAACAATTTACCTGCGGAAGAAAGCAGAACAAATTTTATTATTTCATCTTTGTTCTTTTTATCGCGCTTCATTATCTCGTAACACTTATTTATTTCCAACTTCCCGACTCTAATCTTATCGGCAAACAATACTATTAACGATAAATATTTTGCAAGGTTTTCATCGCTTAATAATCCTAGCTTATTAGATAAATGCAGGGCACACGATAAACCCACAATCACCGCTTGTCCGTGTTTAATTTTATGCTCTTGTTCAACTTCGAATGCATGTGCAAACGTATGACCGAGATTTAAGATTTTACGCAAACCTGTTTCTTCTCTCTCATCTTTTTCAACAACACCCGCCTTAAATTTTACGCATTCTTCAATTACTTTTGTAATCAAAGCATTGTTTAACGCAACCATTTTCTTAACATTACTTTTTATGAAACGGAAAAACTCATCATCAATTAAAAATCCGTATTTAACAATTTCACCGAGACCGCAGACAATTTCATCTTCGGGCAGTGTTTTAAGAAAATCCGTATCTATTAACACAAAATTGGGTTGATAAAATGCGCCGATAATATTTTTTGTATGTTCGAAATTAATGCCTGTTTTACCGCCGACAGAACTATCAACCATGGAAAGTAATGTTGTAGGAACTTGAATAAATTGTACGCCCCTTGCAAATACTGCCGCGGCAAATCCCGCTATGTCGCCCGTGATTCCGCCGCCTATCGCTATAACAACAGTATCTCTTCCAAAACCAAGTTTTAACATTTCTTCAAAATAACTTTGCAGACTTTCAAAAGACTTTTTCTCTTCCGACGGTTCAAAGATTAGCAGATA
Organism: Bacteroidota bacterium; assembly: GCA_023397505.1. GTDB lineage: Bacteria > Bacteroidota > Ignavibacteria > Ignavibacteriales > Melioribacteraceae > JAEWUC01. The sequence continues at coordinate 79,414 of JAEWUC010000004.1, read as the reverse complement.
TTTTTTGGATGTAAATGATTTGTACACCCGGTCAAGCCCGTTTTTATGTTTTGCATATAAATTCTTGTCAATTACAAAAAAAGCTTTTTTGCTAAGGTTATTCTCATTTAACAAATTCCAAAGATTTCCGTAGTTATTTTTATCGAGATAAATCGTGTATGGATTTTCTTGAAGTTTAACATCAATTTTTTTCATGCAATACCTTTTTAATTTTTTTCGCGAGAATATCAACCGTTACACCAATCGGATTATTATCGGTTGTAATTACGATATGCGCCTGTTCATAGTATTGTTTTCTTTTGTCGAGCATATCGTTTATTCTTTTCATAAAATCGCCCTCGCCGTTCTCGCCGAGTACAAGGTCGCGGAACAACGGTCTGTTTGTTTTGTTCTTCAACCGCAAGTATAAAATATTCGGCGACACTTTTAGATAAACAATTATACCTGACTTTTTAAGCATATCAAGATTTTCCTGAAAAGTAATCGTACCGCCGCCGAGAGCAACTATTATGTTTCCTTTTGTATTAAATGACTGGATCATTTCTTTTTCGAGATTCCTAAAATACTGTTCGCCTTTCTTTTCGAAAATTTCTACAACCGTGGCTTTTTCTTTTTGTTCAATTTCTTTATCGAGATCATAAAAACCCATACCGAGCACGTTAGCCAAAATTGGTCCTATCGTGCTTTTGCCGCTTGTCATAAATCCGGTTATAAATATTCGCGTATCGCTCATTGTTCTTTTTTCAAGAAGTACCGGTATAAATATAATTATTCGATAAGAAGTTATGAAATGCGGAAGCAGAAAAGGTACTGAAGGAACGGAATGTTAAAAAAAAGTATGATTAAATACTGGTTATGTATTTTCTAACCGACTAAAACCGGAATAAAATTCCAACGGCGAAGGAAATTCCGTCTATATTAACTTTAGATGAAAATGTTTGGTTTGAAAGCAAGTAAACTCTTCCGCCGTAATTAACTACTTTGTCAGAATAGGAATTTTTCATTTCAAATTCCGGATCGCGGAAACGCATTTGAGTTCTTAGTGAAAAATATTCGTTAAGTAGATAATCCATACCAACAGCTACTTGAATTCCGTAGCCAACTTTTCTCGCTTCTGTTGAAACAGATACATCACCAAGACGCCTAATGTGTGTGCCGAAATATAATCCGCCGCCGCCGCCCATAAAAAATTTGAATCGCTCGGTTGAGAAAGGCAAAGTATAATACAGTGATAATTCCAAAGGAATAACTTTAAAGCCGTCGGTCATTACGGCGCGTGTTCCGCCCAAATTCATGCCCTGATTAACAAATGTTTTTTCAACATATTCAGCCCCAAGTGTAATTGTAATTTCTTCAGATAATCTATAACCGAATTCGCCCGAATAACTCCAAATATCTTCAAGGTCTTCGTGTGTTCCTCTTATAAAAGGGTCGGATGAATTCGGCTGCAAATATAGTTTTGAAGTTGTAGTATAAATATAATTTGCATTGATATAGAATTTCTTTTCGCCGAATTGGGCAAACAAAGTATTGGTAAGCAAAATTGAGATTAGAAGTAATATCGTTTTCATAACGGAAGGCAATATAGAAAAACTGATTGAAAATCAAAGTGCAAAAAAAAGCCGTGATAAAATCACGGCTTTAATTTTTTTATCGGTAGAACAGGTACCTGTTATCAGTTATATCTGCATGCTTTTTCAAATCCTGAATCCATTGATTCATATAGCTGTTCTTTTTCTGTTGAAGAATATCATTTCTAATAGCTGCTTTCTGCATATCAAAAGTAGCCTGCACAAATTGAGTTCTATATCTTAAGTTAATAAGATAAACACCCATGTTTCCTTTAACAGGCTGCGACCATTTATTCAAATCGGCTTTTATTGAATATTCGGTAAAAGCAAATTCTCTACCTAAAGACGGAACTGTACCAACAGTTGTATATTCAGCCGTTGAATCAACTCTTGCCGCAGGATAAACAGTTTTAGCAACATTCTTATCGCCGTTATCACCGAGTTTTGCACGGATATCTTTAGCAATTGCAAGTGCTTTATTAAATCTCTTTTCTCTAACTGCACCATTCTTAGCAGCTTCTTTAACTTCTTCAAAAGGTTTGAAGCCGGCTTTAATAACTTCGGAAACAGTCGCAACAACATAACCCGAAGCAACACGGTAAACATCGCTGATATCTCCAACTCCGCTTTCAAAAGCCCACTTAACCATTGCAGAACTTACGCCGATACCGGGTATAGATTGTGATTCTTCAGTGAATGCCGGGGTTTCAATAACATCATATTTCAACAATTTTGCTTCCGGTTCAAATGCGTTTTCGCTCGCAACAAATTGAAAATCCTGAGCATCTTGATATAATTTATCTATCGTGGTAGCTGACGGCTGTATTTTATTTACAATCTTTTCAATAACATAAGTATCGCTCGATTTTCCGGTAACTTTAATAACGTGAAAACCGAATTGTGTTTTAACCGGCTTTTGAATTACACCAACTTTGCCGCTGTAACATGCGTTTTCAAATTCCTTAACCATTTGACCTTTGCCGAACCAGCCGAGGTCACCGCCTCTTGCTTTGGTACCGTCGTCGGATTTTTCAGCAGCTACTTTTGCAAAATCTGCGCCCGCCATTAATTCCTTATAAATTTCATTTGCCTTCTGTTCATCTGCCGCATCGTTGCCTGTTGAGCGAATAAGAATATGAGACGCTCTAACAAGTTCGCTCTTAGCTTTTGCTTTGCCTACCAACTTATAAACCGCATAACCTTCGTATGTTGGCGCCGGTCCAACTATATCATTAATAGATGCATTAACAACTTGATTTTGTATCTCTTCAGGAATCTGATTTAAACCAAGAGTATCTTTAGAATAAGGTCTCTCGGAATAAATTTCAACATAAGTTTTAAAAGAAGAAGTATCACCCGAAGCTTTTTTTACGATTGCCTCAAGATTATTTTTAATTGATAATGAATCGCCCTGAGTTGCTTGACGGCGGAATAAAACATATTTCAGTTTCCGCGATGCATCAACTTTATAGTCATCTATATTTTTTTCGTAAAAAGATTTTGCTTCTTCATCGTTAGCGACTATTTCTCCAGCAATACCGTATGGATCTACCATTACATAATCAGATCTCATTTTAGTATTAAGTGAAATGAATTTATCCTTAACTTCACTTTCACCAACCGTTACGGAAGCAAAAATATAACTTTGAAGTTTTTCTTGAATTAACTGTTCACGTATCTGATCCTCAACGGCAACCATAATTTCCTTGTTTTGAGGATTGAGCAATGTTTGTTCGTAAGCTTGTCTATTAAAATTTCCAACCGAATCGACAAACTGCTGACGTAAAAATGCAGGGGGATTAGGTCCCATAATAGCATTTCTTACCTCTTCGTCGGTAACAACTATGCCGTATTCTTTTACTTTTTTATCAATCAATCTCTGACTGACGAGTGCGTCCCATACTTGATCTCTGAAATAATCCATTTGGGATTCGTCAATAGCTTGACCTGTTTGTTGCTCTTGATTCTTTCTCGCTCTTTCTACAAGATCTGAATATTCTTGATAAGTGATATCTTCACCGTCAACGGATCCAACATTTTGTGTCCTTTGCGGTCCAAGGAATTCCAGTACTTTGGAATCTGAAATTACCATGAACAATACAAAGAGTCCGCCGACAAGAAGAATGAACCACGGAGCTAAACTCCTCATCCGGGCCATCATACCCATATAAAACAACCTCCGTTTTAAAGAATAGCTAAAATTTAGGCGCTTAATTTAGATACATAGGGGGTTAAATGCAATCAATAAAATAAACTTACTTTATATCCTATTAACGATTCCCAATATTATCTGCTTCGTTTTGTAATACCAAAGAACTTTTCAACAATATCTTAGATCAAAGTAGTTTTTTATGTTCAGATTAATATAAGTAAGTAAGTTATTCCGAAAAAGCATGCTGCTGTTTTCTTTAATTTGGAAATTATTTTTAGATAAATCCTTTCGAATTAATTTGCGATTAAAAGCCGCCAATCCTAATTTGGCGACAATTATTTTTGAGGTTTTTTCAATGCCTTCATTTACACATTCATGGTTGCCGTTTATTTACTTATATGTCGGTGGCGGAATTTTCTTTTTTTCTGGAATGTATATTATTCACAAAAGTAAAAGTCTGGATCTCCGGCTCAAAAAAAATAGGTGGTGGCGTAAAGTTTTATACTTTGGATATTTTTACTTCCTTATAATTCACGCGATTTTAATAATAGCTGCACTTTACTGGTAAATAAATTATGGAATCATTACACGGATTAGGAACTACTACCGACTGGGTTGTAATGCTTGTTTATTTTCTTGGCATTATGCTTTTCGGAAGTTATTTCGCAAAATATAACAGAAGCACAAACGATTTCTTTTTCGGCGGCAGAAGATTTGCATGGTGGCTGATTACCGTTTCTATTGTCGCTACCGGGGTTGGAAGTCATAGCTTTGTTAAATATTCAGCAAAAGGTTTTGAGCACGGAATATCTTCAACAATGACTTATATGAACGATTGGTTTTTTATGCCCTTCTTTCTTTTTGGTTGGCTGCCAATTGTTGTGTACACAAAGATACGTTCAATACCTGAATATTTTGAAAAGAGATTTAGCCCAACGGCAAGATTTGTTGCAACAGTATTTCAACTTCTTTATATGATCGGATATCTAGGAATTGGCTTGTTAACACTTGGAAAAGTATTTACTCCATTACTTCCTGCTTCGTTCGATATTTTCGGATTGTCATTCCCTGTTACACTTATGGGCGTAATAATCACAATTGCTATTATAACAGGAGTTTATACTACATTCGGCGGCCAAACTGCGGTTATCTTTACTGATTTGCTTCAAGGCTTGATTTTACTTTTTGCCGGTTTTTTAATTTTCCTTATGGGAATAAATTATGTAGGAGGTTTAGAAGCCTTCTGGCATTTACTGCCGGCGGATTGGAGGCTGCCGCTTGCAGATTTCAATAAACCTGCTGATTTTAATTTCGTGGGGATTTTTTGGCAAGACGGTGTAGCAGGCTCGGTAGGATTTCTATTTATGAACATGGGGCTGTTGATGAGATTTATGTCCGCCAAGAGTGTTGATGAAGGCAGAAAAGCAGCTATTTTCAATGTTCTATTTATGCTTCCCCTTTCCGCAATTGTCGTAGGTAATGCCGGATGGATAGGCAAAGCAATGACTGAAATGATTCCGTCGCAATTAAATTCGAATGTAAATCCTGATGAGGTTTTTATTGCTGTCACACATATAATTGCAAGCAAAGGTGTCTTTGGATTTGTAATCGCAGCCCTAACTGCTACTTTGCTATCAACCGTGGATTCGTTAATAAACGCCATTGCCGCAGTTTACATGAACGATGTTCATCCGCATTTAAAAAAACTATTTAAGAAAAGGATAAAAACAGCGGAACAATCGGCTAAAGAGGACCTTGGCGCCGCGCGTTTCGCCTCGATTGTTATTACGGCAATTGGAATAGTTGCTACAATTCCTTTTAGTCAATATCCAACTGTTTATGAAGCGCACGGTTATTTTCATTCAACTTTAACTCCACCGCTTGTTACGGCAATTTTCCTTGGCGTGTTTTGGAAAAGATTCACACCGGCCGGGGTTCTTGCAACTTTTCTTGGCGGTTCGGCATTAATGATTCTCGGAATGAGGTATCCGGACCTTTTGATAACACCGATTGCACATGGCACTCCTTTAGACCCGGTTCATCCCTACACGTACATTAGCGCCCTTTACAATACAATTGTATGTATTGGAGTTGGCGTTATTGTTACATTCACTCATAAACTTCAAATTCGCACGGTAAAAAAAATAAGAGAAGCGTCATCGCATGGAATTATATTAAAAGTATTATTCGGATTGATATTAGTTTTTTTAGCACTCGTGTGGTTTAATCTTGCACCTGTTTATATACTTTTAACTACAACTTTAGTTATGATTATACTTGTTGCCATCACATCGGAATATTATATCCACTTTGATCCGAATGTACAACTGGATGGATTAACTGCATGGTCAATTCACCGCGCAAAGGAATTCTTTAAAGGAAGCAAGGTTAATGAACGTGAAGGTGAAACTATCAAAGCAAATTGGAAAGTTAGAAAAGATAATGATGATGTTGTTTTTGTTTCAAAAAATGACATGAAAAAGATGGAAGCCGAAGTGGGTGATTTGGTTTATGTTTGCGACGCCCGAAAATTTCTCGGCGGTTTAAAATCAATTCACTCAAAACTTGGCGAACCGCATGATGAAGATGGTGTTGTTTACGTTAGCGAAGAGCAGAGATTAACAGCTCTATTCCAAGAATTTAAACCTGTTACCGTGGAAAAAGAAATGTAATGTTCTTTAGTATTGAGATATGAGATTTTCGTAATTAGATAAAAACTCATATCTCAATTCTCCTCACGACCTACTTTTCTTTCCTTCCGAATTTTTCTTTCAACTTGGCATCAACTATCGGCGGAACAAATTCCGCTACATTCCCTTGAAACTGCGCGAGATTTCTTACAATTGTTGAATTCAAATAAGTATAACGTGCGTGGGGCATCAATAAAATTGTTGTAATATCGCCGGCAAGTTTTCGATTCATCAAGGCCATCTGAAATTCATATTCAAAATCACTGACCGCACGTAAACCTCTGATAATCCCGATTGCACCATGGTTTTTTGCATGATCAACAACAAGTCCGTCGAATGAATCAATGATAACCCGGTCAAAGTCTTTCAAACTAACTTTCAACATTTCTACCCTTTCCTCAACCGTAAATAATGCAGTCTTGGAAGGATTTTTTGCGACGGTTACAATTACTTCATTAAATAGTTCAACCGCCCTGCTTACAATATCGATGTGTCCGTATGTTACGGGATCAAACGTGCCGGGGTAAATTACTTTTGTCATAGTGATCTTTCATTTATTAGTTAAGTCAAAAATACTTTCCTAATCATCAAAATACTAATGAAAATTATTTCACTCTTTTTCAAATTGATAAATCAAACTATCACCGATTCTCTTAAAAGGTTCTCTTTTAAAATGTTCAATGTCTTCATCTTTAGTTTGAATTGATCTTTCGATAATCATAATTCCGTCATCCGCCAAATAATCTCTTTCCATTAAATTATCCACAACTTTATGAATATCGTTTTTGAAAAACGGCGGATCGGCAAGTATTAAATCATATTTATCGTGCTCTGCGATCTTGGAAAATTTAACGGCTTCCATCCTAAAAATTTTACATTCATCCTTTGCGCCGAGAGATTCGATATTCGCTTCAAGTGTTTTGGCAACATGAAAATCTTTTTCGACAAAATGAACTTCGGCACCACCGCGGCTTAATGCCTCCAAACCAAGCGAACCGGAGCCGGCATAAATATCGCAGACTTTTATTCCGTCAAACTCAGTTGAATTTACGAGGTAGTTAAATAAAGATTCTTTCACTTTATCGGTGGTTGGGCGTACTAATTTGGAATTAGGAAATTTTATTGTTCTTCCGCCAAACCTTCCCGAAATAATTCTCATATTATTCTTATTGCTATACCTGTTGCCGCGGTAAATGAATTAAACTGTGAAATATAATTCGGCGATTTTCTTAATTCGTCATCCGCCTGAAGCCGCTCGAAAGGATTTATTTTTTTTATAGGTACATTAAATTTTTCTTTAATCCGTTCTTCAAAATCTTTTGTAATATTTTGCCCGTATAATAAAATTCCTTCAACGGAATCAAAATCAATTTTTAGATCATGTATTTTGGAAATCACCGAATCCATTTCTTCAAATATTCCTATGCCGGGCGAATTAAAAACTTTGAAATAGAAAGGATTGATTCCATCAATTGCGATAAAAGAAGAATAGTTTTGATCTATGTATAAACTAAATACAATATTTTTATGTGAGTGAGTTTTATCCATGAATAGAAAGGCGTTGGAAGCAAGATGTGCATTGTCAACAAATTTGAGTTCGAGGTTGTTGGTTTTGCAAAAATTATTAATTGAACTTACAATGTCTTTACGAAGAGCAAATACTATCGCCTTGTTTTCACGCCGTACCGAAGATTTGTTTACTTCGATATGTTGAATGTAAAAACTATCTTTATCCAAATGGGGATACAAAATTGAGATTTCCCAAGTGAAGTGTTGGAATAAATCTTTTTTTGTAAGCGATTGATCGAAAGGTATTTCAAAAATTTTAAAATAATTGTTATGCAGTGTAAAAGATACGAACTTTGAAGAAATCGGTTTCTTAGATGTGATTTTGTTAAAAGAATCCTGGAGAATGGCAATCAATTTTGTCTCATCGGTCTCGGGAGTTATACTTTCCTTAAAGACCGATTGATCAACATTCTCCAGGCAAAAAGAATTATTTTTATAGCTTAATTCAACAAGTTGAAGTTTTGATTCCGAGAAATTAATACCCGTATGGTTTTCGAATACAGGCATTCAATTATTTATTCCCAAGAAGCTGTATTCTTCAACGCGTCGTTGGATACATCTCCTATTGAACCGTAATCATCCGGGCATTTAATGTAATATCTTTGTCCAATCGTTCTCTGCGTATCAACTTTTAATATTTTTCCTCTGCGATCAACGATTGTATCGGATATTTCGGAAGTGTCAACTTGAATAATATAACGTGCAAAAGATTTAGGACTGTGATATAATGAATCCCAAGTTAATGTACCGTCGGATAAAGTATCAAACGGATTTGTCGGTCTTCCCGTAATTGAATCTGTTCCGGTAATTGCTTTTTGAACAGACTGATCGTTCTTTAAGAATAGCACTAGGCTATCTAAATTATCCGTGAATTTTTTATACTTAACCTGATACAAACGTTCTGCTTCACGCAGGTTTGACATTCTTAAACGGGATTCTGCTTTAAAATACTTTTCTTTTTCAATCACTTCATTAGGATCAATGAAAGCAACTTTAATAAGAATCACAACTAAAACAGCAATTACCGCATATAAAATTAAGTGAATGTACATCGGTTCACTTTTAGAGCTCATTACGCCTCCGATATTAATAATCTTTATTTAACAAAAATATAGTTTCTAATTTTTTCGAATTTTGCTTTACCAATCCCTTTAACATTTTTTATATCTTCAACTTTTTTAAAATCTCCGTTTCTTTGTCTATATTCAAAAATTGCAGCAGCTGTTTTGGGTCCTATTCCCGGCAGTGATGCAAACTCATCAACAGATGCTTTATTTATATCAATAATTTCCGCGGGTAAACCGGAGTTTTTTATGTTATTTCCCGCAAATTTTGCGCCGTTAAAATCCAAAAGTTCCCGCTTAGAATCAACTCCTTTTTCTATTATTTTTTCTGTGGAATCGCCAACTTCTTCCAATGATCCGTCATTGTAGAACAAACTGTCTTCTTTTCCATAATCAAACTGAAGTAAATCTTTATCGTTTTTATTTTCCTTAATTAGCTGAACCGACATTCCCAAAATCAATGCAACAATTAGAAAAAGTATTACTTTTATTTCAGTTTCTGTAAAACCAATTTTCCGTGCAATTTTTTGAATTATTCCGATTTTAAACCTCCTTTAACTTTAGAGGTACTCAGAATAGCCGAAAAATATTCCGGCTGCATTACAATGCCGATAAATATAATTTATCCGACAAAATTTTAATTGCCGGGTTTAAAGTTCTGCATTTTTTGCAGCTCTTTTAAAAGTTCTTTCTCTTTGGAATTCAAATTCTTTGGAACATAAATATTTATTCTGACTAATTGATCGCCGGCGCCGTGACTATTTAAATGTTGAATTCCCTTTTCGCGCATTTTCAAAAATTTACCGGCTTGGGTACCTGCATCTATTTTAAGTTTGGCTTTACCATTTAATGTTGGAACTTCAACCTCTGTACCGAGAACAATATCCGGATAGCTTAGGAACAATTCGTAAATAACATTATCGCCGTCGCGTGTAAAATGTTCATGATGAAGTTCTTCAAAAATTACGATTATATCTCCGGCATGTCCGCCGTGTTTTCCCGCATTGCCTTCGCCGCGCAAAGTCATGTAACTGTTGTCGTAAACTCCGGCGGGAACATTAATTTTGATTGTTGATTCACTGTGAACTCTGCCGTCTCCCGAACAAGTGTTACACGGATCGGAAATTATCTTGCCTGTACCATTGCAATTATTACAAGGAGCGATATTTACAAACTGTCCGAATATTGATTTTGAAACTTGTCGAACTTCCCCTGTACCGTTGCAAACAGAACATGTTTTAAAAGCATTGTTGCTTTTTGCCCCCGAGCCGCCGCAAGTTTCGCATTTATTATATTTTTTTATTTTTACTTTTTTAGTTGTTCCCGATGCAATTTCTTCGAGCGTTAATTTTATTGTTACTTTTAAATCAGATCCCGGTGTACCTGTAGAACGCTGGCGCCCGCCGCGAGAAGAACCGCTGCTGAAAAACTCATCAAATATTGATGAACCGCCGCCAAAAGCTCCGCCGAATATATCCGAGAAGTGACTGAATATATCGTTCACATTGTTGAAACCTTGGAAGTCCTGCCCGCCTTTCAAACCGCTGTGACCGTAACGGTCGTATTTTGCTCGTTTGTCGTCGTTGCTTAAAACTTCGTAAGCTTCGGCTGCTTCTTTAAATTTTTCCTCGGCTTCTTTATCGCCCGGGTTTCTATCCGGGTGAAACTGCATCGCAAGTTTTCTATATGATTTTTTTATTTCTTCCTGGGTCGCATTTTTTCCAAGACCTAGAATTTCATAATAATCTCTTTTAGCCATATTCACTTTCCCTTATTGATTTCCTTCTTCGGAATTATTTTTTTCTTCTTCATTTTCTTTAGAAGAAATCGTTTCTGCACTTACAATAACTTTTGCATGACGCAAAACTTTATCTTTATAAATATAACCTTGTTCAATTACATCCAAAACCGTATGAGGCGGAACACCTTCAACCGGCTGCTGCATTAAAGCTTCATGTAAATCAACATCAAACGGTTTACCTTTTGCGTCAATCTGTTTTACGCCTTGATTGTGTAATGTCTTTGTGAATTTTTCGTAGACAAGCTCGAGTCCCTTTTTCAAAGATTCAAAACTGTTTTCATCGCCGATATGACTTAATGATCTTTCAAGATCATCGTAAACCGGTAAAATATTTTTTATAAAATGCTCTGCGGCATATTTTAAAAGATTGCTCTGTTCGTTTTCAACCCTGCGTTTATAGTTTTCGAACTCGGCAACTTTTCTTAAAAAAGAATCTTTGTATTCGTTAAGCTGTTTTTCAAGCTCAATATTTTTTTCTTGAGCAAGTTTAAGTTCTGCTTCTATTTGTTGCAACGATTCTTCGAAACCGGCATTACCGTTTTCATTTACATTCATATCGTTTTTTTCGTTTTGTTGTTCGTTTAAATCTTCCATAGTTCCTTTAATTTATCTTTGTTTTGTTAATTCTTGTGTTAATTGCTCGGCGATATAAACCACAGCGGCAACAATACGGGAATAATCCATCCGTTTGGGACCCATAATTCCAAGTGTGCCCTGCAGGTCGCCTATTTTATATTCCTTTGTAATCATGCTGTAATCGGAAAGTTTCTCGTCTTCATTTTCGCCGCCGATTCTTATTGTTACGTCTCTATCCGCCTGCGGCTGGTTTTTATCCATAATATGAATTACAATATCCTTGTTCTCAATCAATTCTATAACACTTTGGAATTGATCGTGATTTTCAAATTCCGGCTGCTTTAAAATATTTTTGGCGCCCGATATAATTGCTTTCTCGCTGCTGACGTCTGTAAAAATTTTATCAACCGAATCGAGAAATACACGAATTATCGGTCGGTAATTTTCTTTGTCAAAATCTTTTACCCTGTCTTCAAACGATTTTCTAATCTCTGAAAATTTCAATCCCGACAATCGTTCATTTAAAAATGTTTGGACAGAAGCAATTTGGTCTTCTTTAACATCCGCGTCAATTTCAAGAGTGATTGTTCTTATCAAACCGGAATTAACGGTAACAACAACCAATATTCTTGTGGAAGAAAGCTGCACAATCTGAATTCTTTCAAGAATCGCCAATTCAAACTTGGGATAAGTTACCATCGCAAGTTGATTTGTTAAATCGCTCAAAATGTTGGAAGTAATCTTGAGCAGTTCTTCAGTTTCATTCTGTGCTTTTAGTAAATTTTTTTCAATAATCTTTTTCACACCGGATTCTAGCAGCGGCGGATCCATAAGCGAATCAACATAAACTCTGTAACCTTTGTCCGTCGGGGTTCTTCCGGCGGATGTGTGCGGGTGATCGAGAAAACCGAGGTCCTCCAAATCCGCCATAATATTTCTGATAGAAGCGGGCGATAAACCTATATCGTAACGCTTCGAAATATTACGCGAGCCGACCGGGTTTGCAGTTAATATAAACTGATGAATCACAAACCGCAGTATCGCTTTTTCTCTATCTTTTAATTGGTATTCTGTCATCCGACATTTTTAGTTAAATTTACCGCGTCAAAAATAATTAAAATTTGGTTGAATTATAAGGTTTGTAAAATAACCCTTAATTGTGGATAATATGACAATTTTTTCCTTCCAAAGTTTCGTTATTTTCATAATAGTTATATTTGCAAAAAGAATTTGAGGTAAATGTGAGCAAAAGCTACAAAGATGCCGGCGTCGATCTTCACGCCGGGGATGAAACAGTTGAAAGAATTAAATCTCTTGCCAAATCTACTTTTAATAAGAATGTGCTTTCAGGTATCGGGTTGTTCGGAGCTTTTTATGAAGTCGATTTGAAAAAATGGAAAAACCCAGTTCTCGTTTCAAGCGTTGACGGAGTCGGTACAAAATTAAAAATCGCTTTTATGATGGATAAACATGATACTGTGGGACAGGATTTGGTTAATCATTGCATAAACGATATCGCCGTGTGCGGAGCCGAGCCGCAATATTTTATGGATTACCTCGCCGTAGGAAAATTAAAACCAGATGTAGCCGAGCAAATAATAAAAGGTTTTTCAATTGCTTGCAAAGAAAACAATGTAGCTTTAATCGGCGGCGAAACAGCCGAGATGCCCGGTTTTTATTCCGTGGATGAATATGATATTTCCGGTACAATCGTCGGAATTGTTGAACGCGATAAAGTTATTGACGGACGTAATGTTTCTGCCGGTGATGTTATGATCGGGTTTGCATCAAACGGTTTGCATACAAACGGGTATTCTCTCGCTCGAAAAGTTTTGCTCGATAAATATTCCATATACGATAAACCGGATTTACTCGATTGCTCGGTTGGTGAAGCGCTTTTAAAAGTACATAAATCGTATTTAAAACTAATCACCGAATTAAAGAACAAAATTAACATAAAAGCTTTTTCGCATATTACCGGCGGAGGAATTGTAGGCAACACAAAACGCGTTGTGCCGAAAGAGTTAAAAATGAATGTTGATTGGAATGCCTGGGAAATGCTTCCGATTTTTCAATTGATAAAAGAAACAGGCAAAATTGACGACGAAGAAATGAGAATGGTTTTTAATCTTGGTATAGGTTTGATTGCAATTGTTGATAAGAACGATGTTGGCGCTGTTCTAAAAATTTCAGAAGCAGTCGGCGAAAAAGGAATTGTTCTCGGTGAAATTGTAAAATAGATTTTGATTGGTAAAATTATACTTGAAAAAATGGGGTATAGAAATGACAATCTTTCAAGAAAAGATGATAATGCCCAGTTTATTAGTATTAATAATAGGGGGAGTGTTAGGTTATATTTTACGTCCTTTCCTTGATTTAACAACATTCTTCCAATCAATTTTGGCATCTAAAGTTTCATCATTTCTCCTTTTACAGTTATTAGTTAGTTTCATCTTATTGTCAATATTAATATTGATCTTATGTATTTTATATTCATATTACCTTCGCTCAGTCTTTAATCATAAACGCACATATTTTTTGGGTGCAAACAAAAACCGTACTGTCCTTATTGTGGAGGCAGGTTAAATCTCCATAACGACACTTATCCTATATGTGAAAATTGTGAAAAACGAGTTGATTTTTTTGACCCCAAAACACATCAAATTCTTAAGATGAGAGAAGCGGTAGAAATGGCAAAAAAGCAAATTTAATCTATGCCAGATTCGCATCTTATATTTAATTAAATCAAGTCGTTTTGAATTATGATTTAGGAATTTGTGGTAGATATTTATAAACAAATTAATTGTTGTGTTGTTAGCCGGCAAGGTTTATATGGTTGATAAGCCATATTTATATATGTACATTTGAAACGCAAATATGAGATATAAATTTTGTGAAAACTCCCTCTTTTGAATGGGATAACAATAAAAACAGGTTGAATCAAAAAAAGCATAATATATCTTTCGAAGAAGCTCAATATGCTTTTAATGATAAGAATAGGATTATTGCTAAAGATTTGGAACACAGCTCAAGCGAGGATAGATTTTATTGCTTTGGCAAAGTTGATGAAAATATAGTAACGGTTCGTTTTACATACAGAAATAATAAAATAAGAATAATTGGCGCCGGGTATTGGAGAAAAGGAAAACAGGTATATGAAAAAGAAAATAAAATATAGTGATGAAAAAATTGGAGAGTTTGAAGTTGTAAAGGACTTCTTACCCAAACCGGAAGAATTAGTATTCAAAGAAAACACGATAAAAGTGACACTCAATTTAAGTAAATCAAGTATCGAGTTTTTTAAGGGGATAGCACGAAAACATGGAAGCCAATATCAAAAAGTAATAAGAAATTTACTCGACAATTATACATCTCACTATTCCGATTAACAGGGCGCAAATATTTTAAACAAAAAAAGGCTTTTCCAAAGGAATCCTTTGAATAGTACAAATTATAAATCCCGACATCATAATATTTTGGGTTGGGGGTGAGTTCAGAAAGGTAGTTATGTTTATAGATACACACGCACATTTATTTTACCCGAATTTTGAAAACGATGTTGACGAAGTTATAACACGCGCCAAAGAAGCCGGTGTTGATTATATTATAGTACCCGGAACAGATATTGTAACTTCCGAAAAAGCTATAGCTCTTACCGATAAATATGATTTTATTTACGCAACTGTCGGCGTTCATCCGCACGATTCAAAAGATTGGAATGATGATTTTATTCCCCAGATTGAAAATCTTGCAAAGAATAAAAAAGTTGTGGCTATCGGCGAAATTGGCCTTGATTATTATTACGACTTTTCGCCAAAGGAAAAACAGATTGAAGCTTTCGAAGCACAGATTAATCTTGCAATAAAACTAAACTTACCCGTTGTAATTCATAACCGCGACGCGAACGATGACATGATGAAAATCATACGAAAATATAAAGACAGCAGTTTACGCGCGCAGTTTCATTGCTTTGCCGGAACCGTTGAAGATGCCCGCGAACTTGTTGAAATGCATCATTATATTTCCTTCCCGGGCAATGTTACTTTTAAGAATATGGATCATATAAGAAAAATTGCCGGGCGTGTTGCAGTCGAAAATCTTTTGCTCGAAACGGACGCACCTTTTATGACACCTGTACCCCATCGTGGTAAACGAAATGAACCGACTTACATTAAACTTGTAGCGGAAAAAATAGCGGAGATACATCACTTGTCAACTGAAGACGTTGGAAGAACAACTTCCTATAATGCTTATAAACTTTTCGGCATCGGCAATAAGCCGGGCTTAAGTTTTACATATCAAATCGGGCAATCGCTTTATATTAATGTTACGAACCGCTGTAACGCCGATTGTATTTTCTGCGACCGCAAAGGTGAAGCGGTTATAAACGGTTATAGTTTGAAAATGAAAAAATCCGAAGAACCTGAAGCGGAAGTTTACATTAATGAAATCGGCGATCCGAAAAAATTTAAGGAAATTGTTTTTTGCGGATACGGCGAACCAACTATTAGATGGGACGCGGTAAAACGAGTTGCAAAATATGTTAAAGATAACGGCGGCAAAACCCGCATGAACACTGATGGCCACGGGAATTATATTAATAAACGCGACATTACCCCTGAACTCGAAGGATTAATCGATACTGTTTCAATAAGCTTAAACTCAACAGACCCGCAGCAATATGCAAAACTTATGCGTGTCGATCCGCAAATGCATGAAGAGATGATTAACTTTGCAAAGAAAGCAAAACAATTTACTCATGTTGTTTTATCCATTGTTGGATTGAGTGAAGTCGATAAAGAAACCGCGAAGAAATTTGTAACCGATGAAATAGGTGTGGACTTTAGAGAAAGAGAATATTTTTAATTATGAATAAATGCAACCAAAAAATATTCTTGCATAGTACAACAGGCAAACTCTTATTCTTGCACTTGCTTATAATCTTGTTCTGCTCTCCAAATATTTTACCGCAAACAAATTATGATAATCTAAAACTTGGAATAGACAGTTTATTAACAACAGACTATTTTACAAAAACTCAAATAGCAGTTGATGTTTTCGATCTGACTTCAAACCAAAAAATTTACTCAAAGAATGGAAAACTACTTTTGCGCCCAGCTTCCGTTCAAAAAATTTTGACAACAGGCGCCGCGTTAAAATTTCTTGAGCACGATTATACTTTTAAAACAGGGTTTTACTACACTGGCAGTATCGAAGACTCAATTTGCAGAGGTGATCTTTACGTAAAAGGCGGCTTCGACCCGGATTTTACACATCGCGATTTGGATTCAGTAGTTAAGATCATAAAGGAATACGGCATAAAAGAAATTGATGGAAATTTATATGCTGATGTTTCTGCCGGGGATTCTTTGTTTTGGGGCGAGGGCTGGATGTGGGACGACGACCCCGGCGACTTCTCTCCTTATTTATCGCCTCTTTGCATAAACGATAATTCAATTAAAATAATTTTCAAACCGGGAGAAATTGGAAAGTCAGCACAGATTGAATTGATCCCCGAAAACAAATTTATTCCGGTTGTAAATAATTCAGTTACAATCGATACCGGTAAATCAACTATAAATGTTACTCGTGATTGGATCAATCGAAACAATAAAATAATAATAACTGGCAATATCCCATCATCCGCACTAAGAGATTCGGTTTCGCTCAATATATTTAATCCTACTTTTTATTTCCTAAACCTGATGAAGGAAAGTTTAGAGAAGCATGGTATTAAATTAAACGGTAAGATTGACACATTAACATTAGTGAACGACGCGGAGGAAATATTTACATTCAGCAGAAACATAGAGCAGGTAATTATAAACACAAATAAAGAAAGCGATAATTTAAGCGCTGAAATGATTTTGCGCGCAATGGCTTTATATAACTTTTCAAATCTTGCTACCGCAGTTAAGGGGAAATTATTTGTCGATAGTTTGATTACTCTTGCCGGGTTCTCTCCAAAAAATTACCGCATAGCCGACGGCTCAGGCTTATCATTTTACAATTTGATATCGGCGGAACTTGTAACGGGGCTATTAAAATATTTCTATTACGAAGAAGAAGAATTATTCGTAAAACTTTTTAACTCATTTGCCGTTTCCGGTTTCGACGGGACGCTTGAAAACAGAATGATAGGTTCCCCCGCGCAGAGACGTGTGTTTGCTAAAACAGGTGGGTTAAGCGGTGTGGCAAATATTGCCGGATTTTTAAGAACTAAAAACGGCAGCTTACTTGCATTTACTATTTTAACGCAGAATTATATCGGCAAGGCAACGCAAGCACTAATAATTCAAAACAAAATTTGCGAACTATTATTTGAAGGAATATGAAAACTTACAAGGAATTTAAAGTTACAACTGACCCGTTCGAAGTTGATACTGTCAGCGGAATGTTGTGGCAATTGGATATTGACGGTATAAATGAATTTGATGATTTTTTAACAGTATTTGTAAACGAAAACAAATCGGTGTTAAAAAAAGATATTGATGATGTATTGAACGAACTAATTCATCAAAAATTAATTAATTCTTTTACCGTTGAAGAATCCGTTATTGAAGACCGCAACTGGAATGAAGAATATGAAAAGAAAGTCAGGGTTATAGAAGTAACCGATAGAATTGTAATAAAACCTTCTTTCAAAGAATACACTTTCAAACCGGGACAAATAATAATTACGATTGATCCCAAAATGTCTTTCGGCACCGGTGAACATGCAACAACAAAACTTGTTATTCAATTAATAGACAAATATGTAAAAGGCGGCGAAAAAGTTTTAGATGTAGGTTCAGGCACAGGCGTACTTGCAATCAGTACGGTTATGCTCGGCTCGGAACGCGCCATAGGAATTGATAATGACGAATGGTGCCTGCTTAACGGAAACGAAAATGTTAAAGCAAATAATCTTGAAACTAAAGTTGAAATACGTTTGGGCGAATTAAAAGATTTGCCCGAAACCGATTTTGATTTGATAGTTGCAAACATCAACAAACATATACTTGTTGATATCGCAAAAGAAATTAGAACAAAAATAAAAAAGACCGGATTATTAATTCTTTCCGGCCTTCTTAACACTGATGAAAATGATATTCTTAAAATCTACACGGGTTTGAATTTAGAGCTTATTGAAAGAACCGCGATGGATGAATGGATAGCTCTTGTATTCAAACCTAATTAATTAGCGTTAACTTTTTCGAGTAGTTTTAATAATTCTTTCTGTTCCTGCTCGCTTAGTACGGAAGTAACAGCAGACATATTTTTTACATAATCAGGCCAAATCTGGTCTAATTTCTCTTTACCTTTCGGTGTAAGTTCGGCAAGTATTACTCTTCTATCCTCTTTAGAAGGGACTCTTTTTACAAACTCCTCTTTTTCGAGGTTGTCAACAACACAAGTAATATTAGCCCCGGTAACCATTAGTTCTTCGCTTACCTTTTTAAGCGGAACCGAACCGAGTCTATTAAGAACTTCCATAACTCCAAACTGAGGCGCGGTTAAATTTTGTCCGTACATTTGTTTCGATTGAACGCGTCGCATTTTGTCATAAGCCTTGGAAAGCTTTTCCCAAATAACTACCGATGAATTAGAAATTTCGCTCATAGTTATTATCTCCTTTCTTATGATTAATCCTAACAGTAAAAAAATATTTTACGTTAGCTTTTTTAATGCACGCACCCCATGATGTGGCAATGAAGTTGCTTATTTGTGTTTTTGTTTTAGCCCACCTCCTTATTTCAAAAAAATAAACTGATTTGAAACTATTTTGTTATGAATTATATTTACTTAGTAATAAACTAATACTGAACGATCTTGATAATAGATAAAAATAAATTTTTTGAATATGTCTCGACCATAAAAGAGTCGGACAGCCTTTTATCATATTCACAAAAAATAGATGAAAAACTTTATTCTGCTTTGAATAATAGAATTATCAACTCACCGGCAAACCTAATTTATTGGAACAATCCCTCTCAGGAACACTCATTTGTCGCCCTAGGAGAAATTTTTTCAATCAGCAAAAAAAATAAGAACGACAATAAGGATATGCAGGAAATTCTGTTCAAAGTTAAGAAAAACTACTATCACAATCTAAACAAAATAAATTTCAATAGAATTCCAATATTCGTCGGCGCTCATAAATTTCCGCTTAAAGATAAATCGTCATTATGGCAAGATTTTGAATATGAAAAGTGGTTCATTCCAAAATATTTGTTATTTAGAAACGAAAACTTTTATTCTATAATTATAAACTATATCAAGAATAATAGTAAGACAAAAAATTATTTGGATGACTTTGATGAGTATTTTCACTTGCCGGATTTAAAGCATAATGAAAATTCTTTTCATGAACAGGCCATACGAAAGTGCAATTATGACACGATAAATTGGAACAAAACTGTTTTAACATGTCTTGATAAAATTTCTAAAAAAGAACTTGAAAAAGTTGTGATGGCTCGAAAAATTGAATTAGAGTTAAATTCAGAAATTGATTTTGGAGAAGTTACAAATTCACTCCAGGTAACATATCCAAAGTGTTATACTTTTATTTATAGACACAATAATTCAACTTTTTTTGGCGCCACGCCGGAAAAATTATTCAGAGTTGATAAAGGAATAATTGAAACAGATGCTCTTGCGGGTTCAATACAAAGAGGCGATTCGGAAATAAGTGATAAAGAATTAGGTCTTCAACTTCTTGAAAGCGAAAAAGATATTGTTGAACACAACAGTGTTAGAAATTTTTTATTAGAAAAATTGTACCATGTAACTGAAGAAATTGAATACGACAGCACGCCGCAGCTGCGTAAGCTTTCAAACATTCAGCATTTGTGGACACCGATAAAAGCAAAATTGAAAAACGATATAAACATTTTATCTTTGATTGAAAACATTTATCCGACACCTGCAATTTGCGGATATCCGACAGACACGGCATTAAAACTTATATGCAGTCTTGAAGAATTCGACAGGGGATTATATGCCGGAATTATCGGCTGGTTTAATCTTAAAAACGAAGGCGAATTTGCAGTTGCTCTAAGATCAGCTTTATTAAAAGACAATATAATTCATGCGTTTGCCGGATGCGGAATTGTTGAAGGTTCAAATCCAATTTTTGAATACAACGAAACGGAATTAAAACTAAAACCAATACTTTCTCTTTTTGTAGATGAAACTATCAATCAATCGTAACACACTTTGGTGCGATCTTTTTGTACTACGGCTTTCGCAGCTGGGAATTAAATACGCATGTATTTCACCCGGTTCAAGAAGCACACCTTTAACACTCGCTTTTGCTGCGAATAATAAAATAGAAACCTTTCCGATTGTTGACGAACGATCATCCGCATTTTTTGCTTTGGGACTCGCTAAAAGTAGTAATTCACCGGTTGCAATTGTTACAACATCCGGAACGGCAGTTGCGGAATTGTATCCTGCAATTATTGAAGCATATTATCAAAGAATTCCGCTTATTATTTGCACAGCCGATAGACCGAATAATCTTCGCGGAAGCGGCGCAAATCAGACTATAAATCAATTCAATATTTATAATAACCATATTCGATTTTTTGCCGATGCCGGTCTTCCAAATTTAAAAAATATTAGCTCTGTAAATTTACTTGCAGAAAAAGCCGTTTCGATTTCGTTATTTGAAAATAAGGGGCCGGTTCATTTAAACTTTCCTTTTGAAAAACCGTTCGAACCCGAGAACTATACGGATAAAATTGAAATTAATAAGATCGAGAAACTGTTTTCGAAATATTCCTTTAAACTAATTCCGGCTAAAGAATCAAAAATTAATTTTGATGCACTTGTAAAAAAATTCTCAAAAGAAAGACACGGCTTAATTCTTGCCGGGAATAACAATTATTCAAAAGATTTCGCACAGCTTCTTATAAAATTTTCGGAGACATTTGATTACCCTATTTACGCCGACGGCTCTTCTCCTTTGCGTTTCGGTACTCATTCAAAAAAAAATATTATTGATAATTTTACTGCTATCGTGCGCTCAAAAGATTTTCAAAACCAATACGATCCTAAAATCATAATTCAATTCGGCGGCGCACCAACTTCTAATGTTTTGCTTGAGTTTTTCAAAAACTCAAAAGCAGAGAAATATATCATAAACGACTACGGTGATCGAAATGATCCGTCGTTAACAGCAAGAAATATTATTGCTGTTAATCCGATTAGATTTTGTTCAACAATGATTAGTAAATCACAAAAGCGATTGGGCGATAAAAGCAAGTGGCTGAGTGATTTTCAAAGCATGAATAAAGTTATTTCAGTAACTAAAGAGCAATTTATTGAAAATGCGGATTTCCCTTTCGAAGGCAGAATTATTTCGGAGATAGTGAGCACAATTCCCTCAAATTCCAATTTGATGATTTCAAACTCGCTTCCTATACGCGACACGGATTTTTTTGCTTCTGTTTCAAACAAAAAAATAAAAATTTTCGCAAACCGCGGTGCCAGCGGAATTGATGGTATCAACTCTACTGCTATGGGAATTGCTAAAACATCTAAGAACCCAACATATCTTTTAACCGGTGATCTTGCGTTTTTCCACGACATGAATGGTCTTATCAACTCTAAAAAGTTCGCAATTCCATTGATAATCATACTTATTGATAATTCAGGCGGCGGAATTTTCGAATCTTTGCCCATAGCAGTTTATCGCGAAATCATGCAAAAAAACTTTTTAACGCCGTTAAATTTGGACTTCGGAGCTTTTGTTGCGGCTTATGGAGGAAGGTTTTTTAAAATAAAAAATTGGAGAGATTTTCATCGGAAACTTTTATCTTCCACTGGTAATAAAACGCTTACAGTTCTCCATTTAAAAACAAACGCGGTAAATTCTAAATTACTACGACAAAAGTATTGGTCACGCGCCGCGCAAGAAATTGAAAAGTGCATAAATGAATTTAGAAATCGACGGACAAAAATTTAATTTATTACTTGACGAGACTTCCGACCGACACAATAGAATCCCGATAGTTTTTTTACACGGCTTTACAGGCAGTGCCAAAGATTGGCTATTTATTTTTGATTCACTTCCTGAAAAATTTTTCCCGATAGCAATTGATTTGATTGGACACGGCGAAACCGACTCGCCCGAAGATTTATCAATGTATTCATGCGGAAGCATCGTACATCAATTAAATACAATTTTAGAGAAACTAGATATTCATAAATTTGTAATTGTTGGCTATTCACTCGGCGGGCGTGCTGCGCTTTCATACAGCATTAAATATCAACATAAAATTACAGCAGCAATTTTGGAAAGTACAACGGCCGGAATCGAAAACATTACTGAGAAGAAAGAACGCGTTGAGCACGATCTCCTTCTTGCCGATAAAATTAAAAGCGAAGGAATGGATTGGTTTATGAAATTTTGGCTCGATCTTCCAATGTTCCATTCATTAAAAGAAAAATTCGATATTGATTACATAAGAAACGAAAGATCAAAAAATAATGTTATAGGATTATCAAATTTGCTCGCTGGTTTTTCTACCGGATTAATGAGCAGTTATTGGCAGGAAATAAAATATCTGGAATTCCCAGTACTTTTAATTGCCGGGAGCGAAGATCAAAAGTTTACAAATATTAATAGGCGAATGGGTGAATTGATTCCAAATGTAGATCTCAAAATAATTGATAATGCCGGTCATAATACCCACTTAGAAAAACCGGGGCTTTTTACTAAATTAGTTCTGGATTTTCTTAATACTCTTGAAGGATGAAAATGAATTTCAAATGGATAAAAGCAAAAAACTATCAGGATATTATTTATGAAAAGATGGACGGCATCGCCAAAATCACAATCAACCGTCCCGAAAAAAGAAATGCGTTTCGCCCCGAAACCACACTTGAGTTATACGATGCCTTTGCCGATGCTCGCGAAGACGGCAATATCGGTGCAATTTTATT
Organism: Bacteroidota bacterium; assembly: GCA_023397505.1. GTDB lineage: Bacteria > Bacteroidota > Ignavibacteria > Ignavibacteriales > Melioribacteraceae > JAEWUC01. The sequence goes on along the minus strand of JAEWUC010000004.1, from coordinate 56,060 downwards.
AACAGGCGCAGGCCCGGCAAAAGGCGGCAAATATTCTTTTTGTTCCGGCGGCGACCAATCAATCCGCGGAAACAAAGGATATGTCGGCAAAGACGGCGTTCCCCGCTTAAATATTCTTGATGTACAAAAACAAATCCGCAGTATTCCAAAACCGGTTATTGCCCTTGTCGCAGGATACGCAATCGGCGGCGGACATGTTCTTCACGTTGTTTGCGATTTAACTATCGCTGCCGATAACGCCGTGTTTGGCCAAACCGGTCCTAAAGTCGGCAGTTTCGACGGCGGTTTCGGTGCGAGTTATTTAGCAAGAATTGTCGGACAAAAAAAAGCGCGTGAAATTTGGTATTTGTGCAGGCAATACAACGCGCAGGATGCTTTTGAAATGGGACTCGTAAATAAAGTCGTTCCTGTTGATCAACTTGAAATTGAAGGTGTTCAATGGGCAAAAGAAATTTTAGAAAAAAGTCCGCTTGCAATTCGTTTACTTAAATCGGCGTTTAATGCAGAACTTGACGGACAAGCGGGAATTCAAGAACTTGCAGGCAACGCAACGCTACTCTATTACATGAGTGAAGAAGCGCAAGAAGGCAAAAACGCATACAATGAAAAACGTAAACCCGATTTTTCAAAATTCCCAAGAGTACCGTAAATTATGATTCATTCCCATACAAACACAATTTCAAAACTTGATGCATGGATTTTAGCAAGCCGTCCCCGCACATTGTTAGCTGCTGTTGTTCCTGTTATAGTCGGCTCATCAATTGCAGTCCACGATGGAAAATTTAATACCGTTGCCGCAACAATTTCATTGCTTTGTTCAATCCTTATCCAAATAGGAACAAACTTTGCGAACGACCTCTTTGATTTTTTACATGGCAAGGATACGCACACTCGTCTTGGTCCGCAACGAGCAACCGCTTCCGGCATTTTATCGATAAATGAAATGAAAGTTGGAACAGCTCTTACATTCGGTCTTAGTTTTTTATTAGGTCTTTACCTTGTTTATTCTGCCGGATGGCTTGTGCTTTTAATAGGTGTTGTTTCTATTGCCGCAGGGCTCGCATATACAGCAGGACCGATGCCGCTTGCGTATCACGGACTTGGTGATGTGGCTTCATTTTTATTCTTCGGTTTTATTGGAACCGTCGGAACTTATTATGTTCAAGCAATCGAATTATCATGGATGTCCTTTTGGGCATCAATTCCGGTAGGCGCGTTAATTACGAATATTCTTGTTGTAAATAATTACCGCGACCGCGAAGAAGACAGCACCAACGGCAAAAACACTCTTGCGGTAATTTTCGGAGAACAGTTCGCGCGAATGCAGTACATCTTCTTTATGATTATCTCTTATGCAATTTTATTTGTTGTCTATTTTACTTTCAAAAAAAGTCTATTCGTATTTCTGCCTTTAATTAGTCTGCCTATTTCCATAAAACTCGTAAAGATGATTTTTACCTTGCGCGGACGTGAATTAAACAAAACACTTGAATTAACGGCTAAACTTTCAGCCATTTACGGTTTTTTATTTGCAGTCGGTATGTTGATATGACGATAACTGAATTAAAATATTTCCATTTTAATCTCAGTTTTATAACACCATTTAAAAATTCCAAAGATACTTTTAAATCCCGCGACGGTTTTATAATTGCTATAAGAAATGAAAAGAACTTTGTGGGATTCGGTGAGTGCTCGCCATTGCCCGGTTTAAGTTACGAAAACCTCTACGAATGCGAAGAGCAGCTGCAAAAACTTTCGGTCTTCTTTAAGAATTTTAAGGTAGACGATGATATCGTTTCCATAGAAACATTGATAAACAAAAAGAATTTTTTCCCTTCTGTAAAATTCGGTATAGAACAATGCCTGCTCAATCTTCTAATTTTAGACGGTAATAATTTTTCGAAAAACCTGTTTGCAAAGACAAAGAGAGAAATTGAAGTAAACTCTGTTATCGCCATCGGCAATAAGCTTGATATAATTTCGGAAATTGAAAGAAACATAGGTCAAGGTTATAAAACTTTTAAATTAAAAATCGGCAGCGATTTTGATAATGATTTTAAGTTAATTGAAGGTATTCGCAAATATTTTGGTGAAAATCTAATTCTACGGCTTGATGTAAACGGTGCATGGACAAAGCAAGAATCGATCGACAGAATAAAGTATCTTTCACCGTTCAACATTCAATACATTGAAGAACCGTGCGGGCATCTCGATTCATTAATAGAAATTTCTAAAAAATCTCCAATCCCAATTGCAGTTGATGAATCAATGAATACACCTCCGGATGTACTGAACATAATCAAATCGACAAATATTGAGTTCATAGTTTTAAAACCAATGATAGTTTCAGGTATTTTTTCAACGCTAAAATTGATTGAAGAAGCGGCAAAGAAAAAGAAGAAAATTATTATCTCATCTTCATTTGAAAGCGCCGTAGGTAAAAGTACGCTTGTATTTCTCGCAGCATTGACAAACCATGGTTTTCCGCACGGATTGGATACGTCTAACTTTTTTAAGCGTGATGTTTGCATCGAAAACTATAAAGTTAACAACGGCAAAATTCTTTTTGACCCCGGCTTTTATCCGCCAAATTTTAATCTGATTTTTTAATAATGATATTAGAAAACAACAAGCATTGGCTAAAGCAGCAAGCGGATGTAATTCCTGATTTAACTGCCGTAATTTCAAGTGAAAAAACTATCTCATTTGCTGAATTGTACAAACTCTCCATCGGATTTGCAGTTCAGTTAAAATTATACGGGATCAAAGAAAATGAAAATGTTGGGATATTGTTTAATCATGGTTATGAAATTTTCATAGCTGTTAATGCCATATGGTTTGTTGGCGCAATACCTGTGCTTCTGAATCCAAAGGATACACAAGAAGAAATCGACTATAAAGTTGTGAAAGCAAAAATTAATTTTTTGATTCATGATGAATTTTCTAATAATAGATTAATCAAAGCCGAAGGCGTTACAAATATTCTATATCTACGTAATAATTTGGAAGAATCTCTACACTCTACACTCTTCACTCTTCATTCTTCATTCTTCATTCGTAATCCCGCACTTATACTTTTTACATCAGGCAGCAGCGGAAAGCCAAAAGCAGTAGTTCACACTTTTCATTCGCTTTATGAAAGCGTAAAAGCAACCGACTCATTTTCAGAGTTGTCGTCAAAAGATATTTGGCTTTCATCTCTTCCTCAATATCACATTGGCGGATTTATGATTTTTGTCCGATCTCTATTAAGCGGAGCTGTTTGCGCGTGCCCCAATTCATTAAAATATGAAGATGTTGAATATGCTATGGATAAGTTTAAACCGACACATATTTCTATTGTATCGACAACTCTTCAAAAATTTTTAACAAATAATGTTACACCATATAAAAAATTAAGAATCGTTTTTCTCGGCGGCGGATATCTTGATACGAAACTTTGCGAAGAAGCTATTTCAAAAGGATGGGCTATTGTAAAAGTATATGGTTCATCCGAAACATGTTCTATGGTCGCTGCGCTATCCGTTAATGATTTTTTGCATTATCCCGATTCTGCCGGCAAGGCAATTGGAAATAATAAGATCATGATCAAGAACACTAATAGTAGCAAAAACTTATCGACAGAGAATAGTGATGAGATTTTGGTTAAGAGTGGTTCTTTGTTTAAAGAATATTTTGGCGATGATGAATTAACAAAAAAGAAACTAGTTGACGGCTGCTATCGTACCGGCGATTTTGGACGGATCGATGAAGATGGATATTTATATATTGAATCCCGGCGGGAAGATATTGTTATAACCGGCGGTGAAAATGTAAGCGTGATGGAAGTCGAATCAATAATTAAAACAAATAAAAAAGTTAAAGATGCTTTCGTATTTGGAATTAATGATAAAGCATGGGGACAACGGCTTTGCGCCGCAGTAGTTGCAAACGAATTGGACTCAGATGAAATAAAGGAATATTTAAAACGTAAAACCGCACCTTATAAAATTCCCAAAGAATATTTCTTTGTCAAAGAAATTCCAAAAACTGAGTTGGGAAAGGTTAACCGCACACTTTTGTTCTCACAACTTAGTCTAAGTTAATTTTTAACTTATCGTAAAAATCCTTTGGCAATTCAATTTTCCTAAACTCTTCTTTTAACACGCACACATGAACTGTTTTAGCAATCGCGGTAAAATCACCGTCCTTTTTGTAAAACCTGTAACTAATTTCGAAAGAAGAATTTTTTAGCGCACTAACCGAAACGTCAATTCTTAATTCGTCGCCGACTTTAATCGGTTTAACGTAATCCGCTTCCGCATGAATAATTGGCAGAATATAATCTTTATCAAAAAAGAAATTTCTTTCTGTGTGAAGATTTCTCAAAAAATCCTCATAAGCGGCATGAACATACTTGAATAAGCTTGCATAAAAAATTATTCCCGCCGGATCGGCGTCGTAAAAATAAACTTTAACGTTTGCGGTAAACATGATTCTCCAATTTTTTGAAAGCAATTTAATTATTGTTAATAAATTTTACTTTATATTTTCTCATTAAATGGAACTTGTTTAATAATATTTCTATTCCATACTTTAGGATAAAAGAAAGGACAAAAATGGACAATGTGATACTTTTCCCTTTTGCTGATTATTGGGGTTTTTATGCGTTATTTACACTTTTCGTTTTGCTTATATTGGCGCTGGACCTTGGTGTTTTCCACCGCGATGCTCACGAAGTATCTTTTAAGGAAGCGTCTATTTGGTCAGTCGTTTGGATATCTCTAGCGCTGATCTTTAATATACTTTTTTATTTTTATGCTAATTGGAAATTTTCAACACAGCCGGAATATGCGTCAATTCCTGGATTCATCCCCGAGGTTGCTGCTAAGCAATCTGCTTTGGAATTTTTAACGGGTTATATAATTGAAAAATCTCTTTCGGTGGATAATATATTTGTCTTCGTAGTAGTTTTTACATTTTTTTCTATTCCATCAAAATATCAACACAGAATCTTATTCTATGGAATTTTGGGCGCATTGATTTTCAGAATCATTTTTATTGCACTTGGCTCAGTACTTTTACAGTATCATACGGTCATTGTCATATTTGGAATATTTTTGATACTCACGGGTATTAAAATTTTATTCGCGCCGGAAAAGGAAATTAATCCTGAAAATAATCCGGTCATTAAATTGCTTCGAAGAATTTTTCCCGTAACACCGGCCATTGAAGGACAAAAATTTTTTTTAAGAAAAGAAGGCGTTTTGTATGCAACTCCTCTTTTGATTTGTCTTGTGTTTGTTGAAATGAGCGATATAATCTTCGCTATCGATTCTGTTCCTGCTATTTTTGCTATTACAAAAGAGCCGTTGATTGTTTACACATCCAATATATTTGCAATACTCGGACTAAGGGCTTTGTATTTTCTGTTAGCCGGCGTTGTGAATAAATTTAGATATTTAAAGTATGGTTTAGGTATAGTGCTAATATTCGTCGGACTAAAGATGGCATGGTTAAATGACTTATTCGGCGGAAAATTTCCAATTACATGGTCTCTCAGTATTATTCTTTTTATAATCACGGCGTCAATTGTTATTTCTTTAATTACTTCAAAAAATAATTTAAAAAATGAATAATTTTTCATGATTAAAAGTTGGTGTAATCGTATTACCATTTTGATAAATATTAGGTCGTGTTTCAGGATGATAAATAATCTATAATATATTATGATGAGAATTTCTGTATTTATATTAATAATGACATTGCCATTGCTGGTTTATGCTCAGGATGTTAAAAGAGAATATTATAAAAACGGCAAGCTTAAAAGTGAGGGTACTTATTTAAATGATGTTCGAAACGGTGAATACAAAGAATTTTATGAGAATGGGAAGGTTTGGAAAGAATGGAATTTTGTAAACGGCAATGAAGAAGGAATCTCAACTTGGTATTTCGAAGACGGCATAAAAAGTATGGAATGGAATTACTTACATGGTAAATTGGAAGGCACATCAAAATGGTTTTATGAAACCGGCGAACTTTGGGCTGAACCAAATTACATAAACGATATCCAGGAGGGATTCAGCAAAACATACTATAGAAACGGCTCCCTGCAAGCTATTTGGAATTATCGCAACGGGAAATTAAACGGTGTGTCTAAAATATTTTTTGAAAACGGAAACGTGGAGGTTGAACGAAATTATATTGATGATAAACTTGAAGGCGTTAGCAAAGTTTATTATGATTTCGGTAAGATCGCACTTGAAGCAAATTATAAGAACGATAAACTTCACGGATACTCTTATATTTATTATCCCGACGGTTCAATACAAGTTGAAGATACTTACGAAAATGGGCAAATTATCAAAAGAGTTAAATACGGTATCGGCGGCAAGTTCGATAAAGTTGAAGAAAGTTTTGATGACTTTTACGATGAAGGAACATTACGATCGAAGCTTCATTTTCGCGAGGGTAAAAAACACGGAGTCATTAGAGAATTTTATAACACCGGGTTTTTAAAAGCAGAATTGAATTATATAAACGGTAAACTGGAAGGCATAAGTAAGTTTTATCATAATGAAGGAACAGTTGCGGAAGTTGCAAATTATATAAGCGGAATGAAAAACGGTTTATCCGCCAAATTTGATTTTGATGGAATTAAAATCGCGGAAGAAAATTTCATCAATGATTTACGCGATGGTAATGCGAAAACATTTTATACTTCCGGCGAATTGGAGTCCGAGAGAACATTCCGCAGAGATAAATTGGAAGGGACTATAAAAACATTTTATAGAAACGGTCATTTGGCTTCTGAAGAGAATTATTCAAACGGACTTAGAAACGGTATTACTAAGTATTATTATCAAAACGGCAATACATCATACTTTTTTGTTTATAAAGAAAATCTATTGCATGGAAAAAATTTCAGTTATTACGAAAACGGAAAAGTTAAAAATGAAACCGAGTTTGTAGAAGGTGAAATTGTTACTATAAAATAATTTTATGTCAACCTTTTTTGCTATTTCCTCCCAATCATTCTAAGCCGGAGCTCACTATTTGCAATCTATTAAATAAGCTGAACAAAATTTAATGAGCTTTCTTAAAGACAACGGAAAATTTTGTTCCTTCGCCTTTCATGCTCTCTACTTTTATTTCTGCACCGTTAATTTCAATATATTTTTTTACAAGTGCTAAACCAAGTCCCGTTCCTTCAAACCTTCTTGAATAGCCTGTTTCTTCCTGCGAAAACGCATCAAATAAATACGGGATGTAATCGCGGGAAATACCAATCCCGGTATCTTCAATCTCAACAATAAGTTTTTTACCTTTCTCTAAAATCCTAACATCAATTTTTCCTTGATGCGTATATTTTATCGCGTTATCAATAAGATTAATAAATATCTGCCCGGCCGTATAACTATCTGCATTAACAACGGTGCTTTTTGTTTCAACATAAAGATTAAGAACAAGATTTTTATGTTTGGCGGTAGATTTTAATTCAGAGACTATTTTAGCGAGCACATCTGCGTTAAGATCAACCGGGTGCATTATTGGTTTATAAGTACCGGATTGAAACTGCGACATATTCAGAATCATATCGATTGTTCTTATTAAACGCCTGCCGCCGTCGTCAATAAAATTAAAAACCTCACAAAGTTCCTCGCTTATTTTATTTTTAATTTCATCTTGAAGAAGAGAAATAAAACTAAGTATTGTATTAACAGGAGTGCGAATTTCGTGGGACATCTGCGCAAGAAAATCCGATTTAAGACGGTCGGATCTTTCAGCTTCTTCTTTAGCTGCAATTAATTTTTGCTGAGTATTGTATCTTTCGGTAATATTTGAGGCAACAGCGATTGACCCGACGATTTCATCGTTCGAATCTATTATTGGTGAATAATGTATTTCAAAAGCAGCGCCTCCATCGAACAATGTTACCGAAGAAAATTCTTCACCGTTCAAAGCACGTTCAATATCAGGCAGTAATACTTTAGCATCTTTAAATTTTTCAAGAACTGAAACTCCAATTAACGAGTCATTTGTTATACCGTATTTTTCCAATTCCTTACCACGGCAAAAAGTTATGCGCCCGTTTTTATCAACAGCAACAATGATAACCGGCACATGATTTAGTATTGAATTCAATAGTTTTTCATTCCGCTTGATTTCTTCGCGTGCATATTTTTCAAACGTTATATCATGTTCAACGGAAATGAAATGAGTTATTACGCCTTCAGAATTTCTAATCGGTGAAATAGTAACCATAACCCAATAGTTAGAGCCGTTTTTTCTTTTGTTTAATACTTCCCCGCTCCAAATTATACCTTTCCTAACTTCCAACCTCATTTTTTCATTAGAATCATCTAATCCGTTGGCTTTAAAAATATTCGGCGTTTTGCCAATCAATTCATCAAAAGAATAGCCGCTTATTTCGCAAAATTTCGGATTAACATATTCAATAACATTATCGAAATCTGTTATCATTACACCGACCGGGTTCTGTTCAATAGCTGTAGAAAGTTGTTTGATTTTGAGTTCTTGAACTCTTGATTCCGAAATATTTTTCATTGTACCAAGAACTGCAAACTCGCCCTTATATTTAAATACACTTACATGCATTATTACATGCACACGCGTAATCCCATCTTTATGTATCATTCTAGTTTCATATTCATTTACAACATCTTTGCCGGCTACCCTTTCTTTATACCTATTACCTACTAACTTCACATCTTCAGGCGCAATAAAATTATGAAATTTTTGACCGATCATCTCTTCCGGTTTATAACCGATAAAACTTGCAAGTGCATTATTTACATACAGTACTTTTTCATATTGAATAACAAACACCCCGTCAATCATACTTTCAATTAATGTCCTGTATTTTTCTTCCGATTCTTTTAAAGCTTCTTCGGCATATATTCTTGCGCCCACATCATGTATTATTGCATAAAATAGATTTCTTTCTCGCAGTACAATTTTCGAGAAACCAATTTCAACAAAAGTCTCCATCCCGTTTTTAATACGGTGGACCGAAATTTTTTGTTTCAGATTTTGTATTGAATCCTCAATTCTTTCAAGTATATCTTCAACCGAGCCGAAAGTTGAAATTCTAGAATAGTTAAAATTGATCAGTGTATTTTTATCGAAGCCGTAAAATCTCTCGGCTGATTCATTTACATCAACTATATCAAGCGATTCTGCGTCTATCAATAACATAATCGAATGATTTTTTTCAAACATTTGGCGGTATCGGCTTTCGGATTCGTTCAAAAGTTCGGTACGCTTATCAACTTCATTCAATAATTTTTTTGAATACTTTTCTCTAAGTCTATAATTGATATACGCTATAAACGCCAAAGCAGAAAATAATATGATAAATACATAAAACCACCATGCTTCATAGAAGCGACGAAGAATTTTTATACTACCGATTGAATAAATTTCACTTTTCACACCGTCACTGTTTTCCGCAATTATTAATAGCTTATAATCCCCGGGAGATAAGTTTGTATATCTTAAAAGCGGGTATCTGCCTTCGGAGGTATTCCAATCTTTATCGACACCGACCAGTTTGTACTTAAAACTGTTGAATTCTTCGTCAACAAAAGACATAATTAAAATTCTGAGAACAAGCGACCCGGATTCGGAAACCAAATTTATATTGCGTGAAGCATCAAAAATTTTATCGTAAGGTTCTATTGTTTCTACTAATACTGTCGGTGAAAAATCCGGTTTTTGATCAAATTCTTTTAAATATTTTGAAGCACCTCTATCAGTTCCTATCCAAACTCTGCCGTCGGAATCGACAAAGCCGGCATCGCGACTGGTTTCTAGCCCTGCAAGTCCTTTGCGGATTGTATAATCTTTAATACTTTTTCCGTCCCACTTAATTACTCCCCTATCTGAACCGGACCACAGGTTGTTATCGTTATCTTTTACAATAAAATATACGGGACCATCGTTGTTCTGCATTCCTATGTCAAACTTTTCAAGTCTATTTGAATTTACTTTATGAATTCCGTTTGATGCTCCTGCTAAAATTCCATATTGTGAATCAAAATGAATTGCATAGAGATTGTTTGATTTTTCATCAAGATCGTTTTTTATAATTCTGAATTTCTTTTCGTCTTCGAGGATTACTATGCCAGAATTAAAAGTCGCAGCACAAATTTTATTCTCCGGCGATATAAACAATTTTCTGAATTTTATTGTATCTAATTGCGTGGGCAGATCAATTTTTTGAAATATTCCGTTTGCTAATTTGTAAATACTCCAAATTGAAGACGCGAAAATATTTCCGTTAGAATCCATCACTACCGAGTTAGCATGACCCCCGAAATCATCATTGCTTTTATACCATGTTATATTATTATTTTTATCAAGTTTACCAACTCCTAACTCAACCGCCGCAATCCAAATATTACCCGAATTGTCTTTGCACATATCAAGAATTTTTCCGTAACCGACATCGTTATTGCTTGATAATACAATATGCTTAGCTTTATCATCTTTCTTAATAGTGATACTATTTATATGTCCGAAAATCATTTCACCTATATTGCGTTCGACAATTGAAGAAACATCATCTTTAAATAATCCGGTTCTCTGTCTGTATGTAGCGAACCGCAAGCTTTTTAATTTGTTCACCCCGCTATTCCCGCCGAACCAAAGATTTAATTCTCTATCAAGATAAAGGCAGAAAGGATTTAGAATACGAATGCCGGATTGTTCATTGATCGAAAAAATTTGATTTCTGGATTTGCTTATACATTTTAATCCGAATTGATTTCCAAAAACAATTAACCCGAAATAATCCGGAATAAATTGTACGCATTCGGCAACAACATTATCTCTTGTTTTTACTCGGTCATTAAAAACAGTAAAGTGTTCATCTTGAATATGACTCAAACCATTTGTACTTAATATCCACAATCGTTCTTTATCTTGAACTTTTTCAAAACCCAGGGCGAGTGTTTCTTTGAATTTTTCCGGGATTAACTTATTAAGCGATAAATCGAGTTTGCCGTTAGCAATAATTACGATACCATTTTTTGTGGAGATATAAAATTTATTTTGATGCGTAATTATATTGTTGCAAAAATCGCTCGGCAGCCCGGAACCTTTATTGAAAAATGTCCATTGTGAATTTTCATAATAATGAATACCAAGGTTTGACGAAACTGCGATTTGAATATTAGAACCTGCGCCTAAAATTTCGAAAGTTCTTATGTAAATTCTCTGGCCGGGGTTAAGATTTGGTCCTTTAAAATTTTCCCAATTAGTGCCGTTGAAGTATGTTAATAATAATTTATTTCTCGAAGCTAAAGCCCAGATATTACCATCAGCATCTTTTCTGAGCACCGTAATATCATTCCCTTCCTTATTAATATTTGGCTTATAGTGTCTCCAATTTAATGTGTTGTAAACAGAAATGCCGTTTCGCGAACCCATCCAGATTCGTCCATCATTTCCTTGGACTATGCTGTAAATATTTGAGTTAGGCAGCCCGTCTTCCAAGGTGTATGTTTTAACAACATAATTTTGACCGATAGAATTGGTATTGTGCAAAATCATAACAACAATAATTGCACGAAATATTTTAGAAAAAGAATTTAGAAAGCCGAATTCCATACAAGAATATAAATTTGTTGGGTTATAATAATTAATAGATAAGTTTATTACAAAATATTTATTGAAGTTTATTTACTTAGAATTAGTCGTTTAATGTCTATGCTGTGAAATGATTTTGGGGAGAATTGTTTTTTGAAATGATATTATTGAAAAAAAACCGAGAAAATAATATATGGCTACAAGCGAAATTCCAATTGCAAAAGAATACAATTCTAAATTATCAACTCCGCTTAACAACAAATTCGAAATTATTATTGCCGCTGTCAATAATATTAACGGCATTCCGTAAAGTTTGAAAGAACTTTTAAGCAGTGAAGAACCTGTTATTGCAATTTTCACATTATCTCCAACCGAAACGCCAAGCGGGTCAATCACTTTTATTGTTTTGAAATCGTCTTTATCTGTTTTACAAAATATTCTAGCGCTGCATTCTTCGCACATACTGCTTTTTGTAATCGATATCTCCGCAAATCCTTTTTCTGTTGAAATTACTATTCCTTCTTCAACAAGCAATTCGCTGTTCATCAATTCACACTAATATTATTTTTAATTTTCCCGATTGCCCCTGTGCTGCATTTTTCAAACGGAATTTTTGATTCATCAAGTTTTTCGTATTGAATTACGCCAAGGTTATTAACCATCTCGATTCCGCCGTCTGATTTACGTGCGCAGATACCGCAGCCGACGCAAGCGACGGTACAAACTTCCTTCGCACGCTTGGGGTCGTCTTGGTTTTTGCAGAATACAAACACATTTCTATCCTGAGGATGCATTTGAATTATATCGCGTGGGCAAGCTTTAGCGCAGATGCCGCAGCCTGTGCAAATTTCCTCTGCAACTTCAGGCAATCCATTTTCATTCATATACATTGCGCCGAACGGGCACGCTTCAACACAATCGCCGCCGCCAAGACACCCATAAAAACATAGTTTATCTCCGCCCGAAACAATTGTCATTGCTTTGCAACTCAACGGTCCGTAATATCCGACCATTTTTTTAACTGCTTCACTGTTGCCGCCGCGGCATAAAATTCTTGGAACCATTTTTATAGAGTTACCAGCTTCTATTCCCAAAATAGTTGCGATTGACTGAGCAACATCTTCACCGCCTACAGGGCAACCGGTTGGCAACGCTTTTCCCTCCACAACTTTAACCGCAAAATCATAACAGCCTGCGTTTCCGCATCCGCCGCAATTTGCATTAGGAAGTATTTCATTTATTTGTGCGATGAGAGGATTTTCTTCAACACGTAATTTTCTATCTGCAAATGCTAATCCGCCCGCAAATAACAGACCTAATCCGCCCATTGTTGCAATTGCAATTATAAATGTCATTTCCATAATTACCTCAAAATGTATTTTCCAAAACCGGATGATTGATAAATCGTTCCGGTAGTATCAACTATTAAACCTTCCACACCGGGAAGTTTTTCGATAAGTTTAATTCCTTTTTCTTTACCCAAAATAAAAACCACAGTTGAAAGTGCATCCGATGTTAATGCATCTTTTGCGATTATTGTAACAGCTTCAAGTTCGTTTGCAGGCATACCTGTCGCCGGATTAAAAATGTGTGAATATCTTTTTCCGTCTTTCTTAAAGTACTGCTGATAATCGCCTGATGTTGAAACGCTTGTTCCATCAATTAAAATAGAATTTAGGAATTCGTTCTGCTTCCGCGGGTGTTGAATTCCAACTTTCCAATTGTTCCCTTTCGCAAAAATTTCTCCACCGGCATTGACCAAAAAGTTGTTGATACCATTACCAGTTAATATTTGCGCAACTCTATCAGCAGCATAGCCGGGTATGCATGCATTAAAACTTAATTTTATTTGTGATGGTTTTATCAAAACATTAGGTTCTTCTAATTTTATTTTTTTCCACCCGGTTTTCTTCAAAGCTTCTTTAATCATTTCAGGTGAAGGTAATTTTGGATTTCCTTTTTCGAATCCAACCAAATCAATAATATTTCCGATTGCCGGGTCAAACGCGCCGCCCGATTCTTTCCAATATCTGTCGCATTGATTCAGTATATAAAAATATTCACCACTAACGGTAATTGTATCGGAAATCGAGTTATTAATTCTCCACATCTCGTTATTTTTCAGATAAGTAGAAAAGAGAGTATCGAGACGTTTAAATTCTCTAAATGATTCGTCGATTGCCTTGTTGGCCAGCGATTCGCCAACTCCGCGAATTTGAATTTCCATAACAGTTCCCATTGCAACAGTGGAACGTTTTATGGTTTCATTTTTTTCTGTGCAAGAAAAGACAAGTATCGAAAAAAGAATTATGTATTTAATAATATTTTGTTCCATTTATTAAATCATTCCCGCAAAGCCCATAAAAGCCAATGCAAGCAACCCGGCAGTAATCAATGTTATCGGTGCGCCTTTGAATGCTTTTGGGACATCTGCCAATTCAAGTTCTTCACGTATTCCTGCCATAATTGCTAATGCAAGAGTAAAACCGGCACCGGCACCGAGTCCGAAAAATATGCTCTCCAAAAAACTGTACTCGCGCATAACTAAAAGCAAAGCAAGTCCTAAAATTGCACAGTTAGTTGTAATCAGCGGAAGAAAAATTCCGAGCGCACGGTACAGCGGCTGGCTTACTTTTTTAATTACCATTTCTACAAACTGAACAAGAGATGCAATAACAAGTATGAATGAGGGTATTTGCAAAAATTCCAAATGGTACGGCACTAAAACTAAAAAGTATAAAAGCCAGCTAACCATTGCCGTTAAAACCATTACGAATGTTGTGGCAATACCCATCGAAATTGCCGATGATGTTTTATTAGAAACTCCAATGAACGGGCAAATGCCGAGAAACATCGCGAGTACAAAATTATTTACAATCGCTGCAGATATAAAAATAATTATCAAATTCATATCATCCTTCCTGTTCTTTAATTATTACAGGTTGAGAAGGTTTTCTGTATTTCTGTATCAACAATAGTTGTTCCAATTTCTTTTTTCTATCCTGATACGCATTCGCAAAGCCCATCAATAAACCGAAAGTAATAAAAGCGCCGGCGGGTAAGATCATTACAAGCCAAGGTTCAAACTGTGTTGGTAATACTTGATAGCCAAGAATTGTTCTTGAACCGATTAATTCACGAATGCTGCTCATTACAGTTAACGAAAGTAAAAAGCCGGCACCGTTACCGAGTGCATCAAGAAAAGATCTTAGAGGACCATTTTTTGAGGCGAATGCTTCGGCTCTTCCAAGTATAATACAGTTAACAACAATTAGCGGAATGAATGGGCCGAGAGATTTGCTTAGTTCGGGAAATTTTGCTTTCATAACAAGGTCCGCAACCGTAACAAATGCTGCAATGATAACAATATACGCAGCTATTCTAACCTGATTGGGAATCAGCTTGCGGACTATCGATATAAGCAAACTTGAAAATACAAGAACAAATGTCGTTGCTAGCGCCATCGCAATTCCGTTCATAACGGAAACAGTAACGGCGAGTGTAGGACAAGTTCCTAAAATTTGTTTGAATGTTGGATTTATTTCCCAAAGACCTTTGGCAAATTCACGCCATAACGTTATTTGCTTTTTCATAATTCACCCCGCTCTTTAAGCTGACGCAATTTTTCTACACCTTCATTTATAATAGCAGTAACCGATTTGGAAGAAATTGTTGCGCCTGTAATTGCCTGTATTTCATTAGGTTGATCTGGTGCTTCATTCTTAACCCAAATTACAGACGGTGAAGTTTGTAATCCTTTAAATTGTTTCCTGAAATTATCTTCCGTAATTAGGCTTCCCAAACCCGGGGTTTCAACCTGTTCAAGAATTTCGATTGATGAAATTTCATTTAAATCACTTTTTAAGCCGATCATCATTCTAATTTTACCCTGGAAACCGTTGCCTTCATAAACGAGAGAATACCCGTCAAGATTTTTTTCATCGTCAAATACTTTATAAACTTCTATGCCTTTTACCTTTGCGGCTTCGTATGATTTACCTTCGGGGTGAACAAGAAAAATTGCTTTTTCGGTTTCTGCTTTTTGATTAGCGGCTATTAGCGGGTCTGCCCAATCGCTAACTACAAATAACAATCCGCCTGCAATAATGCCAATAATTGTTAATGTTGCAACCATGTGTATTACTGTTTTCATTTTCCACCCCCAAAAACTTTTGGCGCGGTAAATCTATTTATAATTGGAACAAATCCGTTCATAATTAGAATTGCATACATCACTCCTTCTGGCAATCCTCCGAATGTTCTTATTGTAAATACAAGTATTGAAATGCAAACGCCGAAAATCCACATTCCTTTTTTCGTGATTGGAGATGTTACCCAATCCGTAGCCATGAAAAATGCACCGAGTAAAAATCCACCTGCAAAAATTTGAAAAAGCGGGTTGGGATATTTTGCCGGATCTATAATCCAAAAAATTCCCGAAGTAATAATCATACCTAAAATCATTGCAACCGGTACCCGCCAATTGACTATTCCCACAACAATTAAAAAGATGCCTCCTAGTAAAATTGCTATTGCCGAGGTTTCGCCTATTGAGCCGCCGGTATTGCCTACAATCATTTGCGGGATTTGTGTTAAAACTTTATCAAACTTATAAGCTGAAAGCGGGGTTGCCGTGGTTATTGAATCAACAGCAAAATTTGGTTTTGACCACGTTGTCATTGCAACTGGAAACGCAGCTTGCAAAAATGCACGTCCCGCTAATGCGGGGTTGAAAATATTGTAACCGAGTCCGCCGAAAATCTCTTTTCCAATAGCAACTGAGAACACAGCTCCTATTGCAGTACCCGACAAAGAAAAATTTGGCGGCAAAACCAACGCTAATAAAATGCCCGTAATAACTGCGCTGCCGTCTTCATAACTTAAATTTCTTTTCCTGACTTTTTTAATTGCGACTTCCGTACCCAAGCAGAATAAAATGCTTGTTAGAACAATCACAAGTTGATACGGCCCGAAAAAAATCACGGATGAAATCAAAGCCGGTACAAGTGCGATAACTACAAACCACATCGCCTGTTTCGTTGACCACCGCGAGTGAACGTGCGGTGAACTCGTGAGTTCTAATTTGTAAGTTGGATTAGCTGTTGTAGTTTCCATTTTCACAATAATTTATTCGAAAAAAATTCTAACGTAATTACTCATTATTGTTCTACTGCAGTCATACTTTTTTTGTGCTTAGTTAGTTTTAACATTCACCAATATTATAAACTATAACTGTAAAGAATTATGCCGTTTGTCTTTCTCTTTGTAAAGCCATTACTTTCTGTTTGCCCAAACGAATCCATTGAACAAGCGGAATATTCGCGGGACAAGTGAACGTGCATGTACCGCATTCCATACAAACTGTTATGTTCAACCCTTCTGCGTCTTCATATTTTTCGAGCTGGCTTAACCGTGCAAGTTTTGTTGGGATTAAATTCAACGGGCAAACTTCAACGCACTTGCCACAGCGTAAACAATTTGTTTGCGGATGATCATTTATTTCTTTCTCCGTAAGAACAAGAATTCCCGAAGTGGCTTTCATAACAGGTGCTGAAAAATCAAATTGCGCAACACCCATCATTGGTCCACCGACGACAACTTTTACCGCATCGTCTTGCACTCCGCCGCAATATTCAAGTACATCGCTAATTGGTGTTCCAACTTTTACAATTAAATTCTTCGGTTGATTAATTCCTTTTCCAGAAACAGTTAAAGCCGCAGTGAGTTGAGGTAATCCATTTACTACTGCATCATGAATCGCAATTGCTGTTCCGATATTTTGAATAATGCATCCGACATCAAAAGGTAATTTGCCGGGAGGAACTTCTTTTCCAGTCACGGCTTTTATCAACATTTTTTCAGCACCTTGCGGGTATTTAGTTTTCAAAACTTCTATTGAAACTTCCGGGATATTTTTTACAGCATCCTTAAGTTTTTGTATTGCAGCAGGTTTATTGTCCTCAATTCCAATAACTCCTTTATTAACGCCAATGCTTTTCATAATCAAACGTAAACCGGAAATTAAATCTTCGGCTCTTTCAAGCATATAACGGTAATCGCGCGTAAGGTACGGTTCGCACTCGCAGCCGTTGATAATTACATAGTCAATTTTTTTATCGGCAGGGGGTGATAATTTTACATATGTTGGAAATGCCGCACCGCCCTGCCCAACAATTCCAGCCGATTTTATTCTCTCTTTAATTTCTTCTGGAGTAGCCGAATCAAATTTCAGTTCGGGCATTATTATAATTTCATCCGAATCATTAGGTTCAACAATTATTGATTCTTTTAAAACACCGTTAGGTGTAATGCTCGAAGTAATCTTTAAAATTTTACCATTCACCGGGCTATGAATTGGCAACGAAACAAATCCGTCCTGCTCGGCAATAATTTCACCTGCCTTTACTTCACTTCCTTTTTTAACCAAAGGTTTTGCCGGTTTGCCTGCATGCTGTGAAAGTGGAATAATAATTTGTTTTGGTGCGGGCATCTTTTCGAATGCTAAATTTTCGCTTAATTCTTTTTGTTCGTTTGGGTGAATTCCGCCTTGAAAGGTGCCGTGATGATTCGATGAAAACATATCTCTATCTCATTTTTTAGAATAGACGACACTTACAGACATATATTATGCCAATAAAATTCAGGTATGCTAGTGAATTGGTTACTAATTATTATTTGAATTTGGTATTATTAGCAAAATATAATCCGTTAATCGGAGCGGATTTATTTTTTTACTTTCATATTTTGGAAAAGAATATTTCTATTTGAGAAAATAAGGATAGGAAATATTCTATAACTGAGCGGTAAAAGAAGGGATAAAAACTTCATCGTTTGAAACCACACTCGTAAAAATATTTTCTTTGTCTAACACTTCAAGATTAACATTTATTTTATTTCCTAAAATCTCAATCATAAACACACCGGCTTCGGCTTCTTTTTCGTTATCTATTGCGGCGCCTGCATTCAAGAATTTTATTCCTTTGCGGTCGTAATTCTTGAATTCATGACTATGGCCGTGAAGCACTAAACCAATATCATTTTCTTTGAATAACTTTAACAGTTTTTTTTTGCCCCTTAATTTCATAGTAAAGTTTTCTATTGTATTCCATAACGAGTTTTCCGAACTCTTCGCCTCGTTGTCTTCTTTAAAAAAATGATGGTGTATCATTGCAATTTTAAACTTCTCGGCAAACCGGTTCACATTCAAGATTTTTTGAATATTTTCTTTTTGTGCTTTCAGCACGTGTCCGTTTGATGCAAAAGGATTTTTTATTCTTGAATATTCATCGATCGAATTAATTCCTATCAGAAGCAGGTTTTCAATTTCTTTGGCGTAAGGAAACGGATTATTGTCATCGGGGAAAAAAGCGTTTTCGAATAGTTCCTCAAAATGCTCGAAAAATTTTTTCACTTTATCTTTATAGTTTGTCTTGGCACATTTGGACGGGAAATTTAGAACATCGTGCGCTGTTTGCACTCCGCCGAAAATATCATGGTTGCCTATTACAATCGATGCTTTGTCGGTACGCAGCAGTTTGTATGTTTCTAAAATCTTTCTTAGTATTAAAAAGTCATTTTGATTTGCGTTATCGGAGATATCGCCTGTAAAAACAAAATGATCCGCCCCGTTATCGAGAGCGTGTTTTATTATTTTTTTGGTTTTAGCGATGTTTTCTTTTTTAAACTTGCTGCAAAGATGCAGGTCCGAAATGTGGGCTATTTTCATTATGTGTCGTAAATTATATTATACAAATATATGGGCTTAATGTTAAGCCATAATAAACTCGCTGTTAAGTAATCATTAAGAACATAATGGATTTACATAACAATTTATTAATCCATACTTAACATACCGTTAACAATAGAGGATGTAATTTTCGTAACATTGTTTTCCATTTACTCATAATTATCTATGAAGAAAAAAATATTATTTATCGGCGGCTCTCTAAATCAAACTACAATGATGTTTCAAATATCTAAACATCTCCATGATTATGATTGCTGGTTCTCGCCTTATTATTCGGACGGAATTGTAGGGAAAGCGGCAGAAACAGGAATCTTGGATTTTTGCATACTCGGCGGAAATTTCAAACGGCAAACAGAAAAATTTCTTTCAGATAACAATTTGCAAATTGATTATAAAGGCAGTGCAAATGATTACGACCTTGTATTCACGTGCGCAGATCTCATTGTTCCTAAGAACATCCGCAATAAAAAATTAATTCTTGTTCAGGAAGGGATGACCGACCCCGAAAATTTTGTTTTCTATTTAGTTAAGTATTTTAATTTTCCCCGCTGGGCGGCAAGCACTTCCGCAATGGGAACTTCCAATCTTTATGATATTTTCTGCGTTGCTTCGGAGGGTTATAAAGAATTGTTTATTAAGAAGGGTGCTAAACCTGAAAAAATTGTTGTTACAGGTATTCCAAACTTCGACAACGCAAAGCAATTCTTGAATAATGATTTCCCGCATAAAAATTACGTGCTTGTTGCTACTTCCGATATGCGCGAAACTTTCCGATATGAAAACAGAAAAAAATTCATAATTGACTGCGTTAAAATCGCAAACGGGAAACAGATCATTTTTAAGCTTCACCCGAACGAAAAATTGGAACGTGCAAAAGCAGAAATAAATCAATACGCCCCCGGCGCATTGGTTTTTCAAGAGGGCAACACAAACCACATGATAGCAAATTGCGACGTGTTGATAACAAAATATTCTTCTGTTGTTTACATCGGTATGGCATTAAATAAAGAAGTTCATTCATATTTTAATTTGAACGATTTGAAAAAACTTACGCCGATTCAAAACAATGGAACATCCGCGGAAAGAATTGCGAGTATCGGAAGGTATTTTATAGAATCGCGGGGTAAATCTTTGGAACAGATTCACGAAACTTTCGATTTAAAAACTGCTTGAAACGAGAGAGTGTAGAACGATGAATGTAGAGTTTAGAATTATTTTCATAAACCGCGTATTTCTTTAAAAATATATTCAATGAATATAGTCTCAATAATACAAGCAAGAATGTCCTCCTCCCGTTTGCCCGGAAAAGTTATGCTGCCGGTACTTAACAAACCGATTTTATTAAGAATGATAGAACGCGTTCAAAAAGCAAAAATGATCGGACAGTTCGTAATCGCCACTTCAACAAATCCCGACGACGATACAATTGAAAAACTTTGCAAAGAAAATAATTTAACTTGTTTCCGCGGACATTTAACTGATTTGCTTGACCGCCATTATCAAGCGGGTAAAAAATTTAACGCGGATGCCGTAGTTAAAATTCCATCTGACTGTCCTTTAATTGATCCCGTAGTCATTGATAGAGTTATAAAATATTATATAGATAATTCGACCAACTTTGATTTTGTGAGCAATCTTCATCCGGCAACTTACCCCGACGGCAATGACGTTGAAATTTTTTCTTTTAAAGTACTAGAAAGAGCATGGAAAGAATCAACGAGACAATTGGAGCGCGAACACACTACTCCGTATTTTTGGGAAAACCCCGACAAATTTAAAATAGGAAATGTTACCTGGGAAACCGGTTGGGATTATTCAACATCGCACAGATGGACAATTGATTTCGAGGAAGATTATCAATTCATAAAAAAAGTTTACGAGGAATTGTATCCGTGTAATGCTAACTTTGGATTAAACGATATTTTAAAATTATTAAACGACAAGCCTGAGATTGCGGAAATAAATAAAAAATACCTCGGCAAATACTGGTACGAAAAACATCTTGAAGAATTAAATCATATTGACGAATACAAAGACAAAATAATTTGAAAATGAACAAAGAAAAATTACTCGAATTACAGAATACTTCTCTGAATGTGCGTGAACATATAATTAAAATGAGCACAAACGGCGGGTGTTTTATCGGCGCTTCCCTTTCGTGCACCGACTTGATTGTGTACCTATATAAAAACTTTTTAAATGTTTCGAAAGAAAAATTAAACGATCCTTCCCGCGATTATTTTTTTCTTTCAAAAGGACACGATGTTCCTGCTTTGTACGGAATATATGTTGAACTCGGCTGGCTCGAAAAAGAACGGCTGCAAAACCATCTAAAAACAAACGACGATATTTATTGGCACCCGAACAGAAAAATTCCCGGCATTGAATATCATTCGGGTTCGCTCGGTCAGAATCTTTCAGTTGCAATCGGTGTTGCGATTGACTGTAAATTAAAGGAACAAACAAATAAAGTTGTAGTTGTTGTAGGTGACGGAGAATGCAACGAAGGATCAATGTGGGAAGCACTGCTCGTAGCAAATTCAAAAAAATTAGACAACCTTTTAATTATTGTTGATAGAAATGAATTCCAGGCAAATTTTCCTACGGAAGAATTAATACCGCTTAATCCACTCGATAAAAAATTCGAAGCGTTTAACTGCAACGTAAAAATTGTGAACGGACATAACTTCGAAGAAATGGAAAGTATATTTTCACAATTCCCTTTCGAAAAAGGCAAAATATCTGTTGTCATTGCAAATACAGTACGCGGCAAGGGATTGCCGAGCATTGAAAGGCGTGCCGACAGGTGGTTCGTAAATTTCACACAGGAAGAAGTTGAACAATTATTAATAGAATTACGCGGCGGTGCAAAAACAGAATTAACTTCAGAAACAATTACGGCGAGATGATGAACTACGAAGAATTTTTATTAAACCTAATTACAAACGATAAGCGTTTTTTTGTATTGACTTCCGAAAACCGTTCGATGATGCGCAATCTTCCGCCAAAATTTAAAGATAATTTTCTCGACTGCGGAATTGCAGAACAGACAATGATTGGAATTGCATCGGGCCTGGCCCTACGCGGACGCGTTCCGATTGTTCACGCACTCGCAACATTTTTAACTATGCGCCCTTTTGAATTCATCCGTTCAAATGTCGGTATTCAAAATCTTCCCGTAAAAATTGTCGGTTCTGTCGCAGGATTTTTATCTGACGCAAACGGACCTACTCATCAAGCCATTGAAGATGTTTCAATCATGCGCGGCATTCCAAATGTAAATGTGTTTTGCCCGGCAGATGAAAACGATATGATGAAATGTCTTCCTAAAATTTATAACGATGAATCTCCCTTTTACATACGCTTTAACGCTTTAAAAGGAAATATTGAACACAGCGAGTTTGAAATAGGCAAAGCTGAAATATTCGGCGATGGAAAAGATGCCGCAATTTTTGTATACGGATTTTTATTCACGGAAGCTTTCAAGGCAAAACAGATTCTCGAATCCAAAGGATTATCAGTCAGATTGATAAACGTTCGTACACCTAAGCCAATCGATGAAGTAGCAATCTTAAATGCCGTGAATGAATGCAAACTGGTTATTACTATTGAAGATCATTTTATTACAGGCGGATTGTATTCAATCTTGGCTGAAGTACTTCTAAAACATAAAAAAACTGCCGATGTTCTTCCCATAGCGCTTATGAATAAATGGTTCAAGCCGGCTCTTCTTAAAGATGTTCTTAATTATGAAGGATTTACCGCCGATAAAATTGCTGATAAAATATTGAATAAATTAGTGTGATAATTATGCGTCGTTGCATTTTGAATGCAGAGACACAAAGTAAAACGGAGTTGAAATGCCAAACAAAATTGATTTGAAAAATGATTTCCCGATTATTACAAAATCGAATGAATTGTACTCAAGAGCTGTTGGATTAATTCCATCTGTAACACAAACTTTAGCGAAGGGACCCGGTCAATGGGTTAAAGGAATCGCACCGAAATATTTAACAAAAGGAAAAGGTTCACACGTGTGGGATGTTGACGGCAATGAGTACATCGATTACATGATGGGCGTTGGACCACTTTCGCTGGGTTATGCATACCCCGCCGTCGATGAAGCAATTAAGAAGCAATTGGAAAACGGAATTACATTTTCAATGATGCACCCGCTTGAAGTTGAAATAGCAGAATTAATTAGAGAAATAATACCAAACGCAGAAGCTGTGAGATACAGTAAAACCGGCGCAGATGCAACAAGCGCGGCTGTTAGATTGGCACGTGCTTATACAGGCAAAAATAAAATTTTATGCTGCGGGTATCACGGCTGGCATGATTGGTATATTTCAGTTACTGCACGTAACCTTGGTATTCCCGAAGCAGTGCAGGCAATTTCTTATACATTTAATTATAACGATATCGATTCTGTGAAGAGCTCAATAGATGATGATGTAGCTGCAATAATTTTAGAACCCGTTGTTTTTGAAGAACCGAAAAATAATTTTTTGCATAATCTTGCCGACTTGTGCAAAGAAAAAGGAATCGTATTAATCTTTGATGAAATGTGGACGGGTTTTAGAATGTCTATTGGAGGTGCGCAGGAATTTTTCGGGATTACTCCCGATCTGGCAACATATTCGAAGGCAGTTGCAAATGGAATGCCCATTTCAATTCTAACAGGTAAAAGAGAAATTATGGATCTCGCCGATGAAGATATTTTCTTTTACACTACTTTCGGCGGCGAAGCATTATCACTCGCTGCGGTAAAAGCTACTATAAACGAACTCCGCACTAAAGATGTACCGAAATATTTAAGAACTCAAGGTAAAAAGTTGAAAGATGGTTATAACTCTATTGCACAAAAACTCGGCATTGATTTTACAAAAGCAATCGGTTACGAATGGCGTTCGATGGCAACCTTTGATACAAAAGCAGGCGACCCGCCTATTCAAAAATCATTAATGCAGCAGGAAATGATTAAACGAGGAGTTCTATGGCAGGGATTTCATAATATGTGTTTTTCTCACAGCGATGCCGATGTTGATTATACTTTGCAAGCTCTTGAAGAATCTTTATCCATTCTTAAAAAAGCTGTTACCGAAAATAAGTTAAATGAAATGTTGAAAGGTGAACCCGTTCAGCCGGTTTTTAGAAAGACAGATAATTTTAATATGAAACCAATGAAAAAATAAACTTCCTATATCCCCCTCCTTAATTAAGGAGGGGGAACAAAAGGGGGAGGTCATGGAAATATTTAGTTTGAGAAATAAAACAGCTGTAATAACAGGTGCACTTGGTTTGATAGGCAAAGAACACTGCCGCGCTCTATCCGAAGCAGGGGCAAATGTGATTGTAACTGATATTGATGAAAACAATTGCAATGATTTTGCCAAAACTCTGCAGACAGAATCAATCGGAATTGGAGTTGATATTACAAATAAAGAATCGATAAAAGAATTGCGTGATAAGATTTTGAAAAAGTTAGGACATATAGATATACTTGTTAATAATGCTGCTATCAACGACATGTTCGAAAATCCGAAAGCTGCAAGCGAGCAATCGAAATTCGAAAATTACCCGCTCGAGCTTTGGCAAAAATCTGTCGATGTAAATTTAACGGGAGTATTTTTGTGCTCGCAAATTCTCGGTTTCGAAATGGCAAAGCAAAAAAGCGGAAGTATAATTAATGTTGCATCGACTTATGGAATCACCGCACCCGATCAATCATTATATATTAAAGAAGACGGTTCGCAATCTTTCTACAAGCCGCCGGCGTATTCTGCCACTAAAGGAGCAGTCATAATGTTCACCCGTTATCTTGCAGCTTATTGGGGTAAAGAAGGTGTCCGTGTTAATACATTAACCCCAGGCGGAGTTGAAAATAATCAAGACGAGTTTTTTATAAGCAAGTATTCTGCTAAAACACAATTAGGCAGAATGGCCAAACCCGATGATTACAAAGGCGCGTTGATATTTTTAGCGAGTGACGCATCAAGTTATATGACAGGCGCAAACCTTGTTGTTGACGGCGGCTGGACTGCATGGTGATTTCATAGTAAAAAATGTTTTTTATAGTATATAACACTTGTATGAAATGAAGGAGAAATAAATGTCCAAGAAGAAATTATCGAGGAAGCAAATTCTTAAAAAAGCATCGAAAATTAAATTTGTTATAACTGATGTTGACGGCGTACTTACCGATACCGGTGTTTATTACTCCGCAAAAGGCGAAGAGTTAAAACGTTATTCAATACGAGACGGTATGGGAGTTGAACGATTAAAAAAAATATTGAACATAGAAACCGGGATAATGACAAAAGAAACCACCGAGATTGTTACAAGCCGTGCGAAAAAATTGAATATAGAAGAATTATATCTCGGTATTCAGGAAAAAGAAAAAACTTTCGATGAAATTCTCGAAAAGAAAAATCTAAAAGCCGAAGAAGTTGCATACATCGGCGATGATACAATCGACGTTGAAATAATGAAAAAATCCGGTTTGAGCGCTTGCCCAAAAGATGCAACAAAATTCGCAAAAGAAGTAGCGGATGTTATTGTTGAAAGCAGCGGCGGTAACGGCGCTTTTAGGGATTTTGCAGAATTAATAATTGAAGCACAAAAAAACAAAAAGGGGAAAAAATGAAAGAGGCAAAAACTCGCCTTGATTCGACGAATATTAAGTCGAAGCGGGTAAAAGTTGGAAATCGTTTTATAGGCGATGAAGAACCTGTTTACATTATTGCCGAAATTGGAATAAATCACAACGGCTCTTTGGAGTTTGCAAAAAAATTGATTGACGGCGCTGTCTTTGCCGGATGCGATGCAGTTAAGTTTCAAAAACGCACGCCCGAACTGTGTGTTCCCCGAGATCAATGGAATATTGAACGAGATACTCCTTGGGGCAGAATTACATATATAGAATATCGCCACAAAGTCGAATTCGGTTTTAACGAATACGAACAAATAGACGACTACTGCAAAAGTAAAAATATTGATTGGTTTGCTTCGCCGTGGGATGAAGAATCTGTAGATTTTTTGGAAGCTTTCCGCCCCGTTATGTGGAAACTTGCTTCAGCATCATTAACGGATGCAAATCTCCTGCAAAAGATTAAATCAACTGGCAGACCGATGATGCTTTCAACGGGCATGTCCTCTATGGAAGAAGTTGAACAAGCGGTTGAATTAGTTGGCACTGATAATTTATTATTAGCTCAAGCAACTTCAACTTATCCATGCAAATTGGAAGAATTGAATTTGAATGTTATAAAAACATATAAAGAAAAATTTCCCGATGTGCCGATTGGGTATTCGGGTCATGAAACCGGTTTAGCACCAACTCTTGCTGCAGTTGCGTTGGGTGCTACATTTGTAGAAAGACATATTACACTCGACCGCGCAATGTGGGGTACCGATCAAGCAGCTTCCGTTGAAATTGTTGGTTTGAACAGACTAGTAAAAGATATACGCGATATCGAAAAAGGTTTGGGCGATGGGCACAAAAAAGTTTACGAAAGCGAATACGGAAGCATCGAAAAGTTAAGAAGAGTAAAGAATTTGTTGAAAGTATAAGATTGAACTTAGCGGGCTTTGCGCCCCTGCGAGTTATTTTTTCCCGCAAAGACGCAAAGTTCGCAGAGACTTTGTTGTTAATTCAAAGGTTAAAAAAATGTTTGAATCACTTATAAATTATTTTTCAAATCTCGCTCAGTATGAAATAATTTCTTACATTATTATACTAGCCGCCGCCATTTTACTAATTATTCTAGAAAGAGTTTTCCCGTACAACGGAGGTCAAAAAATTCTGCGCAGCGGATTTTTTAACGACCTTGCACTTTACACAATTGCACAAAGTTATATTCTCGGCATAATAATTTTTACTTTTATAATAAGAAGCATTGATGAATCAACGGGTTTATCTCGTTTAAAATTATTTGCCGACGTACCTATTTGGGCCCAATTGGTTTTCTTCACAATCACGCATGATTTTTACATTTACTGGATGCACAGGTGGCAGCATAAAAACAAATATTTATGGCGGCTTCACGAGGCGCACCACTCGCCCAAAGAAGTTGATTGGCTTTCCGGTTCGCGTTCCCATGCAGCAGAAATTTTAATAAACCAAACGGTAGAATTTTTACCGATAGTTCTTCTCGGCGCACCGCCCGAAGTTGCGGCATACAAAGGTGTTATTAGTGCTGTATGGGGCATGTATATTCATTCCAATATAAATGTTAAAACAGGCGCGCTTCAAAAAATTATTAACGGACCCGAAATGCACCGGCTTCACCACACAACCGGCAAAGGCAGAAATAAAAACTTCGCAACAAAATTTGCATTCTGGGATTGGATTTTCGGCTCGGCTTTTTTACCCGAAGAAAAAGCGAAAGAATTCGGGTTAAAAACTTATTTCCCGGAAAATTTTTTCAAACAATTCATATTTGCTTTTAGAAGCTATAAGAGAAAAGAATAGAACACAGTTGAATTTACTGACCATTATTATATGTTTCTTTTAGTTTGGTATTAAAAAAGATATAGAATAATTTCCCTTGACAATATAAGTTCTAATATTTAGATTGTTTTAGAATTCAATAAATAAAGTTTTTGATATGGTGCTGTTGGTTGCTGTGCTAAAATTAAATTTCATTTACCCCTTGTTTGAAACACTTCCTTGACGGTTTGTTGAACCGCTAAGAGACCCATAACGGCTTTTTGCTTTTACCGTAAGCCAAGTATTGAAAATATATTTTCCTTTACCGAATAAATATATTTCCTTCCCTATTGTGGAAGAGTCCAAAAACAGCTGGTTGAAAAATTATTGTTGGCTGCTGCAAAAATATTTTTAAAATATACGGATATGAAAATGTTTGACTACATTTTTCATTCGGTACATTTTAGAGAAAGGAGTATATAACAACTATAGAGGCATAAAAATGAAAAGGGCAATAATAATTTTATTGATAGCAGTTGTATTCTTATCTGTATTATCAGCCCAAACAATACTTGTAAAAGGCAATGTATCAACGGCAACAGGGGTGGTAAAATATGCATTGATAACATTTACCGATGAGAACGACACAACAAAAAGTTACTCAACCCTTACCGATAGTCTTGGTAATTACAGCATAGGGTTAATAACCGACATAAATGATAACGCTTCTTCAATACCAACCGCATTTGAACTTGCACAAAACTATCCCAACCCGTTTTCATCATCAACTGCAATAACGTATAAACTTAACCAACAAACTGATGTTCAGGTAACTATATATGATATACTCGGCAGAGAAGTAAAGAAATATAACATAGGTGAACAACCGGTCGGAGTTCATGGCATATTATGGGACGGAAGAAACAACTTCGGGGAGAAAGTAATGACGGGTATATATTTCTACCGGTTGAAAACAGACAAAGAAAGTCTAGTAAATAAAATGCTTTTAACACGTGGAGCTGGCATAAGCAGTAATTTGAATTTGAGTGGTAATTTTATCCCATCAGTCAAACTAAGTAAAGAGACAACAACAAAAAGTTTTGGGGAAAGCTATAAAGTAAACGTAGTAAACACAGACAGCACAAAGCCAAGAATAGCAGTTAAGGAAATTGAAAATGTATTGATAGAGAAAGATACAACAGTAAACATAAGTGTAAACAAACTGCCGATAGCCAGAGCGGGAGAAGATAGTAAAGTAAAGGTCGGAGAATATGTAACACTTGACGGTTCAAAGAGTGAATTAGGTGACGGGAGTAAATTATATTACCGTTGGAAGGCAGACACAACAAACCCTGTAGAAGTGAGAATGCTGGACGTATTTGAGCAGACGCCGGCAGGATTTACACATGAAGGGGTGTATAAATTTTCGTTGGTAGTAAACGATAAGATAGCTTACAGCGAACCGGATGAGGTTATAGTAGAAGTAGGCGCAAGAGGAGAAAGCAGGTTTGAAGACACAGTATTGGAATTGGAGTTACGCTATAGATTGGGAGAACGAACCGGCGAACTGACCGATGAGAAACTGGATTCGGCAAAGAATTTAGGTTCAACAAGTATGTTTGGAGTAGTTACTTCGCTGGCGGGTATAGAGAATTGTAGGAACTTAACAGAATTGTTATTGGGATTAAACAGCATTACCGATTTAACCCCGCTTTCCGGAATGACACAACTTGAAAAACTTGCCTTAGATCAGAACTATATTCTTTCGGATATCTCACCACTTGCTAATTTAACTAATCTAACGGAATTGAACATTCATAGTAATAATATTTCCGATATCTCTGCATTGAACAATCTTATAAAGATAAAAATGCTAAACTTAATTGGTAATCCGATACAAGATATGTCGCCGTTAAAAAATATGAAGGAAATAAAAGATTTATCTTTTGGGCAATGGAATCGTAATAGTGTTCCGGTAACGGGATTATCTGTTATTGAGGGACTAACAAACCTAGAAATGCTTTGGATAACAAGTTCTGAGATTAGCAATATATCATTTGTTAAAACACTTACAAACTTGACTTATTTACATCTTGGCAATAATAAACTCACTAGCATTCAAGAGATAGGTAATTGTACCAAGCTAATCCGCTTATACCTTGATCTAAATGAAATAAATGATATAACGGGTCTGGAATCATTAACGAATATAAATTTATTGGATTTGAATAATAACCAAATAACAAACATAGAACCTCTGATAAAAAACAACGGACTTGGCAAAGGAGATGCAGTTTCTTTAAGAGGCAATCCATTGGATGAAATT
Organism: Bacteroidota bacterium; assembly: GCA_023397505.1. Classification (GTDB taxonomy): domain Bacteria; phylum Bacteroidota; class Ignavibacteria; order Ignavibacteriales; family Melioribacteraceae; genus JAEWUC01. The sequence goes on along the minus strand of JAEWUC010000004.1, from coordinate 25,964 downwards.
TCAGTAAAACAATATATACCTGAACTAACCAAAAGAGGAGTGCTGGTTTATTATTAAGCCCTTTTTCATTAAAACGGAGAATGTAGAGTAAAAAAAAGAGAAATGGAAAGGCGGCGCTGCAACACCGCCCTTCCCAATAAACAAACAAAGAAATAAGGCTGCTCACCTTACGGATTTTCCGTTTACACGGTTACCCGGTTTTTGTTTGTAATGTAAAATTAATAAACAAAAGAAGAACTCAAAAATAATCGGAGGTTAAAAATGATTGAACGAACATTAAAGGTCTTTTCGGTTTTCTTGTTTGTATTTATCCTTTCCGGTGTAATGGAAATAACAGCCCAAGAAGCTGCAGATCACCTTGTAATAAGCCAGGTTTGCTTAAATAATATTCAAACCGTGAAAAGTTGGATAGAAGTATATAACCCGACGGATAAAGACCTTGTGCTTGAAAGGTTCAGATTATCTCATTTGAAAACAATTAATGTATTGCCTAAAGAGATTAATAAAGAAGGCGGAATAAAAGTAGGCGCGGGTGGATATATTATTTTATGTGCCGATGAAGATTTGTTTAAAACTACATATGGAAAGGAAGTAAAAGTATTTTATGTAAAAGCATTATCACAAATAACATCGGGTGGGTTTTTGGCAATAACAACGAAAGGAGCCGATATAACAAAAGGTGGGTTAGTACGTTACGGAAAAGGAGAATGGTCATCCAAGATTGCAGAACTTGCAGGCGGGCAGGTTGTTGGTTTTTCCGGTGAAGGGAAAAGTTATGCCCGTAAAATTGAAAAAAGCGGAAAGGACATAATAATTACAGACTTTACGGAATCTACCGCCAATCCGGGAAAATCAAACAATTGATTGCATCTATCAAGGAGAACAAAAAATGTTTAGAACTATAATCTGTCTGGTTTTAGTAATTATTTTCTGCCCGTTTGCTAAAGGGCAAAGCGTAGAATATAATGCAGTAATTGCGGGGATAAACGAATATGATCCGCTCGCAAATAGTCTTAATTATGCTGTTAAGGACGCTGAAAATATGAAATATGCTCTGGAGACAAATCAAGGTTGGCAGAGTGCAAATATTCAATTGTTTACCAACGCACAGGTAAAACTATCGACCTTATACAATAATATATACTATATGCCGCGCACTACGGGCAATACTAATTTATTTTATTTTTCCGGGCACGGAAGTACCGACGGCTTCTTGATTTTTAATGATAATGGAGATAATACATGTAATTTTGCTCCCTATTTACTTGAAGAGCAAATGGGAGATGGAGGTTTTAATCAATACACTGCAATAATCGATGCATGCCAATCGGGAGTATTTGCAGAAGAAATGTCAACGGGTGTTATACTTACAGCTTGCGAATCGGATGAATATGCAGCAGAATCTGCTTATTTAGAGAATGGAATTTTTACCTACAATGTATTGGATGGATTAAGAAATAACAATGCTGCCGGGTATGATGGTCTGCTTAGCGCTGAAGAACTTTATTGGTATGCGTTTTATAGAACATTTGCCTATACATTGAACCAGACTCCAATGTTAAGCGATAATTACAGCGGTAATTTGGTACTGAATTATAATAGTAATCTTGCTCGGTATTCATCAATGCCGGATGAATTGGATGGTGAAAGTCTCCAAAAGAATATAGCTAATAATTACAGTGAAGTACAGGAAGAAGTATCAGAAGATGAGATCTCGACTGACTATGTATTATTCGGCAACTACCCTAACCCGTTCAACCCAACAACAACAATAAGCTACAATTTACCCGAAGCTGGAAATGTTCAGATAAAAGTATATGATGTTCTCGGCAGAGAGGTAGCAAAACTAATAGATGAAACCAAAAGCGTTGGTAAACATTCGGTTGCATGGAACGGCAGCAGCAATACATCGGGAATTTATTTCTATACAATTACATTCAACAATCAAACACTGTACAAGAAAATGTTGTTAATTAAGTAAAAAGGTAAATGGAAAATGTAAAAAAGTAGGCGGCTTTGTGCCGCCTTTTCTTTATGCGTATTTTATTCAAAACGCTCCAGTATTACAAATTCGGTATTATTTTATCTTTGGGGTATCTTACGGAATAAACAAACTTTTTCGTAATGGATTTTGATGCATCGAGATCAATATTCCATTTTACTTTTCCGTCGTCCTTAGAATAAATTCCGCCGGAAACATCAATCAACTTAACTTCAATATCTTCATTCTGAGGAATCGGCAGTTGGTCTTCCATCAATAATTTTACCGGAATATTTTTATTGTTCTTTACAACGATATCAAACGCGAAAGTTCTTTCAATATCACTGCTTAAAAATTTATCTTCCGTAAAATCTTTCAACTGTTTTTTATCAATTACAATTCCCTGGTCGCGCCCGAGGGAAATTGCCAAAGTATCTTTTGAAATCTGCGGGTTCAAAAACGATTTACCAACATAAGAACCTTCGAAATAAATGTTAACCTGTCCCGGCATTAAATTATAATCATTCCAACTAGTTAAATAAGCTACAAGGAAAGCATTGTTGTCAAGTTTAGGCGCGGCATAGTACTCATACTTTGCCGGTATTGTATAATCCTGCAGGGCAACCGAATGAGGTTTATTATCCGAAGGTATTGAATATTTTATTGATGGAACAAACTCAATCGAAAGCTGTGTTTCGTTCACATCCATATAATCCGCCATTACCCCGGCTGAAACATCCTGCACCACAACAGACTCCATCACTACAGGGGCGGCGGCAACATTTCTTAACAATTCGCCTTTCCCTTTATAAAGTACCGGACGAATAAAATCAATTAACCACGGGTATAATTCCGGCTTGTTATTATTTTGAACAGGATTTCTTGTTGAAAGAACTATATTAACATCGTTCCAATCCAAACCGCTGTTTTGATTTACATTAGCTTTATAACTTAACGCTGCCGGATTTTTCAAATCGTTTACACGCACATCGTAAAGCGGCTGCCAGCCTGCATCGTAAATTAAATATGATAAAGTAAACTCGGCATTTACATTTGATTTAGCGGAAACAGTTACAACAACTTCATTTTGCGGCTGATTAAATTTACTATTCAACTCAACAAGCTGTTTATTAATCCTATCAATCTCCTTTTGGATTTTCTTATGGTCTTTAACTAAAGATGTGATTTGCGATTTTAACTCGCCGATTCTTTTCCCAAAAAACTCAGCCATCTTTTGAAGTTCTGTAATAGTAACTGCCCTATCCTTTCCGCTGATTTGTCTGTTTGAGTTTAATAGATCAATCTCGGCATTAACGGCGTCAATTTCATTTTGCTTCGCAGAAAATTTATTGTTCATAATTTCGAGCGAGTCGTTCATATTTTTTATTACCGGGTTCGATGCAGCATCTCTTAAATAATCAAGCCGCTGCATAACGGAAAGAATTATAAAATCACCTTTAGCTGAAACATTTAAACTGTTTTGATCGATGTTTCCGGCAACATCGGTGAAAACAATTTCCGAAACACCCTTTTCAAGTTTTGCTTTGGCAGTATGCGTTAATTCTGCACCTCTTAAAAAAACTTTTACGCCGGATAAATTAGATTTTACCAATTGTTCGGTGACTGCAAAAATATTTGACGATGCTATAAAAACTAATACTGCTATTAACTTTTTCATATATGCCTCTCAAAGAATATTTAAATATAAAAACCTGGGCTTATACTTGAGCAAAGTTTGTTCTGTTCCATTTATGATATAAGTCATTATTAAAAGGGTAAAGCAATCTAAACTTTCAAAAGAAATGAGCTTTGTGTATTTTTACGCACCGAATTTATGGAATAATCTCCCCGGAAAACATCATTTACGAGCAAATTTCAAATGAAAAAATTATTAATTGAGTTTCTAAAAAAGCACTTTAACGAAATATCCGAGAATTGGACAGCCAAACTCATTCAAGTACTGAAAGAAAAATTATCAAATCCGCAAATTCAAACTCTTGTTGACAGTAGTATAACAGCTTTTATAGAAGTATTTGAAACCGGTGATTATAAAACCGCAGATCAGTATTTAATAGACATCTACACATTCTTTTCGAAAAACAATTTAAACCTGCTCGATGTCAGCCAGTTTTTCAGTCAGGGCAGGTATGCAATATTAAACTCAATTGAAAAAGAAACCGTTTCTCAAGTTGATCCCATAATTCTACTTGGTTTTGTTGATGAATTGATTGAACAAATTTTTGCGCGTTACGGAATGCTTCACCAGGAAACAAAGATGCAGGAATTGGAATTTGACCGAGACCGCTTGGCATCCAAACTTGAATTGAACCAGCAGTATCTAAAAAATATTTTGTTTTCTTCCGATTCGGCTATTATGATGGTTGATGAAAACGAAACATTTATTGCGTGGAACCGCGGAGCTGAAAAAATTTTCGGCTACACCGAAGAAGAGGTAATCGGAAAAACATCAACCTTACTTCTGCCCGATGATGTGAAATATGTTGTTGAACTTGCCCAAATCCAGGAAGATGTAAAGAACAATAATTTTACAAAAATTCTTGAGACTGAGCGAAAGACAAAAGACGGAAGAATTTTAAGTGTGAGGTTAAATGTTTCCAAACTTCCAGGCAGTAACGGAGAGTATGCAGGCCGTTCTATAATTATAAAGGATTTTACTGAGTTTAAAAAACTGCAAGCCCAAATAGATCAATCGGAAAAACTTGCGGTAATAGGCCAGCTCGCAGCCGGTGTTGCGCATGAAATTGGAAATCCGCTCGCATCAATTTCGTCGCTTGTGCAGTTACTTCAACGCAAAACTCAAGATCAATTTTTCAGCGAACAGCTTTCAAACATCAAAGAAAATATCGACCGGATAACAAAAATTGTGCGCGAACTTGTTGATTTTTCACGTCCGCCGAGTTACGAAAAAGCAATGCAGGACATTACTCAAATTATAAAAACCGCAATCGGAATTGTTAAATATGATAAGCGTGTGCGCAAAGTAAAATTTGAAACCGATTTGGAAATGTCTCTTCCTAAGGCAAATGTTGCCGCGGATCAACTGCTGCAGGTTTTCGTTAACATTCTTATTAACGGACTCGATGCAATAGAAGGCAACGGCATTATCCATATAAGATCCAATTACGATAAAAAAAATATCTACATCGAAATTAGTGATAACGGGTGCGGTATGGATGAAACTACAATCAAACAAATTTTCGATCCGTTCTTCACAACGAAAGATGTTGGCAAAGGTACAGGTCTTGGACTTTCTGTCAGCTACGGAATCATTAAACAGTTTAACGGTGAAATAAAAGCCGAAAGCAAAGTAAATGAAGGAAGCAAATTTATAATCACGCTTCCGGTTGGACAGAATTAAATAAATCAATCATAGCCTTTTAAACGGCTAACTATATAAATACGGAGTAAAATAATGTCGGCAAAAATACTAATCGCAGACGATGAGAAACCGATACGCGATTCTCTAAAAATGATTCTTGATGAAGAAGGATATTCAACAGAAGTTGTTGCAGACGGCGAAGAAGCGCTTCAGAAAATAAAAGAACAAAATTTTGATGTTGTAATCACTGATATAAAAATGCCTAAGATGGAAGGCATACAGGTTTTGGAAGAAGCGTCAAAAATTTCGCCAGAAACGTTTTTTATAATTATGACGGCATATGCTTCGGTTAAAACTGCAATAGATGCTTTACGGCAGGGCGCTTACGATTATTTAATTAAACCCGTAGAGTTTGATGATGTGATTGTCCGCGTTAAAAGATTACTCGATTATAAAAAGCTCGCTCTTGAAAATAAATCGTTACGGCAGCGGGTTTCAGCCGATGCCGGTTTTACAAATCTTATCGGCAAAAGCGAAGCTATGAAAAAAGTTTTTGATATTGTCGGGTTCGTGGCGCCGACAAACAGCAATGTATTAATTATGGGTAAAAGCGGAACCGGGAAAGAACTTGTTGCAAAAGCAATTCACTACAACAGTAAACGCAAAGACAAAATTTTTCTGCCGATAAACTGCGGCGCAATTTCCGAAAACTTAATTGAAAGCGAATTGTTCGGTCATAAAAAAGGAGCTTTCACCGGTGCAGCAGATGATAAGATGGGTTTATTTAAAGTTGCCGATGGAGGAACTTTGTTCCTTGATGAAATCGGTGAACTTCCGCTTAATCTGCAGGTAAAATTACTTCGAGCTATTGAAGACAGAGAATTCATTCCCGTCGGCGGAGTAAAATCTGTTAGCACCGATGTTAGAATTATTGCGGCGACAAATCAAAATCTTTTTGAAAAAACCAAGACCAATGAGTTTAGAGAAGATCTTTTTTACCGGCTTAATGTTGTTGAAATAAAGTTGCCGACACTAAATGAAAGAAAGGATGATATTCCTTTGCTCGTAAATCACTTTATTGAAAAATACTGTAACGAAATGGGCAAAAGAATTATCGGCGTTGATAATGAAACGATGAAATTATTAATATCGCACGATTGGCGCGGCGGCGTGCGGGAACTCGAAAATATTATTGAACGCGCAATTATTTTCTGCAACAAAGATGTGCTTTCGGTTGATAATCTTTCCGATTATGTTCGCGGCGAAGCAACTATGCACGGCTACCCGGATTCACTCAAAGACGCGCTGCGTAGTTTCGAATACGAGCATATTCTTAAAACAATTAAAAAGTACGAATACAATAAAGAGGAAGCGGCTAAAGCATTGGAGATTGGTCTTTCTTCTCTTTACCGCAAAATGGACGAATTGAATATTCCAACTAAATCGCCCAAGGATGATGAATAATTTTTTTGATCGAATAAATTTATAAGTAACAATTTATTTGGGGGAATATTAAGATGGACAACAACAAACTAATTCGCATTATAGGATTTATAGTTTTCCTTGTCTCAGTTTTGATTTATAGTTTCATTGAAACGGGACGAGTTGCGGCTTTTACTTTAGGTGTATTTACAGGGCTTGGTTTCCTTACAATTTTTGTCGGCGAAAAAATATTGGGGAAAATTAAATAGCTTTTTAAACTGTATTTTAGGTACGAAAGGATTATAGATATCACCGATGCTAGCCGATATGTATTCGACATGTCCGTGACCTTCGTTCTCAGGGAATCACCGTTAGAAACGGTATTCTTTTTTAGATTCCAGATCCGTTCAACAAGATGCCGGACAAGTAAAAACGTTCGGGAATGACTTGGTAATCTGTAAAGAATTAAATCAATAAAGAAAAAAATTTGTAAAACTAGAACTCCAAACTAATTCCGATTGACGGCAGCAAACCGATACTCGATTCTTTATCAATCTCGCCTGTTCGGTAATCGTAGCGGATTGAGTTTGAATTTTTGTTGTTGTAAATGTTTTGAATATCTATATATGTTATTAATGTAAGACTTTCAAAAAACCATTTTCTATCAACGCGAATATCAAGCGAGTGAAGCGGTTCGAATCTATAAGCATTAAAATTTACAACGCTTTGTGTTCCGTCGGAATTATACGGAGTATATGGATTACCCGTTGCAAATCTGAATTTAAAAGATGTTTCCCATTTTTCATTAAACACATAACCGCCCGATAAATTCACTATCCACTTCTGACTATATGTACCCGCTCTTTCAATACCGTCTAGTCCTGCAAATCTTGCTTCACTATATGTGACACTCAAAATTCCGTAATGAGGAAGATTGGATGATTTTTTTTGAAGAGAAAACTCAACGCCATGTACATTTCCCTTTCCTTCGCTTACAAGCGTTTCCAAACCGAAAGCTGAAAAATTATCATCACCGCCGCCGTAACCCGCGCCGGTATTAGCCAAAACAAGGTATGGTCTCAAAACACTTGCCGGGTAATCCACGTAATCTTTGTAAAATCCTTCAACTTTAACCCTTAAATCATCACGAAGTTTTCTTTCGTAACCCAACACAACTTGATTGACTTTAACTGCTTTCAAATTTTTATTTACTTCTTCCGCCGCAAGCCAAATATAAGATGGGCTTTGCGTGTAAATTCCTGCTGATAAATTAATGCTTGCTGTTTCACTTAACATGTATGCTGCCGAAATCCGCGGACTTAAATAAAATTTAGATTCAATGCCGCTGAAATAATCGCCGCGCAAACCGATGTTGTAGGGAATTCGTTCGAAAAGAATATCGGAATATTGGACGAACAAATTATACTTCGTAAAATTCTTTTGTGTTGTCAACGATGTAATATTCAAAGTTTCGCCGAATGTAGTTTTGAAATTTGGAAGTTTTATATCGGCATTAAACTTAATGAGTTTTATCGAGGCGCCGAAATTCAATTCCGATGTTGAAGACAATTTTAAAACGGCATCTCCTTTTAATTCATCCTCCTGTTCGCGTGATTGATTTAGAAAGATTGGATTTAACAACGTATCCCTTTGCGAAGAATCGTAATCTGTGAAGTATCTGCTCAATGTTAAATTCATGAAACCTTGATCGAATAATTTTCTATAAGATATTCCCGTAACATATTGATTTTGGTCGCTGCCCAGAATTCTTGAGTTTTCGTAAAGGTCGTCGGAATCTTTGTTGTTGAACTTAACTCTATCGAACGCGCCGATGAATAAATATGAAATCTTGTTTTTGTTATCGATATCGTAAGAATATTTTCCAAGGACATCATAATATTCCGGTACAAAATTGAAACCCGCAGCGTTGAAAATAAAATCGAGGTAACTTCTTCTTGCGGAAAAAATAAAATTACTTTTTTCCGAAACCGGTCCTTCGAGATTTAATCCGAATTGTGAAGCTGAAATTGTAGCTTTACCGCCAATTTTATCCTTTCGTCCTTCGCGTAAATCAATTCTTAAAACAGAAGAAAGTTTATCGCCGTACAAAGCGGAAAAACCACCAGTTGAAAAAGTTGTTTCGCGAACAAAGTCAAGATTAACAAAACTCAATGGTCCTCCTGTAGCGCCTTGGCTTCCGAAGTGATTAATATTCGGAACAACAAAGCCGTCAACTAAATAAAGATTTTCCGACGGCGCACCTCCGCGCACAACCAGATCATTACGACCGGCACTTGCCTGTGCAACGCCCGGCAGTACAGATAATGCGCGCACAACATCTTCAAATCCGCCTGGTGCGCGGCGTATTTCTTCATAACTAAAACTTGATACGCTATTTAACTCTGTCCGGTTCATATCAAAATAATCCGATCTGACCGTAACGCCTTCAAGCTGAATCACAGATTCAGTCAACTCAAACAATAAATTTACCGGGCTTGAATTGTTTACAACAACATCGGTTTTAATTATCGTATTATATCCAACAAAGGATGCTCTAACCTGGTAAGTACCAACAGCCAGCCCTTTAATTTCAAACTCGCCATTAATATCCGTTGCTGCGCCAATGTTTGTGCCAACAATTAAAATATTAACCCCGGGCAGAACTTCTTTGCTGAATTTATCAATGGTTTTGCCGGTTATTATTCCGTTTAGATCTTGTGAAAGTAGAACGGAATTGAATAAAGCAGCAACAGCAAACAACAGTTTAATGACTTTCATTTTTTACCTTTATATTATCAATAATCCGTAACACAACAGGGCTGCAGGAAGTTTCTTAAAATAAAAAATCTATTAGGTTCTATTAAAACTATTTTTTTATATTTGAAACAGTTGTAACCAATTACTGAGAGTATGGATTTAAGCGGTCTGGATATCACAACGTTAGAACTTTTATCATCTTCTACGAATATGTTTTTTGTTTTATCAAAAGACTCACCTGAAGAAAAGTATTTTTGTACCTCCAATGTAAAAGATATTTCCGGTTATTCCTCGGAAGAAATACAATCTCTACCTGAAAAGCATTACTCGCTAATTGCTGAAGAAGATCGTGAATCAGTTAAAAAAATACTAGCCGAGCTTGAAAAAAATTCAGCATTAAACTCATCCGAATTTTCGTATAGGATAAAATCCAAATCGGGTGATAAAATTTGGTTTAAAGAAAATTTAGTCCTTTGTAGAAACGGCGATAGTAAAATTAAAGAGAGAACCAGCGCAATATCGGATATAACACAGTTCAAGCAGAGTGAACTTGATGCGAAAAGACAAGTTGAAGTTCTTAAAGAATTAAACGCAAACAAAGACAAGTTTATAAATATAGTATCTCATGATCTTAGAGCTCCGTTTACAACTTTACTCGGGTTTTCCGAAATTTTGTTAAACGAATCGGACATTACCGAAGAAGAGAGAGCGGAATATTTACAATACATTTATGATTCATCAAAATCCCAGCTCGATTATATTAATTGCCTGCTTGATTGGTCGCGCCTTCAAACCGGTCGCGTAAAAGTTGAGCCTTCTCGGCTTAATATTAAAAATGCAATCGCCAACGCAGTTGCACCGTTAACCGGTGTTGCCGTAAGAAAAAATATTGATATCAAAGTAGATGTTGATCCGGATCTTTTTATGAATGCCGATGAAAGATTAATCGGACAGGCAATTATTCATCTTACAAGCAACGCGATAAAATTCAGTGCCGAAGAAAAAACGGTTTATATCAGTTCGTCAAGATTTAAAGAAGGAATGATTGAAATAGTTGTCCGTGATGAAGGATGCGGTATTTCGGATGAGAATCAACAAAAATTGTTCAGAATAGATCAAAAATTAGTTTTACCCGGAACGAATGGTGAAAAAGGCAGCGGTATGGGTCTGACTTTAACTAAAGAAATAGTTGAAAAGCACGGCGGACAAATTTGGTTTTACACTCAAACGGGCGAGGGCAGCGAATTTCATATTACAATACCCGAAGCAAAAAATTATGTTCTTATTGTTGAAGATGAAGCAAGTGTGCTTGCATTGTATAAAAAAGTAATTGAATCAAATTTTTCCAACTTCGAAATAAAAACAGCTAACAATGGGTACGAAGCGATACGAATGATTCGTGAAATATTACCGACGATGATAATTACCGATCACGATATGCCGTTAATGGACGGAGTACAATTGGTTGAAGCTATCGGTAAACGCGAATCCGGCAGGAACATTCCTATAATTGTAATTTCCGCAAAGTTAAGCGATGATTTAAAAAGATCTTATTCAAAACTTGGCGTCGATCGAATAATTTCCAAACCCGCCGACTTAGTAAAACTAATTGATAATATGAAAGATTTGTTATTCCAATCTTGATTTTTAAAGAGAGTAAAAATGCCTGCCGAGAATTCAAACTGGAAAATTAGCTGGTATGCCCTTTATACAAAACCGCGCCACGAGTTTAAAGCGCAGTTGTATCTGGATGAAGTAAAGATTGAAAATTATTTGCCAACTATTACTGTAACAAAAAAATGGAGCGACAGAAGGAAAAAAATTCAAGAACCTATTTTTAGAAGTTATGTATTTATTAGAACTGATGAAAAAGGTAGAACACGTGCGATGCAAAACCCTCCAATTGTTAGAACCGTTGCTTTCAACGGTAAGCCGGCTATAATACCCGATTGGCAAATTAATAATTTGAGAATAATGCTGGCCGAAAGCCCCGAAGTTTTTATATCCGATAGAATTGAAGTTGGTACAAAAGTTAGAATAACATCCGGTCCGTTTACAGATGTTATTGGTGTAGTTCAAGAAAAGAACAACGAAACGTTTCTTTCAGTATCAATTGATTTATTGCAAAGATCGGTTCTTGTACGATTGCCAAAGGAAAGCATAATAAAATTATTGGAAAACTGAACTTTATCCTTCGATATTTTTTCACTAACTTGCTTCAGATTCTAATCCATATTTCGAATTAAATATTAATCCAATAAAACAAAGATGATTGTTCAAAAAGAACTAAACGAAATATCTATCGGCGAAGAAATTATTTTATTTCTGATGGTTAATAAATTTGAAATTAAAACCGCCAAAAACGGCAGACCATATTTAAACCTCGAATTACGGGATAGGTCCGCAACACTACCGGCAAAAGTATGGGATAAAATAGAAACTTTATCTAAAGATATTGCCGAAGGAAAAATTGTTAAAGTGGCAGGGGTAATTGAAGAGTTCAACGGATCACCTCAAATAAAAATTGAAAAAATCCGCTTAGCGGTTGAAGATGATAATGTAGGTTCAGAGGATTTTCTTCCAAAATCGAAACGACCGCTTGATGAAATGATAAGAGAATTTGAAAAGGTAATCGAATCAATTAACAATCCATTCTTAAATGAATTAATCAAAAAGGTTTTTGACAGCGGCAATTTGCAAAAATATACTCGGACGCCGGCAGGTAAAAGTTGGCATCACGCTTACATTCACGGATTGCTTGAACACACGCTTGAAATAATACGCATCTGCGATTTAATGTGTTCAATTCATCCTGAAGTAAAACGCGATTTATTAATAAGCGGCGCAATACTTCATGATTTTGGAAAAACAGAAGAGCTTACTTCGGAAACAACATTCGATTATTCAGATAAAGGAAAACTTATCGGACACATCATGATCGGTGCATTAATCGTTGAGAGAAATGCGGCATCGATAAAAAATTTTCCGGAAGAATTAAAAGATCAACTTCTTCATTTAATATTAAGCCACCAGGGCAAACTTGAATTTGCTTCTCCGGTTGAACCAAAAACTTTGGAAGCAATTATACTCTATCAAGCCGATGAACTTAGTGCGAAAACAAACGCATATAAATCGGCTATAGAAACAGATAAAAATAAATCAGGCAGGTGGACACGATTCCTTCCGCTTGCAAATACATCGCTTTATATTCCCGAAGAGGGGGAGTAAAAGTATAACAAGACAAATCAAGAGGAACACATATGAAAAAAAACAAATTCATTTCAGCATTATTTATTTTCCTCTTTACAGCAATTTTACCAGCTCAAAACATCGATCAACTAGTTGATGACTCCGAAAAATATTACAAAGAATTTAACAACGAAAAACAACTTGAAGTGTTGAAGAAAGCCGAAAAAATAGATGCCAATAATTGGGAAGTTATTTGGCGGCTTTCACGAGTTTATGTTGACCTTGGAGAAAAAATGCCGAGCAGTACAAGCTCTCAGGAAGATGCTCAAATTGCAACATATCAAACCGCACTTGAATATGCAGAGAAAGCCGTAAAATTTGGACCGGATAAATCCATTTCCTATTTGCGCCGTGCAATTGCGAATGGAAGGATAGCCCTGTTTAAAGGAATTTTTTCTGTTGCCGGTGTGGTAAATTCTGTTCGTGCCGATGTCGAAAAAGCAATACAACTTAACAATGGCGGAAACTTTGCTCAAGGCGTTGCCCATTATGTTTTAGGAAGAACTCATGCTAAGACAAGTGAAAAATGGAAACCTGCAAGATCTGTTTTGGGTTTGGGCTGGGCAGATAATGAAATTGCAATCGCAGAATACAAAAAGGCAATCCAGCTTCATCCTAATTATATAATGTTTTATGTTGATTATGCAATTTCTTTAATCCGTGAAGATGAATATGAAACAGCAAGAACCATGTTAAACAAAGCACTTACATCTCCCAAACAACACCAGGACGATGACAAAAGAATTGCTGAAGCAAAAAAATTATTGAACGATATCAAAGACGAATGAAACCTTTCCTACCCTTCCTTTCTAAGAGGGAAGGGTTTTCAAATTGACAATGAATTTCAAAAAAGAATTTGTAAATAAATTAGAAACTGCAAAGAAAATTGTTTTCTTTACAGGCGCGGGTATTTCAGCCGAGAGCGGCATTGCAACTTTCCGAGGTGCGGACGGTATTTGGAATAAAATGAAACCTGAGGAACTTGCCAGCTTCGATGCTTTCATGCGCAACCCGGATTTAGTTTGGGAATGGTATCAACACCGGAGAGATATTATAAACAATGTTGAACCTAATGCGGGCCACACAGCAATAGCAGAATTGGAAAAATATTACGAAGTTACGGTTGTAACACAGAACATCGACAATCTTCACCGTCGCGCAGGCTCAACAAAAATTTTTGAACTCCATGGAAATATTGAAAGAAATTTTTGCAGCGATTGTAAAACGTTCTATAAAATCACCGATTTTGAAAAATTGAGCTCTGTTCCTAAATGTAAAAATTGCGGCGGTTTAATTCGTCCGGATGTTGTTTGGTTTGGCGAGATGCTGCCACAAGATCAATTTACCGGGGGCGAGACTGCTGCCGAGTGGAGTGATATTTGTTTTGTGGTTGGTACAAGCGCCGTCGTTTACCCGGCAGCTTATATCCCGATGAGTGCAAAACAAGCAGGATCATATCTTGTTGAAATTAATATTGAACCGACTGAAATGACACAATATGCCGACTATTCGATTTTTGGAAAAGCAGGTGAGATATTGCCTGAAATAATTAAACTTGTAAAAAAATAAATACATGTTATGCTTCAATAAAGAATAGTTAGTTATGAAAAAATGTTTTATCTGTGATTTGAGCGCTGAAACGATGGAAGATATTATACCTAAATGGTTGTTAAACAAATTTGATTTGTGGAATCTTAAAATGAAACTACCTAATCAAACACCCATATTTTACAGTAAACTAAAAATAAGCTGTTGTAATAAATGTAATAATGAAGTTCTTTCGGTCTTAGAGAATAAAGTAAGCAAGAATATCGCCACCGAATATGAAATTTGGATGTGGGCTCATAAAATACATTATGGATTAACATATAAAGATAAAATGCTTAGATGGGATAGAAAGACTCCAAAAGAGAATATTGGTGATATTATAAAACGAAATGACCCCTATAAACTTGATAAACTTTTTTTAAAATGTTTAACCAATGAGTTTTTTACAATACCTAAACCGTACGGTTCAGTTTTTAAATTTTCATTTTCTATTCCACAACCATTCTTTTTCGCCCATCTGCTAGCAACTACTTCAATTTGTATTTCCGTTGGTGAATATGGTTATATCGTTTTTATAAATGACGGGCAAACATTGAAAGTAGAAAGCGGTATATATAGTTTTTATGAAAAATTGTCTATAAACCCAACTCTTGAGAATATGATATTCTTCTACGCTAATTGTGTTGAAATGATGGCGAGACATAAGCTACAAAGTAATTTTCAATTCTGTGATAATTATTTGATAAAGAATGAAGAAGCAAGAGTTCTTGAAGCTAAACCTGTAAATAAAACGCGATTGACAAATTTGTGTAGAGAGTTTGGACTGAATTGGATAGACTTAGAATTATAACCCATTTTACAAGCCAACCGCTTTAAACTGTTCGGCATTTGTCAAGTTATAGTGTTTAGTTGTAAAAGATAATTGCTTTTGAGTTTTGAAAAAAGTTGTATTGTTGTTATGGGGAGCGCTTTATTTACAACATCAGTCGTTATATCACTCATCAATCCACTTCTTAGCTGAATCCAAATCATGAAATGCTTTTACAGAAACACCGCGGTTAACTGAAACCGTCTCCCAAAATTCTATAACATCCTTAAACTTTACATCTGCAATAATTGCTATTCGGGCGTCAAAAGGAACGCTTTCGGCTAAAAACTCTGCAAGTTTAAATGTCTCAACCATCGACAACCTGTACTCAAGATTTCTTTCGTCGCAAATGACTTTTAGACAATTATATTCTTTTGCTTTATTCATTACAGACTTGCTGTAACTTCTTGCGTCTTCAAAACCTTCATCAAATCCTTCGGTAACTATTGAGAGGATTCCATCAGAAAAATCACTGCTGAATTTGATAGCCATAAATTGTCCGGAATAAAATCTTATAGTTAAATATATAATTTTGTTTTTTTCGAATTAATAAAAAAATGCAACTATACAAAAATTTATTTGACTAAAAGCATCTTGATAACCTTAGAAAATTTTTCCGAATTTATTTTGCAGAAATAGATACCGCTTGAATATTGGGAAGCATTAAACTGTATTTTATGATACCCTGCATTTTGCTCTGCATTGACAAGGGTAGTTAATTCTTCACCCAGTATATTGTATAAAACTAATTTAACAAGACCCGGTTTCGGCAATCCGTATTTAATCGTAGTATGCGGATTAAACGGATTCGGATAATTTTGATATAATATATAATCAGTTGGTATCCCTGAGGTTTCATCATAAACGTCGGTCACTATTGCAATAATTTCAAATACATTGCTTAAGCCTGAAATTAAGGTATCTTTTTGTGCCGACACCCGGTAAAAATATTTAGTGCCGTTGACAATTGTTGAATCGTTATAATGACATAAATTTTTATCTACTTGAGCAAGTTTAATAAATTTGTCATTATTATTTTCTGATCTTTCAATGTTAAAAATTTCCTCGACATTCGAGCAATCTTTCCATTTAAGTTCAACATGCCCCGAAGGAACTGCTATAGCTTCAAGCTCTTCGGGTTTCTTTAATCCGGCTCTAATACTTTTTTGGTTATCAGGTATCAAATCGCTGATAGCCCCGTTTGACATATACGATTGTATTGAATATCTATAATAATCTGCTTCGGTAATTGATAAATCAATATAAGATGTGCTATTCATTCCCACAGAATCAGAAATAATTTTACCGCTTCCATCACCGTTCGTTGATAAATGTTCACGGGTTATAATAAATCCATCTTCATTGTCGCTTTTGTCCTGCCAAGATAAAATTATACCTGCATTAGAGTCATTCGATACTTGCAAACCACCCGGGGGAAGAACTGGCGAAATGATGTCAATTATTCTTGAAGAAATATTGCTAACAGTTATACCATCAGATACAGAGAATGAAATTGTTTTTGTAGAGGTTTTTGCAAATACACCTTTAGTATTCGAATATTTTACAGAACGTAAAACATTTTCATATTCGGATATTTTTCCTTTGCCTGAGAATGATAAAATTCCTGTACTATCATTAAACTCTCCATGTATGCTATCGGTAGAAGAAAAGCTTAATAAATCCTCATCGGCAATAAAATTACTTTCTATTCTCACAGTACCGTTTGATAAATAAAAGTTATCTTCATCTTTAACAATTACACTGTCGGAAATGTTAACATGTTGACTTCCTTTTCTAAAACTAATTACATCCGTTTCTATATTGCTAAGCACAGGAGCAGAATTGGTTTTTTTAATTTCTATTGTTCTATTTACAGCGCTACTATTGTCAATTCCATCAGACACAGTAATACTAACTACACGATTTGTCTTTGTGGTATTAAAAAGAGTATTGCAATAACCAACACTTTTTAGCAAGGATATGTACTCAGAAAGCGGTGCGCTACCTTTGAACATCAGCGTTCCGCTGTTGTTATCCCATGATCCAATAATTTCATCTTTGGCAGTAAAAGTTAGCTTATCTTCATCCTTCTGATAATTAGAACTTACCGAAACAACGGCGCCTTCTATATTAGAATCATCTGGATCCACTATTTCAATAGTTTCCCATAACTTCAGTTCGCTGCCTTTAATTTTATATTCTAAAGATTCATTTCCAATTTTTGAAACAATCGGCGCATTATTAGGTAAAGTGCGTACAGCAATTATATTGGAGTACCCGCTTGAACCGGTATTATTAACAGCCCTAAGTCTATAGTAATAGTTTGTGTTTTTAGATAATCCTAAGACTGTATAAGAAGTAGCGTTAACCACTAATTTATCATTAAAGTCCGGTAAGAAATTCATAAAGGTTGAATCGGTCGCTACATCAAGTGTGTACCCGGAAGCACCGCCGACAGAAACAGACCAGTTAGCAAGAAAATTTGTTTGACCAACATTTACTGCAGACATCGCAACCGGTGGATTTGGAAGGTTTTTTACCAAGATAGTATTCGAATTACCGCTTACACTGCCTGCGTCATACGATCTGATGCGATAGTAATAAGTTGTATTAGGAGTTAAACCGGAAATTGGAAAAGTTGTTACGTTGCCAACATCTTTATTTTCAAACCCGGTTAAGTATGTACCGGCATCGAAGCTGTTACTTGTTGAAACATCCAGCCTATATCCAAGAACCCCGGTAACCGAATTCCAATTTGCAGAAAAACTTGTTATTGTAACTGCTGTTGCTTGACCAGCATTTGGAACACCCAGGACTTTTATTGTTCCAGAATTGACACTTGTTCCACCAGAATTATAAGCTCTCAATCTATAGTAATGTGTAAATCCGCCGCTGATACCCGTAACAGAATATGATACAACATTACCTATATCTTTATCCTCATAACCGGAATCAAATGTCCCGGGGGCGAAAGCGATATCGGTAGAGACATCAATTCTATAACCGGTAGCTCCGACCGATGAATTCCAATTTGCGGTAAAACTATTTTCCGATGATAAAGTTGCATCGAGCGTAACAGGCGGCAAAGGCGCAGTTAGAACTGTTATTATGTTTGAATTGCCGCTTGAACCGGAAGTATTATATGCTCTTACCCGGTAATAATAATTTGTATTTACATTTAACCCTGAAATGGAGTAAATCAAAATATTGCCGACATCTCTATTTTCATAACCGGCCAAAAAAGTACCGGCATCAAATCCACTGCTCGTTGAAACATCTAAATAATATTTCGCTGCACCTGTTACATCACTCCAATTTGCATTAAAACTTGTACCTGTAACCGTTGAAGAAGCTTCAGCCACCGGCGCTAACGGCAATGTAATAGTTGTTATTACATTCGAATTGGAACTTGTTCCACCGGCATTATATGATCTAACTCTGTAATAGTAAGTTGTCCCGCCTGTTAATGCCGAAATTGAATAAGTAGTAACATTGGAAACATCTTCATCTTCGAATCCTTGAAGAAATGATCCGGCAGTAAAACCGGGATTTGTAGAAACATCGAGACGGTAACCTGCAGCACCTGTAACAGAATTCCAATTTGCATTGAAACTTGATTCAAGCGGAGAGGTTGCAGCAGTTGCTATCGGAGCGGATGGAATAGTTAAAGCCGAGACAACATTTGAATTGCCGCTCGCCCCGCTTCCATTATATGCACGTACTCTAAAATGATATGTCGTTCCGCCATTTAATGAAGTTATGGAATACGTAGTAACATTGTTTACATTGAGATTATTGTATGCCGGGAGAATACTTGTAAAGCCTGCATCGGTTGCAACATCAAGATGATATTCGGTTATATCAGGTACGGAGTTCCAATTTGCGCTAAAACTTGTGGATGCCAACGATGATGCTGCAGTTGCGACAGGTTCATTTGGAAGTGTTAATGCAGTTATAGTTCCCGAACTACTGCTCGTTCCGCTAACATTGTATGATCTTATACGATAATAATATGTTGCCCCGACTGTCAATCCTGAAACCGAATATGTTGTAACGTTACCAACATCAGCATCATTAAAATTTGTTACGAATGTTCCGGCGCTAAAATTCCAATCGGTTGATACATCCAACATATAACCTTGTGCGCCGGCAACAGCATTCCAGTTTGCACTAAAACTAGTTTTTGTAATTAAGGTTGCAGCGGTTGCTACAGGTTGACCCGACGGATCAAGTGCGGTTGTAATATTATCCGGTCCTGAATTTCCGCTTGTTCCGCTTCCGCTGTATGCTCTTAGGCGATAATAATAAACTGTATTACCTGCCAATCCTGAAATTGAATATGTTGTTACGCTGCCGATATCTTTATTATTGTAGATGCCTACATAACTTGAAAAATCAGATGCTGTAGAAACATCTATCCTATAACCTGTTGCGCCCGCACTTGCATTCCAATTGGCAATAAAACTTGTATTTGTAATTGAAGTTTCAGCCAAAGTAGTCGGAATAGACGGCGCTGTTAATGCATTTACTGTAATTGAACTAATGCTTGTGCCGGTTGTATTATATGCTCTAATTCGATAATAATAATTTGTATTAGCAGTTAAAGATGTTATCGAATATGTAACTACATTACCAACATCTAAATTATTGAACCCGGCGACAAAATTTGTAAACGAGCTGTTAGTAGCTACATCCAAATAATATTTACTTGCACCGGCAGATAAATTCCAATTTGCGCTAAAACTTGTTACAGCAATTGAAGTGGCGGCATTAGATATCGGTGCAGCAGGTTTTGTTAATGTTGTAATAACATTTGAATTTCCGCTTATCCTGCTTCCGCTGTATGATCTTATCCTAAAATAGTATGTTGTTCCACCGCTTAAACCTGTAACAGGAAAAGTTGTAACATTGCCGACATCTTTATTACTATATCCGGCAATAAAACTCCCGAACCCGGCATCGGTGGATACATCAAGTTTATAACCATCCGCCCCGCTGCTTGAATTCCAGTTTGCGTAAAAGCTTTTTTCGCCGATTGAAGTTGCATCAGTTGCTGTTGGTGAAGCCGGTGCAGTCAAAACAGCCATTATCCCCGAATCATAGCTTGTTCCGCTTCCGTTATATGCTTTTACTTTATAATAATAAGTTGCTCCACCGCTCAATCCGGAAACAGTATATGTTGTTACATTTCCAACATCCAAATTATTATATGAACCGAGTATGCCTGAAAAATCCGAAGTTGTCGAGACATCCAATCTATAACCTGTTGCACCGGAAGAAGCATTCCAATTTGCAGAGAAACTAGTATTCTCTATAGCCGAAGCGGATAGTACATTGGGTTCAGGTGGTATTGTCCTAACAGTTGTTGTTCCCGAATTAATGCTGTTACCGCTTGAGTTAAATGCCCTAACGCGGTAATAATAATTTGTTCCCGGAGCTAAGCCTGTAACGGAATAAATTATAACATTGCCTACGTCAAGATTTTGATAACCGCTTACATACGTTCCCCCGGTAAAATTACTTGTTGTTGCAACATCCAGGTAATATTTTGTTGCACCTGCCGATGCATTCCAGTTTGCAGAAAAACTTGTTTTATTAATTGATGATGCCGCGGCTTCAACAGGCGCAGAAGGTAAAGTTAGCATCGAAACAGTTGCAGAGTTACTTGTTGTTCCGCTATTATTATATGCTCTAAGTCTGTAATAATAATTAGTTCCACCGCTTAGTCCTGTCACGGCGGCGGCTGTAACATTTCCAACATCCAAATTATTATAAGAACCAAGAATTCCTGAAAAATCCGATGTGGTTGAAACATCCAATCTATAACCGCTTGCCCCGGTGGATGCATTCCAATTGGCATTAAAACTAACATTAGTTATAGCTGTAGCATAAGTTGCTGTTGGCGTGTGCGGAGCTGTTAATGCAGTAATAATTCCGGAATCATCACTTATCCCGCTTCCATTTTTTGCCCGAACACGGTAATAATAATTCGTTCCGCTGGATAAGCCGGTTATTAAATAATTATTAACGCTATTAACATATTTGTTGTTGAAGCCTGTTACAAAACTTGTTATTCCAATATCTGTAGCCACATCAAGATAATATCCAGTTGCGCTTGTTGCAGAATTCCAGTTTGCAGTAAAATTTGTTTCTGTAGGAGATGTTGCTGCGGTTGCTGATGGTGCAGGAGGCAATGTTAATACATTTATAGTGCCGGAAGTACCAAGGTCCGCCGGTACGGCATCATAAGCTGTAACTCTATAATAATAATTCGTACCGGCCGAAAGACCTGTAACGGAATAGTTGGTAACATTAAGAACATCTAAATCTTCATAACCGGGTACAAAACTACCTGCACCAAAACTTGAATTTGTTGAAACATCTAATTTATATCCTGCAGCTCCGCCATATGCATCCCAATTGGCGGTAAAACTTGTTCCTAAAATAGAAGTTGCCGCCGTAGCAATTACAGTTCCACCGGCAGTGGTTGTGAGATTTATTGTTTCTGAATTACCGCTGGTTCCCCCCGTATTGTATGCTCTAATTCGATAAAAATATTGAACCCCTCCGGTTAATCCGGTTACCGTATAAGTTGTAACATCGGCAACATCTCTATTTTCAAAACCTGTAACAAAAGTTGTAAATCCGACATTAGTTGCAACATCAAGATAATAACCGGTTGCACCTGATGACGCAGTCCAATTAGCATCAAAACTCGCGGTAGTTATTGATGCGGCTGCTTGTTCTACCGGAGCCAACGGAATTGTTTTAACCATTATCGTACTTGAATTTCCACTTGTACCGATTCCGTTATATGCCCTCAATCTGTAGTAATAGGTTGTGCCCTCTGTTAATCCGGTAACCGAGTATGTTGTTACTGCACCAATATCTTTGTTATCAAATCCCGCGACAAGATTCGTAAATAAATTATCAGTAGCAACATCAAGATAGTACCCGGTTGCGCCGATTGATGCATTCCAATTTGCGCTAAAACTTGTGGTGGTCATTGCAGTTGCAGGTATCACTGCGGGAGCCGGAGGTTGGTCGGCAAGAGTTGTTGTTGTAATTGTTCCGGAATTAGTACTTGTTCCGCCCGTATTATATGCACGAATTCTATAATAATAATTAGTATTGCCTGCTAATGATGCAACCGAATAGGTTGTTACACTCCCAACATTTTTGCCGTTAAAACCTGCAATAAAACTTGTAAAACCATTATCGGTAGCAACATCAAGGTAATAACCGGAAGCACCGGTTGATGCATTCCAATTTGCAACAAAACTATTTTCAGTAATTGATGTCGCTGCTTGTTCAGCAGGTGCGGTTGGAATTGTAAATACTGTTATTGTATTTGAATTAACACTTGTCCCGCTTGCATTGTATGATCTAACACGGTAGAAATAATCATTACCGGCCGTCAATCCGGGAATAGAATATGTTACAACATTTGCAACATCTAAATTATTAAATCCGGCTACATAATCAGTAAACCCGTTATCCGTTGCAACATCCAGATAATATCCTGAAACTCCGGCAGAGGCTGTCCAGTTTGCATTAAAACTTGCGTCAGTTATGCTTGAAGCAATTGTTGCCGAAGGTGCAGATGATGTTGTTAAAACTGTATGAGTATCTGAATTTTCTCCAGTGCCGCTTAAATTATAAGCTCTCAGTCGGTAGTAATATGTTACACCTCTTGATAATCCTGTAACAATATATGATGTTACATTTCCAACATCCTTATTACTGAACCCGGTAACAAAAGTTGTAAATCCGTTATCTGTAGCTACATCTAAAAAATATCCGCTGGCTCCTGCAGATGAATTCCAATTAGCAGTAAAATTTGTTTCACCAATAGATGTAGATGCGTTTACAGTTGGTGCGGCAGGTACGGTTACAACTGTAATCACACCGGAATTTCCGCTGGTACCCCCAGTATTGTATGCCTTAACTCTATAATAATATGTTATTCCAGAAATTAAATTTGTATTTACAGTCGATGTTATAACATTGCCGATATCTTTATTTTCATATCCGGCAACAAAAGTACCGGCACCGAAACCGGAATTTGTTGAAACATCCAAACGATAACCAGAAGCGCCTGCAACGGCATTCCAATTAGCATTAAAACTTGTTGACGTAATAGAAGTTGCAGTTGTTGCAATTGGATTACCCGGCGCTGTTGTCAAATTAATTGTATTTGAACTTATGCTTATTCCGTTTGCATTGTATGCGCGGACTCTATAATAATAAGTTGTTCCTTCCAATAGATTAGAATTGATAGAAAATGTTAATACATTCCCAACATCAAGATTTTGATATCCGGTTACATATGTTCCTGAAGTAAACCCGGAACTAGTTGCAACATCGAGATAATAACCCGTTGCCCCTACTGATTCATTCCAGTTTGCATTAAAACTTGTTTGTGTTGTTAACGATGCGGTATTTGCTACGGGAGCGGGTGATGCTGTTGTTTGTGTAATTGTACCGGAGCTTTCACTTGTGCCGCTTCCATTATATGCTCTTACCCTGTAATAGTATGTTGTATTTGCAGAAAGACCCGTTACCAAATATGTTGTTACAGCAGCAACATCTATATCTTGAAATCCTGCTACAAATGTTCCGTCACCAAATCCAATATCGGTTGCAACATCAAGCCGGTAACCAGAAGCAGAAAGTGAAACATTCCAATTGGCATTAAAATTTACTTCTGTAATATTAGTCGCGGCAATGGAAATAGGCTGCGGTGGAACAGTTATAACATTTATTTTATTTGAGTTGTTACTGGTTCCGGTTGCATTATTTGCGCGGACGCGATAATAATATGTTGTTCCTGCTGTAAGATTTGTATTAACCGAAAAGATTGTAACATCTCCAACATCTTTATTCTGATAATCAGTTACAAATGTTGTAAAGTTTACGTTAGGCGATACATCTAAATAATATTTTGTAGCGCCATTTGCTGCATTCCAATTTGCAGAAAAACTTGTTTGACCAATCGAACTTGCGGCTGTAGCAACGGGAGTAGGAGGAATAGTAGCGACCGTTATTGTTCCGGAATTACCGCTTGTTCCGCCTGCATTGTATGCACGCACCCTGTAATAATAAATTGTTCCGGCTACAAGATTTGTATTAACCGAAAAAGTAGTTACGTTGCCGACATCTTTATCTTCATAGTCAGCTACAAAAGAACCGAAGTTAATATCTACCGACACATCCAAATAATATTTAGCCGCACCGGTTGAAGTATTCCAGTTTGCAGTAAAACTTGTGCTTAAAATATCTGTTGCTGCTGCAACTACCGGATTTGGCGGAACGGTAATTATACTTATTGTA
This sequence comes from Bacteroidota bacterium, assembly GCA_023397505.1. Classification (GTDB taxonomy): domain Bacteria; phylum Bacteroidota; class Ignavibacteria; order Ignavibacteriales; family Melioribacteraceae; genus JAEWUC01. Next base: position 1,466 of record JAEWUC010000004.1, on the reverse strand, counting down.
TTGGAATTTGTGCTTGAACTATTTCCATTGGATGCACGTACTCTATAATAGTACGTTGTTCCAGCCGATATGTTTGTAATAGCTGAATAAGTTGTATCACTGCCGACATCTAAGTTTTGATACCCCGTTACATAAGTAGAAAAATTGGAAAGCAGAGAAACATCTAAATAGTATTTTGTTGCCCCAAGAGAAGTGTTCCATTTTGCTGTAAAACTCGTTTGTCCTATCGGCAATGCCGCGATAGCAGTCGGAGCAGCCGGTGCGGTTAGAACAGTTATTGTGTTTGAATTGTCGCTTGTGCCGTATGCATTCCGTGCTCTTATTCTATAGTAATAATTTGCATTTCCTGTTAAACCTGTAATCGAAAAAGTGACAACATTACCAACATCTTTATTTTCAAATCCGGCAACAAATGTTCCCGCAGTAAAATCTGAAGCTGTTGCAACATCCAAATAATATCCGGTTGCACCTGTTACGCTACCCCAATTAGCACTAAAACTTATATCATTAATACTTGTTGCCGCCGCTGCAACAGGGTTTGAAGGGGCAGTTACAAAAGTAATTACATTTGAATAACCTGTTATTCCATCTATGTCATATGCTCTTACGCGATAGTAATAGGTAGTTCCCGCTGAAAGATTTGAGTTAACATTGAAGGATACAACATTACCTACATCTAAATTTTGGTAACCGGATACAAATGATGAGAAGTTTGAAACGGTTGATACATCCAACCTATATCCGTTAGCTCCCGAGGCGGCATTCCAGTTAGCAAAAAAACTTGATTGTGTTATAGTTGTGGCGGCTGTGGCAACCGGGTCAAATGTAATACTTCTTGAATTGAAATAGCCGGTACTTGTCATTGTTCCGTCTCTGTATCCGGCAGAAACATTACTACCGTTACCTACGGCAACAGAAGAACCAATACCAATAGTTACAGTGCTTTGTGCATAAGTCCATTGAACCGCAACAAGACAAATCAATAAAAACCAAACCTTTTTCATACTCTCTACCTTAACGGCAAATGTTTTATTTAGTTATTGATGCAACGTTTTCCCTTTCGTTTTTTGCTTTAACGATCTTCAATTGATCTTGCAACTCGGCTTTCAATTTTCTCAATTCTTGAAGCTCATCGTTTACTTTGTTCACATTTGAAACATGTTCTTTCAACTCTTTGTTTTCTTTAATCAAGAAATCAATAACGGCCTTCATCTCTGAAGTTCTTTTTTCGAGCGCTTTAATAGCTGCCATATTAACACCGTCAATAGAGATAGAATTAATGCCAAGACTGTCTGTTCCGTTCAAATGAAATGCGGCGTGAAAATCTTGAGATATAGGACCAATATATTTTTCATTGGGATCAGTCTTTTTATAATTCCATTTAGTAATCGGCATATTTTTTATTTTTCCAAGAATCCACTCACCGTCAACAGGTTCAAAATTCTCTTTCATATTTTTATCGCAAT